>NZ_CM152743.1:0-2500 GCF_056612775.1 Enterococcus sp. M-BR2
AAGATAACTGAGTCGTTAAAAAAGAACAGCTTGCGAAGGTTGATTCTATTGAAAAAACTTCAAAAAAGTTCTTGACAAATAACAAACGATAAGTTATGATAAATGAGTTGCTGAAAGATTTCAAAAAAACGAAATCGAAAAAAACTTTTAAAAAAGAGTTGACAATCACTTGCCGCTCTGGTATGATATAAAAGTTGCTACGGCAGCCAAAACAAATCGGGAAAACATTTCCGATGAAGTAGACCTTTGAAAACTGAACAAAGTAAGACAAACCAAATGTGTAGGGCGTCTTGATTCAATTCAAGACAACAAACATTTTTAACAAGCAAGCAATATGCTAGCAAACAAATTGAGCTTAACAATCGTAAGATTGTTCGAACTTTTTATGAGAGTTTGATCCTGGCTCAGGACGAACGCTGGCGGCGTGCCTAATACATGCAAGTCGTACGCTTCTTTTTCCACCGGAGCTTGCTCCACCGGAAAAAGAAGAGTGGCGAACGGGTGAGTAACACGTGGGTAACCTGCCCATCAGAAGGGGATAACACTTGGAAACAGGTGCTAATACCGTATAACAATCGAAACCGCATGGTTTTGATTTGAAAGGCGCTTTCGGGTGTCGCTGATGGATGGACC
This sequence comes from Enterococcus sp. M-BR2, assembly GCF_056612775.1. Taxonomy (NCBI): domain Bacteria; kingdom Bacillati; phylum Bacillota; class Bacilli; order Lactobacillales; family Enterococcaceae; genus Enterococcus; species Enterococcus sp. M-BR2. The sequence goes on from NZ_CM152743.1 coordinate 634, forward strand.
CGCGGTGCATTAGCTAGTTGGTGAGGTAACGGCTCACCAAGGCCACGATGCATAGCCGACCTGAGAGGGTGATCGGCCACATTGGAACTGAGACACGGCCCAAACTCCTACGGGAGGCAGCAGTAGGGAATCTTCGGCAATGGACGAAAGTCTGACCGAGCAACGCCGCGTGAGTGAAGAAGGTTTTCGGATCGTAAAACTCTGTTGTTAGAGAAGAACAAGGATGAGAGTAACTGTTCATCCCTTGACGGTAACTAACCAGAAAGCCACGGCTAACTACGTGCCAGCAGCCGCGGTAATACGTAGGTGGCAAGCGTTGTCCGGATTTATTGGGCGTAAAGCGAGCGCAGGCGGTTTCTTAAGTCTGATGTGAAAGCCCCCGGCTCAACCGGGGAGGGTCATTGGAAACTGGGAGACTTGAGTGCAGAAGAGGAGAGTGGAATTCCATGTGTAGCGGTGAAATGCGTAGATATATGGAGGAACACCAGTGGCGAAGGCGGCTCTCTGGTCTGTAACTGACGCTGAGGCTCGAAAGCGTGGGGAGCAAACAGGATTAGATACCCTGGTAGTCCACGCCGTAAACGATGAGTGCTAAGTGTTGGAGGGTTTCCGCCCTTCAGTGCTGCAGCTAACGCATTAAGCACTCCGCCTGGGGAGTACGACCGCAAGGTTGAAACTCAAAGGAATTGACGGGGGCCCGCACAAGCGGTGGAGCATGTGGTTTAATTCGAAGCAACGCGAAGAACCTTACCAGGTCTTGACATCCTTTGACCACTCTAGAGATAGAGCTTCCCCTTCGGGGGCAAAGTGACAGGTGGTGCATGGTTGTCGTCAGCTCGTGTCGTGAGATGTTGGGTTAAGTCCCGCAACGAGCGCAACCCTTATTGTTAGTTGCCATCATTCAGTTGGGCACTCTAGCAAGACTGCCGGTGACAAACCGGAGGAAGGTGGGGATGACGTCAAATCATCATGCCCCTTATGACCTGGGCTACACACGTGCTACAATGGGAAGTACAACGAGTTGCGAAGTCGCGAGGCTAAGCTAATCTCTTAAAGCTTCTCTCAGTTCGGATTGCAGGCTGCAACTCGCCTGCATGAAGCCGGAATCGCTAGTAATCGCGGATCAGCACGCCGCGGTGAATACGTTCCCGGGCCTTGTACACACCGCCCGTCACACCACGAGAGTTTGTAACACCCGAAGTCGGTGAGGTAACCTTTTGGAGCCAGCCGCCTAAGGTGGGATAGATGATTGGGGTGAAGTCGTAACAAGGTAGCCGTATCGGAAGGTGCGGCTGGATCACCTCCTTTCTAAGGAATATTACGGAAACTACACAATTTGTTTTTACTTTGTTCAGTTTTGAGAGGTTTACTCTCAAACACTTTTGTTCATTGAAAACTGGATATTTGAAGTAAATGTAAGTAATACAAACCGAGAACACCGCGTTGAATTTGAAAGCTAAACAAATTGTTTAGCCTGAAGCAAAATAGGCGGACGACCATGAAATCTTTGATTTTATGAGACGATCGATCTTTTTGCCGCACAGGCTGATTTGTGAGCTGGATAGAGTTTTTTAATAAGTTCAATTGCTTATTTTCTTGATCTAACTTCTATCGCTAGAAGAAGGATCAAAACCCAACCGTAAGGTTGATAAGGTTAAGTGAATAAGGGCGCACGGTGGATGCCTTGGCACTAGGAGCCGATGAAGGACGGGACTAACACCGATATGCTTTGGGGAGCTGTACGTAAGCTATGATCCAGAGATTTCCGAATGGGGGAACCCAACATCTTTAATAGGATGTTACGATTGTGTGAATACATAGCACATTCGAGGTAGACGCAGAGAACTGAAACATCTAAGTACCTGCA
>NZ_CM152743.1:7500-1240000 GCF_056612775.1 Enterococcus sp. M-BR2
GGACGTCGTATTTAATGATGACATCGCCATGTGCACCTGTTTTTCGATCGGCTACACGTACATAAGGTGCTTTGACTTTTGTATGGTCAAGATTAAAACTTTCGACATTCATTCTCATTTGTAAGACTCCTATCTATTTGTTCATTTGTTTTGATGTTTTCCACTAAAGAATTATTTAGTGAAATTTACAAAAACGTCTTTCTACTTGATTCTAACACTTATCGTTTCCAAGGTGTAGCAATCTGAAATATTTTTTAGATTTTTCTGCTAAACCATTTATGTGGACTTTCTAGTTCTTGATTGTGTCAAATGCCTGAGCTAAATCGTTTATGAGATCCTGACCATACTCAATTCCTACAGAAAGACGAATTAATCCGTCCTTTATGCCAGCCTCTTCACGTTTTTCTTTTGGAATAGACGCATGAGTCATGACAGAGGGAACTTCTACTAAACTTTCTACGCCACCTAAACTTTCTGCTAGAGTAAATAGTTGGAGAGATTCAATAAAAGGAATAGCAGTTGCTTCATTTTTTAAAGTAAAAGAAACCATTCCGCTAAAGCCGCTCATTTGTTGCTTAGCAATTCCATAAAGTTCATGGTCGGGTAATCCTGGATAGTAGACCTTTTCTACTGCTGGATGAGAAAAGAGAAAATCAGCTACTGCAAAAGCATTTTTTTGATGTTCCTCCATACGAACACTTAGAGTCTTGATTCCACGCTGAAGTAACCAGCTATCTTGAGGACCAAGAACGGCACCGATAGCATTTTGATAAAATCCAATCTGCTCAGCCAGCTCTTTATGTCTAGTAGTCACTAAACCAGCTACTACATCGCTGTGTCCGCCTAGATATTTGGTGCCGCTGTGGACAACGATATCAGAACCAAGATCTAATGGTTTTTGAAAATAAGGAGTAGCAAATGTATTGTCAGCAATAACTATCAATCCATGTCGATGAGCCAGAGTGGCACTTTTTTCTAAATCAGTAATCTTTAGAAGCGGATTGCTAGGTGTTTCAAGATAAAGTGCTTTTGTATTGGGGTGGATGGATTGTTCTATTTTATCAAGATTGCTCGTATCTATGATCGTGTACTCGAGACCATTTTTAGTAAGAACCTTGTCAAATAGACGGAATGTTCCCCCATAGACATCATCTCCTAATAAGATATGATCGCCAGCTTCAAAAAGAGAAAAAACGGCATGAATCCCAGAAAGTCCAGAAGAAAAAGCGAATCCTCGAACACCCCCTTCCAAATCAGCAATCAGTTCTTCCAGTGCAAAACGAGTAGGATTACCAGATCTTGAATATTCATATTGCTTAGGATGTCCGACTCCATCTTGTCGATAAGTGGATGTTTGATAAATAGGTACACTGACAGCTCCTGTTGTGGGATCTTCACTGATGCCTCCGTGGATCAATTTTGTTTGAATATGCATGTTTCTTTCCTCCTATAAGTAAATGTTTTTTGATAAATAGCGGTCTGCTGCGTCTGGAAAAATCGTAACGACACGATGACCAGGTGGTAAACGACGAATTTCTCTTAATGCTGCTGCAAAAGCCGCACCACTCGAACTTCCAACTAATAGTCCTTGTTCTCGTGCTAATTGCCTAGTATAGTTAAACCCTTCTCCATCAGAGATTGTTTCGATCTGATTGATTGAAAGGGGAGAAAGAAACGGCGGAATGAATTCTACACCGATACCCTCAATTTCATGAGGGGCTGGATCTCCGCCATTTAACACAGAGCCCTCTGGTTCTACACCGATTATTCGAATATCGGGATATTTTTCTTTCAAAAAGGTAGAAGTTCCAGCAAAGGTTCCACCGCTACCGATCCCCGCCACAAAACTATGAATATCTTCTTTGATTTCATGAAAGATTTCCGGTCCTAACGTATAATAGTAAGCAGCGGGATTATCTTTATTTTCAAATTGAAGAGGCAGATAGCTATTCGATATCTCTTCTGCAAGTTTTTTACTTTTGCTGATGGCACCGACGATTCCTTTCTCACTAGGAGAATGGATGATCTTTGCTCCCAATGCTTTCATCAATTGTTGTTTTTCCAAGCTGAACTTCTCTGGAACAACAAAAATCGTTCTTAACTGATGCGTGAGTGCGGCCAGAGCAATCCCAATCCCTGTGTTTCCGGCAGTCGGTTCGATGATCGTCGTTTTTTCATTGATTTTTCCTTGGGCAAGTCCTTCTTTGATCAAATAACTACCCAATCGATCTTTGATACTTCCTCCTGGATTTAAATATTCCAGTTTTGCATAAATAGCAGAACCTTTAGGCATAGAATAGTGCTGATTGTCAAAGCGATAAAGCGGTGTGGAACCAATAGCTTCTGTAATTGTCGAGATAATCATATGGACCTCCTAAAAAAGATAATAAAAAAAGGAGCTGACTATTAAATCAGCTCCTTGAAAGACATAGAGAAAAATTGAGTAGACAAAAGGTAAATTACCTGGTACTCATTCTATGAAGGGCAATTAATAGACATGACAAATAGTATGCTGCTTTTACGCACCATACAACAGCAACGATTCAATTGTTTTTGGTTGCTGACTGTCATGTGTATCCCTCCAATTAAAATTTTTATTAACGATAGCATGAAAAAAAATAAAAGTCAAAGGCTTGAAAGAAAAAAATTTCGATAGTATCGTTTACCCGTGTTTATTTTTTTTTTGACAAATAGGCATGAAACCTTAAAAGATAGAGAATACTCTAGTTTTCTGTCCGGTTGTCTGATACAATAAAGTTGATTATGATAAAGAAAAGAAGGAGCAAAAATAATGATCTCAGCAAGTGATTTAAGAGCCGGTATGACGTTCGTTCAAGACGGTAAATTGATTAAAGTTCTGGATGCAAGCCACCATAAACCTGGTAAAGGAAATACAGTTATGCGTATGAAACTGAAAGATGTCCGTTCAGGCGCAACATACGACACAACTTTCAGACCAGAAGAAAAATTTGAAAAAGCACATATCGACACAAAACCTGTGCAATATTTGTACACGATGGACGATACAGCTTTCTTCATGGATTTGGAAACATATGAACAATATGAAATTCCTGTAGAAACAGTAGAAGAAGAAATGAAATATATCCTAGAAAACATGGAAGTAAAAATCCAATTCTTCGGTAGCGAAGTTATCGGTGTTCAATTACCGACAACTGTCGTGTTGCGTGTCGTGGAAACACAACCTTCAATCAAAGGTGCAACAGTTACTGGTTCAGGTAAACCAGCGACAATGGAAACTGGCTTAGTGGTCAATGTTCCTGACTTCATCGAAACAGATGAATTATTGGAAATCAATACAGCAGAAGGTTCTTATGTAAAACGTGCGTCAAAATAATAAGCTAACGAATTGATAAGAAGTTGAAAAACATAGTTTGACCTCTTGAAAAGTAGATCATCCGATCTGCCTTTCAAGAGGTTTTTTGTAGAATCAGCCGATTGAAAAATAAAAAAGTATTTGTTTTATTTACACTTTGAAATACAATTTAATTGAAAGACGTGATCTGTCGAATATTTTGAAAGAGAGGAATCTTTATGGGATTCATCCTATTACTGTTTTTTTATCTTTTGATTTTTTTGTTATGGGTAATAATTGTAACGCTTGCATTCCCAGAAGTAGCTTTGTACATAATTGTTGTTTTGTTTTCGATGTTCCTTCCGAATGAAATAGGTGGGCGATATATTGAATTATTAGAATTTTTTCAGCCTATCATCCATTATTTTCAACGATTTACAGAAGCGCATCTATCTGTAAAATTATTTATTCTTTTAAGCATTCCACTGAGTTACCTGCTGTTGTCTAGTCTATTACAATTTTATGGTATTTATCCATTGCAGATCATAGGATCATGTATGACGTTAGTTACTGTTTTTTATTTATTAAATGTTATTTTTCAATTAGCTTTGATTTGGAATATTTTGCTGACAGTTCCGATCTCTCTCGTAGCAATTGGTATCCGTTTAGTTGTTTATCATTCTTTGAATAAGTATTTTCGTAAGTGTACGTATTTATTCACTTTTTTACTCAAAGAAAAAAATGAAAAGAAAGATACTTCTGAGCATACGCAACAATCATCTAATCAAAATAAGAACAACAAAAAAACTTCTTTAGTAATCAACGAGCCTTTTGAACTGGAAGCTTATTTTAGGCTGATCTTAGGTGTAGATGAACAGGCAACAAAAGAAGAGATCAAACATGCCTATCGACAAAAAGTCATGAAGTATCATCCAGATAAATCCGTAGAAGAAAATGCGAAAGAAAAGTACGAAGAGATTATCGAAGCCTATAAATATTTGAAATAGTTTCAAATTGCCATGTTTCCTTTTATTTTCCTACTGCTTGTATAATCAAGATATCGTTTTCTTTCTCTTTATATTAAAATAATATTATAATTAAATTAGTTTAAAAAGAGAAAACGGAGGCTGAATAATGGAGAAGCATACGACGAAAGAGACACAGAAAGAAAATAACAACGTAAAAAAACAATTAAACTTTGCGGATAATCATGAATTTATGTTAGCTAGCCAGAATTGTGTTGCTCCCTTTAACCATTTAGAGATTATTGAAGAAGGAAAAGTTATATGGAGTCAGAAAGCTTATGCATTTTTAGAAGAGGAATGTCCAAACTGTGCGAATCCAAGTCTTTGGGAAAATGCGCGATGTAACCATCAAACGGGTCTCTTTCGTGTCACTGAGCAAATCTTTCAGTTACGGGGATTTGATATGGCCAACCTCACACTGGTTCTTACCCCAAACAATAAATGGATTGTCTTTGATACATTGATGAGTATCGAATGTTCAAGAGCAGCGATTGAGTTTGCGGATCGCTGGTTTAATGAAAACGGGTATCCAGAAGTGGAGGGGAATCTTGCAGGAATCATTATCAGTCATTCCCATGTCGATCATTTTGGTGGCATACGCGGTTTGTTTAAAGACTTCAAAGTAGATCCTTCTGTTCCGATTTATGTACCTGAAGGATTTACGGAAGCTGCTATTTCTGAGAACCTTATGGTAGGGAAGGCCATGGGAAGAAGAGCAGTCTTTCAATATGGCTCTTCCTTAGAAAAAAGTCCATTTGGTTCCTTATCTGTTGGAATTGGACAAGGACAATCTACAGGCACAATCAGTTTTGAGCTTCCTACTTGTGAGATCACTGAAAATAAAATAATCGCTATCGATGGATTAGATCTGGATTTCCAATTGACCCCTGGCACAGAAGCCCCTGCCGAAATGAATACGTATATTCCAGCATATCAAGCGCTTTGGATGGCAGAAAACTGCACTTGTACGATGCATAATCTTTATACTCTGCGAGGGGCACAGATACGAGATGGAAAAAGCTGGTCGAGATACCTTATCGAGGCACAACGGCGCTATGGACCAAAAGCAAAAGTATTGTTCCATGCGCATACTTGGCCGCGGTATGCCACTGAGGAGGAACCAGATGCTATTAACAGGTATTTACTAGACCAAGCACGGTTATATAAAGGAATTCATGATGAATCACTTAAAGCTGTCAATGCCGGGTATACCATAAACGAATTAGCAGAACAAGTCGCTTTGCCAGAAGAGCTGACAAACCAGTGGTATCTAAGACCATATTACGGAACGATTGCTCATAATAGCAAGGCGGTTTATCAAAAGTATATCGGTTGGTATGATTCAAATCCGGTGAATTTGAATCCGCTTCCTCCTGAACGGGAAGCGAAACAAACGGTAAAGTACATGGGTGGAGCAGAAGCTATCTTAGAAAAAGCGCATGAAGATTATGAAAAAGGAAATTATCAATGGGTGGCAAAAGTTACGAATTTGGTCATTTACGCAGATCCTGAAAATAAAGAAGCAAGAGCGCTTTGCCGGCGGTCGTTGACACAACTAGGGTATCAAACGGAATCTGGGGCTTGGCGAAATGAGTACTTGACTGGAGCACTGGAATTAAAGGAAGATGTGGACTTGTTTTCAATTGAATCGGCTGATTCGTCAGAGCTATCGGCACAGATGAATGGAGAAATGTTGCTGGATTATTTAAGCATCCATACTATTTCGACCAAAAAACAACAGACGGGCATGGTAAAGTTCACAGATGACTGGCAACTTTCAAATGGTCAAATCCATTCATTGCCAACGACTTATTTCATCGATTACTGGCAAGGAATTTTGACTTATTATCCTATTTCTTCAGACAAAGAGGAGGCCGCGCTTATTTATGAAGGAAAAAGAGTAGCATTCCTCCAGCAAATGCTTGATTCCTCAGGTGAACCAAGAAGCTGGTCCATGCTTTTTAAAGCAGATACAAACAACTATTTCAATATCATGGAACCGTGAAAATAGTTGAAATAACTCAAAAATTTAAGATGTCCGAACGATATGGAAGAAAGAAGGGTTTATCATCGCTAAACAGCGATAAACCTCTGCTTATATGCAGGAATATTCTTCTGATAGTTCGGATATTTTATTTTTTGTCCCCTTTTTTATTTTTGTTTTAAAAAAATGTTTCGAAATATACTAGACAATTCAGAAAATTTTGTATAATATTATTCCAATAAAATTCAAATCTTTATCAAATGAAATTCCAATAAAAACGGAAAAAATGTGAAAAGAGGAATAAAAAAATGACAGAATTGATAATTGGCGGAGTCACAGCAAGCACATTAGCAGAAAAGTATAAGACACCTCTGTATGTGTATGACGAAGAAAAGATGAGACAAACGATGCTGTCATTCAAGCGAGGCTTTGTATCGAAGCATTTTGATACAAAAGTTCTTTACGCCTCTAAAGCATTCCAAACGATTGAGATGCTACGTTTAGTCCATGAATATGGATTTGGGCTGGATGTTGTCAGCGGTGGGGAAATCTATACCGCTTTGCAAGCTGATTTTCCTAGAGATGCTATTTATTTCCATGGTAATAACAAGACCCCAGAAGAACTGAGCTATGCACTTGAAAATGAGTTGTTGCATGTTGTTGCCGATAACTTGATGGAAGTCGAGTTATTAGAAGAATTAAGCCAACGCTATTCTAAAAAAGTCGATGTCATGCTTCGGTTGAATGTCGGTGTAGAAGCCCATACTCATGAATATATAGTCACTGCACATATTGATTCAAAATTCGGCATGAGCTATGAAAGTAAAGAGTGTCAGCAAGCTCTCCAATTGATAAAAGAAAGCAGTTATCTAGAGTTAGAAGGTTTTCATGCCCATATTGGGTCACAAATTTTTGATGTTACTGCTTGGCTAGCTGAAATCGACAAATTGACGAGTTACTTAACCGATTTTGACCAACCACTTTCCTTGAATCTCGGGGGAGGATTCGGGATTCGTTATACACAAAATGATCAGCCAATCCCAATCGAAGAGGCACTAAAAAAGCTGATTGAATATACGGAAGAATCTTTGGACAAACGAAAACTGACGATTCGTCAACTACTGATCGAACCAGGAAGAAGTATTGTTGGGGAAGCTGGTACAACACTATACACGATTGGCTTCATCAAAAAGACACCACATAAAAAATATTACTTTGTAGATGGCGGGATGACAGATAATATCCGCCCAGCTCTGTATCAGGCAGCATACGATTGTGATTTAGCAGAAAAACTGTCGGAAGAAAAAACAGAAAAAGTGACGATTGCAGGGAAAATGTGTGAATCAGGTGATGTGGTAATCAAAGAAACTTATTTGCCGAAAGCAAAATCGGGTGATCTTTTAGCTGTTTATTCCACGGGGGCTTACGGATATTCGATGAGCAGCAACTACAACCGAGCGACACGACCAGCAGTTGTTTTTGTCAATAATGGTCAATCGAGACTGGTTGTTCGCAGACAAGTATTTTCTGATCTACTAAGGGGGGAAGTTTCTTATGATCCTTCATAAATATAATGGCTGTGGAAATGATTTTATCTTATTAGATTACACAGAGGATACGGATTATAGTCAATTAGCTGCTTCTTTATGTGCAAAAGAAAAATATGACACAGACGGATTGATCGCCGTAAAAACCGATCCGTTGGAAATGATCTATTACAACAAAGATGGTAGCCGTGCCCCTATGTGCGGAAATGGTATTCGCTGTTTTGCTCGATATGTGAATGATCAAAATAGGATGGATGAACAGGAATTCGACGTAGAGACGTTAGCAGGCACAAGAAAAATTACGGTGTTGGCTCCCTCACCTTTTTATTGCAGCGTAGATATGGGAGTGCCAGATGATTCTCCAGAAAAAATCAAAGCTGCGCAATCTTATCCAATAAAAAACCAGGAAATAGAGATTGGTGGCGAAAAAGTAACAATCACTAGTTTATTTTTAGGGACGATCCATACCGTTGTTTTTGTTGAAAATTCGCGTGAGGAAGTCTGGAAAAAAAGAGGCGAACTGATCTGTCATCATCCTTTGTTCAAAGAAAAAACCAATGTCAACTTTGTAGAAGTAGTCAATGAACAGGAATTGACCGTCCGTACCTATGAAAGAGGAGTAGGTTGGACACTTGCTTGCGGTACAGGTTGCTGTGCCTCTTATGCGGTTGCGAAGGAAACTGGGAAGATTTCAGCAGATCAGGTAGTCGTTCACTTGGAACAAGGAGACTTGATGATCTCTGGTGAGGATACGATACAAATGGCTGGTCCAGCAGTTCATGAATGGACAAGAATATTGGAGGAATGAAGATGATAAAAGGTTCAATCGTGGCGCTGATCACGCCGATGAATGAAGAGGGATCAGTAGATTACGCTGGTTTGGAAAAATTGATCCAATTCCATTTAGATGAACAAACAGACGGATTATTAGTTTTGGGTACAACAGGAGAATCTTCTACACTCACACAATCTGAGGAGGAGAAGATCCTTCAACTGACAGTAAAGAAAGTGGCTGGCCGTGTGCCGGTGATTGCAGGAGCTGGAACGAATAATACGAAAGAAACGATTGAAAAAGCGAAGCATTTTGCTTCTTTGGGCGCAGATGCACTTTTGGTCATCACTCCTTACTACAACAAAACAAGTGATGCAGGATTAGCTGCTCATTTTACAGCAATTGCAGAAGCTTCACCAATTCCGCTTATTTTATATAATGTCCCTTCTAGAACAGGCATGTCGATTCCAATCCATGTACTAGTAAATTTAGCAGAACATCCTAATATCATTGGTTTGAAAGAAGCCTCAGGAGATATGGCTTATGTGATGGAAGCCGCTCGATTGATTAGCGAAAAATTCAGCCTTTACAGCGGAAATGATGATTTGATCCTGCCAGTAATGAGTGTAGGAGGGAGCGGTGTAATCAGTGTATGGGCAAATATCCAGCCTAAAATAGTCCATGAGTTAGTAAAAGATACGATGGACGGAAGATGGCAGCAAGCAAAAGAAAAACAATTAAATGCACTTGAGCTGATCCATGCCTTGTTCAGTGAGACCAATCCTATTCCTGTCAAAGCAGCTATGTCATTATTAAATTTACCTTCAGGACCTCTACGCCTGCCTTTAGTGTCCCTTTCGGAAGAGAAAAAGAAACAATTAGCTCAGCTTTTGCTAAGGGAAAGGACGGTTGAAAAATGAAAATCGGACTGATCGGCAGTGGACAGATGGGGAATAGAGTCGAAGAAGTTGCACAAGAAAGAGGAGACACGGTCCTTCTTTTACGGACGGCATCTAAAGAAGCAACTACACTTGCTTTTACAGAACTGCCAGAACTGCTTATTGATTTTTCTCATCCAGATAATTTAGAAATGATCCTTTCGTATAGCTTGTCTTATCAACTTCCGTTAGTCATTGGCACGACAGGTTATACACAATCACAGTTCCAAGAAATGGAAGAACATGCCAAGCAGGTACCTGTGATGTATAGTGCTAATTTTTCGTTAGGCATCATGGTGATGAACCAACTGATCAAGCAAGCAGCTGCAATGTTGCAAGACTGGCAAATCGAACTGATTGAAAAACATCATAGTCGTAAAAAAGATGCACCATCTGGTACCGCGAATATGCTGCTTCAAACAATCCAAGAAGTACAAAAGCTTCAGCCTGTATATAACTGGCAAGGACAAAAAAGAGAAGAAAATCAAATTGGTGTACACAGTATTCGTGCAGGTTCTTTACCTGGTGAACATGAGGTAATGTTTGCAGCTCCCGATGAAGTATTTACGGTCAAACATGAATCTTTTTCTAATCGAATCTTTGCTGCAGGTGCAGTAGAAGCAGCGGACTGGTTGAAAAATCAGCCACCAGGTTATTACAAATTAGAAGATTTATTAATGGATAAAGGGGTGTAAGAAACGTGGAAGCTCAAGAAATCATCCGCTACATTCAAACGGCATCTAAAAAGACGCCTGTGAAAGTCTATCTGAATGTAACCGAGCCAATCAAATTTAAAGACAGCAAAGTTTTTGGTGAAGGAAACAGCTTCGTTGTTTTTGGTGACTACGAGTCGATTGCTCCGGTTTTAGAAGCTGAAGCGGAAAAAATCATTGAAATCGAAATCGAAACTGCTGCAAGATACAGTGCAGTTCCTTTGTTGGATATCAAAAAAATCAATGCCCGTATCGAACCAGGTGCTATTATCAGAGATCAAGTGTCCATCGGCAACAATGCCGTGATCATGATGGGAGCGATTATCAATATCGGTGCAGTAATCGGTGAAAACACGATGATTGATATGGGTGCTGTCTTAGGTGGACGAGCGACAGTGGGCAAAAACTGCCATATTGGTGCAGGAGCTGTCTTAGCGGGTGTAATCGAACCCGCATCGGCTAAACCGGTTATCGTAGAAGACGGCGTACTGATAGGTGCGAATGCAGTGATTGTTGAAGGTGTCCATATCGGAAAAGATGCAGTCGTGGCAGCAGGAGCAGTGGTTTTAGAAGATGTGTCAGCAGGTACTGTTGTCGGTGGGATACCTGCACGAGTCTTGAAAATAAGTGATGATCAGACAAAAGAAAATACAGCATTGATTGCTGCGTTACGCGAATTATAGAGGAGATGGAGAAAAATGCGCGAAATAGATACCTGTATTGTGGGGGCAACCGGATTAGTCGGACAAACGATGCTCAAAGTGTTAGAAGAATATGATTTTCCAGTAGGACGATTGAAATTATTAGCGTCAAAACGTTCAGCTGGCAAAGTTTGTGTATTCAAGGGGAAGAAACACACTGTACAGGAATTGACAGAAACTTCATTTGAAGGATATGATTTAGCGCTATTTTCTGCAGGTGCTTCTGTATCCAAAGAGTTTGCGCCAATCGCAAGAAGTCAAGGATTATTTGTTATAGATAATTCCTCGGCATGGCGAGAAGATTCGGATATTCCATTGATCGTTCCAGAGGTTAATCTGGAAGACTATACATTGAATCGGCTGATTGCGAATCCAAATTGTTCAACCATTCAAGCGGTACTACCGCTTAAAGCTTTACAAGAAGCTTTTGGAATCCAACGAGTCAATTATTCGACCTATCAAGCAGTTTCTGGTTCTGGACAGAAAGGTATCCAAGATCTTTATCGCACGCAAAATGACGAGGAACCAGCTTTGTATCCTTATAATATTAGTCAAACGGTGATTCCAGAAATCGATCAGCCTTTGGAAAATGGTTATACCAAAGAAGAACAGAAAATGATAAATGAGACCCGTAAGATTCTGCATCAGCCTGATTTGCCAGTATCAGCAACCTGTGTACGTGTGCCAATCGAGAATGGACACGGAGTCTCGGTGGCCGTTCAGTTGCAAAAAGAGTTTACGATTGAAGAAGTTAAAGAGTGTCTCAGTCAGTTTCCAGGGATCCAATTAGAAGATGATCTAGCAGCACATAAATATCCAACGAGCATTCTTGCTAAAGGAACAGATACGGTTTATGCGGGGAGGATCAGAAAAGACACCTCTTTAGAGAACGGACTGTTGTTCTATACAACTGCCGATAACATACGCAAAGGAGCCGCTGCAAATGCCGTACAGATTGCTGTAGCTTTAATGCAGAAAATAGCGGAGGTGGCAAGATGAGTAATACGCTGAAAATAGCAAAATTCGGCGGAACATCGATGTCTCATGAAGAACAATTCAAAAAAGTCCATACAATTGTTCTTTCAGATCCCAATCGTCAAGTGATCGTTGTTTCTGCTTTAGGCAAACGTACATCAGATGATGACAAAGTAACAGACTTACTTTATTTGATTTATGCCTACCTTCAGCATCATGTTGATTGGACACCTCTTTGGGAAAGGATCTGTGAACGTTTCGTTCAAGTAAGAGACCTTCTTGACCTGCAGTTACCTGTGGAAGAGGAACTGGCACGCATACAAAAACAACTGGAAGATGAAAAGATAACTGAAGATTATTTAGTAAGCAGAGGTGAATATCTGACTGCTCGACTGATGGCTGAGTATCTTGGTTACCAGTTCATTGATGCAAAGGACCTGCTGTTCTTTGACTATGATGGAAAAATAGATGAGGAAAAAACAGCACAGGAAATCACAAAAGCATTTAAAAGATATCCGAAAATGGTTGTTCCAGGATTTTACGGGGCAAACCCTGCAGGCAAAGAAAAATTATTGGGACGTGGGGGAAGCGACATTACTGGCGCGATACTGGCGAAGATGCTACAAGCGGCGAGTTATGAGAATTGGACAGATGTTTCAGGAATCATGATGGCTGATCCGCGAATCATCGATCATCCTAAAATCATCGAGGAAATCTCTTTTAGAGAACTGAGAGAGATGGCTTATATGGGGGCTAATGTTCTTCATGAAGCAGCTGTTTTCCCAGTTCAAGAGGCGGATATCCCCATCCAAATAAAAAATACCAATGATCCTTTCGCTCAAGGAACAAAAATATCGAATCACGAAGTGGAAAAGGAAAATGGACTGACAGGAATAGCTGGACGCAAGGATTTTCTTTCGATCACTTTATTCAAACGTCATATGTCTGATGAAATCGGGTTTATCTGGAAAGCAATGAGCATTTTTGCTAAACATGAGATATCAATCGAACATATTCCTTCAGGGATCGACAATATCGGAGTGATCGTTTCAGCAGAAGCGATTGCCGATAAATTATTTCTCATCACAAAAGAATTAAAAGAAACACTTGGCGTGGAAGAAATCGTCGTGATTGAAGACTTAGCTTTGATCTCTGTCGTTGGCGGACCGCATAAAGAATTGATCGGTTTATCTGGGAAAGTGTTATCGATATTGAACAAATTAGAAATTCGCACATCGATCTTATCACAAGGAGCACAGGAGTTGAATCTAATCATCGGTGTACCGAATGATCAGTATGAAACCGTAGTGAAGGGTATCTATGAAGGGATGGTGAATACGGATGCTGAAAGAATATCGAATGGCACTCCATCAAATTCCTGAAATCGGATTTCATGAATTTAAAACAAAAAAATATTTATATGAACAAGTAAAAAATAGTGGAGCCGTTATCCATGAAATCGGCGAAACAGGACTGCTTCTTTATTTTGATAATCAACAAGAAGAAACGATTGCTTTTCGAACAGATATCGATGCACTGCCAGTCAAAGAAGAAACAAATCTCTTTTTTGCTTCTAAGCATGAAGGGTATATGCATGCATGTGGTCATGACGGACATATGGCGATGCTTTTAGGGTTGACCGACTTTATAACTGAACACATCGAGGAGCTTATTTATAATGTAGTACTGATTTATCAGCCATCAGAAGAAATTTCCGGCGGCGCACAAAGTGTTATTCAGTCAGGATTATTAGATAAATATGAAGTACAAGCAATATTTGGCTTTCATCTATGGCCTGGACTAGCTAAAGGAGAAGTTTTTTCTCGACCAGGACCTTTGATGGCACAAAGCAGTGAAACAGACATTATCATCAAGGGCCAGTCCGCGCATATTGCTTCTAGTGAAAAAGGAATCGATAGTCTGGAGGCAGCTGTACGATTTTTGAAGAATGTTTATGATTTTGATCGGCAATTACCGGCAGAGTGGAATCATCTAATGAAATTTGGTCAAATCCAAGGTGGAACGATCCGGAATGTTTTAGCTGGAGAAGTTATTGTATCCGGAAGTATCCGTTCTTACAGTTCAGATATGCAAAATTATTTGAAGAGGGGATTAGCTCATTTAGCAGAACAGTTTCACTCTGCAGCAACTATTTCTTTCCGCTATAATGACGGCTATCCAGCTGTGATCAATCATGGAGGCTTATATGCAGCGTTGTCGGATTCAAACAAATTACATGAATTAGAGGATCCAGTTCTTCAAGCCGAAGATTTTGGCATATATACGCAACAATATCCTTGTGTATTTTTCTTTTTAGGTGTCGGTGATACCCCTGCTTTACATGATCCGACGTTCGATTTTGATATGGATGTTTTAGAAAATGGTGTAGAATGGTACAAAACGATTCTTTTTACAGAAAATCTTCTTGAAAAAATCGATAGCAGTTCAAAAGAGGAGCGAGTAAATAATGATGAATTTATCCAATCGATTTAATCCCAGACTTTCTAGAATAGAAGTATCTAAAATACGGCAATTCGATCAGCAAATATCGTCGATACCAGATGTGATCAAGCTCACCTTGGGAGAACCGGATTTTCCGACTCCCGAACATGTCAAACAAGCCGGAATAGCAGCGATTGAAGAAGACTTTTCTCACTATACCGGAATGAGAGGACTGGAGGAACTGCGGGAAGCTGCTTGTATGTTTCAGCAACAGCGTTATGGATTAACTTATGATCCGCAAACGGAAGTTTTGACGACGGTTGGTGCAACGGAAGCGATTGCCTCTGCATTGTTATCTGTTTTAGAAGAAGGAGACAAGGTTCTTATTCCAGCGCCTGCTTATTCAGGATATCAGCCATTAGTGGAACTAGCTGGTGCTGAATTGATTCCGATAAATACTTCTGACACAGGGTTTGTTTGTCAGCCGGAACAATTTGAACGAGCATTTGAACAATATGGATCAGCTATCAAAGCAGTCATTTTAAATTATCCTAACAATCCCACTGGAACGACATTGTCTGCAAGCCAGTTGGAAGCAATCGCTGAAGTTTTAAAAAAATATCCGGTATTTGTTATAAGTGATGAAGTATATGCTGAATTGACTTACACTGGAACGCATATATCCATAGCTTCTTATCTTCCGGAACAAACAATCGTGATAAGCGGGTTATCCAAGTCACATGCGATGACTGGTTGGCGAGTAGGCTTTATTTTTGCTCAAAAAGCCCTTATTGACGAACTAATTAAAGTCCATCAATATCTGGTGACTGCGGCTACAACGATGTCGCAAAAAGCTGCGACTGAAGCGCTAATAAATGGAGTAAAAGATAGCGAGAATATGAAAGAACAATATCAAACACGGAGAGACTATCTGGTCCAGCAATTGGCGCCTTTAGGATTTGAAGTGACTCAGCCAAATGGTGCATTTTACTTATTTTGCAAACTCCCAGCTGTCATTCAAACCGACTCTTGGCAGTTTTGTGTAGACTTAGCGGAACAGGCAAAAGTTGCGTGTATCCCTGGCATTGCATTTGGCCCAGAAGGAGAAGGCTATATACGGATTTCTTATGCTAGCAGTATGGAAAACTTACATGAAGCGTGCAAACGGATCAAAGACTTTTTAACAGAACAGTAATTCATGAATTTTCTCAAAAAACAATCGACATCTTTGCGGTATATTCTGCAAGCTGCCGATTGTTTTTTAAATTTGGTTCAAATGAGCGCGTTTCTTTTGATTCATAACTGATGTAATGTTAAGTTTAAATTGTTTAGAATGATTTTAAAAGAATATTCAAGGAGGTTTCATCAATGGAAAAAATCAAAGTTGTCATTGTAGGTGCATCTCATGGAGGGCATCAATCGATCTTGGAACTATTGACACGATACGGTGAAAATGTAGATATCACGCTATTTGAAGCAGGAGACTATGTTTCCTTCATGTCATGCGGTATGGAGCTGTATCTAGAAGACAAGGTAACAGATGTAAATGATGTACGTAATTTCAGACCAGAAAACTTTCCGCAATCCAATGTTCATATTTTAAATAATCACGAAGTAAAAACGATCAATGCAGATAAAAAAACAGTAACGGTTACTAGCACATCAGATAACGAAACAAAAGAATATCCTTATGATAAATTGATCTTGAGTTCTGGTGTCAAACCAAACAATTTGCCAGTACCAGGGGCAGATTTAGAAAATGTCTATTTGATGCGTGGATACAATTGGGCAACCAAAATCAAAGAAAAATTAAATGATCCTGCTATTAAAAAAATCGCTGTCGTAGGTGCTGGTTACATTGGGATCGAAGCAGCAGAAGCAAGCCGAAAAGCTGGAAAAGAAGTCGTCTTGCTTGATGTGATCGACAGACCCTTAGGCACATATTTAGATGCTGAGATGACAGACATTTTAGAACAACACCTAAATGAAAACGGTATTGAAGTTTTGACAAACGCCAAAATCGAAGCCTTTACCGGAAACGGAAAAGTGGAAGCGATCAAAACAAGTGAAAAAGAAATCCCAGCAGACCTAGTCATCCAAGCTGCTGGAGTGAAGGCAAATACTGAATGGTTAAAAGGGATCGTCGACTTAGATGAACGTGGCTGGATCCAAACGAATGAATACTTGCAAACAAATCTTCCAGATGTGTATGCAGTAGGAGATGCTACACTTGCTTATTCTATCCCAGCACGCAAAAAAATGCCGATCGCTTTAGCGACTGTTGCACGTAGAGAAGCACGTTATGTAGTAAAACATCTTTTTGAAGAAGTACCAAATAAACCGTTCGGCGGAGTCGTAGGTTCCTCCGCATTAAGTGTCTTCGACTACCATTTTGCAGCAAGTGGATTAAATAGCTTCACTGCAGCAAAAGCAGGAGTAGATGTACGAGTGTCTTATTATGAAGATACGTTACGACCAAAATATGTACCAGAAGAACAAGGAAATCCAAAAGTGTCCATCCAATTATTCTCAGATCCAATGACCCATCAATTGCTAGGAGGAGCAGTATTATCTACCTATGATGTTACAGGTCAAGGAAATGTGTTGGCACTAGCGATACAAAATAAACTGACTTTAGAAGAACTGGCAGAAGCCGACTTCTTCTTCCAACCAGGTTTTGACCGACAATGGAGCATGTTGAATCTAGCCGCTCAACAAGCACTAGGAGAAGAACCATTTGTAGAATAAGGAAACGAAATATTTGAAAAGAGGTTGTGACAGAAGTGGTCAGCTTCAAGAAATAAGAAGGAATTTACGGAAATTGTTTCTCAAATTTTTGTGAAATTTCGGCTTATTTTTCGAAGAAGCTACTTCTGGAACACCTTTTGTTCGGAATAAGGACTGTGACACGACTCGTGTCACAGTCCTTATTTTAGTGAAAGGATACATTTCTTCCTTGTATATTCCATGCGTGTTTGAGAGAAAGCATATATAATTTAATTAACAGATAGTTAGGGGGAGAAAGAATGGTTTTTTCAATCACAATGAAACTGGTATTCGGGTTGATCGGCTTGTTATTAGTGGTGCGTTTGCTTGGGAAGAAATCCATGTCGGAAATCACACCATTTGATTTAGTCTATACGCTTGTTTTAGGGGGGATCTTAGAAGAATCAACCTATGATGACAATGTCCATGTAGGCCATGTCCTATTTGCCATTGCGCTTTGGGCAGTAATGATTTATGGTATCGAACGTATCGTCCAAAAAAATGAAAAAGTCAATCGCTGGGTTAAAGGCGAGCCCTCTGTTTTAATCAAAGACGGCGTCATCAACATGACAGAGTTGGCAAATAACCATATCGAGATGGAGCAGTTGCGAGCAATCTTAAGACAGCAGGAATGCTTTTCTCTTGAAAATGCCAAACATGTTATCCTAGAGAATGCCGGTCAAATGAGTGTATTGAAAAAATCAGATGATGACAAAGCTTTGTCGATCCTGCTAGTGGACGAAGGACAAATCCAGCATAAAGTACTTCAATCCAATCAACTAGATGAATCGTGGCTTCTGGAGGATTTGAAGAAAGAAGGCTATGCAGACGTAAAACAGCTGATTTATGTCGAATGGTCAGAAGAAAAAGGGTTCTACGTACTAAACAAAGAAGACGTGATGCATGAATCTTACCGGATAGATGGATAGAGAGAGGTTGTGAAATCAGCTCTTTGACTTGATACTCAAAACTAAGCGACTTTTTCGCAACCTCCACTAAACGATGTTCAATCAGCTAATAATAAGATCAAAATGCTGATTGAACAGCCTCTCATGTCACAAACCATTTTTTTGTTTCTTTTAACTCAATATGCCGTACGTCTTCCCAAACTATCGGCTGATGGTCGATCATAAAATAATCTTCATAGGCTTCACCAATGAAATGACCTTCAACCTCATCTAAGAGTCTTCCAAATTCATCTGTTAAATTGAGCTGGATGATTACTGCTTTACGAGATAAAAAAGCTTCTGTCAGTATACTATCGATTTCTTGTAATGTCATTTGTTGTTTAGGGAGAGGTTGTTTGCGTGCTTCTTCTTCATTTTTTTTGATACCGTTGACTAGTTCTTCCATCGCAAAAGCGGTCCCCCATTTTAATCCAAATGGACGATCTCGATACTCGTTATAGTCAATGAATTTTTTTGCTGTCCGTCTCATCTTTTCCACCTTCTAATCCACTCATACCACCTGCATGCCCACCAACGAGAGAGCTACGTGCAATGGCGCGTCCTCCTTGCAAGAGACTATGCGCATGGATGATTGATTTAAAGCCGTATTTTTTTCTGATCGTATCGACTACAAAATCAACTTTTGCTTCATTTATCTGCTTTTCAGGATCTTCAAAAAGGTTAAGCTGTAAACCTGTCGCGTATACGAGGTTGGAACAGTTCACGCCTATACGTCGAATATCCTGACAGCGGTAATGCTGGTGGAAAATGGTCAATAAAGCATCTGCTAGATTTCTGCTAGCATTTGTCGCTTCGATTTTTGTTTGCTGGTGAAAACCGGTCTTACCATTTGGGTCAAGATAACCTAAGGAGTATCCTACCCATAAGCTGACTACTTGTGCTTTTGCTGCAGATCGTCTCAAGCGAGTGCCGACTTGATCGGCCATTTCTTTGATAACGATCTCGATTTCTTCTTGCCTCGTATAATCTCTATCTAGAATTTGACTATTTCCGATACTTCTTGATTTTGGTATATATTCTTGTCCTAAAAAACTTCGATCGATTCCCCAAGCATGGGCATAAAGCTGAGTACCGATGATCCCTAACGTGCTTTTCAAGTGATAATAATCCGCGTGAGCTAAATCATAAACCGAATGTATACCCATTTGTTTCAGTCGTTTTGCTGTTCGTTTGCCGATTCCCCAAAAGTCAGTGATATCTGAGATTGTCCATAACTTTTCTGGGACATCTTCATAACGCCATTCAGCAATCATTTGTTTTCCGTCTTTTGAGCCATTATCTAAGGCTAGTTTAGCAAGTAGTGGGTTATCGCCGATTCCTATAGTCGTGTAGATTCCGGTCTGTTCAAATACATCTTTATGGATCAGCTTAGCCATGTCGTACGCATTCGTTTTACCAAAGAGTGCCATGCTATTTGTTACATCAAGGAAGCTTTCATCAACGGAATAGACATGATGGTTCGCTTCATCTGCATATTTTTTATAGATAGTATTGATTTCTCTGTTTTTTTCCATATAATAAGCCATCCTTGGAGCAACAATATATAAATCACTTGGATAGGGAAAGGGTAAATCTCTGGCACGGCTGATATTGGTGATGCCGTATGCTTTTTTTGCTGCAGGACTGGAAGCCAAGATTAATCCGCTACCCCGTGTTTCTGTCGAATCAGACGGATAGGACATTACTACTAATTTAGTTGTAAGGGGATCAAGATCCTTTTCCACGCACTCTACGGAGGCGTAAAAAGATTTGCAGTCAATACATAAAATATCTCGTGAAGGTTCTTTTTCATAAACAAATACTGGATTTTGATTCGCCCACATAACAATCACCTCTTCTACACAATTAGAACACATGTTCCCTTTTTGTGTCAATAAAAAACAGCAATTTTCAAATGTGAGCCTTTTGCTCATGTTTGAAAATTGCTGAGAGGTTATTTGTATTTGTTTATTTAGCTGTGTTCATTGATTTTTCTATCAAACATGAACGGCTTCTGGATCAATCTTTGTTGTCCCATTTCCAATGTGTGCAACATAAAATTCTGGAGCATAGCCGACAACTTTCATATATTCATCATAGACATTGTTTTTGAAGGCAGGTATATTTTCTTCTTTGACAAGAGCAATCGCACAGCCACCAAATCCAGCTCCTGTCATTCGTGCACCTAGGACACCTTCTTGTTTTTGAGCAGCGTCCACTAGCGTATCTAACTCGATCCCAGTCACTTCATAATCATAGCGAAGAGAGTGGTGAGAATCATTTAGCAGTTGTCCAAATGCTTCCAAGTTTCCAGCTTCTAATTCAGCTTTTGCTTTCAAAGTACGTTGATTTTCAGAAACAGCATGACGAGCTCTGCGTGTCAATGTATCATCACCGATTTGGTCAATAGTTGATTCAAATTCTTCTTCATCTAAGTCTCCTAAAGAAGAGATAGGCAAAGTTTTTTGCAGACGTGCCAAGGCTTCTTCGCATTCGCTGCGGCGCTCATTGTATTTTGAATCTGCCAATTCCCGACGTTTATTCGTATTCATGATGACGATTGCATAACCATCTAGTTTCACTGGGACCATTTCATATTTCAGCGTATTTGTATCTAACAAAATCGCATGATCTAGCTCACCGAAGCCGATGGCAAACTGATCCATGATACCTGAATTGACACCGATGAATTCATTTTCTACTTTTTTACCCGTTTGAACTAGTTCCAAACGATCCGTTTTTAAATCAAATAGATCTTCTAATACAACACCTACCAATAATTCTAATGAAGCACTACTGGAAAGTCCTGCACCGTTAGGAATTGTTCCTTCCACCAACAACTCAAATCCATGATCAATTGGGTGTCCAGCTTCTTTTAATTTAAGGATCATTCCTTTTACGTAGTTTGCCCAATTTGCTTTTTTATCATATTCTAGCTCGTCTAAAGTAAAACTGATGACACCGATATCATCAAAGTTTGTGGAATAAACTAATATTTTATTATCGTCTCTAGGTGCGGCGACACCTTGTGTTCCATAAGTGATAGAAGCAGGGAAGACATGACCGCCATTGTAATCGGTGTGTTCACCAATCAAATTGATGCGACCTGGCGAGAAGTATTGTGTCGTTTTTTTAGGGCCGAATGTTTCGGCAAATTTTGTGTTTAAGCTTCTTTTGATTTCCATGATGAGTTATTCCTCTCTTGTTTTGATTTTGAATTCTGTCACTGTTTCAAATGCTGTTCCGGCTTTTAAATGAATCGAACCAAATGCTGAGAAACGCTCTGCCCCTGGAGCTGTTTGAGTCTCAAATGTGATGCCGCCGTGATGTGCCAGTTTTCGACCACGCATTTCTGGTGTTTCTGGACCGAAATTTGCAGTGAAAATAACCATACTAGAAGCATCTGTAGCGATATCTACTTGGATTTTTTTATCCGGACTAGTCAAGCGAGCAGCTTCTTTATCCAAGCCAGATTCTTTTAAGAAAAATGGATGATCGATTCCGTCAACGAGTTCTTTTTGATCCAAATCACTAGCAAAAACGGTCGCTAGTTTTTTAGGCGTTTGAAAATCGAAAGCATTCCCTGCAGTATTTTCTTTTACTCCTATAGGAATACTGTCTGCTCGTAAAGGAGCGTAAGCTTCACTATTGAGCCAAAGCTCATGTTGATCGATCGTTTGAGAAGCATCTCCCGTCAAGTTGAAGTAGACATGATTTGTCGGATTGAATAAAGTATCTTGATCACTGATGCCGCGAGTGGTCACTCGCCAGATATTATCTTGTGTCAAAGTATAACGGACTTCCACATCCAATGTACCTGGAAAACCATGTTCTCCGTCGGGACTTGTAGTAGTAAAAATGACAGCAGCTTCATTTTCGCCATTCAAAATGACATAAGACCATTTTTTTAATTCAAATCCAGGAGAACCACCATGCAGATTATGCCCAGTATTTGGATTTGTAGCTAATTGGTAAGTTTTTCCATTGAGAGAAAAGCGGCCATTTTCGATCCTCCCTGCGGTGCGACCGATAGACGCGCCGATATACGGGTCTTTTTCGATATATTCTTCAGCGGTGTCAAATCCCAAAACTAATTCTTGATCATTTGTTTTTAAACAAACGATCCTAGCACCTAAATCAGAGACAGAAAGTACTAGCTTGTTTTTATTCTCCAAGGTTATCAAATGATAACCTTGACCGAAATCTTTTTCTGTAATCTTCATTTTCAAGATCCTTTCTTAATGTGAAGGAACTACTGCATCGTGAAGTTCATCTTCCATTGTATCAGCTGGAGCCAATTTGTTTTCTAATTCCTCAACGATTTGTGCATGTTTTTTCTCTGTCAATGTAATCTTCCAAGCAAAAATAATAGCGGAGAAAATCATCAAAGCAGCAGGAGCATAGAATGCATAAGCTTTGAAAGTCGTTACGCCATGAGCAGTGATATCAGCAGCAGTAGCATTACCAGTCATCCCAGAAGCGATAGCGACAAAACCTACGATTCCGTTAGACAAAGCACCAGCGATTTTATCTAGTAAAGGACGAATAGAGAGAGTAACAGCTTCATTACGGATACCATTTTTCCATTGACCATATTCAACAGAGTCTGTGATTGTCATCAAAGCGGATAAGAAAATCAATTGTTGAGGGAAGTAGAACAATACTAACCCGATGATAACGATTGGCAAACTTGAACCTGCGATCGTAAAGAAAAAGTAGGAAGAAATCATCATTGCAATCCCGCCAAGGTAAACGTAGCGACGAGAGATGACACGTGTAAGCATTGGGAATAGTGGAACAGCTACTAAACCAAGTAAGGCAGCAACTAGACCAACGATCCAAAATTCAGTTGGTTGGCCAAGTACATATTTGAAGAAGTAGAACAATACAGCAGTCGTTGCTACATTAGCAATCGCATAAGCGATATAAGCAAGGGCAAGCCACATCAATTGATCATTTTGAGCAACTGCTTTGAACACATCTTTGATTCCGGCTTTTTCATTTTGTTGACGGATCGCAGTATCGACTTCTTTTGTTCCCAAGGCAGTGATAATTGCAGTACCGCCTGAAATAACAGCAGCAATCACACCGAACCAGAACCAACCTGAAGCGCCTTCAATATGTTTATGAGTAACAAGATAAGTAAAGAAAGTAACGATAGGGACAACGACTAGTGTAGTACCATTTGCACCTAGAGAAGAGCCGAAACGAGCAAACGTAGCAAATTTTTCACGTTCCTTTGTTTCCGTACTCAAAGCAGGAATCATTGACCAAAAAGCGATATCCTTGAATGAATAAAAACTATCCAGCAATATGAAAACGATTGCAAATAATATGATAAATAAAGTCGTATTATGAGTAGCTAAGCCAAAGAAATTGGTAAAGATTGCTACCAAGAGTACAGAACTAACAATACCACCGATAACTAACCATGGTTTGAATTTACCATATTTTGTACGGGTATTATCAATAACGCCACCAATCAAAGGATCAAAAATAATTTCAACTAAGCGGATACCTACAACTAAGCTTGTAACTGTAGCAATCATTTTTGCATTCGTTGCCTTATCTGTTCCTGCAAACATCTGGCTTGTCACGAATACCATAAAATAAGTGCTTAATGTAACATAGAATGTGTCGTGTCCAAAAGCGCCTAAAGCGTAGGACATACGTTGGATCATTTTGCTTTTCATAATCTGTATTCCTCTCCTGTTCAATATATAATACTAAGTAAACCGGTTACAACGAATAACAAAGATCTTTTAATGACTTAAACTTAACAAGAAATCGCTTCCTTTTTAATATATTTCTGTGACTTTTATTTAACTTTTTGTTGCATTATACTAAAGAAGTAAGGAGAGGGAGAAATGGAGCAATCGATTTTTTTAAAAAAGGAACATCAACAAGTAGAAAAAGAATTGTATTTTGATTTTTGCGGCTTCTCTAAAACGATGCCGTTTCATTCTTTTGGTCCTGCTATTCGCAATGATTACATCTTACACGTCGTGATGGAAGGCAAAGGATCTTATCATGTGAAAAATCAACAGTTTCAATTGAAAAAAGGAGATCTATTCTTGATTCGTCCAGGAGACTCGACATTTTACTTATCAGATGGAGAAGATCCATGGATGTATTGCTGGCTTTCTTTCGGTGGACATGCGGCAGAAGAAATCATCCGGCAGTCGCTTTTCAGAGAAGACCAGTACACGATGGTCTCTTCCGATATACAAAAATATATCGACATTATTTTAGAGTGTATGAAAGATACGGAAGAAACCTTGGAAAATGAATTACAGTTAACAGCACTAACCTACCGTTTTTTATCAGTCCTTTTAAAAGACGGCGGAAAGATCAGCGGTGGCGTACAAAAAGTTCATTCCTCCTTAGCTGTTGAGACAGTCAAATACATCGAGGCACATTATGCGGAAAATTTATCTGTTGAGGAAATCGCCCAGCATTTAGCTGTCAACCGGAGTCACTTGTCACGAGTATTCAAAAATCATATGGGTACCAGTATCAAGGAATATTTGATTGGGGTACGGATTAATCGAGGGGCGTTTCTTCTTTCCCTGACGGATGAATCCGTGGAAAGCATTGCCTACCAAGTAGGGTTCAATAGTCTAGTCGTATTTAGCCGGATGTTCAAAAAAAGTACCGGAGAAACGGCTACGAACTATCGTAAACGGATGAAAAACGAAAATTTCAAGAATATTGCTTTGGATACTTTGAAAAAACAGTTGGAAAAACAAACTGCAGTCTCTTGGACGACCTAATTTGCTTGGACAAAAGGACAAGCATCTGCGAAAGAAACTTGTGGTGGTTATGCTACACTGTAAAACGAAGACTAAAAAAGGAGGAGAAGGGATGCGTACACTTATCATTATCAGCCATCCAACGATGGAGGAATCTCTGAATCAGCAATTTTTCAAAGAAGCTTCTTCCGGTTTATCCGTTACTTGGCATCATTTAGAATCAAGTTATCCAGATGGAAAGATAGATGTAAAGGCTGAGTTACAGCTCCTGGCACAGCATGATCGAATCATTTTCCAGTTTCCGTTTTACTGGTATAGTTCCCCTGCTCATTTAAAAATTTGGCAAGATAATGTGTTGGAACAAGCAACACGTGTATTAGAAGGAAAAGAATTAGGGATCGTATTGACAACAGGTGTGGCGGAAAAGGAATATCAAGCTGGAGGGAAAGAAGAATATACGATCTCCGAATTTTTGAGACCATATCAGCGAATCGCAAACAAATTCCATATGACTTATCTTTCGCCATTCGTTTTAGCACAATTTATGTATTTATCCCAAGAAAAACGTTGGGAGAAGCTAATTGCTTATCAGCAGTATCTCTCATTGGAAGGGAAGCCATCGCTTACTCAACGGATTGACTGGTTTATTCAAAGAGTACAGGAAAATCAGAAAATGCAGGAAGAAGATTCGGAAAAACAAACATATATCATAGAAGCACTGACTGACGCAAAAGAGCAGATCGAAGACTTGAGCTTTACACTGCAAGAAATGAAAGGAACTTCATTATGACAAATGAATGGTTGATCCAACAATTAGATGAATTAAGTGAAAAATCAGAATATCAAGACCGTGCACTCTTATATGAGATAAAGAAACTGATGGCTGAGATAGATGAACGAACAACGCAGTTGCAAGGAGAAATCGACGGACGATCTTGGAATCATCTCAACTGGTGAAATTTTCTTATAAATAACAAGGATAAAAATGTGCACAATGACAATTATTTGCTACAATAAGAATATGAAGCGTTTGATAACGCTGTTATACATAAAAATTGGTGGTGAAAAAAATGTATGATGAAAATGAGTGGGGAGAAAACGTTCGGATGACCCGAAGAAGACAGCAAAAACAGGCAGCACGTAAGCGGATGATCATGATTGGGGCAGCAGTTGCCGTTTTTTTGATCATAGCAGGAGGAGTAGCAGGGCTGTATTTTCACGGGAAAAATTCGTCAGATGCAAAAAGCACGACCGTAACGGAAACAACGACAAAGAAAACAGATGCGAAACAAACAAGTGAGGCATCAACTGAAACAAAAGAAACACAAACTTCTGAAGAAAAAACAGCAGATGATTTGCCAGAGCAACTCCAAGCAATCGTCAATGATTATTCGAAAAAGATGGAAGAAAAGACACCTGTGTTGATTGAAGAATACCAAACAGAAATCCAAGGAAATCAAGAGGGCATAGCTGGTTTATCCGCAGTTGCTAACCAAAAAGCACGTGAGCTCCAAGCAATCTCCGATGAAGGAATCGGAAAATTACGTGCAGCGTATCAGTCAGCAGATAATAAAGACGGTGTAGCCTTAGATACCTTGATCAATCAGCTATCGGCTAACTATACGAATCATGTCGCTAAGATTTCCGACATATATTTGCAGACGAGCGCTTCTCTTCAAGCAGAGTCAACAAGCACACAAGAAACAGCATCTTCTGAGTCTGAGACGATAGAATCAACAGAATCTTCTGGAATGCAAGCTCGAACAACGCAAGACACAACAGAAAACACTGAAACGACTACTAGCAGTACGACGTCACAGGCTGCGACAACTGTTGTTTTAGAAGGAGAAGGTCCAAATCAAATAGCTGAGCGAACTGGCGTACCAGTAGAAACGATTTTGTCACTGAATGGGATGAGTATGGATGACTATTTCCTGACTCCCGGTGAGACACTAAAATTGAATTGATAAAAGCAATAAAAAGAACGAAGACTCCCTTGATGGAAGCTTCGTTCTTTTTATTTGGCGGTTCTTTTTTCGCGTATAAAGTAATGGATCGTCATGTAAAGCAAGAAAACGAGACCAATGATTAAAGAAATCCTTGTTTCAGGATTGATAAACATGAAAATCAACACGATAGCTAAAAAAGCAAGTGTCGCATAATTCGTGTAAGGAGACAGCGGCATTTTAAAAGGATGATCATGCATTTTATCTGCGTGAGTCTTTTTGAAGCGAATCTCACTAATCAAAATCACCACCCAAGGAACCATACCAGGTAAAATACTTGAGCTGTATACGAAAACAAAGATATTTTCGGACTGGTTGATGAACATTGGCAGAAGATAGTTTAAGATCAAACCAATCAAGATTCCGCCTGAGATGGCTACGACAGGGTAAAAAGGCGCACCATGACGAGATAATTTCAGAAACTTTTTAGACATCTTTCCATTTATCGCAAGTGTATAGACCATACGGCTTGCACTGAAAATGCCTGAATTGCAACCTGATAATGCCGCTGTAATCACGACAAAATTGATCAACCCTGCAGCAAATGTAATGCCGATTTTAGAAAAAGTTTGGACAAAAGGCGAGCCAATCTCACTCAATTGATTCCACGGATAAATACTCACGATGATAAAAATGGCACCAATATAAAAAATCAAGATTCGACCGATAGTGGATTGAACAGCTTCAATGATCGTCTTTTTAGGATTCTCTGCTTCGCCAGCAGTCATTCCGATCAGTTCGATCCCTTGATAGGAAGCAACGACGATCGATAATGCAAAGAAAAAGCCTTTGACACCGCCAGTGAAGAATCCACCGTTTTTCCAAAGATTTGAAATTCCTACCGCTTGGCCATGATTACCAAATCCAAATAAAATCACCCCAAGACCTGCAATGATCATCAAAATGATTGTTATGACTTTGATGATCGAAAACCAAAATTCTAATTCGCCAAACGCCTTGACAGAAATAAGATTTGCCAGCATAAGAAATAAGACGACAATGATGCCGGGAATAATTGCTGGCAGATTGGGCCACCAATAATTCATATAAGATCCTACAGCGATTACTTCACTTATCCCTACGACAATATATTGAAAAATATTACTCCAAGCGGTCAAGTAGCCAGCCACAGGATGGATGTACTCGCTCGCGTAATTTGCAAAAGAACCAGTCGAAGGATCGACGTAAAGCATTTCGCCTAAAGCACGCATAATCAAATACAAAAAGAATCCTGCAATCGCATAAGCTCCCATCACTGAGGGCCCTGTCCAGCGTATGGTTGAGGAGGCACCCATAAACAGACCGACACCGATCGTTCCACCAAGTGCGATCATTTGGATATGACGGGCACTAAGACTCCGAGTTAACTTTTCTTCTTCCATACAAAAACTCCTTTCGTTGTTGAGTCAACAGGAAAAATAATTAAACGTTTCAATAGATAGTTGTATTATTTTTAGGTTAGCCTTATTGAACTCTTGATGTGATTCTACAGAAAATTTTCATAAAATGCGAGGAAAATTCGAAAAAAACTTTTTCATCTTTCTACTTGTAAATGCTTTCCTTTTTAGTTAAACTATATTTAAATAAAAAGTTAGGGAAACCTAAAAAGGAGTGTAGGATTTGGAACGAACGGCCATTGAAATTCAAGACCTTTCAGCCGCTTATCAAGGGAAAACTGTTTTGAAAACCATCAATTTAACAATAAAGTCACAAAAAATCACTGGTATCATCGGACCAAATGGCGCAGGAAAATCAACATTCATGAAAGCATTGCTAGAGTTGATACCAGCTTCTACTGGTAAAGTCACTTTTTCAGGACAGCCAGTAAAATCAGTCCGTAAAAAGATAGCCTATGTGGAGCAGCGAAGCGAATTGGATCTTTCTTTTCCAATCGATGTGTTAGGCGTTGTACTTTTAGGGACGTATCCATCTTTACGAATCGGACAGCGGCCCGGGAAAAAAGAAAAAGAACGAGCAAGACAAGCATTAAAAAAAGTAGGGATGGAAGACTATGCCAAAAGACAGATCAGCGAACTATCGGGTGGTCAGCTTCAGAGAGTTTTTATTGCACGAGCTCTAGCTCAAGGCGCAGAGTGGATCTTTTTAGATGAACCATTCGTAGGAATCGATGCATTGAGTGAACGAAAAATCTTTGACATCTTGCAAGAGTTGAAGAATTCAGGAAAAACGATTCTGATCGTCCATCATGATCTTCATAAAGTAGAAGAATATTTCGATGAAGTTGTTCTTTTAAATAAACAGCTGATCGCTTCTGGTCCAGTACAAGAAGTCTTTACATCAAAGAATCTTCAACTGGCCTATGGTGAGATCATCGGACATTTAGTAAAAGGAGGAGAGAAAAAATGATCCAATCTTTTATTGATGGATTGATGAATTATCAATTTCTACAATATGCTTTGGTCACTTCTATGCTTGTAGGACTTGCTTCTGGAGTCATCGGTTCCTTTATTATTTTACGTGGGATGTCTTTGATGGGAGATGCTATCTCTCACGCAGTTCTTCCAGGTGTAGCCATTTCTTATATGTTTGGTTTTAGTTACATTTTTGGAGCCACTGCTTTTGGGATGTTGACAGCAGCGGTGATTGGTTTCGTGACACAGCGAAGCCGATTGAAAAATGATACAGCGATTGGGATTGTCTTTAGTTCGTTTTTTGCATTAGGGATCATCTTGATTTCATATGCTCAAAGTGCGACAGACCTGTATCATATTTTATTTGGGAATGTCTTAGCTGTTAGGGAGAGCGATCTGCTGCTGACAGCACTAGTCAGCGGAATCGTCTTGATATTTGTCTTTTTCTTTTATAAAGAATTGAAGATCACATCATTCGATCCAACAATGGCAAAAGCTTATGGGCTGAACACATCGCTGATCCATTATCTTTTGATGTTCTTTTTGACATTAGTGGCTGTAGTCAGTTTGCAGACGGTAGGAACGATCTTGGTGATTGCCATGTTGATCACACCAGCCGCCACGGCTTACTTGCTAACGAACCATTTACTGAAAATGATCATTACAGCTGCAGGAATCGGTATGTTCAGTGCCGTTGTCGGCGTATTTTTCAGTTATAGTTACAATTGGCCATCAGGAGCTACGATCGTGTTAGCATGTACCGCATTTTTTATCCTTGCTTTTTTATTTTCTCCAACAAAAGGAATTTTATTTCAGAAAGGAAGCAGATAGATGAAAACAAAGAAATCACTCTTTTTTATCCTGGCAATTAGTTTATTAGCATTAGTTGGCTGCGGAAAGCAAACTTCAAATCAAGCAGACGAAGTAAGTAAAGAAAAGCTGTCAGTCGTGGCAACCAATTCGATTTTGGCGGATATGGCAAAAGAGGTCGGAACAGATAAAATAGATATCCACAGTATCGTACCAGTCGGAACAGATCCGCATGAATATGAAGTACTACCAGAAGACATCAAAAAGGCAAGCGACGCAGATGTCATTTTGTACAACGGATTGAATCTTGAAACAGGTAACAGTTGGTTCGATAACTTGATGGAAACGGCTAAAAAAGAAGAAGGAAAAGATTATTTTGCAGTTAGCAAAAATGTAGAACCTCTTTATTTAACTAGCGGTGAAGAACATACAAAAGCGGATCCTCATGCTTGGCTAGACCTGTCTAACGGAATAAAATATGTGCAGGAAATCGCACGTATATTCTCTGAAAAAGATGCAGAAAATGCGACACATTATAAGCGAAATGCAGAAACATACGTGGAAAAACTAAAAGAATTAGATACACAAGCGAAGGAAAGTTTTGCTTCTATCGAAGAGAACAAAAAATTATTAGTAACAAGTGAAGGAGCATTCAAATATTTTTCAAGGGCTTATGATTTGCCAGCAGCATATATATGGGAAATCAATACAGAAAGCCAAGGCACGCCTGACCAAATGAAAGCAATTATTGATCAGGTAAGAGCAAAAGAAGTGCCAGTTTTATTCGTGGAAACTAGTGTAGATCCAAGAAGTATGGAACGAGTAGCAAAAGAAACGGGTTTGGAAATTTATGATAAATTGTTCACTGATTCTATAGCCAAAGAAGGGGAACAAGGAGATTCTTACTATCAGATGATGAAATGGAACATCGAAACAATCCATGAAGGTTTATCCCAAACAAAAGAGAGCTGAAAAACGCAAGGTCTGGCTTAAGGAGCGGACCTTGCGTTTTTTTTACAAGAAACCGGAAAAAATTATGATGTTTTTCGGCGTACAGATACCCTTTTTGAGAAAATTCCGTTATAGTTAGAGTAAGGAAGGAAGGTGTGGCTATGAATTTTACACGTAAAGATAAATATACGATTAAAGAAGAAGTATTTCGATTGATCAACCAGCAAGAAAATACTGACAAGGATCAAGACCTTCAATTTCTTGAAGCAGAATTAGCTAAATTATTCATAGCAAATCAAAACGAGACAACAGAACCAGATGAAGAGCTGTACATAGGCAAATGGTTGTTTGATGAATTTCAGCCTTTAGATGAAAATACCGGTATCGGTTATTTTGTGTTCCTTTCTCCAGTCGGCTTCACACCTGGCGTATTAGTTAAACAAAACGACGAAATCACCGTCAAAGCATGGCCTGCTTTGTTTTCAGTAATCAAAGCAGAAGGAGTGATCAAAAAGATCCAGTCGGCCTATTATAAAAGTCAATTTATTGCCAACAGCAAATTAATGAATATGTTTTATAACCGCCTAGTAGAAATTGCCAGACCCGGGAAGATCCCGCAAACATTCACGTATACGCAGCAAAAAAATCTCTATGAAGAAGTACTGTATTCCCGCGATCTGTCTGAGTTTTCACCATGGGAAGAGGTAAGACTCCATGAATTGTTAAGTACAAAACCAGTTTCTTTGAATTTTTTCAACGCATTGGATAACAAAAGAAAATTGATTTCGACAAATTATTGGGAAGTATTTGCTGCAAGAAAAAAATGGATGGAAGAAAAGAAGATTGCTGATCAGCAAATCCAGTTTGTCCAACTGAAAAAAGAAAAACTATATTATGGATTATACAGCCGTTAACAGCAAGCGAGGAAGACCATGACATTAAAAGAAGAAATTATACAAGAAAGCAAACGATTAGGAATTGACAAGATCGGGTTTACGACGGCGGAGCCTTTTGATTCATTAAAAGAGTCGTTGGAAGAGCAAAAAGCAGCCGGACATACTTCTGGTTTCGAACACCCAAATATCGATGAGCGACTTTACCCAGAAATGACATTTGATCAGCCAAAATCAATCATTTCCATTGCTCTTGCGTATCCTACTAGGATCCATGAAGAAGTACCTAGGGATGAAAAACGGGGGCAATTCGCTCGTGCCTCATGGGGGATCGACTATCATGATATACTGAGAGACCGATTGAATCGATTGATCGAATTCATCCAAACAAGAGCAGAAAAATGGCAAAAAGAAGAGGAATGGCGTCTAGCTCCGCAAGTAGACACTGGGGAACTGATCGATGTCGCTGTAGCACAGCGAGCTGGATTAGGATTTATCGGCCGAAACGGATTGCTGATCACCGAAGAGTTCGGTTCATTTGTCTATCTTGGTGAAATCGTCACTAATATCGTATTTGAGCCGGATAAACCAGGAGAGTTTGGTTGCGGTGACTGTATGCGCTGTGTGACTGCTTGTCCGACGAAAGCATTGCTTGGTGATGGCAGAATGAATGCAC
Source organism: Enterococcus sp. M-BR2 (assembly GCF_056612775.1). Classification (NCBI taxonomy): domain Bacteria; kingdom Bacillati; phylum Bacillota; class Bacilli; order Lactobacillales; family Enterococcaceae; genus Enterococcus; species Enterococcus sp. M-BR2. Next base: position 40,084 of record NZ_CM152743.1, read on the forward strand.
AGCGATGTTTATCTTATCAAACGCAGACAAAAGGGATGATGCCCGAAGAATATCGGAAAAAAATGCGAAATGTCATTTATGGATGCGATATCTGCCAGTTAGTCTGCCCTTACAATCAAGGAAAAGATTTTCATTTTCATGAAGAGATGGAACCAAAAATAGATGAAGTATATCCAAAATTAAAGCCGATGCTGTCGATGTCGAATAAAAATTTCAAGCAGCAATTTGGGCATTTAGCCGGTTCGTGGCGTGGAAAAAAACCTTTGCAGAGAAACGCATTGATTGCTTTAGCTAATCTAGGAGATCGAACGGCATTGCCTGAGATTTCAGAATGTTTAACGGATGTCCGCCCTGTCATCAGAGGAACAGCAGCTTGGGCTATTGGACGTCTCGGAACAAAAGAGCCAAAAAAATGGCTTGATGTATTAGATGAAACATTAGCTAAAGAATCGGAAGAAGTCGTCATAAATGAACTAGAACATGCACAAAAATTGTTGCGGAGAAAGTTAAAATAAAAAAATAGTAAGCATTATTCATTGTTTTTGTCCAGTAATTGTTGTAACAATTACTGGTTTTTTTGTATTTTTTACGTTTTTTTAATAGAATTTGATAAAAATCAAATATTTTTTTCCTTTTTTTTATAGATTATTGCAGTAAATATTACAGAAAACGTGTTTTTTATTCAAAAATAAAAAAACACAGAAAAACGATTACTTTGCTTATATAACAACGATCTGATGGTTTTACATCAAAAAAATTTTTGTTCAAATGTTACAAATATTAAATAATCCGTCATTTTGTCATTAAATGTCATGATTCTTTTACCTATGAAATATTTCTAAATGATAAAGTTAATAGCGTCGAAAGAATAAAAAACGGAGAAAAAAAGGAGTTTAATATGAATTCATTTAAGAAAATTGTTTTAGGTACAACTTTTGCTGCTGGTGCTACTGCAATGTTTGTAGGAACTACAAATGCTCACGCTGATGAAGTTTACACAGTAAAATCAGGTGATTCATTATCTAAGATTTCACAAAAATTTGCAGGAGACAACTCAATGATCGATGCAATTGCTGAAAAGAATTCAATTGCAGACATCAACCGCATTTATGTTGGTGAACAATTAACAATCCCAACTTCAAATGATTCTTCAGCAACAACAGAAAGCAACACAACAGAAAATACAGCATCTACAACTGAAACAGCAACGCAAGAACATACATACGTTGCACCTGTTGAAACAGTTGAAGTAGCTCCTGCTGCCCCAGCTGTTGCAACGGCGCCAACTTCAAGCTCTGCAAAAGAATGGATCGCACAAAAAGAATCAGGCGGTTCATACACAGCTACTAACGGACGTTACATCGGCCGTTACCAATTAGATGCTTCATACTTAAACGGCGACTATTCAGCTGCCAATCAAGAACGTGTAGCAGAACAATACGTAACATCTCGTTATGGTTCATGGGATGCTGCTAAAACATTCTGGTTAGCAAACGGTTGGTACTAAGCCGATAAAAGAAAAATGATGAAACCGAGAGTCTTGTTTATTCAAGTTCTCGGTTTTTTTTATGAAAAATAAATGATTTGTTTCCCTCTGCACAGCAGTACAAATAAAAACTCGGATAATGTATAATAAAGAAAACGCTTTTTTGTTTAGGGGATGAGGAGGAGCCATGAGTACAAAAGAGAGTCTCGAACTAGAGAAAATCACAAGTGAAAATCCACTGTTATCCAGTATTCGATCCATTGTTGAAACGGCATTCTACGGTAATAATGTGCAAAAAGTTTTTGACAGGGAAACAGCTTATCAACTAGCAAAAGGGAGTCCAGGAACGATCATCACAGATTTAACGGTCTCACATGCTGAAGAACTAGATTTACCAGCTGACGCTAGGACACTAGTATTCAATGATGGGAGTATTGTAGGAAGAACAGCAAGTGCTCGGCGTATCTTTGAGGACTTGGACAAGGAGCAAAGTAAATATGAGAAGATCTTGAGAGAAGCCGTGTATCAAAGTCGAAAGCGACAATTTTATCATACAAAAGTAATCGTTGGTCTATCTGAAGAATTTTCTGTACAAAGTCATTTGTTGATTCCAGAAGGATTTGAGAACAATCTGTATTCTTATATACTGAATTTTCAGCCAGCGAATGCGAAGATTTTGGCTACTTATCAAAAATCTGTGTCCTTTGACGAGGGAGATCTTTATATCTTTTGTGATCCCGAATGGACGCATGAAGCCTTTCCCAATGGACTCGTTTTATTTGATTCTCTCCATAATACAGCTGCTGTGCTAGGATTACGTTACTTTGGGGAATTAAAAAAAGCGACTTTGACGCTTGCTTGGGCATTGGGGAGTCGCAATGGTTTTATTGCCTGCCATGGCGGGATGAAACAATATACTAGTAATGATCAGACTTATACGATGGCTGTATTTGGGTTGTCCGGTTCTGGAAAATCAACGATCACCTTAGCACAACATTCGGAAGGGCACTCTGTTACGATCCTACATGACGATGCTTTTGTTATTTCTAGAAAAAATGGTTTTGCTACTGCCTTGGAACCTTCTTACTTTGATAAAACACAAGACTATCCGTCTGATGACCCGGCCATTTCTTTTTTCCTTACTTGTCAGAATGTGGGCGTGACATGTACAAGTAAAGGAGAAAAAGTTCTAGTGACAGGAGATATACGAAACGGAAATGGACGGACAGTCAAATCACGTTATGCGACACCAGACCGAGTCAATCATCTTAGCGAAAAGATCGATGCTGTTTTTTGGATCATGAAAGATGATTCACTTCCGCCAATTATCAAGATCAATGATCCGGTTTTAGCAGCGTCTTTTGGTGCAACATTAGCAACAAAACGATCAGATGCGGAAAATATCACTACAAAAAGACAGCTAGATGAGTTAGTCATTGAACCATTTGCTAATCCTTTCCGTGTCTATCCTCTTAGGGAAGACTATCAAGCTTTTCGAGAGTTGTTTTTGAAACAGCAAACAGCCTGCTATGTCTTGAATACTGGATACTTCGATGATAAAAAAATTAAACCTGAAACGACATTGTCAATCGTTGAAAGAATCGTGCAAGAAACGGCAGAATTCAAGTCGTTTGGTCCGTTTGAAGATATCCACTATTTACCTATACCAGATTTTCCTGTTTCTTTTGAGGATACATCCTATAAAAATCTGGTGAAACAACGACTTGATATTCGTTTACGATTCATTGAAGCTCAGATAGGAAAAAATCTCTTGCCAGATGAAGCAAAAGAAAGTTTGGAGAATTTGATTCAGAAATTGAACTAAAATAACAGCTTTTTCAAGAAGTAATCCATGCGCAATATCGCTCGGGATCCTTGCTTGAAAAAGCTGTTTTTCTATGATGGATTTTTCGTAATATAGGTGGAGATGTCCTTTTGATAATCTTCCGTAGGCCAATGACCAGTATTTAAGAAGTTGGCTAATAGATAGCCGATATAAGGACCTGTCGTCAAACCAGAAGAGCCTAGACCGCTAGCAGCCAGTAGACTTGGGTCATCTGGCAATACGCCGAAGAATGGGGAAAAATCTGACGTATAAGCACGGGTGCCTACACGGAACTCGTATGGCCAGTTTTTTATCTGATCTGAATCAGCCAAGAACTGTTCTGTACTCTTAGTCAATCCCTTATAAGCTTCGCTAGTAGGAGCCAAATCCCAGCCTTGATCGTTCTCATGGGTAGCACCTAAAAGGATCTTTCCGTCCATAAAAGGAATGAAATCAGCTTCTCCGTCAAGCATAGCAACAGGCCAGTCTTGACTCATCTTATAAGATGTCTGAAATGCTAAAAGCTGCCCTTTTTGCGGACGTATATCTGCAGAATAGCCTAAATTTTTTAATAGAGGCTTAAGTGCAGGACCAGGTGTCAAGATTACGCGGTCAGCTGTGTATTCTCCAAATGGTCCCTTGATGAGCCAAGAATCGTTCTTCTTATGCAAGGTGACTTTTGCCTGGATCTGCTCGATTTGTTTTTGTACTAAACGCTGACCAAGATGTTCTAAATATGCTTTTCCATCCAGACGACCGCCACCACTGATACGCAGTGAAACTGCTGGCTTCAATAACGGAAGAGCTTGGGATGTCTTTTCAGGTGAAAGCCATTCGATGTTTCCAATTTCTGGTGCTTCTTCTTTTCGTTTCTCCGCAAGAACAGCTAATTCAGCTAAATCTTTTTCAGGTCGAAGCAAAAGTGTCCCTGATTGTGCATAAATCGTTTGATCAAGTTGGAAATCTTTTATGAGTTTAGGGAAAAAAGCAGCGCCGTCTTTAGCTAGACGATACCATTGTTTGTTTCTGCGTTTTGACAACCAAGGGGAGATGATCCCAGCGCTTGCTTTCGTTGCCTGTCCTGTTCCTTCATCAAACAAAGCAACATCGAATGTTGATGTGTCCAAGTAATTGGCTAGGGTCATACCAATGATCCCGCCACCGATAATGGCAATTTTTTCCATAAAAAAGCCTCCTTTTACAAACAACCATTTTCACACAAAAAAACGGCAGATGCAACACCTGCCGTATATGGAAACTACGCTTTTTTAGCAAAAAACAGAGAATAGACGAATCGAGCAAAGCTGATAAGAAGCAACAGCAATAAGACGCCCAATGCCGCTTTTGATCCTAATGTAGTAGACACTTTGTAACTATGGGAAGTATGATGCTGAACATAATTGATAATAACCGCTACTAATGAAGTAGCCACAGCACCAGAAAACTGTTGCAAGGTATTGAACATTGCATTCCCGTCTCCTTGCAGTTCTTCATTCAGTGCATTCATTCCAGTCGTCATCATATTGCTGTAAGACAATCCTATACCGACCATATAAAAAACATGACAGGCAATCAATACACCCAATGAAGCGTGTCCGATAAGCAGGAATAATGCTAGCCAACCAATCAAAGAAAGGATCAGTCCAGCAAAAATTGGCTTCTTCGGACCATATTGATCCAGCATTTTACCAGAAAAAGGAGAAAGCAAAGCACCAACCGCTGCACCGGGAAGCATGGCTAATCCAGCGACAAAAGGACTGCTTCCTTGAACGATCTGAAGGAAATTCGGTAAGACAAAAGACACACCAAGTAATAAAAACTGATAAACCAAGAAACCAATCAAAAACAAACGGAATGTTTTATTTGAAAGAATGGACAGTCGGATCAGCGGATGTTCCACTTTTTTACTTCGATAGTAAAATAGGAACCAGCCAATCCCGCCGATGATCAAAGCAATCCAACTAGAAAGTGTTCCCAACGTACTCAAAAATGTCAGACTTCCACTAAACAAAAGAAAGATTCCTAAAACGCTCCACCAATCCAAATAACCATTTTTTTGTACTGCCATCTCGGGAATAGCAAACCAGCCGATAATCAAAGAAAGGATCAAAATGGGCACAAGAAACAGGAAAATATGATTCCATGTAAAATGGGAAGTCATAATGCCTCCGTAAGTGGGGCCAATCGCTGGAGCAATGGCCGTTGTCAAAGTACCGACACCCATCATCGCGCCTCGTCGATTGAGGGGGGCAAATGTCAAGATAATATGGAACATCAACGGAAGAGCGATACCTGTCGCTGCCCCTTGGAGCAATCGACCAAACAATAGGACCATGAAGGTAGGAGAGAAGAAGTCGATCATTATACCTGCCAAGAAAAGCAGATTTGAAGCTAAAAAGAGTTTTTTGAGACTAAAATTGCGATTCAAATAAGTAGATAGCGGAACAATGATCGAAATCATCAAAAGATAAATCGTTGTTACCCATTGGACTTGTGCGGTCGTTAAATCAAACTGTCTAATAAGAGTGGGGAAAGTTACATTCATGGCCGTCTCGATCAATACGCCCGCAAAAGACATCATCCCTGTTGCAATTACTGCAGGTACTAAAAGCAGCTGTTTTTGTTTCGTCATTTACATCACCTCTAAAAAATTTCGTAAAAAAAGAGAGTGATTTCTATTATAAAAATAGAAACCGCCTCTCTCTCGACACGCCGAAACGTGTTATCTGTACGATTTATTTACTTAACTTATTCTAGCACAAACTGAAAAATAGTGTCAACACGATTAGCCAAGTCACTCAAAAAGAGGTATGATAATAAATAACTAAATGGAATTTCTCGGAGGAAGAAAAATGGAAAAAATCGAATGGCGTAAAGACAAGAGCTATAGTATGAAAAAAAGCCCGCAAATACTAGAGGTTCCTAAAAAACCATTCTTTAGCATCAGAGGGTTCGGGGATCCGAATCAGGAAGACTTTAAACGAAGAGTAGCCTGTCTATATGCAGTCAGCTATGCAATACGCATGTCGCCTAAAAAAAATTGGCTGATTCCTGATTATCAGCTGTATACTGTCTATCCATTGGAAGGACAATGGGGACTGCAAGAAAAGTATTTGCATGAACCAGTGATGAAAAAAGAACATTTTTCTTATCAATTGATGATCCGACAGCCTGACTTTGTTACAGAAGCGATAGCACAAGAAGCCATTCAGCGTTCTCTGAGCAAACTTCCGGAAGACTTGAGAGAACAAGTAGCATTCGGAAAGATGGAAGAAGGTCTTTGTGCCCAAATCTTACACATCGGTTCCTATGATGAAGAACCAGAATCCTTTGAGAAATTAGAAGCATTCATTGCAGAAGAAGGCTATCAAAGAACTTCTAAAGAACATAAAGAAATCTATATCAGCGATCCACGAAAATCTGCACCTGAAAAAATGAAGACGATTTTGCGTGTCAAAATAGAAAAAGGATAGCAACCTGAATAAAACCGAAAAAATAAAAGTAAAAAATACCAAAATGAGAAGAAATATTACTTGTCTTTTGCTATAATCAATATTGAGAGGTGTCTAATATGAAAAAAAAACAGCGACAAGCATTGATCCGCCAAATGATTACAGAACAACCGATTGGGACACAGGAAGAGCTGCTTACACGGTTGCATGAAGCAGGTGCCGATGTGACTCAAGCTACGATTTCTCGAGACATCAGAGAAATGAAGTTAGTAAAAAGCCAAAATGAAAATAAAATAGTATGCTATACATTATTTAACCAACCATCTGTTTCTTTAAATGAAGAACGTTTGCGTACGGCAATTAGGCGTGAGGTTTTACGTATACAGTCTGTTCAATTCATGGTCATCGTATTGACTGAACGAAATGGCGCTGATGTGGTAACGAATTGGTTAGACGAAGTTGCTTATCCCGAAGTTGTTGGAACGATGGCAGGTGTAGATACATTCATTATTATTTGCCGCTCAGAAGAAGAAGCACAGCGGTTTGCGGAAAAATTAGAAAAAATGAGGGAATAAATGAGGAGGACTTTTATATGCAAGATATGAAAGCGCTACAAAACGGATCGGATATTCGAGGGATTGCATTACCAGTTGAAGGTCATGAAGTCAATTTGACGACAGACAGGGTAGAAAAGATCGGCTGGGGACTAGCAAACTGGCTAAAGAAAAAGAAGAAATCAACTAATCCGACTAAAAAATGGACGATTGGGATTGGTCATGACAGCAGGATCAGCGGACCAGCACTAAAAGAGGCGTTGATCCAAAGTCTGAAAGAACAAGGGATACATGTCATTGATTTCGAATTAGCTACTACGCCAGCTATGTTTATGTCCACTCAATTTGAACAATTCTCATGCGACGCTGCGGTCATGCTGACTGCTAGCCATCTTCCTTATTATTACAACGGAATAAAATTTTTTACCTCAGAAGGAGGAGCAGAAAAAGAAGATATTGCTTATATCCTGTCACAACAGCAAAAAATAAACAGTGAACAAGTAGGAAGTGTGGAAAAAGCAGACCTTTTGATACCTTATGCGCAAGATTTAGTCACAAAAATCAAAAAAGGGATGGGAACACAAGATGACAAACCACTAAAAGGTTGGAAAATCATCGTGGATGCTGGAAATGGTGCTGGAGGATTCTTTGCTGAAAAAGTATTGAATAGCTTAGGCGCTGATACAACAGGATCTCAATTTTTGGAACCAGATGGTCGATTTCCTAATCACATCCCCAACCCTGATAACAAAGAAGCGATGGAAAGTATCAAGCAGGCTGTTTTAGCAAATGAAGCAGATCTTGGGATCATTTTTGACACAGATGTGGATCGTTCAGCTGTGGTCAGTGCTTCTGGAACAGTCATCAATCGAAATAATTTGATCGCAGTATTAAGTACGATCGTATTAAAAGAGCATCCAGAAACAAGGATCGTAACGAATTCGCCTACTTCTTCTCATCTACAAAAATTCATTGAAGAAAAAGGAGGTACCCAAATTCGTTATATTTCCGGCTATCGAAATGTAATCAATAAAGCATTAGAACTTAATCGTCTTGGGAAAGATACACAGCTAGCCATCGAAACAAGCGGACACGCTGCATTCAAGGAAAATTATTTTCTGGATGATGGTGCATATGTCATCGCGAAGATCCTGATGCTTTTGCCAGAATTAAAAAGAAAAGGTATCACATTAGATGAACAAATCAAAGAGTTGAAACAGCCCGTAGAAGTACAAGAAATCCGACTAAAATTGTTCAGCGATGAACCACGCGAACAAGGAAACAAGATATTAGAAGAAATGAAGCGACTGCTGGAAGAAGAAAAAGGGATGAACTTCGACCCGGCAAATGAAGAAGGTATTCGGTATAATCTGCAAGAACCTTATGGAAGCGGTTGGTTTTTGATTCGTTTAAGCTTACATGAGCCGTTGTTAGTATTGCAGATAGAAAATGACGAAAGCGGAAAGAACCAGCTAGTGTTAGAAAAACTAGCAAACTTATTCGGACATTTTTCTGATCTTGGATCATTACCAGCAGAATAAACCAAACTTCTTGAAAGGTAGTTGCTTGGACAACAAAAAAAGTGGTAAGGTTAAACCGAGTGCTGGTAAGGTGGCCAGCAAAAGGAGGAAAAAAATGGTAACGAATATGGTTATTTTTTTAACAGTATTGGTCTATGGGGTCAACTTTCTGGTATATATGTATCTTAAAATCAATCATATAAAAGATTATTTAGAAAAGATTGCTATTTATTTTGGAACGAATATGACCCTGTTGTTCACGAGTGGCATCTTTTTGTTTTTTGGAAAAATAGTAGAAGACGGTATTCTGGTATTTGAATAAGCAGAATTTTTGTAGAAAGCGCCTTACTTGTCATACACTATAACTATAGCAAGTAGCAAATGGTCAATCGAAAGGAGCAGTACAATGAAAAAAGCATACGAAACAGCAATGATTAACCATGGCGGGCGCAATGGAGAAGTCGAGGCACCCAATGGCTCGATGCATATGAAAATCACTCCTCCGGGAATCCATGCAGAAGGAACAAATCCAGAACAATTATTTGCAGCAGGTTATGCTTCTTGTTTCAATGGGGCAGTACAACATATGATCAAAGAAGCAGGAATGACCGCAGAGTCCACAGTAAAAGCACGTGTCTCTCTTTATAATTTAGATGATGGCGGCTATCAGATCGGTGTAGTATTAGAAGTGCATATCGATGGCATCAGCGAAGAAGAAGCCCAAAAAATTGCAGAAGATGCGCATGAATTCTGCCCTTACTCCAAAGCAACTAGAGGAAATATCGATGTAGAAGTAACGATTGTTTAGAAGAATAAAGGAAATCGAACCAGACTAAAAACGTGAAAGGACCGCTTTTTGTCTGGTTTTTTTGACAAACAAAGCAGATGATTTGGAAAATAGACAATTATCGGTTATCATATTTTTGTACCAATCGGTAGGTAAAGAAGAAGCGATGGAAAAAGGATGGAAAAATATCAAAATATTGTGATCGGTTTTGGAAAAGGCGGTAAGACTTTAGCGAAGGCGTTAGCTTCAAAAGGCGAATCGGTTTTAGTTGTTGAAAAGTCAACACGTATGTATGGCGGAACATGTATCAACATCGGCTGTATTCCTTCTAAATCATTGATTTTCAATGGAGAAAGAGGAATCGATTTTACAGAGGCTGTTGCTCGGAAAGAAAAATTGACGGGCATGCTTCGTGCCAAAAATTATCATATGATTAGCGATGAGGCGACTGGGACAGTGATGGACGGCACAGCACGTTTTCTTTCTAACCATCAAATCGAAGTAACGAATAATGGTGAAAAAGTGATTGTTGAAGGCGAACGGATTTTCATCAATACTGGTTCTGAACCAATCATTTTACCAATCAAAGGATTGAATACAAGTCGCTACTTGATTGATTCTACGCAAGCAATGGATCAGGAACAATTACCGGAAAAATTAGTGATCATTGGAGCTGGATATATTGGTCTGGAATTTGCATCAATGTTCAATGAATACGGATCTAAAGTTGTCGTTCTTGATGCCCATCCTGAATTTCTTCCACGTGAAGATGAAGACATTGCACAAATGATTTTAGAAGATTTGACGAATGCAGGGATCGAGTTCCACTTAGGTGTGACTGTTGATGAAGTAGCAGACCAAGAATCAACAGCTGCCGTTACCTTTACAGAAGATGGTCAAAAAGTAACGATTGAAGCATCTAAAGTTTTAGCAGCAACTGGCCGAAAAGCTAATACAGCTTCTCTTGGATTAGAAAATACAGATGTTAAACTGACTGATCGCGGAGCAATCGCTGTAGATGAATACCTTCGTACAGATGCGGAAAACATTTGGGCGATTGGAGACGTCAAAGGCGGACTGCAGTTCACTTATATCTCTTTAGATGATTATCGAATTATCATGGATCAGTTGAAAGGCGAAAATACACGAACAACGAATAACCGGAAAGCTGTGCCTTACAGTGTATTTATCACTCCGACTTTATCTAATGTAGGATTAACAGAAAAACAAGCCAAAGCACAAGGCGTCAATTACAAATTATTCAAGTATATGACAAGCGGTGTTCCTAAAGCACAAGTATTAGAAGATCCTAAAGGGGTATTCAAAGTTTTAGTTGATCCTGAAACTGACTTGATTCTAGGCGCAAGTATCTATGCGGAAGATTCTCATGAAGTCATCAACTTGATTTCGCTAGCTATGAATGGAAAACTTCCTTATACGTTATTGAGAGATCAAATCTATTCTCATCCAACAATGAGTGAAGCTCTAAATGATGTATTAAAATAAATAACGAATGGAGAATTTAGCATGTTCAACAACAAAAATACAGCAGTAGTTCTAACTGACCCGCAAGTCGAGTTCTTGAAACCAGCAGGCGGTGGCTTTGGTTTGACAAAAGATATCTTAGAAAAATACAATACGATCGAAAATATGATCGAAATGGTGAAACAAGCAAAAGAAAAAGGATACAAACTCTTTATTTCTCCTCATTATTTTTATCCACATGACCATAAATGGCAATTTGGCGGTGCAGGAGAACATATGATGCTTGAGCAGCAGATGTTTGCTAGAAAAAGTCAATATGAACCAGTGGAAGAAGGTTCAGGAGCCGATTTTATCGAAGAATTGAAACCATATTTGGATGAAAATACGATCATCAGATCTCCTCATAAAATCTTTGGACCAGAAAGCAACGACTTAGCGCTTCAATTGAGAAAAAATGGAATCGACACAGTAATTCTCGGTGGAATGAACGGAAACTTGTGTAGTGATTCCCATATGCGTGAATTGGTAGAGAGTGGATTCAATGTTGTGGTAGCGACAGATGCAATTGGTGCTCCTGGCCAAGAAGCAATGGATGCAGCGTTGACCAACTTTGGTTTTATTGCAGATCAAGTGATGACAACAGAGGAAGTATTAGAGCAACTATCATAAGATAGGAACTGCTTTTGTCCTCGCAGTTCTTGAATCAATGAACATCTAGCTACAAGAGAACAGTTTTATAGTGAGGACTGTGTCAGATAATTTGGCATAGCCCTTTTTAAACGATTAGGAAGATAAAATGATGAATTTATTGTATAATATAGGACTATGAGAGATGAAAAAGGAGAATATCATTGAAAACAAAGGAAAAGATCTTGGAAGCGACCAAAGATCTTATTTATAAAAAAGGCTATCACGAAACGTCAATCCGGGATATTCTAGCAGCTTCTGATACGGGGAAAGGGCAATTTTATTATTACTTTTCTTCAAAAAAAGAAGTTTGTCTAGCGGTGATCCATGCGCATATGGACATGTGGCAGACAGAGTTGTTTGAAGACATCTTAAATGCTGGAAAACAGCCAGAAGAAGCACTAGAAGAAATGTTGGATTGGATTTTCGCTGATCATGAGGCACAAATCACTTATCATGGCTGTCCTGTGGGGAATTTGATTATTGAGTTGAGTACAGTGGATGAAGAATTCCGTCTATTGCTACTAGAATTAGTCAATCAATGGGTCAAGTATACGAAACAAAATATCTTGGCACTTTCTGAAGAAAAACTGTCCGATGCAGAGGCAGACCGTCAAGCCAAAGCGTTGATTGCTGAAATCCAGGGCAGTATCTTATTGTTGAAAGTCACACAAGATCTATCACTACTTAGACAGAATTTTCAATTGATCAAAGAAAGATTGTTAACTTCGCAAAAGGTTCTTTAATAATTAGAGGTTGTGACAGAAGTGGTCAGCTTCAAGAAATAAGAAGGAATTGACGAAAATTACTTCTCAAATTTTTGTGAAATTTCGGCTTATTTTTCGAAGAAGCTACTTCTGGAACACCGTGAATCAGAGGTTGCGAAAAAGCTGTCCTGCATCAAGTAATAAGAACAGCCAAACAAAAATAGCTTCTCATATTTTTCGTTTGGATGGGCTTATTACCGCAGATGCAAGCTTTTGAACACCGTTTAAGGAAGAGGTTGCGAAATCAGCGGTTTGACCTGAGTATTAGAGAAACAAATGGAAAAATAGTTCCTCATATTTTGCCATTTGTTGAGCTAATACCGAGGGTCAGCTGATTGAACACCGTTTACCCAGAGGTCGGGAACTTGCCGTTTCACTCTGAGTCACAAGGAGTAATTTCAAAAAACAGCTTCTCATATTTGATGGATATTGTGACTTGTGACCGAGGAGTTGGCAGGAGAAAAAAGTTTACTGGAGAGTTTGTCACAACTTTTTTAATTCTCCATTCATTGAAAACGTTTTGTTGGTGTGAACTTCTTGTTGCAGTGTATGATAGATAAAAAGATGGGGGAGGTATTAGGATGTGTGGTCGTTATTTTTTTAATCTAGAGTCGGAGCTCCTTCAGAATTATTATCGAGAAGCCCAGAAGAAACAACCGGAACAGGCAGCAGAATTAGCAGCTGGAGAAATTTTTCCGTCAAATCTTGTTGTGACATTAAGAAAAAAGGAAGAAAACAATCTCACTCCGGAAATCATGAAGTGGGGATTTACCGGATTTAAAAAAGGACAATTGATGATCAATGCCCGAGCAGAGACAATAGAAGAAAAAAAGACCTTTCATCAACCATTTTTGCAAAATCGTTGTGTTTTCCCAATGAGCGGCTTTTATGAGTGGAATGAAGAAAAAGACAAATTTATGTTTTCAAATAAGGAAAAAATAGTGTATATTGGCGGCTTTTATCGTAGCCATCACGATGAAAAAACAGCAGAATCGATCATAATGACTACTGAACCTAATCGCACAGTTGCACCAATCCATGACCGAATGCCGCTTGTCTTGAATGAAGAACAAATCGAACCTTGGGTAACAGATATTTCTTTTGCGCGAAAAATCATTACTCAGCAGATGCCTGAATTAGTAATGGAGAAGGTATAACAGAATCGATTTTTCAAAGAAAGAGCGGCAAAAAACAAAAAAGACTTCAGCACAGATCCCAAAAACAAAGAGAACAGAAGAAATGCTCATAAGCTGCATATACTGCATCTATAGAGTCACATTCGACCTTATAGCTTCTATTTGTTTTTTACTCGTGCTGTGAGTCTTTTTTTTGTTTATACCTAACGATGTTTATCATTACGACTCTTTGAATTCTTGGAATCTAAAATTCAAACTTAACGACTGGTTGGCAGTTGTATATTCCCTGAATTTATAGATAAGAGGTTGCCATTTATCCACATTGATATGAGTTGGATCATGTAAAATCCCTTCTTCTCATCCTTAGTCGTCATCAGCACGACGGGAAATCCGTAATAGAAACTTTTTTCCATTTTTTTAAACATAATCCTCACCTCTGAATATAGTATACTAAGCTTATTCCTCGATGCTCATCGATGTGTGAAAGGATAGAAAAAATGGCTGGATTTCCTGATCTTCAGCAAACGACTAAACTCTTAGCAGATCATTCGCGACTTGAGATCCTTACTTTATTGATGGATGGAAGGTTCCATACTGTACATGAACTAGCAAAGAAAGCAAAAATAAAAGATCACACGGCATCTTATCGTATAAAAAAACTTCATTCTCTTGATTGGGTGATGTCTTATAAACAGGGAGGAAATGTCTATTATCGATTATCATCTCTGGAAATCGCTGATTTGTTAGAAAATCTTATGGTAGTTAGTCCGGTTAAATCGATCAAATCATTTAATGAAAACAAAGAATATAGTGAATTAAAAGCAGGAAGATCTTGTTATCGGCATTTAGCCGGTGTGATAGGTGTAGTTTTTTTCAACTTTCTCCTTCACAACTGTCACTTTTCTTTTTAAATGGCAAAAATTTCAATCTTTAAATGGCGAAAAACAAAGAGCGTGAAACCCTATCCTTATCTCACGCTCTTTGCCTATTTTCTAACAAATCAAGTATTTCTTGAGGAGAATCAATAATTATATCTACACTTTGAAATGATTCAATGTTTTTAGCACCCCATTTAGCTAAACCAAAAGTGACTCCACAAGATTTCGCACTTTGCATGTCATATAATGAATCACCAATGTAAATCGTCTCTTCTTTTTTTATGCCCAATTCATCAATTGCCTTTTGTATGGGGTCCGGAAAAGGTTTATGCAACTTAGTATCTGAAGCTGTAATTTGTATATCAAAATACTGATTTAAATTAAATCGATCAAACTCATTTTTCATTTCTTCTTTTGTTTTAGATGTGACAAGTCCTAATTGAATCCCTTTTACATGCAATGTCTGTAATGTTTCTTCTATATGCGGAAAAACTTGAGCATTGTCTGCTAATAAAAGTACGTTTTCACCCCATTTTGATAAGAGAGTTTCCTCTTCTTCTTCAGTATTTACAAACTTTTTAATAGCTTCTCTTCCAGGAATACCTAAAATATAATGTAATTCTTTAATCGGGATTTCCTTCTCTAATTCTTCACGCAATGTTTTTTGCAGAGAATGTGTCATAACATATTCTGTATCAATAATCGTTCCATCAACATCAAATAATATCGTTTTAATCATAGCTATTCTCCTTTGTGTAGATGATTTTGCTCTTTCCTATTCTAACGGCTAATTCTTCAGGAATTTTTTTATCGGTTATCAAATAATCAATTTCTTCAAACGAGTAGACAAGGTAATTATGTGATAAATTGATTTTTGTATGATCACATAGTAATACGATTTTGTTACTTTTCTCTCTAACTACCTGTTTCATTGCGATGTCTTCTTCATGGGCATAATAGATTCCCTGATTATTTATACCCGCACAACTTAAGAAAGAAATATCAAACCGATACTTAGTTAATTCCCAGATTGGGTATCCACCAGTAACTGAACGGCTTTCTTTATTTAATGTTCCTC
Organism: Enterococcus sp. M-BR2; assembly: GCF_056612775.1. NCBI lineage: Bacteria > Bacillati > Bacillota > Bacilli > Lactobacillales > Enterococcaceae > Enterococcus > Enterococcus sp. M-BR2. The sequence continues at coordinate 55,739 of NZ_CM152743.1, forward strand.
CAAGAATCGTAGTAGGGATTGAAGTGGTCTTTAAGAATTGATCGGCAATGTCAATCGAGTTTGTCACAGCCAAGTTTATGTTTCTATTCGCTAAATATTGAGGCAAAAGTGAGATTGTGGTCGACACATCTAAATATACGGTTTGCTTTTCAAGTAATAGTTTACTTGCTTCTTTAGCAATTTGCTTTTTCACTTGAAGTTCTTGATCTGTTCTTCCTAAATATCCATCTATTTTATTAAACGAATTTGCTAAACTGATACCTCCGTAAGTTCTAATCACAAGGTTGTTATCCGCTAGTTTTATTGTATCTCTTCTAGCCGTGTCTCTAGAAGCACCTGTAAGTTGCATAATGTCTTGTAAAGTCAATGATTTTTCTTTTTCCAGTCTTTCCATAATTATCATCAATCTTTTTTGTTGATTCACCTATTCAATCCCCTTCGTAAAAAACGAGTAATTTTAAGTATATAAACATAATAACTTAAAATTACTTAAATGTACACTAGTATATAGTGTAGAGAAAATCAGCTTTTTTTCATTAGAAATAAGTTCCTATTAAGTAACATATAGATTTAGGTATTTATCAGCATAAATTGCATTAGGCGTTTTTTTGACTAATTTACTTTTAGATAATATTATAATCCCACATCGTGACCGATCGGTCACGATGTGGGATATTATAGAAAGTAGGTATGAAATGTCAGAAACGATTATGACGAATTATGAACAGTGGCTAAATATGGCTGAAATGCCAGAGAATAAGCGAAAAATATTAGAAGCTACTATTAGACTTTATTCAAAACAAGGAATATCCAACACTTCAACCAGTCAAATCGCGAAAGAAGCCGGTTTTTCAAAAGCGCTAATTTTTAAGTTTTTTACAAATAAGCATGATTTAACGATGAATTTACTTACACCTATTTTAGATCATATATTACCTGCTTTTACTTCCGATTTTTTTGAAGATCTTGAAAAAAAAGCAGAAGTAAAAGAGATTATTCATTACATCGTTTTTAATCGTTATCAATTTCTAATGGAAAATAAAGAGATTGTCTTAATTTTCTTGTCCGAAATACTAATAAACGAAGAGTTACAACAAGATTTTTTCTCATATATTGATTCCAATAATAAGAATAATTGGACAAGAGAACATTCCCTTTTTTCGAAAATAGATGAAAAAATCACGTTAACGAGCTTGTTCTCAGCGATTGCCAGTCAGATTCTTATGTTGTTTGTTCAATGTCTGATTTTTAATAAAAAAATGACTGAACAGCAACAAAATCAACGTTTAGAAGAAATTGTAGACTTAATTTACAATGGAGTTAAAAATAGAAAGGAATAAAAATAATGTATCTTGCAATAAAAGAAATTTTACACAATAAACTTCGTTACAGCCTTGTCCTAGTTACAGTTTTCCTTATATCGTTTATGGTCTTCTTTATGACAAGCCTAGCAATTGGTTTAGTTCGAGATAACCGAACCGCAGCGGATAACTGGGATTCAACAGGAGTAGTACTCTCAAAATATGCAAATAAGAATCTAACAGCCTCCTTTATTACTGAAGATAACTATAAAGATAAGTTGTCAGATGACGCGGCCCCCCTAGGATATATGTTTGCTGTAACAAATCTAAAAAATGATGATACGACAGTGAATATCTCAATTTTTGCTCAAAATTGGAACAGTTTTATTGCCCCTAAACTTATTGAAGGTCATTATCCTGAAAGTAAGAATGAAGTTATCATTGATCAATCGATGGAAAATTATAATATTAAAATGGGCGATCAGATACAGTTAAATGGAAGTACTGACGAATATAAAGTCGTCGGTATAACGAATGACAGTAAATTTTTTACCGTGCCGGTCATTTATACTGATTTGTCTACCTACTGGAAGTTACAGCATACGGATAAAACAACCAAAACCATTTCAGCAATTGTTCTAAACAATGATGTTGATGTCTCTGGGGAGGGCTTAGTACAAGTAACTGAACAAGATATGATCAGTAATATTCCTGGCTACACACCGGAAGTAAATGTGTTTATGGGAATGATTATAGCTCTGGTAGTTATTACTTGTTTAGTAGTCGGTATTTTCATTTACATTATCATGATTCAAAAACTAGGGCTTTATGGCATTATGCGTGCACAAGGTATTCAATCCAAAACAATTATCTGGTCTCTATTTTGTCAAATATTCGTTTTATCAGGTATGGGTGTTTTAATGGCACTTATTGGCGTATGGGCAGTAAAATTTGTTTTACCGGCAACCCTTTTCTTTTACCCTAGCTGGCTAGCCTATTCACTTCTAGGTTTAGCAATCATTATAATGGCTCTTTTGGGAGGGCTAATCTCGTTGCCTAAGATTTTGAAAATTGATCCTATAGAAGCGATTGGAGAATAAACAATGAATTTAGTAGAAATGAAGAATGTCACCAAGACATATGGAAGTGGACATACATTAACACAAGCTCTATTCCCTACCAATTTTGAATTAAAGGAAGGAGAGTTTACTGCTATTGTTGGTCCTTCAGGATCAGGAAAAACAACTTTCTTGACGACACTAGGAAATTTGCAAACACCAACTAGTGGTCAAATAATTATAAAAAATAAAGAAACAACACAAATGACTGAAAAAGAAAAAACAACTTTGCGTTTTAAGGAATTTGGCTTTATCTTACAAGCATCAAATTTGATTCCATTTTTGAATGTTCAAGAATAGTTAGATTTAATAGATCGTTTAGACAAGCCAAATTCAAAAAAAATGAATCGTGAAGAACTATTAGATCTGCTGGATCTAAACAAGGTATTACGATCTTATCCGAAAGATTTATCCGGTGGAGAGCGACAAAGAGCAGCAATTGCTCGCGCATTATATAATAACCCAAGCATCATATTAGCTGATGAACCCACAGCTAGCCTTGATACAGAACGTGCGCATCAAGTTGTTGATCTACTTGCACGAATTGCTCACGAGTATAATCGAGGTGTGGTTATGATTACCCATGACATGCGTTTACTTGATAAAGTCGACCAAGTTTACACCATGCAAGATGGGAAACTGTCACGTGGAAATGCTTTACAATATAATTGATAATAACGTATGATATTCACATAAAAGTAAAATCCCCTCAATGATGCGTTGATAAGATATAAAACTCCCTAACTACTATATAGGGAGTTTTTATTTGTATATAAGTGCATCTTTTTGTCTTCAGGAAGAAAAAAAGTAATCCCAAAATTGTCGTAGGATTTCCTAGTAAAATAGCAGCAGTGAAGAATAAGTAAAACCTATCCTATATTTATTTGCTTTATATTCATTATTTTGTTTCTATACTGAATGAAGCTCATAAATAGAGTGAACAGAAAATCAGGCGTTTCTGAACAGTCTATTTTTTTATCTTATTTCTATAATTTTGATTCTATTATGTGTTCATAAACCCATATCAAAATCTATGTTCATTTATACCATCGGTATAAAGTTATGTTACAATAAAATTAATGAGGGAGTGATTTTTTTGAAAATAGGATACGCCCGGGTATCTACTGGTTTACAAAATTTGGATTTACAAGAAGACAGCCTAAATAAATTTGGTTGTGAAAAAATTTTTACCGATCATATGAGTGGGGCAAAAAGTAATCGACCAGGATTAGAAATGGCGATTGATTTTGTTCGCTCTGGCGATACACTTGTCGTTTGGCGATTGGATCGATTAGGACGGAATATGGAAGATTTGATTTCAATTGTCAATCGATTGAATGAACGCGGCGTAAGTTTTCGTAGTCTTCAGGAAAATATTACAATGGATAAATCTAGTTCGACTGGTCAGCTAATGTTTCATTTGTTTGCAGCATTCGCAGAATTTGAACGCAACCTGATTTTAGAAAGATCCGCAGCAGGACGAGCAGCAGCTCGAGCAAGAGGGCGATTTGGAGGACGTCCTGAAAAATTAAAAGCACAAGACTTAGAATTATTAAAGACTCTAGTTGATAGTGGAACACCTATTAAAACTATTGCCGAACGTTGGAATGTTTCTCGAACAACGATTTATCGTTATTTAGATAAAATGGAGGGAAAAGATGGAAAAACAAACGCTCACTAGTTTTTCAGAACAGCAAAGAATAGATGCGATGAAAAAATATAAAATTATTGAGCCTTATCTTAATAAACAAAAAACGATAAAAGAAATAGCTATTAAAAATAAAGTACCTACTCGTACACTCTATCGCTGGGTACAAAAATATGAACATGATGGTCTAGTTGGTTTAATTAGGAAGATACGAACTGATTTTGAGCAAATTAGGGTTTCAGAAGAAGTTAGACAAAAAATAGAAGAATTGGTATTGAGACACAAAAAAATAAGTACAAAGACATTATCTCGAAAAATTGTTTCCTATTGTAAAGAGAACAAATTGCCTATCATCGTGCTGATGATATTGGAAAAAATGCAACAGATGAAATATTAAGTGTAAATAAAGTTTTTTATACTGCACCAACTGAAAAGATGTCTCGTGTCAGTTCTGATATTAACACAATAACTAGTAGAATAGGTCTGACTAAAGCAATGCATATGGTACTAAAATACAATCAAGAAGATCCTTCTGTTCCTAAAACCTATGAAGCAATTGATTTAATTATTGTCGATGAAATTGATCGTTTAAAGCTTCAGCATTTAGAACAGCTAAGAGATATTTATGATAGAAATGATCTGGCAATGGTTCTTAACGGTATGCCTGGTATTGAAAAAAGGTTGTCTCGTTATCCGCAACTTTACTCTCGCATAGGATTTGCTCATGAATTTGATAACCTTAGTAAGGATGAAACACATCATATTTTGAAATACAAGTGGTCAGACTTAGGAATTGATATTAAGTTAGAAGATTTTTCTGATTATGAGGCTATCACAACTATCATTAAAATTACAAAAGGAAATTTTAGGCTTATTCATCGTTTATTTGCATAGATTGATCGTATTTTAAGAATCAATCAAATAGATAAGATTACTGTAGAAGTTGTCGAAGCAGCAAGAGATAGTTTAGTGATAGGTATATAAAAAGCTACCAAAAATTGGTAGCTTTTGTCATTTAATACTAAAAATTTTTGCCATTTAAATAGAAAAGTGACATTCACAACAACTATCTTGTGATGGAAAACCATCATGTGGAACTTACAGAAGAAGGCGTTTGTTATTTCAAAGACTTAGGAATAGATATTGACGCACTGAAAAAACAATCTGGAGCACTTGTGAAACCTTGCTTAGATTGGACAGAACGAACATTTCATTTAGGAGGAAATCTCGGGAACGCGTTTTTCCGATGGTGTAAAGAGAAAGAATATATCACATTGAATCCAGAAAACAGAGGTGTTCGCTTAACTGCTGAAGGAAATTTATTTTTCAAGAAATTTAAAGCGAGCCAATAGGAAAGTCGTTTCTAATACAATAAAAAGGTTGTGACAAAAATCTTGTCACAACCTTTTTTCTTATTTCTTGAATGGAGGTGTCCCATACATTTTTGGTGTTACTGGTTCTAATTTTGGTGCAGCGCCTTCGATCTTAGGTTCTTTCAACCATTGATATTCGCCTTCTCCGTCCAGTGCTTTGCCACTAGCCCAAGAACCTTCACTACTTTGGTCTCCCTCTGAGAAGTTATAGAAGTCATAAGCAATGTCTTTTCGTTCTTTGTCACGTGGGAAAGTACTTGGAACTAAGATCGAACCTTCTTTTTCTTCTAATTCTTTCACTGCACATTCCCATAGATTTTGATGATAACTATCTCTTGCAAGGAGAACAGACAGCATATCTTTTACGCCACGATCATCAATCATTTCGTAAATACGTGCTACTTGAAGTCTTCCTTGTGATTCGGCATTTAAATTAGCTCTAAAATCTGCTAACAAGTTGCCACTCGCAATGATATAGGCACCGCTCCATGGATTGCCCACGCTGTCAGCAGGACGAGGTCCTAAGCCAGCTACGATCGCGTGCTGTGGATTCATTCCAGAGATAATGGCACCAATTGTTGGATCTTTTTGCATTGCTGCTTCTTGATCTTCAACAGGCGCACCCTCTAATAAACGAGCAACCATTGTCGCCAACATTTCCACGTGGCCGATTTCTTCTGTTGCAATGTCCATCAGCATATCTTTATATTTTTCTTCTCCTCGGCAGCTCCAACCTTGGAACAGGTACTGCATAGCTACACTCATCTCGCCATATTGGCCGCCGATCAGCTCCTGCAGATATTTCGCGATTAATGGATTCGGACGATCTGGTTTTGCCTCAAACTGCAATTCTTTCTGGTGTCTAAACATCAAAATTCCTCCTAATCTTTTTTTAATACATTCTCATTCTGCTATGAAAAATTAAAAAATTCAAAGAAAACGCTCGCGAATTATATAAAGTGTTGGTATCATTAATAATTTTTCGATGATCATACCTTATAAATTGTTATTTTCAGAACAAAATGATATTGTTATATTAAAACCGATATCGGTTACATTAAAATTTGGAGGTAAAATATGAAAAAAATATTGTTTACAGGATTGTTGGCAAGTTCAGCATTGTTTTTATTAGGAGGATGCGGATCAAGTAATACAAGCGATGCCAGCTCAAGTGCAGCAAATTCTTCTGAAAAAACAAGTGATGGAAGAAAAAATATTGATTTCTGGTCCTTTTGGGGGTCGGGCGCACGAAAAGAAGCCATCGAAGAAATCATTGAGGATTTCAACCAATCACAAGACGAGATCCATGTAAATTATAAGTATCAGCCATGGGGGGATATTTGGACCAAATCTTTATCTGCAATAACGGCTGGAAATGCACCTGATGTTATTGTACAGGACATAAATTCCGTTGCGCAAAGAGCAGAAGCACAGCAAGCAACCAATCTCTCTGAGTATGTAGATAAAGACACTTCTAAGGATTTTTATCCGCAGCTTTGGGATACAGTAGAATATAAAGGTGATCCTTATGCCATCCCATTCAATACAGATACACAAGTCATTTTTTATAATAAAAAGTTATTTAAAGAAGCTGGAATCAGCGAACAAGATCTACCGACAACTTGGGATGAATTAGAAGAAACAGCACGTAAACTAGATAAAAAAGAAGGAAAAGAGTTTACGCGTATCGGTTTTTATCCATTATGGAATTTAGGCGCGGATGTATGGGCACTAAACGCAGACAACGGGACTAGTTGGTTTGATAAGGACGAAAAAGTCAAGATTGATACTAAAAACAAAGTGGAAGCCTTGGAATGGATTCAAGACTGGCAGGATTATTATGGAAAAAATACAATCAACAAATTAGAAGCAGAATTTGGTTCTGGTGTGTCTGATCCATTTATTTCTGGATTAGTAGCCATGCGCGCCCAAAACATCAATTATTACTCTAGCTTGATGGAAAACGCACCGGATGATTTTGATTTTGGCGTGATGCAGCTTCCAGAAAAAGAGGAAGGTTCAGGTCATTGGTCATGGGGTGGCGGATTCGTCTTGGAAGTACCATACGGAGCAAAAGATCCTGAAGCCTCTTATGAATTCATCAAATATCTTTCTTCTCCAGAAGTACAAGAAAAATTCGGCGAAAAAAGTTTTGACATCATGGCAAGCAAGACAGCCAACGAGAATTTAGTGAATAATGACAACCTAACGGACAAAGGGAAAATGATCTATCAAATGGCGGACGAAAACTTTAAAAATACGGTGATCACACCAGTTCCTTTAGATGCACCGGATTATACGACATTAGTGAATGAACAGATCGACCAGATTCTTTTAGGAACAAAATCAGCAAAAGAAGGATTGGCAGATGCACAAAAAGCAGTAGAGAACTTAGTCAAGCAAAATCAATAATCCGTTTTTGACTGTCTAGGTAAAGAGGAGGCAAGAAAATTTGAAGCGTTTATCTATCCGAAAGAAAAAAGAAGCAAGATGGGCCTATTTATTTATCTCGCCTTTTATTATCGGTTTTTTAATCTTTATGCTAGGGCCTATGCTTTTTTCAGTTATTGGTAGTTTCACCGATTATAATTTGACATCCAAGATGAATTTCATTGGTCTAGCAAATTTCAAAAGAATGTTCGTTCATGACGATTTATTTTGGAAATCGTTATACAACACCGTTTATTTCGTCATCTTCAATGTACCGCTGACGACGATTTTCAGTGTGTTTTTAGCCACAGTACTCAATCAAAAAATCAAAGGAATCAGTGTATTCCGTACAGTTTTCTATTTACCGGCAGTCTTATCAGGAGTAGCAGTCTACATCTTATGGATGCAGCTGCTTTCTCCATCTGCAGGATTGATCAACACATTTCTGGGCTGGTTCCACATCTCTGGACCAGCTTGGTTGTTTGATCCACAATGGACGAAACCAGCGTTGATTTTGATGAAAATATGGAGCTCTGGAGGAGCAATGCTACTTTACTTAGCTACATTACAAAATGTTCCTAGATCTTTATATGAATCAGCAGAAATCGATGGAGCAGGCGTTTGGGGAAAGTTCAAAAGTATTACTTTGCCATTAATCACTCCTATTATTTTTTACGATGTGATCACCTCTACGATCGGTTCTTTCCAAATTTTTCAAGAAGCTTATGTCATGACGAAAAATGGAACAGGTGGACCTGCAAATTCCTTGCTTTTTTATAATCTGCATATGTGGAACAAGGCGTTCGTCGCTTTTGATATGGGGTATGCGATGGCTATGTCGATGATCCTATTTCTGATCGTTTTGGTTCTGACTTTTGTCAATTTGAAGCTTGCACCTAAATGGGTCTATTATTCTGGAGGTGACGGCAAATGATGGATTATTTTAAAAAGACCAGTGTGAATCGGCAATCAAAAAAAATGCTAAGCTATGTGCTTATGACGGTAATAGGAATTATTTTGCTCATTCCATTGCTTTGGATGGTATTTACTTCATTGAAACCAATGGAAGAAATCGTTCGTTATCCTCCGACCTTTTTCCCAGAAAAAATCGTATGGGAAAACTATCTGGATACGATTGCCGCATTTCCTTTTTGGCGCTATGCAAGAAATACATTATTCATCACTGTGCTAGTAGTGATTGGTAATGTCCTTTCGAATTCTTTTATTGCTTATGGATTTGCGAAGCTTGATTTTCCTGGGAAAAAGCTGATGTTTGCTTTGGTTCTTTCTACGATGATGATCCCAGGGTTTGTAACGATGATTCCTCAATATGTATTATTCTCCAAGATCGGCTGGGTAGGTACTTATTTGCCCCTGATCGTTCCATCGTTCTTCGGCAATGCGTTCAATATATTTCTGATGCGTCAATTTTACTTATCGATCAATAATGAATTGATCGAAGCTGCTGAAATCGACGGAGCGAATCATTTGTATATTTGGAGTCATTTGATGCTTCCATTGACGAAACCTGCTTTGATCACGATTGCAATCAATTCCTTCAATGCGGCTTGGAATGATTTCTTAGGTCCTCTTTTATATATCCAAGATCAAGAAAAATACACGTTGCAGATTGGCTTGCAAGTTTTTCAGAACCAAGCGACGACACAATGGAATTATCTGATGGCAGGAGCAACACTTGTCTTGATCCCGACGATCTTGCTGTTCTTTTTTGCACAACGTTATTTCATTGAAGGAATGGATTTGACAGGAGGATCAAAAGGATGATGAATCGGTCGATTGGTAAAAGAGCCAATGATTATTTCTTAGAAATCATTGAATGGATACCACGTCTTATCCAGTTACAGCTACTGTGGTTCCTGTGCGTCTTGCCTGTTTTCACATTGGGATCTGCAAGTCGAACAGTTCTGTATATGATTTATTATTACAAAAAAAATAAAGAGAAAAAGCTCAGTTCATTATACTGGAAGAAGTTCCGTGAGAATATTTCTCTTTATGGAAAGCAAGATAGTTTAGCAAGTAGTTATTTTCTTCTTTTATTCATCGATTATCGGATTTTCCATTATTGGGGTGGGAGAATTGGCTATACATTGATGTATACTACGTTGTTTTTGCTTCTATTAAGTGCGGTTCTTTTTAGTTACAAAATCTTGCTTCAACTGGAAAATCAAAAAGAAGTCTCTTGGATTGCAGCATTTTTCTTGTTTTTTAATGATTTTAAAAGTGCACTTTTTTATTTAGCAGGCACGTCGATACTTCTGATTGTATTATGGTTTGCAGGACCAATCTACCTTGCTTTATTAGGTTTTAGCTTCTTGTTTTATTTTCAAGTCCTGCTTTTTATCCATCGTAAGCAAGAAAAGGGTCTTAAAAAGGAGGAATAACATGCTGCGTTTGATTGCTAAAATCGATGATCGTATTATCAATAAGTTCGCTAAGCAACGAGAAACGGACAATCGGAAAATCAATTTCTTGAAATTTATCAGTAATATCTCTAATGGCGGTTTTATTTGGCTGCTCCTTGCTACGGTTTTAGTTTTGGTACCTGATACAAGAGAATATGGTCTAGCTATTCTTATAGGCAGTCTAATCTATTTTTTTGTTGGTCTACTTCTCATTAAAAAAACGACAAGGCGGAAACGACCCTATGAAAAAAATCGTCGGCTTATCCTTTACACAAGTAAACCGAAGACTTCTTCTTTTCCTTCAGGGCATACGGCACTTGCTTTTTTATCTGTAGCAGCGTTGTTCGAGTTAAGTCGTATTGCAGGAATATTAGCTTTTCTATTTGCTTGTTTGATCGCTTATTCAAGAATTTTTTTACTTTTACATTATCCTACTGATGTTTTAGGAGGAGCTATTTTAGGAAGTGTTATCGGCATCTTGTGTGCTGCCGTTATCTGAATCAATTGTATGAATAAAGCATGAGTGCGTAAATACGCATTCGTGCTTTATTTTTTTGTTTTTCAGGGAAACAGTCGGGGATTATTTACCTGTCTTAATAACTTAAGTTCTATTAAATGAGAACGTTATAAAACTTTATAATCTAATTTTAATAATAAATGTTGTATAATTGGTGTTTTTTAACTAAAATGGATATTATTTGATTTAAAGTTAAAATTAAATTAGATTATAATTAGATAGACGTTGTTTTTGGTGTTTGTTGTGAAAGAAGACACATGTTTTAGAAAGGAGTATAAGAATGTGAAAGGGGTAAAATTGAAGCTTTTGCAGTTAGCAGCTGTCAGTCTGCTATTTGGACCGTATTTCCAGTCTGTCTATCATATGACAGCATTGGATGTAGCTGCTGAGTCAACAGAAGTGAAGGAGGATGAGGTATTTCTAGATGAGGATTATGCAAAAATCGAAGGGAGGTATATCGAAAAAGAAGAAACGTTTGAATGGCATCTGGCTTTTGAAAAGAAAGAGAGTGCGAACGAAGGTAGAATACGTTTAGCAATCGATACAGCTGCTGCCGGTATTGGTACCGTAAAAAACGTTCGGGGAACAGGTCTCTCCTCTTACGATGAAGATGGAGAAGACTTAAAAGTCGAGACAATCGATGGTCAAGAATGGTATGTCGGAAAATTTTATTCAAAAGAAGCTGAGACCGGCACATTGGTTTTTGAAACAGAAAAGATTCCAGATGTGAATGAAGGGGAACTACCTCTTCAAGTGGTGGTCGATGAAAGAATAGCTAATCAAGAATTACAAGAAAATGAAACAGATACAGAGGATTCCGCTGAAAATCAACGTAGCGAAGAAAATGAAACGGAAGAGCTGGACACACCAATCGTGCCCAGCGGTCAAACACTCCAACGCATTCAACGCCGGTTATTCAACGGTATTTTAGAACGTCTTGGACCAACAGCTACGCAAGATCCATATGAATATATCTATCCTAGCGGAATAGCTGAAAACGATCAGCACCGCTATCCACGATTTACAACGAATGACTATACAAAAGTATTAGGAAATTGGTCACAAAGCAATGAACGCTATCAGGGAGAAAAAGGCTCACCATATGATGGAGAGAACTTGATCGATGATAGTGATTACACAATCGGGGGAGCGAACTGGCGAAATTATGACTATGCGGCTGATAATGGATCAACTGCAGGTGAAGAAGATGTAAATGTTCCGGCTCAAACCGTTCAGCTTTGGGGAGATGAACGGAATTTTGAAAACAGTTACTTGGATTATAACGGAGCGTATATCAAAAAATGGGTAGAACCTGTTCTATCAAACAACCCAACATCTGATCTACATCCTGAAGATGCAACGACACTTTATAACGTTTATCTAGATGTGATCGGAAGTGAGAAACAAGAAATCAGCCCGATCGATATCGTTTTTGTTCTAGATAAATCAGCCAGTATGAATGAGGGGACACTAGAAGGCGGAGGCCAGAGTAAAAATGCGGCACTGATAGAAGCAGTAAATGAAATTAGTGAAAATCTGCTATCCGACCCAAATATGGATATTCGGATCGGTATGGTGAATTTTTATCATAATAGTACAGTCATCAATAACCAGGAACAAATCAGTTCGGACATCTTTCCGTTGACAAATGACATCAATCGTTTAACGGGAAGTGAGAATACAGCACTAAATCGTACACCCATCGGAGGAACGCCGCTTACACTAGGACTTAAAAATGGCTATGAAACATTGTACGCGGATAATGGCGGAGAAAATAGAAATCCCGAAAAGATCCTGATCGTCGTAGGAGACGGAACACCCACCTTCAGTTATGCTCCAATTGAAAGAAGTAACAGACCAGATTTTACCAACTGGGCAGTTATGAATAATATGATCGCTCGAGATACAGGCGATTTATTTAAAAACTTTGAAACATATTCTGGAAATACATCAGGGGCAGGTTTTAGTTATCCTGTTGTCTATCCTTCAGAATTTAATCGTCCAGAAGATACGTGGGATTATAATTATCGTTACGGAGAAGTAAAAGAAGGTGATGATAAAGCGTTTCACTGGGTTGGTACTGGTGCTGCTAGCAATGGTACTACAGGAGAACCGGATACCCAAGAAAAATCATCTGCCATCAATACTGTTGCATATCATCATTGGCTGAAAAACAAGTACCAAGAGAACCCACCAAGTATTTTCTCCATTGGGTTAGGCATTGACGGAAGTGTTGCCGGCAGACAGCGGCTCGATGCAATTGGACGAAATGTATTAAAAAACATTGCTGATTTAAACGATGATGGCACAACACCGCGTTATTACGATGCGAACAACAAGAATGACATCATTACAGCCTTGGAGGACATCTCCTCTACTTTCAAGAAAACGATCCAACAAGCCACACTTTATGATGAAACTGGATTTAATGTTTCACCGTTTGGAGCTGGCAGATCGGCGGATATTCAGTTTTACCATCTAGATCCAGGAGAAAATGGCATGAAGTACCAAGAACCAGAAATATGGGATGTCACACGTCATGGGCAAGCATCGCCAGAAGTAGTGGCGACACCGACAACGTATGTCGGACGAGAAAATCAAGCCTATAAATTTTCTCCGATTTCTTTAGGTGAAGGGGAAATGGTCAGGATCAAGTATCAAGTAAAACTGGATACAGGTGCACAAGACGGGAATTTCTATGCTGTAAATAATCAGGCATATATCCAAAATCTGGAAGATTATGATAACGATATCACATTTGGTCGAATGTATTTCCCAACGTCCTCTATTCGTTATGAACACAAAGACCGTAATTTGCAAGTTAGCAAAACAGGGCAAAATGGGGAACCTTTAGCAGGAGTCGAATTTGCTCTATATGATCAGGACCCGGATAGCGGGGATGTGGAACCGATTGAAACGAGAACAACTACCAACGATGGACTCGCAATCTTTGAAACGAAGATCCCTGTGCTGGGGGATGAAACAGGTGCTGTCAGTGATATTTTCTGGATCAGAGAGATCGCTGGACCGCCACGTTATCAGTTAGTGGATGAGACGTATCAATTCCAAATCAAAAAATATAGTTCCAGCGGAGATACAGCGCTTGGTCACTATGAGTTGGTAGCAGCAAATACTTCAGGAGTAAGAGTTGGTGGAGAAGAAGGTAGCGATCCTGATTCTTATTATGAAGGCGAATACCACAAACTTTCAATTGTTCAAAATGTCAATGAGGACGAAACGGATTATGAAGACTTGTATGTCAAACTGGAAATGCGGAATGAATTCAAGCCAGTCCACATGAACATCAATAAATTCATTGAAGGAAGCACTACGCCAATCAATGGGGCAGAGTTTGAACTTTATCAAACCGATGGAAGCGGACTTGAAATTGGAACGCCGGTAGCTAAAGGAATCTCTGGTGCAAATGAAGCAGACGAAGAGAAAGGAATGCTCACGTTCTATTCAGTAAATGAAAATGGAGAATATTTGCTCGTGGAGGGTGAGAAAGTCATTCATCCTATTGGAGAACCAGATTCATTTATTCATACGGACAGTGAAGAAAATGCCAACTATGCAGAATACAAAATCGTTGAAAGTCAAAGCCCAGAAGGTTTCAAAGAACCTAGCGAAAACGACACATGGATCTTGCGACTTTACGACAATGAAACAGGCATCATCCAGCTTAGACGAACAGGTGAAGCAAATTGGCAATATCTTACCCATTCAACAGACGAAGAGGGCCGATTATGGGTGGCATTCACTGCTTACAATACGTTTGATTACCGGGAGATCCGGGTTAGAAAATTAGATCATGAAGGTAATCCTTTAGATGGTGCAGGTTTTGACATTAGGAAAATAGGAGATTCTTCCTTCCCGCTGTATCGAGCATACACAGGCAACCCATTAGAACCAGAAGAAACGAAACGTTTGTCTGGAATCGGTTACTTCTATCCTTATACGATCGGTGTAGAGAAGTACGTCGATTTAGAATACAGTCAACCACTCCGTTTGTCTATCGGTGAATATGAAGTTTCGGAATCTGTTGTACCAAATGGGTATCAATTGTCTGATCAAGTATTCCAGTTTGCACTGAATGAAGAAGGGAAATTTGTCATTGGAGAGACAGTCATCGAAGACGAAACTGATCCGTTACCGGAGGGTTATGACATCATCGATGGTGTATTACAAGTAACCTTAGAAGATGAACTAGCACCAATCGATCTGGAACTTTTGAAAGTTGACAGTATGAGTAGTCGACGTCTTGAAGGCGCAGAATTTTCAATTGAGAAACAAAATAGTGCAGGAGACTATGAACTCATCGACGGAGGCTTGGCACCAGATCCAAACGATTCTTCCCTATTCAATGCTTTGGATTTGACGGAAGGATTCTATCGGATCAAGGAAGTGAAGTCGCCGGACGGCTACAGGAAACTTCCAGGCTACTTTATTTTAGAAATTAGTTATCGAGAAGAACCAGAAGTGGAAAATGATCGGGTCGTTCCAGGAAAAGAAGCCGGGACACTAAAAGTTGAGATTTCTTATTATCCAAACGAAGAAGCAGAGACTCCTGATCTGCAGCAAGAATTAGAGTATGAACTTTTGGATACGAACCGAATCAGGCTACAGCTTAGTGTCGGGAATGATCCTGAAAATCCATTGCCTGCTACAGGGGGATCTGGACGATTATTCTATATCCTGATTGCTGCATTCTTCGTGGCACTTGCCGGTGCAGCCTATGGTTTGTATGTCAGACAATCTAAAAAGGAGGGGGCAAGGTAATGAAAAAGCTGTTGTGTTTGATGCTTCAATTACTTGTTTTACTGCCATTTGTAGCAGTCCTTCTTCCTCAAACGATGTCGGCAGAAGAATTAGGGGAAGACGTTGTGGAATTCGTATTGCATAAACGGATGATTCGAGATATCGATTATACCGACCAATTTGAATTCCATGAAAATGACGGTCTGGCTATCTCTGAGGAAGCGGGAAAAACAGCAGATATCATTTCGCAGACAGTTCCGCTAAATGGAGCGACATTCGCCGTTTACGATATGACCGATTATTATCATGACAAAAAAGCTGCTGAGAACATGACCTCTAGAGAATTCGTCCAGCAAATCGCTGAAACGAGCAGAAACAATATCCGTCAGTTAATCACAGAAGAAAGACTTGCTCAGGTTGGGGAATCGGTAACGACTGGAAAAGATACGGTTGGTGGATTAGGAGATGGGATTGCACGCATCCAAGTACCTAAGAAAAACCAAGATCGAGATGCAGTTTATTTGATTTTTGAAGAATCAATTGATCCGGAAATCGGGTTGAATGTGGATATCGATCAAACAGCGATCCCGATTGCTGCTGTTTTGCCAATCTATCATCCAACAGAACCAACCGAGGAACTGCAAGAAATCCATATCTATCCTAAAAATGTCGGTTATTTAAGAGATCCATACTTTTTCAAGTATGGACGACAAAGAGGAACAACTGAAAAAGGACGCCCCTTAGAAGGTGCTGTTTTTGCTCTGTATCAGATAATAGAAGGCGAAAAATATTATTTAGACATGGCTCCTGCGAATGACTTGAAAAATCAATGGATCAAACCAGCAAACAACGATCCTTTGAATGATAAAAATATAAGCAAATTCATTTCAGATAAAGACGGTCTAGTCACGACAGGTCAACGATTCTTGCCCTCTGGTACCTATTATTTTGAGGAATTGAAAAGTGTAGAAGGGTACGAAATGGACGAAGCAAGTAAGCAAATCGAGGTCATTGTCCCTGAATCTTGGGTGGATGCAGAAGGACAGCCGCAATATGTAATGGTCAATGGGCAGAAGATGGCTGAATTGGAATCCGGAAAAGTTCCAGCCTCTGCCTATGAATCAGCAACACCACGCGTGTATAACGAGACCATAAAAGAAACAACGGACAAACCGAAAGAACCAAGTGGACCAAGCAATCCAAATCAACCTGTGAAAGGGTCCGTATTTCCACAAACCAATGAAGCAAGAACATTGATTTCTTTGTTAGGAATCCTTTTGTTGTTAGGTGCTGTTTTATTAATAAAAAAAGAACGGGGAGAAAAAAATGAATAAAAAAATGATGACCATGGGGATGAGTGCGCTGTTGCTCGCAGCTGTAGGTTTAGGAAGTTTTGGAAATGGAAAATTAGTTCACGCTGAAGAAGTCACGGAAAAACCAAGTGAAGTGACAATCACATTACACAAAAAAGCATTCACGACTGTGCCTGAAGAACGACCGAACAGCGGGTTGATATCAGATGATTTTGGCAATGAAAATCTTCCAGGCGTCGATTTTGAAATGTTTGATGTTACAGATGTCTATTATAATTTGCTGAAAGATGACCCTAGAACAACTGACATAGATGATGATGGGTTAGAACCTGCTGCTGCGATTGCTTTAATCCAATCAGATCACACAGCAGCATGGTTTGTATCTTATGGTATCGAAAGTATAGATAAGCAGACGACTGGCGAAAATGGTGAAGCTGTTTTTGAAAAGGTACAGGTAACTGAAACAACGGGAGAATTAAGAGATAAAGTCTATCTCTTCTTAGAAACATATTCACCAGCTCATATTTCAAGAATCGCGTCTCCAATGGTTGTCATGATGCCAGTTATGATGCCAGATATTATTGGCGGTGTATGGGATGGAACCTCTTGGAAAGATACGTACAACACCGATGTACACTTGTATCCTAAAAATGAAATCCAAGATTCTTCCAAAGAAATGAATGTAGATGAAGCGGACGTTAGAACAGTGACGATTCGCAATGAAAATGGTGAAGAAACGATCCGATATGTTGACTTGGAAAAAGGAAAAACAGTTTCTTATACAATAACTGCACCGATTCCTTACTTTATTGATGAAATCAATGAGGACAATAGAACAGTCATCACGCATTTCACGATCACAGATACGCCAACAGAAGGTTTGAGTTATTTTGATCAGGATATCCTTGTACAAGCAGGAGATACAACACTGATAAAAGATACTGATTATACAGTAACAAAAGCGGGTAACGGTTTTGTCGTGGAGATCATTCTTGAAACAGGAGGTATACCGAACAGAGCAACGCTTGAAAAATTAGGGAATCATCGCGGCGGGGAATTAACTGTTACCTATGACTTACAAGTCAATGCAGTCATCAATGCAGACGAATTCCATAACAATACAGCGTTGATCGAAATCGGTAGAGGTGACGAGTATGACTACAACGAACGTCGCGTACCATCAGAAGAAGTAACGACTGGCGGGAGAAGATTTGAAAAGTTTGATGCTTCAAGTAATGCTTTACTAGACGGTGCAAGATTTGAATTGTGGAACGAAGAGAAAACTGCTTATGCTGTTTTCTATAAAGATGGCGTACGATTACCTATTTATGAGTCAGGTGCTGATGCAGAAGAAATCACAATCGATTGGATAAGTGATAATAGTGTAGAGGCAACAGAATTTGTCTCAAATGACCAAGGATACTTCGAAGTTGTTGGATTAGATTACGGAACATATTTCATGAAAGAAACAGTAGCACCAGAAGGATATGTTTTACCAACAGGTGAAGCAGCTTTCACAGAGTTCAATGTAGAACTTGGTAGCTATGATGATGAACTTGTGATTGTGGGCTATGAGTATCCAGGAGCAGCACGCGTACCAAACGTAAGACAAGGATTTCTTCCTTCTACTGGAGGAAACGGGATCTTAGCATTCTTGCTGATCGGTCTAAGTTTGATGATTGGGGCCTACAGCTGGTACCGTAAATCTAAAATGAAGTCTGAAGTATAAGCAACAAAAATAAGCTGCAGCAATCGTTTTTTATAAAGGTTGCTGCGGTTTTTTTAAATAAGAAGGTGAAGAAAATGAAAAAGAAAACAGAGAAAAGACCTCAAACAAAAATCAGTATATTATTACAATTATTCATGGCAGTGATGTTTTTTACAGGAGCTGCAGTTTTTACATATCCATTTTTAGCTGATGCTCTCAGCAATTATTTGGACCAAAGAAGGATCGAGAATTATCAAAAACAGCTTGCACGAGAGAAAGAAGAAAAAAATGAGCAACGATTAGCGGTACAAGAAAAGAAAAATCAGGCGCTTGCTCGTACGGCAGCCATCCCAGGAATGGGTCAAGTCAAAGATCCTTTTGAACAAGCGGTTAGAGATGTCCGAAATCCAGGAAAAGAATACTACGAACAACATATGATCGGAGCAATCTATATTCCGAAAATCAATGTTAGCTTGCCTTTATTCGATGAAACAAATGATCTTTTATTAGATAGAGGAGCGACAGTTCTACAAGGTACCTCTTTTCCAATTGGAGGAGAAAGTACACATTCCGTCATTACCGCCCATAGCGGTGTTGCTGAGAAAAAATTGTTTACAGATCTTGAAAAAATGGAGAAAAATGACCGTTTCTATCTTGAAGTATATGGTCGTATGCTCGCTTATGAAGTCGTTGAGAAAATCGTTGTCCTTCCAACAAAAACAGATACATTAGCAATCAGAGAAAAACAGGATCTGGTCACACTTATTACTTGCACACCTTATACTGTGAACACCCACAGGTTACTGGTGACAGGAAAGCGAGTCCCTTTTACAGAAGAAGCCTCTTCGAAGATGGAAAAGACAAAAAGATACCATCTTTATCGATTACTTGCGCTCTTACTAGGGGTATTGTTAATACTAACTCTTTTCGGTTATTGGGGTTATCGAAAATTTAAAAGATCTTAATTGTCAAATTAAGTTAGACAGATCATCAATACTTACGTAACTCAAAAATACTTCCAAAGGTGTTCGATAATCCAGTGATTTTCTAGGAATATTATTTCGTTTAGATGCGACAGATTGAATAAAAAATTCATCTACTGAATTGAAATCCATAGATTTCAATAAACCATCTCTACGTAACAATCCGTTAGAATTCTCGTTTAGGCCTCTTTGAGACGGCGTTCCTGGATCAGCGAAATAAATGGCAATATCATTGACATTACTGATCTGTTTCCAATTTGAAAATTCCTTTCCACAATCAAAAGTGATGGATTTGAATAGGTTTTTCGGTACAGATTCAAACCATTGATTTAATTTTTTTTCAATATCAATCGCTTGTCTACCACACGGTTTCAATGTGATGATAACTTTTGATAATCGTTCAACTAAGGTAATTACAGCACTTTTATGTTTCAGACCTACGATAGTGTCACCTTCAAGGTGACCAAACTCATTTGAGAATTGGCTATAATCCTTTTCACGTTCATGAATAGAGCGGCGGAAAGTTTGTTTTCCACGTCTTTCTTGATGTCCATTCGGTTTACGCTTGCCTTTCATCGGTAAGTCAGAAGAATCAAATAGCCCCTTTTTGAACATACGATAAATGGTACGAGCAGAACAACTAATAGGAAACGCTGCACGACCAACAATCACATCGGGTGTCCATCCTTGAACAACCTTTCTTTGAATATATTCTGATTGTTCCTCGGGTAAAACAAGCGGACGTCTACCACAGTTTGATTTGTTTTTCTTATACTGTTGATAATATTCTAAGGCTGATTTTCCTTGCTTGAAGAACAGATATACTTTATGGATCGTTTGTCTTGAACGATTCAAGCAATGGGCAGTTTTAGCAACAGATTGATTAATTTTGAAATAAGACTCTATTATTACAAGTTCATCCGTTGTAAGATGGGTATAGGTCATTTGTACTCACTCCTTATAATTCTTTGGTCGGAACTATTTTGAGTGTAGCACAAATGACTTTTTTAGTTGTCTAGCTTAATTTTACAATCGGCGAGACAAAAACAACCAAAGAAAAATAACAGATGATAGACCAATTATTAAGAATAACATAATAAATTTCAGCTGCTTGGAAGAGACAAAAGCGATTAAATCGCCTATTTTCAGTTTTTTTTAACGTTTTCTAAAATGACATTTTACAGGTAAGCCAACTTGTTTCACAAAGGCTTCTTTGATATTGTAGAAGCAAGAAGAAAGATGGAGGGATTTTTTATGGCAAAAATCATGGTAGTCGAGGATGAAGAAATCATTCGACAATTGATTATGGAAGAACTTGAGAAATGGCAATTCGAAACCTTTGGAACGACCGACTTCAACCAAGTATTTTCAGACTTTGAAAGAGAAGAACCACAGCTTGTATTGCTAGACATCAATCTTCCTGTTTTGGATGGGTATTATTGGTGTCAAAAAATACGTGAAGTATCGAAAGTACCGATCATTTTTATCTCCAGCAGGAATACGAATATGGACATGATCATGGCCATGAACATGGGAGCAGATGATTTTGTGACAAAGCCTTTCCAAATCGATGTACTGATTGCCAAAATCAATGCGTTGCTTCGCCGTTCTTATAATTACACAGAATTATCCAGTGAAATGATGAGCCATAATGGTATTACGTTGAATGTCGACAACGGAAGTATGGAGATCAATGGAGAGATCATTGATTTGAGCAAAAATGAATACCGCCTGCTATTTATTTTGATGAAACACAACGGAAAGATCTTAAGCCGTGAAAAATTGCTGCGAGCACTTTGGGATGACGAGCGGTTTGTAGATGACAATACATTGACAGTGAACATCAATCGGTTACGCCGAAAAATCGAACAGGCAGGTATCCAAGGCTATATCGAAACAAAAGTAGGACAGGGATATATCGTTCCCTGAAAGGATGATCGGTTAAGATGAATTTCTTTAAATATTTGAAAGATCAGTGGACATTAATCTTGGGATGGCTGTTTTTTATTGCCTTAACGATCTTTGTGATGTGGCTAGCCCCAAATATCAAAGTGGATTTGAGCACGATTGCTTATTTAGCTTTGATTGAGGGCGTCTTTCTGATTTTTTATCTGCTAGGTGGCTACTTGAGCAAAAGAAGATGGTGGGGGAAGTTAGCTGACATACAAAAAACATCTCCTTTGCAAAATTATTTGAGTGGCGGGCGGACAGAAGAAGAAAAACTGGTGGAAGAATATATCAATCAGCTGATTCGCGAACATCAAGAAGTGATGCAATCAGCAATCAGCAATCAACAAGACCAAAAAGATTATATTGACTCATGGGTCCATGAGATCAAAGTACCACTTTCCGCTTCCAAGTTACTGGTTCGTTCGATCGAGTTCGATATTGACGATCAAAAGTATACCTTACTCGAAAATGAATTATCAAAAATCGACGAATACGTAGAGCAAGTCTTGTATTATGCAAGACTCGACAGTTTCTCGCGGGACTATCTCATCCAAGAGTATGGATTGAAAGGAATCATCCAGCCTGTGATACGCAGTCAGGCCAATTATTTTATCCAAAAAAATCTTCGCTACGAAATCATTGGTGAGGATCATACTGTTTTGACTGATGCTAAATGGGTCGCTTTTATCTTCAACCAACTGCTTAGCAATGCCATCAAATATACGCCGGATCACGGAAATATCATGGTGAGAATAAAAAAGGAAGCGCAAGGAGTCAGTCTTTCTGTTAAAGATTCAGGAATCGGTATCCCGGAGGAAGATTTGAAACGAATCTTTGATAAGGGATTTACTGGAAGAAATGGACGACTTAGTAAAACGCATTCAACAGGATTAGGCCTGTATTTGGCAAAAAATCTGGCAGAAAAATTAGGTATCCAATTGACGGCTGAATCAACTGAAGGAAAAGGGACGACAATGACTTTATTTTTCCCAATCTTAAATTTTTATAATGAAAAACGTTAGAAAATCGTTAGAAACGAAAAAAAACGCTTGTGTTGTTAACGTTTTCGCTGATAAGTTTCTTATCATGTGAAATAAAAGGAGATTGGTTATGGAAATTTTAATAGCATTAGTCCCTATGTTGGCATGGGGTAGTATTGGTTTAGTAAGTGGTAAAATTGGTGGCGATGCCAATCAACAAACACTAGGAATGACGATTGGTGCATTTCTGTTTTCTTTAGTTGTCTTTTTCGTTGTTAGTCCTGTAATCACCCCTTGGATTTTCTTGATCGGATTTTTATCTGGCTTAGCTTGGAGTGTTGGACAAAATGGACAATTCCATGGAATGAAGTACATGGGTGTTTCTGTAGGGTTACCATTGTCTACTGGTTTTCAATTAATTTTGAATACGATTGCGGGAGCCGTTTTCTTCCAAGAATGGACACAAACGAAAGATTATGTATACGGTATTATTGCTTTAGCTCTTCTTGTAAGCGGTGCGTATTTGACGGCACGACAAGATGACGAAGGAAAAATAGATACAGATAATAAAATGCTTGATTTTGGTAAGGGCTTTAGAGCATTGATCTTCTCTACGATTGGTTATGGCGTATATACGATCATTGTCAACTGGGCGAATTTGGATGCGATGTCAATTATCTTACCTCAAAGTATCGGAATGATCTTAGGCGCAAGCTTCTTTGCCTTCCGTAAAGTTAAAGTAGATCAATTTGTATGGAAAAACATGATCTGTGGATTATTATGGGGCTTAGGTAATATCTGTATGCTTCTTACAGTCAAATCCCTTGGTTTAGCTGTTGGATTCTCACTTTCACAAATGGGGATCATTATTTCTACTTTAGGTGGGATTTTCATCCTTGGCGAAAGAAAAACGAAAAAAGAGCTCATTTATGTTATTGTTGGTTGCCTTTTAGTCATTTTAGGTGGTATCCTTTTAGGGTACATGAAAACAGTTTAATCACTGTTTTCCAACCTAAAATGGGGAGGAACTTCAATGGATTTGTTTCGTAAGAAAGAGATCAATCTCAATCATACGAGTGAGATGAAAAAAGAACTAAAAACGTCTGATTTGATCATGCTTGGAATTGGCGCGATCATCGGTACGGGAATATTTGTGGTGACAGGGGTTGCGGCCAATCAAAATGCTGGTCCAGCACTGTCACTTTCATTTGTCTTAGCTGCAATCGTTGTCATTTTGTCTGGACTGAGTTTCGCAGAGTTTGCTTCGCGAGTGCCAGTGATCGGTGGGCCATATGTCTATCTGTATGTTGTCTTTGGTGAATTTGCTGCCTGGTTGACAGGGTGGTTGTTGATCGGGGAATTTTTGCTAGCAGTTTCCTCTGTGGCTTCCGGCTGGTCTGGCTATATGCAAGGTTTCTTGAAAAGCTTAGGGGCCGAACTTCCACAAGCATTAACTGGCGGGTACAATCCGGAAAATGGTACATACATTGACTTGATTGCGGTGCTCGTAGTGATATTCGTCACTTACATCGTGTCGCTTGAAGCCAAGAAAGCATTACGTTTGAATAATGTCATGGTATATGTCAAATTTGGTATCATCGCGATGTTTATCATTGTAGGGATATTTTTCGTTAAGCCTGATAATTGGCAGCCATTCATGCCTTTTGGTTTTTCCGGTGTGCTAGATGGTGCAGCTCTTGTTTTTTTTGCTTTCTTGGGATTTGATGCTGTTGCAATGGCAGCTGAGGAAGTCAAAAATCCACAAAAAGACGTACCAAGAGGGATTATTGGTTCGATACTGATCGCTACGGTCCTTTACATTATCGTGACGCTGATTTTGACAGGAATCGTTCCTTATACTGAACTAGGCGTTAATGATCCAGTGGCCTTTGCCATGAGGTATGTAGGACATGGGACAGTTGGCGCAGTGATCGCTGTAGGGGCAATCTTGACGTTGCTGACGGTGACGATCTCGATGATGTATTCACTCGCTCGTTTGTTGTTTGCTGTCAGCAAGGATGGTTTGCTGCCTAAATTTATGACAGAAATCGATCAAAAGCATCGTACACCGAAAAAAGCGACTTATGCCGCTGGTGTGGCAGCCATATTCTTTGCCGGATTTTTCCCATTGAATGTATTAGCGGAACTAACGAATATCATGGCGCTTGCCTATTTGATGCTAGTTAGTCTAGGCTTACTGAAGTTAAGAAAAATGTTTGGCAAACCAAAAGCAGGAGAATTCAAAGTGCCATTCGTTCCTATCTTGCCAATCGTCTCGATCTTGACTTGTATCGTCTTGATGCTTCGTCTGCAAACGGTGACTTGGATCGTGTTCGGTATCGTAATGGTTATTGGACTGATCATTTATTTTGGCTATGGCTATGGACACAGCAAGATGAACGAGAAATAGACTCCAATGGAGAAGTTAGAAGAAAGATAAGAAAAACGCCCACCAACAGTGTAATAAACTGTTGATGGGCGTTTGTTTTAGTAACGAACGAAAAATGGTCTATTGGGTTAAATCCAAAAGTTTTTGTTTCAGATCTTCTTCCATGTGTCCAAGTTCTACTTCTGCATGACGACGTTTTTCTTTTCCTTCTTTTTGGATACGCAAAGTTTCTTGGATCGTTTCGATCAAATCGTTTTGTGTAGTTTGCAGGGTCTCAATATCCACGATTCCGCGTTCGTTTTCTTTCGCTGTTTCGATGGCTGAGATTTTCAGCATCTCTGAATTTTTCTTCAATAAGTCGTTTGTTGTTTCAGAGACTTGGCGTTGAGCGGTCACTGCATCTTTTTGACGAAGCAAAGTCAATGCGATCACGACTTGGTTTTTCCACAGCGGAATGGCTGTAGCGATAGATGCTTGGATCTTTTCAGCTAAGGCTTGATTCGTGTTTTGAATCAAGCGGATTTGTGGGGCTTGCTGAATCGTGATCTGTCTAGCTAGGCGAAGGTCATGTGTACGTTTATCCAGACGATCTAGGAATTGTGTATAATCGTTGGCAATCTGGACATCCATCTGGTCACCAGTTTCTTCTGCTTTTTTCATTGCTTCTGGAATGATCGTTGATTGAAGTTCTTCCATTTTCAATTCTCCAGCAGCAATATAAATATTCAATGCATCAAAGTAGTCTTTGTTTTTTTGGTAAAGCTGTTCTAACATCAGATTATCTTTTAATAGTCCGTCTTTTTCTTTATCTAATTTCACTGAGATCTTGTCGATTTGTGCACCAATTTTTTGATATTTTGCTGTCACTTCATAAATCGATTGTTTGACCTTACCGAAGACACGTTGGAAGATATTTCCTTCTCCGGCACGCAGTTCGTCAGGGTTGGCTTCTTGGAGACGGTACATTAGTTCAGTCAACGAATCTCCGACTGGGCCAATATCTTGAGCTTGTACGTGATTCAACATTGATTGTGAGAACTCACTTAATTTCGCTTGAGCAGCTGAGCCATAGCTGGTGACAGACTGTGCATCATTGGCATCGATTTTTGCTGCCAGCTGTTTTGCTTGTTCTTGACGTTCCGCCGGTAGTTTGTCAATTAAGCGAGCAGCTGTCTGCTGCTCTTGGAGCTGATCAATCTCCGCTTGTTGTGAAGTGGTCAGCGTATCTGTTGGGGTTGAAAACGGGTTGTTCAATAAGTCTTCAAGTGTATCGTTAACTGGTGTGACATCTTTTGTTTCAGTCGGTTTATGATCCATAAAAAATTCCTCCTTGTCGAATCTGTTCTCGATTCTTACATGAATATCTCTACTTTAGAAAAAGTACTCGAAACAACCAGACATCATCTGAATGTTCCGAGTCTTTTTTATGAACAAAAGAGTTACTCTTTTTGTTCTGGTTCATGTTTATTATCACGCTTTAAGCTTTGTTTCGCAACAGATATCTCTACGTCGATGTCGTCTAGGTCATCAGCGACGAATTTTTGATAATCTTGTGCGATCAAAGCTGACAGCTGGTCGATGATCTGCGCGCTTTCTTCTAGCTTTTCATAGGTCTGTTTGTTTTTGATCTCATGGTCATTGATCTCATTATACTTATTTGTCAAATCAACTAGATTCGGCAGATGCGTATAAAGAAACTGACTTGCTTCATGCAGTCGGTTTGGTTCTTTCACCAATTCTTTGAATAAAGCTTTTGCTGCTTTGACTGGGTCATGGCGGAGATCGATTGCTTTAAGTTTGGCTGTCTGCTGCATATTCATTTGCAATTGATTGATCTCATTTTTTGTTTGATTCATTGTTTGTCGAAAAAATGAGATTTCATTCGCTGTCATACCGTTTTTTTCATAGTGAGTTTCAAGTTCGTCAGTCAGTGCAGGAATTTCTTCTTGTTTTCCCTTTTTCCTGCGCGAACCGAAGAGCCCCCACAAAACTAAAACTACGCCTATCAATAATAGTCCTAGAACAAAAGAAAAACCATTGTTTCGGACAAAGAGAAACAGCAAGACCAGTGCTAGAAGCCACGGCCAATTTCGTTTTATCATAATAAGCCCTCCAAGTCATTTATCATTGAGTATTGAATTCTTTCCGTTATTCGATTACATTCTTATTTTAGCATACTGACTACTAGAAAGAGTATCGGACTAAAGAAGGATTTTCTATATTTAGAGAAAATCTAAGGTTTATCTATGGTAAACTAATAGGGAGTTTTCGAGAAAAATTGAAAAATGAAAAAAAAGCAGTTATGATTACAAAGAAAGCAGGAGAAGATATGCTGAACAATGAGCAATTTGAAGAAAAAACAATCAGTCGCAAAGAAATCTATAGCGGGAAAATTATCTATGTTGCTGTAGATGAAGTTCGTTTACCAGACGGAGGAACTTCGAAGAGGGAACTGGTATTTCATCCTGGCGGTGTTGGGATCATTGCTTTTGATGAACATGACCGCCTGCTCCTTGTCAAACAGTTTCGAAAGCCTTTAGAAAAAGTGATCTTGGAGATCCCAGCTGGAAAAATCGATCCAGGAGAAGGAAAAAATCCTGAAATGACTGCAGCCAGAGAATTAGAAGAAGAAACCGGCTATCGTGCGAAGTCGCTGAGCCATCTTATTTCGATGTATCTTTCACCAGGTTTTGCAAATGAAGTCCTTCATATTTATCATGCACAAGGAGTAGAGAAGGTCGAGAATCCTTTAGCTCAAGATGAAGACGAAGTACTGGAGCTGTATCATCTAACTCTTGAAGAGGCACAACAAGCGATGAAAGATCAGTTGATTTGTGATGCAAAGACGATTTATGCGATTCAATACTGGGAATTATTGACCAAAGGAAAGTAGAGGGATCGGCTTATGGCCAAAGGACCGCTTATTACGCGAAGCGAACTTCGCAAGCGACAACAAGCACAAGCAAGCGAGTCATTAAAAAAACAGCGAAAAGCAGAAACAGCTTATCAGCAAGAAGAAAAAAAGATTGCCAGCTTTTATCGTAAAGAAAGCAAAAAGAATAAACCAATCACGAAAACAAGGATCAGTGAACGAGAAAAGACGACCAAATGGAACTCTTTTTTGATGAAATCTCTTATTATTGTTATCCTAATGTTATGTGTGGTTTTTTTAGCAATCGCATTTATATAGAAAGAAGGAATTAAAAAGATGAAAATCGGTATTATCGGCGCAATGGAAGAAGAAGTAAAAATTTTGAGAGAGAACCTAAGCGAACCATTATCATGGGAACGCGCAGGCGCTTTATTTATTTCAGGTTCATTAGGTAACCACGAAGTGATCGTCGTACGTTCCGGTATAGGAAAAGTCTTAGCATCTATTACCACAAGTCTGTTGATCCAACAATACGGCGTGAACATGGTGATCAATACAGGTTCAGCTGGCGGGATCGGTGAAGGTTTACAAGTAGGCGACATTGTTATATCAGACAAAGTAGCTTACTTTGATGCAGATGCAACAGGATTTGGCTACAAACCAGGTCAATTACCAGGAATGCCTCTATATTATGAAGCAAGCACATATTTGCGCAGTGAAATGGCTAAAGCAGCAAAAGCAACGGATTTGAATGCAAAAGAAGGATTGATCGTTACAGGCGATACATTTGTCGACTCTCCAGATAAAATCAAAGAAATCTTAACGAATTTCCCTGAAGCTTTAGCTTGTGAAATGGAAGGAGCCGCTGTTGGACAGACGGCCCGTCAGTTCAATATCCCATTTTTGATCGTACGTGCAATGAGTGACACAGCAGATCACTCGGCGACACAAAGCTTTGACGAATTTATCGAAGACGCAGGCAAGCGATCAGCAGAAATGGTGATCGAATTTGTCAAACATCTCGTATAAGGAGGACTAAGATGAACGCATTGATTTCGATTGACTATACCTATGATTTTGTTGCAGAGGATGGAAAGCTGACGACTGGTGCAGCAGGTCAAGCAATTGAAAAAAAGCTGACTGCCCACACAAAAAAGTTTATGGAGCAAAAGGATTTTGTCATTTTTGCCATTGATGCACATGATCCAAAAGATTCTTTCCATCCAGAGAACCGCTTATTTCCTCCGCATAATGTGATAGGAACGAGTGGACGGGAATTGTACGGCTCTTTAAAAAATTTGTACCAAGAGCATGAGCAGCAGGAAAATGTTTATTGGATAGACAAACGGCATTATTCCGCTTTTAGTGGAACAGATCTAGACATTCGTTTGCGAGAACGTCAGATCACAGATGTTTATTTGTCCGGCGTGTGTACAGATATTTGTGTGTTGCATACAGCAGTTGATGCGTATAATCTAGGATACAAACTCCATATTTTCAAAGATGCCGTGGCAAGTTTTGATCCTGTCGGACACGAATGGGCATTGAGACATTTTGAATCCGCGTTAGGTGCAGAGATTCTATAAAAAACAAAACTTTTTTTAAAATAAAAATCAAAAAATAATAAAAGAAGAGCGTAAAACGAATTACATTGTTTTGCGCTCTTCTTTTATTTGTTATTTTTTATCAAAAATATAATTTCAACTATAATAAATCCCTTTATTATTAACAACTAAAGTTATATTTTTCTTTTTATAAAATATCACTTATTATAATTTTGTTTTTTATTGACAGCAAAAATAAATTAGGTAATACTTTAGGTAAACGCTTTCTAACTTGTTTCAGGAGGGATGGACTTGATAAAAAAACGAATAAAATACAGTGCACTAATGATGAATATCCTCATGCTTAGTACCTCGATTTTGACTTCTGTCGTTGAAGTTGCTGCTAACGAACAGACTGTGAACGAACAAAATGCACACGTGAACAGCAAAGAAACGTCAATATTGGAGGAAGAATCAACGGCTAGTGAAGAGAAGGATGTGGAAGAAGGAAATGATCCTATGATAAAAGAATCAGAAAATGAAAAGGAAGAAAAGCAATCTGATGAAGTTCCTGAAGAGTGGAAAGGGGTAGTTTTCGGAGAAAGCACAAGTGCCAGTAGATATGCGATTGAACCATTAGAAGACGGCGTGCGGCTTTCTTCCACGAATAACGGTGGGAAATTCCAGTCAAGCGGATCAGATGGAATGACCTATTATTATCAAGCCATTCCGAAAGATACCAATTTTAGGATACGGGCGACGATTGAAATAGAATCTTGGACCTATACGAATGCTCAAGAAGGATTTGCTTTGATGGTGAGAGACACAGTGCCAAAAGATCATTTGTTTGGGCAAGCATTTTATTCGAATTCATTTGCTATACTGGGCAGTCGGATCGAATATGTCTGGGACTCGGATAGACAAGAAGTGGTCAACACGAACGGCAGTAAATATACGATGCGACTTGGATTGGGGACACGGGCAATCACAGGGATATCATCTGAAGATCCTCAAGCCGCACCTGCTCCTGGGAGTGTCTCAGTGGAAACAACGCCTTTAGAGACTTCAGCAGGGCTCTTAGAAAAAGAAGCAGGTTCTTATAATATATTCGGAAACGGTCATGGGAATCTGTTTCCGGCTACGGATTCGATTACTAAACTAGATGTAGAGATGAAAAAAACGAACACTGGTTTAGAGGCATATTATTACGATCCTGAAACAGGGGAAGAACTAGCTTCTAACATCATGTATGACTGGGAAAAGCTATATGCTTCCGATGAATCGGTTATCTATGCAGGATTTGCTGCAGCAAGGAATATGACGATCAAGGTAGAAGGAATCGAAGTGGCTTACTCAGATCCTGCGACAGATCCTCCTGGACAAGAAAGGCCCACTCGCTTGATTGATCCGATTTACACTGTGACCTCTAGTAATCATTCAGGAAACCAAGACCATACTATGTCCTTTAGAGCAAATGCTGACGGATTATTAACAATCAAAAATCAAGCAACAGGAGAGGTACTTGAGAACGCGAAAGACTTGGCAATCACTGCAAATCGGGAATTTGATTATCAGACAAAACTGATGGAAGGAACGAACGAATTTACTTTCAGTTTTACGCCAGATAAAAACTATCCGCCAGAAGAATACGTAGAGATGGCTAGTTATGAAACAAAGGAGATCCTGCATACAGTTGACTACCATAAACCTAAATACTCGACAGTTTATGTAACACCGGAAGGGTCAGATACAGGAAGCGGAAGCAGACAAAATCCGTTATCTCTGACGCAAGCATTGAGATACGCATATGCTGGGCAGACAATCGTCCTGGCTCCTGGAACTTATTCCTTTGAAAGAGGATTAACGATTCCAAAAGGAGTTAACGGGACTAGAGAAAACCCGATTCAATTGATTGCAGAGAAAAATCAAGAAAACAAGCGACCTGTACTTGATTTTAAAGGAACTGGAAATGGGATGACACTGTTTAGTCACTACTGGGTTTTACGTGGGTTTGACGTTACAAATAGTGCTGCTATGCAAAAAGGATTGCAGATTTCTGGAAACCATAATTTGATTGAAGAGATCCATGCTTATCGGAATGGAAATACAGGAATCCAAATCAGTGGTAGCTCAAATGATCCTTTCGAAGCATGGCCAGCGCATAACTTAGTCAAGAACTGTACATCTTTTGAAAATGCTGACCCGGGATTTGAAGATGCCGATGGATTTGCGGCCAAACTGACAACAGGAGAAGGGAATGTATTTGACGGTTGTATCGCTTATCATAATGCAGATGATGGTTGGGATCTTTTTGCTAAAAATGAAACAGGTTCGATCGGGAAAGTAGTCATCAAAAACTCAGTTGCTTATCGAAACGGTTGGGTACCGGGAGTTGAAGGAGAAGGGAACGGCAATGGATTCAAAATGGGTGGTTCCTCTTTATCGGGCCCTCATGAATTGATCAATAGTTTGTCTTTCGAAAATCTTGCGAAAGGAATCGATTCCAATAGTGGAACAGATATTATCGTCAATAGTAGTACAAGCTTCAACAATGGTTCCTATAATGTGGCTCTTTATACCTCTTCGGCAGGAAACACAGACTTCCATGCTTCTGGTATCTTATCTTTCCGAACAGAAAATCTTGAGATGAGAGAGCAGATCCGCCCATTGAATCAAAACGAAGATCAAATCTATCACTCGTTGAACTACTATTGGAATGAACGAGAGAAACAATCAGAAAATACTCTTGGACATACCGTATCAAAAGATTGGATCGAATCTCTAAATACACATTCGCAAGAAGGACAGCAGCCTGTTACGCGCTATGCGAATGGAAGCATCCATGTCCATGGATTGATGCAAATCAAACCGGAGAATCGTCAAACAGAAAAGGGAAGAGTAGATGGTCTTCCACTATCTGTAGGTGCTACTTTTGACGGAGAAACCTCACCGTCTTCGGAGTATCCAGAATATGCAATCGTACAAGAACCAAATCAGACAAAACCAAACGAACAAAATAATCCAATCATTATCCAAGAGGCAAATGGTGTGACGGAGAATGCAGAAGGAAATATCATCGAACTGAAGCCTTTTACAGTATCTGTGTCAACATTCACACCAAATCAAGGAACACCTGTCTTTGAAGATATGCGTTATTTCCCAGAAAAGATCCAAATCGTTGAAACACAGTCAAGTGCTCAATTTTCTAATCATACCGCTATTTTTTCAGCACCCTCAAAAGGAGAATATACGCTAGAAGTCACTTATCGTTCGGAAATATTTGATGGTGAAAAATGGGTTGCTCGTACAGAACCTGTTACCCAGCAAAAAGCGATCACAGTGCGAGAAGCTGTCAGTGTGCCACCAGGAACTGATGAACCAGAAGGGGAAAATCCAGGGAATGGATCGCCAAATGAAAAACCTTCTGATCCAGATGGGGCAGCAAAAGAAAGGGAAAAAGATGGCGCTCAAGGACTTCCACAAACGGGAGAGTCTAATAGCCCGTTGTTAGCAGTAGCTGGAGGAATTTTGTTAATCGGTGTAGCTGCTTATGTCATGAAACAGCGAAAAAAATAAACGCACTGTATCCTTTTGATAAGGTAGAACAATTAGTTGAGGAAAGTAAAAAAAGAAGGAAGTGAGACGTCCATTCGTTCCACTTCCTTCTATCATTTTTATAGATGAGATCCCACTTGCTGTGTTTGTTTGGCTGTTCTTATTACTTGATGCAGGACAGCTTTTTCGCAACCTCTGATATACGGTGTTCAAAAGCTTGCATCTGCGGTAATAAGCCCAACCAAACGAAAAATAGGAGGAGCTATTTTTGTTTGGCTGTTCTTATTACTTGATGCAGGACAGCTTTTTCACAACCTCTTACCAGATTCGCACTCTTTTTTCTGGCGCTAGATACATAGCATCTTGTTCCGTGACACCAAATGTTTCATAGAATTCGTCAAGGTTTTTGGGTTGCACATTTGCTCGGAGTTTAGCAGGGGCATGAACATCGATTTGCAGTAAAAGTTGTTGGTATTCTTTTTTTGCTTTTGTACGCCAAATCGTTGCCCAATTGACAAAGAATTCTTCGATAGAAAGATCTGATTCTGTTTTTGCTGCTTCCAATGCACAGCTTAGACCGCCTGCATCCGCAATGTTTTCTGAAACGGTTAATTTTCCGTTTACTTTTCCGTCAGCAAAAGGCAGGCCATCGAATTCTTCGATCATTGCTTGTGCTTTGTTTTGGAATTGTGCAAGATCTTCTTCTGTCCACCAATTGTTCAAGTTGCCATATTCATCAAACAAAGCGCCGTTGTTATCAAATGCATGGGAAATCTCATGAGCGATAACAGCTCCGATTCCCCCGTAATTAGCAGAGATTGATTGTTCTAGACTGTAAAATGGCGCTTGAAGGATGGCTGCCGGAAAAACGATCACATTCCGGAATGGATGGTAATAAGCATTGACTGTATCAGCGCTCATTTCCCATTCTGAACGATCCACTGGTTTATTCCATTTGCTGAAACGATCTTTCAATGTGAGTTTGCTGAAAGCAAGGGTGTTTGAAAGCAAAGTACCACCTTGATCTGCAGGCACTGTTTTGAATTGGTCGAATAGTGCTGGGATCTTATCGGGGTAACCGACTTGGATACCTAAGTTATTTAATTTTATGACGGCTTTTTCTTTTGTTGCATCCCCAAGCCAGTCATTTTCTTCTAGCCGTTTTTTATAAACGGCAATCATTTTTTTCACCATTTGCTCTACATCTTTTTTAGCAGCTTCGCCGAAATATTTTTTCCCGTAGTAATCACCAACGACTTGATCAAATTGACCAGAAGCAAGGTAATAAGCTGCTTTTTTCTGAGGCATTGCTTCGTCTGTTCCAGACAATACGCGAGAATAGATTCCGCTGACTTGGCGGAATTTTTCTGATAGATACCCACTAAGAGAACGTACTGTTTTAATGATCATCCAGCTTTTGAATAAGGGAAAATGAGCTTCTGTCAGGATGTCATTCAAATGATCAAAGTACACTGGATCAGTGACAATCACTTTATCTGGGGTTGTCCCAATCAAACTAGTGACAAGTTTTTTCAAGTCAAGTTTATCTGTGTATTGAATAAATGTGTCAAAAGATTGCGGATTATACATTTTGCTGTAATCTGCGTTTTCTTCTGCACTTTTTACATGAGGAGCAATCAATTTATCAAATTGCACTGCTTGTTCTGTGATTGCTTCTGCCTGACTTTTTTCTTTGCCAGCAAGCTCCAATAATTGAACTGCCATATCAAAGAAAACGCCCATTAGTTGTGCACCGTTAGGATGTTCTGGTGCATAATACGTCTTATCTGGAAGAAATAAAGAAGGCGGATAAGCAAAGAAGGCATTCGTCTGTGCATTCTTCATATCAGCATCTACATCTAGATTAAATGGCAATGGTAGTGTATCCAACAACCATTCCGGGAATTGCTCATTCAATTCGTCGAAAGACTGCAATGATTCAACTTTCTCGATTACAGGCTGAAGTGGTTGAGCATGCAACTCATTTCTTCGGTCATAATCGTTTGCCAATTGATAATAAGCAAGGAAATGTTTCATTTTTTCTGAAGATACTTTTTCTGGATGGGCAAGCAGATCGTCTGTTTCTCCCATCAAAAGTTGGTCGATTCCGTCAACTAAGTCTTGGAAACCGCCTGTAGCTGGTTTATCTGCAGGGATTTTTGCTGTTTTTTGCCATTCTTCATTGACTGCTTCATAGAAATCTTGTTTCAATCGTTCTTTGTTCATTCATCGATCGCTCCTTTTTTGTTTCGTGTGCCCATTATCTTACAAAATGAAGGAATTAACAAATAGAACATAAAAAAATTTGAAAATTCGGACAATCAAACTGATTTGTTTTTTTCAATCGTTCACTTATAATGAAAAAAAGGAGGCGATCCCAACTGAAACAAGTAGTGGATAAACCTTTCTATTTTAAAATAGATAAAAAAATCAAAAAATTAGCCAGCACCCAGCAACTACAGTCAAAAAAAAGCGAACGGCTTTTTTTAGCACTGATTTTTGAAGATCAAAGTTATGTGATCATCGATCAATCAGGACATCCGACAGAATATTCTCCAGCAGAATATACCTATCAAGAGGGCATTTCTCGTAGCCAATGGAGACTGCTCAATGAAGCACCAATCGAGTTCTCTCAATGGATCAACGGAAAAGAAGAGGTGCCTGTTTTGATCGAAGAAAAAAGGTCAGGAAAAGAACTCGTAAATTGTTGGGTGGGATTGCCAGAAGAACGTTTTTTAAGATATAAGAAATGGGCTACTCCTTCAGGTTATCTTTGCGGGACTTATGCGGCGGCGGTTTTACTTGCCTACTATCAAGACTATCGTAAAGAGTGGATGCTTCCCCTAGAGATCCGCAAGAAAAACACGTCTAACTCGATGGCATTGACAAAGGCGTTGCGTAGCCAAATCCAACCACTAGGCCTTCCTACGATCCCTTTTCAAGTCAGTACAGGGATTTCTAGTTTTTTAAAGAAGAATGGCAATCACGAGCGTGCACGAGCAACTCTTCTAGGTTCATGGCAGCGAGCCACAAAACGTATACGTGAAGGCAAGCCTGTGATGATTGGAATCCTGAAAGTACTTGGTAGTACTTACGGCAATCATTGGGTGACGGCGTATGCTTATTTTGAAACTGAAACAGGGGAACGTTATTACAAAGTACACGACAATTGGGGGGACTACCATAAAGTTATTCCTGCCAGTTGGAGTAACGGAACAGTTTCACTTCCTTAAGAATTTGCTGAAATTAACAGAAAATCTTGGGAAAATATGTTAAACTATCGAAGAATAGAGAAGTTTTGGGGAGGACTACATGAGTAATAAGTATCAGGATGACACGTTGAAGATTTTTAGTTTGAATGGGAATCGTCCATTAGCTGAAAAAATCGCGAAAGTGTTTGGAACAGAATTAGGTAAAAGCGTCGTGAAGCAATTTAGTGATGGGGAGATTTCCATCAATATTGAAGAAAGTATCCGTGGGGATCACGTGTACATCGTTCAATCAACGAATGCACCTGTCAATGACTATTACATGGAACTGCTGATTATGATTGATGCAATGAAGCGAGCAAGTGCGAAAACGATCAATGTCGTATTGCCTTACTATGGGTATGCTAGACAAGACCGCACGGCGAAACCTCATGAACCGATCACTGCGAAATTGATTGCTAACTTGATCGAAGAAGCAGGGGCAACTCGAGTACTGACTTTAGATCTGCACACGGTTCAAGTACAAGGATTCTTTGATATTCCTGTAGATAATTTATTTACGATGCCATTGTTTGCTCATTATTACCGTCAATTAGGTCTGATGGGAGATGACATCGTAGTTGTGTCGCCAAAAAACAGCGGCGTTCAGCGTGCACGTAGTCTTTCAGAATATTTGAACAGTACATTAGCCATCGTAGACCATGCAGATGATGCTTCAACGGAGGGTGGTTATGTGATTGGTGATGTTCAAGGAAAGACATGTATCATGGTAGATGATATCTTGAACACCGGAGCAACGCTTGCACGAGCAGCAAATGTGTTAAAAGAAAACGGCGCAAAAGAAGTATATGCCTGTGCGTCACATGGATTATTGTCCGATCATGCGAAAAGCATTTTAGACAATGCACCAATCAAAGATATTTGTATCACTGATTCTGTTTTCACAGAAGAAAATCGTCATCCAGAAAACTTAACGATCGTGACATGTTCAGAATTAATGGGTGAAGCGGTCAAACGCATCCATGAAAATACACCGATGAGTCCGTTATTCCGTCTGGAAGAAAAAGAATTCGAATAAGAAAAAAGACAAAAAACGAGAAGATTAATTAGCAACGAGAAGAAAGACTGCACCTTATTTTGGGCAGTCTTTTTTTCGCTACACTAAGTGCCTTCTAGGTAAAAGTAATCTCTTCTTTGGTATATTCGCTGTTTTATGCTAGAATGTGCCTAGCGATAATTTGGAAGGGATGAATGAAGTGAAAACTATTTATTTGGATCATGCGGCAACTACCCCCATGCATCCGCAAGTAATTGAAGCGATGACGGCGATCATGCAAGAAACGTTTGGTAATCCTTCAAGCATACATGGGTTTGGCCGCCACGCGCATGAAAAAATGGAAACAGCAAGACAAATCATTGCAGATAGTCTGCAAGCAAAACCTCATGAGATCATCTTTAATAGTGGGGGAACAGAAGGGGATAATACAGCTATCTTAGAAACAGCGTTCTCGCGTCAAAAAGAAGGCAGACATCTAATCACTACAGCTATCGAACATCCTGCTGTTCTTAATACCATGAAATATTTAGAAACAAAGGGGTTTGACGTTACATATCTGCCTGTAGATGAAAAAGGAAATCTGTCGATCGAAGAGATCAAAAAAGCGTTGCGAGAAGATACGATCTTGGTCTCTGTGATGTACGGGAACAATGAAATCGGAAATTTGATGCCAATCAAAGAAATCGGTGAACTTTTAGCGGATCATCCAGCTTATTTCCATACAGATGCGGTACAAGCTTATGGAAACCAAACGATCCATCCAGAAGAATTAGGGATCGATTTATTAAGTATCTCTGCTCATAAAATCAATGGACCAAAAGGCGTCGGTTTCTTATATAAACGAGACGGAGTAAATATCCCTGCCTTGCTTTTAGGTGGCGAGCAGGAAGAAAAGCGGCGTGCAGGTACAGAAAACTTAGCAGGAATCTGGGGAATGGCAAAAGCAGTTGAACTGCTATCACCTGAAGAACGTGAAGCACGTAACAACAAATATCAAGGATTCCAACAATTGATTCTTGATACATTAGAAGCAAACGAAATCCCTTATCAAGTAAATGGTGATTTAACGAATAAACTCCCTCATGTGTTGAATCTTCGCTTGATTGGCGAAGCAAATGATTTGCTACTGATGAAGCTTGATCTGAACGGAATCGCTATTTCTACTGGTTCGGCTTGTACAGCAGGGAACATCGAACCTTCTCACGTATTAGAAGCGATGTATGGAGAAGATACGCCGATACTAAAAGAATCCATTCGTATCAGCTTTGGATTAGATAATACTGAAGAAGACATCCATTATTTCCTTGATCAATTAGTTCGTGCTGTCAAAAAATAACTAATAAAGTCATTCTGATGTGGACGGATGTCTGAGAGAACGCCTTCATTTTTTAGGGAACTTAACTGAAAAACCTAGTAAAAATCAGGATAAACTTTTATAATAAAGAGAAACTAATTTTATCGAGGTGAAAATCATGGCATTTGAAACAACAGCAACTGTACTTGGCGCACCAATCAGCTATCGTTTGCATCCTGATGCAAAAAGATATACATTGCGCGATAATGGGTTTACAGAAACAAACGGAGGCAATTATCAATTGATCCGACCATTAGATGCAACGCCGCAAAGCAAAGAAGGCTTCAAACTGAAAATCACTGTATCAAAAGATATCCAAACATTGAAAATGTCGATCACTACAGCAAACGGACTGAAAGCAGTCAATATTTTCAAAGATCCAAAACAGAAAATGAGTCAAGATAAATTCTATTTTTTGATGGATGGGATGATCAGTCGAGGGTTATTCGAAAAAGTCGAATAACCTGTGGATATAAAAAGACAACTAGTTTTGAAACGGCCTAATCGTTAGATCTCTAACTTTGAAAGGACGACACAAAATAGTTGTCTTTTTTATTTTTTCTGCTGTAAATCAGACTCTCGTCCACTCATCAATGGATTTTCCATGTTTATCCACTATTTCCAACCAACTATTTGTTCCGGCAAAGTACAACAGCAAGCTTGCCTCATTCACACTTTTTACGATGATATCTTCGATCGTGGTTGTGCCTGAAATCTTGTCTTTATAATCATCTCGTAGCTTTTGCCCATATTTTGCAGCATAACCTAATGAGCCGTCTTTATTTAAAGGAGGATCTTTGACGAGCGTCGCGCCTGCTTTGATCAGCAATTCATTTCGTTTGATCCAGTAAAGCGTTGCTTGACTTCCCCTGAAATCGACGGTAAAAGGAATCTCACTGACTTCTTTTGACCAGCGATGACGAGCTTTTGCTGGTTTTTTCTTCGTATCTTCAGCGGCAGATGGCACGGAAGAATCGATTGGATAACCAAATGTACTTAGTATAGCAGCAATCTTCTCTTGGTGTTCTGCCATTTTCTTTCTAGCCGTTTCAGGAATCGAAGGGAACGATTCTTTGGCTATTGTAAGACCAGCTTTTTCTGCTTGTTCAGTTAGCATGTAGATCATATAATCGGCTTCTATATCCCAAGGAAGCTGGATCATGATGACGGTATCGATTGTTTCTGGTTGGACTGTTTTCCCAATTGCTGTACACACCTTTTGATGATAAAAGAGATAAAAAGCATTTTCTGGAAGCTTAGGTAGTTTGTGGCTGATCCAGATCGTACCTTGTGTCTGTTCAAGTACGATTTTGATTTCTTCAGGGGTAAGAGTGGTCTGAAAGTTGATTTTCATGACTGATGCTCTCCTAGTTTTTTCTTAGTTTAGCATGATTGCTGATTTTTTTCTGCTAATTTTACTTTTTTACCAAAACTGAAAATATATAACGATGGTATTTGAACAAACAGCTAGGTTTCAAGGAAATAATCAAGTATAATTCTAGCTACGTAAGGACGATAAGTCTTAGAAGAAGTGGGGGAAGGATATGGGAGAAGAAAAGGAGCCGGTTTTACATTGGCGTAAAAATATCAACT
Organism: Enterococcus sp. M-BR2; assembly: GCF_056612775.1. Lineage (NCBI taxonomy): Bacteria > Bacillati > Bacillota > Bacilli > Lactobacillales > Enterococcaceae > Enterococcus > Enterococcus sp. M-BR2. The sequence continues at coordinate 95,814 of NZ_CM152743.1, forward strand.
TGTTTTTGACAGGTCAGTTTTTATCTGGAATCACGAGTATGATCGTGCAATATGCAATCATTTGGTATCTGACGAAAGAAACAGGTTCAGCAACAATCTTGAGCTTTGCTACGTTATTAGGTATGATCCCAATGGTTTTGCTGAGTCCGTTTGCTGGTCCGTTGGTGGATCGTTGGGACAAAAAGCGATTGTTGATTTTGACAGATATCATTGTCGCGTTGTTTGCAATGGTCTTGGTAGTAGTCGGTACGATTTCTGACACATTTCCGTTGTGGCTAGTGTTTGTATCGTTGTTCATTCGTGCAATTGCTCAAACTTTCCAGATGCCGACGATCCAATCGATCCTTCCTACGATGGTCCCAGAAGAAGAGCTGACACGTATCAATGGACAGCTAGGCATGGTCCAGTCAGCGAATTTTATCATTGCGCCTGCAATAGGTGCATTTTTATTTACAGTGATACCTATCAATTGGCTGATTTTGCTTGATGTGCTAGGCGCGGTATTTGGTGTGGGATTACTTGTTTTTGTGACGATCCCTAAGGTTATTTCGCAAGGAGAAACCATTCATTTGTTGACAGATACAAAATTTGGTATGAAAAAATTGTACGAGAATAAAGGTCTTTGGCATATCATGCTCAACGGTGCTGTGTTCACGTTATTGTTTATGCCAGCTGCCAGTCTGTATCCGTTGATGACGATGGGCTATTTTGGTCAAAATGTAGGACAGGCGGGTCTTGTCGAAGTAGTCTATTCAGTAGGAATGCTTGCAGGTGGAGCGGTGATTGGCTTTTTTGGAAAATGGAAAGACCGGATGAAGCCGATTTTCATGGCTTATGTAGTCGTAGGTACCACGATTGGGGCTAGTGGATTGTTGCCGGGGACAACACAGGGATTCTTTTATTTTCTTTTACTGAATGCCGGGGCAGGTTTTGCCACACCTTATTTCAATACCTTACTGATGGCGATCATCCAACAGAGTTATGAACCGAACGTTTTAGGACGAGTCTTAGGTGTATTCAACTCATTAATGACTTTGCCAGGGCCGATTGGCTTAATATTTGCCGGCCCCTTGACAGATAAGATTGGTGTTGAAAAGATGTTTCTGATTGCGGGAATTGGTACGCTTTTATGTGGAATCGTTTTATTTTTGACACCCGTTGCTCGAAATTATGATAAAGAATTACAGAAAAAACTGGTGAAAGAACACCGTGAACAAGAAAACGAATAGAAAAGGAGCGGTGATAAAAATTTTCTTCCTACTTGAAATCAAGTGGTTTTTTCACAGCTTTTTTAGATGTTATGAGTTGCTCCGATCAGCAATTTTGTTTACTCTAAGGAAAAGGGAGGCAGGAGAAACATGAATTATTTTACGAGTGATATGCACTTTTTTCATGAGCGTTTACTAGGAGAAAATGACTTTGCTCCGCGACTCTTTGCAAATGTAGATGAGATGAACCAACAGTTGGTCACCAGCTGGAATGCAGTAGTAAAAGAAACGGATCACGTCTATCATCTAGGTGATCTTGCCATGCATCCGCAGTATGAAAAAGCAAATGCAGACATCTTAGAATTAGTCAGTCAACTGCAAGGAACGATCCACTTGATCAAAGGGAATCATGACAGTCGTGCGTTCTTCCGTTATTTAGAAAAAAACGATCCTGGACTTTCTGATGGCAGTCCCAAATTTTATTTTTATGACGTAGGTGCTATCGTGAAGTTCGATCATCAGCAATATTACTTGACGCATTATCCAATGTTACTCGGACCTAACGACACCATTCGAAACCTTCACGGGCATATCCATCATTATAGTGTACCCATTGAAAATGTCGTCAATGTAGGCGTAGACGCACCAGAAAGAGACCTTCTAAAAGAAAAACTGCCATTCGGTACGCCGTTATCCGAAAAGCAAATCAAAGAAATATATGAAGCAAAGAGGTCGTGAAAAAGCTGCCCTGCATCAAGTGATAAGAACAGGCAATCAAAAACAGCTTCTCGTGTTTTTGATTGGGTAGGACTTGTCCCCACAAATACAAGCTTTTGAGCCTGCTGCCCAATTCTGTGCCATAAGGATCAAAATAGAAAAACAGTTCGCTGCATGTTATAAAAGAATTGAAGTACCTGATTTTCAAAAATAGGATAAAAAGTCGTCCCTTTTTGGCGCGGCTTTTTATCCTATTTTTTAGTAATACAGTCATATGTTGTAAGGAGGAACTACAAAATACAGTACACGAATTTCCCTTGATCATTAACTGCTTTTCTGACCGTGGCAGTACCATCATTCAATTTCCTAACATCATTATCTATATTAGTGGAATAGACGATCAGGGTGTTTTCTTTTGTGTATCGGTTTAGCCAGTCAATCGCATAATCCACTGACTGATTCACGCCGATATGATAGAAATAATTCCCATAAATCGCTTTTGCTTCGTCCGTCATCGTGAAATCATGATTGAAGCCATAACCATTCCTGACAGAAGCAGCAGTTGTGAATGAACCATGGATCCTTAGATAAGAGGCGTGGCGATAGGTACCATTCTCTAATTTTATCAACGCATGATAATTATTGTAAAAATAATACCAGCTTGGTGTAGCTCGATTATAAGAAACATCTGCATTGAAAGGATTCGGTCGCGTCATTTCATATTTGTCATAGATACTGAGGTTCTCTGTATAGTCAAATCTTTGCTGAGTGAAGGCAGGCGGTGTATGGACGACTTGGTTGATCTGATAAGGATTGACTGGATGTTTTTTCTTCGTGATTTTTGTAAAAGAAGGATTATATCTTAAGTGATTGTTGTCAGTAGAGATATTGTTAGAATAAACGATCTCCAACGAACATTGGGTATAGGTATTGATCCAGTTCATCACATAGTTCGGAACATCATGATCTTCGATCGTCTCTGGAATAAGCGGGATATTCCTGTCAGAAAATTTGGCTCTTGCTTCGTCTGTTAAAAGAAAACGGGTGAACATATCGAATTCTACGACGATCGTTCCAGAATGATTACGCCCGAAAGTAAGACGTGTACTTGCATAAGGTCTCCCGTTATTTTTGTCCGTGGCGATGAAATAATAATCATTCCTTAAGGTGTATGAGTTGGAACCGCGGCTAAAAATGAAATCTTCGCCATCTATAGGAGTGCCGGCGTTCGACCATCGTATGTTTTCTGCGTAATCTTTATAATTTACGAAAAAAGGATTGATTTTTTCGACTTTATCGGATTTTTTTATATCATTTGGAGTTACACCCATTCCGTTAATAAAATCTGTTCTTTCTAAATCAATACCTTGGAAACTAGGATCATTTTCATTAGTTAGCTCATCGATTCTACCATCAGGTGTTGCGTTCATATATGCAGCCCAGATAAGGGAAGAGCAATACCAGTCATTTCTAGTGGATGAGCGATCCCGTCCCATTATATCTCCCCATACACTATACTGTTTACCTAATTGTCCACGCATAAATGAGATGGCTGCATTTCTTTGTGCTGTTGTCCCTGCTGGAACTCTTAAAATAGTTGAATCAGTATAATCGAATCGTTCATCATCCAAGACACCGTAAACAACGCCTCCAGCTTTTGTTTCAAGTATAGGACTATAATCAGTTGCTTCGATAGTTCGGATATATGTGAAGGTCTCTGGTTTTCCATTGATGCTATGTGTCTCTTCATAAATGCCTTCTACGATCATCACATGATGAAGAAATACTGGAGTGATTCCAGCCCTTTTCCGTTCGAAAATGATATCTCCTGGTTGAACGATATTCATCAGATCATATTTATGATAAGTCGGTACTTTTTCAAAAGTGATATTCTCCAAAGCATTTCCGATATTAAATGACCAAAGAGGCGGGTCTTTGGATAATTGTTCGGCTTCTTTACGAATATAGTGCTCATTGACGGTGTTTAGGTAGTCACGCAATTGGTCTTCTTCGGAAATCGCGGAATTGAATGGTTGATTGTAATAATTCGAAGTGAATTCTTCAAATGTCTGATCGAAGGAAGCGTATTCATTTTTGAATTCTTCATAATACTCCTCCAATATCTGCTGGGTATCTGTATCAGCATGTACAGTCGTGATTGGGATGGCAAATGCGACGGCGAGTAAACAGGTAGTCAGAAACAATTTAATTTTTGATTTCAATGTAATCCCTCTTGTTTTATGCTAGAATAATAACATATGAATAAGTATGATGATAGCTTGAAAATAAAATGTATAAGTTATTTAATCTAGGCGTATATTGCACATAACACCAAAGAGTAAAATCAGCTATATCGATGATTGAGAACTGTTATCTTTAATGAAATAATTAGCATTTAACTTAAGTTTTACGAATAAAATCAAAGACGTTATATTTTATTTGGGGTTAGATAGTCTACAGAAGATACAATTTCTTGGTAGGGATGAGTATTGAACAGACGTGTTGATTTGTATATCTGTTTGTTTTGTTTCGTTATTATATTTTTTATTTGTTTATTTTTAAATAACAAATTTCTAGATTTTTTGTTTAGAGTTTTTTTGAAGATAGACAAGTATCAATCAATTAGAAAGGAGATGTGTGGATGTTACCACTAAAAAGTAAGACGTGTACGATCATTTCAATAATTTTGCTAGTGCTTTGCATCATCATGACTAGTTTTTATCCTTCGACAAAATATGGAAACTATACAATTCTTGTATCAATAATGTTTTGTAATTGGTTATTTGGTGGGATAAGCCTTGTTTTTTCGTCAAAAATCAATTCTAAGTGCTTAAAAGCATGTGTCATTTTATTAAATTTGATATGTATTTTTGGTTGGATCATTTTTGATTGATGAAAAACGACAGAACCTTTCTGTTGTGAGGAAAAGATGTTTAAAATCACGAGAAGAGAAGAAAATAAAGTTAAATAGAATCGGTTTGTATATAGCTATATTTTTGTCACTTAGTTGTTTCATTGGTATCTATTCTTACTATATAAATAGTCTCTAAAATAGAGTTTTAATGTGAGATATTAAGTCTTTATTCTTTGAGCAAAATAAATCTTGTATAAGCAATTTGATAAAAAACGACATGTATGAATACTTTGATGAAAAGGAGATGTGTGGATGTTACCACTAAAAAGTAAGACGTGTACGATCATTTCAATAAGCTTGTTGTCAATTTGTTTCATTTCAGCTAGTTTTTATTTTCATCCTTCTATAGAAAATAATCTTCAGTTTTTAGTGTCCATAATATTTTGTTGTTGGAGCACTGGTGGTTTGAGTTTGGTTTTTTCGACAAAAATCAATTCTAAAAGGTTAAAAATGCTAGTTATCCTACTTGATTTGATTGGTATTTATAGTTGGGTGATTTATGCTATGTAAATTGTTCTGTTTTAGTTTGTTGTTTCAATAAAAAACGAAAATGAGGGGAAATAAATGAAATTAGATGTCAATTTGATCGGTTTATGTGTATCTATGTTACTGTCTGGCTGGTGTCTCGGGATAGCTCATTTCTATTACGGAAATAGCCCTCAAGGAGTATATATGTTACTTATGATGATTTTTCCAGGATTAACAGGACTATATTTTTCTACAAAAGTCAAGTCTGTAAGAATGAGATGGTTCCTGATAATACTAAATTATCTAATAGCTACCCATCTTACTATGATGCAATTTTATGGTCATTTATTAAGATAGCCATGTATCAATCGGAAAGGAGATTTGTGAATGTTACCATTAAAAAGTAAGACGTGTACAATCATTTCAATAAGTCTGCTAGTGCTTTGTATAGCTTTGACTATTTTTTTCCCTTCAATAAATTATAACGACGATGGGACTCGTATACGAATAATGTTTTGTATTTGGTTATTTGGTGGGTTAAGCCTGGTTTTTTCAACAAAAATCAATTCTAAATGTTTAAAAGCGATTGTTATAGTATCGAATTTGATATGTATCTTTAACTGGATCATTTTTGGTTGGTAAAAAATGGCGGAACGTTTCTGTTGTAAGAAAAAGAGGATTAAAAACAAAAGGAGAAAAAATGAAACTAACTATCAATTTGGTCGGGTTATGTATATCTATGTTACTGTCTGGCGGGTGTCTAGGGGTGGCTCATTTCTATTATGGAAATAGTCTTCAAAGTGCAGCTTTAATGATTTTCATATCCTTCCCCGGCTTAGCAGGTCTTTATTTTTCGACAAAGATCAAATCTGCGAAGGTAAGATGGATGTTGTTAGTTATCAATTATCTATTTGCTACATATTTTAATGTTTTCCAATTTCTATTTATTTTGTTTCAAACTTTTTGAAGTCAGCAACGAAGCAAACAATTAAAAAGGAGCGAGTTGAATGTTATCAATAGAAAGTAAGAAAAGTAAGAGGGTATCGGTGGTTCTGTTAGTCTTCTGTATGATTTTGCTCAGCAGTCATTTGTATATTCGTCATGAAGTGATAGGGTTTCTGATCATTCAGTATTCATGTTGGATTTTAAGTGGTATCAGTCTAGCTTTTACAAGAAGAATGGATTCCATAAAAGTAAAATGGCTAGTGATTGCTCTTCATTTTCTTTTGATTTGCGGATTAGGGCTGTTTTACATCATTGGGTGGTTAAGTTTATCTAGGTTGGATTTGTTGCTAGGATGTGTGTTGTATATTGGTTTAGTAGAAATATTAGAATATAAACAGAAAGAAAAAGCATTTTTTTTGTTCGGTCTAGGTCTACCGATGTTGATATCGATCAGTTTACTTATTTGGATCCATTATCTATTGGCTTTCTATTTAAATACCGACAGGATGTGGGCAATCATCGCTTTGTTGCTTTTCATAATGATTTCCGGCTTGATGGGTCTCTATTTCTCTACAAAACTTGAGGATAATCGAATAAAGTGGCTACTTTTAGGAATGAATTATCTATTTGCTACTTATTACAATGTTGTTCTTTTGTTTTTCTTATGAATCGAAACTGCCGTTCCTCTTTTGATCATGAGAATCACTGGAGTATGAAGATAGCGCTGTTTTTTCCCTATGATAGGTTATGTATTCGAACGCTGATAATTAAGGGATGAAATTTTCAGAAATATGACGTATAATGTAAAATACTGAAAAGTTGCGACCTTCAACTCGTAGATGTTTCAGAATCTAATTGAAATGATGGTGATATCATGACAGACAACAGCCAAACACGCGTTGTCGTAGGGATGAGCGGCGGTGTCGACTCATCTGTAACAGCACTTTTATTAAAGGAACAAGGATACGACGTGATCGGGATCTTCATGAAAAATTGGGATGATACGGACGAAAACGGCGTATGTACGGCCACGGAAGATTATAAGGATGTAGCGAAAGTAGCTGCTCAAATCGGGATTCCTTATTATTCTGTGAATTTCGAAAAAGAATATTGGGACCGTGTATTTGAATATTTCCTAGCCGAATACCGCGCAGGACGTACACCTAACCCAGACGTGATGTGTAACAAAGAAATCAAATTCAAAGCATTCTTGGACTATGCAATGGATCTTGGTGCTGATTATGTAGCTACTGGACATTATGCGCAAGTCACTCGCGATGAAAACGGTGTGGTCCATATGCTTCGCGGAGTAGACAACAATAAAGATCAAACTTACTTCCTTAGTCAATTATCACAAGAACAGCTTTCAAAAACGATGTTCCCTCTAGGCGGTATGGAAAAATCAGAAGTGCGGGCAATTGCTGAACGCGCAGGCCTTGCGACTGCTAAGAAAAAAGATTCAACAGGAATCTGCTTTATTGGTGAAAAGAACTTCAAACAATTTTTGAGCAACTATCTACCAGCGAAAAAAGGCAGTATGGTCACTCTTGACGGTGAAGTCAAAGGGCAACATGCTGGTTTGATGTACTATACGATCGGTCAACGTCAAGGCCTAGGAATCGGTGGCGGAGGAGATTCGCAAGAACCTTGGTTTGTCGTAGGGAAAGATTTAGCGACGAACACATTATACGTGGGTCAAGGGTTCCACCATCCTGCACTGTACGCCACAAGCTTGGATGCAAGTGAAATCCACTTTACGACGAATGAACCAATGCCAAAAGAATTCAAGTGCACAGCGAAATTCCGTTACCGTCAACAAGATGTTCCTGTGACAGTTCGCTTATTGGATGATAACCGTGCAGAAGTCGTATTCGACGAACCTGTACGTGCCATCACTCCTGGACAAGCAGTTGTATTTTATGACGGAATGGAATGTCTAGGTGGCGGTTTGATCGACCACGCATACCAAGAAACAAAAGTTTTACAATACGTTTAAGCGATATGAAATGAATCAAAACAGCTATGGCTAACAAAAGAAACACCTTTTCTTTTGGACAGCATAGCTGTTTTTTTGCAATAAAATTAATTTTTATTCATTTTACGCTTGTAATTTTAGTGGAAACAGTCCATAATATCCAATAATATGAATAAAGTTGCTTTTGGTAAGCAAGAGCAGATGCAAAATAAAGGAAATATTTTGCAGGTGGTTTGTTCAATTTTATAAGTGAAGGTGATGGAAATGGAAAAGAAATCGACAGGTATTAGTAAGTGGGGTCTGGTTGCTCTCGTTGTCAGTTCGTCAATCGGAAGCGGTGTGTTTGGAATCACGAGTGATCTGGCTAGTTCTGCCGCCCCTGGACCAGCAATCCTTTCATGGATAATCGTCGGGATTGGTATTTTAGCTTTGGTATTATCGCTGAACTATTTAGGAGAAAAACGTCCAGATCTGGATGGCGGGATTTTTGGGTATGCAGAAGCTTCATTTGGTAAGTTAGGTGGCTTCATTAGTGGCTGGGGCTATTGGTTGTCTGCGTGGCTAGGAAATGTTGCTTTTGCGACGATGCTAATGAGTGCCATGGGAGAATTTTTTCCGATATTCAAAGGGGGACAAAATGTTCCTTCTATTTTATTCGCAAGTCTTTTTATTTGGGGTCTGACTTTATTAGTAAACAATGGGATCGAAGGAGCGAGCGTAATCAATACGATCGTGACGATTTGTAAATTAGTGCCATTATTCCTATTTTTAATATTTGTATTTATCGCATTTAAAGTGAATATATTCACTACTAATTTTTGGGGCAACGTATCTGATAATCTAGTGAACGGATCAGGACAGCAAGGAACGATCTGGTTGCAGATCAAAGGTTGTTTGATGGTCATGATGTGGGTCTTTGTAGGGATCGAAGGTGCAAGTGTTTTAGCTAACCGCGCGAAGAAACGTTCAGAAGCCCAGCAAGCATCCATCATGGGGCTGCTTTGTTTATTATTTATCTATATCCTTGCTTCGATCTTGCCATACGGTGTCTTATCTCAAGAAGAGTTAGCAACTATTTCACAACCTGCTATGGCAAATATTTTAAAAGGAATCGTGGGAAATTGGGGAGCGGCACTGATCAATATCGGCTTGATCATTTCGATCATCGGTTCTTGGTTGTCTTGGACGATGCTCCCAGCAGAAACAACGATGTTGATGGCTCGAGACGGTCTGTTGCCGAAAGCTTGGGGAAAAACGAATAAAAAAAATGCCCCAACTTATTCGTTAGTTGTTACTGCCATCTTGACTAATCTATTCTTATTGACTTTCTTAGTTACTGATTATGCCTATCAATTTGCCTATTCTTTATGTACAGCGGCAATCTTGATTTGTTATCTGCTTGTCGGAATCTATCAAGTCCAGTTTTCTTTAAAAGAAGGAATCAAAAAACAAGTAGTGATCGGTGGGATTGCTGTAGTTTTTGAATTGATGGGAATCACTTTAGCAGGATTTTCTTATGTCCTTTTATGTAGTATTGCCTATCTTCCTGGTTTTTGCTTCTACTGGATCGCTTGTCGGGAAACCAACCATCAAATCACGGGAAAAGAAAAAGTAATGATTGGGCTGATTTGTGTGGCCGCACTGCTTTCAATCGGGTTGCTTACTGTAGGCTGGATCAAGATATAAGGGGGAAAGAAACATGGAAATCGCAAATTTCGGTGTGGAAGAATGGCTAAATAAATGGGAGAAGAAAGCGGTATATGATATTGCACAAAGTTCGATCGAAGCATTGACATTAGACGAACTCGTTGGCTTAGACGGGACCAACGTAAGTGAATTTTTCGAAAAACGCAAAAATGAACCATTGGACTATGGCTGGATCGAAGGATCAGATGCGTTCAAACAAGAAGTCGCTTCGCTTTATCAAACCGTCGATCCAGAAAACATCTTACAAACGAACGGAGCGACTGGTGCTAATCTTTTAGCTCTATACGCGTTAGTGGAAGCAGGAGACCATGTTGTTTCGATGCTTCCCACTTATCAGCAACTATATGACATCCCTAAATCTTTAGGTGCCACTGTTGACTTTGTTCATTTGAAGGAAGAAGAAGATTGGCAGTTTGATTTAGAACAGCTAGAAGCCTTAGTCAAACCTGAAACAAAAATCATCTGTTTGAATAGTGCAAACAATCCTACAGGCACATTGCTAGATCGGAAAACTTTAGAAAAAATCGCAGAAATTGCTCGTACAGTAGATGCATATGTATTGATAGATGAAGTATATGCGCCTTTAACGGATAAAGGTGAATTCTTGTCGATCGTAGATGTCTATGAGAAAGGTATAGCAACCAATTCCCTATCCAAAACCTACTCCATTCCAGGTATCCGTATTGGCTGGACAGCTACTGGACCTGAGTTGGCAGAGGTTTTTCGAAAATATCGAGACTACACGATGATTTGCGGCGGAGTCCTGTCAGATGATCTTGCTGTACATGCATTGAAGAACAAAGAAAAAATCTTGGAGCGAAACCAAAAGATCATTACTGAGAACCTTGCGATTTTAAAACAGTGGGTAGCAAATGAACCGAAAGTTGAACTCGTCGCTCCCAATTACGTCTCTACTTCTTTCATCAAATTAACCATCGAAGAAGATGATCAGACATTTTGTATCAATTTATTAGAAGAAACAGGAGTACTATTAGTACCAGGAAGTGCCTTTGATTTACCGAAGCATGCCCGACTAGGTTACTGTTGTAAAAAAGAAACCTTGGAAAAGGGATTATCCCTTTTATCTGAATTCTTGAAAAAACAGGCCTAAACAAAAACACTGCAAGGACAGTCTGTGACAACTGTTCAAGCAGTGTTTTTCATTTACGCTTATTGTCTATGAGAAGGAGAGTGCCCTGAAGATATGGAGACTCCTGAAGCTTTTTCTTCTGCAGTTTCTTGCTGATGGATCTCTTGTGTATTGTGTCGTACAAGCAAGAAGTTGACTAAAACAAGAAGAGAAGTCGAAAGAAAGACGCCACGATAACCAAATGCACTGGAAACACTGGAGCCAATCATAGGTCCTACTACGTTACCAGTTGCTTGGAAAGATTGGTTATAACTGAAGATCCGTCCAGCAGCTTGATGAGGCGAATATTTTGTGATCAATGCTTGGACAGCAGGGAGCAGACAAGCATCAGAGATACCAATCAAAAAACGTAAGGCAGCTAATTGCCAAACATTCGTGACGAATGCCATTGGGATATAAACCAAAATCGCAAAACCCAAACCAATCGCAAGTATTCTTTCACTCCCAATTTTGTCACCTAAGCGACCAAATCTTGGAGCGGCTATCAAAGTAGCAATTCCAGGTATCGAAGCGATGATTCCGCTGATCAATGTAACATTCCCATGTCCATGCAGCAATTGACGAATGTACAGACTGATGATTGGACTGATGGAATTGTTGGATGCTTGGATGATCATCGTTGTGACGAACATACCGATGACGACGTGTGGATATTTCAAGTCTTTGAAAATCTGTTTGGCAGAAACCATGTTTTCTTTTTTCACTGGGACAAATTTTTCATGGACGAAAAACAGACTCAACAAGAAGACGAAAAATAAGATGATCCCTGTAATGAAAAAGGTAGGGCGATAGCCAAACGCTGAAGCAGAGATCCCGCCAAGAAGCGGTCCAAGTAATGTTCCTGTAACAGAACCAGTTGCTAAGGTCCCAAGAACTTGACCACTTTTTTCTTTTGGCGTCCCAGTTGCGACAAGGGCAGTGGCATTACTGATATAACCAGAAAAAATCCCTTGAAGCAGACGCAATGCGACTAATTGATACACACTAGTCACGCAGCCCATCAAAGAAATGACGATTGCCATTCCTAATGAAGCACGCAACAGCATCAATTTTCTTCCTTTTTGGTCGGCTAATTTCCCCCACCAAGGAGAGATCAGCGTAGTCACTAAGAAAGTAGATGAAAAAGTCAATCCGCTCCAAAAGTTCAATTGTGCCGTACTATAATTACCTAACGTATCTATGTAAAGTGACATAAAAGGCATGACTAAACTAAATCCGATACCAGCCATAAATGTTCCAAACCATAAGACAAACAAGTTCTGTTCCCAAGTTTCTCTTTTCCTAAATAATTTTTCCTTTATTCTTGCAGCCAATTAGACTCCTTCTTTCTGAAAATTTTCATCTACAACTCTTTATTATAAACTACATTATGTAGTTTATCAATGAAAGTCTCTTTTTTCTCGTTCTTTTTCGTGGTAAACTGAAAGAGTGAAGGATTTATTTTATGAGAGGAAACATGGAAATGAAAAAAAGAAATCTGTCTCAAGAGAAAATCATCGACTGCTTTCGAGAACTAGCAGAAGAGATGGATGTTCAGCAAATAACCTTTCAGCATTTAGCAAAACGCTTGGATATCAAGGCTCCCTCGCTGTATAACCATTTCAAAAATATTCGTGATGTCAAAACAGCGTTAACAGCAAAACTTCTGCAGGAACTTAATGACCAGCTGCGTCGGGCTCTTGTGGGGAAAAGTGGTCAGGAAGCACTGCAGATCTATGCAGAAACTTATCGATCCTTTGCTTTTTCGAATCAAGCAGTGTATGAGTTGCTGATCAGTGTGCCCCACACCAATGAAGCAGTTTTATTAGAGGGAATCCATGAAACGAACCAGATCATTTTGCAGATCTTTGAGGCTTTTCAATTAACGAAAGAAGAAAAAGTCCACCGAAGCAGAGAATTACGTAGTATGATCCACGGCTATCTTTCCTTGCGTTTTTTAGGATACTTTACAAAAGAACCGACAATCGATCCAGAGGACAGCTATTTTTGGATGATCAATGACTTTATCGCTACTTTGCCTTAAACAATCAGATTCATTGGTATCATTTTCAAGATGTTCATTAAATGATCCTTTTATAAGAGAAAATTCTTGCAACTTTCTTGAAAAGTGACTAAGATGAGTCTAGAAAAGCTGAAAGAAGGAGCACGAGTATGTATCAAGTAATTACCATGTTCGGGGACAATGAGCCTTGGTGGTTTTTTGAAGACTGGGAAGAAGATATTGAAGCAGAAGAAACATTCGAGTCTTTTGAAGAAGCACGACAAGCGTACGAAAAACAATGGATCGCGATCCATCAAAATTATGAATATATCAATGCGAAAAGAAACTTTCTCAGCGCCTTTTGGAATGACGGAGATGAGCGCTGGTGTGAAGAGTGTGACGATGATTTACAGCAATACAAGGGACTTGCGTTGTTGAAAAATCATCAGCCCATCACAGTAGAAAGCAGAAAGGAATTTTATGAAACAACTAATTCTAGCGGAAAAACCAAGCGTTGCGAAAGACCTAAGCAAGGTGCTTGGTGCTAATCAAAAGCACAAAAATTATTACGAAGGACCCAAGGTGATCGTTACTTGGGCCCTTGGTCATTTATTAGGATTGAAAATGCCGGAAGATCTGAATAAGGAATGGCAGAGCTGGCAAATGGACACGTTGCCGATGATCCCTAAAAAACTAGGAATCAAACCACTTCCTAAAACAGGATATCAATTAAAAGCAATCAAGCAGCTGGCTCAACGAAAAGATGTCTCAGAAGCAGTCATTGCGACAGATGCCGGAAGGGAAGGGGAACTTGTTGCTCGCTGGATCTTAGAGTATGTGCATTTCAATAAACCAGTGAAGCGGTTATGGATCTCTTCTCAAACAGATAAAGCAATCAAAACAGGATTCAAGCAACTAAGACCTGCAAAAGAATATGATGCATTGTATGAATCTGCTCTTGCCCGGGCAAAAGCGGACTGGTTGGTAGGATTGAATGTGACCAGAGCCTTAACTGTGAAGTACGCGGATAATTTATCAGCGGGCCGTGTGCAGACCCCGACACTAGCATTAGTGAGAGACCAAGAAAAGAAAATCGAACAGTTCCGTCCACAAACGTATTTCACGATCACGTTGCACGCTGGAAAAGAACAAGCCAAAATGGTTCAAAAAAATCAATTTGCTTTAAAAACACAAGAAGAAGCACAAAAACTTGTTCAATTGATCAGTACAAGCAAAGGAACTGTCACAGAAGTCCAAGAAAAATTAAAAACGGAATCTGCGCCGCTACCTTATGATTTAACAGAGATCCAAAGAGAAGCCAATCAACGCTATGGCTATTCTGCAAAGAAAACATTAAGTCTTGTACAAAGTTTATATGAGACCCATAAAATCGTTACTTATCCGCGTACAGACAGCAAATACCTGACAAACGACATGAAAAGTACGATGAACGAACGACTGCAAGCAGTCAGCGATTTTGCTCCTGAGGTCAAGCAGTATTTGAAAAACGGAGCCATCGTCCAACAGACAAAAGTATTCCAAGACAATAAAGTGACCGATCACCATGCGCTTTTGCCAACTGAAAACCGAGCACGTTATGAAAAACTAAGTAATGAAGAGCAAAAAATCTATCAAATGATCGTCTCTCGTTTCTTAGGCTTGTTTGCTCAACCACACAAAGTCAGTCAGACAAAAGTCACGGTTGAATTTGATAAAGAACAATTCATTTTCCGACAAAATCGTGTCATCCAAGCAGGGTGGAAAGGCGAAACTGAATCTGAAACGGAAACAGTCAAATGGGAAAAAGGAATGCGGATCAATCCTGATTTCACCATCAAAAAAGAATTATCTGCACCGCCTAAACCATTGACAGAAGCAAGCTTGCTTGGACAAATGGAAAAATACAGTCTGGGAACCCCGGCTACTCGTGCAGAGATCATTGAAAAATTGATCAAATCAGAGTTGATGGAACGTACCCCTCAAGGACTGCAAGTATCCCCTAAAGGTAAACAATTATTAGTATTAGTCAACCCATCTTTAGTGACACCGGATCTGACAGAAAGCTGGGAAAAAGACCTTGAAGCTATTGCTGCAGGAAAGAAACAAGCAGGAACCTTCTTGAATGGAATCGAAAAAGAAACAAAACGCTTGGTGAATGAAATCAAATCAAGCAAACAAGAATATCAAGATTTCTCGATTACCCAAAAGAAATGTCCAGAATGTGGGGCCAATCTGCGTGAGAAAAACACGCGAGACGGCAAAATTTATGTCTGCACCAATTCAGATTGCAACTACCGCAGAAGAAAAGATCCAAAAGTCTCCAACCATCGCTGCCCACAATGCCACCGGAAAATGGAAATCATCGAAGGCAAAAATGGTGCTTATTTCCGTTGTAAATACGACGGAACGACAGAAAAAATGCTTGATAAAAAAGAGCAGAAGAAGAAAATGACCAAACATGAAGAACGTCGTTTGCTGAAAAAATATGCACAGGCAGAAGAACCAGAAGAAAGCCCATTAGCAGCAGCACTAAAAGCGGCAATGAAGAAGTAAGAAGATGGAGGTTGTGACAGAAGTGGTCAGCTTCAAGAAATAAGAAGGAATTTACGAAAATTGCTTCTCAAATTTTTGTAACATTTCGGCTTATTTTTCGAAGAAGCTACTTCTGGAACACCATATATCAGAGGTTGTGAAAAAGCTGTTCTGCATCATCCTGCATCAAGTAATAAGAACAGCAAACAAAAATAGCTCCTCATATTTTGTCGTTTGTTGAGCTAATACCGAAGGTTAGTTGATTGAAAACCGTTTGTTCGGAAAAAGGGACTGCGACAAGATTTTTGTCACAGTCCCTCTTCATTTAAAAAAATGTTTACTTCATTTGACGTATATTATTGGTGAGGCTTCAATTCATTTGGCTTCACTTTTTCTGTTTCTCTAATAATATAAACAGGACGTTGCTTCGTTTCTAAGAAGATTTTTCCGATATATTTCCCGATGATTCCAAGACATAACAGTTGGATTCCGCCGATGAATAGGAAGATCGAGACCATGGAAGGCCATCCTGATGTAGGATCACCAAACAGCAATGCCCGCAAAATAATGAACAAGATCGCAATACCAGAACCGACACAAGACAAAGCGCCGATAAATGAAGCAATTGTCAATGGCGCATCGGAGAAGTTCACGATACCATCAATCGAGTAGTTGAACAATTTCCAGAAGGACCAAGATGTTTCACCAGCTACACGTTCGCGGTTTTCATAAGAAATATATTCTGTTTTGAATCCGACCCAACTGAATAAACCTTTTGAAAATCGGTTGTATTCTGTTAGTTCTAGGACAGCATCCACCATTTGTCGGGTCATCAAACGGAAATCACGAGCGCCATCGACCATTTCTGTATCGCTGATTTTATTAATCAACTGGTAGAATTTTTTCGCGAAGAAGCTGCGGATTGCAGGCTCACCTTCACGAGTCGAACGCCGGGTGCCGACACAATCGATATCAGAAGTAGTGATTCGTTCAATCATCTCAGGAAGCAGTTCAGGTGGATCTTGTAAGTCAACATCCATAACAGTCACTAAATCTCCTGTAGAAGCTTGTAATCCAGCGTATAGAGCCGCTTCTTTCCCGAAATTTCTGGAAAATGAGACAAAGCGGACATAAGGATAAGCTGCAGCTAGCTTCTTGATTGCTGCTAATGTACCGTCTTTTGATCCATCGTCAATAAATAAATATTCGAACTCATGGGGACCTTTGAATTTTTCAACCTCATCAAAAAAAAGAGGAACCGTTTTTTCTTCATTGAAACATGGGACAACAATTGATACTTTCATCGTTTCTTTCCTTTCAATCGTATGTTTATATATGGTTTACATTCAAAATTTAATAAACCTTAAATAACACCTTTTAAATTTGATTTTACGTAAAAGAACAGGTATTCTTTTGGTAAACTACCGTATTTAGTTTACCATGTTTCCTCGGTTTATCAAATTTTTAAGAACAATTTTTAGTAGTTGGCAAGTAGTTTCGGACAGAGAAAAAGGAGGAAGTTCCAGTCTGTTGACCAGGAGCAAACAAAATGAAAATACACACACCTATCGGCTTTTTATGGTTAGATGCAGATGAATCCGGGTTGACTGCTGTATCTTTTCAGCCAATTTCGGAAAGCAAATCAGCGAATCAGCAAATTTTAACGCGCACACAAGAACAGTTTGAAGAATATTTTACGGGAAAAAGAAAAGAATTTGAAATTCCTTTATCTATAAAGAGAGGTACGCCTTTTCAGCAAAATGTCTGGAAAGCTTTGTCGACCATTCCTTATGGAGAAATCCGAACATATAAAGAAGTAGCCGTTGCTGTCGCTAGTCCGAAAGCTGTGCGAGCGATTGGACAGGCAAATCGAACCAATCCATTACCAATCGTTATTCCTTGTCATCGAGTGATCGGGCAAAATGGAAAACTGACAGGATATATGGGAAACGCAACAGATGGAGTCGAAATCAAACGCCAATTGTTGCTATTAGAAGGGTATCTGCAAAATTAAAAAACAGTTGTGATTCGAACATTGTTCCATGCGAGAATCACAACTGTTTTTTCGTGTTTGTTCTAAAGTTTGATCAGCCAAATAAATAGTAAAGCCATTACTGTTTGGAGAAGCCCGACAGCCAATCCGTAAGATAAGAAACGTGTACCTTCTTTCATGAATTTTGCAAAGTCTAAACGCAGCCCAATTGCCGCTAAAGCAGTGATCTCAAACCAGCTACTGATAAAATGTGCCGATTGGTCAATAACTACAGGTAAAGAAAACAAGCTGTTGACCAAACAAAAGATCACAAACCCTAATACATACCAAGGAAGCGGTAATTTTCGTTTTTTCTGCGTATCAGTCGGTGTTTCAAACAGAGCTGGTTGTTTCTTGTGCATGAATTTTTCAAACAAATAGACAACAACAACAAGCATCATGATACGTAGAATCTTAAACAACATGGCAAATTCGACAACAGAACTGTCAAGCAAACTTGCACCAGCGACTACTTGACCCACAGATTGGAGTGTGCCACCTAAAAGTGCGCTTTTTTCAATGAGATTTCCTCCGAATAGCTGTAATCCAAGAAAAGGGAGGGTCAACATCATCATAGTACCTAGTAGATTGACCAGTGTGATGATCTGTCCTTTTTCTTCCTCTTTTGCATGGATGGAAGGGGCGATCGAAGCAATAGCAGAAGAACCACAAACAGCGTTTCCTCCAGCCATCATCAAAGAAGAAGTATCGCTGAATTGCAGTTTCTTACCAATCAAGTAAGCACCGATGATAGTGACTGACATCTGTAGTAACACAAAAACAATTCCTTTTACACCAATTTGAGCAATCGTTTGAGCGGTGACAGTTGCACCTAGTAAAAAAACAGAGAATTCCAATAGTTTGCTTTCAGCGAATTTTGTGCCGATTGCTAGAACAGGCTGTTTAAAAAAAGTATTTCCTAATAAAATACCCAATAAAATAGCAATAGTCGCTCCACCTAACTGTGGCAGATAAATAGCAAGAAGCCGGCTGACGGCAGCGATGGCAAAAGAAAGCAGTAATCCGGGCAAAATCTCGCGGACCGCTGAATCCTTTACAGATTTTATTGGATGTGACAATGATTTCATTTGATTGGTTCCTTTCGTCAATAAATACTAAAAGCATACTCGAACATAGTAGCACTAAACCAGTATTTTGACAAAAGAATAAGAGGTCGTGACAAAAGTCTTGTCACAACCTCTTGTTTCGAATAAACGGTGTTCCAAAGCCAGTTTCTCGGTATTAAGCCAAATTTATGCAAAAATGTGGAAAGCCATTTTCACAAAATTTTTCTTACTACTCGAAACTAGGCGGCTTTTTCACGACCTCTTGGTAAACGGTGTTCCAGAAGTAGCTTCTTCGGAAATAAGCCGAAATGTTACAAAAATTTGAGAAGCAATTTTCGTATATTCCTTCTTATTTCTAGAAGCTGACCACTTCTTTCACAACCAATCGAATCAATTATGAAGCGATTTTTTTAGAAACAAATTTTCCATGTTTGCTATGTTCTTTAGTTAAGAAACGTACGTAATGAGCAAGCACGTAGAAGACAACTACACTTGCAAACAGACATTCCGCAATTTTTAAGAAATCTAATACGCTACTATAAATACCTAAACTGTTGAAGTAATGAACAGTAGTAAATAGAGCTGTTGCAGAGATAACAAGTGGGAATGTAAAGGCTGCGTAGCTTGGATAAAAACGAAGCTTGAACAAGCGTGGCAGTATAGACAGCACGACGAAATACAATACTTGAGATAAAACGAACAACGCTACGACAAGATAAAAGTTAGGTTCTGCAAAGTTTTTCAGGTAACCTGTCAGGCAAAGAGAACCAGGTGCTGCAACGATCGTAATCAGCGGACGTGTTGGATGAGCCATATTTCTTACGAAAAAGACACGTTTGATGATGATTGGTAATAAGAACGCATAGCAGACCAATGAAATCCAAAAGAAGATTTTTCCAATAAGTGGGAAGAAGTTCCCAGCAGTTACAGTGATGACCCCAAACCCAACATAAATGATAAACCAGCTTGGATAAATTGCTTCAATAGAAAGATCAGCTTTGATGACATGGTGATAATTGAAATAAAAGACAAGTATCACTTGGAAAATAACTGCACACAACCAAATGAATTTGACAATCGGTGCAATACTTTCATATGAAACAAAATAAGTACAAATAACCATGAGTGACATCGTAAAAGTTGGTGAAACGGAGGCGATGATCGGATCATGCAACGTTTGTTTCGTATGCTCAAATAAGATAAACAATTTAACAAAAATGAATATCATAAGAATCATTGAGATACCGCCAGTTAGATTGCCTAAAGCAACATGGTGATAGTCTTTAAACAGATTTCCAAGGGAAGCTAACCCAAGAATCAACCCGCAGATCGGGATCGGAATAATTTTCAAAAAGTTCTTCATATATATTCTCCTTTTTATTTAATAGATTTTAGTACCAAGATGAACGAATACATTGTAAAATGAATAGGTCTGTATGATTACGAGCAAAGCAGACAGCTGATTATCTTGTCTGAGTTACTAGTTGGATCAGCAACTGTTTTGTTGTACATTTCTATTATAGATGGTTTTTTGTATATTTAAATCAAATAGTTTTTATAGTAATTATCATAAAAAGTTATGGAAGTGGTACCATGTTTAAGTTATTAACGACTTTTCGAGCAGTATATGAAACAAGAAATTTTTCTAGAGCAGCAGAAGTACTGTTTTTATCTCAGCCAGCCGTCTCGAATCAAATCAAACAATTAGAGCGGGAGTTGAATATTGATCTTTTTCAGCGTAATGGCAGAAAAGAGATGCTTCCAACTAAGCAAGCCGATTTATTATACGAGCGGACGCTGGTTTTATTAGAAGAATGGGAAGAGACCCAGCAAAAATTGCTCAATGAACAAAATGAAGAAGAAGTATGTCGGATCGTTGCTTCCCACACATTTGCTGTTTATCTTTTGCCTCAGTTGATGAAACATCTGATCAAAAGGTTTCCTAAAGTGCATTTTGAGATCGAGATCGCGAATTCACATGAATCATTAGGACAAGTAGCGAAACATGAATCCGATTTTGGTTTTATCGAAAAGCCATTAGAGACTTCCGGCGTACAAAGGTACTCCTTGATGGAAGACCAGCTAGTCATTGCTGGGGACCCAAAAAGTAAATTGTGGCTTGTAAGAGAAGCAAATTCTGGCGTTTTTCATTACACACAACGTTATTTTGAAGAAATGAACATCCAAGATAAGAAAATGATCGTGAAAAGCAATGATGTGATCGTTGCGTTGCTGAAGGAAGGAATCGGACGCTCGATTTTATCTGAGCGCTCTGTGCCAAAAGACGTACCAATGATTCCGTTGAATTTCCATCGGTATTTTTATTTCATTCAACGAACCAATCTGGTTTCTGATCAGCTGTTAGAGATTGCTGAAGAGATCCTTCGATACAATGAAAGCACAGAAACTTCTCACAGCGAGGAGAATCTCAGCTGATAGATAATTGCATGTATCAAAAAAAGTTCTGTGATACACTAAAGATAAGCAGTAGGCTTTTGCCTTCCGTTTGCTCAAGCAGCTGCACAAACGGAAAGTTAATTTTTCCCAAATGTCTGTGGAAAGACTTTCCATTATCTAACTGGACCGCTATAATAATCAGCAGTATGGTTTTTAAGAAAAGGGATGAAACATGGAAAAAAAATTAAAAGCTTCGAACGATAATCGTATTGATTATGGCGTGATTTTACCAGTCTTTCTGTTATGTTTGATTGGTCTGCTCTCATTATATGTAGCACTTAGCCATGATCCGAACAATCCAGCAGTCTTGAAAGGCGTAGGGATGCAAGTTGTCTGGTATTTAGTTGGGGCGGCAGCAATCGTTGTCATCATGCATTTGAATTCCAAATGGATCTGGAAACTGACTCCTTACCTTTATGGCTTGGGGTTAGTAGTAATGGGACTCTTACTGGAATTCTATGACAAGAATTTAGCCGATTCTACAGGTTCTAAAAACTGGTTCCGATTCGGTGCGTTCACCTTCCAGCCAGCAGAGCTAATGAAGATCGCGTACATCTTGATGATGGCGCTGATCGTGACCAAACATAATACGCAAGTAAAAGAACGGACGATGAAATCGGACTTTTGGCTGATTGGGAAGCTCTTGATCGTGACGATACCGGTATTAGCATTGATCATGGCTCAAGATGACTTTGGAACGATGCTCGTCTTCCTTGCGATCTTCGGCGGGATATTCTTGATGTCTGGAATCTCTTGGCGCATCATCGCCCCTGTAGTGATCTTAGCAGTAGTCGTTGGTGCAGGAACGATTTTCTTAGTGACGACTGAAGGCGGAAGAGACTTGCTTTATAAAGTGGGCTTCAAATCTTATCAATTTGCACGTATTGATTCATGGCTGGATCCTTTCCATGATACGTCTGGGATGAGTTACCAGCCGGCACAAGGACTTTTGGCAATCGGCACCGGTGGCTTGTTTGGTAAAGGATTCAATGTAAGCAATATTTATGTGCCTGTTCGTGAGTCCGATATGATTTTTACCGTTATCGGTGAAAACTTCGGCTTTATCGGTGGTGCATTCGTCATTTTCTTGTATTTTATTTTGATTTATCGTATGATTCGGGTGTGTTTCGATACGAACAATGAATTTTACGCCTATATCGCAAGCGGTTTGATCATGATGCTGCTGTTCCATGTCTTTGAGAACATTGGAGCAAATATCGGATTACTTCCTTTAACAGGGATCCCATTGCCTTTCATTAGCCAAGGAGGATCTTCGATTTTAGGGAACATGATCGGTGTCGGATTGATATTATCGATGAGATACCAAAATGAAGCACCTGCAAGATCTTCAAGGAGGTAAGAAAATTGTACACCTTTTACTGGTACCCGAAATGTTCAACATGCAAAAAAGCCAAAGCGTGGTTAGACCAGCATGGCGTTAGTTATCAAACTGTTGATATGATCAAAGAAGTACCGAAGGCCTCAACGATTGAGACTTGGCTAGAAACGAGTCAAGTACCGATCCGTCGCCTGTTCAACACAAGCGGGATGAAATATCGAGAACTTGGACTGAAAGATCAAGTAGGCGAGTTTACGGCTTCAAAAGCAAGCCAAGTCTTATCGACAGATGGCATGCTGATCAAGCGGCCGCTGATCGTGCAAGAGGACCAGCTTGTTGCAATTGGATTCAATGAAAAAATTTATGAAGGAGAACTGATATAAAATGGCAGGCAAACATTTGAAGAAAAAGGACAACCTTTGGATCTTATTTAATGGAAAAGAATACTGTGTTGGTTTGACAAATGAAGCGCAAGAAGAACTCGGAGACATCACGTTTGCCAATTTGCCAAAAGCAGGACAATCGCTAAAAAAAGATGAACCTCTGATCGAAGTCGAAGCGG
Organism: Enterococcus sp. M-BR2; assembly: GCF_056612775.1. Classification (NCBI taxonomy): domain Bacteria; kingdom Bacillati; phylum Bacillota; class Bacilli; order Lactobacillales; family Enterococcaceae; genus Enterococcus; species Enterococcus sp. M-BR2. Next base: position 118,868 of record NZ_CM152743.1, read on the forward strand.
AAAAAGCGGTCAATGAATTTGCTAGCCCGCTAACGGGTACAGTTTCTTCTGTGAATGATAAAATCGGTGAAGATATCAATATCTTGAATGATTCAGATGAAATGAATGCGTGGATCTTAAGTTTCAAAGATGTTGATCCAAAAGAATTTGACGAATTATAAAATCAGAAAATCACTTGAAAAAAGTTGACACTGATTCTTCCAGTTGCTATAATCATAAGCAATCCTATATGAAACGAGAAAGCTTTGAAAAGAAGAGTACATGTCACGGACGTTTGAAGAGAGCCCTGTTTGCTGAAAATGGGTAACGAAAATGAGATGGAAGATGGTCTTAGAGCAGAGTAAGCGAGCGTAAGCAAACTTACTACGGGAGTGCCCGTTACAGCGCGACAGTATACGGAAAGAAGCTAAGTCCAAGTACTGGAAGAGGCTGTTATTGCGAAGTAACGGTAAATCAAGGTGGTAACACGGAAGTTCAAGCTTTCGTCCTTTTGCTTAAGGCAAGAGGGCGAAGGCTTTTTTGTTTGAAAAATCATAAGAGAAAGATGTGAATGGCATGTCATTAATCCAACTAACGAATGTCAAAAAGACATTCAATGGGAAAAACGGAAACATCCAAGCCGTCAATGACGTTTCACTAAACGTTGAAAAAGGGGATATTTATGGAATCGTCGGCTATTCTGGGGCAGGAAAAAGTACATTAGTCCGTCTCCTGAATGGACTTGAGCTTCCCACGAGCGGCGAAGTGATCGTAAACGATCAAGATATCACAAAATTAAAAAACAAAGAATTACGTACATTCCGAAAGAAAATCGGTATGATCTTCCAGCATTTCAACCTGTTATGGTCAAGAACTGTACTTGAAAATATCCAGCTGCCGTTGGAATTAGCTGGTGTACCAAAGAGCAAACGCAAAGAACGAGCAGAAGAATTGTTGCGTTTAGTCGGGTTAGAAGGACGCGGACAAGCGTATCCTTCACAACTTTCCGGCGGACAGAAACAACGTGTCGGTATCGCACGAGCATTGGCAAATGATCCTGAGATCCTGCTTTGTGATGAGGCTACGAGTGCATTGGACCCGCAAACAACAGAAGAAGTATTAGACTTATTGTTAGCAATCAATAAGAAATTGAATTTGACCATCGTCTTGATCACACATGAAATGAATGTGATCCGCAAAATCTGCAACAAAGTCGCTGTGATGGAGTTGGGGAAAGTCGTAGAAGAAGGAGACGTGTTGACTGTCTTCAGACAACCGAAAAAAGAAGTAACCAAACGTTTTGTACAACAAGACATCGAACCAGAAGCTGATTCGACAGAACTATTAGCTGAACTCATCAAAGAAAATCCAAGCGGCCGTTTGGCAACTTTGACCTTTAGCGAAAGAAATGCCAACGAACCAGTTATTTCCCAAGCGATTCGACGCTATAACATTGATGTCAACGTCGTATACGGGAAAATCAAACAAGTAAAAGAAGGTTCCTTTGGTTCATTGACTGTCTTGATGACAGGTGAAACCAAAGAATTAGATCAAGCAGAAGTGTTCATTAAAGAACAAGGAGTAGGAATTGAGGTGATCCATCGTGGATAAAAGCTTTTCAGAAACATATCTAGATTTTAAACAAATCAATCCGGAAACGATGAATCAGGCTATCCTTGATACACTATATATGACATTGATCTCAATGGTCTTAGTGACGATCATCGGATTAGTCTTGGGATTGATCCTTTACTCTATTGGGCGCAAAAACAAACCGTATGCTCGAATCATTTACGGGATCGTATCGATCATCAGTAATATTTTCCGATCAACACCATTTATGATCCTGATGGTTTTGATCATTCCATTTACTAAAGCAATCGTAGGCACTATGCTAGGTGCGCAAGCAGCCATTCCAGCTCTTGTTTTATCCGCGGCACCATTTTATGCCCGTCTAGTAGAGATTGCTTTTCGTGAAGTCAGCCCTGGCGTACTGGAAGCAGCAGATGCAATGGGGGCAAGTTACTGGGAAATCATCTGGAAGGTCTTGATACCTGAAAGTATTCCCGCGTTGATTTCTGGATTAACAGTTACAACGATCTCGATGATCGGATTTACTGCAATGGCCGGCGCGATCGGCGCAGGTGGACTTGGTGGTCTTGCTTGGCAGGAAGGCTACCAACGTGGTAATCTGACAGTGACATTCGTTGCGACTTTAATTATTTTATTAATCGTATTTATCGTTCAAGGAATCGGTGATTTCTTAACTAAGAAAACAGACAAAAGATAATAGGATATAGGGGGATATAGGATATGAAAAAGAAGATTTTTGGATTAGCAGCAGCGCTTTTGCTGACTGTAGGATTAACAGCATGCGGTAACAACAGCGACAGCAAAGATTCAGCAAATAAAGCAGACGACACGACATTGAAAGTCGGCGCTTCACCGACACCGCACGCAGAGATTTTGGAACATGTGAAACCATTATTGAAAGATGAAGGAATCGATCTTGAAATCGTCAAATTCGATGACTATGTATTACCGAACCAATCTTTGGAAGAAGGCGATATCGATGCCAATTACTTCCAACATATTCCTTATTTGAACAAAGAAATCAAAGAAAAAGGGTATGACTTTGTCAATGCCGGTGCTGTCCACATCGAACCAATGGGCTTGTACTCTAAAAAAATCAAAGATGTTTCTGAACTAAAAGATGGTGCAACGATCATCACTTCGAATTCTGAATCAGACTGGGGACGCATCATCACGATTTTACAAGATGCTGGGCTAGTCAAAGTCAAAGATGGAGTAGATCTGGAAACAGCCACATTCGATGATATTGCAGAAAACCCTAAGAATTTGAAGTTCAACCATACGATCGACCCATCACTTTTAGCTTCTACGTACCAAAATGATGAAGGTGACCTAGTCGCAATCAATGCAAACTTCGCTTATGGCGCAGGATTGAATCCATTAGAAGATGCCGTATTACTTGAAAAAGACAACTCTCCTTACGTGAATATCATTGCGACTCGCAAAGGTGATGAAGACAGTGACAAAATCAAAAAACTGATTGAAGTGCTTCACCGTAAAGAAGTCCAAGAATGGATCACAGACAAATGGGGCGGCTCTGTTAAACCAGTAAAGGCTGATGCAAAATAAGGAATGAAACAAAAAAGATGAGAAATAAGTCTGTAACGGCTTATTCCTCATCTTTTTTATACCTATTCTAATTTAGAAATCAAAATTGTTTAATAATCAATAAAAGATATTTGATTTTAGTAAGGAAGATCATTGCGCTTCATTCTCAATTAGTCTAAAATGAGTGAGAACGAAAGAGAATTTGGGGGTATAATGCATGTCTGTCTTAGAAATAAAAAATCTACATGTGTCGATCGAGGAAAAAGAAATCCTTAAAGGCGTAAACCTAACAATGAAAACCGGAGAAATTCACGCCATCATGGGACCTAACGGCACAGGAAAATCAACCTTATCTGCCGCTATCATGGGCAATCCAAACTATGAAGTAACAGAAGGCGAAATCTTGTTTGACGGAAAAAATGTTTTAGACTTGGAAGTAGACGAACGTGCACGACTTGGTTTGTTTTTAGCTATGCAATATCCAAGTGAGATACCAGGTATCACGAATGCGGAATTCATGCGTGCAGCAATCAATGCGAAACGTGATGAAAACGACAAGATCTCTGTTATGGCATTTTTGAAAAAGTTAGATGAAAAAATGGCTTTACTGAATATGCCAGAAGAAATGGCTGAACGTTATCTGAACGAAGGTTTTTCTGGCGGGGAAAAGAAACGGAATGAGATCCTACAATTGTTGATGTTAGAACCAACATTTGCGATTTTAGACGAAATCGACTCGGGTTTGGATATCGATGCTTTGAAAGTCGTTGCTAAAGGAGTAAATGAAATGCGTGGAGACAATTTCGGTGCATTGATCATCACCCACTATCAACGATTATTGAACTATATCACACCTGATGTCGTTCACATCATGATGGAAGGTCGAGTAGTCATGACAGGAAATGCTGACTTAGCTAAACGCCTAGAAGCAGAAGGTTACGCTGGAATCAGTAAAGAATTAGGAATCGACTATAAAGAAGAAGAAGCGTAAGGGGGAGCAAGAATGAAAGAAAAAAACTGGCTCGATTATCTTGACGCGGTAAATGATTTTTCTTTAAGTAAAGGCGAACCTGATTGGATGAGAACCTTCCGTCAAGACGCACTAACAAAAGCAGATGAACTGCCATTGCCGCATATCGATCGGGTGAAATTCCATCGTTGGTCGTTATTCGATGTGAAAGAAACACAAACTATCAGTGAAACAGGCACGATTCCAGCATTTGATGCAATGAAAGACAATCCTGTGCTTGTCCAACAAGGTTCATGGACGATTTTTGAACAACTACCTGTGGAATTAGCAGAAAAAGGAGTCATTTTTACCGACTTGTCTACTGCAATGATCGAATACCCAGAACTAGTCCAAGAATATTATATGAAAAAAGCAGTAAACATGGACGAAGACCAATTGACTGCACTCCATGTAGCTTTTATGAACAGCGGTATTTTCCTGTATGTGCCTAAAAATGTCGTGATCGATGAACCACTCGAGTCCTTATTCATTCAAGATGGCGCATCCGATGAGCACTTCTTCAAGCATGTGTTGATCGTGGCAGATGAACATAGTGAATTTTCTTATCTGGAACGTTTCCAGACAACCAAAGAACAAGTAGCAAAATCATCAGGTAATATCATCGTGGAAGTCATCGCTAAAGCTGGTTCAAAAATCAAATATTCAGCTGTAGATCAATTAGGAGAGAATATTACTTCTTATATGAATCGCCGTGGGCACATTTTACGAGACGCTTCTGTCGACTGGGCAATTGGTGTCATGAATGACGGTCATGTGATCGCTGACTTTGATTCAGATTTAGCAGGAGAAGGTGCACACGCAGAAGTCAAAATCGTGGCGATCAGCTCGGGCAGACAAATCCAAGGAATCGATACACGAGTAACCAATAAAGCACCTCATACGATCGGGCATATTTTGCAACACGGAGTGATCCGAGAAAAAGGAACATTGACCTTTAACGGTATCGGCCACATCTTGAAAGGAGCAAAAGGTGCAGATGCTCAACAAGAAAGCCGTGTCTTGATGCTTTCTGACAAAGCACGCGGTGACGCGAATCCTATTCTTTTGATCGATGAAAACGAAGTAACTGCTGGACATGCTGCCAGTGTAGGACGAGTTGATCCAGAAGAAATGTACTATCTGATGAGTCGAGGATTGCATAAAGAAGAAGCAGAGCGCTTAGTGATTCGAGGATTCCTCGGTTCTGTCTTAACAGCAATCCCTGTAGAACAAGTTCGGAAAGAATTAGTCGAAGTAATCGAAGGGAAGTTGAATGGATGATCGATGCTAAAAAGCTACGCAATGATTTTCCTATTTTATTTCAAGACGTCAATGATGAACCTTTCGTTTATCTGGATAATGCAGCGACGACCCAAAAGCCAAAACAAGTACTCCAGGCATTAGCGCACTATTACGAACACGATAACGCCAATGTTCATCGCGGTGTCCATACGTTAGCAGAACGCGCGACCCATGAGTATGAACAAGCAAGAGAAAAAGTACGAGCGTTCATCCATGCAAAAGAAACAGCAGAAGTGCTGTTTACTCGTGGTACGACGACAAGTTTGAATTGGGTAGCCAGAAGCTTCGGCGACCGCTATATCAAAGCAGGAGACGAGATAGTGATCTCTTACATGGAACATCATTCTAATGTTATCCCATGGCAGCAGTTGGCAAAACGAACAGGTGCCGTCCTGAAATATATCGAACTAACAGAAGAAGGCTTCCTGGATATGGAGGATGCAGCGAAAAAGATTACGGACAAAACCAAAATCGTCTCCATTGCTCATGTATCCAATGTTTTAGGTGTCATCAATCCTGTTCAAGAATTAGCTGAACTTGTCCATGAAAACGGTGGGGTCATCGTAGTAGATGGTGCACAATCTGCCCCGCACATGGCCATTGATGTCCAAGCACTAGACTGTGATTTCTTTGCTTTCAGCGGACACAAAATGTGCGGACCAACAGGTATTGGTGTTTTATATGGTAAACGAAAATGGTTAGAAGAAATGGAACCCGTTGAATTTGGTGGCGAAATGATTGATTTTGTCGAATTATACGACAGTACATGGAAAGAACTACCTTGGAAATTCGAAGCAGGGACACCAAATATCGCTGGCGCTATCGCATTAGGCCATGCAATCGATTATTTGCAAGAACTCGGCATGGACAATATCCATCGATATGAAGAAGAACTAGCCGCTTATGTGTTGCCAAAATTACAAGCAATCGATGGATTGACTGTTTATGGTCCGCAAGACCCGAAATTTCGGACAGGAGTTGTTGCGTTCAATTTGGATGGGTTACATCCCCATGATGTCGCGACAGCTTTAGACATGGAAGGGGTAGCCGTTAGAGCAGGTCATCATTGTGCGCAACCGCTATTGAAGTACCTTGAAGTATCAGCGACTGCTCGCGCCAGCTTTTATTTCTACAACACGACGCACGACGCCGACCGTTTAGTTGAAGCAATCATGGCAACAAAGGAGTTTTTCCAACATGGGACTATCTAAATTAGACAATTTATACCGTCAAGTGATCTTGGATCATTCTTCCCATCCGCATCATCGTGGAAGCTTGACCGACTCGACAAGCAAGATTGAATTGAACAACCCCACATGTGGAGATGTGATCGAATTGCAAGTCGATGTAAAAGACGGAATCATCAAAAATATCGCCTTTGACGGCAGCGGCTGCTCCATCAGTACGGCAAGTGCCTCGATGATGACAGACGCCGTCATTGGAAAATCAATAGAAGAAGCAGAACATTTAACTGTAGACTTTCTACAGCTTGTCCAAGGAAAAGAAGTCCAAGATCCCGACCAATTAGGCGATGCTGCTATGCTTGGTGGTGTAGCTAAATTTCCCGCTCGGATCAAATGTGCGACACTTGCCTGGAAAGCACTAGGAAAAGCAATGGAAAACGATGGTACCGCAGCTTTCCATCATTACCACAAGGAAGAGGAGTGAGAACATGGGCGTACCAGAATTAGAAGAATATAAATTCGGGTTTCACGATGATGTCGAACCGGTTTTCAGTACAGGAGAAGGCTTGACAGAAGAAGTGATCCGTGAGATGTCAAGAATCAAAGGCGAACCAGAATGGATGCTTGAATTCCGTCTGAAATCTCTAGAAACATTCAATAAAATGCCAATGCAAACATGGGGGCCCGACCTTTCAGACATCGATTTCGATGCCATCAAATATTACCAAAAACCAAGTGACAAACCCGCTCGTGACTGGGAAGACGTACCAGAAAAAATCAAAGATACATTTGAAAAGATTGGTATCCCAGAAGCTGAACGAGCTTATCTAGCCGGTGCTTCCGCACAATATGAATCAGAAGTCGTGTACCATAATATGAAAGATGAATTCGAAAAATTAGGAATCGTCTTTACTGACACTGACTCTGCTTTGAAAGAATACCCTGAATTATTCAAAGAGTACTTTTCAAAACTTGTACCGCCAACCGACAACAAATTAGCAGCGCTGAATTCAGCCGTATGGTCAGGTGGAACCTTTATTTACGTGCCAAAAGGCGTCAAAGTCGATGTTCCATTACAAACGTACTTCCGGATCAATGCGGAAAACACGGGGCAATTCGAACGTACGCTGATCATCGTTGACGAAGGAGCAAGCATCCACTATGTCGAAGGCTGTACGGCACCTACTTATTCAAGTAATAGTCTGCATGCCGCCATCGTAGAAATCTTTACAAGAAAAGATGCGTATTGCCGTTACACCACGATCCAAAACTGGTCAGACAATGTGTACAACTTAGTAACCAAACGAGCAAAAGCATACGAAGGCGCAACCGTTGAATGGATCGACGGAAACCTAGGTGCAAAAACAACGATGAAATACCCAAGTGTTTACTTAGATGGAAAAGGCGCACGAGGCACCATGCTCTCCATCGCCTTTGCAGGAGCAAACCAAATCCAAGATACAGGTGCAAAAATGATCCACAACGCACCAAACACTTCTAGTTCCATCGTCTCTAAATCAATCTCAAAAGACGGCGGTGAAGTAAACTATCGAGGACAAGTAACCTTTGCCAAAAACAGTGCGGGTTCGATCTCTCATATCGAATGTGACACGATCATCATGGACGAATGGTCGAAATCCGATACGATCCCATTCAATGAGATCCACAACAGCCAAGTCTCTTTAGAACACGAAGCCAAAGTCTCAAAAATCTCAGAAGAACAACTCTACTATCTGATGAGCCGAGGCCTGACAGAATCTGAAGCAACTGAAATGATCGTCATGGGCTTTGTTGAACCATTCACCAAAGAACTTCCAATGGAATATGCAGTCGAACTCAACCGATTGATCAGTTATGAGATGGAAGGGTCTGTTGGATAATAACTATTTCATTGCTCGAAACGTTGATATTAAAGCGTTTCGAGCATTTTTTTATTTGCATTTTAATAGTTGGCTACGTTTTTGGCTACGTTTGGAATTATTCGCCCATAAATTTTGCAAATCGGTCACCTGTTTTCTTAATAGATTGTGGTGTGACATGAGCATAGATATTCATGGTAGTTTTAATATCTTTGTGACCTAATCGTTCTTGTACTTCTTTTATTGACGCACCACTTTCAAACAATAAGCTACAGTGGGTATGCCTAAATCCATGTGGAGTAATTTGAGGCTCCATCGGTGTCTTTTTGTAAATCCAGTCTAACCAATCGTTTACTACTTGGGGGTAGTACAGCTTGTTTGTGTTTGTAGTGAAAAGAAACTGCTTTGGTGAATTCGTGTTATAGCCATATAAGATCATTATTTTCATTTGTTCTTGTTGCCAAATACGCAGTTGTTTAAGTGTAAAATCATCAAGCTGAATCGTTCTTGATGAATTTTTAGTTTTAGGTACTTGTAGAACTACTTGATTAAACTCGTCTTGAGCGATAGTTTTACCAATTGTTATTGTTTTATTGAAATAGTCTATATCTTCCCATTGAAGCGCCAATGCCTCGCTTTTACGCATTCCTGTATAAGCTAATAAACGGAAAAAAGTGTACAGTTTAACTGAATTATTTTCTTTAGTATTCTTTAAAAATAGTTGTAATTGATCTTTCGTATAAAACTTCAAGGGTTGTTCTTCTTCAATTTTTCTTGGAAGCAATGTTTTAGACATAGGATTATCTTTACAGACTTCCATTGCTACTCCAAATTTAAATATTTGAGCAGTTGTTTTTCTCAAGAAACCATATTGTTTTAATGTTTTGTGCCATTCATTAACCTGTTTTTGACAATAACTAACACTTATTTTATCCAATCGTAATTCCCCAAAAGCAGGTAATATATGGTTCTTGCAAAAACGTTGAGCAACGGCAACGGAAGATGGTTTTACTCTCGTTCTGTAGTTATCAATCCATAATTCATATAACTCTTGAAAAGTTGTAACATTGATTTTAAACTCTTGTTTTTCTTTAAAGTCTACAAGTAGTCTATTAAGTGCTATTTGTGCCTCAGCTTTTGATTTGAATCTTCTACGCTTTGTACGTATATCTTTTCCAGTCTTGGGATCTTTTCCTAAATAAGTTTCAAATCCCCAATATTTTTCGCCATTTTGTAATTTATAACTAAAAAATGTGGCCATTTGATTCTCTCCTTACTTCATGATTGCAGGTAGAGAAGTTATTTGAAGAATCAATTGCTTTTAAATTTATCGTGATTATTAGTTAGAAATTTTGCGACTATACTATTTTTCTCATATGGGAAATTGTATTTTTTGCTAAGATCAGAAATAAATTTTTCTGTTTCAAATTGGTTTTTAGTAATTTTATAAAAGAAATCCTCGACAGATGAATACTGTGAAATATCTTGATAGGCTAAGTCCATTTCGTTTAATAGCTGTTTTGAAGAATCAATCAGTATTTCTTTTTCACCGTATTTGAAATCCCCATTTCTTATCTTATCTTGAAGTCTACTGTTGGCTCTTTTGAAAAATAGCTCTTTAGAGATAGAGTGTTTTTGACTAGCATACTCTTCGATAAGAGGATTGATATCATTAGCAAGTATCTCATTTAGATAAATTTCAAAATCTTTTGAGTAATATTTTGAAAATATATTTTTTATTATAGGATTCAATAACTCATAGTCTTTATCTAGCGAAAACGTATCACTATATCTTTCTTGAATATCATTAAAGACTTTGTGAGGTATCTCTGGGAAGTCCTTAATATATAGCTCATATCCTGAATCTATAAGGTATGAAGCTATGTATTCTTCCAAAGTTCCCCATTTAATCCAGTCTGCACTAGTGTTTCCAATATTTGCAATTGTTAAAAGCCTATTTTTATTGGGTAAAGACACACCTCTAAGCCAATTATTAACGGAACTTATTGGTGTGTCTCCAATTAAATCACCGAATCGTTCTAATGTCAGACCTTTGGATTTGATAATTTTTCTAATACGTTCACTAGTTAACGATAGATTAGGTTTCATAACTAAGCCTCCTTTTTCTGATTTATTGTAACATATATTGCTATCATTTACTAAAATTTATTAAAAATGTTGACAATGGAATTTCTATAAGATATTATAAAATAGTAATTTTTAGTAATTATTTTTTTGTTGCTCATTACTAAAAATTACTATTTAGGTAGAGAAGTTATAGAACAATCAAAAAGGAGAGGTTTTTGTGGAAGCAATAAAATTAATGATCTCAGAAGAGCAGGAGGAAATGTTTCTGAAGCAGTTTTATCAAATTGCTACAAAAGCTATTGAAAAGGCTCAAGAAAATGCTGGTATGACAAGGGAATATCTCAATCAAAAAGAAATGGCAGAATACTTAAATGTGAGCGAAAACTTTTTAAAAAATGCTGTAAGAAATGAGGGATTACCTGTGGTTGAATTGGGGGCAAGAAAATTTTATTCGAAAAAGGCAGTTAATGAGTTTATGTTTGCTCGAATGAAGAGAGGTGAAAGTTTTGAGAGAAGATGAAATAACAAATTTAGTATTGAAAAGAATTGAAAAATATATAAAAAAGAGTGCTCCCGATAGTTTGCAGACGAAGGGGAACACTCGATAATGAATAAAGTTCTAAGAAAACTTTATTTGACTACATTTTAACATACTTTAAAGATAGGGAGAAAGTATATGAGTGATGAACAAAAGATTCAAAGAAATTACTATGCTATCATCCCCGCTAATGTTAGATATGACCGAGACTTAATTCCAAGTTCAAAGCTTTTGTATGGTGAAATCACTGCTTTATGCAATGAAAAAGGATTTTGCTGGGCGAAAACACAGTATTTTCAAGATTTATACGGCGTTAGTAGGGTATCTATTCAAAAATGGCTTAAATCTTTAGAAGCAAATGGCTACATTTCGAGAGAAGTTATATATAAAGAAAATTCGAAGGAGGTAGATAAAAGAGTTATAAGAATTGTTAACACCCCTGACAAAGAAAAGTTAGCTACCCCGCTAACAAAAGTTAACACCCCTAGCAAAGAAAAGTTAACAGAGAATAATACATCTAATAATACAATTAATGAAGAAGAGGATATTAATATAAAAGAAATTTACACTAAGGTTAGTGTTCTTTATGAAGAAAATAATGACGATGGGAGAGTATAAAATATTTTGTGTAAATAGAAAAAAGGAAGTCCCTTCTGTAGAATAAAGTTACCACACCCATTCACAGAAAAGAGGACTTCCCTATGAACGATTTTACTACAGAACTCCTGCAGACTCTAGCCACCAAAGGTGATTTGAACGAGTTATTCCGCTCCCATCTGGAGCTGGCCGTAAACACGCTACTGCGGACGGAGCTGACGGCCTTCCTGGATTACGAGAAGTACGACCGGATTGGGTTCCACTCCGGCAATTCCCGTAATGGCACCTATGACCGGACGGTCAAGACCGAGTACGGGGAGCTCCACCTCGAAATCCCGCGCGACCGCAACGGCGAGTTCAAGCAACAGACCGTTCCCGCCTACAAGCGCACGAACGATACGCTGGAGGAGACCATCATCCACCTCTTCCGGAAGGGCGTGGATAGGCTACAATTAACTAGACAGAAAAATTAAGGTGTGTAGACTAGAAGAAAACATACCAGGAGGAATTTTTATGTCTAAGAGAACACGAAGAACTTTTTCACAAGAATTCAAGCAACAAATCGTCAATCTTTACTTAGCTGGAAAGCCACGTGTAGAAATCATTCGAGAATATGAACTAACGGCTTCAGCATTTGACAAATGGGTAAAGCAATCTAAAACGAGTGGTTCATTCAAAGAAAAAGATAATCTTACGCCTGAACAAAAAGAATTGTTAGAACTACGTAAAAGAAACCAGCAATTAGAAATGGAAAATGATATTTTAAAGCAAGCAGCGCTGATATTCGGACGAAGAGACAAGTAATCGATGCGAATAAGCATCTTTACCCTATATCAGCGATGTGCAGAATATTAGGTCTATCACGTCAGTCCTATTATTATCAATCAAAACCAAAGAAAGACGAATCAGAACTTGAAGAAGTAGTAGCTGAAGAATTTATCCGCAGCCGAAAGGCCTATGGCTCAAGAAAAATAAAAAAAGCCTTATCAAAACGAGGCATTCAGATCAGCCGACGAAAAATTAGTAGAATCATGAAAAATAGAGGATTAAAATCGAGCTATACTGTTGCTTATTTTAAAGTACATCATTCTACTTGCAATGAAGCCAAAACGACAAACGTATTGAATCGTAAATTCTTAAGAGACAACCCATTAGAAGCGATCGTAACAGACTTGACTTATGTACGAGTCGGGAAAAAATAGAATTATGTCTGTTTCATTTTGGATCTGTTCAATCGAGAAATTCTCGGCTATTCTTGTGGAGAACATAAAGATGCCGTTCTAGTAAAAAAAGCATTTAGCCGTATCAAACAACCTCTGACAGAGGTTGAGATTTTTCATACTGATCGTGGAAAAGAGTTTGATAACCAAGCTATTGATGAATTATTAACAACTTTTGACATCAATCGATCATTAAGTCATAAAGGCTGTCCTTTTGATAATGCCGTAGCTGAATCAACTTATAAGTCGTTGAAAGTAGAATTTGTCTATCAATACACATTTGAAACCTTACAACAATTGGATTTGGAGTTATTTGACTATGTCAATTGGTGGAACCACCTTCGGTTGCACGGTACACTTGGCTACGAGACACCGGTTGGTTACCGTAACCAGAGATTGGCGCAGCGAATCCTTGATAATGAGCTCGGATGTGCTAACGCTAGCGAGGCAGTCTAACTTTAATTGTTAGCTCCTGCCGAAGATCGTCACATCCGAGGAGACTCATTGTCAAGGACAATCGGAATAGCATACGGAAAGAAGTTCTGCACCTTATAAAATTTGTCAAAAAAACTGTTGCCATTCCAAACAGAAGAGGCAGCTGTCAAGGTATTAAGCAGGTCATTTCATTATTTGATACAGGTATGTTTCCTCACTTTCTTTTCTTTTTTCTTATTGAGCTACGTCATGTTACGCATATATTTTGTCTACAATTGCCGGAAAATCTCTATCTTTCGTTTAAGTGGTTATTCGCTCTTCGAAACATATAAAGATTTCTTCATAATGAACCTCATCAAATGGGGAATGACAAGTGTAATCTTCCTTTTCCTTATAGAAAGAGAGCCTGAGTATCTTTTTAATATTTTTTTCTTTAGTTTCATTGATTTTATTCTTTCAGTTATTTTTATTTTGTCTACAGAAAAGAAAAGTCAGTTATTGTTGATGAATGGAGGTTAACAGTTGGAACCGTTGATAGCGATAAAAAGTGCAAAAAAAATCATTCGAAACAAAACCATTCTTCATTTGGACCATTTTACTGCGGATGCTGGGGATTTTGTGACTGTAGTTGGAGAGAGCGGAGCAGGGAAAAGTACTTTATTGAATATATTAGGATTGAATGATCAATTCAGTTCAGGGCAATTTTATTTATTTAATCAAGAAACAAAACATTTAACTGGAAGAGAGAAGCGCTTGATAAAAAGAAATGCCCTCTCTTTTCTTTTTCAAGACTTCGGATTGATTGAATATGAAACGATCAATTTTAATTTAGACATTGGCTTGAAGTTTTCGAATTTAAATGCTTCGGATAAACGAATAGTAAAGTATGAAGCATTGAAAAAAGTAAATATAGACAAGAAGCTAAGTACGCCTGTTTATACATTATCTGGTGGTGCGAAGCAAAGAATCGCCTGTGCGAGAGTCTTATTGAAGAATAGCAAAATCATTTTAGCCGATGAACCGACTGGGTCATTGGATAAAAGAAATAAGGATAAAGTAGTTGAAATTTTATCGCAACAGGCTTCTCAAGGTACGTTAGTTATCGTGGTCACGCATGATCCATATCTGACCAAAATAGGAAACAAGAAGATCATGCTTTAGAAAACAAATGAAAAATCAAATTTTTTTCAATAAAAACAACAAAAAAATGTCTGGAAAATCGAACATAAAAGTGTCTGATTTGAATATCCCAACAGCGGAAGAAGAAAAACAAAATCGATAACATTTGTTCTAAGAATTAGTTACGTTAAATACGGAACGCAAGATAGACTTGAAAAACGGTAACAAAAGAAGTAGTATATTAAGGTGTGATGTGCTACTTGACATTTATTCTGCTGAGCGAACTTTCTGGATTGTGTAGCCTTATATCTATTCAGGACGTATCGAGCAGATTAGTAAAGGTGTTCTTGATGATTTTCATCTTGAACACCTTTGTTTTTAGCAATTCGCAAAAAACGAAAAGTAGGAGAAATGATAAATGAAAAAAAGATTTTTAGCACTTGCCATCGTACTAGGCGCTGGCTTATTGTCAGGCTGTACGAATGCCGGTGAAAAAACAGCCGTTAGTTATAAAGGCGGTACAATCAGCGAACAAGAAGTAATGGATAGCTTGAAAAAAATGCAAGGAGCAGATTCCGCTGTGCAACAGTTGATCGTTTATCAAGTATTTGAAGATAAATATGGAGATGACGTATCAACCAAAGAAATCCATTCCCAATATGATCAAACAAAGAAACAATTGGGTGATTCATTTGATTCACAATTGAAATCTGCAGGTTACACAGAACAAACATTCAAAGACAGTATCAAACAAAGCTTAGCCTTCCAAGAAGGTCTAAAGAAACATATCAAATTGACCGATGAAGATTTAAAAACGGCTTGGGAATCTTTCCATCCAGAAGTGGAAGCTCAAATTATCCAAGTAGCAAGTGAAGATGATGCAAAAGATGTGAAGAAAGCTGCTGATAAGGGAGACGATTTCTCTAAATTAGCCAAAGACAAGTCAACTGATACTACGACAAAAGAAGATGGCGGAAAAGTGAAGTTTGATTCAACTACTGCAACGATTCCGGCAGAAGTCAAAGAAGCAGCCTTTAAGTTGAAAGATGGTCAAGTTTCTGATGTGATCACTTCTACCAATGCTTCAACTTATACTACGGAATATTATGTGGTTAAAATGGTGAAAAACCAAAACAAAGGCAACGACATGGATAAATACAAAAAAGAATTGAAAGAAATTGCAACAGACACAAAATTAAGTGATAGTAATTTCCAAAATAAAGTGATTGGTGAAGTATTGAAAGACGCTAATGTAAAAATCAAAGACAAAGACTTTGAAAATGTTTTGAGTACATTCACTTCAGATTCCAGTACAGCAAGTAGTAAATAAGCGGAATAAATAAAAAATATGAACTATTTAAATCAATAAAACTGTTCATCTAAATCTTTTTATTAGAACTAAATCAACAGTAGTTTCATTACTACTTGATTTAGTTCTTTTTATTTTTAAAATTTTTTTACTTAGAATCCAAGATAGCCACCCTAGATATTTTTCTGTATAATCTTAAATAAAGAAAACGATATTAAAAAATGCACGTAGAAGTAGATAAATGGAGTGGTTTTGCAAATTTCTTTTATTTCTAGAAGTTATTCACGTATACGGATTTGTTTTTCTCACAAATAAAAAGGCAGGAAGTACAATGGATCATTTGTATATAAAATATATTCATCGATTTTCCGTTTTGGTGTTAGGCACACTAATTATAGCGGGGATTGTCGCATTTATTATTCAAGGTCGTGAAATATTAACAGTACATCAAGAGTTTTTCAGTTATGCATTTGGTATTCCTCTGATCGCTATAAGGTCTGATAACAAAAAGTGGAAGAAACGCTATTATATTCTCTTGCTATTTTTGTGTTTTTATCTGCCACCTAAAATTTTTACTTTATTAGGTGTGCAACGCCTATCATTTTCTTTTATTTCCTATATCATTGTTTTAATTTTCTTCAGTTTCATAGTATGGCTGTTTTATTTTGTCAAAAAATAAATGAATGTTTCATGAACAGTACTTCATCACAGCCTAATTTTTTTCTTTATGCTATCGTTATATTAAAGAAATCAATGAGAAGGGAAAGAAAGTGATGAAAAAAGTTTTATTAGTGGTAAACCCCAGTTCAGGCGGTGAACAAGCAAAGGAATTTGAGCAATTAGCGATAGCAAAATTGGAATCGGTGTTTGATGAAGTGGTCGTCTTGCATACAAAAAAAGCAGGGGATGCAAAAAACTTTACTCGCGAAGCTGCTACGGAAGGGTATCATAGTGTGTTTGTCATGGGCGGAGATGGAACAGTCAACGAAGGAATCAGTGGAATCGCTGAACAAGAACATCGGCCAAATTTCGGATTTTTCCCATTGGGTACGGTGAATGACTTGGCTCGAGCATTAGGGATACCGCTAGAACCTGAGGAAGCGATCAATCATTTTTCGATTGAATCAGTCAAGCCATTGGATATTGGAAAAATAAATGACGACTATTTTATGAATGTCGTCGCAATTGGCTCTATCCCTGAAGCAATCAATGATGTAGATGCGGAGAAGAAGACGAAATTTGGAAAACTAGCTTATTTCATGTCAGGAATCAAACAGTTAGCTTCTACACAATCCTACTCGTTTCACGTAGAAATTGATGGAAAGAAGGAAGAAATTGAGAGCAGTACCTTGCTGATAGGACTAACTAACTCAGTCGGCGGTTTTGAAACATTACTTCCAAATGCAAAAGTGGATGATGGTAAGCTCCATATGGTTTATTTAAAAGATTCTTCTTTGATCGATACGCTTAAAACATTGCCAGACCTATTAAAAGGAGTAGATGAATCTACGAAAAATCTAGCCTATCTTACTTGTGAGCAATTAGTTGTGTCATTAGCTGATGAGGAAGAATTGACGACGAATGCTGATGGGGATGAAGGGGATAAATTACCTGTGACAATCAAAGTGTTACCCTCACATTTACAGGTTTATTGTTAAAATGGAGGTTGTGACCGAGGAGTTGTCAGGAGAACACCGCTTGTTTGGAATAAGGGACTGTGACAAGACTTTTGTCACAGCCTTTTTTTTGTACAAAAAAGAAATTTTCACCTAACAGAAAAATTTGCCATAAAAATACATATTTTAAATATGAAAGTACAATTACAAATAAATTGAAACGTTAAAATAAAATTGTCAAAACGTCAGAGAGGATGGTGGAGAATGAATCAATATGTAAAAAAGCTGATTGCGTCGATTTTGTTTGTTTTCCCTCTCTTGATGGTGACATCCGTTTTTGCCGATGTAGAGAAAACAAGCGAATCAACGCAATCAGAGAATCAAAGTTTTGACAAGACTACTTTTTCAGAAGAATCAATTACTTCTGAAACTACAGAATCCCAAAGTGAGGCGCCTACTTCTAATACAAGGCAAGAAGAAAATAAGACAAGTGAGACCTCAGAAGTAGCTGAACAAACGTCTGATAGCAGTGAAGAGGTACAGGTTAGAGTTGTTTCAGCGGATGGGTACAGCGAAGCTGCCACAACAGAAGAACTGACGCAGCTTCTCGCAGACGAATCAGTAGCTAAGATTCGTTTAACTCAGCCTTTGACTTTAGACAGGGAATTGGAGATCAAGCGAGATATCGTTATCGATTTTGGCGGACTTGCTCATAATTTCGGCACACATCACATCTATATCAATGAGACACCTCAGTCGATCGAGTTTCAGAATTTTAAAGGAACGGCAGCTCATCCAGGTGGGTTGATACCAAATATCGATGGAAATGCCATTATCATTGCTTATATGTCCGATTTTTGGGGAAACAGATATCATTTTACGGGAGAAATAAAATTTACCGGGAAACTTGACTTATATGATGGTTCTAAATTAGGCCTGATTTACGCCCCTCGTGCAACTGTCACATTAGATGGTGTTTCCGGTGTATTGGATGTCCAACCAGTGAAAGAAGGGATGAATGCCGCTCCGGGTAAAGCTTATTTTTGTAGAAGCTATCAGCTAAATGTAATCAATGGTAGTCAGCTTTATGGACCATATCTAGGAAAATTCTATGGTTTTCTAGATTCAGGTGATGAGACGATCAGTGGAAAAACAGCACCAGGACTCCATATCTTGAGTGGTTCAAAGGTCTCTCTTGACTATGATCGGGCAGATGGCGTCAGCGATGAAGGAGAGGCTGTCGATACGCTACCCGGGAATGTCACATTTGAAGTCAGTGGCTCAGGAAGTGAATTTTCGGTAAATACAAAGATCAATATTACCAACGACAACAATCGCGGAATTATCCAAATGAGAGGCTCAGGATCAAGAGTCGCTGTGTCGAATGATGGGAAAATCACAATCAATACAGCGACTACTGGCGGATTTCGCCTGCAAGGAGATTCTAGTCAAATCCATGTATCAAGTGGTGGACAAATCTCGGTCAAAATGGCTGGAGATGGCGACCAACCTGGAAACAATGGGATGCGTTTTGTAGGGAAAGGACTTTCTTTGATCGTAGAAGGAGCCGGATCAGTCATCGATATTGATAAGCAAAGTGGTCGTTCTAGCGCAGTTCGTTTTGAGAACGGTACGCAAAAACTAACAGTAACTAATGGAGGCTCATTGACGGTAAGAAATGCAGGGGATGGCAAATCTTATGTGAACAGACTCAATCAAGGAAACCAAGCGATCCAATTTTATGACGCTTCTGGTTTTCTAGAAAGTCCAGGGTCAGCTGATTTTACGGTTACTGGAGAAAAATCAAATATCGATATACGCGCAGATTCCGGAGCTACCGTAGATACAACTGGAGATATTGATTTGAACTTTATGGCTGGCGAAAAAACTTATTTAGTCATGGTCGGGAAAACTGGGGAAGATAAGACTGGCATCATCAGTGGGGATGTGTTGAATGTAGACTTAGAATCTCCTACCTATTTCGATTTCCAAAACAAACGGATCGGAAGCGAGACTAATGGCATAGGTGGCTGGGTATTTCAAGGAAATGGCGATTCTTCTTTGAAGATCGCTCATTCAGAAATTGCTTTATGGCGAAAGGCAGGAGCAACGTTCGATAACTTTGAAAAAGATCCGGATTATTTTTCTGATATGACAGACTTATCGATCAATGGAACCGACTTAGGTAATTTTGTATCAAGCCCTAGTGCAGGTTTAACAAATGAATTTGCTCAGACAGGTGCCGGAATGAAAAATTATAATCGAATCAGTGCCAATAACGAGCTTCCGATGATTGAATCCTTAAGAGTACCAACGAATGCAGATAAAAAAATCTATGGGCATGTCGTTGTTCCCGAAGGTGTCGAGGCAAAGCCAAGAGATGCTTGGACAGGCGAAGTAGAAGTGACTTTACGTATTATTTATGCAGATACGACGAAATCACCTGTAGAAATTACTGCTCTCACACAAGGACAAACAGATGAAAATGAAGGGGCAGGATATAATCCGTGGGGAGAAGGCGAACAAGGCGGTTTGTTTGAAGTTCAAGTACCCAACGAAGAAAGACTAACAACGGGGGATCAAGTGCAAGTAGTTGCTGCTAAAAAAGTAAGAGGCGGCCAAGAAGTGACAGAACTGGACTCTGCCAAAACGACAGTCGATGTGATTCCTCCTGAACCTGCTAATTTAAGTACCACATTGATCAATGCAGCTTCTCGCTCAATCACAGGTACAGGCGAAGCAGGAGCTTTGGTTTCATTGAAAAAAATCAAGCTGTTTTGTCAGAAACCACTATTGATGATACAGGGAAATTTGTTCTTTCTATCCCAGAAAATCAGCTTTTTGCAGGAGATGTATTAGAAATTGTATTAAACGACCAAGCAGGAGAAGCTGCTGCTAAGGGTGTGCAGAACAAGCCAAGTACCAACGATGAAATTGGGAATCACAATCCAAGTGATACGCCAGTTGTTTATCATGATGCCCCGCCTTTTGCACCTGCTACGAAGATTGTAGTAGAAGGTGGTCTCTCATTTCTTGCCCCTTCCAAACTCGATTTTGGACAGATCAAAGCAACTGGTTTGACGCAAGAAGCATTTGGCCAAATGGATGGGCAGGAAAAATTATGGATTTATGACCAGCGAGAAACAAAAAGTCCATGGATCTTAACAATAAAACTATCTCAGCCTTTTACAAACGATTCAGGATTTTCTATGCAGGATGTCCTTTATTTCAAGAAAGCTGAGGAGTATCAATTAGTGAATGAAGAAGAACTGGAAATTGTCAGAGGACAAAATTCAACGAATGTGCAAGCATATTATTCAGAATATTTAAATAACGGTCGGGCGTTTAAACTTGTCTTAACCAAAGAAAATCAGATAGCTGGTAACTACTCAGCAGAGATGACATGGACATTAGCAGATGCGCCGACAGAATAAAGATCAAGGAGGATGATTGATGAATCGAATATGGAATAAAAGTCATCGAAACAACTGCTCTTTACTTCTGATCCTTCTCCTTGGATTCATCCTTTGGCAGATACCTGTCCATGCCTCCGAATTCAATTTTGCGGTAGATTTTGAATTACCGGCTAATCAGATTGATAAGAACAAAACATATATAAATGTAAGGATGGAGCCTGGGAAAACACAGGAAATCCCCTACACGGTCTTTAACCGAACAGATAAATCAGTAATAGTTGAGACATTGATCCACTCCGCTACGACGAATTCAAACGGTGTGATCGAATATGGATAATCAAAAAGTAAATTAGATGAAACATTAAGTTATGATATGAAAAACTTAGCAAAAACAGTGGGAGAAATAACTGTTCCTCCTCAAAGTGCGGTCACTGAGACACTTTCACTGAAAGCGCCAGAAAAAGAGCTGGCTGGTGTGGTCGCAGGAGGGATCACGTTTCAAGAAAAAAAAGAGAACGTTTCTAACAAAAGCACAGTTAGTGTCGTCAATCAGTTTTCTCAAGTGAAAGCAATCTTGATTCGAAATAGCGAAAAAGAGTCTTCCCCAGATTTGAAATTAAAAAAAGCTTATGCGGATCAAAGCGATGGAAGAAATGTGATTAAGGTGAATTTTCAAAATCCAAATGCTTCTTATATGTTCGGCTTGACTACATCGGTTGAAATCTACAAAAAAGAATCAAAAGAACCTTACCTTTCAATAAAAAAAGAAAAAATAAATGTAGCACCCAATACAAATTTTGATTTACTTGTCCCATTAGAAGGAAAAAAATTAGCTCCGGGACATTATCAAGCGGTTGTGAAGGGTGCTTGGAAAGAAAAACGCTGGAATCTCTATACCGATTTTGAAACAACTGATGATGCAGCGGACCAATTGAATGAAAAGGATATTGATTTAAAAAATCAGCCAGAAACATTTGACTGGCGATGGCTGATATTTGTTGGAGTCATTCTTATTGGCTTATTTGCTGGATTATTTATTTTAAAAGAAAGAAGGAAAAAGAAATGAAAAAAACAATTGCATTAAGTACCGTTCTAGCTGGAAGTTTATTATTATGTACACAAAGTGTTTTTGCTGAGAATAAGTGCTCAGCCACTACAGAAGGAACGATTTCTGTAACAAAACCAGATGCCGCAAATCCTGAAGACGTTGTTCCAGTTCCTCCTGTTGATCCAAATGATCCCGATACGCCGTTTACACCTGACGAACCAAATCAGGGAACATCCGGATTACTGACGATTGACCAAGCTCCAGATCTTGATTTTGGAACAATCAAGTTAGGTACAGCAAAAACAGTATATGCTGCATTACAAAACGGAACGGACAGTACAGGGACAGCAACACAAGTACAGAATTTCGTACAAGTAACGGATAAAAGCGGAAATTATGCCGGTTGGAAACTATCAGTCAAACGAACAGAATTTATTGGTACAACATCTGATACGAATAAACTAACTGGTTCAAAGGTGAAATTCAAAAACGCCGTGATTCGAAATAGCGCAACTAATAGCAGTGGAACGCCATCTACTATTTCTGGTACTGGCGCTGAAGGAATTGAGATCCCAGCAGATCAGGCAGTAGATCTAGTAACTGCAGGAGCAAATGAAGGGATTGGCACATGGATTTATTCATTAGGAGAGAATGTGGAACAAGGGAGACAATCAGTGGAATTATTTGTTCCTGTATCCAATTATGCCGTAGACAACTACGTTTCAACATTCACATGGTCGTTAACAGATGCTCCTACAGAAGGGAAAGCGTAAAATCAAATCAATGACTTCAGGGAGTGGAGCCGATTCAAGGCCTACTCCCTGAAATCTGCTATGCTTACGTCTCAGCTCTTATTCATCAACTCGAAGCAGTTTTTTGGAAGTCATTGAAACGTTCCTTTGTCTTTTCAAAGATCTTTCGACCAACGAGTAAGGAGTCACCATTGAAAAATTCTAACACATAATGAGCAGAATCAATTTTCTGCAATTGCGATAAGTTGATACAGTAAGATTTTAATAGTAAAAAGTAAGCATACTTTTCCAACTCTGTCTTCAATTGTTTTAAAGAAGTATTCACTAATTTATCTTCTGTAGTTGTTTTGACCATAACTTGGTTTTTCAAACCTTTGATACTTTCAATATATAAAATTTCCCGAGGATACAGGACGAGACTTCCACCTTTTTGATCAATAAAGATTTTATCGACATTTACGATCTGCTGTTCTTTCCAATTGATCTGTTCTAGCACTTGACGAATTTGTTCAGATAAATTCCTGTCTTTTCTGATATATCCAATCGGAAGGATTTTCCGATTGATGATCTCTACTGCAAAATTCGTATAAGCGGTGAAAAAAACAATATTACTATGTGCATTTTTTTTACGTATTTGTTCGGCGACATCAATACCTGTGAGTGATTGCTTCAAGTCGATATCGATAAAGAAAACATCGTGATTATCAATAGTGCCCAACTGGATCAACTGATTGATTTGAGAGACAGAAGTGAGCTGCACGATATTCTCGATATGATGATTGACCAATTCTTTGATGATCCATTCGCTGTGAAACTGGTTATCTTCTATGATAAAATACTTTTTCATATGCAGGCTCCTATTAAAAAAATATGTGTACATTTTGAAACAAAACAATGGAGGAATAAGATGGTCGCAACAGTGACACTTTATTTGACCTTTACTTTGATTTTAGATTTAGGTATCTATTTATTCTTTTCGAAACAACTGCTAGTAAAAAACAGCTTTGGTTGTATAGCTTTGATGGTGGTGACACTTTTACTTCCTATCCCTAAAGTGAGCTTTCCTTACCTAGTTGGCTTATTATTGATGTTTCTTTTTTATTTTACTACGAAAAACCTGTTTATCAGCTGTTTGATCAGTAATCTTTTTTTTGCTATCACTGGACTCAGCTTTTTTCTGGTTTTTGATCTGATGGATTATTTAGGAAAGAGACATCTTGGAACAGCAAGTTTTTTTGCACTACTTATCGCATTTATTTTCTATCTATTAGTAAAAAGTATAGACAAACAGACGAGATTTCTCAACTTGCTTTTTACTTATCCAACTGAACACTATTTTGGAGGTATTTGTATTTTATTAAGCTGGGGCGTGATTTACTTGGTATTGGGAAGTGTTCACTTCCGCTCATCTAATTATCTGCTTCTATCTCTTTTGTCGATAGTCATCAGTTTTTTTCTTTGTTTTTTTCCATTATGTTGATCAGTTTCCAAGTAAAAGAAAGACAACATCAGGAATCGCTTCAACTGTATCAAATAAATGAAGAATATTACCATCATCTAGAGGAATTCAAACATGATTATAAAAGTCTACTGTTTTCATTAAAAATTACTCTTCAGGAAAATAAAAAAGAAACGTTGGAATTTTTAGAAATATTAGAAGATCATTCTGCAGCTATTTTTGAAAAACCGCAAATACAACAGCTAACAAATATTGTATCCCCAGCTGTCAGGGGTGTCTTTTTAAAATTTCTAGAAAAAGCAGAATCGGAGAAAATCCCGATCCAAGTAGTTATTCCTGTCGAAGTGAAAACAATCCCGATTGATCTGGTTGTTTTTATTCGCTGTTTATCTATTTTTATTTCTAACGCATTCGATCATCGTGTAGCCGATCAGAGTCCGATTACGATCAATCTGCTGGAAGAAAATGAGGGATCACGTTTTAGTATAGCGAACAAGGCAAATCCAACGAATTTGACGCTATCGGAGATGGTCAAAAGAGGAAAAACCTCTAAAAAAAATGGCAGGTTAGGTCTATACAGTGCGAAAAAAATGCTGGATGTTTACGAAAATGCAGAACTAAAAATCGATTTTTCAAAGTAGAATCACTGTTTCTTTGTAGAAATGTATCTGGCATCTAGAAAGAGCAAATCAGCCTACTGAATTACTGTCAAAGGATAAGCTTGAGGAAAGTCTACACGGAGATAGAGACAACAACACAGCATATTCAAAAGAAACAGAAGCGTGATGACCGTTGTCACCCTTCTGTTTCTTTTGCTATGTAGTTAAATAAAGTAGTTGACACTTCCGCTACTTAGTATTAGTACGAAAGTATACTTCGTGATACTAAGTAGATAAGAAGTGAAAAGCGGAACCCACGATCGTCAAAATGCTAACTGCTTTGCTTACACCAGATAAAGGGAAGAGCAATATCGCTTATTTTAGGCGTGGAGAAGCAAGAAAATCCCTACGATCACACAAAAAATGCTGACCCAGCAGTTAAGAGAGTTAGAACAAGATGGCATTGTCCATCGAAAAGTCTATAACCAAGTCCCGCCTAAAGTAGAGTACTCGCTCACCGAAGAAGGAAAATCATTAAGAGAGATTCTAGTAGCGATGTCTGTTTGGGGAGAAGAACGTATCGAAAAACAAAAAGCCTCAGGGGAAGAAGTCACATTACTGCATACACATGGTGGCTACCTAAATTACTGATTTCTATGACATTTATTTTAAATAAAAGAAAACATGAGTTTTTTTAAAAGCATCATCTATTTTTTATGTAAAAAAATGGTATGATAAATCAAGTAAGAAATGATTGGAAGAAGGCAAGCAAATGAATAGCATGGAAAAAGTCAACCAGTTTAGAGATGAACGTAATTGGCGACAATTTCATAACGAAAAAGATTTGGCTATTTCTATTTCTTTGGAAGCATCTGAATTGTTAGAACTTTTTCAATGGAAAACGCCGGAAGAAGTAAAAGAAACACAATTAGGACGAATCAAAGAAGAACTGGCGGATGTATTGATCTATTCATACATGATGGCAGACAACCTTCAGCTGGATCTAGATGAGATCATTGAAGAAAAATTGATCAAAAATAATTTGAAATATCCTGTAGAAAAAAGCGCAGGTGTACGAAAAAAATACACAGAGTTGTAGAAATGTGTCATTCGGCTGTTGGAAAGAGCAAAAGAAAAACAGTAAAATGAGTCTGGAGGGAGAGAAAATGAAAAAAAAAGGAAAAGCAAAAAGATGGCTAGTCAATATCCTCTTGTTCCTCTTGTTATTAGTAGGACTAGCTTTGATTTTCAATGAACAGATCAAGGATTATCTTGTCAGAGAGACAGGAGATAAATATGCTATAGCGAATGTAACAAAAGAAGATCTGAAAAAGAATAACGATAAAGATGTCAGTTTTGACTTTGATGCGGTAGAACCAATGACGACAGAAGGGGTCATGAGGTCGCAGATGAGAGGAACAGATCTACCAGTGATTGCTAGTATCGCAGTCCCTTCAGTTTCAATCAATTTACCGATTTTCAAAGGCTTGGATAATACGTCACTACTTTACGGAGCAGGAACATTATCTCCAGATCAAGAAATGGGAAAAGGAAATTATGCCTTAGCAAGCCATCGTGCAACGAACCCTGAATTGTTGTTTACACCGCTGGAAAATTTAGAGATGGGTGCCAAGATCTATTTGACAGATTTAGAAAATGTGTATACATACAAAACATTTTTTAAAGAAAAAGTTGCTCCTACAGATACCCAATTACTGAATGAAGTCGAGGGAAAAGAAATCGTCACACTAATTACTTGTGGCGACATGGATGCAGTCACGCGACTAGTTGTACAAGGCGAACTGGAAAGTGTTACACCGATAAAAGATGCGACAGATGATATGAGAACTGCTTTCAATCTAGAGACAAAAACATTTTAGGATACTGGGACATAAGTCGTTACAGATCAAAAACAGCCAAAGGATATGAATCGATAAGGAAAAACCAATTTGCTGAAAAAAAGAGGAACGCAAAAAGGTGCATCTCTGATTTGGTTGTTTTCTAGATAGACTTGTGTTCCAGTTTTTTTATTTTTATGATTTGTCAAATTAAGCTAGAATAAAATGCTTCTTGTACATAGCTCAAAAATATTTCGATTGGTGTTCTGTAATTCAATGATTTTCTTGGAATATGATTACGTTGATTGCTGACACTGGAAATAAATGTCTGATTCACTTCTCTAAAATCCATTGATTTCGGCAGTCCATTACGACGCAGAATCCCGTTAGAATTTTCGTTTAATGGGCGTTGAGAAGGTGTTCCAGGGTCCGCAAAATATATATCAATATCATGTTGGTTACTAATGGCTTTCCAGTTAGAAAATTCTTTTCCACAGTCAAACGTAATAGATTTAAAGAAGTTTTTAGGGAAGCGAGAAAACCATTGATTAAGGGCAGTTTCAATATCTAATGCCTTACGGCCGTTGGGTTTAATCGTGATAATGACTTTAGATAATCTTTCAACTAAAGTAATGACGGCACTTTTATGATGAATGCCAACGATCGCATCACCTTCAAGGTGACCAAACTCAGAATTGAAATCAGGATAATTATCAGGTCGATCATGGATTGAGCGCTGATACTGTTGTTTTCCCCGTTTTTCCTGATGGCCATTGGGTTTTCTTTTACCTTTCATCGGTAGTGTGTCAATATCAAATATTCCTTTAGAAAATAAACGATAAAGTGTTCTCATACCGCATGAAACAGGCCTTTCTTTTCGCCCGATAATGACGTCAGGCGTCCAACCAAGAGTGACTTTCTCTTTAATGTAATCTACTTCATGAGCAGGTAATTGAATGACTTTTCTACCACATTTTTTCTTATTTTCTTTATACTGGTGCCAATAATCAAGAGCAGTCTTACCTTGCTTGAACTTATTGACTACATTATAAATAGTTTGTATAGCACGTCCCATTCGGTTAGCGATTTCAACCGGCCTATTATGTTGAAGATAATATGATTCTATCATTGTCAGTTCGTCTATGGTAAGATGTTTGTAGGTCATTTATGGTTACACTCCTTTGTTTTCTTTCGTCGGAAATACAATTTGAGTGTACCATAAATGCCTTTTTATTTTTCTAACTTAATTTTACAATTCGCGTTTCGTTTAGATGCGACAGATTGAATAAAAAATTCATCTACTGAATTGAAATCCATAGATTTCAATAAACCATCTCTACGTAACAATCCGTTAGAATTCTCGTTTAGGCCTCTTTGAGACGGCGTTCCTGGATCAGCGAAATAAATGGCAATATCATTGACATTACTGATCTGTTTCCAATTTGAAAATTCCTTTCCACAATCAAAAGTGATGGATTTGAATAGGTTTTTCGGTACAGATTCAAACCATTGATTTAATTTTTTTTCAATATCAATCGCTTGTCTACCACACGGTTTCAATGTGATGATAACTTTTGATAATCGTTCAACTAAGGTAATTACAGCACTTTTATGTTTCAGACCTACGATAGTGTCACCTTCAAGGTGACCAAACTCATTTGAGAATTGGCTATAATCCTTTTCACGTTCATGAATAGAGCGGCGGAAAGTTTGTTTTCCACGTCTTTCTTGATGTCCATTCGGTTTACGCTTGCCTTTCATCGGTAAGTCAGAAGAATCAAATAGCCCCTTTTTGAACATACGATAAATGGTACGAGCAGAACAACTAATAGGAAACGCTGCACGACCAACAATCACATCGGGTGTCCATCCTTGAACAACCTTTCTTTGAATATATTCTGATTGTTCCTCGGGTAAAACAAGCGGACGTCTACCACAGTTTGATTTGTTTTTCTTATACTGTTGATAATATTCTAAGGCTGATTTTCCTTGCTTGAAGAACAGATATACTTTATGGATCGTTTGTCTTGAACGATTCAAGCAATGGGCAGTTTTAGCAACAGATTGATTAATTTTGAAATAAGACTCTATTATTACAAGTTCATCCGTTGTAAGATGGGTATAGGTCATTTGTACTCACTCCTTATAATTCTTTGGTCGGAACTATTTTGAGTGTAGCACAAATGACTTTTTTAGTTGTCTAGCTTAATTTTACAATCGGCGTTTTTTAAATAAAAAAGAAAGAAGGAAAAAACAATGGATAATCAAGCAGTTGGTCGTCGTGTATGGGAAGCGGTAGGAGGACAAAAGAATGTCAAAAGTTTAGTACATTGTGCTACGCGGTTGCGATTCAGATTAAAAGATGAATCTTTAGCAGATACGCAAAAGTTAAAAGAAGACCCGGACGTGATCCAAGTCGTACAAAGTGGCGGTCAGTATCAAGTAGTGATTGGCAGTAATGTAGCAGATGTTTATCAATCGATCGTGGATGAGGAAGGTCTTGCAGTTTCGGAGGATGGAAAAGAAGAGTCCAAAAATATTTTGAATCGTCTAATTGATATCATTTCTAGTATATTTACACCTTTTCTAGGGGCGATGGCAGCCGCCGGGGTATTGAAAGGATTCTTGTCATTGGCAACGGTGATGGGCTGGCTGACAGCTGATAGCGGTACTTATCAAATATTGTTTGCTGCAGCAGATGGTGTCTTTACCTTCTTACCTGTCATGCTTGCTTTTACAGCAGCTAAAAAGTTCAAAGCCAACCAGTTTTTAGCAGTAGCAATTGCTATGGCACTTGTGTATCCAGCTATCACAGCAGTTGCTGGTGCGGGAGAAGCTATCAGTTTCTTTGGGATCCCAGTGATTCTTTCACCATCTGGTTATACTTCTTCTGTCATACCAATCATTCTAGCCGTATGGGTTCAAAGTAAATTAGAGCCATTCGTAAAAAAAGTGATTCCGCAATTTCTGCAAATGATTTTAGTTCCGCTTGTCGTTTTAATAGTGATGGTTCCATTAACATTTCTTGCTTTAGGACCAATCGGGACGGTTGCCGGTAATGTTTTAGGCGGTCTCTTCAACTCGATTTATGGATTTAGTCCAATCGTAGCAGGTCTAATCATGGGAAGTTTATGGCAAGTATTCGTGATGTTCGGCATGCATTGGGGATTCGTACCGATCATGTTTTTGAATATCGAACAATATGGGTTTGATGTATTGATGCCAATGCTTCTTCCAGCCATCTTGGCACAAGGTGGGGCTGCTTTAGCTGTAGCATTGCGAACAAAAGATACGAAACTTCGAGCATTAGGGATTTCTTCTACAGTGACTTCGTTATTTGGAATCACTGAACCAACTGTGTATGGTGTGACATTACCTTTGAAGAAACCATTCATTGCCGCTTGTATTTCTGGAGGTATTGGTGGAGCTATTATCGGATTTTCCGGAGTAAAAGCTTTCTCCAGCAGTTTGGTCAGCTTATTGACGATTCCGACTTTCATTAGTACGGTGGATGGTGTAGAGTCAAATGTGACAGTAGCAGTAATAGCTACAGGAATTGCTTTTGTTCTTGCATTCGTAGGTACATTGATTTTAGGATTTGACGAACAAACACAAGACAATCAATTAGAAAACAAACATGCGAATGCAGGAGAACCGATTACTTCAGCACGGCATACCTTAAAAAGTCCTTTAACGGGTAAAGTACTGCCATTGAGTGAAGTACCAGACCAAGTTTTTTCTTCTGGCGTGATGGGAAAAGGTATCGCTATTGATCCAGAAGTAGGAGAACTAGTTGCCCCGGCAGACGGAGAGATCACGACTATTTTTCCAACTGGACATGCTGTAGGGATCACAACGACTGACGGAGCGGAGATTTTGATTCATATCGGGATGGATACAGTAGAATTAAATGGGAATGGCTTTGAGATCTTAGTCAAACAAGGGGATCTCGTCAAAGCAGGAGATTTATTGATTCGTTTTGACATCGAAGCAATTAGAGCAGCTGGCTATAGCGTAATCACTCCAGTTGTCATTACGAATACTGATGCATTTGCCGATATACTTGAATTAGACCAAAAAGAGATTATTGCAAACGAAGATGTTCTGGCAATTGTAAAATAAGGAGGAAATCAGGATGCAATCACGTTTTTCAGAAAAATTTTTATGGGGTGGAGCAACTGCTGCCAATCAATTAGAAGGGGCTTATGATCGAGACGGAAAAGGGCTATCCGTTGCAGATGCTATGCCTGGAGGTAAGCAGCGCTTTGCGATTATCGGCAGTGAAGAATTTGACTGGACGATTGATCAAGAAAAATATATTTACCCGAATCATCGAGGAATCGATCATTACGATCGTTTCAAAGAAGATCTTGCCTTGTTTGCGGAAATGGGATTCAAATGTTATCGTTTTTCGATTGCCTGGACACGAATTTTTCCAAATGGAGACGAAGGTACTCCTAACGAAGCGGGACTAGAATTTTATGATCAGCTGATTGATAAGTGCTTAAAATATGATATTGAACCTGTGATCACGATTTCTCATTACGAAATGCCTCTTCATTTGGCAAAAGAATACGGTGGCTGGAAAAATCGAAAACTGATCGACTTCTATGAACGATTTGCTCAGACAGTATTAGAGAGATACAGCAGTAAAGTCAAATATTGGATGACTTTCAATGAAATCAATTCGGCCTTTCACTTTCCAGCTTTAAGTCAAGGATTAGTAAAAAGCAATGGAGCAGGAGAGTACCAAAATATTTTCCAAGCATGGCATAATCAATTCGTTGCAAGTAGCAAAGCCGTAAAAATCGGCCACGAATTGCGTTCGGATATCCAAATCGGCTGCATGATTATCTATGCAACAACTTACAGCATCGATGCCAATCCAGTCAATCAGGCAGCAACAATGATCCAAAACCAAGAATTCAATTTTTTCTGCACGGATGTCCAAGTACGTGGAGAATACCCTGCATACACAGCGCGTACCCATAAAAAATATGGAGTCGATCCGGAAAAATTAGAGCAAACGGAAAAAGACTTCCAGTTGCTAAAAGAATATCCAGTGGACTACATCGGATTTAGTTATTATATGTCTACGGCAATCAATGAGACTGATCCACAAGCAGCAACTTCAGAAGGGAACTTGCTGGGAGGAGTAAAAAATCCGTTTCTTGAGGCAAGTGAATGGGGCTGGCAGATCGATCCAGAAAGGCTGAGAATCGCATTGAATGAATTATACAATCGTTACCAGAAACCATTATTTATTGTTGAAAACGGTCTTGGAGCCATTGATCATATGGAAGAGGATGGCACGATTATTGATGATTATCGGATCGATTATTTACGTCGTCATATCGAAGCGATGGCTAATGCAGTAGCAGACGGTGTAGATTTGATGGGCTATACGCCTTGGGGATGTATCGATCTTGTCAGTGCATCAACAGGAGAAATGAGTAAACGTTACGGCTTTATCTATGTGGATCTAGACGATGAAGGAAATGGGACACTGAATCGATCAAAGAAAAAATCTTTTGATTGGTATAAAGAAGTAATTGCCTCAAATGGCGTAAACTTGTAATTAAAGCAGCTGAATGAAAAAGAACACACTTCTCACATGTGATTTGTGTTCTTTTTTTATTTTTTATGTGCTATTCTTTTAGTAATAGTAAAGCAAAGGGTGACGTTATGAAAAGGACACGTGTACTATACTTGGAAGTCGCAGATAAAATTAAAGAAGATATTTTCTCAGGAAAATATCCAGTCGGTTCGATGTTGCCGACAGAAAGTGAATTAGAAGAACTGTTTCAAGTCAGCAAAATCACTGTCCGAAAGGCAATCGAACTGCTGGCATCAGATGAATATGTCGCAAAGAAAAGTGGTCGTGGGACGACGGTTCTAAGCAATCGTCCTTACAATCGATTATCCAAAGCGGCAAGCTTTACGCAAATCTTGGAGAACTCCCGATATGAAGTCCGGAAAGAAACGCTGGATTTGCAATTGGTCCATATAAAGAAGGAAGATCCTTTGTTTTCCTTTTTCGGTGAGCAAGCTGTTTGTTTTAAGCGCTTATATTATTTGAACAATCAGCCTTATATTTATTTTGTTCATTATCTTCCACAAGAAATGATGCAATTCAGCAGAGAAGAATTTGGCAAAGAATCTTTGTATCGTTTGCTGACGAAAAAAGGATATACTATTGACTCATTTTCTGATGATTTCTCGGCAGTATTTTTAACAGAAGAAGAACAAGGAATTCTGAAAACAGACGCACAGATCGGCATCAAACGGATACGGAAATCGTCTACGCAAATTGGGGAAATGATTGAATATTCGGAGGCGGTCTACCATACGGAGCTGCATCCTTACCATATTGATTATGAAACATAAATAAAAAAAGAGGTTGTGAAAAAGCTGCCCTGCATCAAGTAATAAGAACAGCCAAACAAAAATAGCTTCTCATATTTTTCGTTTGGTTAGGCTTATTACCGCAGATACACGGCTGTTTCTGGATTACCATTTATTCTGGATAAGGGGGTGTGGTACGATTTTCAGAAGGAATCTATGAACCAATCACTGTATTGATTTTAGCTTCGATGGTAACCCCATTCGGCTTGACGATCGCTTATTTCTTAGGGAAAATCATTCGTAAAAATATATTCAATCGTCAAGAAATCGATACATTGAAGACTGCTTTTCCTATGGGGATCTGTCAGATCACAGAGGGATGTTTCCCTATCGTATTGAACGACTTGGCACGCAATGTCATAGCAACGGGAGTCGGTGGGGCAGTAGGTGGCGGATTAAGCATGTTTTGGGGCGCAGATAGCCGTATTCCGGCATCGGGAATGTTTGCAGTCGCTACGATGACCAGACCATGGGCATTCATTGGTGCATTGTTAGCTGGTTCTTTTGTCACAGGAATAACCATTTTATTATTGAAAAAACCAGTAGATCCGAATGCAGAAATCATCCAAGAAGAAAAAGAGGAAGAAGACATACCTTGGGATGATTTGACAATTAGTTAGGAGAGGCAGAATGGATTACAAGAAAAAAGTACAATAGATGTACCTTGAGGCAGGAATGGTATGAAAGAATCAGAGTTAGAAAGAATCGAATATACAGATTTTGGTTTAGGAGCGATCGAAACTGTCCAGAGCATCGGCACCCTCCTTGAAATGACGATGAAGGAAAAATGAGAACCTTTCGTTGTCGAAAAGGTCTGGTATACCTTATGTCGAAGGAAAGGAAACAAAAAAACTTTCCTGTACTATTCCAAAAAGGAAAGAAAGTTATTATACAGTAAAAAAAGAAATTATTCTTAATGCTAGAGATCAGTACACGTTCGAGCCCAATATCAAACACTAGTTCCAGGCAGGCGCAACAGGTGCGGTTATCACTGAATTTTCTTCCAGCAGTGACGATTCAAGTGATATTTTTACAAATCCAGCTATTTATCGTTAACAAAAAGATTTTTAGGAGAAGCTGATGAACAAAAATGATCAAATTTTGATCGTTTAGTTCGTCGGCTTTTTTATTTAGAGAAACATCATTTATCAGTGAAACATAACACGAAAACAAAATGATTTTTTCGTTAATAAAAGAAACAAGTATTTGTTGTTTAAAATAATACACGTTATTGGCATATAGGACGAAATCCCAGTATCTTCTATAAGTAAGTCATTTCATATCGATGAAAACACGTTATTTATTTTTGTTTTATCTATAAAATAGCTGAAAAATGATTTTTTTCTAAATACTATATATAGTGGTGTCTATCCTATATACCACTAAAAAACTACAAAATCTAGTCTTTTATTTTAAAAAAACACGTGTAGAATGAAGATAGACTTTTGAGTTAGGGAGTGTTTTTTTATGAAACTTACTGTTTTTTGCGGTTCCCGTTTTGGTAATAAAGAAAGTTACAAATTTATTGCGCAAACGTTAGGAAAATACATGGCACAAGAAGAAATCGAACTGGTTTACGGTGGTTCATACTCCGGGATTATGGGAGTGATTAGTAAAACAGTACTGGAAAATAACGGAAAAGTCACAGGTATCTATCCAAATGGGCTTTTTGAAACTGAATTGCCTGGAAAAGATGTTACTACATTTATTCCTACAGAAACGATCGATGAAAGAAAGGTATTATTATTTGAAAAGGGAGATGCTGTCCTCGTTTTCCCTGGAGGTCTAGGTACATTGGAGGAATTCTCACAACTTCTTTCTTGGATAGCAATCGGTCTGACGCCTGACAAGCCAATCGGAATATTGAATATTGGCGGTTATTACAGCGGCTTGCAACAATTATTAGAAACTTTTGCAAAAGAGGATTTTATGGATAAAAAATGGTTGGATCAAGTAATCTTTTCCAACAATCCATTGGAACTGGTCAATGAATTACGAGCAGTATCTATTAAAAATCAGTTATTATTGAAGGAGGCAAAATAATGAGTCAAATATATTTAGCAGGACCATTTTTTTCAGAGGAGCAAATCGATCGAGTAAGTCGTATCGAAAAAGCGTTGGAGGAAAACAAAACAGTCACAAGTTTCTACTCTCCACGTCATCACCAAGAAAGCAATTATGAACTATTCAGCGCTGGATGGGCGCAGGAAGTATACGAAAAAGATATGGAAGAACTGACAAATGCAGAATTTGTTGTTGCTATCCTTGACTTTGAGTATCAAACAATCGATCCAGGAACGGCTTACGAATTAGGTGTGGCAACTATGTTGAAAAAACCGATGATCATTGTACAAGAAGAGACGGTACCTACGAACTTGATGATTACACAAAGTCTCCATACGTATTTAAAATCAGACCAAGCTGTACGTGAATATGATTTTGAAACATTGCCTGTTGAAACTTACGTAGGCGAGTACTTATAGAAGAGGAAGGGTTGTATGTCAGTGATCTTGATTTCAGGAACGATTGGTGCAGGTAAGAGCAGTTTGACGAATATGCTTGCAAAAGAGATTGATTCTAAACCATTTTATGAAAATGTCGAAGATAACGAAGTATTGCCGCTCTTTTATTCAAATCCTGAGCAGTACGCTTTTTTATTGCAAATCTTCTTTTTGAACAAGCGATTTTTAGCAATGAAAAATGCTTTAGTGAACGATGACAATGTGCTAGACCGATCCATCTATGAAGATAGCCTGTTGTTCCATCTAAACGCTGATTTAGGTCGGGTAACGGATATCGAAGTACAGCAGTACGATAGCTTATTAGATACGATGCTAAACGAGTTAGATGATGTTGCTCCAAAAAAACGGCCTGATTTGATGGTCCATATCAAAGTTTCTTTGGACACGATGCTAGAACGTATCAAAAAACGTGGGCGTGACTATGAACAGCTAGAAAGCGATGAGACGTTATATACCTATTATGAAACGTTGAACACCCGCTATAATCAATGGTATGAAGATTTTGATGTATGTCCTAAAATACAAGTGGATGGGGATAAATTCGATTTTGTAGAAAATCCAGAAGATGCAAAAAAGGTGATCCGTCAGATCCAAGAAAAATTAGCTGAATTGGAAGGAAAGCCTGCTGGAAAATATTTTACGGATAACCAGCATGCAAAAGGTCAAGAATTAGGCTAAAAATAAAAAACCAAACGACGGGAAAGAAAAATTACTACGTGATGTAGAATAAGCCTTTCTATCGTTTGGTTATTTTATATTCAAATATTTGAAATAAATAAATCTTTACTCTTTGATTTGTAAACTGAAATGATCCACTGTTTGTTTTACTGATGAAGCTTGATCAAAGGAAGAAGCTGAGTTTGAAGTTCATAAAAATCAGCCATAGTGAGTTTTGCTTGGATTTGTTTATCTTCTTCTACTTTTTACATAATTTTGAACAGGATAAGATTCAAATGTTTTAAATGAATCTTTGACTAGTTTGTGACAGTTGTCGCATATGCTCAAGCTTCCTTGGTCATTAAATTCTGTATGGATATTTTTGTTGTTATTACATGTACAATAATCAGGACTATCGATCATCCATTTCGTCTCCTTTACAATCATTTTGCTTCTTTACTATAGCAGAAAAGAAGGGGAGAAACAAAAGAAGATCCAACAGACGGCACTATAGACTGTAGATGTTGCCATCCTCATCCTTCAAACGGTAATTACCGATTTTGGTAAATGTGATGGTTGCTTCTTTTTTATTTTCTTTTCCTGAAATAATATATTCGTCATCTTTGGTAGTAATCTTGATGTCTGTCAGCACTGTTTTTTCTTCAGATGATTCAGAAGAATCAGTTTCTTGTGTCTGATACGTGCGTGTCCATTCCATTTTTTTATCTGTAAATGTCAACTGTCCCGCGGATAAATCCATATCTTTACGTACTTTTAGCGTATATACACTGTTAGTGATATCTGCTTTTTCCGCTTTTAAGACAGAAGAATCGGTTGTTTCATCCGAGGATTGGTCAGAGCCGCCAAACAAATTACAGCCAGTCAATGTCAAAAGTCCCGCAGACAAAATAAATAGTACGATTAATTTCTTCAAAATACTTCCCCCATTTGATAGGATAAAGAAATTATACCATTGGAAAGTAAAACTTCAAACGGATGGAAGAGAAAAACGCACAAAACACCCACAAATAGAGTAAATTTTAGAATAAAATTTTAAAAAGGCAAAAAATTCGCCATTTTCGGAAAGCGTTTTAGAAAAGTGTTGCAATCTTTTAAAAAAATGCTATATTAAAAATGAACCGGTTCAAATACTTGTTTAAGTATAATTAATAGTGAGAGGAAGTTGCTCTACTGAAGACTTTAGTTATATGGATATTAATGACAAGCGGCATTATGCAAAGAAAGCGGTCATCATGGTCGAACAACAAGAAAAAGAAATCAAATGTAACTGGCAGGAGTGAAAATGTATGGCATCGATCCGTGACGTGGCTAAGATGGCTGGTGTTTCAGTGGGAACAGTTTCCCGCTATTTAAACGGTCAGCAGCTGAAGAAAAAAAATATGGAAAAAATAGCAGAAGCGATTTCAGCGTTGGACTATAAAGAAAACATCATTGCTAAAGGGCTGAAGAATAATCGAAGTTTCTCTATTGGACTTTTGATAAACGGGATATCTAGCCGTTTTGGTTCGGAGGTTGTTTCAGGGATCGAAAGAGTAGCTGAAGAAAATGGGTATAGCTTATTATTAAGCGGGTTTGCCGATCAGCCAGAAAAAATCGATCAAAAAATCGAATACCTGATGAAGCATGCAATCGATGGGTTGATCGTCTTCTTATCAGAAGAAGAGTGGTCTGGATTTGAAATGCTGACAAAAATGAGTATCCCAGTTGTCGCACTGAATTGTCCGGATGCGCCAGCAGGTATTGATACAATAGTAGTGAATGATCGAGAAAGTGTAGCAAAAGTGATTGCTCATCATGGCAGACAAGGACATAAAACAATAGGATTTATTGCTGCCGCTCAAACAGATTACGTAGCAAGAGAACGTTTAGTTGGAGCCAAAGAAGCGGTACAAAAGGATCCGTCTATCCATTTAGAGATCTTTACAGGAGACTATTCTAGAAAAAGCGGCTATTACGGGGCAAAAGCATTATTAGAAAAAGGGGCAACTGCTATTTTTGTCAGCAATTACAATATGTCGATTGGTGCCATCGAATGTTTCAATCAAGAAGGTGTCAGAATCGGGAAGGATATTGCGTTCAGTCACTATGATTATTTAGATAAAAACGATCTGAGTATCCTTCCGAAAATCACGATCACGCCACCAACAGATAAAATCGGGGAACGAGCAGCAGAGCAGCTGTTGAAACGAATCAAAAAAGAAGAGGAAGAAAATGAAAAAGTGATTGTGATGGAAAATATCATACATGGAATCAACTAAAAAAAAAGAGGTGCTTTGATGAAAAGATATCAATTTCCAGAAAATTTTTGGTGGGGCTCTGCAGCAAGTGGTCCACAAACAGAAGGAAGAATTTCAGGCGATGGAAAAGGAGAGAACATTTTTGATTATTGGTACAAAAACGAACCGCAAAAGTTCTTTGACCAAGTAGGACCTGAAAAAACCTCGCAAGTTTATACGAAGTATCAAGAGGATGTACAGTTGATGAAACAGACTGGGCATAATTCATTTCGAACCTCTATCCAATGGAGCCGTTTGATACCTGATGAATCTGGAACAATCAACGAAGAAGCCGCTCGTTTCTATCATCGCTATTTTGATGAGTTGATTGAAAACGGTATCGAACCCTTTGTTAATCTGTATCATTTCGATATGCCGATGTATCTGCAAGAAAAAGGCGGATGGTTGAACCGAGAAACGGTTGAAGCCTATGAAAAATACGCAAAAAGTTGTTTTCAGTTGTTTGGCTCGAAAGTAAAAAAATGGTTTACCCATAATGAACCAATCGTTCCAGTCGAGGCAGGCTATTTGTATCGATGGCATTATCCGGAAGAATCAGATATGAAAAAAGCAATCCAAGTTGGTTATCATGAAGCGTTGGCTTCAGCATTAGCCATCAAAGCTTACCATGAAATGGACCAAAGCGGTGTCATCGGAATCATCTTGAATTTGACACCGAGTTATCCAAGAGACGAATCAAATCCCGAAGATGTTAAAGCAGCACGAATAGCAGATGCGTTCTTCAATCGTTCATTCCTTGATCCAGCTGTAAAAGGCGAGTTTCCAAGTGAATTGATCGAGAGAATAAAAGAACTCGATCTAATGCCGGAGATCCATCCAGATGATTTGGCGATCATTAAAGAAAACACAGTAGATCTTTTGGGAATTAATTATTACCAGCCACGCCGAATAAAAGCAAAAGAAACACCAATCGATACTAAAAACGGTCCTATGCCTGAGGATTACTTCGACAATTATGAAATGCCTGGTCGTAAAATGAATCCTTATCGCGGATGGGAGATCTATGAAAAAGGAATCTATGATATTTTGATCAATGTACGAGATCATTATGGGAATATCGACTGTTTTATTTCTGAAAACGGCATGGGTGTAGAAAATGAAGCACGATTTATCAAGGAAGATGGTATGATCCACGATGATTATCGGATCGAATTTGTTCAATCTCATCTGAAATATGTCCATCAAGCCATTCAAGAAGGTGCCAATTGTTTAGGTTATCATATGTGGACATGCATGGATAACTGGTCGTGGACCAATGCCTATAAGAATCGTTACGGTTTTATTTCAGTAGATTTAGCACAAGATGGAAAAAGAACGATTAAGAAATCGGGTCATTGGTTCAAAGATGTATCAGACAGAAATGGATTTGAAGCTTAAAGAATAGCCAAGAGAGAATGTATGAAAATTCCCGTTCTTACCGCTTCAGGAAAAAGAAGTTCAATTATTTACGATCTTTTTCAACTTTTTTGTCTTTCTATTTCATTTTTTGTATATAATAGAATAGTCAAAATTAAATAGGAGTGGAGGAAGGCATGAGGAAAAAAAGACCGTTTCTTCTCTTTTGGTTATTCGGTTTTTTCTTACTGCTTATTTTATCCGCAGCATTTTCAGGAAAAATGACAGCAGATCTTGCTCAGAAAGAAACAGAAAAAATCGTAGCAAGCAAAGAATCAGTAGATAATTTCAAAAAAGAATTCTCAACTTATTGGTGGAAGGAATATAAATTAACTGCCAATTACGAAAAAGGTGAATTGGACATCTATTTGCCAAAAGGAAAAGAAGAAAATCAATTTATCAATATCGATGACGTACTTAGTGCGATTTCTCTCAGACAATATCAATTCAA
Source organism: Enterococcus sp. M-BR2 (assembly GCF_056612775.1). Lineage (NCBI taxonomy): Bacteria > Bacillati > Bacillota > Bacilli > Lactobacillales > Enterococcaceae > Enterococcus > Enterococcus sp. M-BR2. Next base: position 159,124 of record NZ_CM152743.1, read on the forward strand.
AGACAAACATTTGGCCGTTTTGCTTTTGACTCATGATGGCGACAAGGTAGCTCGTTTGAAAAATGGAAAAGTGGTCACAGCTTATTCTGAAAAAGTGGACAAAAAAGTGGTGGCCGATCGACTAGCGGAATGGAAAAAAACCAATGAACAAGTCAAGAAAACAACTGCTTCTTCTCAAAAAAACGAGTCGACAGAACCAAGCCCTTCAGATTCTGGCAGTGGACAAACGATAACGGGAAATGAAGAAAATCAAGCCTCAATCATTACGAATGAGTCATCAGAAGGACAATATCAAACCTATGGACAATGAAAAACAGAGGTTGTGACAGAAGTGGTCAGCTTCAAGAAATAAGAAGAAATTTACGAAAAGTGCTTCTCAAGTTTTTGAACACCGTTTAGTGGAGAGGTTGTGAAAAAGCTGTCCTGCATCAAGAAATAAGGAGCTGCGACAAGAATTTTGTCTCAGCCTCTTTTTTTGTACGAATACCGAGAAACTACTTTTGAATACCGCAGAGTGAAGCGGTCACCACAAGACTTTTATCTCTTCATTCGTTTAATCGCTTACATCACAGCGGTTTTATGCTGTGAAAAATGGACGGAATAATCTTTAGAAAGAATAAAAAAATCTTAAGATAACAATTTTTTTAGGAAATTTTCATTTTTCAGGAGCAAAATAAGAAAAAATGTGAATAGAGAGAAGTGATATACGTGACACAACTTAAAAAATTGTGCCAAAATCGTTTAGCAATCGTTTTGACAGCTGTTTTCTTTTTTTGGCTGAAGACGATCACTGCTTACTATGCAGATTTTTCATTAGGTGTGGAAGGTACGATCCAGTACTTTATCTTGTGGATCAACCCGATTGCAACAACCTTATTGTTTTTTGGCCTTTCTTTGTATATTAAAAAGCCAAAGCCAGCGTTAGCCATTCTTTTGATCATTGATATTTTAAATACGCTTTTGTTGTACTTGAATATTATTTTTTATCGAGAATTCACAGATTTCATTACAGTCAAATCTGTATTAGGCTTTTCGAAAGTGTCGCAAGGGTTGTCAGGAAGCTCCTTTTCTTTGATGAAACCCCATGATGTCATCTACTGGTTGGATATCGCTGTGTTCATTGGGCTACTGGTTTGGTTGAAGGTCAAGAAAATACCTATCAAAAGCAACCCTGTCAGCAAACCGATGGCTATCGCGGTTACCTGTCTTTCAGGATTGATTTTTTCAGGAAATCTAGCGTTGAGCGAAGCCAACCGTCCACAATTACTGCAGCGGACATTTGACCGTTCCTATATTGTCAAATATCTAGGAATCGATGCGTACACTATTTATGACGGGATCAAAACAGGAATGACTAGCAGTGTTCGCGCGCATGCAAGCAGTAATGGAATTGATGAAGTTTTAGACTATACAAAGAAACATTATGCAGAGCCAAATCCTGAAACATTTGGGCTCGCTAAAGGAAAAAATGTGATTGTCCTTCATTTAGAAAGTTTTCAACAGTTTTTGATCAATATGAAGGTAGACGGACAAGAAGTCACGCCGTTTTTAAATAGTATTTTCCAGAATCAAGCAACGATTAGCTTTGACAATTTCTTTCATGAAGTAGGACAGGGAAAGACAAGTGATGCTGAAAACATGTTGGAAACTGGCACATTTGGTTTACCTCAAGGCTCATTATTCACAGAACTTGGGTCAGATAATGTCTTTCAAGCAGCACCAGCGATCCTTGGACAAACAGAAGGCTATACAAGTGCTGTTTTCCATGGGAATGTAGCTAGTTTCTGGAATAGAGATCATGTATATAAAAATTTAGGGTATGACAATTTCTTTGATCGATCTTATTTTGATGAATCCGACGAAACGTTAGGTTATGGGATATTAGATAAAGATTTATTCAGAGAATCTGCCCAATATCTTGAACATCTACAACAGCCGTTTTACACGAAATTTCTTTCCGTAACCAACCACACGCCTTATTATACGGATGACAAGAATTTCGACTTTCCATCTTTGAATACTGGCAATAGCACAGTAGATAATTATGTTCGAACGACCCATTATCTGGATCAATCATTGGAACAATTTTTTACGTATTTGAAAAAATCTGGTATTTACCAAAATTCAATCTTTGTGATTTACGGAGATCATTTTGGGATCTCGAATACAGATAATAAAGATTTAGCAAGTGCTCTTGGTAAAGATCCAGATACATGGGATGAATTTGACAACGCACAGATGCAACGAGTGCCATTGATGATCCATTTGCCTGGTTACACTAAAGGGACAGTCAATCATGAATACGGTGGAGAAATCGATGTTTTGCCGACATTACTACATCTATTGGGAATCGATGATAAAGATTATCTTCATTTTGGTACAGACTTATTATCTTCTCAGCACGATCAAGTAGTTGCTTTTCGAAATGGGAACTTCGTGACACCCAAATATACCGTCTTAGGAGGAAGAGCTTACAATAATCAGACAGGAGAAATCATCGATACGAAAGCAGCAGGAATCGACGAGGAAATTTCCAAAGATCAGGAAAAAGTCAAGTCTGCTTTAAGTCTTTCAGATAAGCTGAATCAAGAAAATCTCTTGCGTTTTTATGTGCCAAACGGATTTGAAACGATCGATCCGAAAAAATATGACTATAAAAATGAAGCAGAACGTAACATAGCCATCGAAAAGCAAAAAGGAGAACATTCGACAAGTGTCTTTTCAAAAAATGGCAATAAAACAACAACCAACTTATATCCAGTAACAAGAACAGACGTTGAACAGCAAAAAAATAATCAATAAACAATCAAACCAACCTTCAGTAGTTAGACAACATTCTAATGCTTGAAGGTTGGTATTTTTATGAAAAAAACATTTTTTTGTTTTTTTCGTGTATTTTTCCTTTTTAACGTATCTATTTATTGAATGCGGAAAAATTTAAATTAAAAAGGAGAACTATTATGTATGATGGTGAATTGATTAAGAAACTTCGAGTCAACAAGAAGTTGACACAGTCCCAATTAGCGGAAGGAATCTGTTCTAAGACTTCTCTAGTCGGGATTGAGACAAATTCAGTGAAAAAAATGTCATTTGTAACATTGAGATCATTTTTAGAGCGAATGAACATGACACTTGCAGAATATGAATGGATGCGAAACCAGCTGGATGAACCAATAAAGTTAAAGAAAAAAAGACGAATGCTAGATCGGGTACAAGAAGACAGCTTTGATCCTTATAAAGAGATCAGCAATAACCGTAGGCATTTTAAGAAAACAGAAGATCTGTATTATTTGGTTTTGAATCTTCACATGGTCGAAAAAACAGAAGTATCTGAGACAGAATTTGAATTTTTACGTTATGAATGCCGAATCATTGAAGAATACTTGATGCAGATACCAGACTATGGTCAATTTGAACTATCTATTCTAGCTGATTTTCCTTGGATATTCAGTGATCGGTTTATTGAGAACAATTATTTGAAAATCAAAAAAAGAATGCGACGATTAGCACAGTTGAACAATCATGAGCAGTATCTCTTTACTTTTTTAATGAACCTGACTTCGTTTTATATAGAAAATGGTCGGTTGAAAAAGGCACGTAGTGTGAATGAAGATATGAAACGGAGTTTAGCACATAAAGAAAGAAGTACAGTGATCTATGAAACATTGATGGCAGATTATTATCAAAGATTGATTTCTGCTGCTTTAGGGGAAGAAAAGACGAAAGACTACCAAGAATTCTTCACAGTGCTCGAATATATGTTAGGAAAGAATCAACGGAGGTCCTTAGAGAAAAAACTACTGGCCATTGCTGAACCCAGCAACTAGACCAGCAGTTTAGAATTTGTATCACTTCGCCGCTTTTTCAGACGGTTTGTTTGTATCGAATGGCGGGAAAAAGCGGGCGATCTCTTTTACCGCAGCATCACGGGAATCAGAAGCGTGAATGATGTTTTCAGTCCCCGGCAGCGCGTAGTCTCCTCGGATCGTACCTGGAACAGCATCGGCAGCTTTTGTTGCTCCAACCATCTTACGGACGATATCGATCACTTCCTCGCCGACCAGCACAAGATAAACAACAGGACCGGAAGTCATGTAATCGATCAGTTCATCAAAAAAACTGCGCTCAGTCAAGTGCTGATAATGTTCTTTTGCTAATTCAGGAGTCATAGTTTCAAATTTCATTTCAGCAATGGCCAGTCCCTTTGCTTCAAAACGTTGGATGATGCTTCCGACTAAATGGCGTCTCACGCCGTCTGGCTTGATAATAACAAGTGTTCTTTCCATAACAGCACCTCGTTTCCTACTATATTTCTATTATAGCGGGAGGTGGAAAATGAGACAAATAAAACCGCGTGAGACAGGAATATAACGTGTGTATTTTAAAAAAGTATGAAAAACATGGAAAATTGATTTGACATCCTCTTTTTTAGTTGTTATATTAACGAAGGAAAACCGAATAAGATTTGTTAGGTGAGGCTCCTATACAAACATAGGCTACTGCCCAAAAACGTCGAGAGACGCCAATGGGTAGAACAGGAATTGTCGAGATAAGGCTTTTCATAAGGTAGCTAAAAGCAGGTATCTGCTTTTTACGTTGTACAGTGTCAAAACTCAACGATGAGATCTGAGAAGCTTTTTTTAATATGCTTTTTCAAACCTTTCGCTGAGTATTTGGCGAGAGGTTTTTTTGTTGCCGCAAATCCCCATCGGTGAAAAATAAAAAGGAGGTGGTCTAATTGGGAAAATAACTATTCGAAAAATGATTGGAAGTCATGAATTAAAATTACTTAGTAAAGGAGATGAGAACAAATGGATGACAGTCATTCGAAAAACAAAGATCTAGAGGAAAGGCCAGGGCTATTATCTATCTGTTCTCAGCCCCTTTCAGTTTTTTCTCTATCGATCCGATGAATAGCTAAAGACCAAAAGCAGCGAGAACAGCTGTCTTTTGGACACAAAGGAGAGATTGAGATGGAAAAAAAGAAAGATACACAAAAAATCTATGCAGCTTTTGCTGGAAAAACGAAACAAGAATTATTTGAACTATTCCATGCATCAGCAAATGGATTGACAGAAGAACAAATCGAACGTTCAAGAGAAAATTACGGTGAAAATGCGATTTCATATGGCAAAAAAACACCATTCATCGTAGAAATATTGAAAGCATACATCACACCATTTACATTAGTGTTGATCGCATTAGGAATTATTTCATTCATCACGGAATATGTATTAGCAGCTCCTGGAGATAAAGATCTTTTCGGTGTAGCCATTATCTTCACTATGGTTATCGTCAGCGGGACAATGACGTTGATCCAGTCCGTACGTTCCAATCAAGCGGCTGAAAAACTGAAATCATTTGTGAAAGTAACGGCAGCTGTAAAACGTAATGGAAAGTACACAGAGATTCCTATGGAAGAAATCGTCTGTGGAGATCTTGTTCGGCTTTCAGCAGGGGATATGATACCAGCGGATATGCGTTTATTGTCCGCAAAGGATTTATTCATTTCCCAAGCAGCATTGACAGGGGAAAGCTATCCAGTAGAAAAGCATGCGAAAGTATGTGAAGACGATCAGCAAAGCGAAACAAGTTACGAAAATCTTGTCTTTATGGGAAGTAATGTCATCAGTGGAAGTGCGGAAGGAATCATTGTTTCTGTTGGAAATGACACACTATTTGGGCATGTAGCAGAAACGCTATCTGAAAAACCAATTCAATCAAGCTTTGAATTAGGCATCCATAAAACATCCATGCTACTGATCAAATTTATGTCATTGATGGCTCCAGCAGTTATCGTCATCAATGGGCTTACAAAAGGGGATTGGCTAGAAGCTTTTCTTTTTGGACTATCTGTAGCAGTTGGTCTAACACCTGAAATGCTTCCAATGATCGTTACGACGAATTTGGTCAAAGGAGCAAGTGTGATGGCCAAAAAAGGAACAGTGATCAAAAATTTGAATGCCATCCAAAACTTTGGTGCAATCGATGTGTTATGTACGGATAAAACGGGGACATTGACACAAGATAAAATCATTCTTGAATATCATATGGATTGTGAAGGAAATGAAGATGATCGTGTTTTGCGCCATGCGTATCTAAATAGCTACTATCAAACAGGGCTGAAAAATTTGTTAGATGTGGCTATCATTGATGAAGCAACAGAAACTTTAGATACAGATAAGATCAATTATCAAAAAGTGGATGAAATTCCTTTTGATTTTGAACGTCGCCGTATGAGTGTTGTGGTTGCTGATCCAGCTGGTAAAACACAAATGATCACAAAAGGCGCGATTGAAGAAATGCTGAACATTTCTAAATTTATTGATCTTGGCGGTACTGTTACACCATTAACAAAAGAACGAAAAGAAGCCGTACTTGCAAAAGTACAGTCACTTAATGAAGATGGCTTACGAGTGATTGGTGTCGCACAAAAGACCAATCCAAGCGTCGTTGGAGAATTTTCAGTCAAAGATGAGTCAGACATGGTTCTGATTGGTTATCTTGCTTTCCTTGATCCACCAAAAGAAACAACGAAACAAGCGTTGAAAGCTCTGAAAGAACATGGTGTAGCTGTAAAAGTTCTGACTGGGGACAACGAATTAGTTACACGTTCAGTGTGCCGTCAAGTAGGTCTAGAGATCAATGAATTGGTTACCGGTGAGAAAATCTCGGAAATGAGTGATCATGAATTAGCACAAGTAGCTGAAGACCATGAAGTATTCGTAAAATTGAATCCTCAGCAAAAAGCACGTTTGACGACAGCTTTACGTAAAAATGGTCATACTGTCGGATTTTTAGGAGATGGTATCAATGACGCTCCTGCAATGAAAGTGGCTGATATCGGTATTTCTGTAGATACAGCTGTGGATATTGCGAAAGAATCTGCAGACGTGATCCTTTTAGAAAAAGATTTGACGATTTTGGAAAGAGGCCTTCTTTCTGGACGAGAAACTTTTGGAAATATCATGAAATATATCAAGGCTACAGCAAGTTCTAATTTTGGCAATATGTTTTCCGTGCTGATTGCAAGTACGTTCCTGCCATTTTTACCAATGCTGCCTTTACAACTTCTGTTTTTGAATCTGATCTATGATGTTTCCTGCATTTCCTTGCCATGGGATCGGATGGATAAAGAATATTTGGACGAGCCAAAAAAATGGAATGCATCTAGTATTGGGGAATTCATGGTTTACTTTGGTCCAACAAGTTCGATATTTGATATTACTACTTACTTGTTGATGTATTTTGTTATTTGTCCTGCTGTAGTGGGCGGAAGTTTCCATACATTGGATAGTTCACAGCGAGTGATTTTCATCGCATTATTCCATGCAGGATGGTTTGTCGAATCACTATGGACACAAACCTTAGTGCTCCATGCACTGCGTACACCGAAAGTACCATTTATCCAAAGCAACGCAACATTTGCCATGTTTGTTATCACTACATTAGGAATTATTGTCGGTTCTGTCCTTCCTTTTACAAGTTTTGGTGCTGAATTAGGCTTGATGCCACTTCCTGGCAATTACTGGTTATGGTTATTTGCTACAGTCATCGCTTATCTGGCGCTTGTGACAGCTGTGAAGAAAATCTATATCCGTCAATTCCAAGAACTCTTATAAACGAGAAGGCTGGTTCTTTGCTTCTGTTCTTTTTGGACCAGTCGTGCTAAACTATGTGTATTGTTTTGGAAAGGATTAATGTATAGATGAAAGGTGCAATATTTGATTTAGATGGTTTGTTAGTTGACACAGAAAAAACGTATCGTGATGGCTGGCTTTGGGGATTTCAGCAATTTGATATCCATATCCCAAAAGAAATCGTTGACGCTTGGGGCGGAAAAAACTGGAAACAAAGTTTTGATATTTTAGTGAAAGCAGCAGGTAGCCCTGAAAAAGTACAGGAAGTCCGAGCGAAGCGTGAAGAATATTTTTATCAACAGCTGACAAGCGGAGCCATCCACTTAAAACCATATGCAAAAGAAATATTGGCAGACTTAAAAGAACGTCATATGAAACTAGGCATTGCTACGACCACTGTTACGAAAAGAGCAACAGATATCTTGGATCACTTTAAATTAGCTGATTACTTTGACACGTTTACATTCGGAGACGAAGTGTCGGAGAACAAGCCTTCACCGATTCCTTATCTGACAGCTTTGGAACGAACAGGATTAGAAGCTCCTTCAGCTTTTGCAGTGGAAGATTCTTTAGTAGGAGCAACAGCTGCTTCACGAGCAGGATTAGGCGTTGTTTTGATACCTGATTCCAGTTTTGTCCGAAATTATACCGTCGAAGAAAAGGAAAAATTGAAACTTCTTGCTGAAGGAAAAGATCTTCGAACTGTTATTGAAATGTTAGATAAAAAAACAGAAAAATAAATATAGAAAAAATAATTTGAATTTCGTGCTTGACTTTTTAGTTTTCCTCCTGTAGATTAATCCCAACAACAAAATATCGATTTCGTTGAAAAGGAAAGTAAGTTTGGAAACTTTGCAGAGAGGCTCTGGCTGGTGTGAAGAGTCAAGTAAGAAAAGCTGAAAATGGCCTTGGAGAATAATTTGTCGATAAGTAGGCAAATTCGGAAATGTTCGACCGTTAAAACGAACGCCAATCTCTCTTTTTGAGATGTTGGGCTTGAGGGAAGAAAACTTCCGAAAAAAGGTGGTACCACGATACGTCGTCCTTTTACTGACATAGTTTATGTTAGTAAAAGGATTTTTTTTTGAATATTATTTGCATTGAAATGGTAAGTACGATAGAAGAACCTTTGACAGAGAGCTTCGGTAGCTGAGAAGAAGCAAGGAACGACTATTGGAAAATGGCCATCGAGCAATTCATCCCGAGCATAGATGTAAGGCGGTGACGGCTGCGACCGATATCTTGCTAGAGTATGATGGTACTTGAAGAGGAGTTGTGTGTGAACACAGCTTGAACATGAGGTGGTAACACGCAAAAAGGCGTCCTCAAGAAAATGACTATTTTCATTTTCTTGAGGATGCTTTTTTTATAGACAAGGAGGAATGTTAATGATTGAATTGCGAGATGTTTCTGTATGTTTCAAACAAAAAGAAAAAGAGATACAGGCAGTAGATTCTGTAGATTTAACGATTGAAAAAGGGGATGTTTATGGGATCGTCGGTTACTCAGGTGCAGGAAAGAGTACGTTAGTCCGCGTGATGAATTTGTTGCAGAAACCAACAGCAGGAGAAGTCATCGTCAACCAGACGAATTTAAGCCAGCTCTCTCCAAAAGAATTGCGAAAAGAAAGAAAGGCCATCGGTATGATCTTTCAGCATTTCAATCTAATGGAAAGTCGAACGATTTTTGACAACGTAGATTTTTCTCTAAAGTATTCTGGAAAATCAAAACAGGAACGTCGTCAAAAAGTGAATGAACTACTGGAACTTGTCGGTCTGGAAGAAAAAGCATCTGCGTATCCTAAACAACTGTCGGGGGAACAAAAACAACGAGTGGCAATCGCACGAGCTCTGGCAAATGAACCTAAAGTGTTGTTATGCGATGAAGCAACTAGTGCACTTGATCCGAAAACGACCCTTCAGATCCTTGCGCTGTTAAAAAAACTAAATCGTCAACTAGGTCTAACGATCGTCCTGATTACTCACGAGATGCAAGTTGTCAAAGAAATCTGCAACAAGGTGGCGGTTATGGAAGCTGGGAAAATCATTGAAAAAGGCAGCAGCATCCAGATTTTCAGTCATCCTGAAGAAGAATTGACTAAAGATTTTATTCGGACAGCGACACACCTTGACCAAGCATTGGAAACAATCAGTGCCCATGCTGCTTTTGCCGATCAGATTGCAAATAAATGGTTGGTGGAATTAAGTTATATCGGCAACCAGACGAACGAACCTCTAATCGCTCATCTTTACAGCAAGTACCAAGTAACAGCGAATATCTTATACGGTAATGTAGAGCTATTACAAGAAACACCCTTAGGAAGTTTGATCGTTACTTTAGCTGGAGAAACCAAACAGCGGCAAAAAGCATTGGATTATTTGATCAAATCTGGTGTAAAAGTAACTATTTTACAAAAAAACGAATTAGATAACCGTATCAAAGTCATCGAAGGAGGAAGCTAAAATGACTGAATTTTTTAAAACATATTTGCCGAATGTCTATTTGATTCCGGATGAATTCATCGAAGCGACAAAGCAAACACTATATATGTCTTTTTGGACGGCATTCATTGGTGGGATTATCGGAATCATCCTAGGTGTGACGTTAGTAGTGACGCGTCCAAATGGATTACTAGCTAACAGGCTGCTGTTCGAAATACTTGATAAGTTGATCAATATCATTCGTTCCATCCCTTTTATTATCTTGCTTTCCCTTTTAGCTTTGACTACTCGTTTCTTAGTTGGAACGACGATCGGTGCCAAAGCAGCTTTAGTCCCTTTGATTTTTGGTGTTGTCCCGTTTTTTGCCCGTCAAATCGAGAATGCACTGCTAGAAGTTGATCCTGGGGTGATCGAAGCAGCAGAAGCGATGGGCACGAGCCCAATCGGCATCATTTTACGTGTTTATTTGTTAGAAGGGTTACCCGGTATCATTCGGGTCTCAGCGTTGACGATTATCAATGTGATCGGACTGACTACCATGGCCGGAGCAGTAGGTGCCGGCGGATTAGGGAATCTTGCTATATCGAGAGGATATAATCGATTCCAAACAGATGTAACGATTGTCGCTACATTATTGATTCTGGTCTTAGTTTTTTTGAGTCAATTTATCAGTAATCAACTGATTAAAAAAATCACACATTGAAAGTGGAGGAGAAAAAATGAAAAAAATTATTCGTTTTGCAGTCATTACATTTGTAGCAATTATTTGGTTGGCAGGGTGCAGCCAAGGAAAAGCAGCTACAACTGACAAAAAAGAAACGACCGTAAAACTAGGGATCATTGGGGAAGATACAGATGTATGGGACGATGTGAAAGAGCGTTTGAAAAAGGAAAACATCCATTTGGAATATGTGAAATTTACAGATTACAATCAGCCAAATGCGGCTTTAGCAGATGGATCGATCGATTTGAACTCCTTCCAACATCAATTCTTTTTAGACAATTACAATGAAGAACACGGAACTGATTTAGTATCGATTGGGAATACGGTTAATGCACCGTTGGGAATTTATTCCAATACGTTAAAAGATGTGGCTGATATCAAAGATGGAGCGAAAGTTGCCATCCCTAATGATGTCACGAATGGCGGCAGAGCTCTTCTGTTATTGCAAACTGCTGGATTGATCAAAGTGGACAAGGCAAAAGGCCAAGCGCCTACCGTTTCTGATATTACCGAGAATAAAAAAAATCTAGACATTTCTGAGTTAGATGCTTCCCAAACAGCACGTGCTTTGTCGGATGTAGACATTTCAGTCATCAATAGCGGTGTAGCTGTAGATGCTGGATTTAATCCCGCTTCTGATGCAATCTTCTTAGAACCAGTCGATGACCATGCACGTCCTTATGTCAATATCATCGTTGCAAGAAAAGAAGATGAAGACAATAAAACGTATCAAAAAATAGTAGATGCCTATCAAACAGAAGAAACAGCCAAAGTAATCGAAAAAACATCAAAAGGTTCAAGCGTACCTGCGTGGGAAACATTCGGGAGAAAATAAGAAAAAACGACTAGCATAGGAGGAAATTTTTATGACAACCACACTCTCAACAAATCAATTGAAAGATCTGATCCAATACCGTTTACCAGAATATCAAGCACTTGCACTAGCTATTCACGACCATCCTGAAGTAAGTAATTATGAATTTTATTCCTCAGCAGCTTTAATCAAACAATTGGAAAAAGAAGGGTTCTGGGTAGAAAAAGAAGTAGCTGGGCACCGAACAGGCTTTGATGCACGTTATATTTCCAATAAACCAGGTCCGACAATTGCCTTTTTGGCAGAATTTGATGCTTTACCAGGTATTGGTCATGCATGCGGACATAATTTATTTGGTACTTACTCCGTATTAGCAGCCAGCATAGTGAAACAATTCATTGATGAGATTGGCGGAGAAATCCGTGTGTATGGTACTCCAGGGGAAGAAGGAGGCGAAAATGGATCAGCTAAGGGCAGCTTCGTTCGGGAAGGTTTTTTTGAGGATGTCGATGCAGCATTATGTGTCCATCCAGCTTTTCGTTATGGGAAAACGACAGAATCTTTAGCAAATGATCCAGTTGATATCAAATTTTACGGTGTCGCTTCTCATGCAGCAGCAGCACCTGAAAAAGGAGTAAATGCTTTGGAAGCCTTGATCCAAGTGTTTAACGGAATCAACGCTCTACGCTTGCAATTGCCAAAAGATGTCAATATCCATGGAATCATTACAGATGGAGGCGTGGCGGCCAATGTCATACCAGACTACGCTGCTGGACGTTTCTATTTACGTGCAGGAAATCGACAAACATTAGACAAAGTATATGAAAAAGTGGAAAATATCGTACGAGGCGCTGCATTAAGCACGGGTACGACTTTTGAGTTTGGATTGTTCCAAAATGCAGTCGATGATGTCATCGTCACGCCTTCTTTTGATGACTTATTCTTCCAACATGCAAAAGAAGCAGGTGTTCCTGATGAAGAAATAGAAACGGAACAAAGAACAAGTCTAGGTTCTTCTGATGTAGGAAATGTCAGCCAAGTCATTCCAACGATACAGCCTACTGTAGCAATCTCTGAGACATACATTGCCGGACATACAGAAGAATTCAAAGCTGCTGCTAAAAGTGAAAAAGGACTTGCTTCTATTGCGATTGCAGCGGAATTACTTGCCAATACAGCTCTAGATTTATTGAGAGAACCCAAGCTATTAGAAAAAATCAAACAAGAACATCAAGAAATAGTAGCAAGAAAAAAACAAGAGGGCGCTACTTTCTAGTAAAAAGATAAAGTTGTGCGTGAAAGTGATAAAAATAATTTTCAGAAAAATGAAAAAATATTTTCTTTTTCATTGACAAATGATCTTATGGAAGGTAAACTTCATACAAGTCAACTTTTCACGCAGTAGCGGTTAGGTGTTTTGTTCAGAAAGTCGGTGGTCGCTGTGAACCGATCAAGCCTAATTGACGAATTACATGGAAAGTCCATACATTTGAATAATCGTTTGAAAGTGAAAAACAGATCTGTTTTTAATTAAGGTGGTACCGCGGAGTCATTCGTCCTTAGTTGAAAGCAGGTCTTTTTATTTTTATAAAGGAGGAATCGCGGATGAATTGTGGCGGAGTAATCCGATATCTTAACTTTTTTAGAACATAAGAACAACTAAAAAAGGAGAGATTATCATGGAAAAAAAAGGAACACCAAGTTTTTTAGAAGCAACACTTGTATTAATGGTCATTGTTTTAGGCATTGCGATTGGCGTTGTCGGATTAAAGGTTTCACCTAATATCACGATTTTGGCAGCTATCGGAATGGTCATGCTGTACGCAGTGATAAAAAAATACCCGACAGATTGGCTGCACGAAGGAATCATCAATGGCATCAAACCGGGGATCATTCCAATCTTTATTTTTATTTTAGTCGGTTCATTGATTGCTGTATGGATACAAGCAGGAATCATTCCAACCCTCATGGTCATTGGATTTAAATTGATCAGTGTCCAGTGGTTCGTCCCTTCTGTATTTGTTGTTTGTGCAATCGTAGGTAGCGCTGTAGGGAGTGCCTTTACGGTTATGTCAACGATTGGGATTGCATTTTTCGGTATTGGGACAACACTAGGACTAAATCCAGCCCTTGTAGTTGGAGCCATTGTTTCAGGTGCCGTTTTTGGAGACAAGATGTCTCCATTATCCGAATCAACAAATTTAGCAGCAGCTATTGTTGATGCCGATTTGTTCAAACACATCAAGCATATGATGTGGTCGACTGTTCCGGCATTTGTTGTTTCTTTCTTTTTATTCATGATTTTAGGACACACAAGTAAAGCCGCAAGTCTTTCATCTATTCGTGAAGTGACCGATATTCTAGAAGCAAACTTTACTATTTCGATCTGGTCACTGATTCCTCTATTTTTAATGCTCTTGTGTGCATGGAAAAAGGTGCCGGCAATTTTGACGATTTTGTTGAATATCGCTGTAGCAGTAGGAATGATCTTTATTCAAAACCCACAAACTTCCTTAACGAAGTTGGCAGGGGTCATCGAATCGGGATTTGTTTCAAATACTGGAAACCAACAAATCGATTCACTGCTTAGCCGTGGAGGGATCGAAAGCATGATGCCAACTGTGTCATTGATTATTCTAACATTGTCATTAGGTGGTTTGTTGATCGAATTTGGGTTGATCTCAACCGTTATGGAACGAGTATCAAGAAAGATGACGAACACCCCAAAATTGATTTTTACAACATTGATGACAAGCATCGGAGTAAATATCTTTATTGGAGAACAATTTCTATCTGTTATCCTGCCTGGTAATGCATTTAAAGAAACTTACGAAAAAGCAGGCTTTGATCCAACTGTATTAGGTAGAACACTAGAAGATGGTGGAACAGTGATCAATTACTTAGTGCCTTGGGGGATCGCCGGAAGTTTCGTAGCAAGTACATTTGGCATTCCTACACTCACTTACTTGCCATTCGTGTTTTTCAGTTTGCTTTCACCTGTGTTTTCGATGGTCAGTGCCTTTACAGGTTGGGGGATCTCAAAGAAATTTGTGAAACCGCAAGAAGCAGTAAGCAAGACAGCGCAATTGGAACAATAAAAACGGAAAAAGGGAGTGTGACAAAAGTCTTGTCACACTCCCTTTTACGAATAAACGGTGTTCAAAAGCTTGCATCTGCGGTAATAAGCCTAACCAAACGAAAAATATGAGAAGCTATTTTTGTTTGGCTGTTCTTATTACTTGATGCAGGGCAGCTTTTTCACAACCTCTTTTTCTGTTTGGATAGATAATGGTCATTCCATTTCTTTGATCATTTTTTTCATTTTATCGATCTCTTCTTCTTGTGCCTGAATGATTTCTTCCGCTAATTTTTTTACTTCAGGATCTTTTAAATCAGCTCGTTTACTTGTCAAGATAGCAATAGAGTGATGAGGGATCATTGCCTTCATCCACGCCGTATCGTTGACAGTTGTTTGGCTTCTTACCATAAATAAGGAACCAGCAAAAACAAGAAGACTTGCCACTAAAATCATAGCATTTATCTTTTTGTTTTCATACATTTTCCACATGAACAACAACATAATGACTGCCATGACTGCACCCATCATCAGCGCCATGAATACACGTGTGCGACTGAAGAAGATATGGTCGAGCGCATAAACATTCAAATACATCATACCAAACATGACTACCGTCGAAACACCAATCATCAACAAAAACTTCCAATACTTTTTCATTTAAAACAAACTCCTTTTTCTTCATTCCTTTCTTCTATCATGTCATGAGCGTGGAGAACAATCAATTAATCTGCACAGATGGTTTTTGGATACCGTTTATCAAGAGGTCGTGAAAAAGCTGTTCTGCATCAAGTAATAAGAACAGCCAAGTAAAAACAGTTTCTTATGTTTTTAACTTGGCTGGACTTATTACCGCAGATGTAAGTTTTTGAACACCGTTTATTCGGAAAAAGGAACTGCAACAATTTTTGTCGCAGCTCCTTTTTCAATAGCTCCAGCTATTCAATATAAATAGAATAAAATTCTCTATTGGTTTCATTCATTCGTCAAGACGAAAGCATCATTCTTTTTTTGATAACTGAAATAAATGAACAGGTAAAGCAAACCGGTCAATACAGTCACCCCAATGGAGTTCGTGAATAGGATACCAAGGAAAATCAACCCTAAGACTGCTAATGCAAAAAAGCTGATTCCTTTGTCCCATAACGTTCCTTTCCTTAGTGCCAGTACAAAGGACGCAGCACTGATAATGATCCAGATCAATAATACTGTATAGGAAAGAGAACCTGCCAGATAGCCAAATAATTTGTCACCGACAAAATAAGAAAGAGCCACACCTAGATAAAGAACACTGGTACAAAACAGCACAGCACGTTGCGGTACTTGATGCTTGTTTAAAACAGCTAGTTTTCTAGAGGAACCTTTTCGATCTTTCAAGCGGAAGAACAAAATCCTCGAAGAAGCATACACACCTGAATTGATAGACGAGAACAGAGCAAGAACAATCACGAAATTGACGATATCTGCTGCAAATGGAATATTCATTTTTTCAAATACCATCACAAAAGGACTAACGTTCGTACCTGCTAATGTATTCCAAGGAAAAATAATCAAAAGCAAAAATAAAGGAATAATGTAAAAGGAAATGATTCTTCCCATAACGCCTTTGATTGCTTTAGGAATCGCACGTTTAGGATCATCTGCTTCGCTTACTGTGATAGCAATCAGCTCAGAACCGCCGTAAGAATAGATAACTACAAGCAAAGAACTGATGATTCCCTTCATACCATGGGGAGTAAAACCACCATGATCAGTCAATTGTTGAAGGGTAGGGAAAACACCAGAACCCAACATTTGCTGACCAACAAGATAAGCAGCAAAAATGATCAATAGGATAATGACACTGATTTTAGCAAAGGCCAGCCAATATTCTGTCTCTGCGAATAATCGTACCGAATAAAGATTGATGATAGTAGTTAAAACAGCCAACATAAAAACAAATACCCAAGCTGGGATGTGGGGGAACCACAACTGTAAAAAGGAAGCAGCTGCAACAGCTTCAGCAATGATATTGATAATCCACATGGACCAGTAGACCCAATCGGTAAAATCGGCAGAATGAGCACCTAGATATGGACGAATCAATCCAGATAATCCGTGGTGCGTATCGCCACCACTTAAAACGATTTTTCCCAGACCTTTCATCACGATATATAAAATTATGCCGCCAATCAAAAAAGCGATCAATACAGAAGGGCCGGCGATTCCAATCGCTTCGCCACTTCCTTTAAATAGACCTGCACCAATCGCTCCACCCAAAGCTAGCATGGTGATATGTCGGGAGCTAAGTTGTTTTTTCAATTTTTTATCTTCCATAAATGACCTCTTTCTTTTAAATTCACAATCAAAATGTATAGTAAGAATAAATAGCAATAATAACAATGACTAATGATAACAAATTTTCAGACAATTACAACTATTCAGAAAACTTTTAGGCATATTTTAATGGAAGAATGATTTATTTCATCGTATTTTCATAGAAATATTAAATTTTTATAAAAATAATAGGAAGCGTTTTACTGGCTTTTTACTATTTAAACAGGCTATCATAGGAAAAAGTGACAGAGAAAGTGAGGCGGAACAGATGAACAAAAACGACGTATTGCTAGTTGCGAAAAATAAATCACTTTATTTTTTTCCTTCCATCCGCTCTTTAGATGTTTGGTCCGGAAAAGATTTACTACAGTCGGAATTCATTAAATCGGCTCGACAACAGTTGGCAAATTATCAGCTGATCGTTTTTTTAGATTATGGATTTGATATGGAGATGGCTCGACGCGTGCGTCCATTTACCAATGCAAAAATCGTGTTATTTTTTTGGAACCACTTCAAAGCAGAACACGAGGCGATGCTGAAACAGGCACAAGATGAACCGGCAATCGATGAGATTTATCATTTTGATTTTTTGGAAGCAAAAGAACTTGGACTAAAACATAATAGTTCCTTTTATTCGAAACATATGGATTTTTCTTCTAGCGAACCAAAGACGGATCTTTTTTTTGGTGCAACAAATAACGGAAGAAAAGAACGGGCAGAAAAATATAAGCAGGAATTTACAAAAAGAGGTGTTACGACCAATTACTTTATTCTTCCGCTTCGAGGAAATGAACAACCTGGATACCTTACTTATGAAGAGTATCTGAAAAAAACTGGGGAATCGAGCGGGATTCTAGAACTGTTGCGGGAAGGGCAGCAAGGAGTGACTTTGCGAACGTTTGAATCTATGTATTTTCAAAAGAAGCTAGTGACAGATAATCAAGCCATAGCTCATTATCAGTTTTATCATCCTGAAAATATTTTTTTGCTTCAAGAACGTGATTTAGATGAATTACCGGAATTTCTGCATACGCCATTTCAGCCAATCCCATCAGAACTGTTGGAATTTTTTGATGCAGAAAATTGGGCAAAACGTTTTTTCACTACTGACTCCGCTATTTATGAACAATATGAATACGATCTTTCCTCTGTTAAAAATAAATAAAAGTGCCAACCAATCATAGATGAAAATAAACAAGCGCAATTCTTATGGCAACATGAGAATTGTGTTTTTCTTTTTGATCTTTCGTGGGGGATAAAAAATGAGAACCAGCTGCTGATCCAGCTGATTCTCATCAGAGAGCCTTTTATTCTGCGCCAAGGATTCCTTCTTTTGCATGGACTAATTGGGTCAAAAAGGCACAATAGGGTGTAGCAATATCATATTTTTGTCCTTTTCGCCAAACGGCACCATTGATGTAGTCGATTTCAGTCAAACGATGGTTTTTGATCAGGTCTTGGTACATAGATGGGTAATGCAACCCGATGTTGTCAGGATCATAAGTAGAAGCAATATGTTGGTACACTTCTTCTTGATCTAATGTGATTCCTTCTATTGCTGCGATAGAAGCAAACTCAGATACGATCGTTCGAACCATGCCCTCTGCCGCTTTTTGCGCACCTAGTTCAGCAATATTACAATCCAATATCGTGCATAATCCATTTAATGTTCCGTTTACACAAGCTTTTCGCCAAATGGAATAACGAACATTATGACTATAGATTGGATTCAATCTTGCTTCTTGAAAGACTTCTACAACTTTTTTTGTAAATGCTTCGCCTTCTGGTTCCAAGTTCTCTAGTTCGATTTCTCCATCACCTAATAATGTGACTTTTCCGGGACCAGCTAGACCAGCTGTCCACATCGTGATCCCAAATAAGATATTTTTCTTTGGTACATATTTTTCCAGTACATCTTCATGACCTAATCCATTCAGTAAACACAAAACATAAGTATTCTCAGTAATAATGGATTGGATCGAACGAAACATATCATCTAATTGATTCGCTTTTGTCAAGGCTACGATCAAATCCACGTGTTCGTTGCTTTCGATGATTTCTTCTGGTGAATAGATTGGCAGTTTTGCAACTACTTCTTTGCCATTAAAGTCAGCAATCAATCCATTTGTACGAATGGCTTCAATGTGAGCAGGCCAGCGATCGATCAAGACGACCTCATTTCCGCTTTGATGCAACATCAATCCGATTCGGCTGCCCATTGCTCCGGCTCCAGCTATTGCGATTTTCATGTTTTTTCTCTCCTTTATTCAATGAGTTCCCTTTTAGTATATAGAAAAACAGAAGAAAATAGCATTGTTTTGTTTGAAAAAAGTGAAAAAAAGTGTCTTACTTAAGAAGAAAGTGAGGGATATAGATGGATATTTTAGCGGCAATCGATTCATTTAAAGGAAGTGCTTCTTCATTTGAATTAAATCAGGCAGTTCTAAATGGCTGGGAAGACCGTAAAGGAAGAAAAATCAATGTGCCGATTGCAGATGGCGGAGAAAATACTGCAGAAGCAATCTATTACGCGCTCGGGGGAACCTGGCGTACGATTGATGGGATGGATCTCTTATTTCGTCAGCGAAAAATCAGTTATTTATTGACGAACTGGCAAGGAAAAAATACTGCAGTCATTGAATCTGCACAAGTATTAGGATTAGATTTACTTGATAAACCAACGGATCAAACCATCCGACTTGCTTCTAGTTATGCCTTGGGAGAGCTTATCAAAGATACACTGCTTCAAGAAGTGGAACAAATCATTGTCACTTTAGGAGGAAGCGGATGTAGCGATGGTGGTCTAGGATTACTCCAATCCTTGGGTGCTTCTTTAGAAGGGTACACAGAAGGAAATCCTTTGTTATCTACTAGAAAACTTCATTTGGATCGAAGGAACGTTCTTGTTTCTAAAGTAAAAGTGATCATCGCTGCAGACGTGACCAACCCATATACAGGTCAACAAGGAGCTGCTTGGCAATTTGGAAGACAAAAAGGAGGAACGGATACGACGTTAGCTTTCTTGGATAAACAAGCTGAAAAGATTGCTCAGCAGATAAAAGATGTTTGGGAGGTGGATTTAGATGACATCCCAGGAAGCGGAGCAGCAGGCGGTATTGGCGGAGCCCTTTTTTTGTTAGGAGCGAAGATGGTCTCTGGTTTTGAGTTGGTCAGCCAAATCACTGGATTAGAAAAACAGATCGAACAAGCGGATGTCATCATTACAGGAGAAGGGCGGATTGATCAGCAAACAATCCACGGAAAAGTTCCATATGGCGTAGCAGTGCTTGCAAAAAAATATCGAAAACCAATAATCGCTATTTGCGGAAGTAGAGACCAAGAGCTGGAAGGACTCTCTGATTTTCTCCCCATTGTCTTAAGCATTCAATTAGGACCAATCGATTTAGAGGAAGCAATGGAACACAGGCAAACATTAGAAAAAACAGAAATCTTAGGACAGACACTCAGCAGATTTTTCAACATTCTCCCGAAGTAGTTGACAAAAACAATTTCTTTATGCTATCGTAATTTCAAATATAGGACAAAGTGAGGGATCCGTGCATTGAAAAATTAAGTCGATTGATGAAAGCTGCATTCAGACTGTACCTTGTGGAGACAAGGGAGCAGTGTGCAGATTTTCGGGATTGGCTTGGTTCTTTCGATGTATGGGTCTTTTTGTGTGCCCCAACCCTTGCATCCTCTTTAGCCAGTTCTGAAAATAGGACTGGTCTTTTTTTACGAGGTGATGGAATAATGTCTAAAATCGAAATAAAAAATCTGACATTCGGCTATGACAGCCAAGGCACATTATTATTTGAACAAGCCAATCTAAACTTTGACACACAATGGAAACTAGGACTTATCGGACGAAACGGTCGAGGAAAGACAACTTTACTGAATATCCTGCAAAACAAACTCCCTTATCAAGGGCAAGTGATCCATCAGCAAGCGTTTGTCTATTTCCCGCAGCAAACAAAAGATAAAGAGCGTTTGACCTATTATGTGTTAAATGAGATTACGGATTTTGAGATATGGGAAATTGAAAGAGAGCTCCAACTGATGCAAACAGATCCTGAAATCTTATGGAGAGAATTCAGCACACTATCAGGAGGAGAGAAGACAAAAGTCCTACTGGCACTCTTATTTGTGGATGACACTCATTTCCCGTTAATCGATGAACCAACGAATCATTTGGATATCTCTGGCAGAAAACAAGTAGCGGCTTACTTGAAAAAGAAAAAACAAGGATTCATCGTGGTGAGTCATGATCGGGGATTTATCGATGAAGTAGTGGACCATGTTTTAGCAATCGAAAAGAGCCAACTGGAACTTTATCAAGGGAATTTCTCTATCTATGAAGAACAGAAAAAACTTCGTGATGAATTTGAAATAGCTAAAAATGAAAAATTGAAAAAAGAAGTCAGCAGGCTAAAGAAAACAGCAGCTGAAAAAGCAGAATGGTCTCGTTCCCGAGAAGGAGACAAAACAAAGAAAAAAGTCGGATTCATCGATACGGAATCTAGGCGAGTGAATAAAGGAGCAGTAGGCGCTGATGCTGCACGGACGATGAAACGATCTAAAGCAATCGTGAATCGGATGGAAACCCAGATCAGTGAGAAAGAAAAATTATTAAAAGATATCGAGTATATCGATGCTTTGACGATGAATAGCCAAGTGTCTCATCATAAACGGCTGTTAAGCGTAGAAAATCTTCAATTAGGGTATGAAAATCTGTTATTCGAGCCAGTTCATTTTACGATCGAACCTCATCAGCGGGCGGCAATTTCAGGTCCTAACGGCGCGGGAAAGTCATCCATTATCCATTATCTTCTGGGGACATTCAACGGCAAGGTTGTAGGAGAAAAATCCCAGCCCAAACATTTGACCATTAGTTACGTACGCCAAAATTATGAAGACAATCGAGGGACATTGGCGGAATTCGCGAAGAAAAACCGAGTAGACTATCAAGCATTTTTGAATAATCTCCGAAAGCTTGGGATGGAAAGAGATGTTTTTCATAATAAAATCGAACAGATGAGTATGGGACAACGGAAAAAAGTGGAATTGGCTAAATCTTTATCCCAACCAGCTGAGCTCTATATATGGGATGAACCATTGAATTATTTGGATGTCTTCAATCAAGAACAATTAGAACAACTGATTTTGAACGTGAAACCTGCTATGTTACTAGTGGAACATGATCAAACCTTTCTAGATAAAGTATCTACTGAGATTATTTCTCTTGAGAAAATCTAAACCTTGTAATCTCAAAGACAACAAGGTATGGTTAAGGAGAACTTTGTCAACGAAGGAGAGAATCACATGCTTTATGTAACGAGACACGGAGAAACAACTTGGAACGCACAAGGATTAGTTTGCGGGCGAGCAGATGTGCCGCTGACTGAAAAGGGACAGATGCAGGCACAGGCACTAGCAGAAAAGGTAGTAGATTTGCCTGTTCCAATCACGAAAATCATCCATTCCCCTCTTCAACGAGCAAGAGATACAGCACAAGCAGTAGCTGATCGTCTCAATTTGCCGATGACCGCTGATGAGCGATTGGTAGAAATGGATTTTGGGGATTATGACGGACTGCCAAGCAAAGATGAAAACTTTCAAAAAGCGCGTTTAGCGTTTGCTGTACGTTTCCCAAATGGAGAGTCGGTCTTAGATGTGTACGCACGGATCGTTCCTTTATTGAAAGAATGCATGGAAGACGAAGAAAATGTCTACTTGTTAGTCTGTCATAATGCCTTGATAAGAGTGATCAATGCTTATTTTCATCCAATGCCTAATGAAGGGTTCTTTACATTCATGGTAGACAATACAGAATTAATTTCTTATGAGTAATTAGACTTTTGTGTTATTTAAATAAAATGTTTCAAGGCACTGCATTTGTTTAGCAGTGCCTTTTTTGTGGCTGTGTCAATTCTTTTGGCATTATAAATCCAACTTTTAGAAATAAAATTTAATTATTTTAACAAAAGTATTGAAATTTTGTTTCTTTAGATATATACTCTAGTCATAGAAATGAAGACGGATACAGAAAAAGAGGGATAATATGTTTGGCTTTTCAATATTTATGAATGATTCTTTGTCAGAAGAGAAGAAACAGTATATCCGCCAAATGGCATCCAATGGCTTTGTCGGTATTTTCACTTCCATGCATATACCGGAAGATGATGTTTCGGCTTATCAAAATCGATTGATCGAACTAGGAAGCGAAGCGAAAAAGAATAAACTAGAGTTGATGGTCGATATTTCAGGAGAGGCATTGAAACGAGCTGGCTTTTCATTAAAAGATCTAACACCCTTGAAAGCAATTGGTGTAACAGGGTTAAGAATGGATTATCATATTTCTAATCAGCAGATCGCCGACTGGTCACATCAATTGAAAATCAGTTTGAATGCCAGCACGATCACGCCTAAAGATATCGATGAGTTGAAAGAAGCAGCGGCTGATTTCTCACAGATTGAAGCTTGGCATAATTATTATCCACGTCCTGAAACAGGGCTGGACAAAGAATGGTATCAGGAAAAAAATCAATGGCTCAAAACTCAAGGATTCCTTGTACAAGGCTTTG
Source organism: Enterococcus sp. M-BR2 (assembly GCF_056612775.1). NCBI lineage: Bacteria > Bacillati > Bacillota > Bacilli > Lactobacillales > Enterococcaceae > Enterococcus > Enterococcus sp. M-BR2. The sequence goes on from NZ_CM152743.1 coordinate 182,719, forward strand.
TACCAGGAGATACAGAGTTGAGAGGTCCGCTGTATCAAGGATTACCAACTTTGGAAGAACATCGAGGGATCCATCCTCTGGCAGGTGCTCTTGATCTATTAGCAAGTAACACGGATATTGTTTATATCGGAGATGCAGGTCTGTCAGAACACGTTCAGGAGCAATTTGCTTCTTTCCAAAAAGAACAGACAGTCTTGCTCCATACGGAACCTGTAGATGAAGTTTTTTACGAATATATATTAGGAAAACATACGAATCGGCAAGATGATGCAAGAGATGTCATACGAAGCGCAGATGCGCGTTTTCGAGAGATTCCGCCAATCCCAGTAAGAAATACAGCTAAGCGTATGAAAGGATCTATTACTTTAGATAACGAAAAGTATTTGCGCTATATGGGTGAGATCCAATTAACTAAATATGATTTGCCAGCGGATGAAAAAGTGAATGTAGTAGCCAAAGTCATCAAAGAAGAACTACCGCTGATCAACCAAATCAAAGCTGGTATGAACTATCAATTTATAAGAAAAGAAGGAAGATAAAAAATGAGCAAAATCAATTTAGAGAACCTAACAACGGAACGCAGAAACCAAGAAACTTTTGGATTAGATGAAATGAGTATTTCTCAAGCAGTCCGACTCATGAACAAAGAAGATCAGAAAGTGGCCGCTGCTGTTGAAAAAGAACTGACAAGTATCGAGCCAGTGATCGCCAACACGATTGAATCCTTTAAAAAAGGTGGTCGCTTGATTTATATGGGAGCTGGAACGAGTGGTAGACTTGGTGTATTAGATGCTGCTGAATGTGTACCGACATTCGGTGTAGAACCGGAAATGGTCATAGGCCTAATTGCTGGTGGAGAAGAAGCAATGACTGTAGCCGTCGAAGGAGCCGAAGATTCTTATGAATTAGGGCAAGAAGATCTAATCAAGCTGAATTTAACAAAAAATGATATAGTTATTGGTATCGCAGCTAGCGGTCGTACACCATATGTGATTGGTGGATTAGATTACGCAAAATCGATTGGTGCTGTTACAGGAACGATTTCTTGCAATAAACAAGCAGAAATCAGCAAGCATGCGGATTTCCCAATTGAAGTCGATGCAGGACCAGAATTTTTGACAGGCTCTACTCGATTGAAGTCAGGAACAGCACAAAAACTGATTTTGAATATGATTTCTACTATCAGTATGATCGGTATCGGTAAAGTATTCAATAACTTGATGGTCGACGTCAAACCAACAAATGAAAAACTAATCGAACGCTCAAAACGAATCATCATGCAAGCGACAGAAGCTGACTACGAAACAGCTGAAAAGTACTTTGAGGAAGCAGATCAAAATGTCAAACTGGCTATCGTCATGATTTTGACAAATAGTGATAAAGAGGCAGCTCAAGCAAAATTAGCTGAAGCAAACGGTTTTGTAAAAGGAACCTTATGAGGGGGAAAAGACCATGGCAAAAAACGAATTGACTTTGGAAGAACTGGCAAAACAAATTTATCAAGGAGCAGGCGGTATGGGCAATGTTGAAAGCATTGTCCACTGCATGACTCGTGTACGTATGAAGGTCATCAATGATGATCTTGTAAATGTCTCGGAATTAAAAGCGATTCCAGGAGTACTTGGCGTAGTAGAGGATGAACAGCTCCAAGTCATCATCGGACCTGGGAAAGTGAACAAAGTAGCGCAGGAAATGGTTGACTTAGCAGGCGTGAAATTAGGAGAAAAACTTCCTTCTGCTAGTGCAACTACAGCAAGTTCTTCTGCATCTGGAAAAGACCGTGTAAACGAACGGGCACAAGAAATGAAAGCGGCACAAAAATCGAAACAAAAACCCTCTAAAATCAAATCGGTATTAAAAGACATCTCTAATATCTTTGTACCAATGATCCCTGCATTTGTCGGCACTGGGATCGTGGCAGGGATTGCCGCAGTTTTAGCAAACTTAGTCACAGCTGGAACACTAGACGCAGGAACATGGCAACAATATATCGATGTGATGAACATCTTGAAAAACGGGATGTTTAGCTATCTAGTTATCTATACAGGTATCAATGCTGCACAAGTTTTTGGTGCAACGCCAACGCTTGGTGGAGTTATCGGGGCTGTTGTGATGCTGACAGGGATGAATCCAGAAGCACCACTGAAAAACTTGTTTACCGGTGAAGCTCTTGCAGCTGGACAAGGCGGGATCTTAGGTGTTATCTTCGCAGTTTGGTTATTGTCAATCGTTGAGAAAAAACTGCATAAAGTAGTACCTGATGCGGTAGATATCATCGTTACGCCAACTCTTTCCCTGATTGCCATCGGTCTGATCGAAATTTTCTTCATCATGCCTTTAGCAGGGTTCATTTCTGACGGCATGGTCGGTGGGATCAACTGGGTACTTGGTGTTGGAGGAGCATTTGCCGGCTTCGTTCTAGGTACATTATTCTTGCCAATGGTCATGTTCGGACTACATCAGATCTTGACGCCAATCCATGTACAAATGATTGATGAAACTGGTCGTACCTTATTGCTTCCAATCCTTGCGATGGCCGGAGCAGGACAAGTGGGCGCAGCATTGGCATTATGGATCCGCTGCAAAAAAGACAAAGAATTAACAGAAATGATCAAAGGGGCTTTACCAGTCGGAATCTTAGGAATCGGCGAACCATTGATTTACGGAGTAACATTACCTCTAGGACGTCCATTTATTACTGCTTGTATCGGTGGAGGTATCGGTGGGGCAGTGATCGGAATGATCGGAAATGTCGGAGCAATCGCTATTGGACCTTCAGGAGCCGCTTTGATTCCATTGATCTCTGATGGTAAATGGTTAGGCTATATCCTTGGTTTATTGGCTGCTTACGCTGGTGGCTTCGTTGCTACATTCTTCTTCGGTATTCCTAAAGACCGTTTAGAAAAAGAAGAACTAGCGACCGAAACAGCCACAGTAAATGAAGTACCTGAAAAAGCAGTACCTCAAGCTTCAGCTGAAAGTGTGACTATCTTATCATCAGTTGCTGACGGAACAGTTGTTTCTTTAGATAAAGCAAGTGACCCAGTTTTTGCACAAAAAATGATGGGTGAAGGTTACTTTGTAGAACCAGAAAACGGACATATCTATTCCCCGGTTACTGGAGTAATAAGTTCTGTTTTCCCAACAAAACATGCTATCGGCATTACGACACCAAATGGCTTAGAAATCTTGCTTCACATGGGCATCAACACAGTTGACTTAGGCGGTACGCCATTCGATGTGAAAGTAACAGAAGGACAGCAAGTGACACCTGATACGCTTGTAGCAGAAGCTGACTTAGAAGCAATCAAAGCAGCAGACAAAGAAACCTCCATGATCGTCTTGGTAACCAATATGGATCGTGTAAAAAACTTTGTCTTGGAAAAAACAGGTAAAGCGAAAGCAAAAGCACCTGTGATGGATGTCAAAGCTTAATAAGAATAGAAACAATAGAGAACATAAAAAGAAGAAGCCGAAATTTATTTTTCAGCTTCTTCTTTTGTGTTATTTATTTTTTTCTGCCAAAATTTGATAAACGCGTGTCACATCAGATGGTGTTCCCCGTAATTCATAATCTGCCAAGAAAGGAAAGCCGAATCTTTGTGCGTATTGTTTGGCTGTCAGACAATATTGATTGTTGAAGTTTTTATTACCGCTACCGACTACACCAAGGCAAAGTTTATGATTGTCTTCGTATTCCAGATATTCGCGCATCGTTTCGGTCAAGATTTCTGTGTCACCGTTGTCTAACCCATTCCCGCCGTCTAAATAAGTAGGAACGAAAGTAAAAAATGGTTCTGTTTCTTTCGTAAAATCACTATTTTCATGGATTTCTTTTAAAGTAACTTCAGGATTGACAGGATCTTCTGCATGCATTTTTTCAGCATATTCTGCTAGATGTTTGGCAAAAGCACGCGTATTTCCTGAAATCGATATATATAAAATGTTCATGGATCATCCCCCAATTCTTTCCCTTTAGTATAGCATCTTTTTAAGTTTTTTGGTGGTGTAATTTGGAAAGGGACTAGGCGCTTTGCTTGTATAATGAGAAAAAAGTCGGTAGAATTATATTTCTATTAAAGTTTTTATTAATTAAGTAAAAATAAAAAAGGTTTGTTATACTTTTTGATAAAAGCGGTTTTACTTTGGAGGATGCTTACATGGATACAGAGCAACAGAAAAAAGGAATTGGTTTGATTCCACTTGCTGCCTTAGTGATTGGTTCAGCGATTGGAGGTGGCGTATTTGGTATTATGACGGACATCTCCGGATCGGCTGGTGGCCCAGCTATCTTCAGCTGGGTACTCGTAGGAACAGCAATGTTGATGCTCTCCTTATCGATCAATAATATCAATAAAAAACGTCCAGATTTAAAAGGCGGGATCTTTAGTTACGCAGAAGAAGGTTTTGGCCGTTTCGCTGGTTTTATCAGCGGTTGGGGTTACTGGCTCACATGCTGGTTAGGAAACGTGGCGTTCGCAACATTGTTGATGAGTGCATTAGGTTATTTCTTCCCCGTATTCGAAGGTGGTCAAAATGTGGCATCGATCGTGATGAGTACGATCTTCTTATGGGGATATGCATGGCTAGTGAATCGTGGAGTTGAAAATGCTAGCTTTGTCAATGCTATCGTCACATTTTGTAAATTAGTGCCATTATTTTTATTTATTGTAGTAGCTATCAGCACCTTTTCGATCCAACAATTCATTAATAACTTTTCTAGCGATATCATATTGAATGCGAATGGGCAGCCGATCCCGTTTTCTAGTCAAGTATTGAGTTGCATCATGGTGATGCTCTGGGTATTCGTTGGTATTGAAGGAGCTTCTGTCGTAGGTTCACGAGCAAAAAAACAATCGGATGTTGGGAAAGCAACGATTCTAGGAATATTCGGTTTGATCATTATTTACGTCTTGGTTTCCATGCTTCCATATGGCACAATGACGATGAATCAGCTGCAAACGATCAAAGCGCAACCTGCTATGGGATATGTATTTGAAATGATGGTTGGTAAATGGGGGGCGGTCGTGATCAACGGCGGTTTGATCATTTCTTTAGTTGGGGTTTGGCTCTCATGGACAATCTTGCCGATTGAAACAATGGGGAATATGGCTGAGGACGGACTTTTGCCTAAAGCATGGGGAAAACTCAACAAAAATGGGGCACCAACTTATGCTATCGTATTGACGACGTTATGTACGAATGTCTTTTTACTTTCATTATTATTCACTGACAGTGCATATAACTTTGCTTATACACTTGGTACAGCAGCGATTTTCTTCACGTGGCTTTTCTTAGGGCTGTACCAAATGAAGCTTTCTTATCAGCGGAAAGAGTGGGTCCAATTTTTAGTAGGGTTTTTAGCAAGTGCTTTTCAAGTATGGGCCATGCTAGTTGTAGCCTTTAATGAAGTGATGCTTGTTCTTGTTCTTTTCTTACCAGGTATTTATTTTTACCTCAAAGCACGTAAAGAACAAAACGAACCTGTACAACATATCCACTTAGATAAGATTTTACTTATCGGTGTGACGATGGTCGGAGTAATCGCAATGGTTTTATTTGCCACTGGGATGCTTCACGTATAGAAGTATAAAGAGAGGCTGTGAAGCCTGTGGTTTATTCAAAAAAGAAGCGGTGACAACATTCGTGTCATCGCTTCTTTTTTTGAATAAATGGTGTTCAAGAAGTAGCTTCTTCTAAAAATAAGCCGAAATTTCTTGAAACTGGCCACTTCTGTCACAACTTCTTTGTTAATGAACCATCATACATTTTTTCGCTTGAATACGAGGTATCCCAATGCTAAGAACAAAGCAATGTAAGCTAAATTGCCAAACAGCATTTGATTAGTAGAAAGATGAGTCAATTGCTTCATAATCTCTTCGTTGCCAATTTGGTTTTGCAGATTCAGCATACTGATTGGATTCCATTTGATCCACTCCCATTTTTGAATGAGTGCGATGAGGATACCAGATATGATTGATGAAGCAAAATAAAAGACGATCCCTGCTGAGATGGAGGCACCGGAACTATTGATAAAACAAGCAATCATCAACACTAAACTTAAAATTAGCCATAAACCGATATAACTACCCAAAGTATAAGTGAATAAGCTTTGGATCAGTGTCTGACCAGTAGAAATCTTCTCCGTAAAGGAAATCGAAGGGAAAAGGATCAGTTTCATCAACACGGTGACAATAATAGCTAAAAGGTATAAATAAATAGAATAAATAACTAATGTGATCCATTTACTTACTAATATTTCTCCTCGAGAATACTTTCGATAAAGGAGATTTTTCAATGTACCATATTGTGATTCCATTGAAATGATCGTACTTGCAGCAGCAATCATGATAAAGACAATCCAAGATGTGGCACTGAAAAGCTGAGCAGTCATTTCAACTGGATCAATGATCGTCGTGTATTTTTTGGCTAGAAGTGCTGTTCCTATGAGCAAAGCAACTAATAGAACAGATAAAACAGCAGTTGACTTTTTCTTGATCAATTTAAATAATTCTTGTTTTATAAGCAATGTCATTTTTCTTCTTCCCCCTTTACTGAATCCAGAATTTCCAATAGGGAAGATTCCAAATCATTCGTCAGATGCTGGACATCTGTCACATGGACATTTTCTGCAGACAATAACTGGATAACAGTTCCTAATAACTCTTCGTTTTCTTTTAGAAGCTTGATTTTATCAGGATCTTCCAAGGGATATCCAGCGTCTGTCAAGATCGTTCGAGCAGCTTGATCATTTGTCGTAGAGATAACGATGAAATCTTGCGCTGTTTGGTTCAATTCAGCCATTGTACATTGTTTGATGATTTTTCCTTGATTGATCAGGATCAGCTCATCGACCATTTTTTCAAGCTCGCTGAGTAAGTGACTGGAGATCAAGAAAGAGGTGCCCTGAGTAGCCAAGTCGGTAATGATTTTTCGCACATCTCTTGTTGCTTGTGGATCCAAACCGTTCATCGGCTCATCTAAAATAACGATAGACGGATGGTTCAGTAAGGCAAGAGCAATTCCCAATTTTTGTTTCATTCCCAGCGAGTAGGATTTCGCTTTTTTGTGAATGTATTTTTCCATCTTGAGCTGTTTCACGATAGTGTCGATAGCAGATACATCGTTTGTTTCAGAGAATAACTTCAGATGATCATAACCTGTTAAGAATGGATAGATACCCGGATATTCGATCAATGCTCCTACTTGTTCTAATCCTTTATGACTAGAGGGAGAAATCTCATTTTCACCAATACGGATCGTTCCTTCTGAGTAATGGATCAGTCCTAAAATAGCTTTCATGATCGTTGTTTTTCCAGCGCCATTAGGACCTACTAATCCAACGATTTTGCCAGGAGATAAGCTAAAACTGACATCGCTGAGGGCTTGTTTGTGACCAAAGTTCTTGGATAATTCTTGGACCGAAAGACTTTTCAAAAATATTCACTCCTTTTCTATAGATAGTACAAGCATACACCTGATGAGTAGAGAAGTCGCTAGGTCATTAGTCTTATTTTCTTGTTTTTTCATAGAAAGAGGAATATCAAATAAAAAGCCCCGCTTTTTCTGATCAGTCCTTGTCTGCTTGTCTAAGTATCTAGTGACCGCTAGTGATTTTGATGCCAATGATGCTGATGAGCAGCAACCCGACAAAGAACCAAGTGGAAAGATTCAGCTTATCATGAAACAAGACCACACCAATAATGACCGAACCAACCGCGCCAATCCCTGTCCAAATAGGATAAGAGAGACTCATAGGCAAACTTTTGATTGCCTTTGACAAAAAGTAAAAACTAGCAATCATTCCAATCACTGTGTAGAAAGAATAATTGACTTTGGAAAAACCATCACTCCATTTCATCATCGTTGACCAGAATACTTCCAAAATCCCTGCTATGATTAATTCCATCCATGCCATACTTACATTCCTCCTTAACTATAAAAAAATACACAAAAAGAGGAAAATCATCCCTTCAAAGACCTAATGGAATGATCATCCTCTTTATCCTACCCGGTGGCAGATCGTATATCTTTTTCTGTAGTATAGCACACCTACCAAGTTATCGGCAATCTGATTCTTCTTAGTAAGGTGCATCAAGCATCGATGGATACATCATTAGCGGAAAAGAAAATAAATGCTTTTCAACAGCATAGAACTAATCTGTTATTTATAAATCATTTAAAAAAACGGTAACTGTTCCTTATTTTTATTTATTATCAAGCATTAGATTGAAAAAAGCTTTATCTTACAATAAGTAAGGTGAATTATATAATAAAAAAATAACGAAAAATATTTAAAAATAGTGTCTATTTCGTAAGAAAACAGCTATATTTTTTATGTGTTTTGCATTATAATTAAAAAAATATTGTCATTTTATGGAGGAAAATACATGGAAAATTATCTTAGCCTTTTAGGCGTCTTGATCGTTATTCTCGGGTTCGCATTTAAATTAGACTCGATATTGATCGTAATGGTTGCTTTAGTTGTGACAGCTTTGACTGGCGGTCTTGGCATTCAAGGAATGTTAGAACTTTTAGGCACAAGTTTTGTGAACAATCGTGGGATGGCGATTTTCATCATCATTATGTTGGCGACAGGAACACTTGAAAGAAATGGTCTGAAAGAATCAGCGGCTTCCTTGATCAAGCGATTCAAAAAAGTATCTGCTGGCATGATCGTAGATATTTATGGGATCTTTCGAATGATCTTTGCAGCTTTTAACGTGAGTTTTGGTGGAGTTGCTGGATTTGTTCGTCCGATCATTCTACCTATGGCATTGGGGACCATCGAATCAAAAGGGTTAGAAGTCCATCCGAAGCATGAAGAAGAACTAAAAGGGATGGCTTCGGCTATGGAAAATGTCTGCTGGTTCTTTGGACAAGTACTGTTCATCGGAGGAGCAGGGGCATTGCTAGTCCAATCCACATTGAAAGATCTAGGATATGACGTAACATTGGGACAGCTTGCTTTAGTGGAAGTTCCAGTGGCCATTACAGCTTTAGTCGTGGCAAGTGTCTACTTCTATCTTAAAGAAAAGAAGCTAGCGAAGAAATATTATTCAGGAAAGGGGCAATAAGATGGACTTTTTTACAAATCCTGATATTTTGTTAGGCGATAAATTATTGGAGATCCTTTATATCGTGATGGGACTTGTGTTGATTTACACTGGAGTAAGAAACTTAACAGATCAAACCAATCCTCATCGTTACGGCTCAGCCTTTTTCTGGACGGTTTTAGGGGTAGTTATTGCAGGAGGAAGATGGCTTCCGGCAATCGTGAACGGCGGCTTGATCTTTGCGATGACCATACCCGCGATTGCTAAGAGAGTCAGCAAAGGAGAAAGTCGGCTTCCATCAAAAGCATATATGGAAAAAATGTCAGACAAACTAGGAATGAAAATATTTATTCCAGCTTTGAGTATCGGTGTCTTTGCGATTTTGTTTGCTTTATTCACCAATTTAGGTGCTTTAGTCGGTGTGGGTGTCGGTGTTTTTGCGGCTATGCTGATCTTGATGTTCTTTTCTCGAGATAATCGCCCAAGCACATTTTTAGATGACGCAGCAGATATGCTGGGTACAGTAGGGCCGTTAAGTATGTTGCCCATGCTTTTAGCTTCTCTTGGTGCGGTATTTACAAGTGCCGGAGTTGGAACAGTGATTTCCAATGCCGTAGGTACGATCGTTCCAGAAGGAAATGTGAACATCGGTATCATCATTTACGCTCTTGGCATGGTGATATTTACGGTAATCATGGGGAATGCATTTGCGGCTATCACCGTGATGACGGTTGGTATCGGTGCACCATTCGTATTTAGCCATGGAGCGAATCCAGCGTTAATAGGAATGGTCGCGTTGACTTGCGGTTTTTGTGGAACCTTGCTGACACCAATGGCTGCTAACTTCAATATCGTGCCAGTGGCGATGTTGGAAATGAAAGATAAATACGGTGTGATCAAAAATCAACTTTTCATTGCTTTGTTCATGCTTGTTTTCCAAATTGCTTACATGATTTTATTTAAATAAAAAAAGAGGTTGGGACAGAAGTGGTCAGCTTCAAGAAATAAGAAGGAATTGACGAAAATGGCTTCTCAAATTTTTGTGGAATTTCGGCTTATTTTTCGAAGAAGCTACTTCTGGAACACCATTTATTCGGAAAAAGGAGGTGTGACACTAGTCACACCCCCTTTTTGTTTTTCTAATACTCAGGTCAGAGCGCTGATTTCACAACCTCTTTTTTTAGTTTCCTGCCACGAATCTATCGAAAAAGAGCGTGGACTTTTTTCGATGATATAAGGATCATGGGTCACAACGATAACTGTTTTCCCCGCGCGATGCTGTTGGAATAGCAGATCCAAGATATGGTTACGGTTCTCGTTATCTAAAGAGCCAGTGGGTTCATCTGCTAGGATCAGTTCTTTGTCTTCTAGTAGGAGTTTGGCAAAAGCTAGGCGTTGCTTTTCTCCGCCAGAAAGACGATAAACTTTTGTTTTCAATGGATAGTCTAAGGAAACCTTGGCAAGAGCTTCTTGCTGCAGCTTGATTTTTTCTCTTCGTCTGGTCTTTCGATAGATGAAGGGGATGTTCAAATTGTCCATGATCGTTTCATCTTCGATCAATCCATGATTTTGGAAAAGATAGGAGATTTTATTTCTCCGTAGTAAAAGAGCTGCTTTGCTGTTGATTTTCGGCGCACTTTTTCCAAAGAGCGAGACCGTTCCTTCATCGAATGAATCAATGAGTCCCAAAAGATTCAATAGGGTGGATTTTCCTGCACCGCTTTTTCCGTGGATCGTCCAAAATTCTCCTTGATCGATCGACAAAGAGACAGCATCCAGGACAAGTTTTTGTTTGTAGGTTTTCGTTACATAATCTAATTGGATGAGAGGCATCAGACTATCATTCTCCTTTTAATATAGTTGCTTTTTCTTTTCTTTCCAAACGGTGCAAGGTGAAGAAAATCATTCCTATCTCTAAGATAGAAAAAAGAATCAGACTCTGGATCCAAGCAAAAGGCGCATCCATGAAAGTCGTATATAAAACCAATGCACCATATTGTATGAAAAACGGCAAGAAAATCATACGATAAGTTTTGATCATGGAAATACCATTCAATCGCCAAATCGTATATTTCTGCTTTTTGATCTTCAAAGAAATCAGCACGAGATAAGCAATCATCGTGATCAAAAGATAAAGAGCGAAGAGAATTTCCAGACTATGTCGTTTGATTTCACCAATTTGTCTTTGTAAATCTACTTTTTTGATTTTTGAAAGCGGGGTGAGCGCTGGATAGTTGTCCAATAAATAATTTTCTTCCAGTACTTTTTTGATGGGTTCGAATGTTTTCTCGACCGATTGAGTGATAGGAACTTTGACTGGGTCGAAATATCCACCACCAGTAATGATTTGTCGGAGGTTTCCCGCACTGTTGTTTCTTGTTTGGACTTCGATGACATTCGGATAGTGAATGATTTCTTCATCTGGGTGAAATGTATGGATCTCTTGTTTGGACCGGGTGAGATAAAAATCAGCTTGTGATTCATCCAGAAAGTAGCCATGCAAATAATGTTCTTTGATTTCTTGGAACTGATTCTCCAATCTTTCCGGTACTAAAAAGACACGTTGGGTTTCCTCGGGAGAGATCGTTATTTTTTGTCCAGTTACGCTGATGATCGGGTATTTTTGCAAATAATTGACATTTACACAAATTTTGCGGTTGATTTCTTTTTCTTCCATAAAGTAACTGACTGTACCAATCAGCAGCATCCCGTTTTCTTCTAGATGTTGATACAAGCGGTCTTGTTGGATACTTAATACATTGTTTTCGATACTGATGACTTCATGGTTGTTTTTTCCTGAATAGGTATTATAAAATACTGCATACTCAGAAAATTCATCCGGATAGGTAGAAGGACTAAGTGATAGATTGACCAGTTCGACAACAGTAAGGACGCTGGCTAAGCACCAGACAAATGCGATTGTCTTAAAGAGATAAAGTGAAAAAATAAAGGTTCTGGCATATGATCTCCTATTGAGTTTTTCAGCAAAAGAAGTGGAACATAAGAAATAAACGACACACAGCGAGCTAACGACAGATACGGCAAAAAAAGCCGCTTGGTAGCCCATGTTCGAAAGAAAGATCGATGGATCGAAGATTAATTGAGCAAAACAACACGATGCGAATAGGAAGAGCAGTTGTTTTAGCAGTACTTTATACAAGATCGTCGCACAAGAAAGTCCGTTCAATCGTAGGATCGATAACTTTCTTGCATTGTCGAATAGCCATAGAGCGGTAAATAACAGGAAGAAGACTAGACTGATACTAATCAAATTCCTCACAGGACGAAAATCAAGCAACATGATGGTTTCTGAATAATCTGTATATTGAAAATCCTGCACCGTGAATGAAGGTTGATAGAGTTCATTATACTTAGTCGTCAAGCTTTTGATGAACGCGGATACCTGCTCTGTATTTTGGCTTTCTACAAATTTCGTTGCTTCTTTAAAGGAAGGCAGCTCTATCAATGGATGATTGTTGAACGAAGCATAATTGATCGTATAGTGTTGAGTTAAGAGGTGCTTTGCTGAAGGTTGATTCAGCAGCGTTCTCAAATCAGGCTCATTGGAAAAATAGTCGATCACGACTAAATCAACACTTGGGTCAGGCTTTCCGTTCGTGATTTTGGGTGTGAAATTTGTTTCACGAAAAAGTACGTTCAACTGTTCTTCTTCTGCCGTTTCGAGCAAAATGGACAGGTTTCTCGAAAAATTTTGTCGATCGTCTTGGATCGTTCGAGGTAGATCGAACGATCGGTATTGTTCAGGAAGCGAATAGCTGTCGGCGATGATTCTTTCTTGTGCCACCTCTTGGACATAAAAGAAAATCATAAATGAAAGGATAGAAAAAAGGACGAATAAATTCAACCGAATAAGTTTATTGTTCATGAAATGTGATCCTTTACTGTTAAAATAAGTAGCAATTTTTTAATGATGTCTGATGAAAACATCAGTGTAGTTACTTAAAGATGGATTACCACCAGCCGTAATACGCTAAGCCTGTGTGTTTGCTATCACCTACTACAGTGGCATAGACATACATGTTACGGTCAGCATAAGCAGTATATCTTCTACCTCCAACCACTGCTGTTGCATAGTGGAATTTATCATAATGATTGAAATTTGACCAAGCGCGTTTTTGTCCTATTGGCATAACAGGCCAACTATGTGTCCCGTATGTCCAATGTCCGCGGTGGATATGGACAGATCCTCTACTTTCTAAAGGGGCATCCGTTATGAGAGAGGGATCTGTCGTGCCAATCACTTTCCCGCTATCATCCAAAATGACCCCGCCTGATCGAGGCATTTGCTCGGTTATCCGTATTTCGTTTTTTGAGTCTGTGACTGTGTCAGCATGTGCTTCTGCTTGCACCATGCTAATGACGGTACTTCCTAAAAGAAGACCTATTTTGCAAAATAATGTTATTTTTTCATTTTTTACTTCCTTTCTTCGATAAATGGTATAGGTGATATTTTCCTCAGATTATCTTTATTTTATAGTAAAATAATCCGCTTTCAAAGTAGTGGAACACTATTTTTTTATAAGAATATATTAAGTTTGCTATGTTATGTTATTTAAACTCTTCTTTCCTTTATTTACGCTGTTCAAAGAAAATGGTAAGATAAAAGATAACCATATGTTAAATCAATTGGACGGAGGAACAACAGATGAAAGTACTAGTAACAGGTTTTGATCCATTTGGTGGGGATAAAGTGAATCCAGCCTATGAAGCAGTAAAGAAAATGCCAGATGAAATCAGCGGTGCTGAAATCATCAAAGTGGAAGTACCGACCGTATTCGAAAAAAGCAGTCAAGTAGTCAAAGAAGCCATCCAACAGCACCAACCAGATGTCGTGATCTGTGTCGGACAAGCAGGCGGACGGTCAGCAGTCTCGTTCGAACGTGTCGCAATCAATCTAGCAGAAGCAAGAATTCCTGATAATGAAGGAAATCAGCCATTTGATACGGCTTTAGAAGAAAACGGTCCAGCCGCTTACTTTACTTCATTGCCAATCAAAGCAATGACAAAAAATGTACAAGATCATGGTCTACCAGCGTACATCTCTTATACAGCAGGAACATTTGTCTGCAACGATATCATGTATCGTTTGCTTCATTTGATCGAAACGCAATTCCCTGCAATTCGCGGTGGGTTCATCCACGTACCATTCTCACCAGATCAAGTGATCGATCGTCCAGTGGGAACACCTTCTATGTCTCTGGAAGACATTGCTTCTTCTTTGACTTATGCAGTTGAAGCAGCAGTAGAAAATAAAGAAGATATTTCCGGGAATGCCGGAACAACTCACTAATTTAGCAAGAAACACTGGCTGGTTGCTAACGTTATGTTAGTAGCCAGCTTTTTGTAATTAGAAAGGAAAGAAATAGCCGTGGAAGAATGGCAATCCGTCTTTGAAGAATGGTTTCCAAAAGAAATCAACAAAAGCTATCCTATTAAGATCTCTAAACAATACACAAGCAGTCAACGTTGGGAGATCTATGCAAAATTAACAAAAAAACAGCGGGAACTAGTCGATAAGCACCGCCGATATCTAATCAGCTCTCGTTTTATGGAAGAACATTATTTGGCCGCAACAGATTGGGTGTTTTCTGACTTCAAGATCAATCCGTTTTTTCGAACAAAACGAAGCCAGCAAAAATTGTATTGCGAATGTGGGAGAGAATTAAAAGTGCAATATATCGTCAAATCGCCAAAAACCGGAAAGACCCTAAAGCTAGGTATCAACCACTTTGCCGATCACCTGCATGTTTCTCCGACAGTAGCAGCTTCGATCCATCAGGGAATGACAAAAGTCGATCTGGCCTTAGATGAATTATTATGGCTTAAGCAAAAGAATATCGATTTTCCTGAAGAACTATGGCAAAAATACTGTTTTGTCCTGTACCAAAATCGACGGATGAAACAGCCGTATTTACCGGATATAAAATTAGCACAGCGTCTCGCAGAATTTCGCCAAGCAGAAATGCCGATTTACATAGCGGATTATCAAGCATTGGAAAATGAAATCAAGAAAATCAGTGAACACATCAATGGGCAGCCAAAAAAGCGACAGATAAAGAAAGAACTGTTTGACGACTTTGCAGAAGAATTAGTAAAGGATGTAGAAGAATTCTTGAACAACTATCGCACATTTTTACGTAAAGATTGGCAATCCATCGTTTATGAAGAAGTGCCAGCACATCCTAATGCTTATTTTGAAACGTTTATTTCCGCATTGAGAAAGACAAAACGTCAGCGAACACCAGAAGTCATTGCTCAGATAGAATATTTTGCGAAAAAACAACGGTTCATCCAACCAAAAATCTATCTATTTATTTGGAAGCAATATTGTCGCTATGGTTTTACGGAAGGATTCTTCGACAGCATTCCTCGGATAGTCAGAAATGGTTTTTTAAAAGTATTGCGTAAAGAACGAGAAGCCGTACAATCTGCTGATAAGAAAGAGCGCGCAGTCTCAAAAGAAAAATGGCAGCTAGTAGTGAAGGATATCCAATCTGGGAATGTACAAGAGACGATCGACAAATGGAAAGGGAAACATTATCGTTTTACTGAAGCGCAAAAACAAGCCTTAGAATATTATCAGAAGTTAGAAGAATCACTGCGTTTCAATGATGAGGCAAGAAAGTATCTGAAGGAA
This sequence comes from Enterococcus sp. M-BR2, assembly GCF_056612775.1. NCBI lineage: Bacteria > Bacillati > Bacillota > Bacilli > Lactobacillales > Enterococcaceae > Enterococcus > Enterococcus sp. M-BR2. Next base: position 198,433 of record NZ_CM152743.1, read on the forward strand.
TTACTATAAAAAATAGGCTTTCTCTCTATTTTTAGAGAGAAAGCCTATTTTTATGCGTGTTGTTGTGCGTTGTAGTATTCTTCTTCCATTTTTTGCATACGTTCACGTTCTTTTTGGTTATACCAAGGAGAAACGGTAAATGCAAGGACATCATTCAGCAAGTAAACAGAGCTGTTCACGAACATCGCCAAACTTGCAGATCCATGCGTAAATGAAATATACCAAAGGACCATTTGTGCAAGCCCTGAAGCTAACCACCAGTAATATTGGTTATTGTAACGCAAGAAACTGATGATACCAGCAGTCAAGCTAATGGAAAAAGCAATGGCATCTATCCATGGGCGAGGATCATCTGTATAACGACCAATCAGGAATCCTGAAACAAGATAGACAAGGAAAGTACTGACGATTGCGATAAACCAGCTTTTTCCAGTGAATTTTCGGATTTTTGAAGCCATATTATGATTCCATTCTTTACTTAACAATACGGGGATATCCAATGTGATCATATAAGCAATCTGTTCACCGATACTTAAATAGTTCTTTGCTGAAAATCCAACGATAATAAAACAAATCGCAGACAAAATACCTAAAATACCGTTGACTGATTTTGCCGCATTGATGGATAAAATACACAATACACCAAGCGTGGTACCGATAAATGTGATAACGGACAGCCAAGTGATGGGACTATTGACAAGAGTCATGACCTGACAGCCAAGACTGAAAAAGAAAAGATAATAATTTTGTTGCGGCCAGCCTTTTAGCTGATGAGCTAAAAACTGAAAATATGACTTCATGTATGAGGACTCCTTAAGACACTAAATGTAGTGTGTTCTGTATTTACTAACACAATCTATTGTATGCTTTTCTTGAAAAAAAACTAGTCTTTCAATTATAAATAATTTGTGTTATGATAATTTTCTGTTTGTTTTCTTGAAAATATAATTTCTTACTTTCATTTATTATATTGGGAACAGGAAGAGTGTCTTGGAGGACCTACTTTCTGTTTTTTTTTTGCCTTTTTTCTTATAAAAAGAAAAAACAGCTATTTTTTTCAAGCTGACACATTTACAATAGAGCTGGAGAAAAAGGTAGATACGAATTTAAACGAAGAATAGGAGTGCTTATATGAACCTTACAACGATCCATCATGTAGCCATCATTGTTTCAGATTATCAGAAATCACGTGATTTTTATGTTAATAAATTAGGATTTGAAGTAATCAGAGAAAACTACCGCAAAGAACGAGATGACTATAAATTAGATCTGAAACTAGGAAGTGCCGAATTGGAGATTTTTGGAATTGCCAATGCACCACAACGACCAAACTATCCAGAAGCTTGTGGCTTGCGTCATCTTGCTTTCAAAGTAGACGATATCGAAGAAACAATTGCAGAATTGTATTCCCTAGGGATCGAATCTGAACCGGTAAGAGAAGATACGTTTACAGGTAAAAAAATGACGTTTTTCTTTGATCCAGACGGGTTGCCGTTAGAACTACACGAATAAAGATAACAAAATTGTCACTTTTTTTTCGTTTCATTCGATTTTTCGTTCGTTCATTTCTTGATATTCTTTTAAAAAAAGAAACAGGAGAATGAAGAATGAAAAAAATGATGTTTGGTGCTGCTGCCCTCATCGTAATATTGATTACCGGTATGACAGGATTGCTCAGCGCCGCTTTTCACTTGGATGATATTAGTGATCAAGAATATCGGATCTCATTGAACGAAGCAGCAGCAATCGCTAAAAAAGAAACAAAAAAACATAATATATCTTCTATCCATTTTGCAGTGGAAAAAGAATTGGATAATCCTACGAATGCAACATATGAATACCAGTTTTTTTGTGAAGGACAAGTCATAGCAGTCAACCCGTCCACTGGGAAAGCAACTGTAAGGAATCATACAGAAAAAACAGCAGAACCTCTATTTGACATAGAAAAAACGGAAGAGTTCAAGCAACCGCAAGCAGCGATGAAGGAAGCAGTCAGCTACTACGGGAAAAAAGCAAAAGTGAAAGAGTGGGCGATTGTAGTTAAAGATGAACGACCGTATTATCAAGTCCAATTAATTGATGGAAAACAGACTCAACAGGTATGGATATCTGCATAGAAAAAGGCTATCGCTTCTCTTTTTTTCAATATAAGAGTAAGCTAAGAGGGTAAAGATGAAAGGAAGTTGAGATAACATGGAAAAAATGAAGTGCCCTAATTGCGGAAAAAAATTTGCATACGAAGAAGTCAATAATGTAGTCGAACATAATGATAAAGAAATGCCAATCGTCTGCCCTTATTGCCGAACTGAAGCGGCAAGAATCGTTACTCATGGTTATTTCATTACTGAAAAGATAGAAGATTTTTTAAAATAACGATTTTGCGATTTCTTTTTCTGCATGTTAGAATGGAGAAAAGGAGAGGAAACTATGATTCGTTTTGCGAGAAAAGAAGATGCTCCAGAAATCGCTCCATTGATCTTAGTAATTCTAAAAGACATGGAATTGCCATTTTTGAAGCAGACAGGGGAACAAAAGACTTTAGAGATTCTAGAAGAAGCCATCACTGATCCAAATTATCGCTACAGTTATTCACGAGGTATCGTAGAAGAAATAGACGGTAAAGTTGCAGGAGTTGCTTACGGTTATACAGATGAAGAAGAAGCCATCATCGATCAGCCGCTGGTACCTATCTTAGAAAAATATCAGTTAGATGCGTCTACACGTTTGTTCATTGATAAAGAAACGTTTCCCAATGAATGGTATTTGGATTCTATCAGTGTATCAGAAGATTTTAGAGGGCAAGGCATCGGTTCACGATTATTAGAAGCATTACCTAAATTGGCGAAGAAAGCGAATCGCTCCGTCATCGGACTAAGTGTGGATGAAAAAAATCCAAAGGCTAAAAAATTATACGAACGCCATGGCTTCAAAGTGGTCGGTCAGCGGATGATCAGTGGTCATCTTTATGATCATATGCAAAAGAATATCTAAAAAGATGTACCTGAAATGCGGAAATACGCATTTCAGGTACATCTTTTTAACTTAAGTCAAGCCGATAAGAAACAGGCTTATCGCGACTTTTGTCTTTACGGTAAAGCCAGTAATCTAAAACCGCAGCAATACAAATACAAATAGGAGCATCTTCATCATTTGAGATATCCAGTACATAGTAATCTCCTGAAAAAAGCGTAGCTTTATCCATCTTCATGATTTGTTGATTGAAATGGTGGATTTGATATTGATGATTATAGATATCACCTTGGACTGTCCAGTGAAGCCTACGAATATAATAAAAATCACCGGGCCAATTGAATATTTTCTGCATGGTTCCCACTTTTTCGAACTCCTTATACAGCTCAAAACGCGTACCGAATGTCAGGCTTATTTGCTTGATGTGGGCAACAAGATCGCCATTCATGGCATAAAGAGACAACGCATCGCCCTTTGTTCCCCAACGACCAACCATCAAAAACAGGGAATGCCCTTTTTCGTTTTTGACGATTGTCCGAGTCGCACGTCCAAGCTGTTTTTCCTGAATGAAAAATTCTGACATCTATATCCCTCTTTTCTAGATAAAACTATAAGTCTTCTGCAATCGCGCGCAATATGGCTTTTCCTACGCCAGATTCAAGGTTCGTGTCCGTTGTATATTTGGCATAATCTTTTACTTCGATTTCTGCATTTCCCATTGCAAAACTGACTCCAGCCACTTGCAGCATACTGACATCATTGAAATTATCACCAATCGTCATGACTTCTTCTAAAGAAATGCCACGCTCATGCGCGACGTGGGCAACGGCAATCCCTTTTTGAGCGTTTTTATGGTTCACTTCAATATTGTTTTGACCAGAAGAAGTGACAGCTAAATCACCTAAAAGAGAAATCTGCTTACCAACTGGTCCTAACACAGCAGGTCCTTCTGTATGAAAACAGATGATTTTCAAGACTTCCAGATTCTTTTCTTCCAAAATGGTACGAATACTGTCTACATATGTGATGTGCAACAACTCCAGCTTAGCTGAGGCCATGGCAATCGCCATTTTATACGTAAGGTGAGGTAAATGGGTAGCGACCATGGAAGCAAAGCTTTCGATCCGCTTCGCTTGATTTTCAGAATAAAGACCATCGTTGGTTGCTACTTCATAGTAAATACCGTTAGCGTCTAAAATATCCAAAACAGAGGTTGCTTGATTATTTGGGATGGATACGGTAAACAAGGAATTTCCTTCTTTATCAAATACCTGTGCCCCGTTCAAAGTGATCATCGCACAATCGATTCCTACTTCATCCAAAGCGGCGCGAGCTTCTTGGTAGTTTCGTCCAGTAGCGACCATGAACTCAACGCCGGCATCGTTTGCAAAACGTATCGCTTCGGCATTTTCAGGAGAAACACTCATATGGGCATCTAATAATGTGCCATCCATATCTGATGCAATTAATTTGATCATAATGATTATCGTTCCTTTCTGCTTCTTGTTCCTAGTTTACCATATTAATCAAGTGCTGAGGGGGGAAGATTGTCCCTTGTGATTGAAGAAAATGTGAGTTATTCTTTTTATTAGGAGGTGGAGGTTTTGAAAGAAATCATTCATAACAGTTGGCAAGAAGTTTTGTCCTCAGAATTTTCAAAAGATTATTATCTGCATCTAAGAGAATTTTTAAAGAAAGAATATGCGACCCAAAAGATCCATCCAGATATGTATCATATCTATGAAGCGTTGGAATTGACTCCTTATGAAGAAGTCAAAGTAGTGATTTTAGGACAAGATCCTTATCATGGAGAAAACCAAGCTCATGGATTATCTTTTTCTGTGCAGCCCGGCGTGAAGATCCCGCCATCTTTAAGAAATATCTACAAAGAGCTTCATGATGATCTTGGTATCGTACCTGTTCAACATGGAAACCTAGTGTCATGGGCTAAACAGGGAGTCCTCTTACTCAACACTGTTCTTACTGTTCGGGAAGGGCAAGCTTATTCACATCGCGGGAAAGGTTGGGAAAGATTAACAGACACGATCATTGAAAAATTAAATGAACGAGAAAAACCAATCGTGTTTATCTTGTGGGGAAAACCGGCGCAAGAAAAAATCAAAATGATCGATAAGAGCCGTCATATCATCATTACATCTCCACATCCGAGTCCGCTATCCGCAAGTCGTGGCTTTTTTGGTTCCAAACCCTTCTCGAAAACGAATGATGCACTCCTTGCGTTAGGAGAAGAACCGATTGATTGGCAACTGCCTGAAACAGTGTAATAAAACAGCGCTTTCCTGTTATAGCGCAGTTTGCCATATATGTGAAAAACTTCATTTTTCCGGCATTTTTGACTGATACAGATAAAATAAACTGTTCTTTTTTTATGGAATAGTGTATGATAATACATATAAAAACGTCTGGAGGTCATCTTGTGGAATTGTTTGATAGTTTAAGATTTAAGATTGTTCGCCGTGGGATCAAAATCGTTTTCCCGGAAGCTACTGATGCTCGAATTTTAGGTGCAGCTGCCCGGTTGAAAGCAGAAGAACTGGTGGAACCCATTTTAGTAGGAAACGAAGAAGAAATAAGAAATGCAGCACATGCCAGAGGAATCAAAACATCTAGCTTTACGATCATTAGTCCTGATACTTATGATAAGTGGGATGAAATGGTAGATGCATTTGTCGAACGTAGAAATGGAAAGGCATCCAAAGAACAAGCAGAAAAGATTTTAAAAGATGTGAATTACTTTGGTACGATGCTTACGTATATGGGTGTTGCAGACGGCATGGTCTCTGGAGCAATCCATTCGACGGGCGACACTGTTCGTCCAGCACTCCAAATCATCAAAACAAAACCTGGTGTCAGTCGGACAAGTGGTGCGATGATCATGGTACGTGGAAGAGACCAAGAAAAATACGTCTTTTCTGATTGTGCAATCAATGTGAATCCAACTGCACAAGAATTGGCAGAAATCGCTGTAGATTCTGCAAAAACAGCTGAACTGTTCGATATCGAACCAAAAGTGGCGATGATGAGCTTCTCGACAAAAGGTTCAGCGAAATCGCCAGAAGTAGACAAAGTAGTTGAAGCCACTAAAATCGCTAAAAAACTAGCACCACAATATTTGATCGACGGCGAATTGCAATTTGATGCTTCTTATGTTCCTTCAGTTGCACAACTGAAAGCGCCAGATTCAGAAGTAGCTGGTCAAGCAACAGTCTTTGTATTTCCAGAATTGCAATCAGGAAATATTGGCTATAAAATTGCTCAACGTTTTGGTAACTTTGAAGCAATCGGACCAATCTTGCAAGGTTTGAACAAACCGGTTTCTGATTTGTCTCGTGGGGCAAATGAAGAAGACGTATATAAATTATCGATTATCACAGCAGCACAAACATTGATTGATTAACAAATACACATGGACTAGTCCAAAAACGGCAGCTGCTGTTCTTGGCTAGTTCGTTTTTTTCTTTAAAAAAACTTCATTACGCGATATACTGGCAAAAAGAAAGAAGAGCGGGAGAAGATGAAAAATGATCGAACTATCAGGATTAACAATGACAGAACAATTTGCAGAGGCAATTGGTCATTCCGCCATGCCAGGTGATAATCTGATATTGACTGGTGATCTAGGTGCGGGTAAAACAACATTGACGAAAGGTATCGCCCAAGGACTGGGAATAACGCAAATGATCAAAAGTCCGACATACACGATTATTAGAGAATATAATCAAGGCAGGATTCCGTTGTATCACATGGATATTTATCGGGTAGCAGCTAGCGGAGCTGACTTAGGGTTAGATGAATATTTTGAAGGAGATGGGCTTTCCGTTGTCGAATGGGGAAACCTATTAGAAGAAGCACTGCCAGAAGATTATTTGGAACTGATTTTAGAAAAAAGTGATACAGATTTAGAAAAGCGTTATGTGAAATTAATCTCATATGGTGAACAAAGTGAAACATTCAAACAGCGAATCCTAGAAAAATGGGTTGAAAACCATGAGTGAAGAAATTGGAATCATCTTGCGGGAAGCAGTGCCAGATGATGCAAAAGATATTCTTTCGATGATGGAACAAGTCAATAGCGAGACAGAATTTTTAGCTTTAGATGAAGCTGAACTTCTTTTACCCCCAGAAACTTTATCAGAAGAGTTGAGTTATATGTACGAAAGCAACAATAATTTATTGCTGCTTGCTATCAATGAGGGGACGATTGTTGGAACAGCATCAGTCAAAGCAGACAGTCAATTTCGTTTATCTCATGTGGGAGAAGTCGGTATCAGTATCCTGCAGGAATATTGGGGAATGGGACTAGGTACTCTTATGCTAGAAGAAATCATCAATTGGGCGAAGGAAATGGGTGTACTTTTTCGATTGGAGCTGGATGTTCAAGTTCGTAATGAAAGAGCCGTACACCTTTACCAGAAAATGGGTTTCCAAATCGAAGCGGTCATTCCTAGAGGGGCAAGAACAGATTTAGGTGAATTTTTAGATGTATATAAAATGAGTTATTTGATTGAATAGAAAAAATAAGAAAAGAGTTAAGAAACTGTCATCCTTTTGGGAAGGCAGAAAAACGTATGAATGGACTGTGACAAAAGTCGTGACGCAGTCCATTTTTTTGAATAAACGGTGTTCAATCAGCTGACCTTCGATATTCGCTCAAAAAACGGCAAAATATGAGGAACTATTTTGCCGTTTGTTTCTCTAATAATCAGGTCAAAACGCTGATTTCACAACCTCTTTGTGCGTTTCATAAGTAAATGATTGCTTTACTTTATAGTCACGAGTTTTTTCAATGGATCTGTCCCGAATTTTTTTTCTTGATAAAGCAGGATTTCCGCACACGCACGACTATCTTCCAATGCATCATGATGATGATCTAATTGGATGTTCAAATTTTCGCACACAGTGTTCAATCGATGATTTGGAAATTCAGGGAACAAGCGACGACTGCTTTTCACTGTACATAAAGAAAGATAATTAGGCTGTTCGAGGTGGTAATAATCTAAACAACCTGCTAAGACCTTTGTATCAAAAGCAGCATTATGTGCAACGACTAAAAGATTTTTTTGAAAATATGGTTGGATAGTTTGCCAGACTTCTGGAAATTTCGGCGCATTGCGTACGTCTTCTTGATGGATTCCGTGAATTTGGACGTTTCGCCAGAAAAAAGGAGTTTCAGGCTGTATCAATGTATAGAATTCATCGACGATTTGGCTGTTTTTTACCATGACTAACGCAAGAGAACAAGCGCTATAAGGCTGATGATTGGCAGTTTCAAAATCCATGGCAACAAAATTCATTTCTGTAAAACCTCCTTGGAAAATTACTGTAACATACTTTTGAAAAAAACAAATAGTTTTAACAAAAAACATAGGATTTTTTATGTAGTTTTTGTAGAGAAAAGCTATTTTTTGAACTCATTCCTTGCGACTCGGAGTTAGACGAGAGGATCATGACTTCTCGGTATCAGCTCACAAAACGGCAAAATATGAGGAACTATTTTGCCGTTTGTTTCTCTAATACACAGATCAGGACGCCGATTTCGCAACCTCTTGATAAACGGTGTTCTCCTGCCAACTCCTCAGTCACAAGTCACAATATCCAACAAACATGAGAAGCTGTTTTTTGAAATTGCTCCTTGTGCCTCAGAGTTAAACGGCAGGCTCACAACCTCTCAATAAATGGTGTTCAAAAGCTTGCATCTGCGGTAATAAGCCCAACCAAAAGAAAAATAGGAGGAGCTATTTTTGTTTGGCTGTTCTTATTACTTGATGCAGGACAGCTTTTTCACAACCTCTTTATTTCAAATCTAATTCTACTGGACAATGGTCACTGCCCATAATGTCCGTATGGATCTTTGCATCAGCCAGTCTTGGCGCTAAATCTTTGCTCGTCAAAAAGTAATCGATCCGCCAACCAGCATTGTTTTTTCTTGAATTGAATCGGTAATTCCACCAAGAGTAAACACCTTCTTGGGTTGGATAAAAATAACGAAATGTATCGATAAACCCGTTATCCAACAGTCGAGAAAGAGCCGCTCTTTCTTCTGGAGTGAATCCAGCATTTTTTTGATTTGTTTTCCAGTTTTTCAAATCGATCGTTTGATGCGCGACGTTTAGATCCCCGCAAACGATGACTGGTTTTTGTTTCTTTAAATTTTCTAGATAATTATAAAAGGCTTCTTCCCATTCTAATCGGTAATCTAAACGTTTCAATTCACTTTGAGAATTTGGCGTATAACAAGTTACAAGAAAGAAATCGGAATATTCCAAAGTGATCAGACGGCCTTCTGTGTCGTGGATATCGATACCCATTCCGTAAGTGGCATTCAATGCAGGTTCTTTAGCAAAAATGGCTGTACCAGAATAGCCTTTTCGTTCTGCATAATTCCAATATTGATAATAACCAGGAAGATCTAAATCGATCTGTCCTGCTTGGAGCTTTGTTTCCTGCAAACAGAAAAAATCGGCGTCTAACTCATGAAAAACTTCTAAAAAATTTTTATTTACGATGGCACGAAGCCCGTTCACGTTCCAAGAGATAAATTTCAATAAAAACACACTCCTTCGAATTAAATTCCTTACCTTTGCGATACTATTGTACCTCATTTTAGTAAAAAATGGTGTAAGATGAAAGTAACTAAATGATCCAGGAGGAAAGTCGATGAAGATTGGTGTAATCGGTGTAGGGAATATTGCAGAAAAAGCATATTTACCAACCTATGCGAAAAAACAAGGAACAGTTGATTTTTATTTTGCAACACGAAATAAAGAAACAAAAGAAAGAATCCAAAAAGAATATGGGTTCCAACATCTATATGAAACGATCGATGAGCTTTTAGAAGAAAAAATCGAGGCATGCATGATTCACGCAGCAACAAAAGTACATTATGAGCTAGCAAAAAGATGTCTAGAAAATGGTATCCATGTTTATATTGACAAACCGTTGAGTGTCCATCTAAACGAAGTGCGTGAATTGCAAGAATTGGCTGATAAGAACCAAGTGATCTTGATGGTCGGTTTTAACCGACGCTTTGCTCCTATGGTAGAAGAATTGAAACGTATCCCAGAGAAGCGGCTGATCCAACTGCAAAAAAATCGAATAGCGGCAAAAGAGACGACAGAATTCGTCCTTTATGATTTATTTTTACATCTCATTGATACAGCGGTGTATTTATTGGATGAACCCATTTTGAGAACAAAATATCAGATAAGAGAAACAAAGGAATATTTGGAATATGCCATTTTACAATTAGAAACACAAAATCAAACGGCTCTATTAACGATGGATCTAGCAAGTGGTGCTAATACAGAAAAATATCAAGTAACAAGTAAGAATGGTACTTATGAAGTAAGCGACCTGACCCAGCTTGTCATTCAAGATGCTGATGGAAAAAAGGTGAAAGAATTTGGCGACTGGACGAACACGCTAGTCAAACGCGGGTTTGAGCCAATGGTAGAGGCCTTCTTATCTCAGATACGTTCAGGTAAACCGGAAGCAGAACTGCTTAAGCAGCAAGAAGTTGTAAGAAGTCATGAATTATGCGAGGAAGTGCTTAAAGAGCACTACCGTCATCAACTTTGAACAAGACTGGCAAGATTGTATTAAGCGTGATAGAATAATGGGGACGTTTGAGAAAAGAAAGGAAAATCCTCAGTGAATAAAGAAGAAATAGTTGAAAGCTTAGCCACGATCACTTTATTGTTTGATGAACCATTGATGAACTATACGTTTACGAAAACAGGCGGACCAGCTGATGTCCTTGCATTCCCGAAAAAGCAAGAAGAAGTAAAGCAAATCATCGATTATTGCCGAATCCATGATATACCTTGGATGGTACTAGGAAACGCAAGCAATCTGATCGTTCAAGATGGTGGGATCCGTGGTGTAGTCATCATGCTGACTGAAATGAAACAGATTCATGTCAAAGGAACGATGGTCATTGCGGAAGCAGGTGCCTCACTGATTGATACGACTTATGCAGCTTTGGCCGAATCATTGACTGGATTTGAATTTGCTTGCGGCATCCCGGGAAGTGTCGGTGGAGCGGTTTATATGAATGCAGGTGCGTATGGCGGAGAGATCAAAGATGTTTTTGCTGAAGTGGATCTTTTGCTTGAAGATGGAACATTGAAAACTTTGACAAAAGAAGAAATGGTATTTTCTTATCGTCACAGTAAAATCCAAGAGCTACGTGCTATCGTATTGGAAGCTAGATTCAGTTTGCAAACAGGGGATTATGAAGCAATCAAAGCACGAATGGATGAGTTGACAGAATTGCGTCAATCCAAACAGCCATTAGAATACCCTTCATGCGGCAGTGTCTTTAAGCGCCCAGTAGGACATTATACGGGTCAGCTAATCCAGCAAGCAGGATTGCAAGGTCTGAAATGGGGCGGTGCACAAATCTCTGAAAAACATGCAGGATTCATCGTCAATATCGATCATGCGACAGCGACAGATTATATTGAATTGATTGCGCACATCCAAGAAGTGATCAAAGAAAAATTTGATGTGTCTTTAGAAACAGAAGTGCGGATCATTGGAGAGAAACAAGCACTATCAGAAACAAGCAGAAGTTTAGCGAATTAATAAGTAATTGCACTTAAAATAAGTAAAAGAGCAGGACGGAGGACGCCCTGCTCTTTTTGTGGTTGTTTACGCAAATGGTGCAAATCTTGTACATTTTAACACAATAAAACAAAAAATATAGAATATTTTCCCGTAAATTTTTCCATTTTTTGTAATATTCTCAAAAAAAGATAAAAAATGTGAATAACTGATGAAAAAACAGGTGTAATCCATCATAAAATCAGTATAGGTGAAAAGATGAACTTTCATCTGCATATCAAGTGATTGGTATGAGGCATTTTTTTGAGGTGTAGGATATGAAGTTGGATTACCTTATCGAAGAGGAAGATAGAGAAAAACTGCTGTTAGCCAGATATTTAGAATTTGAGAAAAAGAATTACGTCGTGTTGTCTAAGTTATATGAAACATTAGGTTTATCTAAATTTAAAACAAGAAATTATATCATAGAATTAAATAAAGAATTTTCTGAATTCAAATCAAAGCCAGAGATCCAAATCTCAGAAGAAGGAGAGATTCATGTTGAACGGCTAAATTTGACGGATATCAAAAATTTAAGAAGAATCTACTTTCAACGATCAAAAATTGCTCGACTGTTAACGGAGATCGTGGATTCAAAAGTAACAATTGAAAAATTTGCAGAGAACCATTTTTTAAGCATATCAAGAGCTTATGTAAAAAGAAGAGAATTAGTCTCTTTTCTTGAACAGCATCAAATAAAGTTAAAGAAAAACATATTAGTTGGGGAAGAAATAAACATACGGAACGTATTATTTGGGGTATATTTTGGGGTCTTTAATGGTTTTTCTATGCCATTTAGAGAAAGCGTCATGAATGAAGCAAAAAGTATCGTGCAATATTTTGAATATCTGTTCAATTTAAAGTTGTCTGCCACAAAGCGAATCAAATTCAATTTGCTAACTACTGTTAGTTTGTTGAGGATTTATGGAAATCAACCAATAGGAAAACGTTTCTTTTCAGATGAATACTTTAAGAGCTCAGAAGGAATGAAGATTATTAAGGATTTATCGCATATTTCTTTTCTACATATCCCTAAAGAGCAGATTATTGATGAGATTTCTTATATCATGTTATTTTTGATTACGGAAGAAGAATTTGAATTAGATGGTGCGTTTGGACTTGCAGAAGCTCATTTCCATGATATCCATATGATTAGTCAAAAAATGTCAGTGGAATTGATTGATCAATTACCATTTTCAACTGAAGTTTCTGAAGAAGAAAGACTCCATATACGAAAAGAACTTCGTATGGGGATGATGCATGTCAATCGGAAAAATTGGATATTCGACTTTGAGATGACTAGTTTTACGTCTAAAAAGCAGTTGCAGTTTTTCTTCGAAACGTATCCAATATTCAGTACAGCGATCCAAAATGTCATACAAGATAATAAACACTATTTCTTGGAAAAAGATGAACGTTTCATGATTCGCTTATTTTATGATTATCTTTTTTTATTGGTCGGTATTTGTCCAGTCTCTTATTTTGAATCACCAATCCATGTCTGTATTGATTTTTCTCAAGGATCTGCCTATACCGCTTATATTATTTCTCAAGTGAAGGGATTTAAAAATTACAATATTGTGATTGAAAGTCGAATCACTTCCCGTACGGATATTTATTTATCTGATTGTTTGCTTGAAAAATTCAACAAAGAGCAGATAATATGGAAAAATCCGCCGACACCAGATGACTGGGAATATTTTGGGAATATCATTATCAGAGAAAAAAATAGACATTTAACTGAAAAAATCAGCTAATATTTATGGATGACAACTTTGTCTTAGAGAGTATAAAATATTTTGTGTAAATAGAAAAAAGGAAGTCCCTTCTGTAGAATAAAGTTACCACACCCATTCACAGAAAAGAGGACTTCCCTATGAACGATTTTACTACAGAACTCCTGCAGACTCTAGCCACCAAAGGTGATTTGAACGAGTTATTCCGCTCCCATCTGGAGCTGGCCGTAAACACGCTACTGCGGACGGAGCTGACGGCCTTCCTGGATTACGAGAAGTACGACCGGATTGGGTTCCACTCCGGCAATTCCCGTAATGGCACCTATGACCGGACGGTCAAGACCGAGTACGGGGAGCTCCACCTCGAAATCCCGCGCGACCGCAACGGCGAGTTCAAGCAACAGACCGTTCCCGCCTACAAGCGCACGAACGATACGCTGGAGGAGACCATCATCCACCTCTTCCGGAAGGGCGTGACCATGTCGGAGATTGCGGACCTGATCGAGAAGATGTATGGGCACCACTACACGCCCCAGACCTTGTCCAACATGACGAAAATCTTCTCCGAGGAGGTGGCCGCCTTCAAGGAACGCGCCCTCCATGACCGCTATGTCGCCATCTACCTGGACGCCACCTACATCCCGCTGAAGCGGAAAACCGTCGCCAAGGAGGCGATTCACATCGCGGTCGGCATCCGCCCGGATGGCGCAAAGGAGGTCTTGGCGTATGCCATCGCCCCCAACGAGTCCACGGTCATCTGGAATGAGATTCTGGAGGACCTCGTGGCCCGCGGCGTGAAGGATGTCCTCCTGTTCGTGACCGATGGCCTGAAGGGGATGGCGGACACGATCCATCAGGTTTTCCCGAAGGCTGCCTACCAGCACTGCTGCGTGCACGTCTCCCGGAACATCGCCAGTAAGGTGCGTGTGTCCGACCGGAAGGAAATCTGTGACGACTTCAAGGCGCTCTACCAAGCCGATTCGAAGGAAGCAGCCCTGGAAGCACGTGATGCGTTCGCAGCGAAGTGGCGGGCCAGCTACCCGAAGGTAGCCCAGTCCATCCTGGAGAATGACCACCTGCTCACCTTCTACGACTTCCCGGCCGCAATCCGGCGGAGCCTCTACTCCACCAACCTGATTGAGTCCTTCAATAAGCAGGTCAAGAAGTACAGCCGGCGCAAGGAACAGTTCCAGAACGAGGAGTCCATGGACCGCTTCCTGGTCTCCCTCTTCGAAAACTACAACCAGAAGTTCCTGGATCGCAGCCATCGCGGGTTCCAGCAGGCGGAAGGAGAACTGCTCGGGCTGTTCGAGAAACTGGCGAATAATTAGAAAAATTTCTGCAGCAGGGAATTTCATTTACACAAAATTATTGACGCTCCCTTGTCTTACCTATTTATTAGCTGATTTATGTTTTTTTTCAAAGAAAAGATGACTAGATATCGAGAGATATTGCTTGACAAAATTAAAAAGTACATAAGTTATTATTACGATTTTCTTTAAATAATAAAAAATCAAGAAAAATACTGTCCCAATTGACCATCTTTTTTTGATTTTATCTATATAATAAAATCATCTTATGAAAATTACTACTTCATGCTGAGGCAAGAGTAGGGAGGACTAAGAATAAATGTGTTCAAAAAGACAACCTAAAAAACTAAATAAACACGCTTGCCGTTTAGACAAAGAACGATCGTGTTCTGAAAACCGCTATGTCAAATTTGTGATGCGTACGATGTTGATCAGCTTATCTGTAGGTGTCTATATGAATGTACCCGTTCAGGCAACGGCACAAACCATCAAAATCGTACGTACATCTGTCTCTGAGACGACTGATTCCCCTATTACTATTACCCATACTTTCACTGATGTAAGTGGAACACAGCTGCTTCCTTCTTTGAATTCCTATAATAAAGTCAGTTATCCTCCAACGATAAACCACTATTGGTTAATTCCTAACAAAACATTATGGACATCAGAAACTGGAAGCAGCGTGCCGCTTTCTGTCTTTTCCGGTATGACTGATCCAACAAAAGGTGATCAGCTAAAACAGATCATTGATAGTTTAAATCATGCTTTGACAGGTGTGAAGGACGGTGGAAGTGCACAAGTCTCTTATGTATATAGAAAAGATTATTCACAGTTCAAAGGCAAGGAAATCAACGTTCTGGCAGGGACAAAAATTTCGATATCGGATCTGGTAGAAAGCTTGAGGAATGCAGATGGAACACAAGGAGATATGTCCAAAGTAATTTCAAACAATGGGAATATCATAGACACGACAAATACAGGAGTATCTACTATTGACTTGTCTTATTTTGATCCAATTGCTTTAAAAACAATGACTGCATCTGCTGTGATTCATGTTCATGTTGATCAAACAGCTATCAAAGGAAAAGATCTTCATCTAATAACAGGAGAGAATTACGACCCTAAATCTCTTATCGAATATGTAACAAAAAGCGATGGAACTTCAGGGAATAAAGAAGAAATCAAAATGAGCGGGACAGTAGATTCTACCACACCGGGAGAATATCCCGTCGTATTAACTTATGCAGACCCTCTTACATCAAAAATGGTGGAAACAACAGCTGTCGTTTATGTAGAAGCACCTGCTGTTTCATCGACTGTCATCACTCATTTTATTGATCGTCAAACGAATAAAGAACTGCAAGCAGAAACACGCATAAGTAGTGTAGAACTTATTCCAGATTTACAACTCCCTGCTGAATTTTCTGATCGAGTGCCGAATGTAGATTTGTCGACTTATGAACAAGACGGAAAAGTCACTTCTATTTCTGACTGGATGCAAACAAACGGATTAGACAGAAACAGTAACTGGTCGGTGATTCTTGAAGCTATTCACTCAAAACTGATGAATAATAGGAAGCAATCAGGAGAGGAAATTACCTTCACTTATGTTTATGTACCGGATAATAGTTCATTAGAAGGTCATGTTGTTATTGCTCAGCCAAATGAAAAAATAAGTAAAGAAGAGTTGATCAAATCCGCAACAAACTCCTTAGGTAAACCCGTACCGTCAAAGGATGTAGAGGTCACAATCAACGGAGAACCATTGGAGGATGGTTATTTGACCAAACAAACAGGCGATTTTACGATTATGTATAGTTATCATGACCCGTATTCACTCCAAGAACTCCGTGCTCAGTCGCTATTACATGTTTTACCATTAAATAAACAGATAAACCAAAAAGAACAAAAAAGACAAGAAGAAAGCTTGCCAGAAAAAAAACAACAAATGGCTCATGCAGTTTCTCCAACAGGGAAAGTAAAACAAATAAGAAGCCTAGAACCAGTAAGAATATCTATAAAAAGCTCAGAATCTAACAAAACGATAGGGCAAGAAGATCCTTTGGTCCCACAAGTTTCTGAATCGGAAAATGAAATGTTAGAGTCTAAAATAGAACAACAACAATCAGAAAAAGAAATTGTTACTAAACAGTCGGAAGATCAAAATGAATCAGATGACCACAAGGAAACGAAGAAAAAACGCTTGTCAACTATTGATTCCACCAATGAGCATCTGCAGCCGCAAGTACCGCTTCCTAGTCCGGGAACACCCGCACTGGTGGAGACGTCCCTTCTTCTTCCGTTTTAGGGGATGTCATGCGAGGTATGGCAGGAACATGGGTATACGCTAATCGAAATGAATTTGACGCAGATGACTGGTTCTGATTCATCCCCCTATCTGCTATAGTCAAATAAGTAGCTGAGTTATCTGTTATTTGGCATAATGGATACGAGGAGGGATAGAAAAATGTTAGATAAAACGTTGCCTTACGCAGAAATCTGGATGACAAGACCACTTCAACTGCCTGTGCCAATGACGCCTTTAGCGGAAGGCTTTAAATTTCGAACCTATCAAAAAGGGGACGAATCTGCTTGGTCAGAGATTGAAACTTCCGTTGGGGAATTTCAAACGACAGGTGAAGCACTTGAGTATTTTCAAAAAAACTTTGCTCCTTATCCTGAAGAACTTGAAAGAAGGATGTTTTTTGTAGAGACAAAAAATGGAGAAAAAGTAGCAACCTGTACCGCTTGGCGAAAGAAATCAAGAGAGGGAGTGTATCCGGTTTTTCATTGGTTGGCAGTTAAACCAGTTTACCAAGGAAAAGGGCTCGCAAAAGCATTGACTGCTAAAGTCTTACAAGAATTTCCTACTCTCCATACGGATGGACCAATCTATCTTCACACCCAGACATGGAGCCATCAGGCGATTGCTCTTTATAAAAAAATGGGTTTTTCTTTTATTGCTGAAAATCTAGATGGCACACCTAATCCAGACTATGAAAAAGTTATGCAGGTTTTAAGTAAATTAGATAAATAAAAAAATGGTGAAATCAGCTCACAATATTAGAAGAAAAACGGAAAAGTAGTTCTTTCTATCTTACTGTTTTTGAATTCATCCTGTTGGCTAGCTGATGATACGCTATTTATTCGAAAAAGAAGAGGTCGTGACAAAAGTCTTGTCACTGCCTCTTCTCTTATTTCTTTAGTATGTTTATCGTTTGATTTTCTTGGGAATAAAATTCTTGATGAAAGTAAATTTTTGGTAATCATTTCGACTATAAAGGTAACCAAATATACTGAAAACGACTGCTCCAATAAAATTAACAAATAAATCCTTCATAGTATCCATGATTCCCACATCTAAATAACCATTTTGGATGATTATTTTATCTGTTTTACCGTCTGCATTCTGACTTTCAATGATTGTCCGAGTGATATCAGGAACATGATAGACAGTGTTTCCGTCTTTGCTTAACTCCACACTATTGATTTGCTGGACGATCGTATCTTTTTGCATATCGAATTGTAGCAATTTATCTGCTGAAAATTCAACAAACTCCCACATAACACCGACTGTCATCGAAAAACAAAAGGAAACGACTGCTAATAACAAAGGAGTCAAGTTCATCGTTTTTGTATTTTTATTGAGCAAATAAACAAGTGAAAAACCGACACCCCCAGCTAAAAATCCGCTGAATGCATGTAGAAAAGTATCCCACATTGAAAAATAGCCATAAAAATCGCTTAATTCTCCTAAAACCGTTGAACTGAAAATAAAAGATAACAATATGATTTCTAACATATTTGGAATCTGTATCTTTAATATCTTTTCCAGGAAATAAGGAATTTCAAATAAAATCAGTGTCAATAATAAAAGCATCGTATTTCCCCAATGTTGGTTCCAAATCTGATCAGCCAACATAATAACAACGATGATACGTAATAAAATATAGATTCCATTTGTGATTCTGCCAGCAGTTTTTGTACTGTTCGTAAAAAAGGTTTTCAAATGATTCATAAAATAACTCCTTCATGTATATCCTTAATTATACTAAGAAGCGTGCGATTACCAAAACTATATGTCTTAAATAAAAACAGAGTTGATATTGTGAAAAAAAACACTTAATATAAGCATAAGGAGAAAAGGGGGATAAATATGACAAAATTAGTTGTTGGTTTATTAACGGCGGTTTCGCTTCTTGCCATGAGTGCATGTGGCGCAGATCAGAAAAATACAGCACAGACAAGTTCTAGTACGAAGGAATCTGCCGAAGTGTCATCAGGTGCTTCTGAACAAGCATATACTGATCCAAAAGAAATGAAAGAATCTTATGATATCGTAATCGTGGGAGCTGGCGGTGCAGGGATGGCAGCCGCTATTGAAGCAAAAGATGCTGGCTTGAACCCAGTGATTTTCGAAAAGATGCCTGTTGCCGGAGGAAATACGTCTAAATCATCAAGCGGAATGAACGCTTCTGAAACCAAATTCCAAAAAGAAGAGGGAATCGAAGACTCAAATGAGGCATTCTATGAAGAAACGCTAAAAGGTGGCGGAGGAACAAATGATAAAGAAATGCTTCGTTACTTTGTCGATCACTCTGCTGATGCAATCGATTGGTTGGATCAAAATGGAATCAAACTAGATAATTTAACGATCACTGGAGGGATGAGTGAGAAGAGGACGCATCGTCCATCTGATGGCTCGGCTATCGGTGGATATTTAGTGGATGGATTATTGAACAGCGTCCATGAGCGAAAAATACCGATTTTTGTCAACACAGATGTGACAGACATTAAGAAAAATGGCGAAACAGTCAATGAAGTGACTGTACATGTCCAAGGAGAAGAACCAAAAGAGATCACCGGTAAAGCAATCGTCGTCACTACAGGCGGTTTTGGTGCGAGCAAAGAATTTATTGAAAGATATCGTCCCGATTTAGCTGATTATATTACGACAAATCAAGAAGGATCAACTGGAGATGGTATTACCATGATCGAAAAGTTAGGCGGACAAACCGTTGACATGGATAAAATACAAATTCATCCAACCGTGCAACAGGATGAGGGAATCTTGATCGGTGAAGTGGTTCGCGGAGAAGGAGCAATCTTGGTGAATCAAGAAGGCAAAAGATTTGTGAATGAAATGGATACAAGGGATAAAGTATCTGCAGCCATCACAGCGTTGCCTGAAAAATCAGCGTATTTGATTTTTGATCAAGGCGTGCGTGATCGTGCCACTGCTATTGAATTTTATGACCAAAAAGGATATGTCACAACTGGAAAAACAATGGAAGAATTAGCAGAAAAAATTGATTTGCCAAAAGAAACATTAGCAAAAACAATTGATGGATGGAATGCGGATGTTGCGGAGAAAAAAGATGCTCAATTCAATCGTGCCACAGCCATGGAACATGATCTATCGTCTCCAAATTATTATGCAATCAAAATCGCGCCAGGGATCCATTATACGATGGGTGGTGTGAAAATCAATACGAATACCGAAGTATTGGATAAAGAAAATCAGCCAATCAGCGGGTTGTATGCTGCCGGAGAAGTCACAGGTGGCTTACATGGAGACAATCGAATCGGTGGAAACTCAGTTGCAGAAATCATTATTTTTGGGCGACAAGCGGGCATACAAGCAGCTCGGTTTGCTTCTGAAAATGAATGAAATAGAACGTAAATAAAAAGAGGTTGTGAAATCAGCGTTTTGACCTGAGTATTAGAGAAACAAACGAAAAAATAGTTCCACATATTTTGCCGTTTGTTGAGCGAATACCGAGGGTCAGCTGATTGAACACCGTTTAAGAAAGAGGTCGTGAGCCTGCCGTTCAGCTCCGAGTCACAAGGAACAATTTCAAAAAACAGCTCCTCATGTTTATTGAATATTGTGACTTGTGACCGAGGAGTTGGCAGTAGAACACCGTTTAGTGAAGAGGTTGTGAAAAAGCTGCACTGCATCAAGTAATAAGAACAGCCAAGTAAAAACAGCTTCTTATGTTTTTAACTTGGTTGGACTTATTACCGCAGATGCAAGCTTTTGAACACCGTTTGTTCGGAAAAAGAGCGTGGGACAAAAGTAAAGAACACTTTTGTCCCACGCTCTAAACACGTATAAACGGCGGAAGCAGAAGCAACTCCTTCTTATTTCTTGGAGTTAAACGCTTCTGTCCCAGTCTCTTTTTTGATCAGCATGGTTTTATTCAGCTATCTTCAAAATGATTTTTCCGATGTTTTTGTTTGCTTCCATATATTCATGCGCTTGTTTGACTTCGCTGAATTGGAATGTACGGTCAATGATTGGCCGAATCTTGCCATTTTCTAGAAAAGGTCCCGCTTTTTCCATAAAAGTTTGTGCGAGCTCTGCTTTATACTGATCACTTCTAGGTGTCAATAATGTACCAAGAAGTTGGACGCGTTTCCCAATCAATACACCAAGGTCTATCTCAGACACAATGGTTCCGCCAAGCATACCAATCAAGACCCAGCGGCCATCAACGGCTATAGAAGCTAAGTTCTTTTCCCAGTAAGAAGCGCCGATGAAATCCAAGATAACATCGACTCCTCGACCATCAGTGATCTTTCTTACCTCTTCTTGAAAATCTTGTTTTTTATAGTTGATCAATTCATCTGCACCAAGTTCTTTACAAAAGGCGAGCTTTTCTTCTGATCCTGCAGTAACGATGATTTTCGCGTGAGAAAGTTGTCTAGCTAATTGGATCGCTGCTGTTCCAACACCACTTGCTCCTGCGTGGATCAAAACAGTTTCGCCTTCTTGTAATTTTCCAAGCCAATAAAGTGTTTGATAAGCAGTCAGAAAAACTTCTGAGATTCCAGCAGCAGAAACATAATCTAACGTATCAGGGAGAAGGATTGCTCGATCGGCAGGCATCACAGCATATTCAGCATAACCACCTAGATTGACTAATCCGTACACTTTTGTCCCAGGAGTAAAAGTGGAGATATCACTTTTATTCTCAACTACCTCTCCAGCTACTTCGACACCCAAAATAGGGTAGGGAGGTTTTAAAGAGACTGATTCTCTTTTCATGATATCTGTTCGATTGACCGCTGCTGTATGGACTTTGATCAATAATTCGCCTTGTTTTGGTTCAGGAACAGGCACTTCTATTTGTTCTAATACATCTACAGAACCAGGATGCTTGATTGAAATGGCACGCATGGATCTATTCCTCCTTTGCCCATTCTTGGAATGCTGTATTCAACTCTTTGCTACCTTCAGAAAGTACTAGAGTCGTACGGGAAATATCCGTTTCTTCCACAAGAGCGGCAAGTACAGCAGCAACTGTAGAACGAGAAATCGTTTTGGCTGCTTTTTCATTAGGCTTAGTCAATTGAATGGAGGTGACTTCTTCATCGTTCGTCAATGTGACTGGTTGAAGAATGACAAAATCTAAGTTAGTTCGTTTCAGCCATTCATCTGCATAATGTTTAGTAATATAATAATCTGTCATGGACTCAGGCCATTTTGCTGGTTCATCTGCATAAACAGCACTGACCATCAGATAACGAGAGACATGCGCATTTTCAGCTGCGATAACTGTTTTGATTGCACCATCCAAGTCTACTTGCAGAAGATTCTTTCCTTGAGAACCGGCAGCAAAAATCAATACATCGATACCTTTGAATGCTTCAGCCATTTTTTCCACGGACCAAGTCAAATCAAAAGAGACATACGAAACATTCTCTTTTTTCACTAATGTCTGGGAAGCGACATCTCTTACCCCAGCAAAAATTTCGTGGGGACTTGAAGCTAGATCTTTTATCAGGTGTCGGCCAATCTGTCCGTTTGCACCTACAACAAAAATTTTCATTTGGATCATCCTTTCGACGTCAAATCTTACTATTTAATAGTAACACCAAAAGAGAAAAAAATCAGACATCGGCTACGATGACTATCAGTGATGAAGAGAAGGGCGCTTGAAGTATCTTAACAAGACATTGCATACTGCTGCAGTCGCAAGACCAGCGACGATTCCTTCAGGTACGCCACTTGTAAAAATAACTGCAAGAATAGCTGAATAAACAGCATTTAAATTTGTCCCGATGACTTTGGCGTAATCTTGCTGGAATAAAAAGTAGATCATATTCATCACTAAAATCGTATTGGTCAATGAGCCGGCAAGTCCTGCTAAGAATAAAGAGACGGTATCTGCTTTTTGTTTCATCAGTTTGCGCAGACCATTATAAACGAAATAAGGAACAACACCAATCAAGATCCGAGGGATAAACGCGATCAACAAGGCTTTCCAGCTTCCATGTTCAGTTCCGATGACTGGGATGAACGGAGAAAAGACAAAAGACAAAGGTGTTTGGATAACCGTACTTCGAATCATACTGATCAGTCCAAATGTACCGCCAAGTAAAGCACCTAGTCTTGGTCCTAAAACGATCGAAGCAATGATTACAGGTATATGCATGGTTGTTGCATTTATTGGGCCAATAGGAATAAACCCTAGAGGCGTAACAGCTAATAAAATCAAAATAGCTAAAAACATCGCAGTCAAAGTAAAATTTTTTGTATTTTTCATAAGTACTCCTTTTTCACTAAGCATTTCTTTCGTTAAGAGTCAGCATGACCTGTTCGATGATCGTCTGAATATCAGCTAAAGCACCTTTTCCAAAATCTCCGCAAGCTAAAAGAGATTCTTTTGGTTCGATTTCCTGATAGCCGACAGATCTCAATGTTTCCAGATTACGCTGAGTGATCGGGTTTTGATACATATTCGTGTTCATGGCAGGGGCAATCAGTTTTGGTGTTCCCTCCGGAAGCGCCATTGCGACTGTTGAAAGGAGATCGTCTGCAATGCCGTTTGCTAGCTTGCCGATAATGTTTGCTGTAGCAGGTGCGATGAGAAACAAGTCAGCTTGTTTGGCTAGTTCGATATGATTGATCACCTGTGGATTTGATTCTTGCATGACATCTGTATGGACTGCTCGCTTCGACAGAGATTGCAAGGTTAATGGCGTGATAAAATGTGTGCTGCTTTGAGACATAATCACATCTACTTGGACACCTGATTTGACAAATTGACATGTAAGATCGGCGCTTTTGTAAGCAGAAATACTTCCGGTAACGCCTAATAAGATCTTTTTCATTTTGATTCCTCCAATCTAATTTTATCAGTAATCAATGCAGCAATCTCAGATTTGCTTTGTGCTTCTTCCACTGTCCCATCTTTAGATAAGAGATAGCCGTGGTGTGTCTCGCCATGGATTTCTGTCAAATCATTTGCGAAAATAAAATCAGTTTTGTTATTTATCAGACTGTTTTTGGCGACTGTAAGAAGTGATTCCTTTGGTACATCTACTAATAGTTTGAAACCAATGATTTTCGCTTTCGGCTGCCATTCACGCAGATAAGAAATGATTTTTGGCGTTTTCTTCAAAACGAGCACAAGATGCTCAGTGTCAGAAGAGATTTTTGAAGCAGAGTTCTTTGTTTGTTCATTTTCTGCAAACCAATTGGCCAGTTCTTCTTGCGTTGAAGAAGCGGGTAGTTTTTTTGCCAACTGTTCTTCTGAAAAACTAAAAGCAGGAGTAAAATCACTGACTGCCATACTGTGGATAATTGCATCATAGTGTTCTTTTTTTGAGAGTGCTTCTAATTGCAAAAACAAGTCTTGGGCAGACTCAATCGTATAGATCGTTATATTGGAACGTCTTTCCGGTTTCAGTGCTTGTCTCGTAGTCACGTAATCGACTGTGGTATCTGGGTTGGCAGCTAAGTGATCAGCTAAAGCTTGTCCTAATCGTCCTGTCGAATGATTCGTAATAGCACGTACCTGATCGATTTTTTCAGTTGTCCCTCCAGCTGTGATCAGAACCTTCATTTTTGGTCACCTACATTTACCAGTGTTCTTCCTTGATGCGTCCCAGCAAGTAGTTTAGTTGCTGTTTCAGGCAACTGCTCCAGAGTAACTTCTTGGGCAACTAAGTCATCTGCTATCTGCAAATCTGCCATCTGTTGCCATAAAGAAGGACGTTGTTCAATAGGTACATTGACAGAATCGATGCCAATCAATTGGATGTTTCGCAGAATAAAAGGCAAAACGGTCGTGTTTAGTTTGATTCCCCCTGCATTGCCGCATAAAGCTGCTACACCGTTATAAGAGATCAATGGAAGAAGACTACTTAGTTGCTCACCACCTACTGTGTCGATGACAGCATCGATTTGCTGTTTTCCTAAAGCTTTT
Source organism: Enterococcus sp. M-BR2 (assembly GCF_056612775.1). Classification (NCBI taxonomy): domain Bacteria; kingdom Bacillati; phylum Bacillota; class Bacilli; order Lactobacillales; family Enterococcaceae; genus Enterococcus; species Enterococcus sp. M-BR2. The sequence goes on from NZ_CM152743.1 coordinate 223,291, forward strand.
GTTGTTTCTGGCAGAAATTCATCAGGACGTACGACTTGAGAAGCACCTAAACTTTTTAGCCATGTGACAGACTCTTCTTTTCTGGAAAAAGCAATGATTGACTGGAATCCGTGTTTATGTAACAGGGCGACAGCTACACTGCCTACACCGCCAGAAGCACCAGTAACGACAATTTTTTTATTGGAGGTTATGCCTTGACGGATTAAAGCGTTCACACACAACATAGCAGTAAACCCTGCTGTACCAAAAATCATCGCTTGACGCAGTGTCATATTTTTCGGTAGAGGGACTAACCAGTCTCCTGGTACTTTTTGGTATTGGCTGTAACCGCCTGGATAGGTGACACCAAGCCCAAAACCAGTAGCAAGTACAAGATCTCCTTCTGAAAAACTTGAATCTTTACTTTGGACGACAGTTCCGGATAAATCAATCCCTGGAGTCATCGGATAGGTTCGTATCACCTGACCAGACTCGCTCATTGCCAATGCATCTTTATAATTGACATCAGAATAGGCAATTTTTACCAAGACTTCATTTTCAGCCAATTCAGTAAATGGCAGATCACTGATTGCTGTATGGAAAACAGGTTCATTTATTACCTGAAAAGATCGAAAAGCGTTCATTCGTGAGACACTCCTTTTAAAAATTTTCTTTTATCATACCACAAAGCCTACTTTTTTATTCTGGTTCTTCCTTAAATTTAGACAAAAATTAGGTGAAAGAGGCAGAAAAAAGAAAGAATCGAATAAGTAGAAATGATTCGAAAAGATAAAGAAATATTCAGCAAAAAAAATGTTAAAAAGGGTTGCCTTTTGCAATAAAATTCGTATACTAATACGAGTGGTAGTAAACCAGAAGTTTACTATTAGAAAACTTCATACGGAGGAAATTATGGAAATTGGTGAGAAGTTAAGAAATTTGCGCATCCAAAAGAATTTGACACAAGAAGAACTAGGCGAACGCACAGATTTGTCAAAAGGGTATATTTCCCAGTTGGAACGAGATTTAAGTTCACCATCAATGGAAACATTCTTTTCTATTCTTGAAGTCTTAGGTGTCACTCCAGAAGAATTTTTTCATCAAGAAGCAGCGAATCTGCAAGTGGTTTATTCAAAAGAAGATCATACGGTTTATTTCGATGAAGAAAACGGGTATGAATTGGAATGGCTGGTGGCTGATTCGAATGAAAAAGAAATGGAGCCTGTTTTACTAACTTTTGAAGGTGCAGGAGAATATAAGACGTTTGAACCTTCATTATCTGAAACGTTTATTTTTGTATTAGAAGGGGAATTAGAGTTAAGCTTAGGAGAGACGGTCTATGTGGCAAAAGCAGGACAGTCGATCTATTATCAAGCGACAAAACAACATCAATTAAGGAATCATCTCAAAAAACGAACAAAAGTATTGATTGTCGCGACACAATCATATTTGTAATATAGGGGGTAAAAACGTGGGGAAACCAATCATTTCATTTGATCAAGTAGTGAAAAGCTATGATGATGAAACAGTATTAAAAAAAGTAAGTTTTGAGATCGAACAAGGAAAATTTTATACACTGCTTGGTCCTTCCGGCTGTGGTAAAACAACGATCCTACGTATTATAGCTGGATTCACTGAAGCTACAGAAGGGGACATCTATTTTGAAGGGAAACGGTTGAATGATTTGCCAGCTAATAAGCGACAAGTAAACACCGTCTTCCAAGATTATGCACTTTTTCCTCATATGAATGTTTTTGATAACGTTGCTTTTGGATTGAAGATCAAAAAAAGGTCCAAATCTGATATCGAAAAGAAGGTAAAAGATGCATTGCGTATGGTCCAGCTTCCTGGATATGAGAAACGGGAGATCAGTGAAATGTCTGGTGGTCAAAGACAGCGTGTAGCGATTGCACGAGCAATCGTGAACGAACCTAAAGTATTGTTACTAGATGAACCGTTATCGGCGCTTGATTTGAAACTACGTACAGATATGCAGTATGAACTGCGGGATCTGCAACAACGATTAGGGATCACGTTTATTTTTGTGACTCATGATCAAGAAGAAGCGTTGGCGATGAGTGATGAGATTTTTGTCATGAATAAAGGGAAAATCGTCCAAAGTGGTACGCCTGTAGATATTTATGATGAGCCAATCAATCATTTCGTTGCTGATTTTGTTGGGGAAAGCAATATCGTGGACGGTGTGATGATCGAAGATAATCTAGTTGAGTTTGTTGGTAAGCAATTTGAATGTGTCGATGGCGGGATGCGCCCGAATGAGCCAGTTGAAGTTGTTTTACGCCCAGAGGATTTGACGATCACGACACCAGATAAAGGAAAGCTAGTCGTAACGGTCGATACTCAGCTGTTTCGTGGTGTCCATTATGAAATCATCTGTTATGATGAACAGCAAAATGAATGGATGGTCCATTCGACGAAAAAAGCTAAAGAAGGAAGCAAAGTAGGATTGGCCTTTGAGCCAGAAGATATCCATGTCATGCGTTTCAACGAGTCTGAAGAAGAATTCGATGCACGTCTTGACAGTTACGAAGAATAGGGGGAACAAGAATGAAAACAATGCGCAGGATCTATTCCGTCCCTTATATTTTGTGGCTCGGTTTATTCGTGATCGCGCCTGTATTAATGATCATTTATCAATCTTTTTTTGATATGAATGGGCAATTCACGCTGAATAACTATCTATCTTATTTTACGTCGGGGACATCGCTTTCTATGACGATCAATTCTGTATGGTATGCATTTTTGATCACGTTTTTTACACTGATCATTAGTTACCCGACTGCTTATTTTTTAACAAAACTGAAGCACAAGCAATTATGGCTGATGCTGATTATTTTGCCTACATGGGTGAATCTGCTGCTTAAAGCTTACGCATTTATTGGGATTTTCAGTGTGCACGGCAGCGTGAATCATTTCTTTGATTTTATCGGGATCGGGCCGAAACAGATATTATTCACAGACTTCAGTTTTCTGTTCGTGGCAACGTATATCGAGATTCCATTCATGATTATGCCAATTTTCAATGCATTGGAAGAGATGAATCCTTCTTTGATCAGTGCTAGCAGAGATTTAGGCGCGAATAGCTTTGAGACCTTCCGACGAGTGATTTTTCCGTTATCATTAAATGGTGTGAAAAGTGGTGTTCAAGCAGTATTTATTCCTTCTCTTTCTTTATTCATGCTGACTCGTCTGATTGGCGGAAATCGGGTGATCACTTTAGGAACGGCTATCGAACAGCATTTCTTGGTTACACAAAACTGGGGGATGGGTTCTACAATCGGTGTGATTTTAATCATTGCTATGTTTATCGTGATGCTCCTGACAGGCGAGAAGAAAAAAGGAGGTCGCTCATAAATGAAAAAATTTAAATGGTCGTATCTTTATTTAGGGATCGTTTTTTTATTCTTATATGCACCGATCTTCTATCTGATTTTTTATTCCTTCAATGAAGGAGGAACGATGAACAGCTTTACAGGATTTACTTGGGAAAATTATGAAGCTGTTTTTGAAGATACACGTTTGATCATTATCGTATTGAATACGTTCATGCTGGCTTTCTTATCTGCATTGATCGCCACGATCATCGGGACATTTGGGGCTATGGGGATCTATTATACGAAAAAACGACGTGCACGGACAGCGTTGTTGAGCATGAATAACATCTTATTAGTCTCTCCTGATGTTATTATCGGTGCTAGTTTCTTGATTTTCTTTACACTACTAGGATTCGGATTAGGTTTTCAGAGTGTATTGCTTTCCCATATTGCTTTCAGCATTCCAATCGTCGTCTTGATGGTCTTGCCAAAATTGCAGGAAATGAACGATTCAATGGTCGATGCGGCTAGAGACCTTGGTGCTAATAATTTCCAAGTAGTCAAAAATATCATTTTGCCTTATCTTTCTCCAGGAATCATAGCTGGATATTTTATGGCATTTACCTATTCTCTTGATGATTTTGCGGTTACGTTTTTCGTCACAGGAAATGGCTTTACGACGCTCTCAGTAGAGATTTATTCTCGTGCAAGACAAGGAATCAGTTTAGAAATCAATGCGCTAAGTGCGTTAGTTTTCTTGTTCTCCATGATATTGGTCATTGGATACTACTTCATTAGTAAAGAAAACCGTCCAAAACGGCTGAAGAAAAACAGAAGAGTACGCGAGGGGGTGGCACGGCTGCGATGAAAAAATTACAATCTCTGTTTTTAGGTATTCTCATCATTATTGCGGTGCTGCTGCTTGGTGTTCGTCAACTTGAAAAAACAAGTGGCATGAGTGGAGCAAAGGTACTTACCATATATAACTGGGGAGATTATATCGATCCTAGTTTGATCACGAAATTTGAAAAAGAATATGGATACAAAGTGAATTATGAAACATTTGATTCTAATGAAGCGATGTTCACAAAAATCCAGCAAGGTGGGACAAACTACGACATCGCTATACCAAGTGAATATATGATCCAAAAAATGATCAAAGAAAAACTAGTACTTCCATTAGATCATTCGAAGATCAAAGGATTAAATAATATTGATCCACGATTTTTAGACTTGGATTTTGATCCAGATAATCAGTATTCGATTCCATATTTTTGGGGAACTTTAGGGATCGTATATAACGATAAATTCTTTGATGCAGATCAAATTAAGCATTGGGATGATTTGTGGAAGCCGGAATTAAAAGACAGTTTGATGCTGATTGACGGTGCACGAGAAGTTATGGGGCTTTCTTTGAATAGTTTAGGCTATTCTTTGAATAGTAAGAATATGGCACAGCTGACAGAAGCAGCAAATAAATTGAATCATTTAACGCCAAATGTCAAAGCAATCGTGGCAGATGAGATCAAAATGTATATGATCAATGAAGAAGCCTCCGTGGCAGTGACATTTTCTGGCGAAGCTGCCGATATGATGTGGGAAAATGAACATTTACATTATGTGATCCCACCAGAAGGTTCCAATCTTTGGTTTGATAATATCGTTATGCCAAAAACCGTGAAAAATAAAGAAGGTGCCTATGATTTCATCAACTTTATGCTAGAACCGGAAAATGCGGCACAAAATGCAGAGTATATTGGTTATTCTACACCAAATGAAAAAGCAAAAGCGTTATTGCCAAAAGACATTTCGTCGGACGAACAATTCTATCCATCTGATGACACGATCTCCCATCTTGAAGTCTACGAAGATCTAGGATCGAAATACCTAGGCATCTATAATGACCTATTCTTAGAATTCAAGATGTATCGGAAATAGCGAGAAAATAAGCAAATTTGCATAACTATAATAAAAAGGACTTAGTTTTGATGGGAAATTTTTCAAAATTAAGTCCTTTTTTATGTGGTTGAAACGGGTATGATCATTTTAAGGAAGTGATCTAAGATGAAAGGACGACTGAACAATTATCATATTAGAAAAGCTTTATTGTATTCCACAAACCAATTACTAAGAATAACAAATTAGTTTTTGTTTGTTCTTATTCCCTATTGACTTTTCTTTCAAACATGCTATTCTAATTTTATTCTAATAGTATCCGATGAGAAGGAAAGTAGACAGAAAATGGTTCAAGAGAGGCTTTGGTTGGTGTAAAAAGCTAGAAGTTGACTGTCGAAAATGGCCTTAGAGGATTTTTTGTCGAAAGGTAGGCAAAAACGAACAGTCTTTCGTTACCAAGACCACTGATTTTATTGTCAGGCTGAGAGAAAGAATGTTTTTTCTGAAAAAAGGTGGTACCACGAGTATAATCGTCCTTTTACTAGTATTTGCTAGTAAAAGGATTTTTTTTTACAAAAAACAAAGAAAAGAGTGAGTGAAATGAGCAAAAATAGACCATTTACAGTAGATCATGTCGGAAGTTTCTTACGCCCGCAATCGATCAAAGAAGCAAGAAAAAAAGTTCAAGAAGGCTTACTTTCAAAAGAAGAACTTCGTGCAATCGAAGACCAGGAAATAAAAAAATTAGTGGAAGACCAAAAAGCAGTCGGCATCAAAGGAATTACAGATGGTGAATTTCGGCGTGGATTTTGGCATCTTGATTTTTTAGAAGAACTAAATGGTATCGAAGGCTATGTTCCAGAAACTGGATATAATCAAACATTCCACGGAAAAGCAGCACCAGCTTATAATATTCGGGTAGTAGATAAATTATCTTTCAATCCAAATCACCCATTTTTAAAAGATTTTGCTTTTCTGAAAGAAGTAGTGGAAACAGATGATACTTTTGTTGCAAAAGCAACGATCCCTAGTCCCACGATGATTTTACGACAAGAGATCCTATCTAATGATGGTTCTTCAAAAATCAAGGAGATTTATCCTGATCTATCTGATTTTTATGAGGACTTGTCCTCTACTTACAAAGCAGCGATTCATGCTTTTTATGAAAAAGGTTGCCGTTACCTGCAATTCGATGATACAAATTGGGCGTTTCTAGCTGATCAAACTAAAAGAGAAGCACTTCTTCAAAAAGGAATTGATCCGAAAGAAATGGCCCATATTTGTAGAGAGATTATCAATAACGCACTGGAAGACAAACCAGAAGATTTGACGATCACAACACATATCTGCCGCGGGAATCACGCTTCTTCTTGGCTGTTTTCCGGTGGATATGAACCCATTGCAGAAGAGTTGTTTTCAACAAATTATGATGGTTTCTTTTTGGAATACGATTCTGACCGAGCAGGAGATTTTACTCCTTTAAGACATTGGAGTAACAAAGAAAGTAAAGTTGTTTTAGGATTAGTTACTTCTAAGTTTCCAGATTTGGAAGATACGGAGAAAATAAAAGAACGAATAAAAGAAGTACAACAATTTGTACCATTGGAAAATCTAAGTATCAGTCCTCAATGTGGGTTTGCTTCAACAGAAGAAGGAAACCATTTAACAGAAGAAGAACAATGGAAGAAAATCCAATTATTGCAGCAAGTCGCAAAAGAAGTTTGGCTATAAAAATGTGAGGCTTGGCAAAAAAAAGCGTCCCAAAAAGTCGGCTTTTCATGGAGTGGAGAAATCCACTCTTTTTTATTTACCTTTTATATTATTTATTTGTTAAATAAATAGGAACAAAAAAATTAAATTACTTAATACACACATTAGGGATCATTCATTGAAGGATCAGAAGACAACGAGGATGGCGAAAAATATGATTACAATAGAAAAGTCGTTCTAAACAAATCAGTTCCTAGTATCACACAACGCAAGCCAGTCGATTTGGTGAGATTAGAGGAGTGAAAGCAAACTTTATTATATAAGAAAAAATATTCGAAAGGGATGCTAGTTTAGGTACTAGTGCTGATGAATTAATATGATGCCTCGTAATATTAGGCGTAGTTACTCTAGAGACATCACTATGGACTATGATTTGTCTCAGAGTCACAACATGTTTTTTTATGAAAAGAAACAGCTAAAATAATTAAATTGCGCAATGTTTAAACTTTCTTAAACTATAACCTAATAAATGTGAAGAAATAATGCACAATTTCTTCACATTTATCTTCTATTCTATGTACATACCAACCAACAAACTTATATACTTTTTCATTTTTACTCCTCAAGTAAAAATAACTCCTAGACCGCGGCTACCCACCGCGGTCGTTTTTTTATTCTTCAATCAAAATCGCTTTGATACCCAAACCTGCCAAGATTCGGGCAGAAGTATAAGTATTCAATCCTCTTCTGAAAGTAATGTAAACTTTTTTATCTTTTGGGATTTCATTGATTCGATCTCGTAACTCATTCATTGGAATATTTTTTGTTGCCGAGATACTGCCAGAAGGTGCTTTATTAGGTTCACGTATATCTAAAAAGAACGCTTCTTTCAAATCGTTTTCGGGTATATCACTTGCTTTGATCGTTTCTACGATATTCGTCATTTGATTGATTGCGACATAACCAGCTATATTCAACGGGTCACGGGTAGTAGAATACGGTGGAGAGTAAGGCAACTCCAAATCAGGCAAATCAAAGACTGTTAAGTTTCCGGTGATCGCTATAGAAAGTTCTCCCATCCGTTTATCGACACCTTTTTCTCCAAATGCTTGTCCACCTAAAATACGACCGCTATCTGCATCAAAAATCAGCTTTAGATTTAATCTTGTAGCTTCTGGATAGAAATAGGCATGGTCAAAAGGAGTGATAAAAACAGTTTTATAATTTGTTATGCCTGATGCTTTTAATGCATGTTCTGTCATTCCCGTATAACTTGCTGTATGATCAAAGATTTTTGCGACACCTGCACCAATATATCCGCGATAGCGCATAGGCGTACCATTTAAAATATCTGCCAACATATGTCCTTGACGATTGGCCGCACTGGAAAGCATACTTTGGATCGGCTGACCAGTCACTACACTAGTCGTTTCGATAATATCGCCAATCGCATAGATGTCCGGCAGATTAGTTTGTAACTGGTCATCAACAATGATCTGGCCTGTATCTGATAATTGTATGCCGGCTGCTTTCACCACTTCATTATTCGGAGAAACACCAACAGCAAAGATTAACATATCAGCAGAAAGGACGGAGCCATCTGATAATACTATTTCTCGACCTTTATCACGGATCTCAGTAACTCTTGTTTCTAAATGAACGGCTAATCCTTCTTTCAGCAATTTGTCATAAACTAAATCAGCAATTTCTGGATCATAAGGGAAAGCGACTTGTGGCAATTGATCGATTAAAGTCACGTCTAAGCCGCGATGCTTGAAATTCTCAGCTAATTCCAGACCCATAACACCTGCACCAAGAATGACGACATGTTGTGGATTTTTTTCTTCAAGGAACGATTTGATTCGATCCGCATCCGTCACACTACGGAGGACAAAGCCGTTTTCTGCTTCAAAAACTCCGGGAATATCCGGATAATCTGGTCTAGCACCAGAAGAGATGATCAACTTATCGTAATCTGTTTTTGTTTCTTCATTTGTGGATAGGTCTTTAACTGTTAATTGCTTAGTAGAAGGATCGATTGCTGTTACTTCGTGTTTAGTAAAGACGTCGATGTTGTTTTTTGTTTTCAATATTTCTGGTGTACGTTCGATCAGCGAGTCACGGTCCGTGATCACACCACCTAAATAATAAGGCAAAGCACAACTTGCGTAAGAAATATTCTCTCCGCGTTCATAGATAATGATTTCATGTGCTTCATTCAATCGACGGAAACGAGTGGCAAATGAAGGACCGCCAGCTACACCGCCAATGACAACAACTTTCATAAAAACATCTCCTTTTCTATGTTGATCGTACTATGTTATGGCAAAAAACAGCAAATAATCGTGCCGGAAAATTATTGTTTATTTTGTCAGTAGAGAAAAATAGTAAGAAAAAAGAGAACGGTTTCGCTATGTTTCTGCATAAAAAAGAAAGAGGCTATGACAACAGGGCTGTCACAACCTCTTTCCATTGGCTTTTAATTCTCGTATTCTTCTAATTCCAAGCTTAGTTCTTCCCATTCCGACAATTTTGTTTCTTGATCTTGTCTAGCTGATTCTAAAGCTTGGTTCAGCTCATTGAGTTTTACGTGATCTTCCAGATTTTCTGGTGCGACCATTTCTTGTTCCAACCGATCGATCCATTCATCGATCCGCGTCATTTCTTCTTCAACCTGAGTGATTTTTCGTTGAAGGCTACGGATAAGCTTTTGCTGTTCTTTGCTCTGGTAATAATCGGATTTATTCGTAGGAGCAGGAGCGGATTCTGGCTCATCTTGTGCCAATAATTCGGCGATTTCTTCTTCTTCTTGTTTTTTCTCTAAATAATAATCATAGTCTCCAAGATAGACTTTACTGCCATTTTCAGAGAGTTCGACGACTTTTGTCGCGATCCGATTGATGAAATATCGGTCATGGGAAACAAAAAGCAGTGTGCCATCGTAATCGATCAATGCATTTTCTAATACTTCTTTGTTGTCAATATCTAAATGGTTTGTTGGTTCGTCCAAGATCAAAAAATTTTCTTTGTTCATCGCTAGCTTGGCTAAAGCAACCCGTGCTTTTTCACCGCCGCTTAACAGAGGGATTGGTTTTTCTACATCTTCGCCAGAAAATAAGAAAGCACCTAAAGCACTTCGAATGTCTTTTTCAGGAGTGGTAGGATGCTCATCCCACAATTCTGCTAGAATCGTCTTGTTTGTATGCAGATCAGCTTGCCCTTGATCATAATAGCCGATGGTGACATTTGTCCCTAGCGTTTCTTTGCCACGGATAAAAGGGATCTGGTGGATGATCGATTTCAGCAACGTCGATTTTCCGATACCATTCGGACCTACTAGAGCAATCGCTTCTTGTCGGCGGATATCCAAATTGATTGGTTCAGATAAGGTGACATCATCATATCCGATAGCGGCATCTTCGATTTGCAAGACAACATTTCCAGAAGGTTTTTCTATACTGAAAAGAAAGTTTGCTTGTTTCTCATCCCCTTGAGGACGATCCAGACGTTCCATTTTTTCTAATGTCTTTCTGCGACTTTGCGCCCGTTTAGTGGTAGAGGCACGAACAAGATTCCGAGCAACGAAGTCTTCTAATTTGTGGATCTCTGTCTGCTGCTTTTCATAAGCCTTCCATTCACTTGTCAGCTGTTCTGCTTTCAAGTCTAGATACTTCGAGTAGTTGCCTTTGTAATGGCGCATTTTTCTTCTGCTTAGTTCATAAACTTCATTGACTACTTTGTCTAAGAAATAACGGTCATGTGAAACAATCAGTAATGCACCGGTATAGCTTTGCAGATAATTTTCAAGCCAGGAAAGCGTCTCGATATCTAAATGGTTCGTGGGTTCGTCTAGAATCAAAATGTCAGGGTGTTGCAAAAGCATGCGAGCTAAAGCTAAACGTGTACGCTGTCCACCTGATAAAGTATCGATTTTCTGGTCATAAAAGGAAGAATCGAATTTAAAACCATGCAATACGGAACGAATTTCATTTTCATAACCATAGCCGTTTCGATCCGAAAAATCGTGTTGCAGCCGATCATATTCTTTTAAATAAGAAGTATAAGCGGGTGTATCTGGCGTACCTTCGCTAATGAAAATCTCTAGTTCACGCATCCGCTGTTCCATTTGTCTAACTTGTTCAAAAGCTTTCAGCATCTCGTTCCACACTGTTTCATTGGAATCAAGTCCTGTGTCCTGAGCGAGGTATCCGAGAGTCGCTGTTTTATTTTTAGCAATCTTTCCATCATCTGGTGCTTCAATTCCAGCAATGATCTTCAATAAAGTCGATTTTCCAGCGCCATTTCTGCCAACTAAAGCGACACGAGCGCCTGTACTGATTTCTAAATGTATGTTTTCAAATAAGACTTTTGCACCAAAATGGCGAGCAATCTGATTGGCTTGTAATAATATCATGGAATCCTCTTTTCTACTTTGTGAATTCTCCTCAAATAAAAAACTATTTTTCAATTAGTAGTCTACCATAAATTCTATCATACTGCGAGATTTGCAGAAATGATAAATAAATGAATAAAGAATAAAATTTCACAATATCTGAGCAATGGAATTGATTTTTTCCTATAAATACTGCTATGATGGAGAAATCAAAGATGTAATTAGACAATACGTGGAGGTCATTTCGTGAAAGATCATATTATTCCAAAGGCGACAGCTAAAAGACTGCCTTTGTATTATCGTTATTTAAGGATTTTAAATAATGCTGGAAAGAAAAAAGTGTCTTCAACTGAATTAAGTGAAGCCGTTCAAGTAGATAGTGCAACGATCCGTCGAGATTTTTCTTATTTTGGCGAATTAGGAAAACGTGGGTATGGGTATGATGTAGAAGATCTTATGCACTTTTTTGCGAAGACATTAAATGAAGATCAATTGACAAATGTTGCGCTGATTGGTGTAGGGAACTTGGGAAGTGCTTTACTAAAATATAAATTCCATCAAAGTAATAGCATACGTATCAGTTGTGCTTTTGATGTGAATGAAGAAATCGTTGGACGCATCGTAGACGGTATCCCCGTTTATCCAATGGAAGATATGTCGGAACAAATCAAGATCCAGCAAATCGAAGTAGCGATTTTAACGATTCCCGCTGAAAGAGCACAAGAAGTAGTCAATCAGTTAACGGAAGCAGGAATCAAAGGAATCTTGAACTTTACCGCTGCTCGATTGAATGCTCCGTCAGATGTATTGATCCAAAATGTTGATTTGACGAATGAATTGCAAACCTTGATCTATTTCTTGCATTCTGACGCAAATGCGCATTCCGAAAATACAGCAGAATAAAAATAAAAAGCGATTGAACAAATGAAGGCAAAACTTTCACTTGTTCAATCGCTTTTTTCTGTTTGGATAATGTTTATTCTGTTCGAAAGAGTTCTTCATAAGAAAGAGAATCATCTTCTGCTATCAGTTCATCTAGTAAATGCCGGATTTTTTTAAAGTCGATGAACCGCGCTTGCCGAGAGATCTCTTTTCCATGATGAAAAACCAGAACAACTGGCGCAGTCAATACTTCAAATCTGCTAGCTACTTCTGGCGTTTCGAATGCATCCAAATGAAGTGCCGGAATATCATAATGGGTGAGCAGCTCCTCCAATCGTGGACGAACAGCGTGACAAACACTGCAATTAGGCATCGAAAGATAAACGATGGCAACGGATGATTGTTGCAGTATGTCTTGAACTTCAGACAAATTAGTGGTTTGTTTCATTTTCATTCTCCCTTTTGTGATAGAAGTGATATGTACGAGACCTTAATTTAATGGGAATAATAGAAAAAGTCAATTGAAGTGCTTCGATAAAAAATAAGAGTTGTGTAAAAATTGACAGAGCAACTTGTTTTTTTTTGAATAAAAGCGTATATTTGCAAAGCGAATGAACTAGAAATGAAAAGGAGGAAACTCATGTTTTCTTTTATTCCCAATTCGGTTTTGCAGATGAGTACGATTTTCTTATCGATCGTTATCGAAGCATTGCCCTTTGTACTATTAGGTTGTCTTATCTCAGGCGCCTTACAAGTATTTTTGACCCCAGAACGTGTGAAGCGATGGCTTCCTGAAAATCGTATATTCTCTATTTTTACTGGTTCGATCTTAGGATTTTTCTTTCCTTCATGTGAATGCGGCATCGTACCTATCGTTCATCAGTTTGTAAAAAAAGGCGTGCCGGTTCACACAGCATTTGCTTTTATGCTGACAGCGCCAATCATTAATCCCATCGTGATTTTTTCCACGTTTATCGCATTTGGCAATTCTTGGCAGATGGCAAGCTGGCGAGTAATAGGCAGCTTTTTTGTTGCACTTGTGATTGGTGTCTGGCTTGCCTATTTTCAAAAAGACGCTGTATTGAAAGAAAAAATCTCCTCTAAAGTAGCCGAAGATCACCATCATCATGCCCATGAAGAAGAACACAGTGATAAGAATGAGCCAAAAAATCGGCTGTTCCATCAAACGGGGCATGTGTTGACACATTCAATCGATGAATTTTTTGATACAGGTCGTTATTTGATTATTGGTGGGTTAATCGCAGCTGCGATGCAGACTTATTTACCAACTAGAATGATGCTAACGCTCGGCTCAACAAAGATTTTAGCCATCATTATCATGCTGTTATTAGCTTTTATGATGTCTCTTTGTTCAGAAGCAGATGCGTTTATCGGGTCTTCATTGTTAAGTCTGTTCGGCACAGCACCTGTAGCTACCTTTTTGGTCTTTGGTCCAATGGTCGATATCAAAAATCTATTGATGATGAAACGATATTTTACAGGACGTTTTATTCTATCGCTGATCGGACTGATTGCCCTTAGCGTTGTTGGATTCACATTATTTATTTAGGAGGAAAAATATGCTGCGGTTTTTGATTTTATCTGGCTATTTCGAATTGATGATGTATTTGCAAGTCTCTGGCAAACTTGATCAATATATCAATGTCCACTATCGTTATTTAGCTATTCTTTCGATGATTTTATCCGCTCTTTTGGCTTTAGTTCAGCTGTATTTGTGGGTCAAAAACGGAAAAGCAGAGGAAGAGACGCACAAGCATGATCATGATCACGACCATGGGTTATCGAAACCTTATCAACGTGGGATCGCTTATGTACTGCTAGCTTTGCCAGTGATCGTTGGTACATTGTTTCCAACAGTTAGTCTGGATACTACGATCGTAGAAGCTAAAGGATTTAATTTTCCGGTAAGCAAAGAATCAGTAGGGGACCCGGAGATGCAGACGCAATACCTAAAGCCAGATACAAGTATTTATTTCAACAAATCAGACTACTTAGACCAAATGAATGAACTGAAAGAGAAGTATGGGGATAAGCAGACTATCGAGATCACAGATGAAAATTATTTAGAAGTCATGGAGCTGATCTATAATTACCCTAGCGAATTCATTGGCAAAAAAATCAGCTATGAAGGATTTGTTTACCAAACACCGAACGATAGCAATGCAGATGTCTTCTTGTTCCGCTTCGGTATTATCCATTGTGTGGCAGATTCAGGAGTCTTTGGCTTGTTAACACATATGCCTGAAGGAGTAACGGTTAAAAATGATGAGTGGTATAAAATAGAAGGAACCATCCAATCGGACTATTATCAACCATTCAAGCGTGAAATTCCATCTGTAGTTGTGACAAACGCAGAGAAAGTCGCTGCTCCGAAAAATCAGTATGTGTATCGTTCTTTTTAAAAGAAAAAAATAAATGAACATAGCTCAGACAGTTGACGTGTAAGTACGTCGGTTGTCTGGCTTTTTTTGTATGAGATATTTGGCTATTTGATATGTTTTGTAAAATGATATTTATTTTAGAAGTTGCATGCTGAATGTAGTTAATAGCGGTTTCAAAGGTGTTGGAAAAGATTGTGAAGAGAATTACAATTTATTCTTAACATGTATGTTGAAAAGTTGTATGAAATGATTTTGATAGTAAAATATCGAGTGGAGGTAATTTGTATGATAACACGTATATTTATTTTGGATGACAGTTTGGTTTTTGAAAAAATGATAGAAGATATTTTGGAAGGATCCAGAAATTTACTGATTCCTTGGAATTTCGAGATAATCAAGGGATTGAACGTCATGCAGTTTGTTGAATTTGTCAAAAACAATGACATTCGTTCATCGGATATTTTTTTTCTTGATATCGATTTGAACGCTTATCACAGCGGGATTGAACTAGGAGAAATGCTTAGAGAAAAGAACGCGAAGTGTAAAATTGTTTATTTGACCTCTCATCCGAATAAAGCAATAGCTGTTATTAACCGAAATATTACGCCTAGCGGGTATTTGATAAAAGAATTCACTTATGAAAAAAATAAAAAAAACATCCAAAGTTACTTATTGAAAGAAAAAGAGAACGAGCCTGTTCAACAAGCGAACAAAAAAAGTGGACGTCTGTTCGTTATGGCAATAGCGATCATTATATCCATTACGATGAGTTTCTTTATCTAATGAGCATGCCAGGCTATAAAAATAAGATAGGCTTGGTATTGAAAGACGAAGAGACACTCATAAACGGCACAATAAAAAAATATAAAAAAACACTGGAATATGAGTATTTATGTAAAGATTTAAAAGCCTACATCATTAATACTGAAAACATTGCATCTATTAGCCGAGTAAATGAAGTAGTAACGTTTACGAATGGAGAACAACTAGAGATGGGTAAGAGAAGTATTGATAAACTAAAGAAATTTATTCAAGAAAAGATAAGGAATGAATCATTTTAAAAAATTAAAAATAAAGGATCATATCTCACTTTTTAGTAAACAGACTTAAGTTAATCATGCAAGTTCCTTCTTCCATTTTGTTTCTCTAATACTCGGACCAAGATACTGATCTCACCCCTTCTACTAAACAGTGTTCCAGAAGTAGTTTCTTCGAAAAATAAGATAGGATTCACAAAAATTTAAGAAACCATTTTCGTGAATCCTGTCTTATTTCGTGAAGCTAATCACTTCTGTCACAACCTTTTCTTTTTTACACTTCGTTTATTTAAAAAGCCGTTTTTTTCGTTTCAACATGATGGCATCACGCTTTACTTTGAAGTTGCGGATGTTATGGTTAAAGACTTCCGATAATACGAGACCTAAAGCAATTGCTCCAGCTATCATGATTGCTTGGACCGCATAGTGAGCTGCTTCTTGATAGGATTCAGTAACGAGATTCCGAACCGCTTGATAAGCCAAACCACCCGGAACTAAAGGAACCATCCCAGGAATATTGAAAATCGTTACAGGCATTCTCAAACGCTTAGAGAAAAGATCACTGATGAATGCAACTCCTAAAGAGCCAAGCAATGAACCGAAAGCAGCAGATCCGCCCATTTGAACACAGATCCAGTAGATCATCCAGCCGAAAGCACCAGAAAGACCACAACAAATCAATGAACGCCTAGGGACATTTGTAACAATGGCAAATGCCGCAGTCGCTAAAAAACTAAAAGAAAATTGAATAAATATCGTGCCCATACTCGTGCTCCTTTCTTAATAAAAAAGCTGGAAAATAAAAGCAATCGCAAAACCAATCATCGTAGCAGTCATCATCGCTTCTGTTCCGCGAGAAACCCCTGACACATAATGACCAGCTAGCAAATCACGGATAGCATTCGTAATTTGAACCCCAGGAACCAAAGGCATCACACATCCGATAATAATTAAATCCTGATTGCTTCCTAAGCCAAAACGAACACTGTAGATAGCAGCTATGCCAATCAATAAAGAAGATAAAAATTCCGATAAAAATTTGATTCTAAAAAATTTCAAACTATACAGATAAACTGCGTATCCCCATCCACCAATAATTAAAGTCACAGGCAAATCGGTCATCTTTCCGCCGAATAACACCATGATCGTTCCACTGATAACTGCCGCACTAACGATCTGCAACCAGACAGGAAAGAACGAACGGTCTCGGTCGATTGCCTGCAATTCACTGTAAAGTTCTTCTAATGTTAGTTCTGAAGCAACATACTTACGTGAAAGATCATTCACTTTTACTACTTTTTCTAAATTGATCGAACGGTTGGTGATTTGTTCCATTCGAATGGTCGAGGTACGATCAAGACCAATAAAGAGACCAGTCTGCGTGACATAGCTGACCAAACGGAAATTTCCAGAAGCTAAAGCAATTCGACTCATCGTATCTTCTACCCGATACATCTCTGCATTGCTTTCCATCATGATTTTCCCAGCGAGTAGACAAGTGTCTAGCAGCAGATCTAATTCTTTTCCCGTCATAGCATCTTCTCCAATAATTGATTGATTAGTTTTATTTTACTACAAAACATATCGGAAGCGTAAAGAATAAAAAAACTTGAGGAAGGAGTGAAAGAGGCGTATACTGTTTTTGTATCGCGGGTGTAGTTTAGTGGTAAAATCCCAGCTTCCCAAGCTGATGTCGCGGGTTCGATTCCCGTCACCCGCTTAAAAGAGGCTGTGAAAAAGCTGCCCTGCATCAAGTAATAAGAATAGTCAAGCAAAAAAGCTTCTTATGTTTTTGACTTGGTTGGACTTATTACCGCAGATGCAAGCTTTTGAACACTGTTTACCAAGAGGTCGTACAGAAGCCGTTTAGTTTTGAGTATTAAGAAAAATTTTTTGAATGATAATAAATACCTTGTAAATAGTGTTTTGTGATTGAGTAGAGACGATGAATCCGTCTCTTTTTTGTATTCTTAAGCCGTCTAAAAACTGGTTTTATTTTTTTACTGTTTCTATTTCTTTCCAGTATTTATTTATAGGGGGAACATATGTTAAGATTTAGGGAGCTGTTAGTAAAGGGGTAAAGAAATGAGCAAAAAAACAACCAAGGCGATCGTGGGGTTCGTCGCTGCTGTGATTGCAGGGGCACTCGGTATTTCCACCACACAAAAAGATTCAGATATCTTCCAACAAATTACAACCATTTTTGATTCCACACCGCAAGCTTCTCAAGTAGCGGATGTGCCAGAATATGATGGAAAACATCAAGAAATAGAAATCAATGGGAATCAGCCGGAGTTTACAAAAGAGGATCTTAGTCTTTCCAAAGGGACATGGGAAAGCTATTCAAATATAGACAAATTGAACAGAGTAGGACAAGCCAATGCGATGTTGGGAAAAGACTTGTTTCCTACTGAAAAGAGAGAAACTTTGTATATTGATCCGACAGGTTGGAAACAAAAGAAATTAAGTGACGGACAATGGTTATACAACCGCAGCCATTTGATTGGTTTCCAGTTGACTGGTCAAAATAATAACATTAAAAACTTAATGACAGGGACACGTTCGTTGAATGCTCCGTACATGCTTGCCCACGAAAATGATATTGCGGCATATATCAAGGAAACAAATCATCATGTACGCTATCGTGTCACTCCTCATTTCGAGGGAAATGAACTGGTAGCAAGAGGTGTGCAGTTGGAAGCAGAAAGCATTGAAGACAAAAAAATTGAATTCAATATCTTTATCTACAATGTCCAAGATGGCTACACCATCAATTATGAGACAGGGCAAGCAACGAAAACGAAAAATTAGTAGCAGCAATTCGAATTTTTTATGAACTTTATGAAAAAATTGTGTAAAAACATACTTTCAAAGAAATATAGCGTATACTTTATGGAAAGAGGGCTTTTGAAAAAGCCACAGAAAAAAGGAAAAATCAGACAAATCGTGTTTCTTAATTTATTCAGAAGTTTGGAATATTTGTTTGTAGTTTTCCCTTTCTTCGAGTAAAATAAGGGTGTAGAAGGTAAGCTGGAATTACCTTGCGGGAAAGAGGTGTAGAATCATGGGTTTTACAGATGAAACCGTACGTTTTGGTTTTGACGATAGTCGCAAAAAAGAAGTGAGCGAAACATTAGCGATTGTTTATCGGGCTTTGGAAGAAAAAGGCTACAATCCAATTAATCAGATTGTCGGCTACTTGCTTTCTGGAGACCCGGCCTACATTCCTCGTTATCGTGATGCACGAAATTTGATTCGCCGTCACGAACGCGATGAAATCATGGAAGTAATTGTCAAAGACTACCTCTCAAATCATGGAGTGAATTTATGAGAGTAATGGGCTTGGATGTCGGTTCTAAGACAGTAGGCGTTGCTGTGAGCGACCCCTTTGGCTGGACAGCTCAAGGAGTAGAAATCATTCGAATCAATGAAGCAGAAGAAGAGTTTGGCTTTGATCGGTTGAAGGAATTAGTGGCGCAGTACGAAGTAGACCGTTTTGTAGTTGGATTACCTAAGAATATGAACAATTCCATCGGACCAAGGGCAGAAGCTTCCATGTTATATGGAGAGAAGATCAAAGAACTATTCTCCTTGCCGGTTGATTATCAAGATGAACGACTAACCACTGTTCAGGCAGAACGTATGCTAGTAGAGCAGGCAAATACTTCAAGAGCGAAACGAAAAAAAGTCATCGATAAATTAGCAGCTGTGATGATTTTACAAAATTATTTAGACGGCTCAGGTAAGCAATTATTTTAATAATAAAAAGAAAAGAGGTAATCTTATGACAGAACATAACCATTCCCACGAACACGAAGGACACGAACACATCACATTGGTGGATGACCAAGGAAATGAAACATTATACGAAATCTTGCTAACAGTTGACGGACAAGAAGAATTTGGACGTAACTATGTTCTTTTATATCCAGCTGGTGTTTCAGAAGATGAAGATGTAGAATTACAAGCTTATGCATACATCGAAAACGAAGATGGAACAGAAGGCGAGTTAGAACAAATCGAAACAGACGCAGAATGGGATATGATCGAAGAAGTATTCAATACATTCATGGCGGAAGAAGAAGAATAGAACAAAAGAATCGATAAGGTGTAAGAAAAGCTGGACTCTCTGAAAAGTAGAGCCCGGTTTTTTCGTTTAGCACTACCTTTCCTTAAAAAGTAGAAAAGCTTTTGAAGCCTCGTTTGTTTCTTTTAGTGTATAATAAAAGAAAAGAGTAAAAATCGCTAAAAGATATAAACAAGAGAAAGGAAATACAAGATGATTGGTCTGATTTATTTTGTGGTGATCTTTCTGGCGAACACAGTTGGCGCTATTTCCGGGATGGGTGGAGGCGTGTTGATCAAACCGATTCTTGATCTTATCGGTGCCCATTCTGTTGCAGGGATTTCTTTTTACTCAACAGTTGCGATATTCACGATGTCCATTGTTTCGACTGTGCGACAAGTATCAAGCGGGAAATCACTGAATTGGCAGATTGTCGGTTGGGTATCTAGTGGAGCTGTTGTTGGAGGAGTAGTCGGCAACATTGTATTCGAAGTTTTTTTACAGTTATTTGAAAACGAGAAGCATGTGCAACTGATCCAAATTTTTTTGACGATATTGACCTTGGTTTTTGCGTTCTTCTACACCAAGCATCATCAGCCAAAATTTCATTTGACGTCATGGACTTGGTACCTTATATGTGGGGTGGTTCTGGGCTTTTTAGCTAGTTTTTTAGGTATTGGTGGTGGACCAGTCAATGTTTCTTTGTTGATGCTGATGTTTGCATTGCCAATAAAAGAAGCAACACTATATTCTCTATCTACGATTTTCTTTTCTCAACTGGCAAAATTGGTAACGATTGCTTTAACAAGTAGCTTTATGCGCTTTGATTTATCTATGTTGTTTTATGTTATCCCCGCTGCTATCATTGGAGGTTTGTGGGGAGCAAGATTTAGCAGGATTTTGTCTCCAAAAAAAGTGACCTTTATTTTTCAAGCGATTGTCATCGTGGTTCTTTTGATCAATCTTTACAATGCTTTCGTCATCTTGCAAACATTAGAAGGATCTGGATTCAAGCAAGTCAAAATCACTGAAAAGTCTTTTTTTAAATGAAAAAAGGAGTATACTATGATAAAAAAATTCATTTAAAAAAATAGAAATTGGCTGGTGATTTGGATGTTGCGGGAAATGCGTTTAGGAGATGCAGAAGCACTACGAGAAATCAATGCGGAACAATTAGGGTATGATGTACCATTAACCGTTACGGTGAGACAAATGAAGAAACTGTTGAAGGAGCCAGAAAAAAATTTTTTCTTGGTTTATGAAGATCCTACTTCTAAAAAAGCAGCTGGCTATGTACAAGCGGAGTCCTATGAATCGATTTTCAGCGATCCGATGTTCAATATTATGGCACTTGCTGTGTCTAAACATGCTGAAAAAAAAGGAATCGGAAAGGCCTTGATGACTGGCGTAGAAGAAGCGAAAAGACGAGGAATATCAGCGATAAGACTTAATTCTGCAGAATACAGAGTAGAAGCACACCGATTTTATGAACGCATCGGTTATCATTCCGATAAAATGCAAAAAAGATTTTTGAAAATCCTGTAAATTTTTATCAAAAAATACCTGGTCATCAAGCCGCTACTTGATGATCAGGTATTTTTTTGACTAAGAAAGTAATTGCATCAAGAAACCTGAGATGATCAAAACGATGGCACCACCAAGCCGATTGCCCATTTGAGCAAAAGCAATAAGTTCCATCCGATTAGCTGCAGATAAGACAGCTACATTTCCTGTACCACCCATCGAGTTGTTGCATAAGCCAGCAGTAATAGTTGATTCGATTGGATATAAACCAAACAAACGACCGACAAATCCTGAAACTACTGAAATCGCGATAACACTTGTCAAACATAAGACAACAAATTGCCATGTCAAAGCAGAAGCCAATACATTCAGATTCAATAACGCAATACCGATACCGGCAAGAACAGCTGCTGTCAAGTTTTTGACAATCAAGTTGTTGAACATGATAGCTGCATCTTCGTAATATTCTGGTAATAGGTTTGCGATTTTACAGATAACAACGATAATGATCATGAATGCGTAAGCATGGACTTTAGGAACAAAATAGTTACCGATTTGTCCTAAGATGAAGAAAGTCAATGATACCATCAAACCGACACCTAATTGTGGAATGGAAGGTTTTACATTTCTAGGTTTTCCATCGCCAAGGTCGCCTTTTTCCATTAATTTACCATTACCGTTGAATTTTGGCATTGATTGTCCCGCACGAGCAACTAACGCTGCACCAATGATAGCTAGGACATTTGTCATTGCTGTCGCAGGAATCAGGCGGGAAATGATAGAAGAAGCGTCCGTACCTAAAACATTTGCATAAATCGTCGATAAAGGTACAGCTCCGGCTCCAACACCACCAGCCATTGCGGGCAATGAGATATATAAAACGGAATTTGCAAAACCATTTCCGATAAGCATACCTACGAGTCCTACGGCAAAAAAGGAGACGACCATTGAAATAAGTGCAACGGGAATAAAACGAACAGAAGCTTTCATCAATAGATTACGGTTCATACCAAGGATGCTACCAGTAATCAAGGCAGCAATATAAAAGTCTAAAAAGCCCATATTTCTGACAAAGTTTTCTGTGGATTTTACTACATACTCAGGTAAGATCCCAAATGTAGCAATCGCGGCAGAGGCAAAGATCGCAAAAACGGAGCCACCACCTAAATAACTTTTGACGATAGGGATTTTTGTTCCGATAAAATGAAATAAATTACCGAAAATGACCAAAACAGCGATTGGGCCAATCATATTCGTCGGTAATTTTCCTAAAGCCATTGCAATGATCAGGACAAGGACCATGATCAAATAAAGGGGCAAACTTACGCCGGTAATTTTTGTTGACCAAAACCCTTCTTTTTTCTTTTCCTCAACTGCAGTTGCAGTTGTTGTTTTTTGTGCCATTTTTACAGATCCTTTCTTATTCTGTATCGTATGAAAAAAACCAAAGAGAAGCGGCAAAAGAGCAGTAGTTGGCTGGCTGCTGTTTTGCCGCAGTCGCTTTTTTCTTTTTAGACGTCATACAAAGTTTCTGTATGTTCTTTTACTATAACAATCTTAATCTTCTAAAGATTTATATTCAGGAACCCACTTAGCAGATTCAACAGCTTCTTTGATATCCGTGATTTCTTCACGATTCAATTTTTGTGCAACAACTGATTTTGCGACAGTTTCAGCAATCGTTTGAGAGAATTCAGTGATTTTTGCTACTGGAGGCAAGATAGCTGCTCCTGGTTTTGTTACATCAACGATTCCGCCTAATGCTCGACTAGCTTGAGAAATGATTTCAGCATTTACTCGTGTAGCTGTTGAAGCAATCAAACCAAGCCCTAAACCTGGGTACATCAACGCATTATTTGCTTGACCGATTTGGTAAGTTACACCGTTATATTCCACATCAGCAGCAGGGATACCTGTTCCAACTAAAGCTTTTCCGTCCGTCCATTCAATCAAATCTTTTGCTTTTGCTTCTGCCAATTTTGTTGGATTAGACAAAGGCATGATGATTGGACGTGGGGTATGAGCCGCCATTTCTTTCACGATTTCTTCAGTGAATGCTCCAGGTTGGGTAGAAGTACCGATCATGATCGTTGGATGGATTGCTTTTACAACTGCTTCTAAGTTTGTCAATTCATCAGCATTAGTGAATTCTGAGCGTTTACGAGCGAATGGGATTTGACCAGGAGTCAACCCTTTTGTATCTTCAAACAATAAACCCTGTTTATCTACTTGATAGAAATGTTGGCGTGCTTCTTCTTCAGGTACACCTTGACGGATCATTTCATCTAAAAGGATGTTTGCGATACCTACACCAGCAGTACCAGCACCAAATGTCAAGATCGTTTGATCTTTCAATTGCTCACCTGATATATTCAATCCACCTAATACACCAGCTAGTACAACGATTCCTGTGCCTTGGATATCATCATTGAAAGTAGTGATTTTATCTTCGTATTTTTCTAAAATCGTTGCAGCATTTCCTCGTCCAAAATCTTCCCAATGTAATAACAATTCTGGGAATAATTCAGTAGCTGATTGAACGAATTGATCAATGAATTCGTAGTAAGTTTCGCCTTCTACACGAGCATGACGATTCCCTAAGTATAATGGATTATTCAATAATTCTTCGTTATTAGTACCAGCGTCAATCGATACAGGCAAGACTTGTGCAGGATTGATACCAGCCGCAGCAGTGTAGACCATCAATTTACCGATAGCGATGTCAACACCGTTCACACCCCAGTCACCCATACCTAAGATTCCTTCTGCATCTGTCACAACGATCAAACGAATGTCGCGTCCATCTGCTGCGTTTTTCAAACTTGCTTTGATATTTTCTGGTTCGTCGATTGAAAGAAATGCAGCATCTTGTGGTTTCAAGAAAATTTCGTTGTATTGTTCGATTGAATCCGCAACGACAGGATCATAAACGACAGGCATGAATTCAACTAAATGTTCGCCCATCAATTTATAAAACAATGTCCGGTTCGTATTGAATAGATTCATTAAGAAGATACGTTTTTCCAAATCGGTCTGTTTGCTTAAGTATTGACCGTAAGCTTGGACAGATTGTTGTTCCAATGTTTGGACAGTACTTGGAAGCATACCAGTGATTCCGTATTTTGCCCGTTCTTCTTTTGTAAAAGCTGTTCCTTTATTTAGAAAAGGATTATTTAATAAGTTTAGCCCTGTAAGCATGAATGATTCCTCCTAAGTTTTAATACAAACGAAGTATAGGAGTCAGATGAGGATATAGTCAAAAAGAGCAGGTATAATAAATTTTATTTATATGAGTAATAGAGTCAAAAGAAATCAAAATAGCGGTATTTGTTCTTTTTATATCAACAATCCTTGCTTGATTACTATGCGTATCTCTTATATGCTAAAGAAAGAAAAGTAGAAGAATAAAAGATATGTTAATAAATAGAATCTCTGAAGAATAAATCACGTGATCGTGACGATAAAGTTCACTTACGTCAGGTGATAAAAAATACATAAGTAGAAAACTAAGAGGAGGATCAGAAAATGAAAGAAGTTCAATTGATCAGAAAAAGCGAACTATCAGAAGGTGGTTGCAATGCATGCGGCGTAGTAGAAGCAACAAGCTATACATTAAAGCTTGGTGCCAACAAAGCGATAATCTCTGAGTTGACAGTAGGCGGTCTTGTGGACAGTCTGGCGCTTGCTGAAGGTTTTATTGGAGAAGATATTTATGAGATGTTTTCAGAAATCCGTCAGTTAAAAAAAGGGGAAAACTGCATAGAGGTTCATCATGAGAGCCCGAATGTGAGATTCAAACGTGGTGATAATGAGATGATCTTCAATAATCATGTGTCCGATCACACCGAGCTATATGGAATCGTGAATCAAATACTAACTGAGCTTTTTGGATTGGGACCTTATGCGTTCAAGGAAGAAAACGGTAATCCAAAATTAAACGAAGAATGGCAAGAAACGATTGAAACACAAAGAAACAACCCGCACTTATTTCAATAGGCATCCACAGTATTTCGTAAAAGGGACTTTGACACGACTTTTGTCAAAGTCCCATCGTTTTTTATCTATTTGTGTTCTAAACATTTCTTTCAGAGTAGTAACAACTGGAATGACTGAAATGTAAACAGATTATTTGCCTGTATCAATACGGAAGAGTAATATAAAATGTGTAAACGCTATCATATTATTCATTCAATTTTTTATAGAGGGAAGGCATTGAAATGGAAAAAACGTATCAAGCAGGTACAAATGAAGGAATAGTGGATTTTATCAATATGGAAGATTTAGAAATAGCCGCTTCACAAGTGATTCCAGCTGGTGGTTATGGTTACATCAGCAGTGGTGCTGGCGACTTATTTACTTATCAAGAAAATGAACGGGCATTCAATCATCAGCTGATTATTCCTCATGTATTAAGAGATGTAGAATTACCCGATACAACTACACATTTTGACGAAGAAACGCTGACTGCACCAATCATCATGGCACCAGTTGCTGCTCATGGCTTAGCTCATGTGAAGGCGGAGAAAGCTTCTGCAAAAGGTGTAGCAGATTTTGGGACGATCTATACAGCAAGTTCTTACGCTTCTTGTACATTAGAAGAGATAAGAGAAGCAGGCGGGGAGAAAGCACCGCAATGGTTTCAATTTTATATGAGCAAAGATGATGGGATCAATTTGGATATTCTTGAAGTGGCCAAGCGTAATGGAGCAAAAGCAATCGTATTGACAGCGGATGCAACAGTTGGCGGAAACCGTGAAACAGACCGCAGAAATGGGTTTACCTTCCCACTGCCAATGCCGATCGTTCAGGCTTATCAATCAGGAGTAGGCCAAACGATGGATGCTGTGTACAAATCTTCCAAACAGAAGCTTAGTCCAAAAGATGTAGAATTTATTGCTGCTCATTCTGATTTGCCAGTCTATGTGAAAGGTGTCCAGTCAGAAGAAGATGTCTATCGTTCATTAGAATCTGGTGCTGGCGGAATCTGGGTATCTAATCATGGCGGCCGTCAACTAGATGGTGGTCCAGCAGCGTTTGATTCGTTGCAATATGTGGCAGAAGCAGTAGATAAACGTGTACCAATCGTGTTTGACAGCGGTGTACGACGCGGACAGCATGTTTTCAAAGCAATCGCATCAGGTGCAGATCTTGTTGCTATTGGCAGACCCGTTATTTATGGATTGTCTTTAGGAGGAAGCACAGGAGTCCGTCAAGTGTTTGATTTCTTTAAAACAGAATTGGAAATGGTCATGCAATTAGCTGGAACACAAACAGTAGAAGATATCAAAAAAATAAAATTGCGTGAGAATCGTTTTATTTAAGATACAAATGACGAAAACAATAGGAGTGCGGCAGTTGATGCCGTACTCCTATTTGTATGGGTCAGAGAAGCATTAATAGAATAAGTTGAAATGAAAAAAAGAAAATTGAAATGTTTTTTCATACTTAATAAAAAAATAAGAATATTCATGTAAACGATTTTATTGCTTTTTTCTCTTTTATACAAAAAGGGTCAGAATTTCAAGTAAGCGGATGAATTCATGAGGATTTTTTGCATGCTGTCTCTACTATACTTAGGTCACTAAGAAAAAGGAGTGATTTATTATGAAAAAGAACATGATTGGGACATTATTACTTTCAACACTTCTTCTAGGCGGCTTGGCAACCCCAGCTTTTGCTGAAGGTCAAGCAACTTCAAAAGGAGATATTACCTTTACTGAGCCAACAAATACTGTCGTACCCATTGATCCTGATGATCCTTCTAAACCAGTAGAGCCGGCAGATCCGGAAAATCCAGGAACTGGCCAGACAGGTCCTTTAACACTGGATGTAGTGCCCGAATTGCCGTTTGGTACACACGAGATTGAAAGCGGAACAAAAACATATCAAATAGACGCTTCAAAAAATGATACACCTTATCTTCAAGTATCAGATCGTCGAGGTGTAGGTGCAGACGGGCAAGCGCAAGGATGGAACGTGACAGTTTCGGTTTCAGATTTTGTAAACGGTTCACAAGTTTTGCAAGGGGCTGAATTGGATTTTGGGACATCCACTGTGAAAAGTACCTCAGATAACGAAGCCACTGCACCAACTAGTCAAGCTGTGACTGGATTGAGTAAAGCAAGTGCAGCGACACCAATATTTACAGCAGCAAAAGACCAAGGTCTAGGAACATGGCTTTCTGTTTATGATCCAGCAAATATCACGCTGAAAGTACCTAAAGCAGCAGCTGGAACATTCACGGCTGATTTGACTTGGAACCTCGTGGCTGGCCCAGTAGCATAGAATATGAAATGAATTCAACAAACTGCGGTGAAAATACTATGGGTGAAGAATCTTTTTACCGCAGTTGTTGTTGAAAGAATGTGGTGGACAATGAATCAAAGTAAACGACTGTTTGTTTCGTTTTTTTCTATTTTAAGTCTATTTTTCATTTTTCCGTCAATCAGTCAAGCAGAGGATTCAGCAGGAGACTTTGGGATCAAACCGGTATTTCCAGAGAATCAAATAGATAAAGCAATCGGTTATTTTGATTTATTAGTGGCACCGGAACAAAATCAGACACTGGAAGTAATTATCAGCAATTCTTTAGATCAAGAACGAACATTTGAGGTCTCTGTTAATCCGGCGGTAACGAGTGATGGTGGAACGATCGATTATAGTCAAAAAAATCCAACGCTAGATGGGACCTTGCCATTTGATGTCCGTGACGTTTTGACCGTTGCCATAAAGGAAGTCAATGTACCAGCGCATGCTGAAACAACTGTACCTGTAGAAGTAAAAATCCCAGCTAAAAGCTTTAAGGGACGTGTATTAGCGGGTATTCATGTTTCACCTAAAGAAGAAGTTGAAACAGAAAATGCTACAGAAGGTGCACAAATAAAAAATCGTATTGCTTATAATCTCGCAGTCGTTTTACAAGAAAGTCAAGAGACGATAGAACCGGATCTGAAACTTTTATCAGGAGATTTGAACGAGGTCAATGCAAAGCCCACTGTCCAGCTTCGTTTCCAAAATCCTCAGCCTACGATTATCAGCAATTTGATATTTACGAGCAAGATCTATTATGAAAA
Organism: Enterococcus sp. M-BR2; assembly: GCF_056612775.1. Taxonomy (NCBI): domain Bacteria; kingdom Bacillati; phylum Bacillota; class Bacilli; order Lactobacillales; family Enterococcaceae; genus Enterococcus; species Enterococcus sp. M-BR2. The sequence goes on from NZ_CM152743.1 coordinate 251,588, forward strand.
TCAGCTTTATATTGAAAATACGTCTAATGCATTTTTAGTTGCACCAAATTCGAATTTTCACTTGAATCTTGATTTAGCTGGTGATAAAGCAAAAGCCGGCGATTACCGCGCAGAAATCATAGCAAAATCAGGTGACAGTAATGAATGGCGATTTACACAAAACTTTACGATCAAAAAAGAAAAAGCACAGAAAGTAAATGAAAATTCCGTTTTTGCAGTACAAGAACAATCTTTCCCATGGCTTTATGCAGGATTGGTTGCTGCAGTTCTTGTATTACTGTTGATTTTGCTGTTTTTGTGGATCCACAAGAAAAAGAAAAAAGGAGAAACAACACGATGAGGTGATTTCGTTGAAAGCATCAATCTTATTAGGAGGGATTATTGCAAGTTTGCTGTTCTTCAGCTGGCAAGAGCCAGTCCAAGCAGATACCAAAAGTTCAGGCACGATTACATTTTATGATCTAAGTCCAGTTCCGCATCCAAGTGGTTCAGTCAATGGCACATCAAAACAGCAGACACAGCCATCGATTTATAAAGAGGCTAATCAACATGGCGTATTTCCGGAGACGAATGAACAAAGGATCCGTTTTCTTTATTTGATCATTGGTATAGAATTATGGCTTCTTGTGTGGTTGTTGTTATGGAGAAGAAAGGAAAAGGAGGATGAACATGTTGCTACAAAATAAATTTACATTTTTTCGCTCCTTCTTTTTTACTTCGCTTTTTGTTTTAAGTATATTTATCTTTTCACCTTCGGCAGAAGCTGTTGGAGCAACGCCTCCTACCATTTCTTATGATCCGTACACATACGAAAATATCGTACCTCCAAATGGTGGACGTAGTGCAGTGAATGGCGGGAAGCTTGTCCAACTAACTGGGGCTAACCAGTTGCCTAAATTGACTGCTACTTATTTAAACGATGGTTCAAATGATCCTTGGAAAGGTGGCACGGTCCGTTTTCATTGGGAAAGTCATGTGAAACTAACAAATGTACTTGATTTGGTGAATATCACTGCACAAGGTTTTGCCTTCGTTGCAATCATTAATTTACCGGAACATGTATCAAGCAGTGATGTATTAAAAGCAATTGACTGGAACAACGCCTACTTGTATATTGCCGGTGCCCCCATCAAGGTTACTAGCGGAAGTTTATTATCAGCAGGAAGCCATACTTTACGTTTTGGGATGGGTTCGTGGGATACAAATACTCTCCTGCCAGATATCATCGCTATTATTACGCGAGGCGAGTTCAATGTTGACGATGTCCCGCTTCAATTTGATATTACAGCTAATGTCGCGAAGATGACAGAAAACGGAGATAAATATGATACGAGTCCAAACAAAATTTTGACCAAAGGTAAATTACAACCTTCTATATCTAAAAAAGCTATTTTTTCTGTTGATTTTTATGACTCGAATAATATTATCCAAGATCGTATGTTCAATTCGATCTTAGCTCCAGCTGCAGGTAGATTTTATCCTAAATTAACTGGTGGAAAATTGAATCCAGGAGCGTATGCATTTTCTGCAAGTGCAGAGATAAATACGTGGAATAGTTACATTTCACCAAGTGATTCAACAGGAAAATATAATACATTTGCTGATACTACAGAATACGTGGATGGGAATAACCAGAACCTTCCAGGCTCAACCAATAATCGAACACTAACGATGGGGTTGACTGAAGGACGTTTTGATCAATTACCGTCTACTCGCTTTGATCGTGTAGTCAATTATTTTACAGGAAAAAACGTCACACAAGGAGCAGCGCTGACTCATACTCCAGCAAGCACAAGTGGATTGAATCAGTCAACCAATATTGTATATAGCGGGAAAGATGCGCAAGGTGGATTGCTTTCTCCCGTTGCTTTAAAGGTATTGGAGCAGTATAAGCTAGACGGTACGGTTTTACCAACAAATTTAACAGCTGATAGTCAGTGGGGAAAGCTCCTTTCTCCTGCGCCGTACCAAGTCATGGCCAATTGGTCAGCAACTGAATTAAAAACGGGGTCGATCCATTACAGGCTTTATTCGAAAGGAACCCAAAAATTAGCGGCAGGATGGACAGATCAACTTTTCCAAACGATCTCATCAAATAATGGCGGCACAACTACAGCTACTTCTACACTACCTGCATTGGCTTCAGGGCAATATTATTTTGATTATCGCTTGGTGGACGATGTACTTACTAACCTGTATCCTTCTTTTGCGTACAAATGGCATTCTGAACAAGCGGGAATCACCACTCTTCCCCAAATAACAGTGGCTAATTTTCCATCAGTGAGTGCAGACAGCCAGCTAAAAAATCTTAGCAGACAACCGGATGAAGGAACCCCATTATCTGCACTATCAGGGGATACGATACAAGAAAATGTGACATTCACGTTGACAAAATCTGGGGATGCGATCACCGACAAAAAAATCACGATCTCACTTCCAGAAAATACTACTTATATCAATGGTATCTTAAAATTAAATGGTACAACTGTCGCAGATACCGGCGTTCAACAAGGAGTATCTGTCCCAGCAGATTTATTGAGCAAAGTCGGCGATACTATTCATCTTACTTACAACTATCAATTAAATACTGTAGATACTTCTGTGCAATCTGTCAGCATACCGACAAAGGCAGCTGTACTTTCTAGCAATATTACATTAGCAGATGGTGTTAAGCTTCCTAATCCAGTTGTCCAAACATCTTCCAAAACAATTCTTATCCCCAAACAAGAATTGACATTAGTTGATGTACCAGATGATTTTACATTTGGCAACGATCTCCCCAAACCGTTGAAGACAAGTTATTATGAAGCAAAAGGCGATTTTTCTTTTGATGTACGGGATACTCGGCTTCCAAGCACGTCTCCTTGGCAACTGACAGGTACATTGACTTCTTCATTTAAGAATGATCAAGGTCAAGAATTAAGCGGAACAAAATTGTACTTTAATCATGCTGGATCAAAGCAATTGATCCAACAAGGACAAAACACGATGATTTATCAAAGTGATGGCACAGCTAAAGGAGAGGTTCTCGTTGACTTTCCCGATACCGATGGTTTACTCTTAGAGGTAAATAGCAGTACGAACGCTCAACCTGGCGTGAGGTATCAAGGCACGATCACATGGGAACTGTCAGCTGGGCCAATCAGCTAAGTGATCAGAATTTGTATGGATCTGTGACAACTGTCGCAGATCCTCTTTTTCAAGGATGAGAAGGAAACTTCTGCTGTTAAAATCAGAAATGCTTGGAGGAGTGGACTTGGAACTTTTCAGTTTGCTTGAAAAAAATGAACAACGGCAAATCAAACTTTTTCAACTTTTATTAGAGGAAAAAGGAGAGATCTCTGTTAATAACGTACTAGCCCGCTTATCAATCGATCGGTCTACCTTGAAAGAAGATTTATTTTATTTACAAGCTAGTTTGGAAAACATCGAACAACTGGAAATCGTTATCCAAGAAGGATACATTTTATTGATCAGACATGGCAATATAGCAGCTATCGATGTTTATTATCATTGCTATTTGCGCTATTCTACAAAATATCAAATCCTTCTTTATCTGTTAGAATATGGCTCATTTGATCGGCAGAAACTTGTTATGGAACTTAATATCAGTTCGGCTACTTTGTCGCGTAGAGTGAAGGAATTAAATGATTCTTTAAAAGAGTTTCATTTGAAAATAAAAAGCGGGCGTTTGACTGGCCCAGAAAATCAAATCCGCTATTTCTATTTTCAATTATTTTGGTTTGGTCGCCCCTACCTTGAAAATAAAAAAGAATACAGCGATTTATCAGGAAACACTTTTTTAGATCTGCTACAAAAAGAGTTCAGTTTTGCCATTACAGAAGAAGGGCGACTGAAATTTGAAATATGGCTTTCCATTATGAAGAAACGGATGCGCTGTACGAAAAAAGCCAAACCAGATTATAGTAATCTTCCTGTTGGATTGTTTCAAACGACACAATTTTTATTGGAGCTTCATACATTTTTGACCCGTTATTTCTTTCAATATGCCTTTCCTTGGGATCAAAACGAAACGTTGGTTTTTTATCTTTTCATGATCAGTAACTTTACATTAGATACACATAATTCACATGTTCAGGAATTTTTGATAAGCGAAAAATACTAAGATGACGTAGTGGCTCAATTGAATCGAACGTTTAAACAATCGATAGAAGAATATTTTTCTTTCTATGCTTTTCCAGAAGAGATTTCGCAAAAGATTGCGTTAACAGTGATGCAAAATCACGCTCATTTTGCCTATTTTAGAGGATGGATGAATATTTTTGGTCAAGAAGGATTGAAACAACGGTTAACTGAAGTAGAAGATAAACAATTCCTTGTTTTATGTGAAAGGCTGGTCAGACAAACATTTGCTATTGTGGATTTTACTGAAGCAGACGAGGAAAATGCCCGTTTTGAATTATTTGCTCGCTATGCATCTATTTTACGAACGCTAATCAAGCAATTGGAATTGCGTTTGCAAATTGCTTATGATCTTCCGTACGAAAGGCTAATGGCGGATATCGTGAAAGAAATCATTCAAGAACAGTTGTTGAATACGATCAAATATGATTTAGTGGAATACGAGAAAGACAAGCAATATGATGTTATTTTGACTAGCCAATTGAAAGAATACCCGTCACAGAAGTCCGCTAAAGTTTTTGTATTTACGAGTAATGAATTTAACTATGATTTTCCCTATTTGAACCAATTTTTAAAAGAATGCTATTTAGAAAAATTGAATTTAAGGATGAATAAAACATGAAAATCGTGATCATTGGTGCTTCCCATGCAGGCATCACCGCTGCCCTAAATCTACGCAAACTTCAACCGGAGGCAGAAGTTCTGTTGATCGATGAAAATCACAAAGATGGATTAGGCTATGTTTCAAATGGGATCAATCTTTATTTAAAAGGAAAGATACATAGTTTAGCTGAAGCTGCAAACAACGAGCGGACTCTTCAAGCAAGTGGTGCAAAACTGATCACCGAATGGAGAGTAACTGAACTTGATCCAGACAAGCATCAGCTCATCCTCACTTCTGAGGAAGGAAAAAAAGAAACCCTAACCTATGATAAACTAATCGTGGCAACAGGTTCATCTCCTGCTACTTTATATAAACAAATTGAAGCTGAAAATGTCTACACCTATAAAAATCTAGTGCAATCTAAACAAGTACTTGCCGCTTTGAAAGAAGCAAAAGAAGTAGTGATTTTTGGTGCTGGTTATATTGGGTTAGAATTAGCAGATGCTTTGAGAAATAAGGGACATATGATTCATTTAGTTGATTACATGCCGAATGTTTTATCAAGATATTTCGATAAAGATATGATTGGCAGTTTTCAAAATCAGCTGAAAAACAAGCAAATCAACTTTCATCCAAATGAATTTTTGATTGATTGGAAAAAATCAGGAGAAGAAGTAGTATCCGTACAACTTTTGTCTCAAACACTGAAGGCAGATATCGTCATTTTTTCTGCTCAAACTTGTCCAAATACGTCATTGTTAAAAGACAAAGTGGCATTGTATGAGGACGACACTGTGATGGTCAATGAATACCTGCAGACAAGTGATTCGGATATCTATGCGATTGGCGATATCGTTCCAGTCAGTTTTGACAAAAAAGAACGGCATCTCTTTTTGCCCTTAGTTACTCGAGCTGTACATATGGCGAGAGCGGTAGCGTTGACTTTGTGCGAGCAGCCGACTGCTTATGATCTCAAACAAAAGATAACAGCAACGGTCATTACCGACCACTTTTTAGGAACTGTTGGGTTGACAGAAGACGAAGCACCATTTTTGGAACAAAGTGCCTGTTCTTGTTCAGGAGAGTTTGACCTATTTCCACAATACTATGAAGAAAATAAAACAGTAAATGCAAAGCTGATCTATCATCCAGATACATTAGAAATCATTGGCGGACAGCTGATAAGCCAAGAATTTTTATTATCAGATTTGAACTTGCTTGCTGATATCGTGAAACAAAAAACCACGATTCCACAGTTAGCAGTTGAAAACTTTGGATTTTTGGCTGAATATACCCCACGTTTTCACTATCTCAATGAGTTAGCTTTTAAAGTACTAGCTAAGAGAGCAAATCGCAATAGAGTAGAAAAAAGACCGTGAGAAACATCACGGTCTTTTATTATGTGAAATGCTATTTTTATAATAAAAAAACTGAAAACTACTAACTAAAAAGCGTTTAGACATCATAAGAAGAGATAATAAAAAAGCGAAAATGTATTTTGAGCATAATATTCGCCAAAAATTTATCAAGTGATAAAATTATTGTATAAAATAATTATTTCAAGAGGAGGAATTAAATGTTTTTAGCATTAAATGAAATTATGCATTCAAAGTTACGTTACGCATTAGTTGCAGGGGTGATGTTTTTAATCGCCTACTTGGTATTTTTTTTGACCGGGTTAGCTTATGGCTTAGCTCAAGACAATCGAACGGCGGTTGACAAGTGGGAGGCAGATTCGATCGTTCTTTCGAAAGATGCAAATTCAAATCTAGGGATGTCCATGATTACTAAGAAGACCGCAGAAGAAGTCGAAGGTGGAAAAGTGGCCTATCTTGCCCAAACTCCAGGAGTCGTGACTAGTAAAGACAGTACAGATGAAGGAAAAATCAATGTTAGCTTCTTTGGTATCGATAAAGATCAGTTCATCATGCCGAATCTTGTTGAAGGAAAAGCTTTTAATAACGATGATGAGGCAATAGGCGATAGTAGCCTGAAGGAAGAATATGGTCTAACCGTAGGAGATACGGTCAAGTTATCTGGTAGTGATAAGACGTTTAAACTAACTGGTTTTACGGATCATGCCAAGTTTAATGTTTCACCGGTTCTTTATACGACCATCAATGCTTACCAACAAATCCGTTTCGAAAAAGAAGACACAAGTGAGAATGCACGGATCAATGCAATAGTTGTCAGAGGAAAAATCAACGATTTACCTGAAGACTTGGAACAGATCAAAATTTCTAAATTCATCAATGAATTACCTGGATACAATGCACAAGTATTGACTTTTGGGTTTATGATTGGCTTTTTGATTGTTATTGCGGCTATCGTGATCGGGATTTTTATTTATGTACTGACGATGCAAAAAATTAATATCTTTGGTGTAATGAAAGCCCAAGGAATCACGGGAGGATTTATTGCACGCTCTGTAGTGGCACAAACATTCATTTTATCCTTTGTTGGTATTCTTCTTGGTCTAGTGGGAACAGTGGGAACATCTCTTGTTCTACCTGATGCGGTTCCATTCCAAAGCAATTGGCTATTTTTTGGCGTCATTAGCTTGTTGATGTTGGTAGTGGCTGTGTTAGGCGCACTATTTTCTGTTCGGACGATCGTGAAAATCGATCCGCTGAAGGCCATTGGATAAGAAGGAGGAAGAACATGAAAGCAATAGAATTTAAAGAAGTAGAAAAAAGTTTCCAAGATGGCGACCAAGTAGTAAAAGCATTGAAAGAAACAACAATGAGTATCGATAAAGGGGAATTTGTTGCGATCATCGGTCCTTCGGGATCAGGAAAAAGTACCTTTTTGACTTTAGCAGGCGGATTGCAGACACCTAGCAGCGGCTCTGTATTTATCAATGATCAGGAATTCAGTAATCAAAAAGAAAGCGAACGCGTTAAACTCCGTTTCAAGGAAATTGGTTTTATTTTGCAAGCATCAAATCTGGTTCCTTTTCTGACAGTAAAAAAGCAGTTGTTATTAGTAGATAAAATCAAACATGAACATCGGCAAAAAGAAGCAAAAGAATTATTTGAGCAGCTTGGCGTGGATAAGCTGATCAACAAGTATCCAGAAGAACTATCTGGTGGTGAAAGACAAAGGGTGGCAATTGCTCGTGCATTGTACAATGATCCGTCTATTATTCTAGCAGATGAACCAACTGCCAGTTTGGATTCAGAAAAGGCAAGAGAAGTAGTCGATATTTTGGCAAAAGAATCAAAAGAAAAAAATAAAGCAACGATCATGGTGACGCACGACACACGGTTGATTGACAAATGCGATAGAATATTTATGATGGAAGATGGTGTATTGAAAGAAAAAGAATAACCAAAAAGTAGGTGGAAAAATGGTCCATCGATACAATAAAGACACGCAACAAAAAATTTTAAAAGAAGCGGCTGACTTGTTCATGTCCAAGGGCTATCTTGGTACTTCAACAAGAGAGATCGCACAAAAAGTTGGGATCACCCAGCCCAATCTTTATCACTATTTTAGTGATAAAGAAAAGTTATATACAGCAGTATTAGAAAAGCACTTAGAAGATGTTGGGAAAGCGTTGAGAGAAATCGTCCAAACAAGCGAAACGAGATTTCAAGTGACGTTGACAAAAATGGCTCAATTTTTGATTGAGACGCATCTTGTTGATTTATTTCTGATGCTTCACGACCTTGAAAGCAATCTTTCCAATGAAACGAGAGATCATCTTTTCTTTCTATGGAAGAAAAATTATCGTGAACCATTTGAAGAAATTTTTTCAACAAACCAATCCGTGTTAAGAAACGGGATTACCAAAGAAATCGCAGCAAGGCATTTTTTCTTAGTGTTGGCACCGTACATCACTCGATCAAAAAGACCTGTAGAAGAACCGCTAAATGTGGCACAATTGATCGATTTATATTTGAATGGTGTATTAGGACAAACGTAAAGCTGTTATATGTGGAGAAAAACAGTTAGGTAAAGAAACAAGATATGACGAAAATCGTTGTATCTTGTTTCTTTTTTATACGGCTAGTTTTTCATGCATAAAATTTTGTTATTCTCTCATAATTATCATGGGATATTTTATTTATTATTTCATTCTAATTGAATCGTTATCAAAAGGGATTTAACCAAAAAGTAGTTTTTGTTTACTTATAAATAACGTAAACAATATAAAAGGAAACGTTTGCAAACAGAATTACAGAATGTTGCTATTTAGTTGTAATTATAAAGTCAATGTTTCTGGTGCGTTTGTTCTGTCGGTGATCTAGGAGGTGTTTTTATTTAATAACACAAATAATTAATTATTTGTAGAATGAAAGAAACTATTTATTTGGTGGATGAATCATAACGAATAGACAAAAGGAGGTTTCAAAATATGTCAAAAATGAAAAAAATCAGTTTAGCCGTAATGTTATTTTCTTCGGTGATGTCTGTCACATCTCCGTTATTAGGACAAAAAGACTCTGTCTATGCCGAAGAAACAGCTCAAGTTGTTCCAGCAAAAGAATACCGGAATGTCATGTATTATGGAGATTGGTCCATCTGGGATGGTGAAGGGAAATTTCTTCCTCAAGATATTCCAGCGGATCAGCTAACACATTTGAACTTTGCCTTTTTAGATTTTGATAGCGAGGGGAATCTGACATTTACAGATGCAGATGCTGCTGTAGGTGCATCTTTAGAACAACCTGGCGTAGGATGGAACACACCAAGTTCTGGGATTTTGAATGCAATCCAAGATTTACGCGGCAAAAATAAAAATCTAAAAATAGGCGTATCTTTAGGCGGATGGTCAAAATCAGGAGACTTTTCAGAAGTGGCAGCTGATCCAGTAAAACGTAAAAATCTAGTAGAAAATATCACGAAATTTATTAAGTATACCAATATGGATTTTGTCGATGTCGATTGGGAATATCCAGCTGATGTCCGTCAGCCAGATCTAGTAGATAATGTAAACGATGAAGGAACACCACATGCCAAACCGGAAGACAAAGAGAATTACATCACGCTTTTAAAAGAGATTCGCGAGTCAATTGATCAACAAGGAGAAAAGTTAGGGAAAACATATGAATTATCTGTAGCGCTTCCTTCTTCCAGAGAAAAATTAAATGATGGGGTTGACATTCCTAAATTATTCTCTGTGGTCGATTTTGCCAATATCATGACCTATGATTTGAATGGGGGCATGGAGTCCCAACAGTGCTCACCATACGGCACTATATGGCAATCCAGCTGATCCTAATTATGAAGAAGGTCTTTCTGTCGATCAGACAGTCAAATTTTTACAAAAAGAAGGAGCTCCTTCCGACAAAATCGTGATTGGTGCAGCTTTTTATACACGCGGCTGGCATGAGGTAGAAAGCGGGGATAACAAAGAGCTACCTGGTTTGTTCCAATCAGCAAAAGCAAGCAACCAAGATGCCGATCAAACACCTTCTTACGGTGCCAAAAACAAAAACGATCTCGTTTCAGGAAATGGTGGTAGAGCTGGCGGCGTCTGGCCTTATCGGAATATCGCTGATTTGATTGATCAAACAGCAGACTTAAAAGAATATTGGGATGATGTAGCGAAAGCACCTTATATGTACAGTAAAACAACAGGAGAATTCTTTACTTATGACAATGTCAAATCTGTCAGCTACAAAGCAGAATATGTAAAAGAAAATGAATTAGGTGGAGTAATCTCCTGGATGCAATCACAAGATAAGGAAACCAACAGTAGTAAGAGAGACGAGCTGACTAATGCAATCAAACAAGGATTATTCGGTGACGAAAAACTGTCAGAACAAGAAATAGTTTCCTCCCCGTTAGCGATTGATGTGGATATTTCTACTTATAGTGAATATGGTGCGAATGGTTATAACATCACTATCAAGAACAACGAGCAGCTTAACGAAACTTCTAGTGTATTGAGTGCAGTGGAATTAGCCCAAGAAACAATCAAATTCCCTAAACTATATATTCCAATCCATTCAGCTGAAAGTCTAAGTGCGGGAGATTACAAAGCTGGAACAGTAACGATAGAAAATGGATATGTCGTGATTGATTTAGCTTCTGTATATGACTGTAAGCATATCGAGCCAGATGCTTCTTATGAATTTAGATTAAGATCAAGTGATGAGAATCCAACAGTCGATCGAATTGGCCATATTGCGTTAGTCCAAAGAATCGGAGATGAAGGAGCGGAAATCAATCGGCAAGTCATCTATGGAAAAGAACTGATACCGGATCCATCCGATACGCAACCCCCATCTGTACCCGAAAATCTAGCTGTTTCAGATATTCAAGGAACACGAGTTACTTTTAGTTGGGAAGAATCAACAGACAATAATCAGGTGGCAGGTTATTACATCTATCGTGATGGTCAGCGTGTAGCACAAACAGCTCATACTCGATATACAGATACAGGTTTGGAGACAAATACACCGTACACTTATACAGTCAGTGCATTTGACGCTTCTGGAAATGTATCTGAGAAAAGCTTGCCGATAACGATCACAACGAAAAGCGAAGACCCTGCTCCAGGATACGAAGAATGGAACCCAGAAAAAGCTTATGTCAAGGGAGACATCGTCACTTATAAAGGGAAAGTTTATCAGGCAAAGTGGTGGAATCAAGGGGAAGAACCAGGTTCTAATGAGTGGGGCGCATGGGAACTGATTGGTTAAATTTGCTGTTTATTTGAAAACACGGGGCTGTGACAAAACGTTTGTCGCAGCTCCTTTTTTGCGTACTTAAGCTGATTTTAAGTTTTGACCCTTAGTCTGGATCTACGAGGTGAGAGTCAAGCATGAAAAAAATAATTGGAGCTTTTGTATGTGCAATCATTATCATTATTATCTGTTTTCAAATAGATGTTTTTGGTCAAAAAAAGATAGTTGGGCAAACAGTCAGCAGTACGAACAGTACGGTTACAAAGACAAAGGAATCATCTGATGACACAAAACAAGAGACATTAGTCAAAATTGGAAAAAATGACCGTACACTATATACAGATGACTCGCTAACGACCCCATTAGCAACTATAAACGGCGGAGAACTGACGGAGTTTCTTTCCGAAACAAAAAATGCTTATCAGATCAAGACAAATGATGGCTATACTGGATATTTAGCCCTCGAAGATGGGACCAAAGTCACAAAGAATATACAAACAAAACCGAAAGAGTTATCTGATGCAGTGATTGTATTAGATCCTGGGCATGGCGGAAATGATACTGGGGCATTAAGCAATGATGAACAAACAGAAGAAAAGGATATAACATTAAGTACAGCCATAAAAGTAAAAAAGGCGCTAGAGGATGCTGGAGCAACGGTTTATTTGACCCACACTACAGATGAATTAGTACAGCTTGGAGATATATGCGACTACAGTGAAGAAAAAAAGGCAGATGTCTTTATCAGCTTACATGCAGACTCTACGGAATATGCGAATGAAGCAACTGGGATCACGACATATTATTACTATGGACAAGAGGAAACATTAGCTCAAACAATCGCTGATTCCTTCACTGATCTGCCTCTGGATTCAAGAGGAATCTCCACTGGGAACTATCAAGTTCTTCGAGAAAATCTTCAACCTTCTATTTTAATCGAGATGGGTTACATGAATAATGATGGTGATTTAGAGGAATTAGTAACAGACAGTTATCAGCAGCAAATCGCTGCAAGTTTGACACAAGCATTGACCACCTATTTTCAGCAATAAATAAGGAAAGAGGTTGTGACAGAAGTGGTCAGCTTCAAGAAATAAGAAGGAATTTACGAAAATTGCTTCTCAAATTTTTGTGAAATTTCGGCTTATTTTTCGAAGAAGCTACTTCTGGAACACCGTTTAAGGAAGAGGTTGTGAAATCAGCGTTCTGATCTGAGTATTAGCTCAACAAACGGAAAAATAGCTCCTCATATTTTGCCGTTTGTTGAGCTAATATCGAGGGTCAGCTAATTGAACACCGTTTATTCGGAATAAGGGACTGTGACACGATTTATGTCACAGTTTTTTTTATTTTTTTAGTAGCTTCAACGCTTTTTCTGTATTGGCAAAGTGAAGTTTGGCATATTTTTCAAGCATAGGCATGCCGCCTTTTTCCAATAGTTTTGCCGCTACTTGATCAGATTTCGTTCCAGCTCCTGGGGGAAGGGTGATTCCAGCTTCAGCTGATGCTTTGTCTAACTCTTCTAAAAAGCTGGCACGACTGATGATAGAAGCAGCAGCAACAGCTAAATGATATTGTTCTCCTTTAGTAACGAAGTACAGTTTTTCTTGCAAGTGATTTTTTTCTAAACGCGCATATTTTTTAAAATTTGCTTCTGGCGTAAACTGATCGATCAAAATCGCTTCTGGTTTTTCTGGTGCGATTTTTTTTAGCAGCAAATGGATTGATTGATTATGCAAAGCGACTTTCATCCGAACAGCATTGTATTTTGGCTGGATCTCATTGTATTTTTCTGGGGGCAAGACAAGTAGTTTGTAAGGGATAGTTTCTTTTAAGATATCAGCAAGTTGGATGATTTGGCTATCTTTTAACTCTTTTGAATCTCGAACACCAAGTTTACGTAATTCTGCAAGCTGATCACGTTTCACATAAGCAGCACATACTGTTAGTGGGCCGAAATAGCTGCCATTTCCGACTTCATCGCTACCTAAAACGGATAATTGACTGATATTTTTTGGCAAAGAAGAGACCGTTCTTGCTGGTTTGGCCTGTTTATCCTGTGCCTGTCCCCAGCGCTGAGCTTCCGTTTCTGCGTTTGCCCCTTGGAACATCACTTTTCCTGATGTGTAAGCAGTGATGGTCGTCCCGTCTTTTTTTGCAGCAAAGATAGTATAAGGAATCTGTTTATTTAACAAATAAGAGCGATAGTATGCTTTCATTTGACTAAGTTGGTCGTTCGTTGCTTTGATAATGACGTTGCTCATAAAATTCTCCTCGTTTTTATACATAAATCTATACCGCAACTCCTGACTTTTCGTTTTCTAAGAGGTTGCGAGACATAGCATTTTTTTAAAGTTTATCATATAATAGTTAAGTATGTGAAAAATATTTGTGGAGAACGGTGAAAGAACCAACTTCATGGTACACTAAATAAAACTTTCATCAAATAGGAGGAAATGATTCGTATGGCGCACGAAAAAACACGCTACAAAGCAGTGATTGCCAACCAAACATATACTATTATCGGACGGGAAACCAAGCATCATATGGATATCGTAACGAAGCTGATCAATGAGCAGTTAGCAGAATTGAAACAATTATCACCACAAATGGATAATGAACAAGCAGCGATCTTGATGGCTGTCAATGCGCTTTCGGATCAATTGAAGAAACAAGAAAGAATCTTGGAGCTAGAAGAAGAAACAGCAGAATTAAAGAAAAAAATGATCAAATTTACAGAGCTTGAAAATCGCGTAAAACGCATGGAAGCAATCGAGAATGAAGCTCGAGAAGTACTGAAAGAAAATGGTCAAGCAGATTATACTATTAAAAATCATGTGGAAGCACAACAGATTTTAAATGAAAAACGAAAAGGACAAATCAAACAAAAATCTTCTAATTAAGATCCTTTTATCAAAATAAGAAAAATTTAAAAAAGTTAGAAGAGAAAGGAACGTAGCATGCTGAGTTTGCTGATTTTATTTTTATTGCTAATTGCGTTTTTTTCTGGAGCACGTCGCGGGTTTGCTTTACAAGTCATATTCGCAATCGGATATGTGTTGTCATTTATTGCTGCCCAGCATTTTTACAAACCATTAGCAAGTCATTTGGAATTATACATTCCATACCCAGCTGTCACCCCGACATCAAAGTTAGCATTTTTTGATCAAGTATTTGCCTTTCACCTAGATGAAGCTTTTTATGCAGGAACGGCTTTTCTGATCATTTTGCTGATTGGCTGGCTGATCACCCGATTTGTGGGGGTCTTTGTCCATGGATTGACATATGTGCCGATCTTGAGACAGGTAGACTGGATTGCAGGAGGTATCCTGTCACTAATCATGGCTTACGTTACTATATTTTTGATTTTGCAGTTACTTGCCTTTGTTCCATTAGATGTGGTCCAAAATCAATTCGGCGAGCATAGTTTCGCTCGTTTTATCGTTGAGAGAACGCCCTTTCTTACCAACAAGATGTATGAGCTTTGGGTAACGAATATTTTGAATTAAGGAAAATAGGGCTAGAAAATATTTTTTTAGAAAAACTTTTACAAGAATGTTTTGTTTTTTGTACACAGTAGTTTATTTAAGAAGGCTGCGCAACGTATGTCCGGCACAGCCCTTTTTTCATAGTGAAAGATAAGGTGATAAAATGAATAACCGAATCCTTGAAACATTGGAATTTGAAAAAGTCAAACAGATGGTCAAACAATTTGTAGTGACTGCACAAGGAAAAGAAGAACTGGCAGAATTGGTACCAGTGAGCGAGAAACAAACGATCACAGAATGGCTTCAAGAAACTGAGGATGGGTTGAAAGTACAACGTCTGCGAGGCGGGATTCCTATACCAAAACTTGAAAATATCCGCCCTCATATGAAACGGATCGAAATCGGGGCAGATTTGAATGGAGTGGAGCTTGCACAAGTTTCCAGAGTGTTATCTACGACAAGTGAATTGCATCGGTTCATTGATGATCTTTCTGACAGTGAAATTGAATTTGCGCGTTTGTATATGTGGGCAGATCAGCTAGTCACGATTCCTGTTTTAAGTCGCCGTTTAAAGGAAGCAATCGATGAAGACGGACGCGTGACCGACGATGCTTCTCCTGAGCTAAAAATCATAAGACAGAACATTCGTCGCAGTGAACAAGCTGTTCGTGAACAGTTAGACGGAATCGTCCGCGGGAAGAACGCAAAATATTTGAGCGATGCAATCATCACCATGCGAAATGACCGCTACGTTATCCCAGTCAAACAAGAATACCGCGGTGTATTTGGCGGTGTAGTCCACGATCAAAGTGCTTCAGGACAGACTTTATTTATTGAACCAAAACAAGTGGTGGATTTGAATAATCGTTTGCGTCAATATCAAATCGCTGAACGAAATGAGATTCAACGTATTTTAAGTGAACTTTCTGCAGAACTTGTTCCACATCGTCAAGAAATCATCCACAATGCTTATGTGATTGGTAAAATGGATCTGATGAATGCAAAAGCACGATTTGGTAAAGAACTAAAAGCCATCGTGCCGGGAATCAGTGAAGACAATCATGTCGTCTTGAAACAAGCAAGACATCCGCTGATCGATCAGGAAAAAGTAGTTCCTAATGACATCGCAATTGGAAAAGACTATCAAGCCATCGTCATTACAGGACCTAATACAGGTGGGAAAACGATCACGTTGAAGACTTTAGGTCTGTTACAGCTGATGGGGCAAGCAGGGTTGCCGATTCCTGCAGGAGAAGAAAGCCAAATCGGTATTTTTGAAGAAGTATTTGCGGATATAGGAGACGAACAGTCGATTGAGCAAAGTCTATCGACCTTTTCTTCTCATATGACGAACACTGTAGATATTTTATCAAAAGTCAATGAAAAAAGTCTGGTACTATTTGACGAGCTTGGTGCAGGAACAGATCCGCAAGAAGGTGCTGCTCTAGCCATCGCGATCTTAGATGATCTTGGTAAAAAGTCTGCTTATGTGATGGCAACAACACACTATCCTGAATTGAAAGTTTATGGATACAATCGGGCAAATACGATTAATGCTAGTATGGAGTTCGATGTGGATACACTAAGTCCAACGTATCGTTTACTGATCGGTGTGCCTGGTCGGAGCAATGCGTTTGAAATCTCCAGCCGATTAGGTCTTGATACAGATGTTATTAATGAAGCAAAGCAGTTGATGAATGATGAGAGCCAAGATTTAAATGAAATGATCACAGATTTAGAGAATCGCCGGAAAATGGCAGAGACCGAATATCTGGAAATGCGTCATTTTGTTTCTGAGGCACAAGAACTTCATCATGATTTGAAAGAAGCTTACAGCTATTTCTTTGAAGAACGTGAAAAAGAAATAGAGAAAGCAAAGAAAAAAGCAAATGAAGTCGTGTCAGAGGCGGAAGAAAAAGCAGAAAAAATCATTGCTGATATTCGTAAAATGCAACAGCAGATCGGGCAAGGAAATGTGAAAGAGCATCAGTTGATCGATGCAAAGACCCAATTAGCAAATCTACATCAAGAAGAAACATTGAAGAAAAATAAAGTATTGAAGAAGGCGAAAGAACAAAAAACATTAAAACCGGGAGACGAAGTGTTGGTTACGACTTACGGCCAAAGAGGGACGCTTTTACGTAAAAACGGGAATCAGTGGCAAGTAGAAATCGGTATACTAAAAATGAATGTGTCCGAAGACGAACTGACGCCTGTTGCTCCTCAAAAAGAGCCGACACAACGAGTTGTCCATGCTGTACGCTCTGAATCTAGCAGTCATGTGCCGAATCAATTGGACCTTCGAGGAAAACGATATGAGGAAGCGCTAAGTGAAGTAGATCAGTATTTGGATTCTGCCATCCTAGCAGGTTATCCTCAAGTGACTATTGTCCACGGAAAGGGGACAGGCGCACTTCGCAAGGGAATTACTGATTATCTTAAAAAACATCGGAGCGTCAAAAGCTTTGAGTTTGCACCGGCAAATCAAGGCGGAAATGGTGCAACAATTGTTAAATTTAAGTAAAACTTACTAAAGGTAAGCAGATGGTTCGCTATCCAAGGATAGAAATGCTATACTGATCATAGATTTTAAAAATGGAGGTCTTTGATATGTCACAAGTAATTACAGATAAGACATTTAACGAAGAAACAGACAAAGGACTTGTATTAATTGATTTTTGGGCAACTTGGTGTGGTCCATGTCGTATGCAAGCACCGATTTTGGATCAATTGGAACAAGAATATGATGAAGAAGAATTCAGAATTGCTAAAATGGATGTGGATGAAAATCCAGAAACTCCTCAACAATTCGGAATCATGAGTATTCCAACATTAATGTTGAAAAAAGATGGTCAAGTAGTAGAAAAAGCTGTTGGTGTTCATTCAAAAGAACAACTACGTCAAATGATCGATCAATATTTATAAAAGCTTAAAGCAAAAATAAGCTGAGGATGGGACTGAATTCAGTTCCGTCCTCGGTTTTTTTGCGGTTGAGTTAAGGTTATTCAAATTAACCTTTTTTGAGTATAATTACGTTGTCAGGCTGGATTGTTTTTTTGACAGTCATGCTATAATAACTTTAATTGAATATGAAGGGGAGTACCAGATGAACGAACGAATCAAAAACAAACTAGCTTTACTTCCTGATCAGCCCGGCTGTTACTTGATGAAAGATAAAAATGGAACGATCATTTATGTCGGAAAAGCCAAAATATTGAAAAATCGCGTCCGCTCATATTTTACTGGCAGCCATAATACGAAAACGGAACGGCTTGTTAGTGAAATTGAAGACTTTGAATACATCGTTACAGAATCGAATATAGAAGCCTTGCTCTTAGAAATCAATCTGATAAAGAAAAATGATCCTAAATACAATATTATGTTAAAGGATGATAAAACCTATCCTTTCCTTAAGATAACGAATGAAAAATATCCCCGTTTGGTGATTACTCGCAAAGTACTAAAAGACAAAGCACTGTATTTTGGACCATATCCAGATGTCGGTGCGGCGAATGAGACAAAGAAGATCCTCGACCGATTATTTCCTCTGAGAAAATGCAAACCTAGTCAGACGAAGGAGCCTTGTCTTTACTATCATTTGGGGCAATGTCTGTGTCCTTATTATTTCGACGTAGATCCGAAAGTCTATACGAAAATCGTTGATGAAGTGAAAAACTTTTTAAACGGAGGACACGAAAAAATCGAGTCAGAGATCCATCAGAAAATGGAAAAAGCTGCTGAAAACATGGAATTTGAAAAAGCTGCAGAATACCGAGACCAGATCCGTGCTATCGAAACAATCATGACTCGCCAAAAAATGACAAATACTGATTTACTGGATCGAGATGTATTTGGTTATGCGATTGATAAAGGCTGGATGTGTGTCCAAGTGTTTTTTGTAAGACAAGGAAAGTTAATTGAACGAGATGTTTCAATGTTTCCTTTCTATAACGAAGCAGAAGAAGATTTTTTGACTTATATTGGCCAGTTTTATCAGGAAAATGAACATTTCATTCCTAAAGAAGTCTTGATTCCTGATACGATCGACAAGCCAAGTGTAGAAGCTTTGTTAGATACGAAAGTTCTACAACCGAAACGAGGCGAAAAGAAAAAATTAGTGGAATTGGCGAATAAGAATGCCTCAGTTGCTTTGAATGAACGATTTGATCTGATTGCTAGAAAGCAGGAACGGACAATCGGAGCAGTAGAACGTTTAGGAAACGCAATGAATATCCCGACCCCAATACGCATCGAATCTTTTGATAACTCCAATATCATGGGGACGAATCCTGTGGCTGCGATGGTCGTATTCATTGATGGAAAACCAGCAAGAAAAGAATATCGGAAATATAAAATAAAAACAGTCAACGGACCGGATGATTATGCATCGATGAGAGAAGTCATCTATCGCAGATATTCACGAGTAATTCGTGAAGGGTTGCCTTTACCTGATTTAATCTTGATCGATGGAGGAAAAGGACAAGTCGATGTAGCAAAAGATGTCTTAGAAAATCAATTAGGAATCGATATTCCTATTGCTGGTATGGCAAAAAACGATAAACATAAAACAAATGAGTTGCTATTCGGTACAGATTTGGCTGTAGTACCACTTGAGCGAAATTCACCTGAGTTTTTCTTGCTCCAGCGGGTCCAAGATGAAGTCCATCGATTCGCGATCACTTTCCATCGGCAGCTGCGTAGTAAAAACAGTTTTGCTTCCCGATTAGACGAAATCGAAGGGCTAGGACCGAAACGAAAAAAAATGTTGCTTAAAGAGTTCAAATCATTGAAAAATATCACAGCAGCTACGATAGAAGAATTACAAGAAATCGGACTACCGAAAAATGTCGCACAAAACGTATTCGATAAATTACATCAAGAATGAGAAAAGGGCACTTTACAAAGAAAGTAAAGTGTCCTATCATTTTATTTACAACAACAAGAGAGTATACGTTTTGTTGGTAAATAATAAATCGCTTACATCTGGTGCCTTAGGATATATGGATTTATGGAAGAAGGAGTGAAGAAATGTTAGAAGTCAAGGATCTTGTTAAAACTTTTGGGAACTACACAGCTGTCGATCATGTCTCTTTCCAAATCCCAGACGGAAAAATCATGGGGCTGATTGGTCAAAACGGTGCTGGTAAGACAACGACTTTTCGTTTGATCTTGGATTTTTTGACACAAGACCAGGGAGAAGTGTTATGGAATGGTCATCATCTTGGGGAGAAAGATTATGATATCATCGGCTATCTTCCAGAAGAACGAGGACTTTATCCAAAAGTAACGATTCAAGACCAACTGCTTTATTTTGCAGAACTTAGAGGGAAATCAAGAAAAGAAATTGAACCAAAAATCGATTTTTGGATGGAAAAATTTCAGGTAAAAGGGAAAAAGACGGATAAAGTAAAATCTTTGTCTAAAGGGAATCAGCAAAAAGTCCAGCTCATCGCCACATTGATCCATGAACCTAAATTGATCATTTTGGATGAACCATTTAGCGGGTTAGATCCGGTAAACGCGGAATTACTGAAAGATGGAATATTGGAATTGAAAAAACACGGTTCGTGTGTCATTTTTTCTAGCCATAATATGGATAATGTAGAAAAAATCTGCGATCATTTGATCATGCTGCGAAACGGAAAAATGGTTTTGAATGGAAAAGTCCATGAGATCCGTGAATCATTTGGCCGTACGAAGTTATTCTTGGAATCTGGGTTAAGCCAACAGGAAGTAGAAGAAATCGAAGGCGTGAAAAAAGTGATCCTTCGTGAGGATAATACGTTAGAGATCACATTAGAAGATCCTGAAGCAGGGAAAGAAATCTTTACTCGTGCGACTCAATTCGGCTATATCCCTATGTTCAACCAGCAGCCGCCAACTTTGGAAGAGATTTTCAAATTGAAAGCAGGTGAAATCGATGCGTAAGTTTTGGATTATTACCAAAGATGTCTATTTAAAAAATGTCAAGTCGATTTCTTTCTTGATTATGATATTAGTTCCTTTCATCATGCTAGGTATTATTTATGTAGCAGGAAACTTTGCCCAGCAAAATAGTGATGTCAATAAAATCGGCGTATTGGCTGATAATGAGCAAATCAGTCAGCAAATGAGCCAAGTCAAAACAGATGATTTTGAGTTCAAAGCAGTGGATTCTGAAGAAAACGCACAAAAAGACCTTTCGGAAGAAAAAATTGATGCTTATTTAGTAGTCTCAACTGATAAAGATAAAGTAAATGGGACGCTTTATAGCGAAAATTCATTGGGACAAAGTACACAACTGCTGATACAACAACAATTGACAGGCTTGCAATCGATGCTTCGAGCAAGCGAATTAGGTATTTCTCCAGAAGAAGTAGCAAGTTTGAGCCAACAGGCAAGTTTGACTCGACAAAAAGTCAACTTTGATTCAAAAGGAAAAATGTCGGTAGGAGAAGATAATTCGACAGTCCAATATGTTGTCAGCTATGTGGCGACGATTGTCTTGTTCATTATCATTCTGACTTATGCACAAATCATTGCACAAGAGATTGCTTCTGAAAAAGGCACGCGGATCATGGAAGTGATCCTGTCCAGTACAACTGCACAAAAGCATTTTTACGGGAAACTAACTGGTGTTTTGCTTGTTGCATTAACGCAAATGGCATTATACGGCATTATTTTTGGGGTAGGATACAATCAATTCAAAGATATGGAAATGGTCAAGAATATATTGGATGGTATCTCATTAGATAATTTGATTGGACCATTCTTGTGGTATTCTCTTCTATTTATGATCTTTGGCATTTTGATTTTTTCTGTTTTGGCAGCTTTATGTGGCTCTTTGGTCAACAAAGCAGAAGATACAGCAAAAGCAATCTTGCCAGTGACTTATTTATCTTTAGGCGGATACATGCTTGGGTTGATATTAGGTGCGTCAGATCCAAATAATATCGTTATTCGAATCACTTCGTATATTCCATTTTTATCTTCCTATATTATGCCGGTTCGCTTGGCAAATGAGACAGTCGGTATGGGTGGAGCATTGATTTCCTTGTTGGTACTTGTAGCCGTGACATTCTTATTGATGATTTTGTCTGCAAACATGTACAAATCGAATGTACTCGTGTATAGCGAAGGCGGATTATGGAGTTCATTGAAACAATCGATTTCAATTATGAGAAATGAACGAAAAAAAGCATAAAATATAAAAAAATATAGAAGGAAGCTGGACATTTATTGTTCTCAGCTCCTTTTTTGTATAGACCTATTTCTATTTTTTTATTATATTTGATATATATCCATTGAAAATAGTGTATAACAACTTTATAATATTGAGTATACCAATTTTTGGAGGCGTTTTAATGGACCGCTATTTAGATTTACTTTCAGAGAAATTCCCCACAACGGAAGATGTCATCACGGAAATCATCAATCTCGAAGCAATTTTACAGCTTCCAAAAGGAACAGAGTTATTTTTGAGCGATATACATGGCGAATTTCCTGCTTTTGATCATATTCTGCGTATCGGTTCAGGAAATCTTAAAGAAAAGATCAAAGACCTTTTCTCTGAACAAATGACGGAAACAGAGATTAGCCAATTCACTATTTTTACGGCTTATCCAGAATATGCATTGACGACTGAGTGGTACAAAAAACAAGATAAATCCCAGCTGATCCATCGTTTGATCGATCTTTTACGGTTTACGACAGTCAAATACACTCGATCAAAAGTTCGAAAAGGATTGCCGAAAGAATATAGCTATATCATTGAGGAACTCTTGTATATCGATGATCGTATCAACGGGAAAAAAGACTATGTAAAAAAAATCATTGAACAGCTTGTCTTGATGAAGGAAGAAGAAAAATTTTTAACAAAACTTGCACAGACGATCCAAAAATCTGTCATCGATCATTTGCATATCGTGGGTGATATTTTTGATCGGGGAACTCAAGCAGCCAAAGTGATGGATCGAATCATGGATTTTTCCTCTGTAGATATCCAGTGGGGGAATCATGATATTTTGTGGATTGGTGCGTATTGCGGCTCTGAGGCATGTTTATTGACGCTTTTACGGATTGCCGCACGCTACAACTATTTATTTGAATTAGAGAAAGAATATGGATTAAATTTACGTCCATTATTTTCTTTTGCCCATCAAACTTACCAGAAGAATCCTGTATTTACACCTAAAAACGGGAAAGATCTATCTGAAAGAGAACAAGAAGAATTAGAAAAGATCCATCAAGCACTTTCTATCCTCCAATTCAAATCAGAACATCAGTTGTTGGATCGACGACCTGAATTTAAAATGGACGATCGTAAATTGTTGGAAAAAATCAACTACGAGGAATCAACAATCGATTTAGAAGGTCAGCTCTATGAGTTGAAAGGGACTTGTTTTCAAACGATCCAGCCAGATGATCCTAAAAAGTTCTTGGAAGAGGAACAAAAAGTGATCGATAGTTTGATGTATTCATTCCAGCACTCGTTAAGAATGCAAAAACACATGACGTTTTTGATCGAAAAAGGGGGAATGTATCTCACGAATAATCAGCATGTACTGTTTCATGGCTG
Organism: Enterococcus sp. M-BR2; assembly: GCF_056612775.1. Lineage (NCBI taxonomy): Bacteria > Bacillati > Bacillota > Bacilli > Lactobacillales > Enterococcaceae > Enterococcus > Enterococcus sp. M-BR2. The sequence continues at coordinate 275,018 of NZ_CM152743.1, forward strand.
TATACCTGTAGATGAAAAGGGGCAGCTCTTAGCATTTGAATTAGACCAATCTTATCGCGGAAAAGAATTACTGGGATTTTTTGAAAAACAGATAACTGAAAGCGCAAAAGATTTGACTGCAAAAGAAGACTTGGCGACCGATTTGATTTGGTATGCGTGGAGCGGGCCATTTTCGCCTTTATTCGGCAAGAGTAAAATGGCAACTTTTGAGCGTTATTTTCTCACAGAGCCTCATACGCACGTCGAAAAAAGCAATCCCTATTATCACTTGCGAGATGAAGAGTGGTTCAGTGAAAAAATTTTGGCAGAATTCGATGCAAAAGAAGAAGGTTCAGCAATCATCAATGGACACACACCAGTAAAAGTAAAAAAAGGGGAGTCACCGATCAAAGCAAACGGAAAAGCATTTGTTATTGACGGAGGTCTATCCAAAGCTTATCAAAAAACAACCGGGATTGCTGGCTACTCACTACTATGCAATTCTTACGGTTTCCAAATCGTGACACATTATCCGTTCTTGCCTATTGAACAACAATTTGCAAAAAAATCTGATCAAACGAATGTAAAAAAAGTGATCGAGCAGCAGCTCCCACGCAAACTTAATCGAGATACGACAAAAGGAATGGAATTACAGCAACAGATTACTCAGCTCCAAAGGCTGTTGGACTATCGAAAGGACGATTGAGAAAAATGCTAGCCAACATTGCTCAATAGACTAAAAAGCGACTGCAACAAAAGGCGTGCCACTGTCTCCTTCGGTATTAGCTCAAAAAACGGTAAAATATGAGAAGCGATTTTTCCGTTTTATTTCTCTAATACTCAGGTCAGGGCGCTGATTTCACGACCTCTGATTCACGGTGTTCAAAAGCTTGCATCTGCGGTAATAAGCCCAGCCAAACGAAAAATATGAGAAGCTATTTTTGTTTGACTGTTCTTATTACTTGATGCAGGACAGCTTTTTCACAACTTCCTCAGAAAAACGGTTAAAATTCATTCACAAAGAAATCGAATAAACGCTGTTCAGATGAATCTACACGATGAGAAAGTTCCGGATGCCATTGGACACCAACGTTGGAAAAGGCGATGGCTTTTAACAAAGGAGAAAGATCTTTGACTGCCTGATGATGATAGGAATTCACAAAGTATGAATCAGGGAGAAGGTCACTTAATAAACTGTCCGAAACGATTTTGACTTCGTGAGTCGCAAACTGCGGGGCAGTGGGCTGTTGTTCGTGTTTTACGGACCATTTTGGATATAATGAAAGATCTTGATAAAGTGTTCCTTCCAACACGACATTCAATAGTTGAAGTCCTCGGCAGACTGCAAAAATCGGTTTTCTTTGTTTCAATGCTTCCAAAATCAATGCCTGTTCGAATTGGTCTCGTTGAATATTTGTTTCCGTCAGTTTTGGATGAGGATCTTCCATGTAAAGTTGCGGACTAACATCCTGACCGCCTGCAAGAATAAGTTTGTCGATTTTCTCAATTAGTTGAGGCGCTGAATCTGGAGACATGACTGGCAGAATAAGAGGCAATCCTTGAGCATCTAAAACTGCATCCACAAATCCCTGCGGTGTGTAGCTTACTTGATTTCCTTGGAAAATATCTGTTGCTCGAATCAGTTGATTCCCGGCAATGCCGATGATTGGTTTCATTTTTTATTCCCCCTAAAGTAGACTAATTGTAACAAGGATTTAAAAAAATTTAAACTATGTAAGACTTGCCCCTATACTTATCTGTTCTTGCTGTGTTACTATCTGTAAAGAGAATTTTCGTGTGAAATTCATGACGATAGTTGAAAATATTGCTTAATTTGTTATAATAAAAAGTAAGCAGAAATAAAAAGGTTGGGCGTAAGCTTCAAGGATCTAGTTCTTCAAGGGGTGAGAAGGACATTTTATTGAAGGGGCCTGCCTATACTAAGTTATCTTTAGAGGTACATACTTTCAATGAAAAAAGAAAGCATGTACCTCTTTTTTAAATCGAAAGGAAGTGAAGCAAGTGTTAGAAGCATTGGAACAAATCCGAAAAGCAGAAGAAGAAAATGAGAAGCGTGCCCGAACCCTGCGGCAGCAGTTGAAGACCTATGCAGAAGAAAAAGAGCAAGAATTGGAGATAATCCAAATAAACAATCGGCAACAGCTGAAACAGTTGGTAGAAGAAAAAGAACAATTCGAAAAGCAAGAATTAGAAAAAGAAAAAATGAAATTGAAAGCAGAAGCAGACAAGGTGCAAGCTACTTTGAAAGACCAATATCAAAAGCATCAGAGTCAAGCAATCGGTGCAATCATTGAAAGGGTGAAAGAAACTTATGGCCGTCACTAAGATGGAAAAAGTGACCCTCATTTCAGATAAAAGAAATCAGGAGAGGATTTTACAAGCAGTACAAGGAATCCAAAATGTTGAAATCCGGGATCTGTATCAAAATAGAACAAATAACCAGTGGGTAGAAAAATATTTTCCAGATACCACGATTATTGATAAAGAAGCAAAATTAAGCGCTTTAGGCAATCGACTGAAAGACATCCAAGAAGCTATCCAATTCATACAACACCACGGCGATAGCCGTCAAAAGAAACTCCATTTGAAACGTCAAGAACTTTCCTTACAAGACTTGGAAGCAAATTATTCCGAAGAAAATTTCATGAATAAATTAGAAGAAGTCCTTGATTTAAAAGAAAAGTGGGAACAGCTAACTGAAAAACGCGATCGTTTAGAAGAAGAGGAAGAATGGCTTCTTCATTGGCAACAGCTGGATATTGCTCCAAGTATGTATGCAAGTAAGACGACCCTTTTTGAGATGGGGACTGTGAGTGCAGCAAATTTTGAAAGTTTCAAGGAAGAACTGAGTAAACTTGATGACGTTTATATGGAAGAAATAGATTATACGCCAAAACAAGTTTATCTTTCGTATGTTGCTTTAAACAAATCAGCTGCTGCTATAGAAGAAATTGCTGGGAAATACGGGTTCAATAAAGAAACGTATCCTTATGAACAAAATCCTAAAGAAAAACTGCAAGAAACCAAACAGCAATTATCCATTGTTCACGAGCACCAAAAGAAGATAACAACAGCGTTAGGTCAGTGCAGCGGCTATATCCAAGAATTTGAATGGGTAGAAGAAGTCACACTTGCCGTTGCAGAACGGGAAAAAGTAAAAGAACGGTTTATCCATGCCACTTATCTGATCGTTTTGCAAGGTTGGGTAGATGCAGAAGAAAAACAGAATTTGATGCATCTGTTAAACGAAACTGTATCAGAAGAAGATATATATGTTAGTTTCGAAACACCAAACTCAGAAGAGATTCAGCAGGAAGTCCCTACTAAATTGAAAAATCATCCGCTTATCGAACCTTTTGAATTGCTGACTGAAATGTACAGTCTGCCAAAATATGAAGAAGTAGATCCAACACCTTGGATGACACCATTTTATCTTGTCTTCTTCGGGATGATGGTCGCAGATGTTGGTTACGGATTGCTGATGCTCATTGGGACAATACTAGCTCAAAAACTACTTGTTTTACCACGTGGGATGAAACGTTTCGTAAAATTCTTTGAGATTCTCTCGGTACCATCGATCATCTGGGGATTGATCTACAGTTCATTTTTCGGACAGGCATTACCAAAAGAACTGTTTGGCATTCGCTTGCCTTTCCCAATCCTATCTACGACGGATGACGTCAATACGATTTTGATTTTATCCGTGATTTTCGGTCTAATACAGATCTTGGTTGGATTATTTGTGGCAGCAAAGGAAAATATCAGGAGAAAAGATTACTTGAGTGCTGTCAGTGATGGATTTGCCTGGCAAGGAATCCTAATTGGAATCGTTATTGCATTGATTGGTGCCATGTTGATAAAAAATACAGCATTTGTTTATCTTGGCGCGGGGCTATCAATCATTGCTGCTTTATGTATCTTAATCGTGCCGATTATCCAATCGCCGTCTAAAGTCAAGGGTGCTGCTAAAGGAGCGTATAATCTTTACGGATTGACTGGTTATATCGGTGATTTAGTCAGTTATACACGTTTGATGGCACTAGGTATTTCAGGCGGAAGTATTGGCGCGGCATTCAATATGCTAGTTGCTTTCATGCCGCCAGCCGCTCGATTCAGTATAGGGATCCTTTTGATCATCGCTTTACACGCACTGAATATGTTTTTGACACTGTTGAGTGCCTATGTCCATGGCGCACGATTGCAGTATGTCGAATTTTTTGGAAAATTTTATACAGGAGGCGGACGTGCCTTTGACCCGCTGAAAACGGCGGAAAAATACGTCAACATCAATCATAAGAAAAAAAACAATAAATAATTGGAGGATTTTTATACAATGATGGATTACTTAATTAGTCAAAATGGTGGAATGGTATTTGCAGTATTAGCGATGGCAACAGCGACGATTTTTTCAGGGATCGGTTCAGCTAAAGGTGTTGGAATGACAGGTGAGGCAGCAGCAGCGTTAACAACAAGTCAACCCGAAAAATTCGGACAGGCTCTGATTCTGCAATTGCTTCCGGGTACGCAAGGGTTGTATGGATTCGTTATCGCCTTTTTGATTTTTATCAACTTAGGAAATGATATGTCAGTTGTACAAGGTTTGAACTTTTTAGGCGCTTCTCTGCCGATTGCTTTTACAGGCTTGTTTTCAGGTATCGCCCAAGGGAAAGTTGCAGCAGCAGGTATCCAAATTTTAGCGAAAAAACCTGAACATGCTACAAAAGGAATCATTTTTGCTGCGATGGTTGAAACATATGCGATTTTAGGTTTCGTTATTTCCTTCCTATTAGTATTGAATGCCTAAGCATAAAGGAGGAAAACCAGATGAACGCCATTGAAAAAATCATCTCTCAGATGAATGAAGCAGCAGAGCAAGAAAGAGCGGCGTTAGAGCAAGAAGAGCGAATGAAGATCGATCAAAACTTTGAACAAAAACGTACGCAAATCGAAACAGAACATCAAAAACAAAAAGAAAAACAAATCGAATTACTTGAAAAAAAATACCGTCAGCTTAGGAATCGCCAACAAGTAGAAGTGCGACAAGAAAATTTGAACGCGAAGCAGGAATTTTTACGTCGATTGTTTGCAGATGCAATAGCTGAAATGGAGAATTGGGATGAATCTGAACAAATCCAGTTTATCAAAAATTCATTGTATTCATTACCTTTGACAGGCAAAGTAACATTCATTGCTGGAGAAAAAACAGCAGCTTATCTTTCTCAGACATTGTTGGATGAATGGAACAATGAACTTCCATTTACGATGGTTTTAAGCGATGAATCTGTTGCTGGTCAAGCTGGGTTTCTGATAAACGATCAAGGAGTTCAGTATAATTTTCTTTTCAGCAGCCTTGTACAAGATATCCAAGGAACGATGAGTTTTGAGATTGCCAATCAATTATTCGAATAAGGAGGGATCAGTGTATGGAATACCACGAACTAAATCCCTTGATTCGCGGAAGAGAGCTTGAACTTTTGTCCAATGAGACATTTGAACGGATGATTCAAACCAATTCTGTCGAAGCACTTGGTGAGATATTGAAATCCACGATTTACAGTCCATATATCTATGACGGATATGAATATGACTTTGAACAGAATCTTTTAAAGGAGCAGAGCCGTCTATTTCGCTGGTTAAAGGAATCAGCACCGGAGCCTGAAATCGTTTGGATCTATACGATGCGTTATACTTTCCATAATCTGAAAGCTTTAACAAAGGCTGAGATGACAAATCAAAATCTGGACCATTTGTATATCGACGATGGGTTTTATTCATTAGAAACCTTGAAGGATGCCATTCATACGCAAGTTTCAAATGAACTCCCTGAAAGTATTATGGATAGTATACGAGAAGTCCGCGATTATTTTGAAGAGTCTACCATTCTTCAGGGAATCGATGTGATCTATGATCGGCAGTTTATGACTGAACAGCGACGGCTTGCCGATAAGCTAGGATATCAAGAATTACTGACAGAAGTCATTACTTTTATTGACTTGACCAATATCACAACGATGGCTCGAGGAATATTGCAGAAAAGAACATATGGGTTCATGACGACGGTGCTTTCCAGTTCGGGAAGTATCGAAAAAGAAGTATTTTTGAACTTTGTAGATAAAGACATGGAAGCTTACACGAACTTTCTATTAGAGACAGATTATGCTGAGTTTCTGCGTCCTGTCATCCGTGAGGGAAATCTTGATCTCGTAAAGCTTGAACAGTTGAAAGATGATTATCTAAGTTCATTGTATCAAGAAGCACAAACCCAGGCTTTCGGACCACTGCCACTACTAGCCTTTTTGAACGCAAAAGAGGTAGAAAGCAAAAACCTTCGTTTACTGGTTATCGGCAAAAGAAGCCATTTCGAACCAGAAACAATCAGAAAGCGGGTGAGACAAGTCTATGACGCATAAGATCGGTGTAGTTGGCGACAAAGATTCTGTTTTGCCATTCAAATTGTTTGGCTTCGATGTTCGTTACGGTACAACCAAGCAGACCGTTCGCCAGGCAATTGAAGAAATGGCAAAGAATGAATATGGCGTGATTTATGTCACAGAGCAATGTGCAGCATTGAGCCCAGAAACGATCGAACGTTACAAGGAACAAATGATACCTGCTATCGTATTGATTCCCAACCATCAAGGATCATTAGGGATTGGGCTGGAAGAAATTCAAAAGAACGTAGAAAAAGCAGTAGGTCAAAATATCTTATAGTATGAAAAGGAGATAGAAATTTTGCAAATTGGAAAAATCATAAAAGTCTCCGGACCTCTTGTAATGGCTGAAAACATGTCTGATGCCAGTATCCAGGACATGTGTTTAGTGGGAGATCTAGGAGTTATCGGAGAAATTATCGAGATGCGTGGCGATGTGGCGTCTATTCAAGTATATGAAGAGACTTCTGGAATTGGTCCAGGCGAACCGGTTCGCTCTACTGGTGAAGCTTTATCTGTTGAATTAGGACCAGGGATCATTTCACAAATGTTTGACGGAATCCAACGGCCATTAGATACCTTTATGGAAATCACACAAAGTAATTTCTTAGGACGGGGAGTCCAATTGCCTGCATTGGATCATGAGAAAAAATGGTGGTTCGAACCCACATTAGAAGCCGGAGAAACGGTTAGTGCTGGCGATGTGATTGGAATCGTAGAAGAAACAAAAGTTATCAAACACAAAATCATGGTGCCAAATGGGATAAAAGGTACGATCAAAACAATCGAAAAAGGATCGTTCACTATTGATGAAACCGTATGTGTCGTTGAAACTGAAAATGGTGACAAAAACTTGACGATGCTCCAAAAATGGCCAGTCAGACGTAGTCGGCCAATCAAAGAAAAATTAAACCCTGATGCACCGATGATCACCGGACAGCGAGTGATCGATACGTTCTTCCCAGTGACAAAGGGGGGAGCAGCAGCTGTTCCTGGTCCATTTGGCGCAGGAAAAACAGTCGTTCAGCATCAAATCGCAAAATGGGCCGATGTGGACCTGGTCGTTTATGTGGGATGCGGTGAACGCGGAAATGAGATGACGGATGTTTTAAATGAATTCCCTGAATTGATTGACCCTAATACAGGAGAATCGTTGATGGAACGTACGGTATTGATTGCCAATACATCTAACATGCCAGTAGCGGCTCGAGAAGCTTCTATCTATACGGGAATCACGATTGCGGAATATTTCCGTGACATGGGTTATGACGTTGCTATCATGGCTGACTCCACTTCACGATGGGCAGAAGCACTTCGTGAGATGAGCGGACGTTTGGAAGAAATGCCTGGTGATGAAGGTTATCCAGCTTATCTTGGTTCCCGTCTTGCGGAATACTATGAACGATCTGGAAGAGTCATTGCTTTAGGATCAGAAGGTCGCGAAGGAAGTATAACCGCAATCAGTGCTGTATCGCCTTCTGGAGGGGATATTTCGGAACCAGTCACACAAAATACATTGCGGGTCGTAAAAGTATTCTGGGGACTTGATTCGACTTTAGCCCAAAAAAGACATTTTCCTTCAATCGATTGGATCCAAAGTTATTCTCTTTATTCAACAGAAGTAGGGAAGTACATGGATCATATCCTTCAAGCTGACTGGGCATCCATGGTCACTGAGGGCATGCGTATTTTGCAGGAAGAACAGCAGCTGAATGAAATCGTGCGTTTGGTAGGGATTGATTCCCTTTCAGATAATGACCGTCTGACATTAGAAGTGGCAAAATCCATTCGTGAAGATTATTTGCAGCAAAATGCTTTTGATGATGTCGATACATTCACTTCAAGAGAGAAACAATTCAAAATGTTGAAGATGATCTTGACCTTTGGTGAAGAAGGACGCCGTGCGTTGTCGTTAGGTGCTTATTTAAGTGAGATCATGGACGGTACCGTGTCGATTCGTGAAAGGATCGGACGAAGCAAATATATCCCGGAAACAGAATTAGAAAAATTAGATCAAATTATCGGTGAAATCAAACAAACGATGCAAACAATCGTTTCAGAAGGAGGCATGAGCAATGATTAAAGAATATCGTACGATCGGTGAAGTCGTCGGTCCATTGATGGCGGTTGAAAAAGTTGCTGGTGTCAAATATGAAGAATTAATCGAAGTCCGTATGCAAAATGGCGAGATTCGTCGTGGACAAGTATTGGAAGTCCAAGAAGATAAAGCAATGGTCCAAATATTTGAAGGAACAAGTGGTATCAATTTACGTGACTCTTCTGTACGATTTTTAGGACATCCTTTAGAACTAGGTGTATCGGAAGACATGATCGGTCGAGTATTCGATGGCTTGGGACGTCCAAAAGATAATGGACCAGAAATCCTGCCCGAAAAGTATTTGGATATTAACGGAGAAGTAATCAATCCAGTAGCTCGGGATTACCCAGATGAGTTTATCCAAACAGGGATTTCTGCAATCGATCATTTGAACACATTAGTTCGTGGACAAAAATTACCAGTATTTTCTGGTTCTGGTCTTCCTCACAAAGAATTAGCTGCTCAGATTGCGCGACAAGCAACGGTACTTGATTCATCAGATGATTTCGCCGTAGTCTTTGCTGCTATTGGAATCACTTTTGAAGAAGCAGAATTTTTCATGGAAGATTTTCGACAAACTGGTGCAATCGACCGTTCTGTCATGTTCATGAATTTAGCAAACGACCCTGCAATCGAACGTATTGCTACTCCTCGTATGGCTTTGACTGCTGCAGAATATCTTGCTTATGAAAAAGGAATGCATGTATTGGTTATCATGACAGACATGACCAACTATGCAGAGGCATTGCGAGAGATTTCTGCAGCACGGCGAGAAGTTCCAGGAAGAAGAGGCTATCCTGGGTATCTTTACACGAACTTAGCTACTTTGTTCGAACGAGCAGGAAGGATCCGCGGACTAAAAGGATCAGTTACTCAAATTCCGATTTTAACAATGCCAGAAGACGATAAGACCCATCCGATCCCTGACTTGACCGGTTATATTACAGAAGGTCAGATCATCTTGACTAGAGAGCTTTACAAGAGTGGGATTCAACCACCAATTGATGTACTTCCGTCTCTTTCGCGGTTAAAAGATAAAGGAACTGGACCCGGAAAGACAAGAGAAGACCATGCGGCTACGATGAATCAGCTTTTTGCAGCCTATGCACAAGGAAAACAGGCAAAAGAATTAGCCGTAGTTTTAGGAGAATCTGCTTTATCTGATGTAGATAAGATCTATGCGAAGTTTGCTGAGCGGTTTGAAAAAGAATATGTCAATCAAGGATTCCACACGAACCGTTCGATTACTGAAACACTTGATCTAGGGTGGGAACTGCTATCGATGTTGCCAAGAACCGAATTAAAACGAATCAAAGACGACATGCTGGACAAATATCTGCCAGAAGGGAAGTGAGTTCTGATGGCACGATTGAATGTGAATCCGACTCGCATGGAATTGACCCGATTGAAAAAACAGTTGACAACTGCCACAAGAGGGCATAAATTATTAAAAGATAAGCAAGATGAACTGATGCGTCAATTCATCCTGTTGATTCGAAAGAACAACCAACTGCGTCAAGAAATGGAAGAGTCTATGACAGAAGCAATGTCTGATTTTGTATTGGCAAATGCTTCGATCACGGAACCTTTCATCGAAGAATTGTTTGCTTTGCCGGCGGAAAACGTTGATTTATCTATTGTAGACAAAAATATCATGAGTGTAAAAGTACCTGTGATGAATTTTGAATATGATGAACAGCTGACAGACTCCCCTTTGGAATACGGGTATTTGAATTCCAGTGCCGAACTGGATCGGTCAATCGATCGCTTTACTACCTTGCTTCCAAAACTTTTGGAACTGACAGAAATCGAAAAAACTTGTCAGCTGATGGCGAGTGAAATCGAAAAGACACGTCGACGAGTCAATGCATTAGAATATATGACGATTCCTCAATTAGAAGAAACGATCTATTATATTCGTATGAAGCTAGAAGAAAACGAGCGCGCAGAAGTAACAAGGTTGATCAAAGTAAAAAATATGGGTACCACTGACTAAGTGGTATCCTTTTTTAAAAGAGGAAAACGATGATTAAACAAAACAAACAATTAAAGAAACGCTTGCCGGCCGTTCAGCTTCTCGCATTAGGATTTTTTCTCCTGATTTTAGTTGGCGGCGGCCTACTTACCCTGCCATTTTTTAGTAATAGTGGGCATGGGACAAATTTTATCGATGCGCTTTTCACTGCAACTTCTGCCGTCTGCGTGACGGGATTGACGACATTGAATACAGCAGAACATTGGAACAGTGCTGGTCAGTTTTTGATCATGCTTTTGATTGAGATCGGCGGTCTTGGTTTTATGATGGTTCCGATTCTATGCTTTGCATTGATAAAGAAAAAAGTCAGTCTCAGCACACGTATTATATTAAAAGAAGCGCTAAATCTAGAAGAAGTATCAGGTGTGATGAAGCTCATGCTTTACATCCTGAAATTGGCCTTTGTGATTCAATTGATTGGTACGGTTGCTTTATCTTTTGTATTTGTGCCTGAATTTGGCTGGCTGAAAGGGATCTGGTACAGTTTGTTTCACGCAATCTCTAGTTTTTGTAATGCAGGGTTTGATTTGTTAGGAGACAGTTTAGCCAATCACCAGCAAAATGTTTATTTGATCATGGTGGTATCTGCTTTGATTATTTCTGGCGGATTAGGCTTTATCGTTTGGCGTGACTTATTGGAATATCATCAGAAAAAGAAGATGACGATTCATTCAAAAATCGCATTAACCGTTACAGGTACCCTTTTATTAGGCGGTTTCGTTGTGTTCTTTTTCACAGAACACAATGGGGCAACGTTAGTGGAAGGGAATATGTTTCAACGATTGGCAAATACTTTTTTTATGAGTGTAACACCTAGAACGGCTGGATATTATTCAGTTGATTACCTCCATATGAGTCATGCCGGTCTGATCTTAACGATGTTTTTGATGTACATTGGCGGAACATCTGGGTCGACTGCCGGCGGATTGAAAACAACTACGTTAGGTGTGTTGCTGATCCAGATGCGTTCGATGCTTAAAGGACGTACGAGAGCGGAAGCATTTGGCCGTACAATCCGTCAAGGCACAGTGTTGCGAGCACTCACGTTGTTTTTTATCACGTTGACACTGTGTGTAGTCGCCATCATGATTTTATCAGTGACTGAAACGATACCTAAAACTTCTGGCATCGAATATATTGCTTTTGAGGTCTTTTCTGCATTTGGAACAGTAGGACTTACGATGGGATTGACGCCAGACTTGACTGCAATAGGGAAATTGATCATTATAGCGCTTATGTACATTGGACGAGTTGGGGTATTGACTGTGGTCTTCTCTCTGATGACAAAAGCACAAAGAACTCAATCAAAATACAAATATCCAGAAGAAAGTGTCATGATTGGATAAAGTATGCGGATAACATAAATAGAGGTTGTGACAGAAGGAGGCAGCTTCAAGAAATAAGAAGGAATTTACGGAAATTACTTCTCAAATTTTTGTGAAATTTCGGCTTATTTCCGAAGAAGCTACTTCTGGAACATCGTTTATTCGAAAAAAAGAAACTGTGACAAGATTTTTGTCACAGTTTCTTTTTATTAGCCTCGGATGACTTCGATTTTATAACCATCAGGGTCAATGACAAAGTAGTAAGAAGGCGCAGTGCCAGGTAATCCTTTTAAGTCAGTAATTTCAAGACCTGCAGCTTTATGCTGTTCATGTAATTTTTCTAAATCATCAGCTGCAATAGCTATATGACCATAACCATTTCCTAAATCATAGGCACCATGATTGTAGTTATAAGTCAACTCTAATTCATAGTCATCCCCAGGAAGTGTCAAATAAACAAGTGTAAATTTGTTTTCTGGAAAATCACGGCGGCGGCTTTCTTCAAAACCAAATGCCTTTTGATAAAATTCGATTGATGCTTCAAGATCTTTCACTCGAACACATGTGTGAGCCATTTTCATAGATTCATCTCTCCCTTTCCTTTTATTTAATCATAACAAAAAGAAGTAAGGAAATAGTTGATTTATGCTTGTTCATGAGAAATTTCTCATGTAAAATGGATAGAAAATAAAACTGTTAAGGTGGAAACTATTCATGGATAAACCAATTTTTGGTGAAAAAAAGCAATTTGCTGATTATCAAACCCGTTATGCAGCATATATCGTCATAGAAAAAGATCAGCAGATTGCAGTAATCGAGGCTCCAAATGGTGCTTTTTTTCTTCCTGGCGGGGAAATTGAAGGAGATGAGACGAAAGAAGAAGCAATCGTTCGTGAGCTAATAGAAGAAATGGGGATTGCGGCAGAAATTGCTTTCTATCTGGGAGAAGCAGATGAGTACTTTTACTCGAATTATCGTGCAACTTATTACTATAATCCAGGATATTTCTTTGCTGCTGATTCTTGGAAGCGTATAGGAGAACCCACAGAAAAGACCAATAAAATCTGGTGGGTCAGTCCTCGAGAAGCACTTGATAAATTGAAACGTGGCAGCCATCGATGGGCAGTCGAGAGATGGATCGAAAAAAATAATAAATAAAAACTGAAAGAAAGCGAGTAGACCAGCTTTCTCTCAGTTTTTTATTTATTACAGAACGTATTTTTTGATTGCTTCAGCTACACCGTGTTCGTCGTTCGATGAAGTGATGACATTTGCTGCTTCTTTGACAAGAGAAACGGCATTTCCCATAGCTACTCCTAGACCAGCATATTCAATCATGGATAAGTCGTTCTCGTTATCCCCTATAGCCATGATTTCATCTTGGTCAATACCAAGATGTTGTCCAAGATTCGCAACTGCCGCACCTTTACTTGCTTCTTTATTTAGTACTTCGAAGTAATAGGGTGCACTTTTGACCGTTGTGTATTTATCACGGAAAGTTTGCGGTAAACGTGCAATTGCTGCGTCTAAAATTTCTGGTTCGTCGATCATCATCATTTTGACGATATTCATGTCTGGTGTCATTTCTTCAGGTGTTCGATATTTTAGCGGCATCTTGACTAAGCTTGCTTCGTGTATCGTATAAGCGCTGATATCTCGATTAGGTGTGTAGATTGCTTTGTCATCAATCGAATGGAGATGACTGCCAACACGGCGTGCCATCACTTCGATTTCTAGAAAATCTTCATGAGTCAGACCGTGACGGGCGATGATTTTACCTGATTTTGTTTGTTGTACGAGTGCCCCATTATAAGTAATAACGTAATCATTATCTTGAAAAAGGTCCAGCTCGTTTAACTGTTCTTGGACACCTGGTAAGGGGCGACCAGTACATAAAACGATTGAGACCCCTTTTGCAACAGCAGCGGCAATCGCTTCTTTTACTTCTTTTGTTACTTCTCTTTTCTCATTTAATAAAGTACCATCGATGTCGATAGCGACTAGTTTGATAGCCATAATTTCCTCCAATATATTTTAGTTTATTTCAATCAATGCGCCATTACGGATATGGCTGGCAAATTCTTGATAAGTTTCATCAAATAAATCATAATGATCACGCAAGGATGGGTCAACCATTTCTTTTGGAAAGAAAAATCGCTCATCTCCTTGTTCTTGTCCCGCTAAAGCGGCAACAAGCTGACTAACCTGTGATAATTCTATCAAAGTTCCGTCATTTCGCAAAATCTCGATTTGCGTACGATGTCTGCCTTGTTCTGGGCGATAAAAATCATAAGGCAGATCGTAGCTAGAGTTGACAGCAGTGTAATAAACAGGGTTATAGCCGACCTTTTCTACTAACAATGTGAGTTTTTGAATCAAATTTGAATCTCGGTTGCCAGAAAAAGTGGCGGATTTCAGTGGTTTACGATTCAAAAAACGTTTAGCTAAATCATTTAAAATAGGATCAGCAGATTCAGACCATTGAGTAAAGTAAGTACCCAAGACCCCATCATCAAGTTTGAGGTATTCTTCTAAAGTAAAGCTTCCGTCAAGAAATGGCAAGAGTAGTTGAGAGTGTAGTTCAAAACTGCTGGCATCTTCTTGATACAACTCGTGCGCGCGATGAAGCAGATGCTCCAAGATCACTTCCATACCACGGGAAACAGGATGGAAGTACACTTGCACATACATTTGATATCGGCTAACGATATAATCTTCCACTGCATGCATGCCGCTCATGGAAAAGGCGATCCCGCCTTCATATGGACGAATCACACGTAATATTCGGGTAAGGTCAAATGTTCCATACTCCGTTCCGGTGAAATAAGCATCCCGAAGCAAATAGTCCATTCGATCTGCATCGATCTGGCTGGAAATCATTTGGACAACTTGCGGATTAGAGTAGGTTTTTTGGATCACGCTCGCTACTTTTTCAGGAAAACCTTCTTCTACTCGGTTAAGGATCTGATACACCTCTGTTTCTGGAGAAGTGATGATCTCTACAGTGATAGCCTCGTGATTCGTATGGAAGATGTGCTCGAATGTATGAGAGTAAGGACCGTGACCGACATCATGCAATAGTGCCGCACATAAAGTTACTAGCCGTTCCTGATCATCCCAGCCTCCGTTGCCTATCTTTTCTTTTGGAAAATTTCGAGAAAAGATATCGCAAATTCGTCTTGAAATCTCATAAACACCTAATGAATGGGTAAAACGGCTATGTTCTGCTCCGTGAAAAGTGAAAGAAGCAGTGCCTAATTGTTTGATTCGTCGCAGACGTTGGACTTCTTTCGAGTTGATCAAATCTAAGATTACTTGATGCTGGACATGGATATAGTTATGGACTGGGTCACGAAAAACTTTCTCCATAGGCAGCATTTGATATTTATAAGGGGTTGTCATATTGTAGCTCCTTTATGTTATTGCGTTGTTCCATTCTCTGGATTTGGTTGTTCCATTGCTCCAGCTGGATTTCTTTTTTTAGCCAGTCGGTAGAATCCAGTAAATCACTTGCAGAATACAGCTTTTCAAAAGCTTTTGCAAATGCTTCTTTGACTTCTTCTACGAGAAGGGGATAGTCAAGCAGTTCTTCAAGTGTTGCCATTGTGGCAGGATCGACTGCAGGATAGCCATTTGTACCAAAGCTTTCTTTTAAAGCAGATTGATAAAATCGTTTCATGACTTGCCCACGCTTTTCCTGATTACCGTTGACACTTAAGTACATCATAACAGAAATCCCATTTTTGATGCGACGCTGAGCGATGCCGGCAAATTTTTTGCCATGGATGCTTAAATCATAAGTTCCAGGACAATAAGAATGGGTGATTTCGAATGCTTGAATCGGTGCCTTCGGAAAGGCGTATTTAGTCAATCGGAGCATTTGCTCGTAAGCTCCATCGATGGTTATTTTTTTTTGGTCATTCTGGGGGAAAATCAAAGAAATATTCAAAATCCCTTCGTCTGATACGATTCCTAATCCACCTGAGTTTCTGATTACCGGAGCATAACCTGTATCTTTCAGTGTTTGGATCCCGTCTCTAAGAAAAGGTGTCCGAACATCTTTCATACCTAAGATGACGGTGCAGTCATATTGCCAGAAATGCAAAAAGATCTGCTGGTGTTCTTTGGAATATTCCGTTAATATATCTGTTAATGCGAAAGGGGAAAAGTCGTTTTTTTGATAAATGTGCTGATCTAGTCGAATCGCAGGGTTCATTCAACCGGCTCCTTTTTATAAATTCATATTTTCTACAATATTATACTCTAAATTCAAGGAGTTGTTTTGGAAAAAAGGTTTTCTGTAAAAATGGACAAGTTGGTTGACAAAACAAAAGAAACTAGGAACAATGTAGCTATGAGAAGTAAAGGAGAATGAAGAATGGAATTATCACAAGGAACACCGATTTCGATCAAATTGCGTACAAAAGTGAAACAACAAGGGGAAGTGCAAGATTTTTATTTTGATTTGAAAGGGCAAATGGTGACGATTGGCGATACGCTGTACATACGGTATAAAGAGATGCAGGAGGAAACAGGCGATGAAATCCCTGTAACGATCAAATTAGTTCCAGATGGTCATGTACAGCTGATCCGTGCAGGAGAAATGCGAATGCGTTTGAAATTTGGTTACAAAGAACGATTAGAAACAGCCTATCGAACACCATACGGTATGATCCAGATTGCTACCTTTACGAAAGAACTGCATGTAAGTTTGAAAGACCGTCCCACAGCAGGAAAGGTTCGGATCGATTATGATTTGTTCATGGGACTAGAAAAAATCGGCGAATATTATTTGACATTGGATTTTACAGCGTAAATATAAAAGAAAAGTTTGATTTTTTGTGTCTGATTTTGTATGATAAGGAGTAGACTGTGAAAGGACGTGTCCTGATTGGAAATTAGTGTATTTGAAGGTGCAAACAAAAGCGAATTATCAATGATCGAAGTAGCACACGCGATCTTAGAACAACGTGGCGATGTCATGGATTTTTCTGATTTAGCCAACCAAATCCAAAACTATCTTGGCAAATCAGATAGTGAAATTCGTGATTCACTCGCACAATTTTATACTGACTTGAATATTGACGGCAGCTTTATCTCATTAGGGGATAATCGTTGGGGTTTGCGTTCATGGTATGCTATCGATTCGATCGATGAAGAAGTAAACCATGGAATGGACGAAGAGGATGAAGATACTCCGCGTCGCCGTAAACGCAAGAAAGTCAACGCCTTTATCAATGATGATGAAGACGCGATCGATTACAATGACGATGACCCAGAAGATACAGATCTGACAGAAGAAGACGACGATGATCTGTTTGATGACGATGATGATGAAGATGAAGAAATCGCTGCTTATAATTCTGACTTGCAAGAAATTGGAGCAGATGACCCAACAGATGATGAAGAAGACTTGCCTGGGAATATCGAAGAAGATTTAAGTATCATAGACGAAGACGATGATGATGAAGACTATGAAGAGGAAGAATTTTCTGACTCTGAAAAAGAATAAACATCATTTACTGTAGAGGCTGTGACGGAAGTGGTCAACTTCAAGAAATTTCCACTTATTTCCGAAGAAGCTACTTCTAGAACACCGTGTATCAGAGGTTACAACAGAGACGTTGAAGCTATCAGAATAAGAAGGTGTGACATGATTTTTGTCACACCTTCTTTTTTGTATATAAAAATTCAAAGTAAATACATAAAAAATAAAATAATTGAAACTTTTAGCGTACCTTGTACGTCATATTAAGTGAGGCGGAAAGGAGTGGAGAATGATTTTTACTGGATATAAGAAAAAACGGCAGATTGAAAAATACTGTCACCTGCTGAATGGACTCATCGAAACTGATTATCAAAAAATGTTCCGTATCACGATGAATTACGTACATGATAAAGAAGAGGCCTTAGATGTGATGCAAGATAGTTTCCATAAAGCACTGAAGTATTTTGAAAAAGAAAAAGAAATCGAGCATTTTAGTGCATGGTTTTACCGGATATTGATCCGCACGGCATTAGATAGTTGGCGCAGACAAAAAAGGACACCTGTTGACTTATTTGAAATTCAAGATATCCCGCAGCAATTACCTTTAGAAACTTCCGTTGCAGAACTCCATATGATTTTAGATAAAATAGACAGTCCGGAAAAAGAGATTCTGATCCTTTACTTTTTTGAAGGATTTCGTTTGAAAGAAATTGCGACTATCTTAGATATCAACGAAAACACAGTTAAAACAAAAATGTATCGTTCACTGAATGTTTTACGTCAAATCCTAGAATGAAGGAGAGAAGACCGCTATGTATTCCCAAAAAGAAAAGTTAAAAAAACTAAAGAAAACTTATAAAGAACAAGAAATTCCAAAAGGGCTTCAAGAGGAGATCCGTCAGCGTTTTCTTATCGAAGAGCAATCATTCATAAAAGCAAGACGGAGAAAGAGACGCCTCCAAGGGTTTGGAGTATCTTTGGCTATCGTGATGATTACAACAAGTAGTCTCCTTTTTAATAGTCAAGTTCGAAGCTTTGCAGAAGACTTGCCCATTTTAGGATCAGTCATTGAATTGATCTTAGGCGAACGTTTTACTAATCAATCTGAAAAAATCGATATTCAAGTACCGAAGATCCATACTCAAAATGAGAAAGAAAACAAAACGATTCATGGATTAAACCAAAAATACTTTCACGAAGGACAAGCAGATTTCAAAAAAGCTGAAAAAGAATATGGAAATCTTGAAACGGATCATTACCAAGTTCTGGGTGATTATCAGAAAATCGTAGACGATGACCGGTTTCTTGTGATCGAAAGACAGATTACCCAAACAGCAGCGGATAGCCACGTTGAAAAAAGATACGACACGATCGACAAGAAAAACAGTGTCCAGCTCTCACTTCCGCTGTTATTCAAAGATGACACCTATCTATCTGTTTTGACAAAAGAAGTCAAGCGGCAAATGGCCGAACAAGTCAAGGAAGATCCGTCTAAGTACTATTGGACTGAACAAGATATTCAAGAAGGAACGATAGAAAAACCAACACTTGTTACACCAACACGAAGTTTTTATTTGAATAAAGAGCATCAATTAGTTCTGACTTTTTCTCAATATGAAATTGCTCCTGGTTACATGGGAACACCAGAATTTGTCATTCCCAAGTCCGTGACAAAAACGATTTTGGCATCGGAAGATTATTTGGATCATTAGGCGAGAAGTAGTTGCAACTAGCAGTTTCAATTTTTTACAGTTATTTTCAAGTAAGTAATTAAGAAGAGAAAAAGAGAAAGAAGAGATATAGTGAAAAGAAATTACTTAGTTATCAGCATCATTGCTTTATCCGTGCTTTTATTTTTCGAAGTCACTTCGGTCGCATCCTTGATCAGCGAAGAGAAAGGACAAGTAACTTCATCGGAGCGTTCGTCACAATCTTTCAATCAATCAGAACAATCAACGAATAAAAACAAGTCGACTGAAACAGCTAGAGTTAACGCATCCACTCAAGAATCAGTGGAACCGGCACAAGGTCAATCAACTGAACCAGAACCAACACAAGAAAGTACAGAAGCTGTCCAAGATCCAACTGTCAAAAGTATTGCCATCAGTTTTGATGATGGACCAGGAGCGACCACGACACCACAGCTGTTGCAAATACTTAAAGAAAAAAACGTGCATGCTACTTTTTTTGTTTTAGGAGAAAATACGGCGCAACATCCTGAAATTGTGAAGCAGACAGCTGAAGCAGGACACGAGATTGGCAATCACACGTATGATCATCAGGATCTGGCGACGCTTTCTGCCCAGTCGATTACGGAGGAAGTGACAAAAACAGACACTGAGATAAAAAAAGTCACTGGTAAAACCCCCACTTTCGTTCGTCCGCCCTATGGTTCGATCACAAGTGTAGGAGCAAGTGTTATCCAGCGGCCAATCATCGAATGGTCGGTCGATTCAGAAGATTGGAAGACAAGAAATCCTGATTTGATTTTGCAGAAGATCCAAGCAACAGTATACGATGGTGCAATTATTTTATTCCATGATATTTATCCTGAAACGATTCGTGCCGTTCCTCAAGTGATCGATTATCTGCAAGAGCAAGGGTATCGCAACACGACAGTGGGCGATTTATTAGGGCATCCAACGACTGTCGAGAACTATTATGGCAGAAACGATCATCGGCCAGTCCAGTAAGTGAGACAAGTATCTTTAATAAATAACACATTTGAATAAGTAGTTGAACACATAACTACCTTACTTGCAAAGGCTTAACAATATTTATACAGATACAACAAAAAACTGTCCACCAATTTTCTTTGGCGGACAGTTTTCACTTAAAAATAAAGAAGCAACTATTCGTAAAGTATGTTAAAATAGCAGTAGAACGCGTCCTGAGGGAATCGAACCCCCGTCTCAAGAACCGGAATCTTACGTGATATCCACTACACTAAGGACGCAAGCACTGGGATAATTGTAACTAAACAGATAAAAAATTACAAGGGGATTGGACAAAAAAATGAAATTTGAGCAAAATTTTTCACAAAAACAGCAGCAGACACAGAAACTAGCCATGACGCAACAGTTGCAGCAGTCCATCCAAGTTTTACAATATAACAGTGAAGAGCTGTTGGCATTCGTTGAGAACCAAGCAATGGAAAACCCATTGGTGGAAGTTGTTGAGCCGGAATGGCAGCCAGATTACATAAAAGCTTCTTCATCTTCTTATGAAGGAGAAGAGACAAATTACCTAAATCAGATTCCTGATACAAAAGGGTCTTTATTTGATTCATTGATCGAACAAGTCCACTTGAATTACCGAGATACTTTTTTAAGGAAAATCGTTCTTTATCTTGTAGAATACATCGATTTGAACGGATTTTTGACGATTAGTTTAGAGGAAGCTGGAAAAGAGATCGGAGCGACGCCTATCCAAATGCTCGATGCGTTGACACTGATCCAGCAATTAGAACCAGCTGGAGTAGGTGCACGTAGTTTGCAAGAATGTCTCATGCTTCAAACGGAACGGGATGATTATGCGCCGGAACTAGCCTACATCGTGCTAGAAGAATGTTTTGAGCAATTGGTGGAGCGAAAATGGAAAGAGATTGCGCAGCGTTTTTCTGTTGATTTACACGCTGTTCAGCAAATATTCGACTATTTGCAAACATTGAGCCCAAGTCCAGGACGAATTTTCGACCGTAGTAGCGAATTGTACATTATTCCTGATGCCCGGGTATTAGTGGACGATGGAAATGTACAAGTCATCTCAAACCGAAAAAACCAGCCGAATATCCGATTCCAAGAGACCTACTTCAAGCAAATGTCACAACAAGCAGATAAAGAAACTGAAAATTATTTAAAAGAACGGAAACAGGAATTCGAATGGTTGAAGAAAACGATCCTCCAACGCGGGGATACAATTTTGCGGGTTGCTCAAGTCATTGTTTCTCGGCAAAAAGCTTTCTTTATCGACAAGGAGCGGCCCATCAAACCTCTTACGTTAAAGGAAGTTGCGACCGAGATAAATGTGCATGAATCTACGGTCAGTCGAGCAGTCAACGGGAAATATTTGGAAACAGATTTCGGTGTATTTGAGTTAAAGAAATTTTTCACTGCAAGAATCCCTACTAACGGTGCAGAACAGACAGAAGATCTTTCGGCAGATACTGCGAAGAAAAAGTTGCAGGAATTAGTTGATCAAGAAGACAAAAGCAAGCCGTTGTCGGACCAGAAATTGGTTGAATTGCTGAAAAAAGATGAGATAGCGATCTCAAGACGGACAGTAGCAAAATACCGTGATTTATTAGGAATCCCGAGTTCATCAAAAAGAAAACGTTATGATAATTAATCATCCAAAAGATCAGAAAAAGTATTTTACTTTTTCTGATCTTTTTAGTTGAAAAACGAAAGCAAAACTGTTAGACTAACAGTCGTGAGGTTGAGATTTCCCTTTATTGATGTGAAATTCGAAAAGTTAATTTCTTTTTTTTATCGTATATGGGTCGTTTTAAGTCTACATTGGACGCAAAGTGTCCAACTAAGGAGATCGCTATGCTAGATGAAATAAAAATGATTGAATCTGTTGCACCAGATATTATCGAAGTGTTGCAAGAACGCTATAAAATTTTACGAAATATCTATTGGATGCAGCCGATTGGACGTCGAAGTTTATCAGAAAGTATGGGGATAACAGAACGAGTATTGCGAACAGAAACAGACCTTTTGAAAAATCTGAATTTGATCGATACCTCAAAAAGCGGTATGACGCTGACAACTAAGGGTGAAGAAGTTTATCAAAGCCTTGAAAACTTCATGGATCAGCTTTTAGGTACGCATCAAACCGAACAACAGTTGGCAGAATATTTTGGTAATCAGCGCTGTATCGTTGTTTCAGGAAACAGCGAAGAGCAAACCAAAGTGGCTGATGCATTCGGCGAAGCGCTGAGTGAAGCCTTAGACCGACTGCTTCCGGAAGGCGAGAATATCATCGCTGTGATGGGAGGAACCACCATGGCAGTTGTAGCAGAACAGTTGTCTAATCTGGAAAATAAAAAACGGCATAACCTATTTGTCCCTGCAAGAGGTGGGATCGGTGAAGCGATAACTGTACAGGCAAATTCTGTCAGTGCAAGAATGGCTGCCAAAGCAAACGGAAACCACCGTGCACTTTATGTTCCAGAGCAATTAAGTCTGGCAACTTACAATTCTTTACTCAATGAGCCATCTATCCAAGAAGTCTTAAACTTGATTAGTGAGGCGAATTGTGTTATTCATAGTATTGGGCGTGCATTACACATGGCAGCACGTCGAAAGATGACTGAAAAAGAATTAGTCATGCTGAAACAAGCAAATGCTGTAGCGGAATCCTTTGGCTACTTTTTCAATGAAAAAGGCGAAGTTGTTTATAAGGTCCCTAGGATCGGCATAGAATTGCAAGATTTGGCGAAAGTCCCAATCATCATGGCGATAGCGGGCGGAAAATCAAAAGCCAAAGCAATTCGAGCTTATATGAAAAATGCACCAAAACAAACGTGGCTCATCACTGATGAAGCTGCTGCAAACGAGATTTTAAAAGGGGTAACCCTTTAAAATAAATATTTTTTTGATTTTCATAAGGAGGAAATCTTAAATGACAGTTAAAGTAGGTATTAATGGTTTTGGACGTATTGGACGTCTAGCATTCCGTCGTATCCAAGATGTAGATGGAATCGAAGTAGTAGCAATCAACGACTTGACAGATGCTAAAATGTTGGCACACTTGTTAAAATACGACACAACTCAAGGACGTTTCAACGGAACAGTTGAAGTTCATGAAGGTTCATTCAACGTAAACGGAAAAGAAGTTAAAGTATTAGCTAACCGCAACCCAGAAGAATTACCATGGGGCGAACTAGGCGTAGATATCGTTCTAGAATGTACTGGTTTCTTCACTTCTAAATCAGCAGCTGAAAAACATTTAACAGCTGGTGCTAAACGCGTTGTTATCTCTGCTCCTGGCGGAAACGATGTTCCAACAATCGTTTATAACACAAACCACGAAACATTAACTGGTAAAGAAACAGTTATCTCAGGTGCTTCATGTACAACTAACTGTTTAGCTCCTATGGCTAAAACATTGAACGACAAATTTGGTGTTGTTGAAGGATTAATGACAACTATCCATGCTTACACAGGTGACCAAATGACTTTAGACGGACCTCATCCTAAAGGTGACTTCCGCCGTGCACGCGCTGCTGCTGCAAACATCGTTCCTAACTCAACAGGTGCTGCTAAAGCTATCGGTTTAGTAATCCCTGAATTGAACGGTAAATTAGACGGAGCTGCTCAACGTGTTCCTGTTCCAACAGGTTCATTAACAGAATTAGTAACAGTTCTTGAAAAAGAAGTAACTGTTGACGAAATCAACGCAGCAATGAAAGAAGCTTCAAACGAATCTTACGGATACAACACAGACGAAATCGTTTCTTCAGATATCGTTGGTATGACTTACGGTTCATTATTTGATGCTACACAAACTAAAGTAATGACAGTTGGCGACAAACAATTAGTTAAAACTGTTGCTTGGTACGACAACGAAATGTCATACACTGCACAATTAGTACGTACTTTAGAATACTTCGCTAACTTATAAGATAGACAAACGTACAAGTGTAAATGATAGACATGTACATTTAAAAGCGGGGAAGCAATCGCGCTTCTTCCGCTTTTTTTGATAATAAGTTTATTCAGGAGGAAATAAAATGGCTAAGAAAACAGTGAAAGATATCGATTTAAAAGACAAAAAAGTTCTTGTCCGTGTTGACTTCAATGTTCCTTTGAAAGACGGCGTGATCACTGACGACACTCGTATCAAAGCAGCATTGCCAACAATCAACTACGTTTTAGAACAAGGCGGAAAAGCAATCCTTTTCTCTCACCTTGGACGTGTAAAAACAGAAGAAGATAAAGAAGGAAAATCTTTAGCTCCAGTTGCAAAACGTCTAGGCGAATTATTAGGTAAAGAAGTAACATTCGTACCTGAAACTCGCGGAGAACAATTAGAAGAAGCAATCCGCAACATGAAAGATGGCGACGTTGTCGTATTTGAAAACACACGTTTTGAAGATGTTGATGGTAAAAAAGAAAGCAAAAACGATACAGAGCTAGGTAAATACTGGGCTTCATTAGGTGATGTATTTGTTAACGATGCTTTCGGTACAGCTCACCGTGCGCATGCTTCTAACGTAGGTATCGCTTCAACTGGTATCCCAACAGTTGCTGGATTCTTGATGGAAAAAGAAATCAAGTTCATCGGTGAAGCAGTAGAAGAACCAAAACGCCCAATGATCGCAATCCTTGGTGGCGCAAAAGTTTCTGATAAAATCGGCGTAATCGAAAACTTGATTCCTAAAGCAGACAAAATCTTGATTGGTGGCGGAATGACTTACACATTCTACGAAGCAAAAGGAATCAAGATCGGTAACTCTCTAGTAGAAGCTGACAAAGTAGAACTAGCAAAAGAATTGATCGAAAAAGCAGGCGACAAACTTGTCTTGCCAATCGACAATGTCTGTGCACCAGAATTTTCAAATGATGTAGAAACACAAGTAATCGAAGGAGACATTCCTGACGGTTTGATGGCTTTAGACATCGGCCCAGCATCAGTAAAATTATTTGCTGATACATTACAAGGTGCAAAAACAGTTGTTTGGAACGGACCTATGGGTGTATTTGAAATGAGTAACTTTGCTAAAGGTACAATCGGTGTTTGTGAAGCAATCGCTAACTTAGAAGGCGCAACAACAATCATCGGTGGCGGAGACTCAGCTGCAGCAGCAGAACAATTAGGTTTTGCTGACAAATTCACACACATCTCAACAGGTGGCGGCGCAAGCTTGGAATTGCTTGAAGGTAAAGAATTACCAGGACTAGCAGCAATCAACGATAAATAAACAGCCAAGTTTGCTCTATTCTGACGAGTGATCGATCAAAAGGTGAAGGGAGTTTTCATGACTCCCTAGCCATTTTTCAATAAATTAAGGAGTGTGTTCCTCAATGCGTAAACCTATTATCGCAGGTAACTGGAAAATGAACAAAACTGCATCAGAAGCAAAAGAATTTGCTGAAGCAGTAAAAAACAAAATCCCTTCAAATGACAAGGTTGATTCAGTCATCGGATCTCCTGCATTATTCTTACAAGAATTAATGACATCAGCTGAAGGTACAGAACTAAAAATCTCAGCACAAAACTGCTACTGGGAAAACTCAGGCGCGTTCACTGGTGAAACTTCACCAGCAGCTCTTGCTGATCTAGGTGTTCACTATGTGATCATCGGACATTCAGAACGTCGTGAATATTTCCATGAAACAGACGAAGACATCAATAAAAAAGCAAAAGCTATCTTTGCAAACGGTATGACACCAATCTTATGCTGTGGCGAATCTTTAGAAACATATGAAGCAGGCAAAACTGCTGAATGGATCGAAGGACAAATTACAGCTGGTTTAGCTGACCTTTCAGCTGAACAAGTGTCAAACATGGTGATTGCTTATGAACCAATCTGGGCAATCGGTACTGGTAAATCAGCTGACGCACAAATCGCTGACGAAATTTGTGGTGTTGTACGTCAAACAGTTGAAAAACTTTATGGAAAAGAAGTATCAGAAGCTGTTCGTATCCAATACGGCGGTTCTGTAAAACCAGAAAATATTGCTGAATACATGGCAAAAGAAAATGTTGACGGTGCTTTAGTCGGCGGCGCAAGCTTGCAAGCAGATTCATTCTTGTCATTGTTAGACGCTGTAAAATAATTGGTGAAAATTTGCGAAAAATGCAAGAAATGTTTGCACTAATGAGCAAAATTAACTAAAATCGTATATGAGGGAAATCCCTTAGGAAAAAACAAACTCAAAGGAGAGACAAAACATGTCAATTATTACTGATGTTTACGCTCGCGAGATCTTAGACTCACGTGGTAACCCAACAATCGAAGTAGAAGTATACACAGAAAGCGGAGCTTTTGGCCGCGGAATGGTTCCTTCAGGTGCTTCAACTGGTGAATACGAAGCAGTTGAATTACGTGACGGAGACAAAGCTCGTTATGGCGGTAAAGGTGTAACTAAAGCTGTCGACAACGTAAACAACATCATTGCTGAAGCAATCATTGGCTACGATGTTCGTGACCAAATGGCTATCGACAAAGCTATGATCGCTTTAGACGGAACTCCTAACAAAGGTAAATTAGGTGCGAACGCTATTTTAGGTGTTTCTATCGCTGTTGCACGTGCAGCTGCTGACTACCTAGAAGTACCTTTATACCACTACCTAGGCGGATTCAACACGAAAGTATTGCCAACACCAATGATGAACATCATTAACGGCGGATCACATGCTGATAACTCAATCGACTTCCAAGAATTCATGATCATGCCTGTTGGCGCTCCAACATTCAAAGAAGCTCTACGTATGGGTGCTGAAGTATTCCATGCATTAGCTTCAATCTTGAAAGCTCGCGGATTAGCAACTTCTGTTGGTGACGAAGGTGGATTTGCTCCAAACCTTGGTTCAAACGAAGAAGGTTTCGAAGTAATCATCGAAGCAATCGAAAAAGCTGGCTATGTACCTGGTAAAGACGTTGTTCTTGCTATGGATGCTGCTTCTTCAGAATTCTATGACAAAGAAAAAGGCGTTTACGTACTAGCTGACTCAGGCGAAGGTGAAAAAACAACTGACGAAATGATCAAATTCTACGAAGAATTAGTTTCTAAATATCCAATCATCTCAATCGAAGACGGATTAGACGAAAACGACTGGGACGGATTCAAGAAATTAACTGACGTATTAGGCGACAAAGTTCAATTAGTTGGTGACGACTTGTTCGTAACAAACACTCAAAAATTATCTGAAGGTATCGAAAAAGGAATTGCTAACTCAATCCTTATCAAAGTGAACCAAATCGGTACATTAACAGAAACTTTCGAAGCTATCGAAATGGCTAAAGAAGCTGGCTACACAGCAGTTGTATCTCACCGTTCTGGTGAAACAGAAGATTCAACAATCTCTGATATCGCTGTTGCAACAAACGCTGGTCAAATCAAAACAGGTTCTCTATCACGTACTGACCGTATTGCTAAATACAATCAATTACTACGTATCGAAGACCAACTTGGTGAAGTTGCAGAATACAAAGGTTTGAAATCTTTCTACAACTTGAAAAACAAATAATTCTTTTCTAATGAAGATACATGATCGACCGATTGAAAGATAGACGAGCATGATCACTTAGTTAAGTAATCAGACTCTCTACCTGCTGATTTCAGCAAGTAGAGAGTTTTTTTGTTGTGAAAATCATTTGATGAATAAATCTCTTTTTTAAGAACAGAAAAATCGGGAGAGTACATAAATTATTATAATAACAACTGTTTATTTATATGTATCACATAAACCCTATTATATAAATATCCATATTTATTAAAAATAACTCATAATTTTATTTTTGTAACTGGCTTCTGTATATAATATTTACAAATATCGATACGAGATAATCGTATCGAAAAAAATCAGTTATCAAGAGATAACATCGTATAGGACCTTTTAAGGATAGAACAATAAGAGAGGAGGAAGCAGTCTTCGTTTCATTCATATCCTTTTACGCTCGGATAGGATGATTCTCTTCAAAAAGGGGATGGCAATCTTCCTCTTTCGATAAAAATCATTTGAACAGGGAGACAGAAAAATGAAAAAATTTTAGATAATTACAATGATAAAAATTATAAATATGGGATAACTACAAATATTTTTGGGATGGATCCGACTTACTGTTCTAAAATCGTCTGGCAAGCTTATTGGTATGCTTCGGCTGCTGTGCAGGTAGGAGGAATGTATCAGCCGCTTATTGCTTTGCCATACGATCTTCCTGATTATTTTGATGAAAGAGCGATCCATATCTTAACATGGGAGAATTGATGATGAGAAGGAGGATTTCTAAAAAAAGAAATTACTGTTCTAAGATTTTTATTTCGATAGGTTTACTGTTAGGGGGTACATGGCTCTATCAATTTCCAATCAAGAAACATATAGCTACACGAGCACTGTATCAATTATTAGAGGAGGAATACCAATTAACCGATTATGATATTTTTATTTCAAGAGTGGTGAAAGATACGAAAAGTGGTAGAGGCGGTGTCAGTATTTTTTTCATGGTAAGGAGTAGTTTGTATGAATATGAGTATGACTACTCTCTTGAAGAAAATAATTGGCTACGTGGTTATTACGTAAGGAGGGGTAATTATAGATCATGTGATACTCTTATTTTCAATGATGAGGAATAAAATGATTTGACTACAGAAGAACAGTTCAACAAAGTAGCTTCTCTTGTTTTTTTACTTGGTTGGATTTACTAGCGTAGAGGCAAGATTTTGAACGCCATTTACTTGGAAAAGGGGAATGTGACGCTGCTTTTGTCACGCCCTTTTTTTCTGTGGCCTCTCTTATTTGAAAATCTAGGCGTACTCCAATACAATAAAAAGAAACGGCAAGGAGAAGATTAGATGAAAAAAGAAGAAAAAATTGCGATTTTACAAGAGATTATCCGAATAAAATCAGTGAATGGAAACGAAGGCGAAGTAGCAGCTTATTTGAATAAGCTTTTGGAAAAACATGGCATAATAGGAGAACTCGTTTCTTACAGTAATGGTAGAGATAATCTGATTGCTCAATTCCAAAAAGGGCAATCAGGAAAAGTGTTAGGCCTATCTGGTCATATGGATGTCGTGGCGGCGGGGAATGAATCGTCTTGGACCTATGCGCCCTTTGCAGCAGAAATCCATGGGAATCGTTTGTACGGACGTGGTGCTACAGATATGAAGAGTGGCTTGGCGGCAATGGTGATTGCCATGATCGAACTCAAAGAGTCAGGAAAACCATTTAACGGAACAGTCAAATTATTAGCCACTGTCGGAGAAGAAGTGGGTGAATTAGGTGGGGAACAGCTCACGAAAGCTGGTTATGTGGATGACTTAGATGCCTTGATCATCGGAGAGCCAACTAATTACAGTTTGATGTATACACACATGGGATAAATCAACTATACGGTCATCTCGCACGGAAAAGAAGCGCATAGCTCTATGCCAGACCAAGGCTATAATGCGATCAATCATCTAAATGAATTTATTACGAAAGCAAATGCTGAAATGAATCACCTCGCTGAAACAATCGAGAATCCCGTCTTAGGAAAAACAATCCATAATGTCACGTTGATTAGTGGCGGAAATCAAGTAAACAGCATTCCGAGCCTCGCGCAGCTTCAAGGGAACATCCGATCGATTCCTGAATATCCAAATGATAAAATCATTGCATTACTGCAATCAATCGTCAAGAAATTGAATCAAGAGACAGACTACCATTTGGAATTGACGATCGATTACAACAAAATACCTGTCAAAGCTGATCCAGATTCTCCTTTGATTCATTGCATTCAGCAACAATTCAGTCAGCCATTACCTTTAGTTGGAGCGGCAGCAACCACAGATGCAGCCGAATTTACGAAAGCTGACCACTCCTTTGACTTTGTCGTCTTTGGACCTGGTGTCGTTACTTTGCCTCATCAAATAGATGAGTATGTCGAGCTCGATAATTATTTAGATATGATCGAAAAATATCAAGCTATTATTTTATCCTACTTAGCGTAAGTTTTTTAATAGATGAAAAACAGAGCCAGATGAGCAACTTTTTGCTCATCTGGCTCTGTTTGTTCATCCTATTTTTCTCTTGGAATATATCAAGCGCTGCGGCAACATAGTGATGACTAATGAAACAACGACGACAGATAGCAGACGGTCAAGGTAGTCTGTGCCTGCCTGTACCAAGATCACACTGATGGTTTGATCGAAACCTAACCCATGTAATAATTGGACGATCATGCTAGACCCTGAGGAAGTGATTCCGCCAAATAACTGAACGGTAATGATCGAAGAGACGATCGTTCCAGGTACAGACAAAATCAAAGCGAGTAATAAGAGTTTCAAACGTTTTTTATCTTTGTCGAGATACCTTGGTAAAATCAATCCAGCCAACAAACCTGTGAGGATTTGGATCGGTGAATAATACAGTGAAAAAATATCTGTAGTCACCCCACTTAATACACCGCTGGATAGTCCTGTCAACATTCCTGGTATGGGACCAAGTAACGCGCCAGCAAAAATCGTTCCAATAGAGTCTAGATAGATTGGCAAACGAAGCCATAAAGCAATCGTTCCTCCAACATAATTGATCCCAATACACAAAGCCATCATTGTAAGTACGCGAGTTGCCATCTTGTTTTTATTCATTTTGTTAACCCATCTTTAACCTTTCCAAATCTTTCATAATCGTTTCTTCTTGTGCATTTAAAAGAACGGTTAAAAACTTTTGGAAAAAAAGACGAGTATCTACTTTTATCATAATTTTACTGTTAGCAGATTTCTGCCAAAATTCATAACGATCAACCAATGTTTGTCCGCGACTTATTCCTTGAGTTTCTACAGCAGTGAAGCTTTTAAAGCCTTCACAGATGGACTCATCGATAAAATAAGCAACAGCTAACGGATCATTGATGACACATCCTAAGATTCTTTCTTGTTTCCAGTGAAAGTCAAAATAAAAACGAGTGATCGCTTTTAGATACTCTCCCTCTTCAGGATTCATTTGGCAGCAATATTCAAGGATAGTCGGTGTCAAGACGATTTCTCTTGTCACATCTAACCCAACCATTTCTATCGGTTGTTTGAGCTTTTCGAATACATAAGAAGCTGCTTCAGGATCACACCAGTAATTGTATTCAGCAACTGGTGAACAGTTACCATGGACTTTGTAAGTTCCGCCCATTGAGACAAAACGATCCATATGTTTCCCAACAGATGGGTTGTTTTTCAAAGCAGAAGCGATATTGGTCAAAGGCCCCAAAGCAATGACTGATGTATCTGTTTTTTCTTTGAAATAATCAGTCAGAAAATCAACTGCATGGAGCGATTCTGCCTGTTTGGCTAAGACCATCGGGAAATTTGTGTCCCCTAATCCATCCAACCCATGAGTGTCTTGCGCACTAATGAAAGGTTGCTTCAAAGGTTTTCCCATTCCTTGATAAACAGGGATATCTAAACGATCACAGCGTTCCAAACATTTCAGCACATTCTGCGTACCGATATCTACAGGGACATTCCCACAAACGACGGTAATAGCAACTACTTCGATATCAGGGGATTTGACAGCTAGTGATAAAGCTAAAGTGTCGTCGATCCCTGGATCGCAATCAATAATTACTTTTCGCATTATTTCCAATCTCCTTTCTTTAGAGATACTTAGTTTTTTATTCTGGGAAGTTTCCGAACCAGTCCAAGACGAGCGTCTTGTTTATAATGCACGAAATTAGTATACTGGCTTTTATTGTGAATGTAAATGCTCTCTTACAAGTAAATCTATTGAGAAGAACTTTAAGTAAATGATACAATGAAAAGGAAATGGAATTTACGTGTGCCGAAGAAAAAGAATCCTATTGATCGGTATATTGTATAATAAATAGATTATAGTTTGGCAGAAAGCGGCGGGTGTACGATGGTTATTTTTTATTTCATTCTTATTCTGATAATTATAGGAATCAGTTACCATTTTCTTTCTTATTTTTATGCAAAGAAATTAGTAAGAGCGGGAGTACAGAGAGGCTATGACTGGTATGAAGACACTGGGCACCGCTTGATGGATCCTGCTGCAGTCACGTCAGTAGAAAAAAAGCGGCAAAAATTAGAAGAAGAATGTGAAAGCTTCTGGGAACAAGGAATACCGAAAACGATCAAAAGTTATGACGGGTTGAAACTAGCTGGACAGATGTTCCTCCAACCAACTCAGCAGAATAAATGGGTCATTTGTGTACATGATTATCGAAGTACAGGGAAAAGAGATATGTCTCATATAGGTAAAAGATATGCAGAGAAAGGATTCAACGTTCTTATACCCGATTTACGTGCGCATGGAGAAAGTGAAGGAGAAATCATCGGAATGGGATGGCTAGACCGGCTAGATTTAATTGCATGGATCCAACTCATCTTAGATGAACAACCAGATGCATCCATTATTTTGCACGGGGGTTCAATGGGCGCTTCTACAATTATGATGGCAAGTGGTGAAAAGCTTCCATCTGCAGTCAAAGGATTTATCTTAGACAGCGGATATGTTTCTGTTTATGCGGAATTTCGGTACATGTTAAGTAAAATCACGGTCTTTCCTAAAAAAATGATCATGAGATATGCGAATCACTATGCTCAGAAATACGCAGGTTATTCTTTAAAGCAAGCATCAGCTACAAGACAGCTTGGTAGTAACCATTTGCCTTTGTTAGTCATCCATGGTGAAAGAGATCATTTTGTTCCTACAGAAGCAGCATACACGATTCAAAACGCTACGGCAGGGGATAAAGCATTACTGCTTGTTCCAGAAGCAGAACATTTGGAAGCATCGATGAAAGATCCGAAAACCTATTGGACAGTGATTTTTTCATTTATTGAACAAAGAATAACGATGGATTGATTTTCTCTTCCTTTTTGTAAGCAATCCGAGGATAAATAATTGTTTATAGACCATGAGACTGTTAAAATAAGGTAGGAATAAAAAAATATCAGTTATTTGAGGAGTGCGGCATATGGAAATCAAAGAGGAAAAAAATCGTCTTGCTTTATTCAATGATGAGCAACAAGAAATCGGAGAAATGACATGGTCGGATGCGGGGCCAGACATCATGATCATTGACCATACATTTGTCGATCCAGCATATCGTGGTCAAAAATTAGCTGAAAAGCTAGTGTATACTGGAGTAGAACTAGCAAGACGAGAGGGGAAAAAGATCATCCCTTTATGCCCTTACGCAAAAAAAGAGTTTGAGAAGAAACCAGAGTATCATGACGTCTTACGCCAATCATAATAATAACAGCTGAAAGATTTGCACTTTCAGCTGTTTTTCCATTTATATAGAGTTGTCACGGAGTTTTATCTATGATAAAGTTAAAGAGACGATATCTTTTGGGAAGGAGGCTGCTATATGTATAATTTAATTTTGGGAATCGTGATCGTTTTATCGATTGTTATGGTCATTGCGATTATGATGCAGCCAAGCAAGCAAAATAGTGCAGCGAGTGCATTTACCGGCGGTGCGGATCAACTATTCGGCAAACAAAAAGCTCGCGGCTTTGAAGCTGTCATGCAGCGATCAACTGCAGTCATGGGAGCTGTCTGGATGATCTTATTATTTGTCCTAGCATTTTTATCTTCGAAGTAGTCGAATAAGCCTCTCGCACAACGGCGGGCGGCTTTTTTTATTGCAAAGAGAACGCTTAAGAAGAAGTTATGAAAGAAACTATGGTAAAATGAGGCGAAAGAGGTGAAACGAGTGAAACAATTACCAAAACCCCTTTATGCAAAACATGGAAAACGAGCAGTTTTGCTGCTTCATGCGTACTCAGGAAGTCCAAATGATGTCCGGATGCTCGCACGGTTTTTAGAAAAAGCAGATTATACAGTCTATGCGCCGCTATTTAAAGGACATGGAACGATGGAGCCATATGATATCTTGCAAGAAAAAGCAGAAAGCTGGTGGGCAGATACTAAAAAAGCTATCCATTTTTTACAGTCTGAACAGTTTTCTGATATTGCCGTATTGGGATTATCGATGGGTGGCATCTTTGCTGTACGGGCACTAGAAGAAGAATCAGTAATTGGCGGCGGTTTTTTCTGTTCGCCCCTGTCTCCTGTAGAAACAAACGTGCCTGAAAATTTTGAAAAATATGTACGTCAAGTGCTGAAGATAGCAGGCAAATCAGAAAAAGAAATCAATGAAAAAGCTGTGTCTTACCGCTCGTTAGCTGAACATCAATTAATGGATATACAAGACCAAGCAGCAATCGCAGAAAGTAGACTATCAGATATCCAACAGCCAATATTTTTAGCTCAAGCTGGGAAAGATGAAATGATCGACCCA
The DNA here is from genome assembly GCF_056612775.1 of Enterococcus sp. M-BR2. Classification (NCBI taxonomy): domain Bacteria; kingdom Bacillati; phylum Bacillota; class Bacilli; order Lactobacillales; family Enterococcaceae; genus Enterococcus; species Enterococcus sp. M-BR2. The sequence goes on from NZ_CM152743.1 coordinate 309,376, forward strand.
AATGGTGTATTTGAAACGGCACGCAAATTGAGCCGCCAACGGGTGACACTTCAATGGTATCCTGAAAGCGGTCATGTGATTACAGTTGGCACAGCAAGACGCGAATTAGAAAAAGACGTGTTGGAATTTTTAGAAAAATTACCTTGGAATGAGGAATAAATATGACAAAAGAAACAATAAAAGAGAAAATTCTCTTTTTCATGGAAAGCAGTCGCAAACGTAGTTTTTCTATGGAAGAAATCGCTGAAGGTCTAGGCTTTCAAAAAAGCGATGATTTTAAATTACTAGTACAAACGATTGCTCAAATGGAAAGAGAACAGAGTATCGTTTTCAATAAAAAAGGAAAAGTCAAACTTCCTTTAAAACCGATCTTGGTCGAAGGGACATTTCGGGCAAATGAACGAGGATTTGGATTTGTAACGATTGATCCCGAAGAAGATGATATCTATATCCCGAAAGAAGCGACTGGCTTTGCAATGGATGGGGATACCGTAGCAATTGATATCATGAAGCGAGCAAATACAGATATGGATCGCGGAGCAGAGGGAAAAGTAGTGGAGATTCGAGACCGAGCGACTACTCAGTTAGCCGGAGAATTTGTTGCTTATTCAGACGAAGAGATACAGGAAACGGATCTTTATGGTGTGGTCATCCCGAAAGATAGAAAGCTTAACCAATTCAAAGTGTATGCTGCGGCAGAGGGAGTTCGTCCAGTTGACGGAAGTATTGTATTGATCGAACTGACCCATTACCCTGAAAAAGGGTATGCGACTAGTTTAGAAGGGATAATCAAGCAAGTGATTGGTCATAAGAATGACCCTGGCATGGATATCCTCTCGATTGTCGTGGCTAACGGTATCCCTACAAAATTTCCTGATGATGTGTTGTCTGAGGCAGATGAAGTTCCAGACCAGATCAGCGAAAAGGATATTGTTGGACGCAGAGATTTAAGAGATCAGCTCATCGTTACGATTGATGGAGAAGATGCAAAAGATCTAGATGATGCAGTGACGGTCAAAAAATTAGAAAATGGTAATTATTTTCTTGGAGTACACATTGCAGATGTATCTTACTATGTGACGCAAGGCAGTCAACTGGACAGAGAAGCATACGAAAGAGGAACAAGTGTCTATTTGACCGATCGAGTGATTCCGATGATCCCACAACGTTTATCCAATGGTATCTGTTCATTGAATCCCCATGTTCCACGACTCACCATGAGTTGTGAAATGGAGATCGATCCAAATGGACAAGTTGTCTCTCATGAGATTTTTCCAAGTGTGATCCAAACAACAGAACGGATGACCTACACAGCTGTCAATCAAATCTTAGAAGATCAAGATGAAGAAACGATGCAACGTTATGCTCAGCTCGTGCCTATGTTCCAAAAAATGGGTGAATTGCATCGAATCCTTGAAACGATGCGAATCAAACGTGGAGCGATTTCTTTTGAGGATCGGGAAGCGAAGATCCTTGTTGATGCTGAAGGACACCCAAATGATATCCAGCTAAGAAGCAGAGGGATAGGTGAACGCTTGATCGAATCCTTTATGCTTGCCGCCAACGAAACGGTAGCTGAACATTATAATAAATTAAATCTTCCGTTTATTTATCGAATCCATGAACAGCCAAAAGAAGAAAAAATGCAGCGCTTCTTTGATTTTGCTTCAGCTTTGGGCATTCTGGTACGAGGAACGAAAGGAACGATCACACCGAAAGATTTACAGCATGTGATCGAAGGAGTAGAAGATAAACCAGAAGCGGCAGTTATCAATACTATGTTGCTAAGAAGTATGCAACAAGCACGCTATTCAGAAGACAATTTTGGGCATTATGGCTTAGCAGCAGATTACTACACACATTTTACATCTCCTATTCGACGCTATCCCGATTTGATCGTCCATCGGCTGATCCGTTCTTATAGCCAAGATAAAAGTGAAAGCAATCAAAGTTTATGGGCTGAGGAACTTCCTGAAATCGCGGATCATAGTTCTAAGATGGAGCGTCGCGCAGTAGAAACAGAACGTGAAGTAGATGCGATGAAGAAAGCAGAATTCATGATGGACAAAGTGGGAGAAGAATTCGACGGGATCATCAGCTCTGTTGTGAAATTCGGACTGTTTATCGAACTACCGAATACAGTAGAAGGATTGATCCATATCAATGAATTGAAACAAGACTATTTCCATTTTATTGAAAATCATTTAGCGCTTGTAGGTGAAAGAACTGGTCTGACTTTTAAAATCGGACAAAAAGTGCGCGTAAAAGTAGTCAAAGCTGATCCAGATGAACGAGCAGTGGATTTTGAACTCGTTTCCGCAGAAGAGGTCACTGCGTTGGAACGTCCAAAAGCACGCAATGGAAAATCTGGAAAACGAGAAGGAAAACAAGCAGGCAAACGCTCAGAAAAAAATGGCAAGAAGAACAAACGATATAGTGATAGTAAGCAAACGTTCGGTAAGAAAAAAGGGAAAAAGCCATTTTACAAAGGTGTCAAAAAGAAGAAAAAGAAAAAATAAAATGAGTTGGAGGAAACAGCTATGCCAAAAGGCGAGGGAAAACTAATTGCACAAAACAAGAAAGCTCGCCATGATTATTCGATCATCGACACGATGGAAGCAGGGATGGTCTTGCAAGGAACGGAGATCAAGTCGATACGAAACAGCCGGATCAATCTGAAAGATGGATTTATTCGCGTCCGCAACGGGGAAGCTTTCTTGCATAATGTTCATATCAGTCCTTATGAACAAGGAAATATTTTTAATCATGATCCATTGCGCACGAGAAAACTATTATTGCACAAGAAACAAATCGTTCGTCTTGAAAACGAATTGAAAAACACGGGAATCACTGTTGTTCCTTTAAAAGTCTATATTCGTAACGGCTATGCCAAGGTATTGATTGGTCTGGCAAAAGGGAAAAAATCGTATGATAAACGGGAAGATTTGAAACGAAAAGATATCGATCGACAAATTGATCGAACATTAAAAAATTTCTCTAGATAATTTCATTATCCTTTTTCGCATATTCGGTGCTTTTGCTTTTACTTAATGATAAAATTTGTTAGCATTTAATCTGATAAAACATGATTATCACAGGTTTTTTCTTAGATCAGGAGCACCGTGCATGGGGAAAAATTCGCTTCGTTTTTGACTGAAATAAAAAAGTGTCTAATTTTCATGAAAATGTTTTGAATTTTCTGTTTCATGGTGGTATGATACCGTGTGGTTAGAAACCGATTGGAAAAAACCAGATACGCACATGAATTGATTTTATGTGAATTTCGGGGAAAAGAGGTGAAATGGATTGGATGAACGCTCGCTAACGTTCCACATTGGACCAATTTGGTTTGATGGTACAGTTTGTATAATGGTGTTACTGACCTGTTTGATTGTTTTCTTCTTAGCTTACTTTTTTACAAGAAATCTTAAGTTGAAACCAACAGGCAAACAAAATGCGATAGAATGGGTCATTGATTTTAGTCGAGGAATCGTAACAGATAATCTGCCTAGAAAAGAATTGAGCAATTTCCATTTGTTGGCATTTACATTGTTTTTATTTGTTTTTGTTGCAAACAACATCGGTTTAGTAACAAAAATCGTCTTACCTAACGAAACAACACTTTGGAAAAGCCCGACAGCAGACCCGTTTGTTACTTTAACTTTGGCATTTATAATGATCTTACTTACTCACTTATTCGGGGTGAAAAAGTTAGGCTTCAAAGGATATTTCGTAAATTCGTTCTTGAAACCCTATAGTTTTATGTTTCCGATGAAACTGATTGAAGAATTTACAAACTTATTAACACTTGCTTTACGTCTTTATGGGAATATTTATGCGGGGGAAGTTTTGCTAACCTTGATTGCAAAAATGATGACAAGCTTAGGCTGGTTCTCATTACCATTAGCAATTCCATTAGAGATGGTCTGGATCGCGTTCTCCTTGTTTATTGGGAGCATCCAAGCATTTGTCTTTGTCACTTTGTCAATGGTTTATATGAGCCATAAGATTGAAGTAGAAGAATAATACTCGGTTAAAAAACAAACTACTATTTATCTATTTTAGGAGGAAAACAATTATGAATTATATCGCAGCAGCAATCGCAATCATGGGAGCAGCAATCGGAGCCGGTTATGGTAACGGTCAAGTTATCTCTAAAACAATCGAATCAATGGCTCGCCAACCTGAAATGTCTGGTCAATTCCGTACAACAATGTTTATCGGGGTAGCTCTAGTTGAAGCTGTTCCTATCTTAGGGGTAGTTATCGCCTTGATTCTAGTTTTTGCCGTTTAATTGAATCAGTATTAAGGCAGAAACAACATCGTTTGTTACTGCTTTTTTACATGGAAACTAGAAATACTCCAAAGAAAGGAAGGCTCGCCTATGCTGAATCAATTGGCAATTGCAGAAGTTGGCAATGCGATGTTAGGTAATATCATCGTTGTCAGCGGCTCATTTTTGATACTACTGGCTCTCTTGAAGCACTTTGCTTGGGGACCAATCAGCGATATTTTGAAAAAACGTGAAGACAAGATCGCCAATGATTTAGATTCTGCAGAACAATCTCGCATCAACTCAGCGAAAATGGAACAAGAACGCGAACAACAATTGTTAGCCTCTCGTTCTGATGCAGCTGATATCATCAAAAATGCGAAAGAAAGTGGAGAATTAAGCCGCCAAAATATTTTGAAGGATGCTCAAGAAGAAGCAGCTCGTCTAAAAAGCAAAGCCCAAGCTGATATCACTGTAGAACGTGATTCAGCGCTGAACTCTGTAAAAGACGACGTTGCAGAACTCTCTCTTCAAATCGCGGAAAAAATCTTGAACAAAGAATTATCTCCAGAAATGCATGAATCATTAATCAATCAATACATTGAAGGTCTAGGTTCTTCAAATGAAACTAGATAAATATACAGTAGGAAGACGTTACGGGAAAGCTTTATTTGAACTGGCGATCGATTCAAATCAAGCAGAAGAAATCTATCAAGATCTCGTAAGTTTACGTCAAATCTATGAACAAGTACCTGGATTAGGAAATATGTTAAGTGATGTTCGTCTAGAACCTCATGAAAAACGAGAAATCATGGACAAGCTTGTCAGCGGTTATGATGGGATCGTTAAAAACTTTTTAGAAGTTGTTTATGAGTATAACCGAATGGATGACCTTTTGTTCATGATCGAAGAATATGAACGTCGATATGATGAACATCAAGGGTTACTATTGGGAAGTGTCACAACAGCAGTCCCACTTTCAGACGAACAACGAATACAATTAGAAAAGAATGTTGCAAAAACAATGGACTATCAATCAGTTGAATTAAAACAAATCGTTGATTCTTCTATTATTGGTGGCGCGATTGTTGAAGCCAACCATCGAGTAATCGACGGAAGCATTCGCACGCAATTAGAAAAAATGCGTAATCAATTAAACAGATAGTACAAAGAGGTAGGTGAATCGAATGGCCATCAAAGCAGAAGAAATTAGTGCCTTGATTAAAGAACAAATTGAAAATTATCAAAACGTGCTTTCAGTCGAAGAAATCGGTACCGTAACTTATGTAGGTGACGGGATCGCTCGTGCACATGGTTTAGAAAACGCGATGAGTGGTGAGTTGCTTGAATTTTCAAACGGCTCATACGGAATGGCGCAAAACTTAGAGTCAAATGATGTAGGTATCATTATCCTTGGCGATTTCGAGTCCATTCGTGAAGGAGATAAAGTAAAACGAACAGGTAAGATCATGGAAGTTCCAGTTGGAGAGGCCTTGATCGGTCGGGTAGTCAATCCGCTAGGTCAACCAATCGACGGACTAGGTGAAATCGTTACTGACAAAGCTCGTCCAGTAGAAGCGATGGCACCAGGTGTTATGCAACGTAAATCTGTTAACGAACCAATGCAAACAGGGCTAAAAGCGATCGACGCCCTTGTGCCAATCGGACGCGGACAACGTGAATTAGTCATCGGTGACCGTAAAACAGGGAAAACTTCTATTGCGATCGATACGATCATCAACCAAAAAGGTCAAGATATGATCTGTATCTATGTAGCAATCGGACAAAAAGATTCTACAGTTCGTACACAAGTTGAAACATTGAAAAAATATGGCGCAATGGATTACACAATCGTTGTGAATGCCGGTGCGTCTCAACCAGCACCATTACTTTATATCGCACCATATGCTGGTACTGCAATGGGTGAAGAATTCATGTACAATGGTAAACATGTATTGATCATTTTTGATGATCTTTCAAAACAAGCTGTTGCTTATCGTGAACTTTCCTTGCTACTTCGCCGTCCACCAGGTCGTGAAGCTTATCCTGGGGATGTTTTCTACTTGCACTCACGTTTATTAGAACGTGCAGCAAAATTAAGTGATGATCTAGGCGGCGGTTCAATGACTGCTTTGCCATTTGTTGAAACACAAGCTGGAGATATCTCTGCTTATATCCCAACAAACGTTATCTCAATCACTGACGGACAAATCTTCTTAGAAAGCGACTTGTTCTACGCGGGTACTCGTCCAGCGGTTGATGCCGGACTATCTGTCTCTCGTGTAGGGGGTTCTGCGCAAATCAAAGCAATGAAAAAAGTTGCTGGGACTTTACGTCTAGACTTAGCAAGTTATCGTGAATTAGAAGCATTTACACAATTCGGTTCTGATTTGGATGCGGCAACACAAGCAAAACTAAATCGTGGACGCCGTACAGTAGAAATCTTGAAACAAAAACTGCATGCACCGCTAGCTGTTGAAAAACAAGTAGTGATTTTGTATGCCTTGACACATGGATTCTTGGACAGTATCCCTGTAGACAGTATTTTAGACTTCGAACATGAATTATTCGAATATCTGGATACCAATCATTCAGATATTTTTGAAACAATCCGTACAACAAAAGATCTTCCAGAAGAAGAAACGTTGAACAGTGCGATTCAGGAATATAAAGACATGTTCTTAGCTACAAAAGGAAATAATTCCTCTACAGAAGATAAATTGAAATCCATTCAAAATGCATAGTGAGGTGAGATGAATGGGTGCTTCATTAAATGAAATCAAGACACGTATCGCTTCAACGAAAAAAACGAGCCAAATCACGCGGGCAATGCAGATGGTGTCTGCTTCTAAGTTGACAAAATCTGAAGCTTCTTCACAGAAGTTTCAGATTTATGCAACAAAAGTAAGAGAAATCGTTACGCATTTGACTGCTACTCAGTTAAATGATATTGCTTCAGAAAATCCTAGAGGGGATATCAATTACAACAGCATGCTGCTCAGCCGTCCTGTGAAGAAAACCGGTTATATCGTCATCACTGCAGATGGCGGTCTGGTCGGTGGATATAACAGTTCGATATTGAAACAAACGATGTCTATTTTAGAAGAAGACCACCAATCACCCGATGATTACGTGATGATCGCAATTGGCGGAACTGGTGCAGACTTCTTTAAAGCACGCGGTATCAACCTAGCATATGAGCTGCGCAATTTATCTGATCAGCCAAGCTTTGATGAAGTCCGCAAAATCGTAAATATGGCAACAACTATGTACCAAAACGAAGTATTCGATGAATTATACGTATGTTATAACCATCATATCAATTCGCTAACTAGTCAGTTTCGTGTAGAAAAAATGCTGCCAATCTCAGACTTAGATCCAGAAGAAGCAACGACTTTCGAACAAGAATATATTTTTGAACCTTCAAAAGAAGAAATCTTGTCTCAGTTATTGCCTCAGTATGCTGAAAGTTTGATCTACGGTGCGATCGTTGACGCCAAAACAGCAGAACATGCTGCTGGTATGACAGCAATGAAAACAGCAACTGATAATGCTGCTAATATCATTGATGAGCTGACGGTTTCTTATAACCGTGCAAGACAAGGGGCTATTACCCAAGAAATTACCGAAATTGTTGCCGGAGCTTCGGCACTAGAATAGTATTGAGATTGGAGGAAAAAAGATGAGTTCAGGCAAGATTGTTCAAGTAATCGGTCCCGTTGTCGACGTGGAATTTTCTTTAGACCAATCCTTACCAGATATCAACAACGCATTAGTTGTTTATAAAAATGACGAAAATAAATCAAAAGTTGTTCTTGAAGCAGCATTAGAATTAGGGGACGGAGTGATCCGGACCATTGCGATGGAATCAACAGATGGTTTACAAAGAGGAATGGAAGTCATTGATACAGGCAAAGCAATCTCTGTTCCTGTAGGTAAAGAAACATTAGGTCGCGTATTCAACGTACTAGGAGATACGATCGATTTAGAAACACCTTTCCCAGAGGATGCGGAAAGAAGCGAAATTCATAAAAAAGCACCAGCCTTTGACGAATTAAGTACAAGTACAGAAATTTTGGAAACAGGGATCAAAGTTATCGACTTGCTTGCCCCATATTTAAAAGGTGGGAAAGTTGGACTATTTGGTGGTGCCGGTGTTGGTAAAACCGTACTGATCCAAGAACTGATCCATAATATCGCCCAAGAACACGGTGGTATTTCTGTATTTACCGGTGTCGGTGAACGTACTCGTGAAGGTAATGACTTGTATTATGAAATGAAAGATTCAGGAGTTATCGAAAAGACAGCCATGGTGTTCGGCCAAATGAACGAACCACCAGGTGCACGTATGCGTGTTGCGTTAACTGGTTTGACGATCGCGGAATATTTCCGTGATGTAGAAGGCCAAGATGTACTGTTGTTTATCGACAATATTTTCCGTTTCACTCAAGCTGGATCTGAAGTATCAGCCTTGTTAGGACGGATGCCTTCTGCGGTTGGTTATCAACCAACATTGGCAACAGAAATGGGTCAATTGCAAGAACGTATCACATCTACGAAAAAAGGTTCGATTACATCGATCCAAGCCATCTATGTGCCAGCCGATGACTACACTGACCCGGCGCCGGCAACAGCATTCGCCCATTTGGATGCGACAACCAACTTGGAACGTAAATTAACAGAACAAGGGATTTATCCAGCGGTAGATCCATTGGCTTCTTCTTCAAGTGCTTTAGCACCTGAAATCGTGGGAGAAGAACACTATAAAGTAGCAACAGAAGTCCAACACGTATTGCAACGATATCGTGAATTACAAGATATTATTGCTATCTTAGGTATGGATGAATTATCCGATCAGGAAAAAGTGTTAGTTTCTCGTGCCCGCAGAGTCCAATTCTTCTTGTCACAAAACTTTAACGTGGCTGAACAATTTACTGGTCTTCCAGGTTCTTATGTTCCTGTAGAAGAAACAGTGAAAGGATTCCGCGAAATCTTGGAAGGCAAATACGATGATCTTCCTGAAGAAGCTTTCCGAAGTGTTGGCCGAATCGAAGACGTCGTAGAAAAAGCGAAAACACTAGGCTACTAGAAAGGGGTGCCCCATGGATCAATATTTAACAGTAAATGTGGTAACTCCTGCCGGTTTGGTCTATGATCACCATGCAGCTATCGTCGTCGCACGTACGACAGCTGGTGAGCTTGGGATTTTGCCTAAACATGCACCGATCATCGTTCCTTTGACGATTGATGAAGTTCGTGTAAAACGGACAGATTCAGATACCCATGTCGATTGGATTGCTGTGAATGGCGGAATCATGGAAGTGCGTGATAATGTGGTTTCAATCGTTGCTGATAGTGCGGAACGTGAACGGGATATCGATGTATCTCGTGCGGAACGTGCAAAACAACGTGCAGAACGCCAAATCGAAGAAGCAAAAGCAAAACAAGATACGAACGAATTGAAGCGGGCAACTGTTGCGTTGCATCGAGCAATCAATCGTATTAAAGTATCTAAGCACTCATAAAATGAGAAGCGGATGTTTATCCGTGAATCAGAGGTCGTGAGCCTGCCATTCAGCTCCGAGTCACAAGGAACAAATTAAAAAACAGGTTCTCATGTTTGATGAATATTGTGGCTTGTGACCGAGGAGTTGGCAGGAGAACACCGTTTATTAGGAATAAAGGACTGAGACAAGACTTTTGTCTCAGTCTCTTTTTTTGCATATTTTTCCCCTTATTTCCTAAAAATGTAAGGGTATTCCTCTATTTTTAAGTATACTTGTTTTTCCTTTTATACATTTTATGGTATTATCATTTTATTAGTTATTATAAAAACAACTGTTAGAAAGGACGTCATTATGCAAGTATACGGAATTGATGCGATACTTCGAATCGTGAGTTATTTGGCGTTTATCTACTTAGCCTTCTGGTCTTTACGTTCGTTACGCATTGAGACTTTTTTTAGACCAATGCATAATACGCAAATTAGAATGGCAATCGTAATTTTTTCAATCTTTTTAGGGTACACTGCAAGTAATTTTTTCTTAGAAGTTATCGCTTTATGCCGAAATCTTTTCGTTAGCCTGTAAATTTTAAAAAAAGGTACTATTTTAAAAGGAAGGGTGTTATAATAGAAAAGATTTTGAGTAAGTGTATGCTCATTGGAATTTTTTGGAGGGAACAACAACATGGAAGAGATCATCGTAAGAGGTGGCAATCAATTAAATGGAACAGTAAGAATTGAAGGAGCTAAAAATGCTGTATTGCCTATTTTAGCTGCCAGTTTGTTAGCAGAAGAAGGTATTACGACATTAGACAACGTCCCGATTCTTTCTGATGTCTTCACTATGAATCAAGTGATTCGTCACTTAAATGTAGATGTAGATTTTGATGAACAAAAGAATCAAGTAACAATCGACGCTTCAAGACAATTAGAGATCGAAGCGCCTTATGAGTATGTTAGTCAAATGCGTGCTTCAATCGTTGTGATGGGACCGCTACTTGCTAGAAATGGACATGCAAAAGTGGCTATGCCTGGTGGATGTGCGATTGGTAAACGCCCAATCGATCTACATTTAAAAGGATTTCAAGCTTTAGGAGCAAAAATTATTCAAAAAAACGGCTATATTGAAGCAATTGCAGATGAATTGATCGGTAACACGATTTATTTAGATTTTCCTAGTGTAGGTGCTACTCAAAATATCATGATGGCTGCCGTAAAAGCAAAAGGAACAACCATCATTGAAAACGTAGCTCGCGAACCAGAAATCGTTGATTTAGCAAATATTTTGAATAAAATGGGTGCGCATGTCTATGGAGCGGGTACTGAAACAATGCGTATCGAAGGCGTTGATCATTTACATGCAGTCAACCATTCAATCGTACAAGATCGTATCGAAGCTGGTACCTTTATGGTCGCTGCTGCAATGACAGAAGGCAATGTACTGATTGCTGATGCTATCTCTGAACATAACCGCCCATTGATTTCTAAATTGATCGAAATGGGTGCAGAAATCATTGAAGAAGAAGGCGGAATCCGTGTCATCGGACCAAAACATATCTTACCTACAGATGTAAAAACGATGCCTCATCCTGGTTTCCCTACAGATATGCAAGCGCAAATGACAGCTATCCAATTAGTGGCAGAAGGTACAAGCGTAGTAACTGAAACAGTTTTTGAAAATCGTTTCCAACATTTAGAAGAAATGCGCCGTATGAACGCCCACGTCAAAATCGATGGAAATGTAGCAATCATGGATGGAAACCATGAATTGCAAGGTGCGGAAGTGTATGCAACAGACTTGCGTGCAGCAGCAGCATTAGTTTTAGCTGGCTTGAAAGCAAATGGAATCACACGTGTCCGTAACTTGAATTATCTAGATCGTGGCTATTATAACTTCCATATCAAACTACAAAAATTAGGTGCAGATGTTGAACGTGTAGACATGGATCAAACTCCTGCTGAAAAAACAGCACAAACGATTGCATAAGGAAGTGGCTGAATGAGTAACCAACGATATATCTTATTAACTCTGATAAAGATTTTAGTGGTGATCTTATTGCTTATCCTTCTTTTTGTAGCCGGAACGATGATTGGATATGGTGTCATCGGTGATGGCAATCCATTTAAAGTATTTCAACCCAGCTTGTGGATTCATATTCGAGACTTTTTTCATTGATAATTAATTACGGTGGTTCTAGTCGATAGGAAATGAGCCATGAAGCAGCATAGGATAAAAGAAAACAGAAGGGAACGTTGACTTTAGTCGCGATCCCTTTTTTTAGTAAAAGAAAAGAAGGAATCTAGTTGATGAAGAAGATATTGATTTATTTAGTTAGAGGATATCAGCGCTTTATTTCGCCTGCATTTCCGCCTAGTTGCCGCTATTACCCAACCTGTTCTAATTATATGATAAAAGCAATTCAAACTCATGGTGCGTTAAAAGGGACGGTAATGGGGACGGCTCGGATCTTACGCTGTCATCCCTTTGTCAAAGGCGGCATCGATTATGTACCTTTGACCTTTCAATTAACGAGAAATAAGAAAGATAAAAAAGAACCAGATTATAAAAAGGTTGTGAAAAATACGGGTAGCACTGAGCAATAAAGAAACAATTTGGAAAATAGCTTCCCATATTTTGCAAAATTGTGAGTGATTGCCGAAGTGCTGGATTTTGAACACCGTCAAAAAAGGTTGTGAAAAATACGAGTAGCACTGAGCAATAAAGAAAAGAGAGAGTGACTATCAAAGCAACGACTTCATGACTACATATATGGAGGTCAAAAATGATCGAAGAACTCAATAAGATAGATTTACCATGGTCCTTGTTATTAGATGCAGATCCTGATAAAGAAAAAGTTCAGGTATATGTTTCAAAGGGGAACGGCTGGATATGGAAAGAAAAAGAAAAAACAATAGGTATACTGATCTATATAGTAAGGGAAAAAGAATTCGAAATCGTTAACGTAGCTGTAGAACCTTCGCATCAAGGAAAAGGGATTGGTGGGAAACTCCTTGAGACAGCTTTTCAGAAGCTTTCACAACTCGCTTCCAGTCAAACTCAGATCATCATACGAACCGGCAGTACTAGCAGTGCTGCGTTACATCTCTATCAAAAAATGGGCTATGTGGAGATTGGTCGAGTCAAAGACTATTTTATCCATCATTATTCTAAACCGATTTTTGAGAACGGAGAACAATTGCGAGATCAAGTGATTTTAGCGATTCACTTACACAAAGCCAGCTTTAACGAATAGACTAGTGATCCGAGAAAATGCTTTCAAATACTAAACATATACATTACAATAGCTTTAGCAAGCAAAAAGGAGAATGTTTTTATGGGGATATTAGTTTTTGATTTTGGCGGGTCGGCTGTCAAATATGGTTGTTGGGATAGTAAAGATGTCAAAGGCAAGGGCCAATTTGCAACGCCTGAATCTTGGAAAGAAATGAAAGCGCAATTATTACAAGTCTATAAAGACATGTGTCTTTCTTTTGAGATTGAAGGAATTGGGATCAGCTCACCTGGAGTAGTGAATAATGAGAAACAGGTAATTGAGGGAATCAGTGCGATTCCTTATATTCATGGCTTTAATATTTTTAGAGATTTGGAAACTTTGTTTCAACTTCCGGTAACGATTGAAAATGACGCCAACTGTGCCGGAATGGCTGAGTTTTATGAAGGAGCTGCTCGTGATTATCAAGATGTTGCTTTTGTCGTGGTAGGAACTGGGATTGGCGGAGCGATGTTCACGAAAGGCCAAATCAATAAAGGTGCACATCTTTATGGTGGAGAATTCGGTTTGATGTTCTTAGAGGGCGATCAGACATTTAGTAAACTTGGTACAGCCGTACAGATGGCTTGGCGGTATTGTGAACGCAAAGGAGTCGATAAGAATACTTATACCGGAAAAGACGTCTTTGAATTAGCAGAAACCGGGGATGAAATAGCAAAAGAAGAAGTTGAGAGCTTTTATACGTACCTTGCAAAAGGTTTATTCAGTATCCAATTTTCATTCGATCCGGAAGTTATCGTATTAGGCGGTGGCGTTTCTGCAAAGGATGGGCTCATCGATGAGATCCAAAGTAGAATGAAGAAGTTGACAGATCAATTCGACCTGCATGATTTCGAGCCACAGATCCTATTGTGTGAATACAGAAACGATGCTAACCTTGTAGGCGCAGCGGCCAACTATATCGCTATAGGTCAAGGGGAGAATTAAAAGCTTTAGAGAAGTCACTTCTTGCATAAAAGAAGATGAAATGGACAAGAGATTTTTGCCTAAGGAATGTTTTATTGGCTGCAATATGATAAAATGTCTGAGAGGTGAAAATGATGTCAAAAAAAAATAAAGATATTGAAGTACGTATCGAAGAAGTAAAAAAAGATATCAAAGGTAAGAATTATGAAGTCACTCAGTTATTTATAGGAAAAAAAATGATTGGTGAAATTTTAGCCTATGGACCAAAAGAATATGAAATTTTCTTTGGTGAAGAAGATTTTGGAAAAGAAAAAAGTCTTGAAAACGCGATAGAAACAGTGATTCGTCACTGGAATCTGCACGAATAAAAAAATATCAAAAAAACTTTCAATAAAGGGTTGCAAAAATCTGGAAAATTAGGTATTATAACTAAGTCAGGTTGATACAAACCTTTCGGAGGAGTAGCGAAGTGGCTAAACGCGACGGACTGTAAATCCGTTCCTTAGGGTTCAGTGGTTCGAATCCACTCTCCTCCATTTCATTGGGGTATAGCCAAGCGGTAAGGCAAGGGACTTTGACTCCCTCATGCGTTGGTTCGAATCCAGCTACCCCAGTATAGCACAACCGTAGGCTCTCGTAAGTTCGAGAGCTCTTTTTTTGCTTTGCTACCTTGTTCCTTGAAGATTCTGTCAAATTAAGATAGAGTTAAGTTAACAAAAAAATTGGAGGGGTCAAAATGAAGTGGAAAGAAAAAGTAGACGAAGCAGCTGAAAAGTTATATGACTTGGTCAAATCAGAAAAATACGATATCGAAGTGAACATTCCTAAAAAAGGTGAAAAAGCAGTCCATGTAAAATCAAAACGCCCAACGAATCATACCAAAAAATGGATGGCTAAAAACCGCTAATAATAACAAAAGATCCATAAATCGGCATTTTCAGCGATTATAGGGTCTTTTGTTATTTTCTCAATAGGACATATCTAGAAAATGAATTCTATTAATAGGAATGGGAAGAAGGATTTGTACCTACATCATCTGTTTATGGATAGACTCCTTTATCTTTTTCAGTTGTGAATCAGGTATATACCAGTTATAATAGAAGAAACGAAAGGATGGGTGTACGTTATGTCGAATCAATTACCTGTATATATACAGATTCATGACCAATTAAAAAATGAAATCGAACAAGGTATATGGAAAGTCGGAGACCGTCTTCCTTCAGAAAGAGAATTAGCAGTGAAATTCAATGTCAGCCGTATGACGTTGAGACAAGCAATTCAAAACTTGGCAGATGAAGGAATCTTAGAAAGAAAGATCGGTTCGGGTACATATGTTGCGCGAGAAAAAGTACAAGAAAAGATGTCTGGCGCGACAAGTTTTACAGAAATCATGGAATCGCAAAATAGAGTACCTTCTAGTCGAACAATCTCTTACTTTTTGACTTCGCCAAGCTCAAGTGAAATGGAAAAACTAAACTTGAGTAAAGATGACACGATCTTGCGAATGGAGCGTATTCGTTTTGCAGATGATGTCCCTATTTGTTTTGAAGTAGCCAGTGTTCCGCAAAAGCTGATCGATGGCTACAGCAAAGCAGAGATTACTGAATCGCTGTATCGCACATTAGAAGAAAAAGGCGGGAAAAAAATCGGTCCAGCGAATCAAACGATTACTGCTGTATTGGCTTCTGAGAAAATCGCAGACTATTTAGAGGTGAAACGAGGAGATGCAGTTCTTCGTTTGCGTCAGATTTCCTATTTTGATGATGGTACGCCATTTGAGTATGTGCGTACGCAATATGTAGGAAATCGTTTTGAGTTTTATTTGGAAAAATAAAAAACAGGTGATCCCTGATTCCTTATTCGAAAAAAAGAGAATCAGAATCACCTGTTTTTATCTATGATCAGTTATCAGTTGCTCGTGATAAGAAACAGGACCTTCTTCAAATTGGACTTGTCCGTTCAGCAGCTCAATGATGGATTCTTTAAAGCTGTCAGCATTTTTTTCATCCACTGCACAGATGACGATGACTTGATCAGTGTATTGGATTTCTTTTATGAAAAAATGCTGTAGTTCAAGATAATTTTGTAATTTTCCTAGTTGCGGATACGTGATCACTACGGAGATCTCCTGTTGCAAGGTACCTTCTACGATTCCAATGTCGGACAATGCTTGAGAGACCGCATGAGTGTATGCACGTATCAATCCGCCCGTGCCGAGTTTCGTTCCTCCAAAATATCGAGTGACTACTGCAGCTACATTGATCAGTTGATTTTTTTTGAGGACTTCCAACATCGGTACGCCCGCCGTTCCACTTGGTTCGCCATCATCGCTGCTACGTTGGATCTCATTTTTTTCGCCAATGACGAAGGCGCTGCAGTTATGGTTTGCTTTCCAATGTTCTTTTTTGATTTCTTGGATGAAGTTTTTCGCTTCTTCTTCTGATTCTATTCGTTTAAGAGAACAGATAAAGCGTGATTTCTTGATTTCAATCTCACTTTGTCCATTTTCTTTGATTGTACGATAACGTTCGATCATCTTGTCACCTCTTTTTTTCGGTTGCTTTATTCAGTATAAAGAAAGTTCTAGGTTGTTTCAACACTATAACGGTTGCGCAATTACTGTAGTATGCGATAATAAAGACAAAGGCAGGTGGATCCGGGGATGAAGGAACGAATGAAAAAGTATGATGCAATTACGCATTATTTGAAGAACAACGGCGGCTCCCAAGTAACATTAACCTTTACCCAATTTGATGAACTGTTGTTTCCCAGTAACGGACTTCCCAAAACAGCCAAGGAAAGCACAGATTGGTGGGCAAATGACTATAGACATCCAGAAAAGGGTGCCTACGGCTGGTTAAATGCAGGCTATGAAGTAGTGGTCATCAATTTGGATAAAGAATATGTCGTATTCAATAAATTAGTGAAATCTAGCTGGCTATTTGATTAAATAAACCGTGTTTAGAAAACGTTGACAAATTTCTTTCTTTTTATATAATAGAGTAACAAACGCTAAGAAAACGTTTGCGTAGTCTGTTTTAAAAAGGAGAGAAAAGTATGGCTAAAAAAACAATCATGCTTGTATGTTCGGCTGGTATGAGCACAAGTTTGCTAGTAACAAAAATGCAAAAAGCTGCGGAAGCAAAAGGAATCGATTCTGATATTTTCGCTGTGTCAGCTTCTGATGCAGATAATAATCTTGCAAATAAAGATGTAGATGTACTGTTATTAGGACCTCAAGTTCGCTTTATGAAAGCTGATTTTGAAAAACGTCTGGAACCAAAAGGCATTCCTTTAGACGTCATCAATATGGCTGATTATGGAATGATGAATGGCGAAAAAGTATTAGACCAAGCAATTACATTGATTGGTGAATAAATAGATTATATAGAACTATCAAACAAGCAATCAAAAAAAAGATTGCTTGTTTTTTCGTATATTTTTTTTAAGGCGAATGATATGAATCATTTTTGGGGCAGAAGGCTTCTTACAAGAGAGATTGAAGCAATGGATTGTGAGGAGGGAAACTTACCAAATTATAAGAAGATCGCAGCAGTAGAACGTTTAGGTAACAGGATTCTTTGTCATCGTTGTGGAGTGAAAACGCCTTTCTTTGAGGGACAGCTTGCAGACTATGGCTATTTTTGCATACATTGCCTGTCTTTAGGGCGATGCGACAGTCAACAAGAGTTATATTTATTTGATCAGCCAAAAGCAGAATCTCGAGAAGTCGTCTTTTCTTGGACAGGACAGCTTACTGAAAAACAAACGGAAATCGCAGATAGGATACTTTATCATTCAGAAAAAAGACACCATCTTATTTGGGCAGTAACAGGTGCAGGAAAAACAGAAATGCTTTATCCGATTTTAGTGAAAACGTTAAAAGCTGGAGGAAGAGTAGCCATTTGTACACCGCGAATCGACGTTTGTAATGAATTGTTTTTACGTTATCGTCCTGTTTTTCCAGAAGAAACAATCATGTTACTCCATGGGAATACAACAACAGCTTATACCTTTAGTTCTTTTGTTATCTGTACGATTCATCAACTATATCGTTTTTATCGATCCTTTGACTTATTAGTAATTGATGAGATTGATGCTTTTCCTTATAGCGGGGATGCTGGGCTAGCTCACGCTGTGCAAACAGCAATCAAATCAGACGGTCGATTCATCTACTTAAGCGCCACGCCTGATGAAAAGTTACTAAAGGAAATCAAGCAGACATTTGAGATCCACAAACTTGCCTTGCGCTTTCATCGGCGCTTGCTTCCTGAACCCGTACTTGTTTTCATGAATAATTGGCGACAAAAATGTGGGAACAAAAAGAAAATCAACTCTTTGGTGCGGATCATTCAGCAACTAATCAAAGAAAACCATATCCTTTTATTTTGTCCAAGTATTACGATGATGCATCGTTTAAAAGTCACACTGCAAGAAGCTTTTCCAGAATATGAGATAACAGATGTTTCTTCACGAGACGATCAACGGGCAAAGAAAGTTCAGAAAATGCGAGAAGCAACATACGAGATACTGTTAACCACGATGATCCTAGAACGAGGAGTCACATTTGAAAGAATCTCTGTCATCGTTTTAGGAGCAGATCATCCAGTTTTTACTAAATCCTCTTTGGTGCAAATCGCAGGAAGAGCTGATCGTAAAGGTCCTTATACGAACAGTCGAGTCTATTTTTTCTATGAAGAAAAAACTTCAGCTATTCGAAAAGCCTGTCAGGAAATCAAAGAAATGAACGAAGAAGGGAAGAAGATGCTGTGAGATGTAGTTGCTGCAGTAAAGACATCATCCAAAATTTAACATTCAGCGAGATCATCGGTGTGTCGAAATATAGACTTCCTCAGACCTGTTCAGTTTGCCGCGCACAATTCCATTTATTGGAAGCAAAAGGTTGTGCAGGTTGTCAAAAACCAATCCATTTGACATACGAGGAGACGAAAAAGAAAGCAAAGACTAGTTTCGTTTTCTGCAACGACTGTCAAGAATGGAAGAAGAAATATCCTGCATATGATTTTCAACACCGCGCCTTTTTTACGTACGATGAAAAGATGCAGGCTTGGATCAATCGGTACAAGTTTATGGGAGACATCCGATTAGCAGGGACTTTTGCATATAAATGGACTCAGATAAAAAAAGATTACCCGGCATATATTTATTGTCCAATACCTTTATCTGAAAAAAGGTGGCTAGAAAGAGGATTCAATCAAGTAAGCGAGATGTTGAAAGCAGCAGAAATTCCTTTTCAGATGCTGCTCAAAAGAGAGCAACATCTGCTTGCTCAAGCAAAAAACACGCGAAAGGAAAGATTGGAGATGCCTCATCCTTTTGAGCTTGCTGTACCTCTTTCTAAGATACAACATAAAAAAATATTGATTATTGACGATGTCTATACAACAGGTCAGACACTTTTTCATGCAGCAGATTGCTTGCAGACCGCACAGCCAAAAATCATCCGAACCATTTCTTTGGCAAGATGAATCAGATGTGGAAATTTGATAGCGATTTAATTTGCAAATAACTTAGAGTTCGATATAATAGAATTAAGAAGAGGGAAAGAGTGGTCCTTCTCCTTCTTGATTGTGGTAGACGAAAGGGGTAATTTTTATGTTTAGATATAATGTACGCGGCGAAAATATCGAAGTAACTGAAGCGATTCGCGACTACGTTGAGAAAAAAGTAGGCAAATTAGAACGCTATTTCAGTGACGCACCCGACGCTACGGCGCATGTGAACTTAAAAGTTTATACAGAAAAAACAGCAAAAGTGGAAGTAACGATCCCATTACCTTATCTTGTATTACGTGCCGAAGAAACTTCTCCAGATCTATACGCAAGTATCGATTTGGTTGTTGACAAATTGGAACGCCAAATCCGCAAATTCAAAACAAAAATCAATCGTAAATCCCGTGAAACGGGCATGAATACTGCAGATGCTGCTGTTTTATTCAATGGAGAGGAAGAAAACGAAAACGATTCTGAATTAGATATCGTACGTACAAAACGCCTTTCATTGAAACCAATGGACAGTGAAGAAGCAGTCTTACAAATGAACATGCTAGGACATAACTTCTTTATTTTTGAAGATGCAGAAACAAATGGTACAAGTATCGTTTACCGCCGAAAAGATGGAAAATACGGATTGATCGAAACAGACTGATCATCCATACTTAAATAACATCAAAAACTTGCAGCAGCTGTCAATAGCTGCCGCAAGTTTTTTTGAGTTCGTCTCTTTTTTAGTTAAAATATGAATAAATTATGAAGTTCTTACTTTAATACGATTAAGATATTTCAATTATCTATAACTAATGATAAAATAAAAAGTAGAGTCTACATAGTCTGGATAATACACAGAAGGAAAAGGAGATTACACAACGCATGGCCAATTTGATTCGTTCACTTATCGAAAATGATAAGAAAGAACTAAAACGTTTAGATAGCATTGCAAAAAAAGTTGAATCATACGCTGACCAAATGGCAGCATTAACTGATGAACAATTACAAGCAAAAACTGCTGAATTCAAGAGCAGATACCAAAAAGGAGAAACATTAGATCAATTACTTCCGGAAGCTTTTGCAGTCGTTCGGGAAGCAGCAAAACGTGTATTGGGGTTATATCCATACCACGTACAATTGATGGGTGGGATCGTGCTTCACGATGGGAATATCCCTGAAATGCGTACTGGTGAAGGTAAAACCTTGACTGCAACGATGCCGGTGTATCTGAATGCGTTGACTGGCGAAGGGGTCCACGTAGTTACCGTCAATGAATATTTAGCAACCCGTGACTCGACGGAAATGGGCGAGCTTTATAATTTCTTAGGATTGACAGTTGGGTTGAATATCAACTCAAAATCTTCGGATGAAAAACGCGAGGCTTATAATTGCGATATCACTTATAGCACGAATAATGAATTAGGATTTGACTATTTGAGAGACAACATGGTCGTTTACCGTCATCAAATGGTACAACGTCCGCTGAATTATGCCATTGTCGATGAAGTTGACTCGATCTTGATTGATGAAGCGAGAACGCCGCTGATCATTTCAGGGCAAGCAGAAAAATCAACAGCTTTATATACAAGAGCAGACAACTTCGTAAAACGTTTGAAAGAAGAAGAAGATTACAAAATCGATATACAATCAAAAACAATCAGTTTAACTGAAGCAGGGATCGAAAAAGCTGAAGAAACATTCGGTTTGGACAACTTATATGACATTGAAAATACTGCATTGACCCATCACTTGGATCAAGCATTGAGAGCCAACTACATCATGCTTTTAGACATCGATTATGTTGTTCAAGATGGAAAAGTATTGATTGTTGACCAATTTACGGGTCGGATCATGGATGGACGCCGTTATTCAGATGGTCTTCATCAAGCGATCGAAGCTAAAGAAGGCGTAGAGATCGAAGACGAAACGAAAACGATGGCGACGATCACTTTCCAGAACTATTTCCGTATGTACAAGAAACTTGCGGGGATGACTGGTACAGCTAAGACAGAAGAAGAAGAGTTCAGAGAGATTTATAATATTCAAGTATACCAGATTCCGACAAACCGTCCGGTCATCCGTGACGATCGACCAGATTTGCTTTACCCAACATTACAAAGCAAGTTCCATGCTGTCGTACAAGATATCAAAGATCGCTACCGCAAAGGACAGCCTGTCTTAGTCGGAACTGTTGCGGTTGAAACATCTGAGTTATTATCAGATATGCTGAATCAAGAACGTATTCCTCATGAAGTACTGAATGCGAAAAATCACTTTAAAGAAGCAGAAATCATCATGAATGCGGGTCAAAAAGGTGCAGTGACGATTGCTACCAACATGGCTGGTCGGGGAACAGATATCAAACTAGGGCTTGGCGTAAGAGAACTTGGTGGCCTAGCAGTTATCGGGACAGAACGACATGAATCTCGTCGTATCGATAACCAGCTTCGAGGACGTGCAGGACGTCAAGGAGACCCTGGTATGTCACAATTCTACTTGTCTTTAGAAGATGATTTGATGAAACGATTCGGTTCAGAACGAATCAAAGCTTTCTTAGATCGAATGAAGATCGGTGACGAAGATGCTGTGATCCAAAGCAAGATGCTGACGAAACAAGTAGAAGCTGCACAAAAACGCGTAGAAGGAAACAACTACGACACACGTAAGAACGTCTTGCAATACGATGACGTGATGCGTGAGCAACGTGAAGTAATCTATAAACAGCGTCAAGAAGTGATCATGGAAGAAAAAAGCTTATCTAAACCACTGATGAATATGGTCAAACGGACAATCAGTCGTGTGGTAGATGCGCATACGCAATTAGAAAAAGAAAATTGGAATTTGGAAAGTATCGTCGATTTTGCTGGCAGCACGCTTGTCCATGAAGACAGTATTTCCCTTACAGATATCGAAGGAAAAACCTCTCAAGAAATCAAAGAATATCTAAACGAACGAGCACAAGAAGTATTCAATACCAAAGCAGCTCAATTGAACGGACCAGAGCAACTGCTTGAATTTGAAAAAGTCGTGATCTTACGTGTCGTGGACTCTAAATGGACAGATCATATTGATGCAATGGACCAATTACGTCAGTCAATCGGCTTGCGTGCCTATGGTCAAAACAATCCATTAGTCGAATACCAAACAGAAGGTTATAAGATGTTCGAAGATATGGTAGGTGCCATTGAATATGAAGTCACTCGTATCTTCATGAAAGCTGAGATCCGTCAAAACGTACAACGTGAGCAAGTTTCTCAAGGAACAGCTTCTCACTCAGAAGATGGAGATGCCAAAGAAAACAGTAATACTAGCGCGAAAAAACAACCAATCCATGTGAACAAGGTTGGTAGAAATGATCCTTGTCCTTGTGGAAGCGGGAAAAAATATAAGAACTGTCACGGAAAAGATGCAAACTAATTTCTGACAGCAGGATTGGTGAGACAAATTCTTTTTTAAAGAATTTGTCTCACCTTCTTTCTGTTATTTGACGATTCTGTTAGACTAGATATAATAAAAAAAGTATAGTGAAAGAAGGAAAAAAACATGGAAATATCCGAAATTCGAAATCTCCTGACAGAAATGCAGGAAAAGGTCACAAGCTTCAGGAGGTCTCTTTGACTTAGACCAGCTGGAAGAAGACATTGCGGAAGCAGAAGCAAAAATGGCTGAACCTGGTTTTTGGGATGATAGCGAAGCTGCTCAAAAAGTGATCAGTGAAAACAATGCAAATAAAGAAACTTATGATCAATTCCATTCTCTTGCTGAAGAACTGGAAGAAATCGAATTGATGGTGGAGATGTTGCAGGAAGAACCTGATGCAGTAATGCAAGAAGAAGCAGAAGCACGTATCAATGCGCTAGATGAAAAAATGAATACGTATGAATTATCTATGTTGTTAGATGGTCCTTATGATCGAAACAACGCCATCGTCGAATTGCATCCAGGGGCTGGCGGAACGGAGTCCCAAGACTGGGGCAGCATGCTTTTACGCATGTATACACGCTGGGCAGAGCAGCATGGGTATCAAGTAGAGACACTAGATTATCAAGCAGGCGATGAAGCAGGAATCAAGAGTGTGACCCTACTGATCAAAGGACACAACGCATTTGGCTATCTGAAATCAGAAAAAGGTGTTCATCGCCTTGTACGTATCTCGCCTTTTGACTCAGCAAAACGTCGTCATACTTCTTTTTGTTCGGTAGATGTGATGCCAGAGCTTGATGAAACGATCGATATAGAAATCAATCCAGATGATTTGAAGATCGACACATATCGGGCAAGTGGTGCAGGTGGTCAGCACATCAATAAGACAGAATCCGCTGTACGAATCACTCACTTGCCTACAGGAACAGTAGTAGCGAGTCAGGCACAACGTTCACAATTGAAAAACCGGGAACAAGCGATGGGGATGCTGAAAGCTAAGCTTTACCAATTAGAAGTGGAAAAGAAAGAACAAGAAGCAGCTGCACTGAGAGGAGAACAAAAAGAAATCGGCTGGGGATCACAGATCCGTTCTTATGTTTTCCATCCATATTCTATGGTAAAAGACCATCGGACAAACGTAGAGACAGGAAATGTCCAAGCTGTTATGGACGGAGATCTTGATTTATTTATTGACGGCTATTTGAAAATGCATCTGCAATAAGAGCCCTTTGTTAAATTGAAATAAAATTGTAAGATTTTGCAAGCAAGTTGAAACATTGCCATGCTATAATAGCTAAAGACTGAAAAAGATATGGAGAGAACGCCATGATTGAAATGAAGGATGTAATGAAGAAGTACTCAAACGGTACCACTGCTATCCGCAATCTCTCGATTGTCATCGAACAAGGAGAGTTTGTGTATGTTGTTGGTCCGTCTGGAGCTGGTAAATCTACATTCATCAAATTGATGTATCGAGAAGAAAAAGCTTCAAAAGGAACTTTGAACGTCGCAGGTCATGATCTAATAGCCATCAAAAACCGCGAAGTTCCTTATCTACGCAGAGAAATCGGCGTGGTGTTCCAAGACTATAAATTATTACCAAGAAAAACAGTATATGAAAATGTTGCGTACGCCATGCAAGTTATCGGCAGAAAACCTCGGGATATCAAAAAACGAGTAATGGAAGTGCTGGATCTTGTTGGTTTGAAACACAAAGTCAGAGTCTTTCCTAGCGAATTATCTGGTGGGGAACAACAACGTGTTTCTATTGCCCGAGCAATCGTAAATACACCTAAAGTACTTATCGCGGATGAACCGACAGGGAATCTAGATCCGGAAAACTCATGGGAAATCATGAAACTATTAGATCGGATCAATGCACAAGGAACAACTGTCGTGATGGCTACACATAACAGTACGATCGTAAATACGATTCGACACCGAGTAATTGCTATCGAAAACGGCCGCATTATTCGAGACCAAGCGGAAGGGGAATATGGATACGATGATTAGAACCTTTTTCCGCCATTTATTAGAAAGTATCAAGAGTTTGAAACGTAACGGCTGGATGACAGTAGCTTCGGTCAGTGCGGTAACGATCACGTTGACTTTAGTTGGTGTGTTCATGGCGGTCATCATGAACGCAACCAAACTAGCACAAGATATAGAAGGAAACGTGGATGTATCTGTGTTCGTAGACATTGGTACAAAAGACGAAGAGATGAAAAAACTAGAAAAAGAATTAAATGACTTAGATCATGTCAAAAAAGTCGAATTTTCAAGCAAAGAACAGGAATTGAAGAAAATCCAAAACGAAATGGGCGATTCTTGGAAATTGTTTGAAGGGGATAATAACCCGTTATATGATGTATACGTAGTAAGTGCTACCGATCCTTCTTATACAAAACAAGTAGCAGAAAAAGCGGCAGATTTGAAGAATGTTTCCCGTTCTGATTACGGTGGGGCTTCCTCAGATCGGATTTTCCAAATTGCTGGTGCAGTTCGAACATGGGGATTAGTTGCGGCGGCCTTGCTGTTGTTTGTAGCAATGTTTCTCATTTCTAACACGATTCGGATCACGATTTTATCTAGACAGCGTGAAATTCAAATCATGCGTTTAGTAGGGGCAAAAAATGGATATATCCGCTGGCCATTTTTCCTTGAAGGTGGTTGGATCGGCTTAATCGGTGCCATTCTTCCGATACTGATCATTACATTTGGTTACGCATGGTTTTACCAATTGATCAATCCGTCATTATTACGATCTCATTATTCATTGATCCATCCAGAAAATATCGTTTGGAAAATCAATCTTTTGATGGTCGGTATTGGTGTGATCATTGGTTCACTCGGCTCGATCATCTCTATGAGACGTTTCTTGAAATTCTAGTGCCACAAGATAAATATAATCAGAAAGTTGGACGATTTCGTTCCAGCTTTCTTTTTTTATTGGCTAAGTGGAGTAAATGGGGTGGCTTTTTTCCCTTTACTTTAAAAAACAACTTGGGTATTCTTAAGTTGGTAGAAAAAGAGGTGAAGCCGTGAAAATTATCGTTGACAATTTTTTTACGATCCTTTTGATTATGAATATTTTGCTTTCCTTTATTATCGTTTTTCGAGAAAGAAAGGAAACCGCGCAAACATGGGCATGGCTGCTCGTTTTGATGTTCATTCCAGTTGTAGGATTTATTTTATATATTTTTTTAGGAAGAGGGATTTCCAAAGAGAAAATCTTTGATTTGAAGATCCAAGGGAAAATCGGTAAGAATCTAGAAATCGAAGAAGACAAACAGGCATTGATGCGAGGACTTTACCCTCATCCGCCTACTGGACAAGTAGATGTGAAACAATTGATCTATATGCTTACTGTATTTGAAAGTACGCTTTATACGACTAAAAATGAAATCACTTTATTTACAGATGGTCGTGAAAAATTCGATGCGCTGATCGAGGATATCAAACAGGCAGAAGACCATATCCATTTCCAATATTATATTTACCGCAGTGATGCATTAGGTGAAGAAGTTCGAGAGGCATTGACAGAGGCAGCAAGACGCGGAGTAAAAGTCAGAGTCCTTCTTGATGCATGGGGTTCCACACAAGTTTCTTCTAGTTTTTTTCAGAATTTAAAAAAAGCTGGCGGAGAAGTCGCATTTTTCTTTCCTCTATTCGTTCCGTATATCAATCCTCGAATCAATTATCGCAATCATCGTAAAATCGTAGTGATTGATGGGAAAATCGGATATACAGGTGGGTTCAATGTTGGAAACGAATATCTAGGATTGGTAAAGAAATTTGGTTATTGGCGAGACAATCATCTGCGTATCTATGGAGAAGCGGTTTACACCTTGCAAAACCGTTTTTTGATGGACTGGAATTCTCAGCATACAAAAGAAGTAGGCTATTCACCAGAATTTTTCCCGTCCATTCATTCTACAGGTGATATGGCTGTTCAAATCGTGACAAGCGGACCAGATACTGAACATGAGCAAATCAAAATGACATATTTGAAAATGATTTCGTTAGCCAAACGGGAGATATTGATCCAAACGCCGTATTACATACCGGATGGATCGATTCATGAGGCATTGAAGTTGGCTCTTCTCTCAGGCGTAAAAGTCCATATCCAAATACCTAACAAACCAGATCATCTTCTCGTTTACTGGGCAACGTATTCTTTCGCTGCAGAGCTGATCGAGTATGGGGCAAGAATCGAAACATATGAAAATGGATTTATCCATGCAAAGACGATGATTATCGATGGCGGCATCGTTTCCGTTGGTTCAGCTAATATCGACGTTCGCTCATTTAGATTGGATTTTGAGGTCAATACACTGATCTATGATGAACGAATGGCTTCTCGCGTAAGAAAAGCATTCTTTGAAGATTCAAAGATTTCGACGCATCTCACAAAAGAAGTGTATGAAAACCGAGGGATGATGATTAAGATGAAAGAAGGATTAGCAAGACTGATTTCGCCGCTCCTTTAAAATACAAAAAAGACAGGAGAGCCATCAATAGATGGAGATCTCGTGTCCTTTTCTCTCGGGGCCATTTCTGAGAGTACGTCAGAAATGGAGAAAGCGTCTCGCATGAGCGAAATTAACTTTGGGGTATCTCTTGTTTTTTGGGGAAAGCAAGAAATAAGCTAATATATGCTATTAAAAGAGACACATTTCAAAGCCAGTATAGCATAGAAACTTTTAATGAGATAGCTTTTTTTGCAATTATGAGAATTTATTTTGTTATTTAATGATTTTGATTCGTTTTCATCAAGTAACGAAAATGATAGAATAAACATACTTTAGGATTAAAGGAGATTTCTAATGAAAAAACTAAAATTATTCTTACCAATAATAGGATTAGCTATTCTTTTATCAGGCTGTTCAAAGTGGATTGATCGAGGAGAATCCATTACTGCAGTTGGCTCTTCTGCCTTACAGCCTTTAGTAGAAACGGTTGCTGAAACCTACCAGACAGAAAATCCTGGAAAATTCATCAATGTACAAGGGGGCGGAAGCGGAACTGGTTTGTCTCAAGTACAGTCAGGAGCAGTCGATATCGGAAATTCTGATTTGTTCGCGGAAGAAAAATCAGGGATTGATGCTTCGGCATTAGTCGATCATCGAGTAGCAGTTGTTGGAATCACTCCTATTGTGAACAAGGATATTGGCGTAAAAGATATCAGTATGGAGAACCTGAAAAAATTATTTACGGGTGAGATCAAAAACTGGAGTGAAGTCGGTGGGAAAGATCAGCCAGTAGTTATACTGAACCGTGCATCAGGAAGCGGGACCCGTAGTACGTTTGAGAAATGGGTGTTGGACGGAGAAACAGCTGTTCAGGCACAGGAACAAGATTCAAGCGGAATGGTGCGCCAAATCGTTGCAGACACACCCGGAGCAATCAGCTATGTTGCTTTTTCTTACGTTTCCGATGATGTGGATACGTTGAATGTTAACGGTGTGGAACCGACAGATGAAAATGTGACAACGAACAAATGGACGATTTGGGCATATGAGCATATGTACACAAGAGATCATCCAAAAAAACTGACAAAAGAATTTTTAGACTATATCTTATCGGATGAAGTACAAGATAATATTGTCGGACAGCTAGGCTATATCCCTGTTTCACATATGAAAGTTGAACGTGATTGGCAAGGAAACATTGTTAAAGAGTAATCTTTACACAAAATTTACAAACTTAGCTAAACTTTTACATGTTATTAAAACCAAATTGATGTTCAATTTGTACACTGAGTGAGTATGTTAAACCTGATTAAGGGGGAGTCATCTGTGGAAGATGTGAAAAAAGTATTATTAACAAAATCAAAACGTTCCAAAATGGAACAGCGTGGAAAATTCATTAGTTTTTTGTGTATCGCGCTGATCGTGTTGGTTGTATTATCTATTTTTTATTTTGTCGCTAGTAAAGGATTGGCCACCTTTTTTACTGATAAGATCAATGTATTTGATTTTCTGTTTGGTACAGATTGGAATCCAAGCCAAATCGGAGCAAATGGGAAACCCATGGTAGGGGCATTGCCTATGATCACAGGTTCATTTATTGTGACCTTTTTATCTGCTATTGTTGCCACACCATTTGCTATTGGAGCAGCAGTGTTCATGACGGAGATTTCTCCTAAAAACGGAACGAAGATCTTGCAACCGGTCATCGAGCTACTTGTAGGTATTCCGTCTGTCGTTTACGGATTTATCGGTTTATCTGTTATCGTGCCTTTTGTCAGAAGTATCTTTGGCGGGACAGGGTTCGGTATCTTAGCTGGTACATTTGTGTTATTCGTTATGATCTTACCGACTGTCACAACGATGACTGTGGATGCATTAAAGGCAGTGCCGCGACACTATCGGGAAGCTTCATTAGCGCTAGGTGCCACAAGATGGCAAACAATCTACAAAGTGGTGCTGCGAGCAGCAGTGCCCGGGATTTTAACAGCAGTCGTTTTTGGTATGGCTCGTGCGTTTGGTGAAGCCTTAGCTATCCAAATGGTTATTGGTAATGCGGCATTAATGCCAACAGGACTTACTACTCCTGCTTCTACATTGACGTCCATCTTGACAATGGGAATCGGAAATACAATCATGGGAACAGTTGAAAATAATGTGTTATGGTCATTAGCGCTGATCTTGCTATTGATGTCATTATTCTTTAATATCGTGATCCGTATGATTGGGAAGAAAGGAGAGCTGAAATAATGAACGCAAAACGCTCAGATAAAATTGCTACAGGTGTTCTATATGTGGTTTCAGGGATCATCGTATTGATCTTAGCAGCTTTATTACTTTATATCTTAGTTCGAGGAATACCGCACATTTCATGGTCATTCTTGACTGAACCTTCCAAAGCCTACCAAGAAGGCGGTGGGATCGGGATTCAATTATTTAACTCGATTTATTTGCTGTTGATTACCATGATCATCAGTTTTCCTATCTCTTTAGGTGCGGGTATCTACCTTTCGGAATATGCCGGAAAAAACTGGCTGACAGACGTGATCCGTACGTCTATCGAAATCTTGAGCTCTTTGCCTTCTGTTGTTGTCGGTTTATTCGGTTTCTTGGTTTTCGTTATTCAATTCCAGTATGGTTTCTCAATCATTTCTGGTGCATTAGCTTTGACCGTATTCAACTTGCCTCTTTTGACTCGAACGGTCGAGGAATCTTTACAAGCGGTCCATTACACACAACGAGAAGCTGGATTGGCGTTAGGTTTGTCACGCTGGGAAACAGTGATAAAAGTGGTTGTTCCAGAAGCGACACCAGGAATTTTGACTGGTGTGATCCTAAGTTCAGGAAGAATTTTTGGTGAAGCTGCCGCATTGATTTATACAGCTGGTCAAAGCGCGCCAGCATTAGATTTTACGAACTGGAATCCATTAAGTGTTTCTAGTCCGATCAGCATTTTCCGCCAAGCTGAAACACTGGCTGTCCATATTTGGAAGATCAACACGGAAGGTACGATGCCTGATGGTGTTTCTGTTTCGGCTGGCGCTTCTGCCGTGTTGATCATTGCTGTTTTATTGTTCAACTTCGGCGCTCGTGCGATTGGCAAACGATTATACCGAAAAATGACTTCAGCCTAAGGAGAAGAAGTAAAATGAAAAAATATAATTGGAATGAAACAAATGTCATTACCATGCCAAAAGATAAGGAAGTTGCATTATATACGAATGATCTGCATGTTTGGTATGGCGACAATGAAGCAATCAAGGGAGTGGATCTAGAATTCGAAAAAAATAAGATCACTGCATTGATTGGTCCCTCTGGCTGCGGAAAATCCACGTATCTTCGTTCTTTGAATCGTATGAATGATGGGATTGCTAATACGAAAATTACTGGAAAGATTATGTATAAAGACGTGGATATCAATGCGCCTCAAGTGGATGTTTATGAAATGCGTAAACGGATCGGCATGGTGTTCCAACGCCCCAACCCTTTTAGCAAATCGATTTATGACAATATAACTTTTGCTTTGAAACAGCATGGTGAAAAAAACAAAAAGAAATTAGATGAAATCGTTGAAACAAGTTTGAAACAAGCAGCTTTGTGGGATCAAGTAAAAGATAGCTTGGATAAAAGTGCCTTGGCTTTATCTGGCGGACAACAGCAACGTTTGTGTATCGCTCGTGCAATCGCGATGAAACCCGATATCTTGCTGTTAGACGAGCCGGCAAGTGCCTTGGATCCTATTTCGACAGGAACGGTTGAAGAAACACTTGTAAACTTGAAAGAAGACTACACGATCATTATCGTGACGCATAATATGCAACAAGCAGCTCGTATCAGCGACTATACTGCCTTTTTCTATCTAGGAAAAGTAATGGAATATGACAAAACAAACAAGATATTTACCAGACCAAAAATTCAGGCAACCGAAGATTATGTGTCCGGTCATTTTGGTTAAGACGGAGGCCTCAACATGACAAAAGAAATTATCTCATCCAAAGATCTTCATCTGTATTATGGAAAGAAAGAAGCACTAAAGGGAATTGATCTAAGTTTCAATCAAGGTGAAATCACAGCGATGATCGGTCCTTCTGGTTGCGGGAAATCTACCTTTCTACGTTCATTGAATCGAATGAACGATCTGATTCCAAATGTAACGATCACCGGAAGTGTTTTATATAAAGACAAAGACATCTATGGTCCGAAAACAGATGTTGTTGAACTAAGAAAAGAAATCGGCATGGTGTTCCAACAGCCAAATCCATTTCCTTTTTCTATTTATGAAAATGTCATCTATGGATTGAAGTTAAAAGGTGAAAAAGATAAAAAAGTCCTTGATCAAGTAGTGGAAGAAAGTCTGAAGGCAGCGTCCGTTTGGGAGGATGTGAAAGATAAACTGCATAAAAGTGCCTTGTCTTTATCCGGTGGGCAGCAGCAGCGTGTATGTATCGCACGTGTTTTGGCAGTGAATCCCGAAATCATCTTATTGGACGAACCAACAAGTGCACTTGACCCTGTTTCTACTGGGAAAATCGAAAGTATGCTGTTAGAATTAAGAGAGCGGTATACGATGATCATCGTGACCCATAATATGTCTCAAGCTTCACGTATTTCAGATAAGACGGCATTCTTTTTAGATGGTCACTTGATCGAATACAACGATACGAAGAAGATATTCATGAATCCAGAAAAACAAGAGACAGAAGATTATATTTCAGGTCGATTTGGATAAGGAGGAAACGGAATGCTACGTACACAATTTGAAGAAGAATTGCTGAATCTCCATAATCAGTTCTACGAAATGGGGATGATGGTGAGCAGCGCTGTGCACAAGTCAGTTCGTGCATACATCAAACACGATAAAATCTTAGCCCAAGAAGTTATCGAAAACGATATAAATATCAATAATATGGAAACGCGTTTGGAGAAGAAAAGTTTTGAAATGATTGCATTACAACAGCCAGTTACAACTGACTTGCGTATGATTATTACAGTCATGAAAGCTAGCTCTGATTTAGAACGTATGGCCGATCATGCGGTGTCCGTTGCTAAATCTACAATCCGCGTAAAAGGACAGACGAGAATACCGGAAATCGAAAAAGAGATCTCCGATATGTCCGATTACGTGAAAAAAATGGTGGACAACGTCCTAGTTGCATATGTCAAAACAGACGAAAAAGACGCGCGTACGATCGCCAATATGGATCAAAGAGTCAATGACTATTTCAATCGAATCTATAATGCAACCATCAAAAACATGCAAGAAAATCCTGAAACAGTCATCAGTGGAACAGACTATTTGAATGTTGCCAGTTATCTAGAACGAATCGGAGACTATGTGACAAACATCTGTGAATGGATCGTCTACTTGGCTACAGGGAAAATCACTGAGTTAAATACGAACCACAATGAGATTTTCTAAACTGAAGTTGTGATTCTGCTGTTTATTCGGGAATAGGGTTTGTGACAAAACATGTCACAAACCCTTTTCATTATTCCAATAGAAAGGATAAAGAATGCAAAAAAAGATTAGCATCATCATCACTCTATTTTTTATTTGTATACTTGCTTCATGGTTTATTCAGCGTCAAGCTGCTCTATATGACGTACCTGTTATCGAGATCGAAAGAGTGAGAATAGAAGAGGATCAGCAATTGATTACAGGAAGATTGATGAACACGGACCAAAAAGGAGAAGTGATTTCTTTATCGGCTCCTTATCAAAAAAATCAAATCGAAACAGCAAATATAACAACAAGACAAATCTATCTTGTCCAAATGCATGGAGATGAATGGCAACTAGTAGCAAAAAAAAATGATGGCTGGCTTTTTTTCTTTACAAGTATCTTCATTGGCACCATGTTGCTTATTGGTGGAAAACAGGGTGTATTTGCTTTGGGAAGTCTCATCGTCAACATCGTTTTACTTTTACTTTTGTTGCTCCTCTTTACCAAAACAGAAGGTATTTCTCTCTTAAATATAGCAATCTTATTTGTCGTTATAGGGATAATCGTTAGTATATTGGCGTTAGACGGATGGAATAGAAGCAGTATAATCAAAATTTCGGCTGCAGTTACAAGTGTTTTTTTAGCATTTTTTATTTGTCTTTTGACAATGAATCATTGGAAAGATCAAGGACTGCGCTATGAAGAACTGAATTATCTGACACGACCGTATCGTTCTGTTTTTCTTTCCAGCGTGCTGATTGGGACAGCTGGAGGGACACTGGATACCGTGATCACAGTCATTGCGACATTAGAAGAATTGACCAAGTAACAACCGAAAATATCAGCGAAACAGTTATGGCTTTCAGGAAGGCAAGTGGGCCGAGATGTGATTGGTTCGATGGCTAATATCCTTTTATTCGTCTATATCAGCGGAGCGATTCCATCGCTTCTGTTATATTTAGGAAATCAATGGTCTTTCAAAGAAACGGTAGAACAACATTTATCATTAGAATTTTTACGTGTCATTGCTGGCAGCTTAGGAATAGTATTATCAATCCCCATCGCGGTCCTCTTTTTTCTCGCTGTAAGGAGGTTAAAAAAATGAATGTACTTATTATACTTGTTGGGATTTTTGCAATTAGTGTGCTATTTGTCGGTGGTACGCAAGGTATGTATATTCTTTTAGGATTATTCATTAATTTAGGAATCTTTTTCCTATTATTATTCGGCTATCATCAGAAGTGGCCGATATTGGTATTGTCGATTATAGGATTCCTATTGATCGCTGTGGTTATCTTATTTTTTATCAACGGTTATAATCTGAAAATGCGAGCCGCTTTTGCCAGTATACTGATCTTTTTGTTTTGTTTCCTACTATTGATTCCTATAACTGATTTTTTAGCGATCCAAGGGTTTACTTCGATAGAACTAGAAGAACTATCTGGCTTAGATAAGACGTTAGCAATTGATTTTAGACTACTTGCGAGGTCGTTGCTTCTGATCAGTCTTAGCGGTGCTGTTTTAGATGCGAGTGTAGCGATTTCTAGTGGAACATTCGAAGTATATCAGGCAAATCCGCATTTGTCTTTTAACCAATTGCGCCATGCTAGTTTTGCCATTGCTAAAAAAATATTGGCGTCAACAGTGATGACTCTTCTTTTTGCGTTTATGGGGAGTTCTTTAGCGTTGATTCTTTGGTTCATTGATTTAGACATTCCTTTTCAGCAAATAATCAATGAAAAATCATTTGTCTTGGAATATACGATGGCTATCCTTACCACATTGGCCGCACTACTTGTCCTGCCCTTAACTTGCGTGACTACAGCATATCTCTTTACAAAAAAGAAAGAACATCTCAAGATGGAGTAAAAGTTACAACTTAAGTCCTATGACATTTTTACTGAATCAGTGCATAATATGGATGTAAGGAAAAGCTTGCAAACAATTTTGCTTAAGGAGGCAATTTCCATGAAAGAAAGAGAACGTATTTTAGACTTAGTGAAAAAAGGAATCCTTTCGACTGAAGAAGGCTTAGATTTATTAGAAAGCATGGCAACTGAAAAAGACGAAAAACAAATCAAAAAAGAAGCAGACAAGGTAACTGCTAGTCATAAAGAAAAAGATCAGGCAAGTCAATTGATCGATGAACTTGAAAACGGTGAAGAAAGAATTTCTGAGCCAGTTGATCCAAAAGAAAAAGAAAGACAAGATCAAGAAAACTTAGAAAAGATCTTAGATGAACTAGCAACTGAAGCGAATAAAACTTCGGCGCGTCTAGACGAAGTAAATGCTCAATTTGCTGACAATAAGGCAGCACGTAATGAGAAACAGGAAGCATTGATGCAGCTGAATACAAAAGAAGAATTAGGCGAATTGACAGAAGAAGAATTAGCACAGCGTCAAACGTTAGAAGCAGAAATCAAAGAGTTAGAAGCAACCGGCGATACACTATTAGAAGAACAATTGAAGCTGGAAGCAGAATTAAAAGATATCCGCAAGAACCAATGGTCTGAGAAAAAAGAAACGTTTACGGATAAGTTTGAATTGCCAGATGATTGGAAAGATCAAGCGACAGATACGCTGAATCAAGTAGGCGAAAAAATGTCAGAAGCTGGATCACAGTTAGGCAAATTCTTGAAGAAAACATTCCAAACTGTTTCAGAAACAGTAAATGACAACATGGAATGGAAAGATGTCAGCTTACGTGTCCCTGGAATTGCGACAACGAAATTTGAACACGAATTTTACTATGAAGCTCCTGCAGCAAGTATCCTTGATATCAAGGCAGCAAACGGAAACGTGACGTTAAAAACGTGGGACAGTGATGATGTGAAAGTGGAAGCTAAGATCAAACTTTACGGAAAAATGGGTGCTGAACCATTTGAAGCATTCTCTGAACGGAGCCAGATCGAGGTCAATGAAGATCATATCTCCTTCCAAATTCCAAATAAGCGTGTGCGTGCAGACCTTGTTTTCTACTTGCCTAAACGAGTATACGACCATGCAGCTATCAAACTTCTAAATGGCAACATCATGATTGAGACATTGGAAGCTAAAGATATTTATACAAAATCTACGAATGGGAACATCATCGTGAACCAATTAACTGCAACGATGTTGGAAGTAGAAGGTGTAAACGGCAATATCGATATTCGAAACGGGAACATCTTAGATTCTATTATCGAAACAGTAAACGGCACAGTGACATTTGGTGCCACACCAGAAAACCTTTCTGTGTCTTTAGTAAATGGTGATGTACGTCTTACGATTAAAGAAGATAATTTGAAAAAAGTAGAAGCAAGTTCAGTGAACGGGAATGTCAAAGTTGCTTTACCAGATACCATCGGTTTGGAAGGACACGCTAAAACAAGTCTTGGAAGCATCAACAGCCGTCTGTCCAATTACGAAGTAGTTCGTGAGAAAAAAGAACGGACAAACCAAATGTTGCAATTCCGCCGTGTTTCAGATGATGAGATCGCGCAAGTGCAACTTTCAACGACAACAGGAAGTATCTATTTAAAAGATACAGATAAATAAAGAGGTTGTGAAAGAGATGTTCAGCCTTGAGCAATAAGAAGCGATTTTGTAAAATAGCTTCCCCTATTTTACAAAATTGTGCCTTATTGCCGATAGGCTATCTCTTGAACACCGATTAAGAAGAAGGTTGTCACAACGATTTTCTTCATTTAAAATAGTAGAACAGAGGTGAGACATGATGAAAAAAAAGTTGACAAAATCCAATAAAAATGTTGTTTTGACAGGTACTTTAGCAGGGATTGGGGAATATATCGGGATTGATCCCACTGTTATCCGTGTGCTTTATGTATTCCTAAGCTTAGTTGCTTTTGGAAGTCCAATCATTTTATACATTTTATTAGCTTTGATTATCCCATCTGCGCGTTCTGCACGAACAAACTATGGACATAACAATGCATATTATGAAAAAAACAATTATCGTGAACAAACAAAAAAACGCAAAGAAGCGGAAAAAATCGATGATGACGAATGGAGTGACTTTTAATGTCGTACTTTCAGCGTATTTTGGTTAATACGTTAACATTCATATCGTTGGCTGTTCTTTTTCCTGCGATGGTCCATGTGAGCAGTATTTGGACGGCCGTTCTTGCCAGCTTCGTATTATCTGTGTTGAACATGTTTGTCAAACCGATTTTGACGATCCTGTCCCTGCCCTTTACATTAGTCACATTGGGATTGTTTACGTTTGTTATCAATGCAGCGATTCTTAAAATGACTTCCTTTTTTGTAGGAGCAGAACATTTTAGTTTTTCTTCATTTGGTGCAGCGTTATTCGTAGCTATCTTGATGTCACTTGTCAATGTAATTGTTAGTGAACATAACAGCAGAAAGTAAAAAAAGCTGTGCCGAGATCTCGGCGCAGCTTTTTTGTTTAGAATAAAGAATGCGTTTTCTATTACATTGGTAATTAAATAAAAACGTTTTTTTTAATTGGTAGTACTTTTGGCTAGACAATGATAAAATGATAGAGAACACTCTAATAGAAATGAGGTAGCATGAATGTCAGAAGTTGTAAAAGTTAGCCAATTAGTAAAAAAATTATCTTTGGAAATCGTCACAGGCGACGAGAAAAGTTTAGACCGCGTCATCGTGACTGGGGACATCTCACGCCCAGGACTAGAGTTGACCGGTTATTTTAATTATTATTCCCATAATCGTTTACAGCTATTTGGCAGTAAAGAAATCAGTTTTGCGGAACGGATGATCCCAGAAGAGCGTTTGATCATTATGAGAAGATTATGTAGTGAAGATATGCCCGCATTTATTATTTCAAGAGGATTGCCGGCTCCGGAAGAAATGATCCAAGCAGCCAATGAAAATGGGATAGCTGTGCTGCGTTCGCCTATCTCAACGTCCCGGCTGCTAGGTGAATTATCTAGTTATTTAGATGGGCGCTTAGCCCCTCGAACAAGTGTCCACGGTGTGTTAGTCGATGTCTACGGATTAGGTGTACTAATTCAAGGGGACAGTGGGATAGGGAAAAGTGAAACGGCGTTGGAACTGATTAAGCGCGGACATCGATTGATCGCAGACGATCGAGTAGATGTCTATCAGCAAGATGAACTGACGGTAATCGGAGAACCTCCTAAAATCCTGGAACATCTGATTGAGATTCGAGGGATCGGTATCATAGATGTAATGAATCTTTTCGGTGCGAGTGCGGTACGAGGCTCTATGCAAGTCCAGTTAGCTGTTTATCTAGAAGCATGGGCGAAAGATAAGA
Organism: Enterococcus sp. M-BR2; assembly: GCF_056612775.1. Classification (NCBI taxonomy): domain Bacteria; kingdom Bacillati; phylum Bacillota; class Bacilli; order Lactobacillales; family Enterococcaceae; genus Enterococcus; species Enterococcus sp. M-BR2. The sequence continues at coordinate 347,453 of NZ_CM152743.1, forward strand.
AATACGACCGTCTGGGCTCTGAAGACACGACCGTTGAAATCGCGGAAGTGGGCATTCCACAAATAAAAATCCCTGTCAAAACAGGACGAAACGTTGCAATCATCATTGAAGTAGCCGCAATGAATTTCCGCGCACGTACAATGGGCTTTGACGCAACGAAAACATTTGAAGAAAGATTAAGTCGCTTGATTGAAGAAAACTCAGGCAATGACTAGCAAGGAGTGACAATATGTTAGCACAAATCAATCGAGTTGCTTTTGAGCTTGTAGGAATTCCTATCTACTGGTATGCATTGATTATCGTATCAGGAATCATTATTGCCATGTGGCTCAGCAGCAGAGAAGCTGTTCGGGTAGGATTAAAAGCAGATGACGTGACAGATTTTATGTTGTGGGGATTGCCGATTTCCATTATTGGTGCCCGCTTGTATTATGTTTTGTTCGATCTTCCCCAATATATAGCTGATCCAATCCAGATATTCAATATCCGTTCAGGAGGATTAGCGATTTACGGGGGATTGATTGCAGGTGCAATCACACTGTACTTTTTTACCAAATATCATTTTATTTCTTTGTGGACCTTTTTAGATATCGCTGCACCAAGCGTATTATTGGCGCAGGCAATCGGACGATGGGGAAATTTCATGAACCACGAAGCGTATGGTCCAGACACGACACGAAGTTTCTTAGAAAGTCTGCATTTACCGCAATTCATCATTGATAACATGTATATCGAAGGAATCTATCGACAACCAACCTTTCTTTATGAATCACTTTGGAGTTTGATTGGATTTATTCTGCTTTTGGTTTTGCGGAAGAAACCACATCTTTTGAAAAAAGGAGAAGTCCTTTTATGTTATCTAATGTGGTATAGTTTCGGACGTTTCTTTATCGAAGGATTACGCACAGACAGCCTTTACTTTTTAGGTGTGATCCGCATTTCTCAATTATTGTCTGCTGTTTTATTTGTCGGCACATTGATTCTGTTTATTTGGCGTAGAAAAAAAGGAAGTTTACCGGATTATGACCGCTCATTAGGAAAAAATCAACAAATTATTTGATTTTCAGAGCGTTAAAAATGAAAAAAATTTCAGGAGTGGTAAAATGAATTATAGAGTAGCGGTTTTAGGACCAGGCTCTTGGGGGACTGCTTTAGCACAAGTCCTCGCTGAAAACGGACATGACGTTCGGATTTGGGGACATCGTGCTTCACAAGTAGAAGAAATCAACACCCAACACACCAATCAACGTTATTTACCAGATCATCATCTACCCGATTCCATCCGAGCATTCACCGATATGGAAGATGCAGTAAAAGATGCAGATGCGGTACTATTCGTTATCCCGACGAAAGCGATACGTTCTGTTGCAAAAGAACTAGTTGCCAAATTGAATACGAAGCCAGTGATCATCCACGCAAGTAAGGGATTAGAACAGGGAACGCATAAAAGAATCTCTGAAATCTTGTTAGAGGAAATCCCGACAGAAAAAAGAAAAGCTGTTGCTGTTCTTTCTGGGCCAAGCCATGCGGAAGAAGTAGCAAAGCATGACATTACGACGATCACAGCGGCAAGCACAGATGTAAAAGCAGCAAAATATGTACAAGAGCTGTTCATGAACCATTATTTTCGAATCTATACCAACCCTGATGTGATTGGTGTAGAGATGGGAGCAGCTTTGAAAAATATTATTGCCATTGGAGCTGGTGCTATTCACGGCTTAGGGTTTGGCGATAATGCAAAAGCGGCAATCATGACGCGCGGATTAGCTGAGATCAGCCGTTTAGGTGTAGCAATGGGTGCCAACCCGCTGACCTTTATTGGCTTAAGCGGAGTAGGTGATCTAGTCGTTACTTGCACAAGTGTTCATTCCAGAAACTGGCGCGCAGGCAACTTGTTAGGACAAGGTCAGCCTCTAGAAGAGGTGCTAGCCAATATGGGAATGGTTGTTGAAGGTGTGAATACTACTCAAGCAGCGATGGAACTAGCCCAAATGATGGAAATCGAAATGCCCATCACTCAAACAATCTATGAAGTGCTGTATGAACAAAAAGAAATCAAAACAGCCGCAAAAGAAATCATGTTACGTGATGGGAAAAAAGAAAATGAATTCTCATTAACAATTTTTTGAAGGAGCGAATGTATATGAAAGTAAAAAAAGCAGTTATTCCAGCAGCAGGATTAGGAACAAGATTTTTACCAGCAACAAAGGCGATGGCAAAGGAAATGTTGCCAATCGTGGACAAACCAACGATCCAATTCATCGTTGAAGAAGCGTTGAAATCAGGAATCGAAGACATCTTGATCGTTACAGGAAAAGCTAAACGACCAATCGAAGATCACTTTGATTCAAATATCGAATTAGAAACAAACCTAAGTGAAAAAGGAAAAACCGAATTATTGAAATTAGTAGAAGAAACGACAGATGTCAATTTGCATTTCATCCGTCAATCTCATCCAAAGGGGTTAGGACACGCCGTTCTTCAAGCAAGAGCCTTTATTGGAAATGAACCGTTTGTCGTTATGCTAGGCGATGATATCATGGAAGACGAAGTACCATTGACACAGCAATTGATCGATGACTATGAGCGTACACACGCTTCTACGATTGCCGTTATGCAAGTTCCTCACGATGAAACTTCAAAATACGGAATCATCAACCCAGGGGAAGTACTGGAAGATGGGTTATACAATGTCAAAAACTTTGTTGAAAAACCAGATCCAAGCAAAGCACCAAGTGATTTAGCTATTATTGGGCGTTACTTATTGACTCCAGAAATCTTTGATGTATTATCAGAACAACAACCAGGTGCTGGAAATGAGATCCAACTAACTGACGCAATCGATACGTTGAATAAAACACAACGCGTATTTGCCCGTAAATTCACAGGTAAACGTTATGACGTTGGTGACAAATTTGGTTTTATGAAAACAAGTATTGAATATGGTCTGACACATCCAGAAGTAGGGGCACCTTTGCGTGAATACATCATGTCTTTAGGTAAAACATTAGAAGCAGAAGGAAGCAAGATCAATCATAATCCAAAAGGAATAACAGAAATCAAAGAAGAAAAGAAAAAATAATCTTTTTTTCTAACGAGCTTCAGCTGCTAATTGAATAAAAAGTAGTTGAAGCTCGTTTTTATTTGTTTAAAAAACACGAAAATGCTATCCTTATAGAAAAGAGAGACAAGAAGGGAGTTTGATCATGTCAGGAGGAGAAATTGCAGGATTGATCGCAGCAATCGCCTTTGCGATACTTGTCGTTTTCATCGTTCGCGTATTGTTGCAAGTTTCCAAAACTTTAGAAAAAGTAGACCAGACTGTCGCAGAAGCAAATACGACAATTGAGATCGTCACACAAGACGTAGATCTTTTATCTAGACAAGTAGAAGGCTTGCTAGTCAAAAGTAATGAGCTGCTCTTGGATATCAATGGAAAAGTCGCAACGATCGATCCATTGTTCACAGCAGTTGCTGATTTAAGTGAAAGTGTATCGGAACTTAATCATTCTAGTAAAAACATCGTGACGAAAGTCGGCGGAATCGGAAAAACGACAGCTAAAGCGACTGTTGCCGGAAAAGTCGGTGGAACAGCGATGAAATTTTTTAAAAACAAAAAACATACTGAAACGACAGGAGGAAAATAAGAATGGCTAAAAAAGGTGGATTTTTATTAGGTGCAGTAGTTGGAGGTACAGCCGCAGCAATCGCCGCATTATTGTTAGCACCCAAATCTGGTAAAGAACTTCGGGATGAATTGGCTGCTCAAGCAGATGATTTGATGGACATGGCTTCAGATTACACAGATATGGCAAAAGAAAAATCATCTGAGTTAACAGGTATTGCAAAAGAAAAAGCGCAAGATCTTTCTCAACAAGCAGGGGATCTAGCAGGCAATGTTAAGCAGAAGGTAAGTGAATCAGCAGAGGAAGCAGGAAGCGAATCAGATGATATCTTGTTAAACCTCAAAGAACAATCAGCTGATTTATCTAATCGTTTCAAAAAAACAGCAGAAGATCTGAAAAAGCCAGCAGACGAATTAGGTAGTATTGCTAAAGATACTTCAGAAGATATCATGATCGATGTAAAAGATGCTGCAGATAAAGCAGGAGAGACGGTCAATGAAGGAATGTCAGAAGCAAAACCAGTTGCAGATGACACAAAAGAAATGTTGAAAATGGCAAAAGAAGATGCAAAAGAAGCTAAAAAAGAAATGAAAGATACAATGACAGATTCGACTACCAATCACTAAGATTACTCATTTCTAGAATAAAAAAGGTGAGAGCGGACCAGCTCTCACCTTTTTTATTTTCATTACTCTAAAACAAGTAATTCTTTTGGTGTAGTCGTGAATGGCACACAACCATCACTTGTCACATACACACAATCTTCGATACGTACCCCTACTTTTTCAGGAATATAGATTCCTGGTTCAAGAGAGAAGCACATCCCTTCTTCAATCACTAAGTCGTTTCCTTCTACAAGAGAAGGGAATTCGTGGACGGTTGTTCCGATTCCGTGACCTAAACGGTGATTGAAATATTCGCCGTAGCCATAGCTGTTGATCACGTTTCGTGCGATTTGATCAAGTTCACCTGCTGTCACACCTGGGCGAACTGCCTCTTGTGCGGCAAGCTGTGCTTCAAGAGTGATGTTATAGATTTTTTCTTGGAATTCAGTTGGTTTTTGATAAGCAACTGTACGAGTAGCATCACTGCAATAGCCATTCCAAATAACGCCAAGATCGAATAACACTAGTTCATTTGGTGAAACCTTCGTGCTTCCTGGTGTACCATGAGGGCTTGCAGCATTTGCTCCTGCAAGGACTAATGTGTCGAAAGACATTTGTGAAACACCTTGTTTTTTTAATTGGTATTCGATTTCTGCGATAATTGCTTGTTCAGTTACGCCTTCTTTTACTGTTTTGAAGCCAATTTCAAAGGCAACATCGGCCCATTTACCAGCTTCGATCAGTTTGTCTTTTTCTTCTACCGTTTTGATCAGTTGCAGACGCTGGATAATAGAAGTTAGATCGGTGTAAGAATCTGTACCTGTCAAGATATCAGAGATAGCATCGAAGCGATCGACAGTCAGAGCATTCTTTTCAATACCTACATTACCAGGTTGCCCATAGCGTGCGCGAAGCTCTTTTCCGATGATCTCCCAAGGATTTTCGCTGTCTAAGTAGCCACGTACATCGTACGCCCAGCTGCTGTTTTGAGCATCTTCAACTTCCAGAGCAGGAGTGAAAAGGAAAGGATCTTGTTCCAGAGGGATAAAAAGAGCTAGTACACGCTCGTGAGGATCACTTTCATATCCGGAAAAGTAAGCGATGTGGCCAGGGTCGCTGATATAAGCCAATTCTACTTGGTGTTGTGCCATCCATTGACGTAGTTCATTGATTTTTACGTTATTCATTTGGCAACCTACTTTCTAAATTAATTTTGTATTCAATAATTGTACCACTGATTGATTAAAAGACCAACGTTCTTAAAACTGAAAAAAGTAAAAATTTTCATGAAAACAGAGATAAAACGGTTGCAATTGTTGAGATTATTTGATATCCTATTTTAGAAATGTAAGACGTATTTTCAGAAAACATATAAAATATGAATAGGAGAACACAAATGGAAAAGCAAACAATCACTATCTATGATGTAGCGAGAGAGGCAAATGTTTCGATGGCTACTGTTTCACGTGTCGTAAATGGCAATCCAAACGTCAAACCAGCAACAAGAAAAAAAGTCTTGGAAGTTATCGATCGCTTGGATTATCGTCCAAATGCAGTCGCACGTGGCTTGGCAAGTAAGAAAACAACAACAGTTGGGGTAATCATTCCTGATGTCAGCAATATGTTCTTTGCCTCTTTAGCACGTGGTATCGACGATGTGGCAACAATGTACAAATACAATATCATCTTAGCAAACTCAGATGGCAACGATCAAAAAGAAGTCAATGTATTGAATAATTTATTGGCTAAGCAAGTGGACGGCGTGATCTTTATGGGTCACCATATCACAGACGAAATCCGTGGAGAATTTTCACGTTCAAAAACGCCTGTTGTACTAGCTGGTTCCATTGATCCAGATGAACAAGTAGGTAGCGTAAACATTGATTATGTATCAGCAACAAAAGATGCAGTAAATAAATTAGCAAAAAGCGGCAATAAAAAAATCGCTTTTGTCAGCGGTGCGCTGATTGATCCTATCAATGGTCAAAACCGTCTAAAAGGCTATAAAGAAGCATTAAGCGAAAACAATCTACCATATAGCGAAGGATTGATTTTTGAGGCACAATACAACTTTAAAGATGGTCTGTCTCTAGTTGACCGGATCCATAATAGCGGTGCAACAGCTGTCTATGTTTCAGACGATGAATTAGCCATTGGTATCTTGGATGGTTTATTAGACCGCGGCGTAAAAGTACCAGAAGAATTCGAAATCATCACAAGCAACAATTCTTTACTGACAGAAGTAGCTCGTCCTCGTTTGACAAGTATCACACAACCATTATACGATTTAGGAGCGGTATCCATGCGCCTATTGACGAAAATGATGAATAAAGAAGAAGTCGAAGAAAAAACGATTATCTTGCCTTATGGAATCGAAGAAAAAGGATCAACTAAATAATAAAAGATCAATCATTTAAAGGTTGTTCCAAAAGTGGTCAACTTCTGGAACAACGTTTATACGAGAAAGGGGGTTATGACAAAATTTTGTCATAACCCCTTTTTTTTTGTGACTTTAAAAAAAGAGAAAATGGCGGAAACAAACCTTACGTCCATCGTATACGACACAATCTGTGCGTAGATGCTACATTTTGTTCACTACTATCAAAATTACTTTAAAATGAAAACGTGATAAAAAAGAAAGTAGAAAAGTAACTCTAAAAAATCCAAAAAAATCCAGGCTCGATTGCGTACTTATCTTAAAGGAGAAACAATCCATCATACATAACCCGAAAGGAGACTTCTATTTGCCTAAGAAAAGACGAAAGACCATAGTCATCATTTTGACCATTCTTACTATAGGAATCGGAGGAAAATTTTACATGGACAAAAGAGAAGCGCAAAGACAGCAAGATTTACTCGCAGTAGAAAAACAGTCCGTCAAAGTTCTGAAAAATACCTTTGCGGATATCAAGGAAGTGAAGGTAGAAGAATTTAAAAAAAACCCTGTTACCGGAAGTTATGGTGCACTTGTGACAATGACAAATAATGAAGGGAAATCTGTTTATTTTGATTATTTTTTTTCAAAACAAATGAATGAAATTAGCAGTTATGGCGTAGAAAATGAAGAAATACAAAACGAAGGGGTTACTACTCCTAAAATAAGAGTTATTTATTCTAATGGAGAGGCGGAGGAAGTGTGACAGTAAAAGACGAAGAGTATAGATATATAAGTGAACATGTTTATTGGATAGATCCTAAACATCCACAATACAGCAAAACTTATAAGGAAGGGGGAATAAAAAAAATCGGCAATACAAAGTTCCAAATCCTAAAAATCAAAGACTCATTAGACGGCATGTAGGCGATGGCTGTAGCGCCAATCGTCCATAGCAAATTGGAGAAAAATTTCAAAAATAAAAAAATTCCTGCAAACTTTCGCGTACTTAAATAATAAAGGTATCAATACTTACATAAAAAGAAAGGAGGCACGTTCTTGCCCCGGAAAATAAGAAAATTCAGCTTAGCCATTTTGTTAATCGTCATATTAGGAATCGGAGGGAAAGTCTATATGGACAAAAGAGAAGTGCAAAAACAGCAAGATTTACTCGCAGTAGAGAAGCAGTCAATTAAAGTTTTGAAAAATACTTTTGCGGATATCAAGGAAGTGAAGATTGAAAAATCTGCTCGAAATGAAATGACGGGTTCATACCGGATAGTTATTCTAATGACTAATAAACAAGATCAATCGATTTATTTTTCTTATAGTTTTTGGAAAGAAAGAAATGAGATAGGAAGTTACGGAATAGTTGATGAAAAAAAGCAAAAAGAAGGAAATACGCTCAATAAAGTTAAAGTAACTTACTCTAATGGAAATGAGGAAAGTATTTAATGATTACTGACAAACAATATAGTGAATTAAGTGATGCTGTTTACTGGCTAGATCCTAAACATAGAGACTATGTACCTGAAATGCAAGAAAATTTAAGTTTTAAAATTAACGGCACTATGTATAAAATCCTAAAAATCAAAAACTCCTTCGACGGCATGCAGGCGATGGCTGTAGCGCCAATCAAGAACGGTAAAGTGGATATTTCTCAAGTAGTGATTGCCTTTGCAGGAACGAACTTAAGTGATTGCCTTTGCAGGAACGAACTTAAGTGATTGGAAAGATTTGGAAACGGATGCAAGAAGTATCATGAATCTCTACGGGAATAGACCAGGAGCAAGTTTTTCTGAAAAAGCAACAACAAACAAGATTTTATCCGTTAGTGGATTGAAAACAGCGGGGCAAATCAATTCAGCGATTGCATTTGCTAATGAAGTAAAAAAGGAATATGGAGAAGCTGCTATTTCTACTACCGGCCATTCATTAGGTGGATTCTTAGCATTATATGTAGCAGCAGAGAAACAATGGAAAAATGTCGGCTTCAACGGGCCGGACCCGTATGATCTCTTATCACCAGAAGCAAAAAAATGGGTGGAAGAAAATCCCGGTATGCTCACCAATTACCGAAATCACGCCGATTTTATCGGTAATTTTGGTGGTAATGGCACAGGTGCTGAAGTTCGGATCAGTATGGAAACAGCATTCTTGAATCTGCTTGCTTCCCACAGTTTAACCTCTTGGAAGTTTGATGAAAATGGAAAGCTGATTATTCCTGAAAATAAAAACAATGTTAAAACTCGAAAACAACAGAAAGAAAACCAAGCGACCCAGTTGTTTTCCTATCAGTTGCAAGAACTGAACAACATACGTAAAAAACTACGATTAAGTGGCGGCCGGCTGACAGTTAATGAACAAATTTACTTAGATGACACACAAGCTAGGTTAGTAGTGGAAAAGTTATCGGCAAAAATGAAAAGCGCTATGGAAGAAGTTATCCGCATCAATCAAAGAGGAATTTTTGAGCTAGAGAAAAAATGGCAAGAAGGCTTGCGGCAAGCACGTGTTGTCGCCCCTTCGTTGACTGAACAGGAAATCATAGAAGCATTAGCTAGTGTGGGCGCCACAAAAGAGAACTTAGTCGATTCTGCGAAAGAAGTCTATCTGCTACGAATCAATAAGGCAAGACGTATGGGGGAGGCCTTTGATACATTGGCGAAGGAGATCCAAGACAAAATCAATGAAATCGTGGCACGAGATCGAGAATTAGCACAGCAATTCAATTAAAGGAGAAGTAGATGAAACTAGAAGAATTGGAAAGAGATTATCGAAGTGAACGAAGACAATTAGAAGCTCAAGAAGATGAATTGATCCACTTTAAGAATCAAGGATTACGATTGATGGAGCAAGAGGAGCAGCGACTGCATCATGTATTAAAGAACTTAGCTTTAGATAATGAGCCTCTGTTTCAAGCAAGACGAAGTTATTCGAATTATCAGGAGCATTATCAACAAGCCCTACAAGTAGAACGACGAAAACTCTATCAGCAGCAAGATGAACTAGAACGTTCCTATAGTCAAAAAATCAGACAAATAACTATGGAGAAATCATCTTATGAATGAATTTTTAATGCAATTACTAAAAGAATTAGAGAAAAATCTACATCGATCAAATGTACGTTCAGTGGGTATGGGGATATCTCAGCAAATTTGGGCAGAAAAACAATTGACAGATCAAAACCACCAAATGACTGCAGAAGAAGCTGCTCAAGAATTTTCTAACCGACATGCACACTTAAAAGAATCAGTAAAAGGGCAATTTGCAGAAAAACTAACCGAATTATTCCAAAGACAAGAAAAGAAATTAAAACAGTTTCGTTAGTAAAGTTATATAGAAAAATTTTGTGAAAATGGTTTTTCACATTTTTACATAAATTTGTCTTAATATCGTAGATGTAAGCTTTTGAACACCATTTATTCGGAAAAAGGGAGCTGTGACAAGATTTTTGTCGCAGCTCCCTTTAATTCTGATTAATCTATTAGATCAATCATCTTTATCGTCTGATTCTTTGGTCTCTGGATTCGCTCTAGCATAAGCTGAAGCGGTGTTCCAGTAATCTGTATAGTTTTCATCAGTACCGCCAACGCCGAATTTAAAGGCGCTTTTCTTCGGACCATTTTTTGCCCAAAGTGATTCCACTGTTTTTCCTGGCGTTTGGATAGATTTTTTATTGACAGTAACTTTTCCAGCTGTTTGTCCTGTGAACCCAGATACTTTTTTCTTCATCACATCGGATGATAAGTCAAATTTCTCATCAGTGCCGAAAATCTCAGGGTTTGCTTGGTAAGCTTGATTGATTAGATTGGCAAGATAATTAGCCGAACGTATCCTTGCTTGGCTGTCCATTCCAGTATTGTCATCGTGTCCTGCCCAGCTACTGATAGTGATAGACGGAGTAGAGACGATCAGCCATGAATCTCTGTATTCGTTGGTAGAACCAGTTTTTCCAACCCAATCTGCTTTTCCTAGATTTCCGTTTAAGCTTGAGATGACATCTTTGAATGGTGTAGTGATTTTTTCATTGATCACACTGCGCATCATGTCATTCATGATCGATGCCGTTGCTTCGGAATAAATACGGACAGAATTACTTTCATGTTTATAAATCACATTACCTGCATTATCTGTGATGGAATCAATGATATAGCCTTCTTCGTAGACGCCACCATTTGCTAAGACCTGGAATCCATTTGTCTGTTGAAGCGTCGTTACATCTACTGTCCCTAAAGGAGCCGATTCAACGCCCCAATTATCATTTGCTGGGTAGTTCATCTTCGCCAAGTAGTGCTCGTAAGCATATTGTTTCGATCCACCGGAATTCAATACGTCTTGGTATAAGTGATAAGCTGGGATATTGTTGGACCATTCCAGTGACTCACGGACGGTTTGGAAGGTGTTCGACCCTTCATTGGTCGCATTGACGATTTTCTCGCCAGCATTTTCTCCTTCTTGCCAAGTCGTTGCATAATCTGATACACGGGATTCTGATCCGACAAGTCCCATATCGATTGCAGGACCGTAAACAAGAACCGGTTTGATGGATGAACCAGCTTGACGTTCTGTATCAAAGGCGTGGTTATTTTGATTCTGGCTGTAATTCCGGCCACCCACGAATCCATAGATACGTCCGGTTCTGTTATCCATCAATACATTTCCAGTCTCCACTTGGCTACCAGCACCATCATCTAACATGTAGCCATAATTTTCTACGCCGGTTTGCAATGCAGCATAGATATCTTTATCAATCGTCGAATGGATCGTATATCCTTTGTTTTGGATCGTTTGCTGTGCTTTTTGATAATAAGCTTCACTGACCGATGAATCTGACATATCAGCATTATCTTTTTCTGCCAATTGTTGTGCAATAATCCTTGTTGCTTCGTTCATCACGGTATAATACAAGAATTCTCTGTCAGTCTGTTCCGCGATTTGTTGTGGGAGAAAGTCTTTTGTAAGATCATAGGCTTTCGCTTCTTCGTATTGTTCTTTCGTAATTTGTCCTTCACGGTACATACTGAATAAAACAAAATCTTTTCTGGCAAGACCGGCAGAAAGATCTTCTTTTAGCGCGCCTGTATTCGTGTATGGACTATACGTGATAGGGCTTTGAGGCAAACCAGCGATATAAGCAGCTTGCGGCAGAGTCACATCCTTTGCATCTACACCAAAGATTCCTCTAGCAGCTTCCTGGACTCCAGCAATATTTTGCCCCTTATTATTCCGACCAAATGGTGAGACATTCAAATACGTAGCAATGATCTCATCTTTTGAAAAGTGTTTTTCTACTTGTGCAGAAAGAACGATCTCGTTTGCTTTACGTTTGAATGTTGTTTCATCGGTTAGGATCTGTTGTTTGACTAATTGCTGTGTCAAAGTGGATCCTCCAGACGAGCCGATGCCAGTCGCTTCTGAAACTAGTGCTCGTAAAACAGCTTTAGGGACATAACCTTGGTGTTTATCGAAGTATTCATCTTCTGTACTGATAATCGCGGTTTTCAATAAAGGCGAAATCTTATCAGATGAAATAGTCGTCCGCATCAGATCTGTCTGGATTTTTGATATCTCTGTATTATCTGCATAAACAATCTTTGACGTTTCCGTAATGTTTCCTAGTTCTGTCTGCAGTTCTTTTTTAGTCGGCAATTGTGTGTCTTCGACAAGATAGGCAAAGTAGCCAGCACCTATTCCGATACCTAGAGCTGCGAACAACAAAAGAAGAACAGTAATAAAAACAGTCAATGATTGAAACACTCTAAAAATAATCTTAGGAACAAACCATTTTTCTTTTTTTCTTCTATTCTGTTTTTTTCGAGTATTTTTGCGTGGCAAAAGGGTCACCTCAACTAATGGTTTTATTTCGCTAATTATAGCAAATAATAGGACAAAAAAACAGACAAGGCTGTTTTTGACAGGAATTTCTTTTTCGAATGAGATAAAACGTGAGGAAATGATCTTTTTTATGAAAGAGTTCTTAAGCTTTTCTTTAGGGAAAGTTTCAGTTACTATGGAGAACAGGGCAAAGAAAAACAAACCATTTTCTTTGTACATCATCTTATCAATATACAGGAATTGTTCGAAACAATTGCCTTTCAAGGAGGAATCCATCCATGTTATTAGGCTCACACGTCAGCATGAGCGGAAAGAAAATGCTGTTAGGCGCGGCAGAAGAAGCAGCCAGTTACGGATCTTCGACCTTTATGATCTATACAGGCGCTCCTCAAAATACTAGAAGAAAAGCTATCGAAAAGATGAATATTGATGCCGGAAAAGCATTTATGGCAGAAAACGGACTAACAAATATCGTCGTTCATGCGCCTTATATCATTAATTTGGGAAATACGATCAAACCAGAAATGTTTCCATTTGCTGTACAATTTCTGAGAGAAGAGATTGTCCGTGCGGAAGCTTTAGGTGCTACTCAAATCACCCTTCACCCAGGCGCTCATGTAGGAGCAGGGGCAGAAGCTGGGATTGCTAGAATTATTGAGGGGTTGAATGAAGTTTTGACAAAAGAACAGACGGCACAGATCGCTTTGGAGACGATGGCAGGGAAAGGTACGGAAATCGGTCGAACATTTGAGGAATTAGCGCAAATCATCGATGGAGTAAAATTGAATGAAAAATTATCCGTTACTTTTGATACATGTCATACGAATGATGCCGGATATAATATAAAAGAAGATTTTTCAGGTGTAATGGAAGAGTTTGATAAGGTCATCGGATTAGATCGGCTTAAAGTACTGCATATCAATGATTCTAAAAATCCACAAGGTTCTCATAAAGATCGGCATGCCAATATCGGTTTTGGAACAATTGGATTTGACACATTGAACAAAATCGTCCATGATCCAATGTTTGACAACATTTCGAAAATATTAGAAACCCCATATGTCGGTAAAGATAAAAAGAAAGCTTACGCACCATATGGAAAAGAAATTTCCATGTTCAAAGCGCAAGCATTCGATCCCGAAGTGTTCCCTGAGTTATTAGCAGAAGAAGTCACACTTTAAGTTTTCTACCTGACAGCAACAAAAAAGGATTGGGCAGTCTGCCTTGTCCTTTTTTGTTTAAGAAACAAAGGAGTGCTTTTTGCATTCGTTTTCGCCATGCTCCTTTTGCCCCCTCTTTTTAAATTCAGACAAACAGGGTATACTGATAGAAAAGTAAAAAACGAAAAGTTTCACAAACAAGTAGCAAAACGTGATTGAAAGGACGAAAAGATGCTGAACATTTTAAACCCCTTGATCGACCAACTAAAAAAGAAACATACATACTTTATTCTTGGCATAGCCGTATTATTTACAATTATTCGGTTGTATTTATATAGTAAAGCAATCTATGGAACAGATATGTCGGCGACCTATGATGATCAGCTGCTGATTCACTATGCTCAAAATATTTTGGATGGTAAATGGCTAGGGGAGTACACGACTACGACACTTTCAAAAGGGATTTCCTACAGCTTGTTTTTAGTACTTGCACATAAACTGCATCTTTCTTATGCAGTTTTATTCGGCATGTTCAGTATTCTTGCCAGTATATTGGTTGCACTAGCGTTTAAACCAATCGTGAAGAACAAGTATCTTCTTTTAAGTATCTATTTTTATTTTTTGTTTTCTCCGATTAGTTTTACACATGAATATTCCACTCGAACATATCGTAATGCTCTCGTGATCCCGACTGTTGAGATCATTATCGCTTGTTTACTAGCTATTTATTACCGCAAATATAATTCCAGCAAAAAATTGCTGCCGTGGTTTTTAGGGCTAGCTGTTTCTTTTCCTTTCTTTTGGTTCATTCGCGAAGATTCCATCTGGCTTCTTCCTTTTACTGTAGTCGCGTTAGGCATCAGTTTCGTTCAGATCTTGCTAGGACAAGACTTTTCTTTCAAAGAAGCAAAGAAGTTAAAAGAACGACCATTTCTCCTTTCGAAACAAGAATGGCTGAAACTTTCATTGTTTTTACTCCCTCTAGTCGGTTTCTCCATCGTCTATCAGTGGATCGAATATAAAAACGAGACAACATATGGTATTGCAGCCATCAATGACCGTTCGAGTGGCGAATTTGGACGTTTGATGAAACAGCTGATCCGAATAGATGACGAAACAAACTTAAATAAAGAAAACAGTGAGATATGGGTCTCGCATGCTGCATTAAATAAAGCTTTAGACGCATCTCCTACATTTCATACTGTTTCTACTCGTATTGACGAATTGTATACGACTCATGCGTGGACCCAAGGCGGAAAAGTAAAAGAATTACCAGGAGATATCATTTTTTGGGCATTGCGAGATGTGGTAAGCGAATCTGGTTATTACCAAAACAATGCAAAAGAAACCAATGATTTTTGGAAAAAAGTCAATCAAGAATTAGAAGAAGCCTATCAAAAGGGAACTATCAAAAAGAAAAAAGAATTCTATCTGATGGGATCAGGGGATGGAAAGACGATGAATGATCTGCCAATCGTATTTGATTTTCTGAAATCAGGATATGCTTATGCATGGCGATACAAAGATTTCCATCAAGGGGGGAATTATAGTTTTGGGACGCAAGAACAAGTCGAACAGGCACAAGAATTATTGAATCTTCCACTAATGGATAATTGGATCGATAGCAGTGATCCGAGAACACCTGATTTCCAGTTGACAAAAACAGCAAAAGTCGCGAATGTCATGATAAAAATTTACCAAGTTCTGGCCATTCCCGTGCTGATTGCTTCAATAGCAGGGATATTACTTATGATACTAGGAACCGTATTTGCAAAAGCTGATCGTGCCTATTATAGTTCCTCTTTGATTGTAGTCATCGGATTAATACTGACACAATTGGTTTTTCTTTTCGGTGTCTCGTGGTTTTGTTCTTATGCGCCAGAAAAAAAGGATTATTTTTTAAGTGTCTACACTGGCGCAGGCGTGCCATTAACGCAATTCATCGCAGTAACAAGCATGCTAGTTTTTAGTAAATTGAATCTGAAAAAAGCTTTATCTTCCAAATAAAAAGGGAACTGTGACAAAAGTCTTGTCGCAGTTCCTTTTTCCGAATAAACGGTGCTCAAAAGCTTGCATCTGCGGTAATAAGCTCAACCAAACGTAAAATATGAGGAACTATTTTTGTTTGGCTGTTCTTATTACTTGATGCAGGACAGCTTTTTCACAACCTCTGATACACGGTGTTCCAGAAGTAACTTCTTCGGAAATAAACCGAAATTTCACAAAAATTTGAAAAGCAATTTTCTTAAATTCCTTCTTATTTCTTGAAGCTGCCCACTTCTGTCACAACCTCCTTTGTGTAAAAGAATCAGTTTCTATTCGATTTCTTCTATCGTTTCTTGCAAACGCTGTTCATATTTTTTGTTTCCTTTATATAAATCACCAATCGTCCATGCCAACAGGAGAAGGACAAGAACAATGATTACATAGGCGATTTGATCAGCCAATGCTAGTTGAGCTGAGGTGGCTTGCTCGCCGAAGAAACTTTCGATTTGACCTGGTAATCCTCGTAAGTTCAAGTAAGTCAGACTAATCACAGAGAACCAGCCAAGAAGTTTTACAACAAATGAATTTTTGAATCGGCTCCCCATCTCCGCTTGGCTATTGGTCATCATCAGTAAAGGAATCATCGAGAATGGCAATGCAAAAGCCAGAAAAACTTGGGATTCATTCATCAAGTTATTCAAAGCGGTATGTTCTTCTATCGTTCCTTTTGTACTTGTAAACAAAACACAAATCAATACAGGAATCACAGAAAGCAATCGTGTGACTAGTCTTCTTAGCCAAATCGGGATACGCATATGGATGAAGCCTTCCATGATGACTTGACCGGTCAACGTACCAGTAATAGTAGAGTTCTGGCCAGAAGCAAGAAGTGCTACAGCAAATAAAGTAGACAAGATACCAGATTTTGCTACAGCAATCAAGATACCATTGCTCATAGCTGATGGATCAGATAAAGCTTCATACAGACCAAAAAAGGAAGGATCTTGGACAGAACCGGTTTTGAATACAGCGACACCCATGATCAATAGCAGTGCATTGACTAGAAAAGCCATTGACAACTGGATATTAGAATCCCAAGTAGAAAAGCGTACCGCTTGTGCAACATCTTCTTCGTCTTGGTGATCGATCTTCCGAGTTTGAGAAACTGCTGAATGAAGATATAAGTTATGCGGCATGACTGTTGCACCAATAATCCCTAAGGCTCCAGTCAGCGGAGTTTCACCGCCGATGACCGGTGAGTCTGAGAATGTATGACTGTTAGGGATAAAGCCGGCAAACAAACTGTGCCAATCAGGGTTAGACAAGCCAACTTGATAGACGAAAACGAATAAAATGACGAAAATCAAGCAGACAACCAAAGCTTCGATTTTACGAAACCCGACTTTTGTCAGCAATAAGAGGACGAAAACATCTAACACAGTGATAAATACGGCAATCACTAATGGAATATCAAAAAGCAGGTAGAGGGCGATTGCTGCACCAATGACTTCTGCGATGTCTGTTGCCATAATGGCTAATTCAGTCAAGATCCATAAAATGACACCCAATGTCTTACTTGTCCGTGCTCGAATTGCTTGGGCCAAATCCATTTGGGTCACGATTCCTAATTTTGCTGCCATATATTGTAAAAGCATAGCAATCAGACTAGACATCAAAATAACTGACATCAATAAATATTGGAAATTTTGTCCACCAGTGATCGAAGTGGACCAGTTACCTGGATCCATATAACCCACTGCTACTAATGCACCTGGTCCAGAGTAAGCAAGAAGTGTTTTAAAAAAACTTTTTCCCTTGGGTACATCCACTGTTCCATTTACTTCAGCTAAAGATAAACCATTTGTATGTTCAATAAGTCGATGCTTATGAAATTGTTTGTTGGATTGATTATTCAAGAAAAAACCACCTTTCCTATTTATCTACGATTACATTCTACACCTCAGAAAGAAAAAATTAAAGAAAAAGATTCGGTATGCCTAATTTTTTTTCGTGGCGTGTCTTGCTGGTTAATGAAAGAAATTTTGTTCTTCTCTAAAAAAACCACTATTTTTTGCATGAAACTAAAGAATACGCCTTTCTTTTTTCAATAAACTTTAGTAAAATAAATCATTGAGAGCAATTCGGAAATAGAAAGGAGAGATTTATATGGTATCAACAGGTATTGTCGTACTTATTGCTATTATTGCTTTGCTAATCGGCGCAGTAGGTGGCTTTTTCCTAGCGCGTAAATATATGAAAGACTATTTAGAAAAAAATCCTCCCGTTAATGAGGACATGTTGCGATCAATGATGATGTCAATGGGGCAAAAACCATCTGAGAAGAAAATTCGCCAGATGATGCAGCAAATGAAGAACCAAGGGAAAAAATAGGTTCTGACCCAAAGACTTTTTGCGGGCTGATTTTTTCAGTCCGTTTTTTATTTCGTAATTTGTTAGACTATTCAGACTATTCAGCAAAAAAGACAAGCACAGACAATCCTATGCTCTTGATAAAGACAAAGGAGGAGTAAAATGTCGATTTTTAGAAAATTAGGTTGGTTTTTTCGACAGGAAAAGAAACATTATTTAATTGGGATTTTCTCCCTATTCGCAGTGGCCTTGGTACAGTTAGTTCCTCCAAAGGTGATTGGGATCATCATTGATGAGATTGCCGATAAAAATTTATCAATAAAGATCATTTCCTGGTGGATCTTATTATTGATCCTTGCAGCTCTCTTACAATATCTTTTTCGTTATATCTGGCGGACGAATATTTGGGGAAGTGCAGCTCGGTTGGAGAAAGAACTTCGGCAGCAGCTATTCAAACATTTTACAGAAATGGACAATCTCTTTTACCAAAAATATCGGACTGGAGATTTGATGGCTCATGCAACGAATGATTTGAATGCAATCCAGAATGTAGCTGGAGCTGGTATCTTGACCTTTGCAGATTCAGTGATCACGGGCGGAACAACGATCATTGCGATGATTTTGTTTATTGATTGGCGCTTAACACTGATTGCGCTGATTCCTATGCCTTTACTAGCCGTTACTTCACGAGTGCTGGGGTCAAAACTCCACGATGCTTTTCGTGATTCGCAAGAAGCTTTTTCTAGTATCAATGATAAGACACAAGAAAGTATTACTGGAATCAAAGTCATTAAAACATTTGGACAAGAAAAAGAAGATCTCGCGGATTTTGAAGAAAAGATTGAAGATGCAATTATTAAAAACAAACGAGTCAATTTTTTAGACTCCTTATTTGATCCATTCATTACCTTGATTATCGGTTTGTCTTATGTTGCAACAATTATTTTAGGTGGAAAGTATGTCTTGGAAGGCACGATCTCGATCGGGCAGATGGTCTCATTTATTAGCTATATCGGTATGCTTGTTTGGCCGATGTTTGCGATTGGTCGATTGTTCAACGTATTGGAAAGAGGAAATGCTTCTTATGATCGCGTCAATGAACTTTTGCATGAAAAGACGCATATCGTGGAACAACTGGGTGCAGTGCAGACCCCGGCAAAAGGCGAGCTGAATGTAGCTATTTCCTCTTTTAACTATCCGAAAGAAGAATCACCAGCATTAGAACAAATCAAATTTGTGATCCAAGAAGGAGAAACATTAGGTATTGTTGGGAAAACTGGTGCGGGAAAAACGACAATCATCAAATTACTGATGCGTGAATACGATGATTATCAAGGAAAAATCCAATTTGGCGGACGTTCGATCAAAGAATATTCATTGAATGCTTTATTAGGATCAATCGGCTATGTGCCTCAAGATCACTTCTTGTTTTCGATGACCATTCGAGATAATATCCGTTTTTCTAATCCAAAACTTTCAGAAGAAGAAGTAGAGCATGCGGCTTCTTTAGCATTTATCAACAATGAAATCAAGGAATTGCCAAAAGGTTATGATACCTTAGTTGGAGAACGTGGAGTCTCTTTATCTGGCGGACAGAAACAAAGGATTTCGATTGCTCGAGCATTGATCAAAAATCCTGAATTGCTGATCTTAGATGATGCACTTTCTGCAGTAGATGCCAAAACAGAAGAAGCTATCTTGCATAATTTAAAAGAAATAAGAAAAGAGAAAACAACCATCATTGCAGCTCACCGTTTAAGCAGCGTGATGCATGCAAAAGAAATCATTGTTGTCGATCAAGGGAAAATCATTGAACGAGGAACCCATCATGAGCTGCTTGCATTAGGCGGCTGGTATGAACGAATGTGGGAGAAACAGCAATTAGAAGCGAAGATAGAAGGAGGCGAGGCCTGATGGATGAAAATTATCAATCGGAATGGACAAAATCGATTCCACTTAAAGAACAGAAGAAGATCATCAAACGACTGATGAAGTTCGCCAAACCTTTTAGAAGAACGTTCATCGTTGCTATCTTATTTGCATTTGCCCTGTCTGTGATCAATGTCCTATTGCCAAGGATCATCCAAATTTTTATGGATGATCATCTGGCTAAACAGTCGGCTACGACACAAGTTATTTTGTTTTTTGCTGGTATGTACTTGTTTGGAGTCATAGTCAAAAGTATCATTTGGTTTTTCCAATGGTATTTGTATTCCATGGCTTCATTGAAGACCTATCAGTATGTTCGGGTAAGATTATTTGAAAAGCTGCATACACTAGGTATGCGTTATTTTGATCAGACACCGGCAGGATCGACTGTTTCTCGAGTGACAAATGACACAGAAACGCTATTTGAATTTTGGTATGTCTTTTTGATGGTATTGACTGGGATCTTTGCAGTCGTTTCTTCCTTCATTGCCATGTTTCAAATCAATGGAGAAATTGCCTTGTGGACTTTGGTGTTCTTGCCGATTTTAGGAATCGTCATCTGGTATTACCAGAAATTCAGTTCTCGTATTTACCGGAATATGCGGGAAAAATTAAGTCAGCTGAACACGAAATTGAATGAATCGATTTCCGGCATGCGTATTATCCAGCAGTTTCGCCAAGAAGCTCGTTTAGCTAAAGAATTTGAACAAGTGAACAACGAGTATTTAGACACGCGCTACGCGATGATCAAAACGAATTCGATTCTGTTAAGTCCGATCATCAATTTTCTATATGCATTGGCGATTGCGTTGGCGTTGACTTTGTTTGGGATCGATGCGATGCATTCTCCCGTAGAAGTTGGACTGATCTATGCATTTACGACCTATATCCAGGGATTTTTTAATCCAATGTCTCAAATGATGGACTTTTTGAGCACCTTTACAGATGGGATGGTTGCCGGTAGTCGTATTTTGAAAATCATGGATACAGAAGAATATGCACCGCAACAAAATCCTGGAGCAGATCAAACGATTACTTCAGGTAAGATCGAGTTTCGCAATGTAAGCTTTTCTTATGATGGAGAGCACAATGTATTGAACAATATCTCTTTTGTCGCTAATCCGGGAGAGACCGTTGCATTAGTGGGGCACACCGGAAGCGGAAAAAGCTCGATCATCAACGTATTGATGCGGTTTTACGAATTTTATGAAGGCCAGATCTTGATTGATGATCATGACATTCGAGAATATCCAATGGAAGAGTTACGTAAGAAAATGGGATTGGTCTTGCAAGATGCCTTCTTGTTTTATGGAGATATCGCAGGAAATATCCGGATGATGAATCCAGCTATCACAGACGAACAGATTCGCCATGCAGCTGAGTTTGTTCAAGCAAACAAGTTTATCGATGAATTACCAAAAGGATATCACTCAAAAGTGATCGAACACGGTGCCAGCTATTCTAGTGGACAACGACAGCTGATCACTTTTGCGCGAACAATCGTGACAGATCCTAAAATACTAGTATTGGATGAAGCGACAGCAAATATCGATACTGAAACAGAAGGATTGATCCAAGAAGGATTGACAAAAATGCGACAAGGACGGACAACGATTGCGATTGCCCATCGGCTGTCCACGATTCGGGATGCAGAATTGATTTTAGTTTTAGACAAAGGTCATATAGTAGAACGCGGGAATCATGAAACACTTCTAGCGCAAAATGGTTTGTATGCAGATATGTACAAACTGCAAAGCAGTGGTGTGTAAAAAGTGGTTGTGACAGGGCTCCGTTCAGCTTTAGGTGATAAGAAAAAAATTGTAAAAAAGGCTTTCCAGATTTTTGCATAAATTTGGCTTATCACCGATAAGCTGGTACTGGAACACCGTATATTAGAAGTTGGGACAGTAGCATAGTAGCATTTTGACCTAAGCGCTAGAGTGAAAATAAAACAGAGCTTCCCAGATTCTTCATCTGTGAGCGTTAGTGTCGTAATTACCAGATTTAAAAAAATCACGACAGCTAGTCAGAAGTGCCCAATAGCCGCTAAGAAAGCGTTGACAAAAGCGCTTGCTTTCGATAATATAAAGAAAACGATACAACTTGGATAGTGATTGCCTGATGCAAGCTAAACCTGATGAGTCTCCCATGGTTCCATGGACGGCTTTTTGGGTTTTTCTTTTTGTTTTGGATACAGCCCTATATATCATGGAAAGGAGTAAAACATGCTGATTGAGAAAGTACTGAATAACAACGTCGTAATAACCAGAGATGAAAGAAATCAGGAAATGATCGTGATGGGAAAAGGTTTGGCATTCAAAAAGAAAGTGGGTGACCCGATTTTTGACTCATGCATCGACAAAAAATTTCAGTTGACAAATGACGGACTTTCACAACAGTTCCAAGAATTGGCACAAGCGATTCCTCTTGAGTACTTAGAAATTTCTTGTGAAATCATTGAATATACAAAAGAGGCTCTACAAGTCCAGTTGAATGATTCAGTGTATATTGCATTGACGGATCATTTGTATACGGCTATCGAACGTCACAAAATGGGAATATTTGTACCAAATGTATTGCTGTATGATATCAAACAACTATTTCCTAAAGAGTATGCCATCGGGAAAAAAACAGTGAAGAAAATCTCGGATAAATACCACATCAAGTTATCAGAAGATGAAGCCGGATTTATCGCATTGCATTTAGTCAATGCACAAGGCATTCAAAGCCAACAAGACAATACCTACCTGTTTACTACAACAATACAGGATATTCTAAATATCGTCCGCTATTACTATAAGATTACATTTGATGAAGATTCAGTCCATTTTTTTCGATTCGTCACACACCTACGTTTTTTTCTGACACGCGTCCTAGATGGAGAAAAAACAGAAGTGGGAGAAGTTTCTGAGGAATTGTTCCAGGTTATTCAAAAAAAATATAAGGACACGTTTGGTTGCCTTGAGAAAATAGCAGACTTTTTAGCCGAGGCATTCAACTACCAGATGTCCACGGACGAAAAAATGTATTTAACGATTCATACTGCGCGTTTAGTGCATGAGAATCGTTGTAAATAAATAAAAAAAGGAGGATAAATTAACAAGAACGTATGAAATAAGGGTAGTGACATTCAGTTGGCTAAACCTTCCACTAATAAATTGGAGGGAATAGAAATGGGAAAATATCAAGAATTAGCGAGCAAAATTGTAGAAAATGTCGGCGGGAAGGAAAATATCAATGGTTTGACACATTGTATCACAAGGCTTCGTTTCAAATTAAAAAACGAAGAAAAAGCAAATGATGAGATCTTGAAAAATATGGACGGTGTTGTGACGGTAATGCGAGCGGGAGGACAGTACCAAGTTGTCATCGGGAATCATGTGCCAGTCGTGTTTGAAGAGGTTATAAAAGCAGGAAATCTTACTTTTGATGAGGCTGTTTCAACAGAAAAAATGAGACCGTTTGATATGCTTATTGATGGAATATCGGGCTGTTTCCAGCCATTCCTTGCTATTCTAGCTGCTGGTGGGATGATTCGTGGACTGACAGCATTACTTGTCTTCTTAGGCGCATTTGACCGCGGTTCTGGCACATTTGTTATGTTTGATAATATCGGTGATTCTGTATTCCAATTTATGCCTGTTATTATCGGTTTAACAGCTGCCCGTAAATTTAAAGTAAATGAATTCGTAGGGATGTTGCTTGGGGCAGCATTAATGAATCCTAGCTTGTCGCTGGAAGCTTTGAGTGGTGCAGCAGAAGCACCACTGACGACCATATTTTCTGGCACTATTTTTGAAGCACCTATTTATCAAACAGTATTCGGCATTCCCTGGATTGCGCGTAACTACGCTTCTTCTGTCATTCCCATTATCTTTATTGTGTTGTTAGCTAGCCAAATTCAGAAACCAATTAAAAAGTTAGTACCTGAGATGATCGCGAATTTCTTCGTTCCATTCTTCACCGTTCTTATTACAATGCCCTTAGGTTTTTTACTCGTTGGACCAGCATTCACATTCGCAACTGATATTTTAATGGCTGGATTTGAAACACTTTTAGCACTTTCGCCAGTTATTTATGGAGCAATCGTAGGCTTCTTCTGGCAAATTCTGGTGATGTTTGGTCTCCATTGGGCAATCGTACCAATGGGATTGATGCAATTTTCTGTGAATGGCTGGCAAAATATCATGACACCTGTTGCAGTAGTATCTTTTGGACAAACTGCAGCACTTACTGCACTCTACTTTAAGCTTAGAAGCCCAAAAGACAAAGCAATTGCAATACCAGCCATTGTTTCTGGTATTGTGGGGATTACAGAGCCAGCTATTTATGGGTTTACACTGCCACGTAAAAAAATATTTATTTTTACCTGTGTCGGTGGTGCGTTAGGGGGCGCGTATAGTGGGTTAATGAATTTAACTTCTTGGAATCAAGGTGGACTAGGCATCTTTACAATTCCCAACTATATTAGACCAGATGGTGATTTAACAGATGTGATTAATGTATTGATTGGGATCGCCATTGCGATGGTGGTATCCTTTGCGCTGACTTTTTTCTTTTGGAAGGAGGAAGCAGGTGAAACAGATGATAGACAGAAAAGATCAGGTAAAGAAATTGTAAAAACACCGATACAAGGACAAATCGCTCCACTGAATGCAGCAAAGGATGCAGCTTTTGCACAAGGAACACTAGGTCGAGGAATCTTGATCTACCCTGAAAAAGGAGAAGTACGTGCCCCTTTTGACGGAACAGTCATGACCCTGTTCCCGACGAAACATGCAATGGGAATGGTTTCTGAAGCAGGTCTGGAATTGCTGATTCATGTCGGATTGGATACTGTTCAGTTGGAAGGGAAATATTTTGAAAGCTTGGTGCAGCAAGGAGAAAGAGTGAAACAAGGCGATCTGTTGCTCCGCTTCGACAAAAAGAAAATCGAAGAGGAAGGATACAGTTTAGAAACACCTGTGATCGTCACCAATTACACGGATTATTTGGATATTTTGGAAAATCAAGGGGAGACGGTCGGGCCAGACGATGCACTTATCACCGCACTGACCTGAACGGTTAGGTGAAAGAATGGACTAGGCTTAACTATTCTTTTTATTCCACTTCTTTATTTTCGAAATTGAAAGGCTCTTTCATGATGGCTGAGCTGATAGGGCGTTTATCAAATTTTTGTCCTACAGAAATTAGATGGACTAAATTCTGTTGATAATTTTCTGCAAAAACACAACTATATAACACGTCTAGAAGATAACAAATCGATGTATTGATCGTAAAATTACCAATTTTCGAATACAGTCGTTCGCGTGTCGTAAGTCGCAAAGCGGCTGTACTCATTGAGGATAGCGTTGAATCACCGATACTGGTCAACGCTAAAATTGGAACATGATTTTGTTTCAATATTTCTGCGGTACGAAGGATCACATTGTTTTCACCCGTATAAGAAATCAGAATCCCGCACATATCACTCGTGCAATTGTACGCTTCATAGAACGATTCACCAAAAGTGGTGACAATCGTGACATCCATTTTGATGCGCTTCATTTTCAGCATGAAATCTTGAGAAATCAAAGTATTCGAGTTACTGGCGAAAATCACGATTTTTTTTGCTTGAAGCATTAGTTGTTTGGCTTTTTGCAGTTGGTCATGATGAATGAGAGAAAGTGTATCTTGAATCGTCATCTGTTCTAAAGAAGCCATTTTATTTGCGATCGTCATAATACCGTCTGTGGTGGAAAAAGGAAGATTCGCATCTACGTCTTGAAAATTCCCTTCAAGATAGGCTGTTTCAGCTAAAAAAGCATTACGAAAACTGACCCAGCCATCAAAACCCATTTTTTTTGCTACACGGATGAGGGTGGACGGGTGGACATAACATCGCTCAGCAATCTCTTGGATGGTCATTTCGCCAAGTGCTGGAGAATCGCTTAAGAGAAACTGAATCACTTCATTTTCTGAAGGAGAAAAGGAGATTTCTTTGATTTTTTCACGTAATAACATGTAGATACCTTCTTCTTGTTTTTTTACGTAAATTATAACTTTTTTGAAAATGATTTGTAAACGGATTTATGTTATATAGCTTAATAAAGACATTTTTTGACAAGATATTTACAAAAATCCAGAAGAAAACACTAACTTTTGTAAATGTTACTGGAAAGAAACGAATTTCTATTGTTTGTTTTGTTTACAAAAAAGATAATAAAAGTGTAAAAAGTAAAGGAGTGAGAACATGGCAAAAGGAATCAAAATCGCTACGATTGGTGGAGGCAGCAGTTACACCCCCGAGTTGATGGAAGGATTTATCAAAAGATATGAGGAATTACCGATACGAGAAATCTGGCTCGTAGATGTAGAAGAAGGAAAAGAAAAGCTTGAGATCGTCAGTCAGATGTCTCAGCGTATGTGGGATGCTTCTCCGTATGAAGTCAAAATCTATGCAACTCTGGATCGGGAAGAAGCATTGAAAGATGCGGATTTTGTTACGACTCAGTTTCGTGTCGGTCAATTAGATGCACGAATCAAAGACGAGCGGATCCCTAGTTATTATGGGATGATTGGGCAAGAAACAAATGGTGCTGGCGGGATATTCAAAGCTTTTCGTACCGTTCCAGTGGTTTTGGCAATCGTTGAAGACATGAAGCGTTTATGTCCAAATGCTTGGCTGATCAATTTCGCGAACCCAAGCGGGATGGTGACAGAAGCAGTTATCAGATATGGCAAATGGGATAAAGTGATCGGATTATGCAATGTGCCAGTAATGGCGATGATGACAGAACCAACAATGCTTGGCAAGAAAAAAGAAGAGCTGATCTACAAGTTTGCCGGTCTAAATCACTTCCATTGGCACAAAGTAGCAGATAATAAAGGAAATGACCGCACGGCAGAATTGATTGATCGTTTATACGATGAAGACAATGGATTGCCGAAAAATATCTTTGATATCCCGTTTTTCAAAGAACAATTAAAACAAATGAACATGATCCCTTGTGGCTACCACCGCTATTACTATCGTGAAGAAGAAATGCTGGAACATGCTTTAGAAGAATATCAAACGATTGGTACAAGAGCGCAGCAAGTGAAAGAAACAGAAGCAGAGCTGTTTGAATTATACAAAGATCCAGAGTTGGATCATAAACCTGAACAATTGCAAAAACGAGGTGGTGCTTATTATTCAGATGCTGCCTGTGAAACGATTGCTTCGATCTATGGAAATAAAGAAACACAGATCGTGGTATCTACAAAGAATGATGGAGCTGTTCCTGATCTGCCGGCAGATTGTGTAGTAGAAGTCACTGCCTATGTTGGCGCACAAGGCGCACGAAATGTAGCGTTTGGTTCCCTTCCTGCTGCTGAAAGAGGCTGGTTGCAAGTAATGAAGAATATGGAATTGCTGACGATCGAAGCAGCCGTGACTGGTGATTATGGAACAGCTTTACAAGCATTTACGATCAATCCGCTTATACGATCAGGAAAGACAGCAAAACGGATCATGGATGAGTTGTTTATTGCACATCAGCAGTATTTACCGCAATTCAAGGAAACAATCAGCCGGTTAAAAGCAGAAGGAATCGAAGTCCAAGATGAACTGGCAAGAGAATTATCAAGCAATACACATGTAATGGAGGAAGTATGATGGGATTCAGAAAAGATTTTTTATGGGGCGGAGCTACAGCAGCCAATCAATGCGAGGGCGGTTATGACGAAGGCGGACGTGGGTTAGCGAACGTAGACGTTGTGCCAATCGGAGAAGACCGTTTTCCTGTCATTACTGGAAAAAAGAAAATGTTTGAATTTGATGAAGATCATTTTTATCCAGCAAAAATTGCGATCGATATGTATCATCATTATAAGGAAGATATTGCTTTGTTTGCAGAAATGGGGTTCAAGACTTATCGGATGTCCATTGCTTGGAGTCGTATTTTTCCAATGGGCGATGAAAAAGAGCCAAATGAATCTGGTTTGAAATTTTATGAGGATGTCTTTAAAGAATGTCAAAAGTACGGGATCGAGCCGCTTGTGACGATTACACATTTTGATTGTCCGATGCATTTGATCAAAGAATATGGTGCGTGGCGTTCCAGAGAACTCGTTGGTTTTTATGAAAATCTGTGCCGAGTCATCTTCAATCGCTATAAAGGACTTGTCAAATATTGGTTGACATTCAATGAGATCAATATGATCCTTCATGCACCATTCATGGGCGCAGGGCTGTATTTTGAAGAAGGAGAAAATGAAGAACAAATCAAATATCAAGCGGCACATCATGAGTTGGTTGCAAGTGCCATCGCAACGAAGATTGCTCATGAAGTAGATCCGGAGAACAAAGTAGGCTGTATGCTGGCAGCAGGAGCATATTATCCATACACTTGCAATCCTGAAGATGTTTGGGCTTCTAGAAAATCAGATCGAGAAAATTATTTCTTCATTGATGTCCAGTCACGAGGAGAATATCCCGCTTATGCATTGAAAGAAATGGAACGAAATGGCATTCAGATCAAAATGGAACCTGGGGATGCCGCATTGCTGAAAGAACATACTGTTGATTTTATCTCCTTTTCTTATTATTCTTCTCGAGTTTCGACTACTGACAACGAACTCTTGGAACAGACTGCAGGAAATATCTTTGCTTCTGTCAAAAATCCATATCTGGAAGCAAGTGAATGGGGTTGGCAAATTGATCCATTAGGCTTGAGAATAACGATGAATGATATTTATGATCGTTATCAAAAACCACTATTTATTGTAGAAAACGGCTTAGGTGCAGTCGATACGCCCGATGAGAATGGTTATGTGGAAGATGACTATCGAATCGACTATCTGGCAGCACATATCCAGGCAATGAAAGATACAGTAGAATTAGATGGAGTCGATCTATTAGGCTATACGACTTGGGGATGTATTGATTTAGTATCAGCTGGTACAGGTGAGATGAAGAAAAGGTACGGATTCATTTATGTCGATCGTGACAACGAAGGAAATGGCACATTAGCCCGTTCGAAGAAGAAATCATTCAACTGGTATAAAAAAGTAATTGATTCAAATGGAGAAAATCTTTCGAATGATTGATCAATGATTTGTAAAAGTCTATTGTTTTTCAGCGGATTTTTCGAGTATAATAAAGCTATTCGAGAAACGCAAGCAGAACAATAGACTTTTTTTCGCATTGGCTGTAAAGTATGCTTACTTGATTAAGTAAAGGAGAATCTACATATGTATGATGTAATCGTTATTGGCGCAGGTCCTGCTGGGATGACTGCTGCTTTATATGCTTCACGTTCAAACTTATCCGTATTGATGATCGAACAAGGCGCCCCTGGCGGCCAAATGAACAATACGGCAGAAATCGAAAACTATCCTGGTTTCGATTCAATCATGGGTCCTGATCTAGCTTATAAGATGTATGAAGGTGTTTCAAGATTTGGGACAGAAAATGCTTATGGAATCGTGCAAGATATCAAGGATCACGGCAGCCACAAAGAAGTTATTTGTGAAGATAAAACTTACGAAGGAAAAACAGTCATTATCGCAACAGGCTGTATCCACCGTAAATTAGGCGTACCTGGCGAGGAAGAATTTGCTGGACGTGGCGTTTCTTACTGTGCAGTTTGTGATGGTGCGTTTTTCCGTAACAAACGTCTAGTAGTGATCGGAGGAGGAGACTCAGCAGTAGAAGAAGCCATCTATTTGACACAATTTGCTTCTGAAGTAGTCATCGTCCACCGTAGAGATGAATTACGTGCACAAAAGATCATCCAAGACCGTGCATTTGCGAATGAAAAAATTTCCTTTATGTGGGATACAGTCGTTGACGAAATCGTTGGGAATGAAATGGTAGTGACAGGTGTGAAAGCACGTAATGTCAAAACCGGCAATGAGTTTGATTTGGCAGCAGACGGAGTATTCATCTATGTTGGACTGGATCCATTAACTGCACCATTTAGAGAAGCAGGGTTGACGAACGAAGCTGGCTGGATTCCAACAGACAACGAAATGAAGACGAATATACCAGGCGTTTTTGCCATCGGAGATGTTCGTGAAAAAGATTTGCGACAAATCACTACTGCTGTTGGTGATGGTGGGATCGCTGGACAACAAGTGTATAAATACTTGGAATCTTTAGAAGAAACAACTGCATAAGTTTAAAAAGAGTGGAAGAACGGTTTCAATTGTTCTTTTACTCTTTTTTTTCGCGTGAAATCTACTGAATCCGATTTATGCGAATACTTGCAACCGTGCTTGATAAAAGAATCCTTTCTTGATTTAAGCGTTTTTTAGACCTCGTACTTTCATATCTAATAAGTGAATGCTATACTTATTAAGAACCATATTTCAGAAAGAGGTGTTATTTTCATGTCTTGGGAACAAGTGTATGAACAATGGGTACATGAAGAAAATTTAGAAGAAAACTTAAAAAAACAATTAAATGATCTGGGTGAAGATCCTGAAAAACTTGAAGATGCTTTTTATGCACCGTTGGAATTCGGTACTGCAGGCATGCGGGGAATCTTAGGGCCTGGGATCAATCGAATGAACATCTATACGGTAAGACAAGCAACAGAAGGACTTGCACGTTTCATGGATACACAAGGCGAAGAAACAAAACGCCGAGGTGTCGCTATCGCTTATGACTCACGCCATCAATCACCAGAATTTGCCATGGAAGCAGCCAAAACATTAGCACATCACAATATCCCATCTTATGTATTCGAAAGTCTACGTCCAACACCAGAGCTTTCTTTTGCAGTCCGTCATTTGAAGACGTTTGCGGGAATCATGGTAACCGCATCCCACAATCCAGCAGCTTACAACGGATATAAAGTCTACGGAGAAGATGGGGAACAAATGCCTCCTGCAGACGCAGATGCATTGACGAAATATGTCCGTGAAGTCAGCAATCCGTTAAAAGTTGAAGTATTATCTGACGACGAAGCTGAACATAGCGGATTGATCACGATCATCGGAGAAGAAGTGGATGCCGCTTATCTAGAAGAAATCAAAGCAGTAACGATTGATCATGAATTGGTGGAAACAATGGGTAAAGATTTGAAGCTTGTGTACACACCACTTCACGGAACAGGAAAAATGTTGGGCGAACGTGCGTTGAAACAAGCTGGATTCGAACAATTCGTACTAGTTCCAGAACAAGCTGTCGCAGACCCGGATTTCACTACAGTCAAATCACCGAATCCAGAAGAACACTCTGCTTTCGAGTATGCGATGCGACTTGGCGAGAAAGAAGGCGCTGACTTACTGATTGCAACAGATCCTGATGCAGACCGTTTAGGCGCAGCCGTTCGTTTGCCAAATGGCTCCTATGAAGTATTGACAGGAAACCAAATCGGAGCCCTGTTTGCTCAATATATTTTGGAAGCACACCAATCGCGAGGCACTTTACCTGAAAATGCAGCGGTATTGAAATCAATCGTTTCTAGCGAATTGCCTACAGCAATTGCGGAACACTATGGGGCTACCATGTTCAATGTATTGACAGGATTCAAATTCATTGCTGAAAAAATTCAACAATTTGAAGAAGATCATTCCCATACTTTTATGTTCGGATTCGAAGAAAGTTACGGTTATTTAGTTAAACCTTTCGTTCGCGACAAAGACGCGATTCAAGCATTGCTCTTATTAGCAGAAGTAGCAGCTTACTATAAAAAACAAGGCAAAACATTGTATGACGGCTTGCAAACGATTTTTGAAACATATGGCTACTACGCAGAAAAAACGATTTCTGTGACAATGAGCGGACAAGAAGGCTCTGCAAAAATCTCTGCTTTGATGGAAAAATTCCGTGAAGAAGCACCGACAGAATTTGCCGGAGCAAAAGTCATCCAAACAGAAGACTTCAAAGAGTTGACGAGAACAGACCGTGAAGGAAACGTAGAAAAACTAACGACACCGCCATCTGACGTATTGAAG
This sequence comes from Enterococcus sp. M-BR2, assembly GCF_056612775.1. NCBI lineage: Bacteria > Bacillati > Bacillota > Bacilli > Lactobacillales > Enterococcaceae > Enterococcus > Enterococcus sp. M-BR2. The sequence goes on from NZ_CM152743.1 coordinate 379,266, forward strand.
TATACGCTGGAAGAAAATGGCTGGATCGCTATCCGTCCTTCAGGAACTGAGCCGAAAATCAAATTTTATATCGGTGTAAAAGGAAACTCTTCAGAAGACGCAGCTGAAAAAGTAGCCGCTTATGAAGCGATTATCAAAAAAATGACAGAAGAATAAAAAAACTTGAGACTGATGGAAAAAGTGGTAAACTTTAGAAGTCAGTCTTTTTTCAAGTTGGAGGTGAATGGATTGCCAGACACGCAAAAAACAAAAGTAGAGAAAGTCAGCCAACTATTCAAAATGTTGAGTGACCCCACTCGTCTCAAAATTCTGCTGTATCTGAAAGACGGGGAACAAAATGTGACAGCAATCACCCAAGCAGTAGAAATGGAACAATCTGCTGTATCGCATCAACTGCGTTTATTAAGAGAAAACCATGTCGTCAAGTTCCATCGTGAGGGAAAAGCGATTTTGTATAGTCTTGATGATTCTCACGTACTGGATATTTTGAACCAGACGCTCAAACATGTGGAACATCAATAACGATAGGTGCAAATAGAGACAAACTGGACTGTATCAACGAATCTTCTTCGCTGACACAGTCCAGTTTTTTTAAAGAAAAATTGTTAGTCTGTTTCTTCGGTGGTTTCAGTTCCATAATAACTATGGTCTTCTAGGTCTAAAGCATTCAAAATAAGCGAAGCTGTTTCTTCAATAGATAAAGAAGCGACATTGATTACTACGCAGCCCAATTTTTCATAAAGATCATTCGCAAAATCGAGTTCAGCTCGTATTTTTTCGATATCGGAATAAGCAGTATCAGGATTTAATCCGTAAGAGCGCATCCGTTCTTTCCGGATATTGTTTAAAATATCTGGGTTATTCGTCAGTCCCACGATTTTTTTAGGATCGATCTCCCAAAGCTGTTTGGGAATATGTGCTTGTGGGATCAAAGGTAGATTGGCAACTTTTAAATTTTTGTTAGCTAAAAACAAGCTCAAAGGCGTTTTGGAAGTTCGGGATACGCCTAGCAAAACGACATCTGCTTCTAGAAACCCACGAGGATCTTTCCCGTCATCGTATTTTACAGCAAATTCCATTGCTTTGATCCGTTTGAAATAGTTTTCATTCAATAAATGAAGGGCGCCAGGTTGCCGAATGGGCTTGATACCAGTTAAGCGCTCGATTTCTGATATCGGCGGAGTCATCACATCAAAACTAAATAATTGATGTTCTTCACAAAAAGAACGCGTCATCTCGATCAATTCTTGATTGATCAATGTGTGTAGGACAAGGGCTTTTTCTTTTAGTGCATCTTGCAGTGCCTGCATCAATGTTTTCTCATCTGTCACAAATGTTCTGCGGAATAAATTGAACTCAACGCTAGGATATTGGGCCATAGTGGCTTGTGCTAATTTTGTCGCAGTTTCTCCAGCAGAGTCGGAGATGACAAAAAAAGTAACGATTTCTGTAGAATCGGAAGACATGGATAAAACCTCACTTGCATTTTTTTTATGTTTATTATACCATACTCTAGAATGTGTACTTCGTAATCATTTTGATTTGGAGGAATAAGTCATGAAAAAACAGACATTGATCGAACAATCACTAGAAACATTGAAAAATAACGGTTTTAAATATACTAAAAAAAGAGAAGCATTGTTAACTTATTTAGTGAAGCGCAATCGCTACGTATCCGCTAAAGAAGTTTTTGACTATATGAATCAGGAATTCAAAGGAGTAAGTTACGATACGATTTATCGAAATCTCCATGATTTTGCAGAAATCGATTTACTGGAAGAAACCGATTTAAATGGAGAGATGAAGTTTCGTTTTCATTGCTGTCAAGGAGAAATCGGCCATCACCATCACTTTATCTGTACGGTGTGCGGAACAACGAAAGAAATCCATATGTGTCCAATGAATTATTTCGAAGAACAGCTCGGTGGATGTACGATCGAAGGGCATAGATTCGAGATTTTCGGAAGATGTGAAAATTGTCAATAAGGATTTAAATAAAATAACATTTGATAATTTTAAAAAAAAGCAAGATTTCCTTGACGGTCAAAACAGCATTAGATATAATGTTTACAGGACAGTCTTGTTTTTTGAGATATATTTCAATAACAATTACGGTTACTTTTTAAGCTCGGAGGGAGGGAATTAACATGTCAAAAACAGTCGTTCGCAAAAACGAATCACTTGACGATGCTCTTCGTCGCTTCAAACGTTCCGTGTCAAAAGCGGGTACTTTACAAGAATCTCGTAAACGTGAATTCTACGAAAAACCAAGTGTAAGACGCAAGAAAAAATCTGAAGCAGCTAGAAAACGCAAAAAATTCTAGTTCTGTGATGAATTGGAGTTGGTAGTGTGTCACTACTAAGTAGATTAAACGATGACATGAAAACAGCGATGAAAGCGAAAGATAAGGAATCTTTACAAGTCATCCGAATGATCAAGTCATCTATACAAAACGAGCAGATTAAAGAAGGTCACGACTTGACAGAAGAAGAAGAATTAACGGTGTTGTCTCGCGAAATGAAACAGCGACGTGATTCTTTGCATGAGTTTGAAGAAGCAGGGCGTGACGATTTAGCTGAAAAAGTAAAAAGTGAAATTGTGATAGTCGAAAAATACATGCCGGAACAACTTTCCGACGAAGAAATTCGACAACTTGTTCAAGAAGCAATCACACAAACTGGTGCTTCATCAATGAAAGAATTTGGCAAAGTCATGGGTGCGATCATGCCTAAAGTCAAAGGAAAAGCAGATGGAAACCAAGTAAATGCCATTGTGAAAGAACTATTACAATCTTAATTTTATCATTTAAACTGCGGACAATCATTGTCCGCAGTTTTTTTGTGCGCGTAAAAAAGAAATCTAAAAAATAGCTAGACGAAAGAATAGGATTCTTTCATCTAGCTGGTTTTTTCCTGTTTAATATTTCTTATGTTAAATTGTGTTTGATTTGGTTATTCTTCTGGTAGTTCATTTGCTTCTTGTTTATACCCTGATAGGCGATAGGCGTAATAAAACAGTAGGCTGCCAGCGTAACCAAGTAACGTTGGGACCATCCAGCCAAGTCCTAATGCAGCAAAAGGAACGTGATGATGATAAAATTCGAGCATGCTTGCTACAACTCTTTGTTGACTCACTAAAGCAGGCGAATTTGCCAGCATATCCAATACGGCAGGAACAGCAGCAAACAACATCGTTACTTGATAGACAAATGGTGTCTTTTGGAAAAATTTTGCTGTTAAGGAAAGCAAGATCAACGCAAGCGACAATGGATACAAAAGCATCAATACTGGTAAAGACCATTGGATGATATTGTCTAAACCAGCATTTGCAACGACAAAAGAGACGAAAGTCGTTAACCGCAGCCATGTCATATAACTGACTTTAGGGAACAGTTTATGGAAATCTTGCGCAAAAGAAACAACGAGTCCCATAGCGGTAGTGAAGACACCTAATGTGACCATCACTCCTAAGAAGCTAGCGCCGAAGTTACCTAAATAAAAATTAGTGATCTGAGAAAGTGCAGTTCCGCCATTTTCTGATAAAGACATCTTATTCAAACTCATCGCACCGAGAAGAACAAGTCCAAAATAGATCATGACTTCTAGCGCAACGCTCAGGCTACCAGCTTTTGCTGTTAATTCTGTGACTTTTTTATCTTTGAAACCAAGGTCACGGACTGCATGGACAAAAGTGACACTTAAGGCAAGCAAAGCTACTGCATCAACCGTGTTATAACCTTCTAGGACACCATTTGTTAAAGCGTTTGTTTGGTAAGTATCTGCAGCAGATTGATTTAGATTTCCCATTGGGTGGAATAAAGAAACGACAAAAATGATTGCTAATAATGCAAGAAACAAGGAGTTTAGATACTTTCCGACGTATTTGACCAACCGTGTGGGATGGACAGTAAGGAAATAAGCAAGTAAAAAGAAAAGAGCAGAGAATAAAAACATACCTAATGAATTATATTTTTCAGGCAAAAATGGTTTAGCAGCCATTTCAAAAGCAGTAGCAGCTGTCCGTGGTGTACCGAAAAATGGTCCGATCGTCAAATGAACAAGGATTAAGAACAAGGCAGCATACCATTTTCCGACAGGTTTAGCTAAGTCATACAGACCATCACTTTTTGTCACTACTACAGCTAAGATAGCTAGTAATGGGAAAAGAGCACCTGAGATAGCAAATCCTACGCCAGCACTGACCCAGTTTGCGCCAGCCATTTGACCTAAGTGGACAGGAAAGATTAGATTACCTGACCCGAAGAACATCCCGAAGATAAGTGAACTGACCATCAATAGTTGTTTCCATGAATAAGTTTTTGTTTCTTCCATAAATTTTTCCTCCAATAATTATCATTTTGATTGACGATATAAACGTTGCAGCAATTAGTAATGCCACTAATATCAGATTCCATGAAAACCACCACCTTAAAATAAAAAAAAGCCCTTTTCCACTTGGGAAAAGGGCTCTAGATTCTAGAACGGTACCACCTTTTTTCGCTTAAAAAAGCTTCTTCATTCACGGACGCTTTTTGATAAAGTTATCCGCTAGCCTGATAATGGAGGCAGCCACAATGATCTACGTTTTCGACATTGACTCGGAAATGATGTTCGTCTATTCGATTTATTGTCATTTCTCACTTACATGACTCACTGGGAATAAATCGTTGAATAGCCTACTGTTTTCCTCGACGCTTTGCTGTATGTTTATTTGTTGACGTAATAATACACCTGTTTTTTTTGAAATGCAAGAATATTTTAACTATTTTGTTTTCTTTTTTTGAAACAGGAAAAATACCTAGAGAATACTTGTTGAATGAAACGAAATATTTTGTTCTCCACTTTCATATAACTTACATTCTCAGCTTCTTTTTATCAAAACGAGACCTTTAGCGAATGGAAACGGCTATTTTTTAACGTTTCTTGGTACGTATGGTTAAGCGACTCTTTTACAACCTTTTCTTATTTGCTATATAGTTTCTTCTGAGTATGGTAAAATAGGAAAGAATGAATCGAAAAAAAGGGGATGTCTATTTTTGACGGAAGAGTCTAGTTCTTTAGAGATTAGATTGACAGCTGCTGATGATGTCAGCATGCTTTTAGGTGCACACGACAAGCATATAAAACTGATCGAGGAAACAACGGAAACAACCATCCATACACGTGGAGAAATCATTCAGATCATTGGTGAGCAATCCCAGATTTCCTTGGCTGCCTCAGTCATTCGGACATTACAGGAATTGATCAAACGAGGAATCCACGTAAGTACGCCAGATGTTGTGACGGCATTGAAGATGGGGCAAAAAGGTACATTAGATTATTTTGTTGAGATGTATGAGGAAGAGATCGTCAAAGACCGTAATGGAAAACCTATACGGGTAAAAAACAGCGGTCAAAAGAAATACGTTGAATCGGTAGCCAAACATGACATCGTATTTGGTGTAGGGCCAGCCGGAACAGGGAAAACGTTTCTTGCCGTAGTATTAGCAATTGCTGCCCTAAAAAAAGGCGAAGTGCAAAAAATCATTTTGACGCGGCCCGCTGTGGAGGCAGGGGAAAACCTAGGCTTTCTACCCGGGGATCTGAAAGAAAAAGTGGATCCTTATCTGCGGCCTGTTTATGATGCTTTATACCAAATTTTTGGATTGGATCATACGAACCGATTGATGGAACGAGGCGTGATCGAAATCGCACCTTTAGCTTACATGCGGGGGCGGACATTGGATGATGCATTCGTTATCTTGGACGAAGCACAAAACACGACAGTCGCTCAGATGAAAATGTTCTTGACCCGTCTCGGTTATCAATCAAAAATGATTGTCAATGGGGATACAAGTCAGATAGACTTGCCTCGTGGGACGACAAGTGGTCTTGTTCATGCAGAACGAACATTAAAGCAAATCAAAAAAATCGATTTTGTTAATTTTGAAGCAAGTGACGTTGTTCGGCACCCTGTAGTTGCCGAAATCATCAAAGCTTATGAAAAGGCGGATCTTCATCAAGAATAAGCTTTGCTTAGGAGGATAAGCACATGTTGAATAAAACACTGCAGAAACTACAAGAAAAACTCGGAAAGGCAGCATTGCCTTTCCTTCTGTTCTTGTTTTTTATCATTGTCTGCGGCGTTACATTTAGTAGTGTCAAACAAAAGGCCAATGATTTCAGAGAAGGCCAAGTAGCAGAAGAGAGTATCCGTGCGAATAAAACGATTGAGAACACGGAAGAAACCGAACAAAGAAGAAAACTGGCAGCAGAAGCAGTGACTCCAGAATATACTTATCAAAAAGATCTGGCAGATGACCAGAACAATCGGATCAAGCAATTATTCGAATTGATCGATAAGACGAATGATACCATCAACAAATCTTATAATGACAAGGTAGATAAGGCGAAGGAAGATGAAAATATCCCGAAACCTACTACAGAAGAGCGGATTGCTACACTGAAGAAAAATTTTGAAAACGTGAATGCAGAAAACGTTGCGTTTTACCAAAAACTGCCGAACAATTTTTATTCGACGATATTTGAAATGACTGAAACGGAAATTCACACGGTTAGGGATGAAAGTTTGAAGCTCATTGACGAACAGATGAGTAAACAAGTTCGTGAAAGCGAATTGGAAGCTTTTAAACAAGAAGCAGAAGATCAGATTCAATATTTGAATGTCACAACAGAGCAGCAACAAATGATTCGCTACTTAGTGGATCAAGGCATTGTAGTCAATGATGTATTGAATGAGAAAAAGACAGAAGAATTAAAACAATCTGCACGAGAAGCTGTACAACCAGTGATGATCTTCCAAGGAGAAATCATTGTTCGCGAAGGAAATCAAATTGATGCTTCAGCGATGAAAAAATTGGAATTACTAGGATTGACGAATCAAACGACTTCGATTTTCCCACTCATTGCCATGGTTTTAGCTGTTTTGCTTCAAATCGGTGTACTGATTTATAATTCACTCCAATTTCAAAATGCAGGAGAAAGAACAAAATACGTACTTTTCTACGTGACAGCAATGTCAGTCAGCGTCGTACTAATGAAATTTTTCCAACTCTTCCAAACAGAACAAGCTGCTTATATTCCGCTGTTTTACCCCGCGGCTTTTGCTCCACTTGTTTTAAGCTTTTTCTTGAATCGAAGAGCAGGGATCATGGCTGGTATTTTCCAAGCAGTATCCGCACTTTTCATTTTTTATGATTCGATTGGCACGAACTTTCTGACAGTTATTTTGATGTCCTATGTATTTTCTGGTCTCATGGCAACGATCGTCAGACGCAAACGGATCTCAGAACAAGGGTTATCCGCTGCTATGTGGGTCATTATTTTCCCTGTGATGATGGATGTCATTTTGATTATCTACCAAGGAATGAGCTTTGGGGATGCAACGACTTGGTTAACGCTAGTCTGCGGATTCACAGGTGCATTGTTCTCATTCTTGCTGACGATAGGTCTGCACCCCTATATTGAATTGATGGTCAATGATGATAGTGTGATCGTATTAAATGAACTCAGCAATCCTAATCATCCTTTATTGAAACAGTTGCTGGAAGAAGCACCAGGTACGTATCACCATAGCATGATGGTAGCCAATCTAAGTGCTAATGCTGTAGCAGAAATCGGTGGACGTTCTTTACTAACTCGAGTAGCTTGCTATTATCATGATATCGGCAAGATCAAACACGCCAGCTTTTTCGTTGAGAACTTGCCTTCAGGAGCGGAAAATCCGCACAATTTCTTATTGCCAGAAGACAGTAAACATATTATCTTTGGACATGTGACAGATGGTGCCAAAATATTGGAAGATTATAATATGCCGCAAATGGTGATCGATATTTGCAGACAGCATCATGGAACCACGCTGATGCGTTATTTCTACGTTAAGGCAAAGGAACGCAACCCGGAAGTCACGGAAGAGCAATTCCGTTATCCTGGACCAAAACCTCAAAGCCGTGAAGCAGGAATCGTCAATATAGCTGACAGTTGTGAAGCGGCAGTACGGGCAATGGACCATCCAACGAGCGAAAAAATCGAAAGTTTTGTCCATAATCTTATAGAAGAGCGTATTTCCGATGGACAATTGGACGACAGTGGATTGACGTTAAAAGAAATCCGTAAAGTAGAAAAATCATTGATCAGCGGTTTAAGCAGTACCTTCCATTCTCGGATCAAATATCCTAAAATGAAATCGGAAGTTGAGAAGATAAAAGAAGAACAAGAAGAATAGCAAGAAGAATAGAAAGAAGCGATGTATAATGGATATTACTTTCATGGATGAAACAAACCAAGTATCAGAAGAGAAAATGAAAGAAATCGACGACTTGTTGCAATTTGCAGCATCATATTTAGAGTTGCCAGAAGAAACAGAAATGTCTGTTACTTTCATGGACAACGCAGCAATCCAAGTAATCAATCGTGATTACCGTGGAAAAGATGCACCGACAGACGTCATCAGTTTTGCCTTGGAAGAAGAGGGCGAAGACGAAATCCCAGTGATTTTTGAAGATGGAGAGAATCCATTACCTCGTGTACTGGGAGACATCATGATCTCTACTGAACGTGCTGCAGAGCAAGCAGAAGCTTACGGCCATTCGTATGATCGGGAACTTGGCTTTTTAGCGGTTCATGGATTCTTGCATATCAACGGGTATGACCATATGACACCAGAGGATGAGAAAGAAATGTTTGGTTTACAGAAAGAGATCTTAGATGCCTATGGACTTAAAAGATAAAAACGTAGAGAAAAACAAACATTTCCTGATGTCCGTGGAATTTGCCGTCCAAGGAGTCAAAACCGTTTTTGAGGAAGAACGCAACATGAGGAAACATGTTGCGTTCGGAATCCTCGCTTTGTTTATGGGCGTGATTTTCCAACTTGATCGGATAGAATGGTTATGGCTGCTTTTAGCTGTTTTTCTCGTATGGATAGTAGAGATCATCAATACTGTTTTTGAAAATGTCGTGGACATGTTTACGGATTTTCATTTTCATCCGATTGGGAAAAAAATCAAAGATATGGCAGCTGGAGCAGTTTTAGTGACCGCTTGTTTTGCCGTTATCGTTGGGTTGATTTTATTTGTCCCTAAAATATATCATTTGTTGTTTAATTAAAAAGGAGAACGTATATGCCAGAACATAAATCAGGGTTTGTCGCAATCGTCGGCCGCCCGAATGTAGGAAAATCCACTTTATTGAATCGAATCGTGGGTCAAAAAATTGCCATCATGAGTGATAAGGCACAGACAACTAGAAATAAAATCCAAGGAGTATATACTACACCAGAAGCTCAGTTGATTTTTATTGACACACCAGGAATCCATAAACCAAAGCATCGTTTAGGAGATTTTATGGTAGAAGCAGCTTACAGTGCGTTGAAAGAAGTGGACGCGGTCTTATTTATGATCAGCGCTGATCAAAAACGCGGTCGGGGAGACGATTTTATTATTGAACGTCTAAAAAACGTGCATTCTCCTGTTTATCTGATTATCAATAAAATCGATAAAATCCATCCAGACGAGTTGTTGGGAATCATTGAAGATTATTCAACGCAGATGCCCTTTGCACAAGTGATTCCAATCTCTGCTACAGAAGGAAACAACGTCGAACGTTTGATGGATGTATTAGTCAGTGAAATGCCAGAGGGCCCACAATATTTTCCAGATGATCAAGTGACTGATCATCCTGAATACTTCATCGTTTCTGAATTGATCCGTGAGAAAGTCTTGTTTTTAACACGAGACGAAGTGCCTCATTCTGTCGCAGTCGTTGTTGATTCGATGAAGCGAAACGAGAATGATAAAATCCATATCCAGGCTACGATTATTGTCGAAAGAGATAGCCAAAAAGGAATCATTATCGGCAAAGGCGGAAAAATGCTGAAGCAAGTAGGAACGAAAGCAAGAAAGGATATCGAAAATCTTTTAGGAGACAAAGTCTTTCTAGAACTTTGGGTCAAAGTTCAAAAAGACTGGCGAGACAAAAAAGTCTATCTGCAAGACTTCGGCTACCGAAAAGACGAATACTGATATTCTGAGCTTCTTGTAAGTTAGGTATAGAAATAAACTGGATAAAAATCCGCGTGTTGAGAAAAGCTGCGGAAGATCGCAACATAAATGATCTGGATCGGCAGAATCTGCTTTTCCAGATTTATTTTTTAGGAGGGAGAATATGAGCCAGCTTGCAGAATCAAAAGGCTTGATTTTATCTAGCCGTAATTACAAAGAAAAAGATAAATTAGTCAAAATCTTTACAGAATCTTCTGGCAAAATGATGTTTTATATCAAAGGGATCCATCGGCAAAATCAGCCCTTAGCTCCGGCTTTGCTCCCTTTTACTGAAGCAGTTTATATCGGGAATTTTCGAAGTGAAGGTCTGTCATTTTTAAGCAGTGTCAAAGATGTCCATGCGTTTCGACACATCCAAGAAGACATCTTTTTGAGCGGCTATGGCACATATTTATTGAATCTAGTAGATGCGGCAATCGAAGATCATCAGTACGACCCGCATTTGTTCCAGTTTACGCAACAAGCACTGCAACGGATGGACCAAGGAGACGATGCAGAAATCATCACGAATATTTTTGAAGTCCAAATACTGCAACGCTTCGGAATTGCACCAATCTGGACACACTGCGTCGTATGTGGGGAAACAAAAGGAAAATTTGACTATTCTTCCAAATATGGTGGTGTGATATGCGAAAGACACTGGTCGATGGATGATCACCGTTATCATGCAGATCCTCGAGCTGTTTATTTCGTTCGGATGTTTTCAGCTATTTCTTATGATAAGATCAGTGGAATCCATCTGAAAGAAGAAACCAAACAAGCAATCCGTGAACTCATCGACCAGCTGTATGATGAATATGTCGGTATCCATTTGAAAAGCAAAAAGTTCATCGATCAAATGAAGTCTTGGGCACACGTATTAAAGACGCCAGAGAAAGACATGTCTGAAAAAGATCTACCTAAAAAAGAAGAATAGTAAATGAAACATACAACAAAAAATCAAAACCATTTGACAAACACAGGGAGTTCCGTCTATTATTAACCGTAGATCAAATAGATCGTTCAGTGATAGGATCTATTATAGAAACAAGAAAACTGCAAAATGAATACGTACATTGACCAAGATCAGTAAAAAACACGTGGTTTAGCGAGTTCGGGAGAGTGGGAGCCGGACCCAAACGATTTTTGAAGAGGCACTTGCGAGTACGATAAATGAAGCTGCCGAATCTTTATTCGGAAGTAGGGTGGAACCGCGAATTATTCGTCCCTATGTCTGTAATCAGACATAGGGATTTTTTGTCGTTTTCTTTCCTGTATTCTTATTTGACAGCAACGCTTTAAAATTGAAAGGGGCAAAACAGATGAGTAAAAAATTGACCGTCCAAGATATGATATTAACATTACAAAAATTTTGGTCATCAAACGGCTGCATGCTGATGCAAGCGTATGACACAGAAAAAGGAGCAGGTACGATGAGCCCATATACCTTTTTACGGGCAATCGGACCAGAACCATGGAATGCTGCTTACGTAGAGCCATCTCGCCGACCAGCTGATGGACGTTATGGTGAAAACCCAAACCGTTTGTATCAGCATCATCAATTCCAAGTCGTGATGAAACCTTCACCTGAGAATATCCAAGAGCTTTATTTAGAAAGCTTGCGCCTTTTAGGAATCGATCCATTAGAACACGACATCCGTTTTGTTGAAGACAACTGGGAGAACCCATCCATGGGCTGTGCCGGTGTGGGTTGGGAAGTATGGCTTGACGGAATGGAAATCACACAGTTCACGTACTTCCAACAAGTTGGTGGACTGCCTTGTAAACCAGTCACTTCTGAGATCACTTATGGACTAGAACGTCTTGCTTCTTATATCCAAGAAGTTGAAAGTGTCTATGATTTAGAATGGGCTGATGGCGTGAAATATGGCGAGATCTTCAAACAACCAGAATATGAACATTCCAAATATTCTTTTGAAGTAAGCGACCAAGACTTGCTACTAAGCAACTTTGATCGTTTTGAAAAAGAAGCTAAACGCTGTATCGATGAAAATCTTGTTCATCCGGCGTATGATTATATCTTGAAATGTAGCCATACATTCAACTTATTAGATGCCCGCGGTGCAGTATCCGTAACAGAGCGTGCCGGTTATCTTTCTCGCATCCGCAACATGGCTCGTGCTGTAGCCAAAATCTTTGTGGCAGAACGCGAAAAATTAGGATTCCCTTTGTTGAATAAAAACACAGCAAATCCAGAAACCGTGAAGGAGGCTGAATAAGATGGCAAAAGACTTATTACTTGAAATCGGGTTGGAAGAAATGCCTGCCCATGTTGTCACACCAAGCATGAAACAATTAGAAGAAAAAACAGCAAAATTTTTAGATGAAAACCAATTGACTTATGATACGATCGAAACATTTTCCACACCGCGCCGTTTAGCAATCAAAGTAACAAATATTCCAGAACGACAAGCGGACAGTGAAGAAGAAGTCAAAGGACCAGCCAAAAAAATTGCTTTGGACGCAGATGGAAACTGGACGAAAGCAGCGGAAGGATTTGTCCGCGGACAAGGTCTGACGACAGACGCTATCACATTTAGAGAATTAAAAGGTGTGGAATATGTCTATGTAACGAAATACACTCATGGTAAGGAATCCAAAGAAGTATTGACAGGTTTAGCAGATGTCATTAAAAGCCTGACTTTCCCTGTAACGATGCATTGGGCAGAATACGATTTTGAATATATCCGCCCTATTCACTGGATCGTGGCATTGTTAGATGATGAAGTAATCCCATTCGAAATCTTGGATGTCAAAACAGGCAGAGCCTCTCGAGGTCATCGTTTCTTAGGCGAAGATGTGACATTTGCGCATGCAAAAGAATATGAAGAAAAATTGAATGAACAATTCGTCATTGCGTCTCCGCAAAAAAGACAAGAAATGATCGTTACACAAGCAAACGAATTAGCAGAAAAAAATCACTGGGTTATTGATCTAGACGAAGATTTACTAGAAGAAGTCAACAATTTAGTCGAATATCCAACTGTCTTTTCTGGCGACTTCGAAGAAAAATATCTTTCTGTTCCTGAAGAAGTACTAGTCACTTCTATGAAAGAACATCAACGTTATTTCGAGGTACGGAATGATCAAGGTATGCTGCTTCCTCATTTTATTTCTGCTCGTAATGGTGATCGGGTAAAATTGGAAAATGTGGTTCGAGGCAATCAAAAAGTATTGACGGCTCGTTTAGAAGATGCGGAATTCTTTTATAATGAAGACAAGAAAGCTTCAATCGACCAATACGTTGAAAAACTAAAAACTGTTACTTTCCATGAAAAAATCGGTAGTATCTATGAGAAAATGCAGCGGGTACAAGTCATTGTCCGTATCATTGGCGAACAAGTAGGACTATCTGAGGAAGAATTGATGGATCTGCAACGAGCTGCTGAAATCTATAAATTTGATCTAGTAACCAACATGGTAGGGGAATTTCCTGAACTACAAGGGATCATGGGCGAAAAATATGCTCTGCTGAAAGGCGAGAAACCTGCTGTAGCGACAGCGATTCGTGAGCATTACATGCCTATATCCAGTGAAGGAGAGCTACCTCAGTCTACAGTAGGTTCTGTTTTAGCGATTGCAGATAAATTAGATAGCATCTTTTCTTTCTTTGCAGTTGGGATGATTCCAAGCGGGTCAAACGATCCTTATGCCTTACGTCGCCAAGCATACGGTGTCGTTCGGATCATCGAGTCGAAAAAATGGGCCTTTCCTTTGTCTGTTCTGCAAGAAACGATTAGTGATGTTATCAGTAAAGATACGGATCGTTTCGGTATTGGTTTATCAGAAGGGCAACAACAAGTGATCGACTTTATCAAAGGCCGTCTGCGCCAATTATTGACAACGAAGAATATTCGTCATGATGTCATCGATGCTGTTTTGAATGCGGAACAAAAAGATCTGACAAAAGTATTTGCAGCAGCACAATTGTTCAAACAACATCTTGCAGATGAAGACTTCAAACCTTCAATGGAAGCTTTGACACGTGTCGTAAACTTAGCGAAAAAAGCGCAGCTTGAAAAACAATCAGAAGTAAACCCTGAGCTGTTCGAAAACGACGCAGAGAAAGAATTACACAAAGCAGTAGAAGCAATGAAAGCAAGTTTTGCTGACCAAACGATCCACGAAAACTACGACCAGCTTGTCGCTCTTCGTCCACTGATCGAAAATTATTTTGATCAAACGATGGTCATGGCTGATGAACCAGCAGTACGTAAGAACCGACTAACACAACTTAGTCAAATAGCTGCCATGGCTTTGTCATTAGCAAGCTTGGATCAAATCATCACAAAATAGTCTTTTGTTTGAAAAACAGAGAGCATGCACGAAACGTGCTGTGTCTCTGTTTTTTTGTTATAAATATAAATAGCTGTTATTAATTCTATTTTAATAATTTTTGTTATTTTATTCTTTGTTCGAATTTTCAAAATGCTCATGAAAAGTGAGGAAATAAAAACGAAAAAGATTAATCATAATCTTGTTACTGTTATATTTACTTTTAAATTAGGAATTTCCCTAGTCAAGAAAACTGTTTGTGGTATGATTATATAAGGAAAACCTGTTTATAAATATTTCTATGAATATATTAGTTTAATTATGCTTTTAAAATAAAAAGCGCTCATTCTGATGTGAATGAATCACATCTTTATTTATCTATCATCAATATTTAGGAGTGAATCTATGGAAAAGCCGTTCGTCAAGTTATTGGCTACTGTGGCGGTAGGCACAGGCGCTATTGTGATTTGCTTGTTTGGATACCATCTCAATAATCAGCGGCAATATCATCAACGGATCAATTACGCAGAATCTGCCATCACCAATCAAAAAGACACCGTGACCTCTTTATCAAAAGAAGTAGATAAGCTGTACAGTACAAAAGAAAAAATTTTCCTAAATCCTGAAATAACAGAAGAAACAGTTTCAAATTTGTCACATAAACTATCTTCTATCAAACTGTCAGCAGATGATTATGACATCAAGGAATCAGAATTACCTAAAGAAGCTGCTGCGATCCAAGAAGAAAAGAAAGCAGTCTTAACACAGTTAGAGGATGCAGAATCAAAACTGAAGATCCAGACGGCTGTCAATAAATTATTTACTAAAAACGTATCAAACTGGCAGCAAGCTGTGGATGATGTCATCATCAAAGAAAAGTTGGCAAGTGCAGATGTCGCCCATGTACGTGAAAATATGAGCTTTTTTAAGGATAGTGCTTGGAAAACGGTCGTTATGCAATATCTAGGATTCGCTGATACCCAAATTGCACAAGTCACGCAACTAGATCAGCTATTCGATACGATGCTGAAAGACGGTCAAGTAACAGCTACTGCTACTTACGATCAATATTTGACCGCACTCAGTCTCATCGAACAGATCCGGAATGAAAAAATAAGAGCCACATACGCGTCAAAAGCAGAAACAGTCGCTCAGCAAATGGGCTATAGCAATACGAGCTATTAATAAGCGAGAATTCAAGCAAGGCTAGCAAACGGAGGAAACTATGGCAAAACGAAGAAGAAAATCAAGAGGGAAAAAGATATTTCTAATTATTTTAGCAATTCTTGTCGTACTAGTATTAGCAATCGTAGGAGTAGGAGCAAAATTATATCTAGATCTCTCACATTCTATTGAGAAAACTTACGAATCAGTGGAACGAACCCAAGGAGAACGAACAAAACCAGTTGATCTGGACAAACAAGAATCTTTCTCTGTTCTATTGATGGGGATCGATACGGGAGATTTAGGTCGGGTCGATCAAGGACGATCAGATACGATGATGGTTGCCACAGTCAGTCCTGAAGACAAACAGACAACGATTGTCAGCATTCCTCGTGATACGTATGTCGACATCGTTGGACATGACACAAAAGACAAGATCAACCACGCTTACGCATTCGGCGGAGCTGCCATGGCGATGGATACCGTACAAAAATATGTAGACATCCCAATTGATCACTATGTTTCAATCAATATGAAAGGTCTAAAAGAACTCGTTGATGCAGTTGGTGGTATCGAAGTCAATAATGACCTCACCTTCTCACAAGATGGCTATGATTTTACGATCGGTAAAATCACATTGAACGGGGATCAGGCATTGTCTTATTCTCGTATGCGTTATGAAGATCCAAATGGTGACTACGGCAGACAAGAACGTCAAAGAAAGATCGTAGAAGGTGTAGCGAAAAAAGTGTTGAGTCTGAACGGTGTAAGCAACTATCAATCCGTTTTGAATGCTCTAGAGTCGAATATGAAAACAGACATGAGCTTTGATGAAATGAAAAAGATTGCTTTAGATTATCGGGATGCATTTGGTACGATCAAGCAAGATCAGCTGCAAGGAGAAGGCTTCATGCAAGACAATATCTCATACCAAAAAGTCAGCGATCAAGAACTTGATCGTGTGAAAAAAGAATTAAAAGATCAAATGAATCTAGAGAATAAATAGGAAAGTGGAGAAAAAATGGAAGAGACAATCAGCTTGAAAGAAATTTTTGAAACATTGCGCAAACACGTGATAACAATCCTCATCTCAATGTTTGCTGGCTTGGCCATCTCAGGCATCGTGACGTTTTTCATCTTGACGCCAAAATACAGCTCACAAGCCCAATTGATCGTGACACTGCCGCAATCAGATACTGCAAATGTCAATGATGTCAATACGAACCTGCAAATGATCAATACGTATAAAGATATGATCGTCAGTGATCTAGTACTAAATGAAGTCAAAGATCGTTTAGAAACAGAAGACAATGTGAAAATGACTGCTGGACAAATTAAAGATGCTATCTCCGTCAATCAGTCACAAAATTCACAAATGTTCTCGATCCAAGCAACAAGCACAAATGCAGTGACGGCTCAACAAATCGCTAATACAACGTCACAAGTATTCCAAGAGAACGCCAAAGATGTGATGAATGTCGATAAAATCTCGATCATCTCAGGTGCAGTTGCCAATACGACACCTGTTTCGCCAAATAATAAATTGAATCTAGTGATTGGCTTAGTGTTAGGAATGATGGTAGGCGTAGGTCTAGCTTTCTTATTTGAATTACTCGATCGGACAGTAAAAGATGAAAAATATGTGACGGATACATTGGGCTTCCCGATCTTAGGGACTGTACCAGAAATGTCAGCGAAAGAATTGAATGCTGGTATCCGTAAAAAAGGACCAGCTCAGACACAACCAAAAGCTACAAACGATAAAACAGCGCCATCACGCAGAAGCCGCTCAAGAGTCTAGGAGGAAAGAAAAATGGCACGAACACAGAAACAAAAAGCAGCCCAAACTCATGCAGTCAGTTTGGTCACACTCACCAATCCCTCTTCACCAATCGCTGAACAATATCGTACGATTCGGACGAATATCCAGTTTGCCTCCGCAGCTGGTCAGCAAATCAAAACGATTGTTGTGACTTCATCAGGACCTGGAGAAGGGAAATCGACCACTGCAGCAAACATTGCCGTTGTTTTTGCCAAATCTGGTCAACGGGTGCTGCTAGTCGATGCAGACTTACGTAAGCCCGTCATCTATAAAACGTTCAAGTTGAACAACGCAAGCGGATTAAGTACTGTTCTTAGTTCATCAGGAAGTGTAGCAGATGAGATCCAACGAACACCAGTCGACAATTTGTCGATTCTGCCAAGTGGACCTAAACCACCAAATCCATCAGAACTACTAAGTTCGCCAAGAATGGATCAGATTTTAGCAGAAGCAAGACAACTATTTGATGTAGTGATCTTCGACATGCCGCCAGTCGTTGCCGTAACAGATGCACAGATCATGTCTTCAAAAACGGATGGCACCTTATTGGTCGTACGGGAAAATACGTCACGAAAAGAATCATTGACTAAAGCAAAAGAACTGTTAGATATGGTACAAGCGCGAGTCCTTGGTGTTGTATACAATGGAGCAGAACACAGCAGAGATGCTGGCTATTACTACGGGAATTAAGAAATAAAAAGAGAGGAGACAAGAGAAATGATCGATCTACATTGCCATATCCTGCCAGGAATCGATGACGGAGCAGAAAACTTAGATGCCAGTATCGCCATGGCTGAAAAAGCGATTCAACAAGGAATCACACATATTTTATGCACCCCCCATCACAATAATGGAAAATACAGCAATGAAAAATCACAAGTCATTTCTCTAGTCGCTTCGTTACAAGCAGAATTAGAGAAAAGACAATTGCCTTTGACGTTATTGGAAGGACAAGAAGTACGTATTACCGGAACACTGATTGAAGACATCCACCGAGATGAAATTTTATTTACAGATTTAGATGATACATATCTTCTAATCGAATTTCCGACACTGGAAGTTCCGTTATATGCAGAACGGCTCTTTTTTGAGTTGTTACAACTAGGAAAGACACCAGTGATCGTCCATCCAGAACGCAACGCGCATTTTCGTAAAGACCCGAATCATTTGCTGCCATTCCTAGATATGGGATGCTTGGCCCAACTCACCGCACCAAGTTATGTCGGTGTATTTGGCAAAGATATCCAGAAAACAGCCAAAACGATGGTCAAACATAACCTCGTGCAAATGGCTGCTTCCGATGCCCATGGTGTCTCTAAACGTACCTTTTACTTAAAAGAATGTTATGAGCAAATCGCCAAGGACTTTGGTAAGGAAAAAGTAGTACAGATGAAACAAGTCGCAAAGGACCTGATCAACGGGGATGAGATCAGTTATCCAGTCTATGAAGAGGTAAAAAAGAAGAAGTTTGGTTTATTTTAGGGGGAGTTAAAAAGTGTTTATATTAACAAGAAGAAGAAAAATTGCCACATTGGTTGTTGTGGACAGCTTGTTATTAATCGCTGCAAATAGTGCAGCAGCTAAATTCATGAAGCCGTTTGTATCTATATCAATGGACCTTATTTTAATCTCTATCGGTTTGTCGATTGGTTTTTATTTATTTTATGGTAGTTTATTCAAAGTTTTCACTCGGATCAATCGCTATACAAATTTAAGAGAGATCATTGCAATTTTTAGTTCACTATCTGCAAGTGCTGCCTCAAGTATCCTCATACTGCTGTTCATTAATCGGCGATACAGTTTACGGTTAGTTATCTTTGCTTATCTGCTTTCGCTCTTATTGATCATCGGTAGCCGATTGATCTGGCGTATCTACATCGAAACAAAAAATATGAGATATGTATCAGCAGATTCTGCTAAAAATACCTTGATCGTTGGTGCTGGCGAAGGCGGGCGTATTTTATACAACAGCCTTCTTGGATCCAAAACAGCTCAAGATATCCACGTTGTCGGGTTTGTAGATGATGATCCGAATAAAAGAAATACGTATCTTTCAGGAAAAAAAGTATTAGGTGCATTAAAAGATATTCCGGAATTGATTGAAAAATATGACATTCAAATGGTAACGATCGCTATCCCTTCCTTATCAAGAAAAAAATTACGAAGAATCTTCGAGTTAGTCGAATCCGCTCATGTGAAAGTCAATACGATGCCTTCTATAGAAGAACTTGCTTCAGGGAAAATTAGCGTATCAAAATTAAAAACAATTGACGTAGTGGATTTACTGGGAAGAGATGAGGTAGAGTTGGATATTGAATCCATCAAAGATCAGATCACAGACAAAGTCATTCTTGTCACCGGCGCAGGAGGATCGATCGGTTCAGAAATCTGTCGGCAAATCATTCAATTCAATCCTGTAAAGCTATTGCTTTTAGGACATGGGGAGAACTCGATCTACTTGATTGACCGTGAGTTACGCACGCATCATCAAAAGTGTCCTACAGAAATCGTACCGATCATCGCAGATATCCAAGATCGCAAGAAAATCAATGAGATCATGGAACAATACCACCCAGATATCGTCTACCATGCAGCCGCTCATAAGCATGTACCATTGATGGAATACAACCCAAAAGAAGCAGTCAAAAACAATATTTTCGGTACAAAAAATGTAGCAGAAGCAGCCAAAGCAACGAAAGTAAAAAACTTCGTCATGGTCTCGACAGATAAAGCCAACAATCCGCCAAACGTCATGGGTTCAACAAAACGAATCGCTGAAATGATCGTGACTGGGTTGAATGAAGAAGGATGTACGAAATTCTCAGCTGTCAGATTTGGGAATGTCCTTGGTTCTCGTGGTAGTGTGATTCCAGTATTCCGGGAACAAATTGCTCAAGGCGGACCAGTCACTGTAACAGACTTTCGTATGACCCGATATTTCATGACGATTCCTGAAGCGAGTCGTTTAGTTATTCAATCTGGCGCATTAGCAAAAGGCGGCGAAATCTTTATTTTAGATATGAGCGAACCAGTGAAGATCGTGGATCTAGCCAAAAATATGATTCGATTGAGCGGATATAGCGAAGAGGAGATCGAAATCATTGAAACAGGTATCCGTCCAGGGGAAAAACTATATGAAGAACTATTGTTAGATAAGGAAAGAAATGATGAAGCAGTTTATGAGAAAATCTTTGTAGGAAACATCAAAGGCTACTCAATACAAAAAGTGATGGAATTCGTCAATAGCCTGCCGCAAGACGACGAACAATTGGCTAAAGACGTTGTCACTTTTGCAAATGCTTCGAATAAGTAGAAAGCAGGAAAATGATAATGGAAAATAATAGAATTTTATTAGCATCTCCTCATATGAGTGAGGAAGGATATGAACAAGAGTATGTAAAAGAAGCATTTGATACAAATTGGGTTGCTCCTTTAGGTGCGAATGTGAATGGATTTGAGAAAGAATTAGCAGAATACGTGGGAGCTAGTCATGCTGCCGCATTATCTTCTGGAACAGCAGCTATACATTTAGCTTTGAAAGCGGCTGGGGTCGGTAAAGATGACATAGTGATTTGTCAGTCCTTGACGTTCTCAGCTACGGCTAATCCAATTCTCTATCAAGGAGCTATACCTGTATTTGTTGATAGTGATTACGAAACTTGGAATATGAAACCTGAACATTTGCGAACAGCGCTAGAAAAATATCCTAACACAAAGGCTGTATTAGTAGTACATTTGTACGGTTTATCAGCTAACTTAGACGAAATTACTAAAATATGCAAAGAATATGAGGTTACTCTAATTGAAGATGCTGCAGAATCATTAGGAACAACATATAAAGGAAAATATACTGGTACATTTGGTGACTATGGAATTTATTCTTTTAATGGAAATAAGATAATCACAACTTCAGGTGGCGGAATGCTTGTATCCAATGACAAAGAAAAGGTGGAAAAAGTGAGATTTTGGGCTACACAATCTCGTGAGAAGGCACGCCATTATCAACACAATGAAATTGGCTATAATTATCGAATGAGCAATATCGTTGCAGGTATCGGTCGAGGACAATTGAAAGTTTTAAATGAAAGAATTGAGAAAAAACGATATATTCATAGTTTTTATAAAAAAGAATTGTCTAAATTGTCAAATATACAATTCATGCCAGAAAATAATTGGAATGAACCGAATTATTGGTTAAGTGTCATAATAATAAAGGGAATAAATACGAATCATCTTATTGATGAGTTAGACAAAAATAATATAGAAGCCCGCCCAGTATGGAAACCAATGCATTTACAACCTGTTTTCAAAAATTATGATTATATTGGAGATGATGTAGCAGAAACTTTATTTGACTTAGGAGTATGTTTACCATCAGACACAAAGATGACAGATGAAGATTTGAAAACAGTTGTTTCTACAATAAAGAGGGTGGCTAATAATGAGTGGAAAAATTTTATATAAAAATATAATTAAACGAATATTAGATCTAGTAATATCAGTGTTACTTATAAGCATTCTTTTCCCTGTTTTGATTATTATAAGTATTCTGATAAAGGTTACATCAAATGGGCCCATCTTTTTTAAACAAAAAAGAATTGGGAAAAATGGTTGTACCTTTCACATATATAAATTTCGTACTATGTGTGTAGGAGCAGAGAATATAGGAGATGGATTATCAGTAAAGTCATCCAGTGATAGCAGAATCACATCAATCGGTAGGATATTAAGAAAAACTAGTATAGATGAAATACCTCAATTATGGAATATTATAAAAGGGGATATGTCCCTTATTGGTCCTAGACCCCCAGTAACATATTTTCCATATAAAGGTTATGCTAATTATCCTAGTTGGGCAAAAAAAAGATTTACTGTTAGACCAGGTGTGACAGGGCTTTCTCAATGCACTGTAAGAAATTCTGTAGTGTGGGATAAGAGGATAGAAATCGATAATATATATGTTGAAAAAATTTCTTTTTTATTAGACTTGAAAATTTTATTTCTTACAATTTTAAGAACTTTGAAACAAACTGATATATATGGTGGAGGTAAGTTATATAAAAATGAATAAAATAAATTTTAATATTCGTCCTATTGAGTTTGAGGATGCTTCAGTTATTTATGAATGGAAAAATAATCCACAAATATTTAAATATCTTGGAGGTGGATATAAACCACAGTCGCTTACTGAAATACAGAGTTATATGAATTCATTACTGAAACAAACAGAATCTAATCAAAGATTTTTAATTGTTAATGAAGAAAGGCAAATCCCTGTAGGGCTAGTAGGACTATACAACATTAAACAAATCCATGGCACCTGTGAGATAGGAATATATATTGGAAATAAGGAATTTCAAGGTAAAGGTGCTGGGAGTATTGCAGTGAAAAAGATTGAATACTATGCTAAAAATTTTTTGAATTTAAGAAAAATCTCTCTTTTTGTTGTTAGTAATAATATTTCTGCTGTAAGATTTTGGGAGAAAATGGAATATTGCCTTGTAGGAACTTTAAATAAAGAACGGTATATTGATGGTCAATATATGGATGTTCAAATTAGAGAAAAATTTTTGTAAACAGGAGAAAGTGTATGAATGGATTAATTCTAAGTTGTGGAACAAGAAATAAAGTTATTCAATATTTTAAGAAAGAACTATCAGCTTCTAAAGGTAAGTTAATTGGTGCAGATTCAAGCAAATTTGCTCCTGCTTTATATGATTGCGATAATTATTACTTAGTACCTAAATTTACTGAAAATAATTATATAGAAAAAATTTTGGAAATCTGTAAAAAAGAAAAAATTGATTTTTTATTATCACTTATTGATACAGAATTAATACTTATTTCAGAAAAAAGAGAGTTATTTGAAGCCTTAGGGGTGAAAGTTATAGGGCCAGACTTACAGATGGCACAAAAGTGTTTGAATAAAAAAGATATGTATTATTTACTTAATAAAGTAAATGTGAAAACTCAAAAAAGTTATTTTTCAATATCAGAGTTTAAAGATGCGTATAATAAATCAGAAATATCTTTTCCAGTATTTGTAAAGCCTATTTTAGGAAGTGCGAGTCTAGACATCAATCGAGTGTACAACATGGAGCAATTGGAATCAATATTTTTATTTTCAAAAGTTGAATTAATGATTCAAGAGAATATGAATGGTAGGGAATATGGCGTAGATTGCTATATAGATTTGCACACTGGTGTCTTAATAGAAATATTTATAAAAGAGAAAATCAAAATGAGAGCTGGAGAAACAGATAAATCTGTATCAGTTAAAAATGCTGAAATTTTAAGTTTAATTGAAGATTTTTTTAACAAAGTCTCAGGTTTTTTTGGTCCTGTAGATATAGATATCTTTGAAAAAGATGGTGAATATTATTTATCTGAAATCAATCCTCGTTTTGGCGGAGGTTATCCACATGCTTATGAATGTGGTATAAATTTTCCTAATCATATTATCAATAATCTCGGAGATGAGTTAACTCCTCAAAAAAAGCTTGAATATCCAGAAAATATTTTTATGATGAAATATAATGACATAAAAATCAGAAAATTTTAAAGGAGATATGTATGAATTGGTTGTTGATTCATCCTTTCGGATATAGTAGAAGAACGGAACGTTTAGAAGAAGTTTTAACAGAAAAAAAAATAGAATTTTCAATTGTAGCTTCTAATTATTCTCATACAAAAAAAGAAAAAATAAATTATATCGAACAGGAAGGAAAGTGTATAATTCCAATTAAAGTCATACCATATAAAAAAAATATTTCAATTAAGAGAATTATATCACATTTATTTTTCTCTATATCTACTTTTTTATTTATAAAAAAGAATAAACCTAAAAATGTTTATTGTAGAATACCACCGAATTTACTATTGTTCTTATTGGTCAATTTTTGTAAGGATACCAAAGTTCTAGTAGATGTATATGATCTTTGGCCTGAATCTTTTCCAAAGAAAAAAAACAAAATTATTGAACATCTATTTGACATATGGAGGTGTTTAAGAGATAGCTCATTAACTAAAACTCAAGCTACTGTTTTAGAATGTAATTTATATAAAAAGTATCTACCAATAAAAGATGAAAAAAAAATGTTTACTATATATCCAGAAGCGTTGAACAACGAGTCTTTTCAAGTTGAAATTAGTAATTTAGGTTTTATAGACAAAGAGATTAATTTTTGCTATTTAGGAACAATCAATAACATTGTAAATTTTGCAGCGATGGAATCTATTTTTGACATAATTCCTGCTAATTTTTCTTTTTCTGTTCATTTTATGGGCAAAGGCGAAAAAAAAGAAAAATTTGCTGATATTGTAGAAAAATATGGTGGTAAGTTTGTAGACCATGGACCAATTTATTCTGATGTAGAAAAGAATAAAATTATTAATAGATGTCATTTTGGACTAAATCTTTTTGCAGAAAATACAATTATTGGTTTAAGTTTAAAATCTATTGAATATTTTAAATTTGGATTGCCAATTATATCGAATTTAAGAGGAGACACTTTTGATTTTATCAAGAGCAAAGGGATAGGAATTTATTATTCAGAAATTTATAGTTTTTATGATCTGTGTAATTATTATAAGGAAGATCATAATGTAAGATTGAGAGTTAGAAAACTATATGAAGAAAAGTTTTATAGTAACACAATTCTAAACCAATGGGAAAAGATTATTGGAGGATTATTTAGTGAATGAAAAAATCGGTATAATTATAGTTACTTATAACCCTGAAAGTGAATTATTAAGAATTATAAATTCCTTGGAAAATTATATTACTGTTATAATTGATAATGGGTCAACAGAAAGCGAAACAAAATCTTCTTTACGAAAGCAGTCTTTCCAAAAGAAAAATATAAATTTTATAGAACTTGAAGAAAATAAGGGATTAGGATTTGCACAAAATATAGGGATAAGTGTACTAGAGAAAAAAAACGTAGAATTTGTTGTATTATTTGATCAAGATACGATGTTTGAAACTGTTTTTTTAGAAAACCTAGTATCTACATTTTATAAAGCAGAGTCTACGTTTCCTCAATTGGGAGTATTGGTCCCTGTATATTATGATAAAAAAAGACTTAAATTAGCAGATTTTACTGTAAAAACCAAAAAAAAATATATTAAAAAACAAGTAAATCAGCATTTTTTAGAAATTGCATTTGCAAATGCATCTGGAATGATTTTTAGAATTGATTTAATAAAAAAAGTTGGTAACATGCGAGAAGATTTTTTTATTGATCAAATTGACATTGAATTTTGTGTAAGAGTGAATCATAATGGATATAAAATAGTGGCTACAGACTATCTACAAATTACACATACTGTAGGTGAAGGGAAACTAATTAAGATTGGAGGGATGAGCATACAACATAGTAATCATAATGAGAACAGAAGATATTACATTGCTAGGAATTCTATCATTATGACAAAATTGTATAGTACCGACAAAATGTTTATAAGTTTAATTAGGAAAAGATTATTTAAAACAATAATTATTTGCTTATTAGAAAAAGATAGATTTAACAAAATCAAGTATATTATCAGAGGAATCAAAGATGGCTTCGACTACAATAATTCATGAGGAGGAATCTATACTGAAATATCATTGTAAAAGGTCTAACATCGATAAATTATCTAGTCTACTTATAGGTCTATTCATGTGGATTTTAATGGGGTTTAATAGCTACAATGCAGACTATAAAGCCTATGAATTTTTATACAATAGAATATGCTTATATGGTATTAATTCAGATCCAGGAATTGAAGTTGGATTCAAAACATTAATGTATATATTTAGTTTTTTTTCAAATAATTATCAAGTATTTCTTTGTGTTACTTCCTTTTTTTGTATATTATTTTTAATTGTAATAGTTGCTAAATATACAAATCATGTTGCATTCACTTTAATCCTTTTTTTTATATTTGGATTTTTTTCAAATGCAATTCAAATTCGTAATTTCATTTCTATGCTTTTTATATTGTTTGCTATACGTGTCTTTATAAATACGATGGGAAAAAAATCATATATATATTATATAATTTTAGTAGTAATCGCTTCACTATTTCATATAACATCATTATTTTATTTAGTTTTAGTTTTTATCAAGCTTAAAAAGAAGTATATAAATGTATTGATAATCACTATACTATTAACACTACTCTTTACAGGTAATAATTTACAAAACTATTTTTTGGATACAAAATTTGTGACTTACTTAGACGGAGAGAATACAGCAGGTGGATTGAAAAATGTTCTACTCTTAATATATTTTGCTGTTAATATAGTTATTATAAAAAAAATGGTTTTTAATTTAACTGATTATAATAAAAATAGTTTGTTTTATTATATTTATATTATAAATTTATTAGTTTCAACTAGCTTCTTATGGGTACTTATCAATAATAATTTTATTCGACTTATAAGAAATATTTATTTATTGAACTATGTTTTATATTCTCACTTTTTTTATAAGTTTTATAAAAAAACAAAAATAAAAAACTATTTTCTTTTAATCATTTACTTATTTTATATTGTATTTTCTGCGTATTTTTTTACTATAAAAGGTTCAAGTATAGAAACTGGTTTTTTAGCATTATTTAAAAATAATATTATTTTTAATTATTTATTTTAAGAAATTTTATGTGTTACAAAATGAAGAAATGAAGGAAAAGTATGAGTGAAAGAGTAAGATCTATATTAAAAAATTTAAATTATACAGTTTCGGCTAATTTTATTGTTTTATTTGTTTATGCAATATTGTATTTAATTGTACCCAAATTTCTAGATTTAGAAAACTATGGTTTATGGCAGTTATATATATTATACTCAGGATATGTTGGATTTTTTCATCTTGGATGGCTGGATGGAATTTATTTAGCTATTGCTGGGAAAGAATATAGGGAGTTAGATAAACAAAAATTAGGCACCCAATTTTGGTACTTTTTGTTTTTTCAATGTATACTCTCTTTATTTTGTATAATTTTCGTTAGCTTCTTTTTTAAAGATAAAAATTTAAAAGTTATACTTTGTTTAACTGCAATTTCGATAATTATAGTCAATTGTAAACAATTTGTTCTTTTTATTTTACAATCCACGAGTCGAATTAAAGAGTATGCGCAGCTATCTAGGACAGATCGTTACATTTATGTTACTGTTTTAATTATTTATTTATTAAACTTTAAGAGTTATTTAGGCGTAGTAATTCTTGATTTACTTTCAAAACTTATTATGACTGTTTGGGGATTGTATTTGATAAGGGATATTCTTTTTATAAAAATAAAGACATTCAAAAGTATCTTTCCTGATATTATCAATAATATCAAATCAGGTAGCAATCTTATGTTTAGCAATATTGCAAGTTTTTTAATTACGGGAGTAACAAGGGTTTTTGTTGAGCGTGTTTGGGATATAAAGACTTTTGGTCAGTTGTCGTTAGTACTTAGCATCTCAAATATGGTTTTAACGTTTGTAAATTCAGTTGGAGTCGTGATGTTTCCACTACTTCGTAAAACAAATGCAAAACAGTTACCAGTGCTTTATTTAAATTTGAGAAATTTATTTGTTCCTTTTACTTTTTCTTTGTTGACAATGTATTTGCCAACAAAAGTTATTTTACAGATTTGGCTTCCACAATATTATCAAAGTGTTGTATACATGGGTATATTATTTCCTATGATAATTTTTGAGAGTAGAATGGCTTTGCTAGTAATGACTTACTTAAAAACAATTCGTCAAGAACGTAAAATTTTATTTTCTAATTTAACAGCCCTATTATTTACTATTGTATTTACATTTTATAGTACTATTATAGAAAAATCATTGAGTTTAACTTTAATTTTCTTGCTCGTTAGTATTATGATTAGATGTATAATTGCAGAGGTGTTATTAGTAAAGGAATTAAAAATTAATATTAGTTATGACCTATTCCAAGAGACTATATTAGTAGCTGTTTTTATTTTTAGTAATTATTATATAGATACGAATAGTGGACACATAATTTATCCTATTATATTTTGTTTCTATATCTTTTTTATAAGAAAAAAAATAAAAAAATCTATTTACTTTTTTAATTATATAATTAAAAATCATAATTAAATACTTAGAAGATAAAATAGTTTTTTAACGCTTATATTTTTAGCCATTCATTTTAATAAGTCAAGTCCATAATCCTGTGTAAAATACTATACAATGTTTTACCGGTCTCTCATTGATCAAACTTAATATATTTTCTTGTAGAACTGAGCCATTCGTCATGAAGGTCCATAAGGACAGCTCCAATTAATCGATTGGCAGACGTTCGGTTGGGAAAAATCCGAATAATCTTTTCTCTTCTGCGGACTTCCTGGTTCAGTCGTTCAAGAAGGTTGGTGCTTTTTAGCCGATTGTGACCATTTCCGATAACCGTGTATTGAAAGGCATCTTCGAAGCCATTATCCAATGTTTCGCAAGCTTTTGTATATTTAGACTGGTCGATATATTCACCGACTAAGGCATTCTTAGCTGTTCGAGCGAGTTCAATATCCGTAAACTTAAAGATCGCTTTTACTGCTTCTCTAAACGGTTTTGAATTCTTTTTTGGAATGGAACTGAAGATGTTTCTTAAAAAATGGACCTGGCATCTCTGCCAACTTGCGTTGGTAAATGACTTACGAATTGCAGACACTAGGCCTTTATGGGCATCAGAAATGATGAGTTCTGTCCCCTGTAGACCGCGTTCTTTTAAGTATTCAAAGAAGATGGACCATGTGTCATCACTTTCTTCATTTTGGATCATGAAGCCAATGATTTCACGATCACCACCTTCTGTTATCCCGATCGCAATATGGCAGCTTTTAGAAAGCACTCGATGGTCCTCACGGACTTTTATGTAGAGAACATCAGTCATCAGATAAGGATAACTCGTACCTGAGAGTGAACGGTTCTGCCATTCGTTGACCATCGGGTCTAACTGCTCAGTCAGGCTAGAAACAAAAGATTTCGATACCGATTTTCCACATAGCTCTTCAACAATCTTTGAAACTTTACGTGTCGAAACGCCTGAAACATACATCTCAAGCATTGAAGCGAGCAGTGCCTTTTCATTTCGCTGATAATGCTCAAACACCGTCGGTGAAAATTCACCATCACGTGTTCTAGGCACTTTTAACTCGAGTGTGCCCACACGAGTCGTAAAGTCTCGCTCATAATAGCCATTTCTTTGACTCTGACGACTTTCTGAACGTTCATAGTCATCGGCTTGAATATATTCTGTTCGTTGATTTTCCATCAATTGGTTGAAAACAGTGGTCAAAATATTTTTAGAAACTTCATCTTTTACCGAATATTCAATAATACTTTGAACCTCTTCGTTGTTCAGTGTAAAATGTACTTGGGTCATGTAACGTCCTCCTGGGTATGTTTTTGTGGTTAAAAACATTGTACCGTAAAAGGGCTGTTACATGGCCTTTTATCTTTTACACAATTATATGGACTTTATCTTTTAATAATTAAGAAATACTAATTTATTATACTATTTCTGCTTACTATATTGATTTAGACAATTTGTCATAGACTAAAGAAAGATTAAAAAAATAGACTGTTAAAAAAATTTAATAAAGCGCAGAGACTGATTATCTATAGTTGACAAAAAGTGAATTTCCACTTAAATAAAAATATCGACCAGATTTCTTTTTCAAAAATCTTGGTCGATATTTTTAATTGCTAAAACTGTTAATGAATTTTTATTACACTTTTATTTACTATCTACTTCCGCTTCTGCTGCTTTCCTGCGTTGCGGCCTTTGTTGTTTGTACTGTTTTTGGGTTGCTTGATTTGTTTGGTTGCTTGTTTGCTGTCAGCTGGTTTAGCTGATTCTGTCACATCTTTTCTTGGAGTGACGACTTGTTTTGGTGGGTTTTGTTTCAACTCTTCTGCCACTTGTGCTTTCAAACGTGGTTTCATCATAACGTTTGTGATGAATGTTTGCAGACAGCTGAACACACCACCGACTACCCAGTAAAGTGTAACACCGGCTGGCGCACTAATCGACATGAAGACGATCATAGCAGGAGAGACGATCAGCATCGTACGCATCGTCTTTTTCTGTTCTTCAGGAATACCGATCGTTGAGATATATCCTTGAAGCAGATAAGCGACCCCTGCAATGGCAACAAGCACCATACTTGGTGAGCCTAGATCGATGCCGTAGAAAGATGATTCCCGAATACCTTCTGTATAACGTGCCGTAAAGTACAAGGCAGAGAAGATCGGCATTTGGATCAATAGAGGCAGACAGCCGATTCCGCCGGTCATACTCAATCCGTTTTCGCGGTATACTTGCTGCATTTCTGCTTGTGCCGCCATTTGTTCTTCACGTGTTGTTGCAGCTTTCAATTTTTGTTGGGCTGCTTCAACTTGTGGTTTTAACGCTTGCATTTTTTCAGATTGGATCATTGTTTTTTTCGATTGACTAATACCTAGTGGCAAGATGATGATACGGACGATCACAGTCATTGCAATAACTGCCCAGCCATAAGACCAATTGAAATTCTCAACTAGATATGTAATCGCTTGGCCCATAGGATGGACGAGTACTCGATAAACGATTCCCGAAGTGTCAGGGTTTCCGTTTGAATCCATCCGCACACAGCCAGATAAAAAGAGCAGGATACTGACAAGTCCGGATCCCAATAACCAGTTTTTCCATTTATTCATAGAATACTTCCTCTTCTATAATTTTTACACAAACTTAACTATACTAAAAAAGCGCATGGAATTCAATCAACTTCATAGAAATTTCATATAAATATTCGTTCTTTTACGTAGCGAAAAATTTTGAAAAAAAGACAAAAAATCAAGAAAGAAATACTAGGAAAAAGTAGAATGATTCCAAGTGTTTCTTTCTTATTTTAATAAACTAAAAACTTTTTTGTTCTGCCCGAAAAGCGGAGACAAATGAACTCACTGCAAGTGATAGATCAGCTTTTTCACTGCTGTCCTTAATGCTTGAGGCAAAGCGCCTCAAAAACAACCTTATCGACGGTGTTCAAAAGTCAGTTTCTCGGTATTAAGTCAAATTTTATGCAAAAATGTGGAAAGCCATTTTCACAAAATTCTCCTTACTACTCAAAACTAAGCGACTTTTTCACAACCTTATTGACGGTGTTTTATCAGCTGCCTCTCGGTATTAAGTCATTACATTTCAAAATATGAGAAGCTATTTTGAAAATGTTTCTCCTTAATACTCGAGGCAAAGCGCCTCAAAAACAACCTTATTGACGGTGTTCAAAAGCTTGCATCTACGGCATTAAGTCCAGCCTGTTGAAAAATATGGAGAGCTATTTTTCACAACCTGTCCTTAATGCTTGATGCAGACCAGCTTTTTCACAACCTTATCCCACCACATCAAATTTCTTTCGTTCCTCAATCATCGGGTCTTCTTGGACATCCACATACTGCACTCGTCCACTTGGGCTCGGTGATTTCTTGACTTCTTCAATAAATTTCTGGATGATGTCGTCATTGCCGATTGCTTCGATCGTGACTGAGCCGTCATCTTCGTTTTTTACCGTTCCGGTCACGCCTAACTGATCAGCAACCATCTTGGTCATGTAGCGAAATCCTACGCCTTGGACGCGTCCTTGGACGTTCATTTTAACTTTGCGCATGTTCGTCACCTTTCTTTCCTATTTTATAAATTAATGATACCGATTTTTTTAGGATGAAACAAGCTAAAGCACCTATTCCATGATATAATCATGGGGAGGTGAGGAATGTGAAAGAGATCCAATCAGCAAAAAATCCAAGAATCAAAGAATTAAAAAAACTACATAAAAAGAAATATCGGGAAGAAAAGGAAGAATATCTTTTGGAAGGGTTCCATCTGATTGAAGAGGCTGCGTCGTCTGATGCAGAAATAAAAGAACTTTTTGTGACACAGCGAGGCAGGAAAGAATGGGGAGACTGGCTGGCCGCAAACAAAGAGATTTCTACTTTTCTAGTTTCGGATGAGGTCATGGATGCTGTATCGGATCTACCTACACCACAAGGAATCTTAGCAGTAATGGCGTTAGCGGCTGAAGGCGCGCCAGATTTTTCAGGAGGTTGGCTGTTATTAGATAATGTACAAGATCCTGGAAATGTAGGGACGATGATCCGTACGGCAGATGCATTTGATATGGCTGGTGTTTTATTAGGCAAAGGAACGGCAGATATTTATAGTACAAAGGTGCTACGGAGCATGCAGGGAAGCAATTATCATTTGCCTGTGTTGCAAAAAGATTTGACAGAAGTGATCCCTTTAATGAAAGACAAAGGGTTCACAGTGTATGGCACAGAATTAAATGAAGAAGCACACGCATTAGACAAAGTAGAAAAATCAGATAACTTCGCAATAATCATGGGGAATGAAGGTCAGGGGGTAAGTCAGGAAATCTTGTCTCTGACTGACCAGAACGTATATATCCCGATGAAAGGAAATGCGGAATCGTTGAATGTTGGGGTTGCGGCAGGAATTGTTCTTTATCATTTTTCTTTATGATTAAGGAACTATTAAGCTTTGGCTATTTTATCCAAGGCGACTAGAATAATCCGAACACTGGTGGTATACTTAGATCAATTTCAGAAGAAAATGAAATTCAAAAAGGTGGCAGATCGATAATTATGACAGAAAAATGGCGTGAAGACGAAGAATATATGTCTTATGTAGAAGATCTTTTAGAAACAGAAGCAGTGAAAAAATTAGCGAATTACACACAGCATGTTCATTCCACTCGTTTGGAGCATTCCATCAGTGTTTCTTACTATAGTTATCTGCTCGCAAAAAAATGGGGTGGCAATGCTAAAGCAACAGCGCGTGCTGGACTTTTGCATGATCTGTTCTACTATGATTGGCGTACGACGAAATTCGATGAAGGTACACATGCGTATATCCATCCAAGAATTGCTGTAAAGAATGCAGAAAAGATCACCGAATTGTCGGATCTTGAGCGAGATATCATTTTGAAGCACATGTGGGGCGCAACGATTGCACCGCCTAAGTACAAAGAAGGATATATCGTAACATTCGTAGACAAATACTGCGCAGTCAAAGAAGCCGCTCAGCCTATGTCAGCAAGTATGCGTAAGAGATGGCAACGTTACTTCGGAAAAGAATCCTCGATTTAACAGGTATAACCAATAATAGACCATATTGAGGTTGTGACAGAAGTGGTCAGCTTCAAGAAATAAGAAGGAATTTACGAAAATTGCTTCTCAAATTTTTGTGAAATTCCGGCTTATTTTTCGAAGAAGCTACTTCTGGAACACCGTTTGTTTGTAGAAAGGGACTTTGACACGACTTTTGTCACAGTCCTTTTTCTGTTTGCAGTTTACTATTTGCTCAAGATACGGTTTACTTTTATTTATCGAATGAATCATGTACATAGAAGAGTGAACATTAAAGTCTAATGGTAATAAGTCAAGACAAAAATGAAACATAGTTTTATTGAGTCACCTGTTTTGAAGCGCACTTAACTAGACCCGACCAAAATCAAAATTTTTTCGGGTCATTTCAAGGATTTGCGTCAATAACAAAGTGTTATTTATCTATCACGCTCCTTGGGGGCGTGTAGAGTTGATGGTTACGTAGTAGCGTATCCACCAGACGCGTAAATTTTCTTGCGGTTAAGACGAGAGCTCGTTTGTGTTGATGTTTTGGAACCTCTTTATATTTGCTTTGATAAAAAGCTTTATATTCGGGAAGATAATTTTTTACAGAGTTGGCAGCTTCAACTAAGTAATAACGGAAATATCGATTCCCTTGTTTTGTCAGAGGCGTGTTTTGTGACTGATAGTTCCCGGATTGTTTGACTTTCCAGCTTAATCCAGCATATTTTGCTAATTTCGTCTGATCTTCAAATCTTTCGATTTGACCGATTTCAGCGATCAATCCAGCGGCGTAGACTTTACCAACGCCTGGAATACTGGTTAAGCATTGGTATTCTGGAATAACAACCACTAATTGTTCGATTGCTTTATCTAGTTCTTTGATGTTCTTTTCAAGAGCCCGTATTTCGCAGACAAGAACACCCAGAACAATATCAATAGACTCTTGGGCTACAGATCCTAAGCGATAGCTTGATCTGATAGCTCGTTGAATCGCCTTGGCAATTTTTTCTGGTTGCTTGAACCGACCTCTTCCTTTTTCTTGAAGTAAGTCACAGAAGGCTTCCAAAGGAAGCTCAGCTAACTCATCGAGGGTGAAGTCTTCTGTCATAAGGGAAATGACTGTGGCACTAAAAAGACTTGTCGATTCGTCTCGCATTTCTCGAGCAAGCGTATTGCATTTGTACGTTAGATTTTCCAGAAAATGTTGTTTTGTACGAGTTAATTGCTTAATGAGTTGATAGCGAGTACGAGTTAAACGCTGTAAAGCCATGTATTTCTCTTCTTTGATAGGGGAAGTTGTGAATCGTTGGATACGCAAAAAGTCAGCAATTCTTAATGCATCGTTTCGATCAGTTTTATCCTCATCAAACATGCGACTGAACTGTTTAATCCGAAAAGGATTTTCAATCGTTACAAGTGTATTGAGTTTCTTCAGCTCCTCATCTTCGTGAAAAAACATGGAAGGGTGAAAGCTGTACATGGACGTTGATTCCATACCAATCACAATCTGATTAAAGTGATAATTCTCATTGAACTCAAGAATCATATCTCGTATGGATGTGGCACCCTCAATATCATTGGTAACAGGGATTTCAGACAATATAGAGAGTTGATCATCGTCAGTTAGAAAACAAACATCTAATTTTTCAGAGCTAACGTCAATACCGACAAATAATTTCATGGAAGAAGGACCTCCTTTCATTTTAAATTTTGGAAAATGCTTCGATACTGTGGGATTCCCCAGAAACTCACTGTATAGCCACAACCTCGCCTAATAGAATACGGTGATAAAAGAGCTAGAAGCTGCCTTCCAACTACTATTTGAAAGTCTAGTCCATTATCGAAACAGCTAATGAGTTGGTAGTGATAACAGTGGCACGGGTAACAGACTTTACAAGGTAGACAAAACTACAGGGGTGAGTAGCAAATTCCCGTTGGATCCTTTCCATACATCCATTGTACTCTGAGAAATCACACAATATCGAAACAAATTCCGGAAGGAATGTGTTATTCAATAAATTTTATGATTTATAGACACCTTGAAAGAAAACTGTTAGACAAAATATATTTTACGAGGGGGTGATGATAAGATGCAAAACATATCTTATTTAAAAGAGTCCGGGATCTTCAGGTAACACATACTTTGCAGAAGATCACTTTTTTCTACAAAGTATGCACTTTGGTTAGAAGAAAGGACTTTAAAATCATGGAACAAACAATGAAACCATATCAATATTTTTTTATAAAAAGAGAAGTAGATCAGTTATTAAATGCGTACTCATCTGTCAATGACTCAAAAACGGTACAAACGGTTCAGGCTCTAGCAGCTGAAAAGATTCGCGATGTATTAGGTTACGAACCACCAGAAATCGATACGTTTTTAACGACAGTTTTAGATGTAAAACTGACAAAAACGCAAGCAGAACGAGCATTGGAGGAGCTGAAGCAAATCGTCCAGCCGTTTATGCAGCCGAGCAAACCACAAATCGAGAAATTATTCCGAAAAGTGAAAAAACTCAAACAACCCGCTTGGAATGAAATCGACTTGCAAGCACATACGTACATCGGTTGGAATGATCCAGGGACGCAAAAAAAATTCATGGTTTATTACGAAGATGGAAAATTAAAAGGGATCAGCGGTACTTTATCACCAACGATTAATAAGGGAATCTGTGCGATCTGTCAGAAAACATCGAATGTCTCGCTCTTTCTTTCTACAACGAAAGCCGGTTCTGATGGCACGTATACGAAAAAGGGGAATTATATTTGTCATGATAGTGATCAATGTAATCAACAGTTAACGAAATTGGCTCCTTTCTATGAATTTGCTGAACGTGTAAAGAAAGAACGATAATTTTATTGTTTTTTACAGAAAAATATGCTATCTTTTAATGGAAGTGAATAGGTGATGGTGTTCGCCTTTAAATGCTAACGTAAGATAGCTAATGACGCCTACTAAAGTCTGGGGCCAGCCCCTTTCTTTAGTAGGCGTTTTTTTATTTGAGGAGGAATTTTTTATGGAAAAACAATTACCGAGTCCAGTGCGTATTTTGATGTACATGTTGAAGTGGCTGGTGGTCACAGCGATTCTCGGAGTATTCATAGGGAGCTTGTCTGCTTTTTTCTTAAATAGCCTGACGTTCGTGACAGATATCCGACTAGCACATCCTTGGCTACTTTATCTATTGCCAGTCAGCGGCGCGCTTTTTGCTTATCTTTATGCGTATCATGGCGGTCTTTCTAGTCGTGGGAATAACTTAGTGATTGATCAAGGGAATGGAGGAGAAGAGAAGATCCCTTTGCGGCTCATTCCATTGACCTTGTTTGGGACCATCACTACTCATTTATTTGGGGGATCTGTTGGTCGTGAAGGAACAGCAGTTCAAATGGGGGGAGCATTAGCTGATAATATAGCGCATTTATTCCGATTGGATAAATCAGAACGGGAAATCTTGATTATCAGTGGAATCAGTGCGGGTTTTAGTTCTGTATTTGGCACACCTTTAGCTGGAACATTATTTGGATTAGAAGTGTTGGCAATCGGGAAAGTCCGAACAGAAGCAATCTTCCCTAGCTTCTTTGCTGCACTGTTTGCAAATTTCATGACAGAAAGCTATGGTGTTTCTCATCTACATTACCAAATGGGTGTGATTCCTAAATGGAGTATGTTGCTGTTCTTCAAAGTTTTTGTTGCTGGGATTGCTTTTGGTTTGATTGGTTGGGTATTCAGCCGTTCGATCGTCTTTTTAAAAGCGCGATATGCACAATGGATTCCTCATTCTGTTTGGCGAAATACGATAGGTGGAGCTGTAGTTGTGGCAGCAGCATTGATTTTGCAAACACAACGTTATCTCGGATTGAGTCTTCCGTTACTTCAAGAATCATTTAATGGACAGGCACATGTCTATGATTTTATTGGGAAGTTATTCTTCACAGTTTTGTCTTTAGGTGCAGGGTACCAAGGGGGAGAAGTGACACCATTGTTTGAAATTGGTGCAACGCTTGGTGCAGCACTAGCGCCTTTGCTCCATGTTTCTGTTCCTTTTCTTGCAGGATTGGGCTTTATCGGAGTATTTTCTGGTGCGACAAATACACCGATTGCCTGCTTTGTGATGGGGATCGAATTGTTCGGTTCACAAGCGGCAGTATACTTCTTTATGATCTGCTTGATCAGCTTTATGTGTTCAGGCAACAGCGGTATTTATTCTGCTCAGCAAGTAGCGGTCAAAAAAGGGATACTCTTTTTGCCAATAGTTAAGAGAATGAAAGAAAAAAACAAGGTGTGACATATGTTTTGTCACACCTTGTTTTTTTAGAAAAGTAAAGTAATCAGCGATAAGAATGCGGAGCCTGCGAAAAGCAATCCGCAAATGATCATATGTCTTTTTTTGTTCATCATCAAGATGGCGATGTATTCTCTTAAAAACGCATTAGGCAAGTAGTAGAAAGCTGTTTTTGCACCAATACCATTTGCTTTCAATTTGGCTTGCCGCGCATAAAGACCGGCTCTAAAAATGTGGTAATTGTTGGAACTAAAGATCGCGCGGTACGGCCCTTTCATTTGCTGATCCATGATTTCCTTTGAATAGAGCATGTTCTCCAAAGTGGTTGTCGAATTGGTTTCGACAAGAATGTCTCTTTCAGGGATTCCTTGTTCCATGGCATATTGTTTCATCGCAATGGCCTCTGGTACTTTTTCGTCTGCTCCTTGCCCACCAGACATCAATAAGATGGGCGGATTTAATGTAGCACGGCTTTGAGCCCGATAAAAAGCAATTGCCTTATTGATTCGCTTGGCTAGAAGAGGAGACACTGTTTCTCCATTGATCAACCCGGCGCCTAACACAACGATGAAGTCTTGATTGTATCGAGGCCGGTTGAACTGATACAAGAATGAGACAGTCAAAAAGTTGTAGAATACGATAAATAGATAGATCAAGATCAGGGGAACGCAGAAAAACAAAGCATTTATCCATTGCGGCAAATATTTTAACAAGAAAAAGTCAAAAACAAGAAACAGTGTAAGAAAAATGGCTAGTATCAACGTTAAAAGATTAGCTAATGAATGCGATTCTCTACGTAAAACTGTGACCCCGTTCCAAAAAAGAAAAACAATCAATCCATAAATACCAAATAAAAGGACAAGTAGCAATGGAATCGTGATCAAGGCGATCAGTCCGCCAAGGAAAATATTTTGCGTTTCATACAGCAAGACAAACAAGTAGATGCCGAAACTGATGAGGAAAACATTGAATAAAAGACCATTCAGCAGCCTTCGTTTTTCTGTGAAATAAGAAAAAGCAAAGATACTAAAGAACAACAATGGAATCAAAAAATAAAAGGTCGAATAAAAAATTTCCAACACGACAAAATAAGTTAAGATTACCGTAAATGTCCACGTACTGCTGTAAAAGAACAAGGAAGGATCCTTCTTCTGTTTTCGCCAATAAACGATAGAGAATACCCCAATAAGATAGAGAACTAAAAAGATCAGATCTCTGGTTAGATTCATAAATTCAACTCCCTTTTCTTATACAGTATAACGAAAATAGATGAAAAAAGCTGTTATTTAAACTAGAAAAAGCAAAAAAACATCTTTCCGATGGAAAGATGTTTTTCTTATTGTTCAATTAAAACAAGTTGCCGAAAAATTCTGCGACGCGTCGCCAGCCAATCACGAACATATTCGCTTTTTCCACTGTTTTATCCGTAATGATCTCTGTTGATGGCGCATTGTTGTCTTCTAAATAGCCTAATTTATCGTCTGCCAAGGTGATCGTAGCGGTACCGATTTTTGTACCTTTATCCATAGGTGCTTGGATCTCGTTGTCAGTGACTTGCTTCTTGTCAAGTGTTGGCGTGATCGTTAATTTGCCAGTATCCATATCGTTTCGTACCCATACTTTTACAGGGCTTTTAAGCACAACAGGAACTGTTGATTCTTTTCCGTCTTTTACATCAATGGTTTTTAGACTAGGAATACTTGCGTTAGCTTTTCCGAGCTCTTTTTCTGACCAATTGTCATAGCAGTAGTCCATCAAACGGTCTGTTTCATTGAAGCGGGCACTCGGGTTTTCCGCATGGCCGTCCGCATTCAATACGACAGTGATGATCCGTTGATCGTTTTTAGTGATCGTACCAACGAAACAAGCACCTGCAAGCTCAGTCGTACCAGTTTTTAATCCGTCCACGCCTTCCTTGTAATTAACGAATCCTGGGAGCATCCAGTTCCAGTTGACCATTTCCACTGGTGATTGCGTATTTTCGCCAAACATTTGGGTCGTAGTACTTGATACATCCAGTATTTCTGGGAAATCCAAGATCAAATGGCGGGCAACGATGGCCACATCTTGAGCAGACATTTGATTTTCGTCGTTTTCACCAGTGCCTTCTGGTCGGTTTTCGCCAAGATAAGAGTTGTTCAATCCTGATGCATTAACGATTGTTGCATCTTTGATTCCCCAATCTTTCAATTGTTCTTTCATTCGTTCAGTGAATTTAGCTTCGCTGCCAGAGATTTTTTCTGCCAAGGCCACCATTGAAGCATTGGCTGACTGGATAATTGCAGAGTCGAATAATTCTTTGACAGTGTAGGTGTTTTCTTTATGCAAAGGAACATTCGATAAATCTGGGGTGATACTCAAATTTTCTGCATAATCTGAAATCGAAACTTTATCATCCCATGATAGTTTTCCTTCTTTTACTTGATCAAGAACGATGTAAAGACCGATGATTTTTGTGATTGAAGCGATCCCCATGGTTTTTTCTCCATCTTGATCATAAAGAATCTTACCGCTTTGCGCATCTACAGCAAAAGCTGCTTTTGCATTTACTTTGAACGTATCTTCAGCTTGCACAGCAACAGCTGGTAGAAAAGAAGCAAGGCAAAGAATGAGACTAGCCAATAATAGGACTAGACGTGTTTTTTTTATGGACATATCCGATCTCCTTGTAATTAATTTGTTTCGCTACAAATTAAAATTTTATCAGAGAGGGGAGAGAGTTTCAATGTTTCTGAAAAAACTTTAGGATAAGAACGCACGTTATGGAAGGTTAGCGGTCGTTTTTACGTACTTTTACAGGAATAGGCTGTGTTTCCGCATCTAATAAGCGGGAAGCGCTGAAAGCAAACAAACTGATAATACTTAATAAACTGAAAATCATAATCAAATGCATAAGATCCACCTCTTTTATTCTTTTTCTTAGTTTATCAGCATTTCATGAAGAATAGTTGAAGACTGGGGCTAAATAATTGAGGAAATTATGAAGATAACTTAAAAAATAGCTAAATTTAAAAACGTAGAAACCGTTTTATTTTTTTAGATACGTTTTATTGTATGGAAAAATAGTGTTGTGGTAGACTTTAGATAGAAACAAATGAATGATTTTTTTAGGAGGGGTACGTTTATGGCAAAAAAGGATAAAGAATTATTGTCACAATTGACTTCAGAAGGCGCTAAAGGACCATTCGTCACGATCATGCTGAATACGCATGTCGCCCATCAAGATGTGGAAAAAGATCAGATCAAATTCAAAAATTTTGCGAAAGAAGCAAAGAAACGTTTTGAGAAAAAATATTCCGAACATGACTGGTCCCCGTTCCAAGAAAAAATTGAAAATTTGTTAGGAGATCCTTCGTTTTGGCGTAGTGCAACTACGAGTGTAGCGGTCATTATAACTGCTGACCAAACCTATATCCATCGTTTGAGTATCCCGGTAGACGATCAATACTATGTAAGTGATCTTCCTTATTTACTGGCTATTATCAAAAATGGGCAGTTCAACTATTCTTATTATTTATTGGGATTGAACCGCGACTCCATGAAATTGTATGAGGTCAGCAACAAACAAGTAAAAGAAGTATCTCTACCAGAAGGGGCACCGGTTGATGTCGTTACTGCATTGGGATCTGAACTGACAGGTGGCGGTTTGAACTTCTCTTCTAATGGAGGAGGCGGAGCCCGAGATGGAGTAACTTTCCATGGCGTAAATCCAAAAGATGAAGAGGTAGAGATCGATTGGGTCAACTATTACCAAGCAGTTGATACGTACTTGAAGGATTCTTTCGAAAATCCTGAACAATGGCCGATTTATTTATTTGCATTACCAGAAAATCAGACGATGTTCAAAAAAATTGCTAAAAATCCCTATTATTGTGCAGACGTTGCGATTTCTGCTTCTCCTGCGCAGCTATCCTTTAGAGATATCGAAGAAGGGGCGAAGAAGCTGTCAAGTGAACTCGCAGCTCAAGAATCAAAAGAATACAATAAACTCTTAGATAAGAAATTCATCGATCAGTTAGTTGATATCGTTCCAGCTGCGAAAGAAGGAAAAGTGTCGCATCTATTTATCGCTACGTCAAACTTAGCTGATGGTTTCGGTGAAGATCCTGAAATAGAATATGATCGGCGTCAAGTGTTGAATGCATTAGCAGATGATGTGATCATTAATGGCGGGAAAGTGTTTATTTTGGATCAAAAAGATGCGCCAGATGAAAAGAGTCTGACAGCGATTCTTCGTTATTAAAAGAGGTTGTGAAATCAGTGTTTTGACCTGAGTATTATAGAAACAAACGGAAAAATAGTTTCACATATTTTTCCGTTTTTTGAGCTAATACCGAAGGTCAGCTGATTAAACACCGTGTATGAGAGGTTGTGAAAAAGCTGTTCTGCATCAAGTAATAAGAACAGCAAGCAAAAATAGCTCTTCATATTTTTTGTTTGGTGGGCTTATTACCGCAGATGCAAGCTTTTGAACACCGTTTAAGGAAGAGGTTGTGACAGAAGTGGTCAGCTTCAAGAAATAAGAAGAGATTGACAAAAATTATTTCTCAAATTTTTGTGAAATTTCGGCTTATTTCCGAAGAAGCTACTTCTGGAACACCGTTTAAAAAAGAGGTTGTGACGTGGTCACGACCTCTTTTTGACGATTATGATACAAAAAACATCATTTATGAACAAAATGTGAATAACGGGCGTTCTTGAGATATGATTTTAATTGGGAAAAACTTATCGATAAGGAGGTCTTT
This sequence comes from Enterococcus sp. M-BR2, assembly GCF_056612775.1. Lineage (NCBI taxonomy): Bacteria > Bacillati > Bacillota > Bacilli > Lactobacillales > Enterococcaceae > Enterococcus > Enterococcus sp. M-BR2. The sequence continues at coordinate 421,748 of NZ_CM152743.1, forward strand.
ATGAAAAAAAGACTATTATGGTGTTTGCTGTTTCTATCCCTAAGTTTAACAAGTCAGCCAGTTTTTGCTGAAGAAACACAGCGGTCTCCTATTACAGGCACACGTCTGTACAAAAATGTTTATGTACAGACAACAGATCTTGATTCTGCGATTCCTGAAACAGAAGAACGGTCTTTGCAGCCAAGATTTGGTTACTTTTGGTACTGTCCGACCTGTGATTATGAAAGTTGCTGGCATTTCTTACATTCTACAGCTGTAGCTTTTGCTTTTACTCATACTCAGAAATATGATGGACATCATCCTGTTATTTATGAGGTATAGATATGAGCAAAAAAGAAAAACTAATCTCGTTGATCGTATTGGTTTGCCTTGTTCTTCTGGTCACTTTCATAGGCTATCAAAAATACCATGAGAACATCAGACCTACTAAAGAATCTTCCCCAGCCTCGACCGTTGAAACAGAACCGATAAGTAGTCAGAAAGAATAATTTTTTTAGTTTAAAGAAGAACATCAGAGCAAAAAAACACCAACTGAACAATATGTCGTTTATTTTAAAAAAAGTTCGGTTTTTCACTTTATGTAATCGCTGAGAAAACTTTTTTTAATAAAAAAAGTCGAAAAACTCTAGCTTTTTTGTAAACGGTATGATATACTATAGGAGTAGTTTTTGTTCGGTAATCTGTGGTAGCTTGTTTCAAATAAACATCTTCCAGATATACACCATTCAAGTAATTGCAAAATATGTGTTGATACACAAGGAGGATTTTTATTATGGAAACAGGTACAGTAAAATGGTTTAACTCAGAAAAAGGATTTGGATTCATCACTGCAGAAAACGGAAACGATGTATTCGTTCATTTCTCAGCTATCCAAGGCGACGGATTCAAAACTTTAGAAGAAGGCCAAGCAGTAACTTTCGATGTTGAAGAAGGCCAACGCGGACCTCAAGCAACAAACGTTACTAAAGCTTAATTAACCTATACTAAAAAATAAACGCCCAGACATTTGCGTGTCTGGGCGTTTTTGTCTATTTTCTTTAAAAAGCGATGAGAGTATTTTTCTGCACTTTGTAGTATAATTTCAAAAGAACATTAGAGGCAGGAGAAGAGGAAGATATTTTGAAACCAAGAACTTATGCAGTCGTTGATATCGAGACGACTGGGACGAATCCAAAAGAAGATCGGATCATCCAATTTGGCTGCGTCATGATTGAAGCTGGTCGGATCACTTCACGTTTTTCGATCGATATTCATCCAGGGCGGAAGATTTCAAAACAAATCCAGCATTTAACAGGGATCACGAATCAACGCGTCCAAAAAGCGCCTTATTTTGAAGATGTCGCCCAAACGATTTACAATCTTTTGGCAGACACCATATTTGTCGCGCATAATATTTATTTTGATTATAATTTTTTGAACCATGAACTCATGCGATGCGGACTTCCTAGTTTGAAGATACCGGGCATCGATACCGTAGAACTTGCACAAATTTTCTTGCCGACGGAACCAAGTTTTCGCTTAGCTGATTTGTCAGAAAGCCTTGGCTTTATTCATGAGAATCCTCATCAGGCGGATAGTGATGCCGAAGTGACAGGTCAGCTTCTTTTACTGATCGAAGAACGAATGAGGAAATTGCCGATCATCACATTAGAGCAGATTGCACGATTAAGTAGCCATACAGGAATGGATACGAGTCGTTTCATTTACCACGTGCTTGAAGAAATGAAAGAAAACCCGGAGCCCCTTGATCTCTCATTAGAAATCATCGATGGGCTAGCTTTGCAGAAAAAAGAAGTGGAACTATTCACATCCGTCCATTATGGCGAGCGGACATATCCAAGAAAAAAACAAGCAAAAGAAAAAATGTTTGGTAAAACACTGATGTATCGAAAAGAACAGAACAGGCTGATGAATGCTGTCTACGACCATTTCACAAAAGATGAATCAAAAGATTTGATGATCGAAGCAGCTACAGGAATGGGCAAAACGATTGGTTATCTGTTGCCTTTGAGTTATTTGGCTACACCTGAAAAACCAGCTGTCATCAGCACCGTTTCGCTTGTTTTGCAGCAGCAGATCATGGAAAAAGACATTCCATTACTGAATCAATTACTAGAACAGCCGATACAACCTGTGATTATCAAAAGCTATCGCCACTATATTGATTTACAGCGTTTTAAAGGTACACTTGTGGAACCGCCGGGACAAAAACAATATGCTTTGTACCAAATGGCTGTCTTAGTATGGCTAACACAAACGAAGACCGGTGATTTGGATGAATTACATTTAACTAATCTGAACCATGCATTCTTTGCAGATGTCGCGCACAGAGGCACCGGGTTTTTAGCAAGGAATCAGTCGTTTTACAAACAAGACTTTGTGCGTTTCTTGCAAAAGAAAATCAAACAAAGCAATTTTTTGATTGTCAACCATGCATTTTTAGTACAAGAAACACAGCGAAAAGAACCATTGCTTCCAGCTAGTCCTTATTTGTTGATTGATGAAGTGCATCATTTGCCGGAAATTGCTGAAAAAGTAAATGACAAACGACTAAGTATTAACTACTTCCATAAACAAATCCAGCAGTTGGAAGAGCCGAATCAGTTATTTGACCGCATACAAAGTTATTTGCCGAAGGAACATGAAGCCTTACGCTGGTTGTCGATTTATCGAGAAGAACTCTCTGCGCTATGCGAAGCGCAGATTTGCGTGGCAGAGGGATTAATGAACTTAGTAAGCAGCAAGCAACCTAACGGACAATATCCAGAAGAAGTCATGATGACAAAAGAAATGTTGGATCAGCTGCCACTGGAATCTGGGACAGCAATGGATCACCTGCAACTTTTTTATCAAGAGATCCAACAACTACAATCACAAATGCGCTTGACTTTTGAGATTATCCAAGAAAGTTGGACTAACCAGATGCGGATCGATTTAGCAAGTTTATATAGCTTATTTGATCAATTAGACAAGCAATACTTGCTGATGGACCAATGGCTAGAAGATTGGCGAGATCATTTGATCCATTGGTTCGTTCCTGGGAATACAGCACAGCAGATGATTTTTCATCTCCATGATTTTCAAGCAGCTATGTTGCCGTCCACTGTGTGGTATCCACGATATGACCATATTCTTTATATTGGAGGAACGCTGAAGATCGGACCTAATCGACAGTATCTCTCTAAACGACTGGGCATTGAAGCAGCACCTCTTAAAGTGATTGCTTCTCCTTATGATTACGAGAAACAGGCAAGAATCTATGTGCCGAAAGAAGCACCTGCAGTCCATCAAGTCAGCAATCAAGCATATATCGATTATTTAGAAGCAGCACTCACAGGATTGATTGAACAAGAAGATCGGCCGATCCTTGTTTTATTCACTTCTCATGATGTTTTGCAAAAGGTATATCAGAAAATGCATTTGTCTATGCTAGAAAAAGGACGTGAAATTCTTGCTCAAGGATTTGGCGGAAGTCGGGAAAAACTTTTGAAACGCTTCATTTTGTCAGAAAAAAGCGTCTTATTTGGTGCTGACAGCTTTTGGGAAGGTGTAGATTTACCTGGAGATGCTTTACAGATTGTTGTAGTCACACGTTTACCCTTCGACAACCCGTTACGTCCCATGGTCAAAGCTAGGAATGCTTATCTGGAATCAGAGGGGATCAATCCTTTTTATCAGGAATCCGTGCCTAAAGCAGCTTTGAAGTTACGCCAAGCATTAGGTCGTTTGATAAGGACGGAGACAGATCGTGGCGTATTACTTATTTTGGATCGGAGATTAGTCACTGCAAAATATGGTGCACGAATCATCCATGCATTACCGAAAAAAGTACCGATAAAAGAGCTAGCTATGGATGAAATCTATCAGGATCTCCATGAATTCTTAAAGAAAAATAAAGAAGGAAGTTAAAGGTGCCGTCTTTTTTCATCATTAAAATCTGCTATAATGAAAAGGAATGAAGATAAAGGAGCGACGACCCTTGAAGAAAAAACAGACAAAGGAAAAAACGATTAATCGCGTGTTGCTTGGCTTGATCGTGTTTTTATTAGCGGTCATCGTGATCAGCTCGATTTTTTACTTGCGTTCTAGTCGTCCGGCGGTCCAGGCGAAAAAAGAAGCAGTAGAAATCGCAAAGAAATATGCAAATCTCGAGGAAGCTGATCATTTTTACTGGTTTACTCGAAAGAAAACGTACTTTTCATTGACGGGTACGAATGATAAAGGAAAAGAAATCGCCGTTATCATTCCTAAATCTGGTGAAAAAGTAAAAGTATTGGATCAAACGAAGGGGTTGACTGAAAACGAAGCGAAACAAACAATTGCTACAGCTCATCCTGAAATCCAAATCGAAAAAGCAGCATTAGGAATGTACGATGATCAGCCTGTATGGGAAGTAGTAGGAAAAGAAACAAATGGAAAATTGAATTATTACCTGATTGGTTTTGAATCAGGAGATGAAGTCAAGACAATCAAGGGAATTTAATAGGTAAAGGAATGAATGGGATGGAGTTATCAAAAAGAACGAAACGATTAGAACCATCTGTTACTTTGGCAGCTGCGGCAAAAGCCAAGGCGTTAAAAGCAAAAGGAAGAGATGTGCTGAGTTTGACTGTGGGAGAACCGGATTTTGCGACACCAGAAAACATCCAAGAAGCAGCAATCGAAGCAATCCGTAACGGAAAAGCTAGCTATTATACACCAACAGCAGGAATCCCAGAACTTCGACAGGCGATCGTTGATTATCTGAAGAAAAACGATGGACTTGTCTATGAATCTTCACAAACGGTCGTAACAGATGGCGCGAAATTTGCTTTGTATACACTTTTTCAAACAATTCTGGACCCGCAAGATGAAGTCATCATTCCTGTGCCTTATTGGGTCAGTTACGGCGAGCAAGTGAAACTGGCAGAAGGCCTGCCTGTCTTTGTGAAAGGGAAAGAATCTAATAACTGGAAAGTCACTGTTGAACAGTTAGAACAAGCACGTTCAGGAAAAACAAAAGCCGTGATCATCAATTCGCCATCGAATCCGACTGGAATGATTTATAGCAAGAATGAACTGCAGGCAATTGGTGAATGGGCAGTAAAAAATGATATTTTGATAGTTGCTGATGATATTTATAGTCGTTTAGTTTATAATGGCAATGAGTTTACTCCAATTGCAACGATTTCAGAAGCAATCAAAAATCAGACCATCATCATAAATGGCGTGTCTAAGACCTATGCGATGACAGGCTGGCGCATCGGTTATGCGGTTGGGAATCCTGAAATTATCAATGGGATGATCGCTGTTGCTTCCCAATCAACTAGCAATCCGACCGCAGTCAGTCAATATGCAGCTGTTGAAGCATTGAAAGGTGAGCAAGATACAGTAGAAGAAATGCGGAACGCCTTTGAAGAACGCCTGAATACGTTATATCCGCTTGTGGCAGAACTACCAGGTGTTTCTCTTGAAAAGCCGCAAGGAGCTTTTTATCTTTTTCCTAATGTAAAAGAAACGCTACGCATGTGTAAGTATGAAAATGTCACACAATGGGTAGAAGATCTTTTAGAAGAAACAGGGGTAGCACTTGTGACTGGCGAAGGATTTGGGGCACCAGAAAATGTCCGCATGAGTTATGCGACTGATCGGGCTACGTTAGAAGAAGCGGTACGCAGAATCAAGCAATTTATTGAGAGTAAAAGTCAAAATTAATCCTGAAGAAATTCAAGGAATATAAAAGGAGAGTCATACGTGGAACAAATTCAAATCATCGATTCGAAAAACCATGTGGGAGAAACAGTAACAATCGGCGCTTGGGTCGCAAATAAACGATCAAGCGGAAAAATCGCATTTTTACAATTAAGAGATGGAACAGCCTTTTTCCAAGGGGTGGTTGTAAAAAGCGAAGTGCCAGAAGAAGTTTTCCAAACAGCTAAAAATCTGCACCAAGAAACATCTGTGTTAGTAACTGGAGAAATTCGTGAAGACAGCCGTTCAAAATTCGGTTATGAAATCGGGATTACAAATGTGGAAGTAGTAAGCGAGAGCCACGATTATCCAATCACACCAAAAGAACACGGAACAGATTTCTTGATGGATCATCGTCATTTATGGCTACGTTCTTCAAGACAACATGCGATCATGCAAATCAGAAATGAAATCATTCGTGCAACGTATGAATTCTTTAATCAACATCATTTTGTCAAAATCGATCCGCCAATCTTGACTGGTTCAGCACCAGAAGGCACAACGGATCTATTCGAAACAAACTACTTTGATCAAAAAGCCTATTTATCTCAAAGTGGCCAATTATATATGGAAGCTGCTGCTATGGCTTTCGGAAAAGTCTTTTCATTCGGTCCGACTTTCCGTGCTGAAAAATCAAAGACACGCCGTCACTTGATTGAATTCTGGATGATCGAACCAGAAATGGCCTTCACTCACCAAGAAGAAAGTTTAGAAGTACAGGAGCAATATGTAGCCTTCTTAGTACAAAATGTTTTAGATCATTGCGAATACGCATTGGATGTACTAGGACGAGACAAAGAAGTCTTAAAAACTTATACAAAATTGCCATTCCCTCGTATTACTTACGATGATGCAATCGAATTACTGAAGAAAAATGGATTTGATGACATCGAATGGGGCGAAGATTTTGGTTCACCTCATGAAACGTTCATTGCGAATTCATTCGAACAACCTGTCTTTATCCTAAACTATCCAAAAGCCATCAAGCCATTCTACATGAAACCACATCCAACAAGAGAAGACGTGGTGATCTGTGCAGATATGATCGCACCAGAAGGCTACGGTGAAATCATTGGCGGAAGCGAACGGGCAACGGACTATGATTTCTTGTTAGAACAAATCCGTGATCACGGTTTGGATGAAAAAGAATATTCATGGTATCTTGATTTACGTAAATACGGTTCTGTTCCGCACTCTGGTTTTGGTCTAGGTCTTGAACGAACAGTCACTTGGATTGCTGGTATCGACCATGTGCGTGAAGCTATTCCATTCCCACGTTTGTTGAACCGAATTTATCCATAAGAAGTGATGAAAAAGCTGTTTAGTTTCGAGTATTAAGAAAAATTTTGTAAAAAATGGCTTTCCACATTTTTACATAAATTTGGCTTAATACCGAGAAACTGGCTTTTGAACACCGTTTAAGGAAGAGGTTGTGAAATCAGTGCCTTGACCTGAGTATTAGAGAAACAAAACGGAAAAATAGCTTCTCATATTTTACCGTTTTTTGAGCTAATATCGAGGGTCAGCTGATTGAACACCGTTTATTCTAAAAAAGAACTGCGAGCTCTCGCAGTTCTTTTTTTAAATACGGGATAAAGGAAGTTTCCAACAGACAAGAGAAGAAAGCAAAAGAAATTGCTATTTGATTCACAAGATTCTATAATGAAATCGCAATCAATCCAACATATACAAAGAAGGCGATTCAAATGGAGATCCGATTTGATGATGCTTCTGCTGCTGAAATAAAGCAGCATCTAGCACCTGAAAACAAACTAATATTAACATTCGAAGATGGAATAGGTCCGTATTCTCAGCATGCAATGATCCACATGCAAGTTCAATTCACCCTTGGAATCATCGGATCAGATATGTCGACAGAAAGTTATGACCAATCTATCCCAAGCAATCTAGGAGAGATATTAGTAAAGGGATATTCGTTGGCAGACTTAGATGAGCATATGAATATACGTTTTGATGCTTCTCGTCATATTTTGAGTTTGACGGGCGACAGTGGGCTGATTGACGGAAACTTAGGTCTGATCGATTTCACTGAATCAAACAACGAAGGAATCAAGAAAAATCCGGCACGTTAAGAAAAAAGCATAAAAAACTAGGCACTTGTTGAGTATTCATCCAATCGTTTGAGGAAACTAGGCGGGTGTCTTTTTTTATACATCTATTTACTCTTTCGTCTTGGCAGAGCTTATGGGATAATATAAGGAAGAAAATCGTCGTTTTATTCAAAAAGGAGTTTTTGACAAATGAAAACACGCGTGTTATTTATTGGTGACAGTATTACAGACGCAGGAAGAGACCGTTCAGAAGCAACGGATTTAGGTAAAGGGTATCCGCTTTTGATTGCCGGGAAACTAATCTCACGATATCCAACGATGGAATTTGAATGTATAAACCGTGGGATAGGAGGAGACAAAATTGCAGATCTGCAAGCGCGCTGGCAAGAAGATTGTTTAGCTCTGCAACCTGATTATGTATCGATTTTGATTGGAATCAATGATACGTGGCATAATACTGGAGATCAAGCTATATTCGGCACTGAGAAATCTGTGCAGCAATTTGAATCCGTTTATCGAGAGTTACTAAATGAACTACAAGCAGCTGGAATCTGCAATATCGTATTAATGGAGCCTTTTGTACTTCCTGTGACAAATGATCGTTATGGGTGGCGCAAAGACTTAGACCCTAAGATCCAAACCGTTCGTAAACTCGCAAAAGAATATGGCACATTACTGATTCCTTTAGATGGAATATTCAATGCTTTAGGAATCGCTTATGGTTTTTCGAAATATACAAAAGAAGATGGCGTGCATCCAACGATTGGCGGACACGAGATTATTGCACAAAGTTGGATAGATGCGATTTCCGCAGTTGATTTTTTTAGTGGAAATAAAAATGAACGAAAGAAAAGGGAGAAATGATGGAAATACGAAGGGCAGTAAAAGAAGATCTCCCTCAAATCAATCAGCTGATTACTGATCATCCAGAATCATTCGTAAAAGTAAAAACGGCAGCTGAACTACATGATAGGAATAAACTATTGATCGTTGCTGTAACAAAAGAAAACCGGATCATCGGTTTTGCGCAAGCAGATGAACAGCAATCAGAAGAACGGGTGGATCAGCGACCAGCAGGAAAACTAATCCAACACACATTAGTAACAAAAGAAAAAACGGAAGAAATCCAAAAAAGATTTGCGGAATACTTGATGCTGGAAGCTAAAAAAAGAAAAATCAAATCGTTTTTTGTCCAGTTCTAATTAAAAACTGTAATAAAAGGAGAAATACAATGAGTTGTTTAGGAAATGTCATCTGGTTCATATTTGGCGGACTAATTGGGGGTCTTAGCTGGTTAGCAGCAGGGGTACTTTGGTGTATCACGATCATCGGTATCCCCATCGGTATGCAGTGTTTTAAAATCGCCTCCCTTTCTTTTGCGCCTTTTGGCAAAGAAGTAATTTATCACCAGTCCGGCATGTCATTGATTGTTAACATCATCTGGCTGATCGTTTCAGGTCTCCCAATTGCTCTTGGACATGTCGTCAGCGGCATCCTTCTATGTATCACGATTATAGGGATACCATTTGCAAAGCAATCTTTCAAACTTGCTCGATTGGCGTTAATGCCATTTGGTGCAGAGATTATATAAGTCAGGATGTTCTAAAAGAGTGTCCTAAACATGTTTTATGAACGAGAGGACTGGATGAAACACAACTATCACGTGTTTTATCTGGTTCTTTTTATATTTTGAAAACTCATTTTTTCTTTCGGATACCTTGACATATGAATGTACATTCATTTATAATTAGTTATGAAGAGATATTCATATGTTAAGGCGAGGAGGTCATTAAAATGAAAAGTTACAGATTAGAAGGTTTAGATTGTGCGAACTGTGCGATGAAAATCGAAAAAGGAGTCCAGCAAATCGATGGAGTCAAGGAAGCAACGGTAAATTTCACTTCTGGAAAACTAACGATTGACGTAGCGGAAGATCGATTAGCTACGGTTGAACAGGAAACAAAAAAAGTAGTGAGGGAATTAGAACCAGACGTCAAGGTAACAGAAATAGATAAAGAAAAAGTATCTGAACATGGAAATGAAAAAGAGAGAAACACGCTGATCCGGATTTTATTTTCACTTGCAGGTATCGCTGTTTTGCTATTATTTGATTTTAATGAACCAATTCGTTTGATAGGATATTTATTGATTTATCTGCTGATAGGATATGATGTAGTGAAAAAAGCGGTGATGAATATCGTCAAAGGACAAATCTTTGATGAAAATTTCCTCATGTCTGTGGCTACGATCGGCGCTATGTTGATCGGTGAATATCCAGAAGCCGTAGCAGTGATGCTGTTTTATCAAATCGGCGAATATTTCCAAGGATTGGCAGTCAATCATTCAAGAAAATCGATTCGTGAATTGATGGCTATTCGTCCAGAAACAGCGCACATACAGACAGAAGAAGGATTGATGACCGTGAATCCTGAAGATGTGCAGATTGGTCAGTATGTACTTGTTAAGCCTGGTGAACGTGTACCGTTAGATGGAACGATCATCGAAGGAGAATCATTAGTCGATACATCCGCACTTACAGGTGAATCCGTTCCTAAATCTGTATATGTTGGTGAAACAGTATTAAGTGGATTTATCAATAAAAATAAACCATTTTTAGTTCAAGTAGAAAAATCCTATGAAAATTCTACCATCAGTAAATTATTAGAATTAGTAGAAAATGCCAGCAGCAAAAAAGCACCAGCTGAAAATTTCATTACCAAATTCGCGCGATATTATACACCAGTCGTTGTAGGATTGGCCGTCTTATTGGCTGTTTTACCTCCAATAGTTTCTGGAGCGGCGTTTTCTGAATGGATCTATCGGGCGTTGACGTTTTTAGTGATCTCATGTCCATGTGCATTAGTGATTTCCGTACCACTTAGTTTCTTTGGTGGGATCGGCGGAGCAAGTAAAATTGGTGTATTAATAAAAGGTTCAAATTATTTGGAGTTGCTTGCACAAACTGAGACAGTGGTTTTCGATAAAACTGGCACATTAACAAAAGGCGACTTTTCGATCCAGACGATCGATCCAACAGGAATTGATCCAAAGAAATTTATGCAATATATTGCAAGTGCAGAACAGTTTTCTACACATCCGATTGCGCAATCCGTTTTAGAAGGCTACGAAGGTCCGCTTTTACCGGCGACAAATATCCAAGAATTTGTAGGTGAAGGAATCTTAGCTGAAGTTGACAGCAAACAAATATTAGTAGGTAATCACAAATTGATGGAAAGGTTTGAGATTTCTTTTCCTTCAAGTCAAGAAATCGGTACACTGCTTTATATAGCAATCAACCAAAGTTATAGTGGTTATCTTGTCATTGCGGATACCTTGAAAGAAGATGCCGTAGACGCATTGGTTCAACTAAAACAGGCTGGTGTCAAGCACACAGTAATGTTGACAGGTGACTCGAAAAAAATCGCTGATCATATCGGGAAGCAAGTTGGCGTGGACAAGATATACAGTGAACTACTTCCAGAAGATAAAGTACAGCGGTTAGAGGAGATCTTACAAAGAAGCAATAAAAAGACCGCCTTTGTCGGAGATGGAATCAACGATGCACCAGTGCTAGCAAGAGCAGATGTAGGGATCGCAATGGGTGGGTTAGGAAGCGATGCTGCAATTGAAGCAGCAGATGTAGTCATCATGAACGATCAACCATCGAAGATTGCAGATGCGATCCGGTTAGCAAAGAAAACATTGAAGATCGTCAAGCAGAACATTATTTTTGCTATTGGGATAAAAATGCTGGTACTTGCCTTAGGTGCTTTTGGTTTTGCAACAATGGGAGATGCAGTATTTGCAGATGTCGGGGTAACTGTCCTAGCTGTTTTGAATGCTATGCGAAGCTTACATGTAAAAAATAAATATTGACCAGTAGAGAGGACGAATGAACGTCCTCTTTTTTTATTCCTTTTTCTTAATAAAAGAATACAAAGAAAATAGCTAAGATTATAAAATAACTGATGTTTTTAATTTTACAGAAAATTCAAAATTGCTTTAAATACAATAAAATCAATGAAATGAAAGAAAACAACTCCTTTTTTTGATGGAAAAAATATGAAAACATGATGTGTATTAAATAAAAGAATACACACATAAAATAACGCTGTCTTGTAAGTTTGTTAAAAATTGAATATGATTACATTTGGTTAACAAATTTTTATTATAAAGGAGAGAACGAATGAACAATAAACAATTACGCTGGTTCACTGTTGCGTTAATTGCATTTAACATGGTTTGGGGCATGGGGAATGTAGTTAATAACTATGCCCAGCAAGGAGTATCAGTTGTCACCTCTTGGCTATTGATTCTAGCCATTTATTTCATTCCATACGCATTGATCGTTGGACAATTAGGCTCAGCCTTCAAGGATAGTAAAGGAGGCGTCAGTTCATGGGTCGAAAATACGACATCCAATAAACGGCTAGCATATTATGCTGCTTGGACTTACTGGGTCGTGCATATTCCTTATTTGGCACAAAAACCTCAAGCCATCCTGATTGCAGGGGGTTGGGCGGTCCAAGGAAATGGAAATATCGTAAATACGATGTCAGTCCAAATGGTAGCAGTTATTTCACTTATTATATTTCTTGCCTTTTTATATTTATCAACAAAAGGACTTTCTACGTTGAAAGTAATCGGCGGATTAGCCGGAACAGCGATGTTCGTTATGTCGATCTTATTTATTCTTTTAGCAGTAACGGCACCGTTCATCAACCCAACGATGGAATTTGCCACACCGCATATGAATCAAGTGAAAACATATATTCCAACCTTTGACTTCAGTTATTTCACAACCGTCTCTATGTTAGTGTTTGCAGTTGGAGGAGCGGAAAAAATATCCCCTTATGTTAACTCTACAAGAAATCCTGCAAAAGAATTTCCTAAAGGGATGATTTTCTTAGCAGCAATGGTAGGGATTTGTGCTGTATTAGGTTCAGTCGCAATGGGCATGCTGTTTGCTAGCGATAATATCCCTAAAGATTTGATGGCAAATGGGGCATACAGTGCTTTTCAAATTTTAGGTAATTACTATGGTATCGGTAACTCATTGATGATTATTTACGCATTGACAAATATGATCGGACAAATCTCCGCATTAGCCTTTTCAATCGATGCACCGTTAAAAATCTTGTTAGCAGATGCAGATCCAGAATTCGTACCAAACTGGCTACGTAAACGTAGTCATAAAGGTACATTAGTAAACGGCTATCTTTTGACAGGTATACTAGTAGGAATCATTATTTTGCTGCCAATCTTCGGTATCAAAGATATGAATGAATTAGTTAAATGGTTGACGAACTTGAACTCAGTTGTTATGCCAATGCGTTACCTATGGGTATTCTTGGCGTATATGATGTTGAATAAAGCTTATAAGAAATTCAATTCTGAATATAAATTTGTCAAAAATCCAAAAATCGGGTTTATCTTCGGTGCTTGGTGCTTTGCCTTCACTGCGTTCGCCTGTATCTTAGGAATGGTACCAAAAGTAGATTATACTGCTGATCCTAAAGCATGGTGGTTCCAGCTATTCACGAATATCATCACACCAATCGTCTTGATCTTATTAGGCATGATCTTGCCAGCTATCGCTCGTCGAGACAAAAATAAAGAAATCACTGAGCCAGAAACTGTGGTTCAGCCTTAAATATAGAAATACTTGTTACAAGAGGTTGTAACAGAAGTGGTCAGCTGATTGAACACCGTTTACCCAGAGGTCGGGAACTTGCCGTTTCACTCTGAGTAACAAGGAACAAGTTCAAAAAACAGCTTCTCATGTTTGTTGAATAGTGTGACTTGTGACCGAGGAGTTGGCAGGAGAACACCGTTTATTCGGAACAAGGGACTTTGACACGACTTTTGTCACAGTCCCTTGTTTTTTTGTGGCATTATAAGTGGTATGATCGAACCAAATTCCAAAGAGAAGTGAGGGAGGAAAATGAAGATCATCGTGATTGGACAAAGTGGGTCGGGAAAATCGACCCTCGCAAGGAAGATCAAAGAAATCACCGGCTTTCCGCTACTGCCTCTAGACCTTTTATGGCATACGACAGATTACAGTATTCAGGCAAAACAGTGGTTTTTACAAGAACAGCAATCGTTTATGGTATCTAATCCGTCATGGATCGTTGAAGGAAATTATACTTCTACGTTAGAAGAGAGAATCAAAGAAGCAGATAAAATCATTTGGCTTAAAGTGCCGCGTTATGTCGCCATCTACCGAGTAGTTTGGCGTTCTCTAAAAAGAAAGATAAACAAAAAATCACGGCCAGATATGCCTGAAGCATTTACAGAGAAACTAAACAGGGAATACGTAGAATTTTTATCTTTTATCTGGCATTTTGAAGAAAACAATGAACCGAAAATACAGCAACTGATCCAAGAAAATCATGCACGAAACAAACTGATCATCCTTAAAACAAGAGGGGAAAAACAAGAATTTTTAACTAAATTGAAAATAGAGAGCAAAAATAATTGACAGTTTTTGTTTACAAGTGTAATCTGTATTCGTAAGCTATTGATTACATTTGTAAACGAAAGGTGTGAAATAAGTGGAGAAAGTCAAAACGCCGGTAAAAATCAGCGATTCAGAATGGGAGATCATGCGGGTTATTTGGACACTTGGGCAGACGACTGCCCAAGAAATCACGCAGATCTTAGCTGATTCGATGGATTGGAAACCAGCAACGATCAAAACTTTGCTGGGACGTTTGGTAAAAAAAGAAGTGATCTGGACAGAACAAGAAGGAAAAAAATTCATTTATCATCCAGCTGTCTCAGAGATGGAAACAGTTCGTAGTGCGACGGAGAATCTTTTTTCCCATATCTGTGCAAAAAGGATTGGAGAGACGATTGCGGATCTAGTAGAAGAAGCTACTTTGACTCAAGAAGATATCAATGAAATCTTGAAACAATTAGAACAAAAGCAACCAGTCGAAACAATCGAATGCAACTGTATCCCAGGTCAATGTGAATGTAAACAACATCAATAGGAGGAAGAAAAAATGAAACAACAATTTTCAATCGAAGGTATGAGCTGCAATCATTGTGCTGCAAGAGTCGAAGAAGCGGTAAGCGCACTTGACGGCGTACAGAAAGTAAAAGTGAACTTGAAAAAAGCAAACGGTACGGTCAAGTTTGATGAAACAAAAGTCCAATCCGAAAAGATTTGTCAAGCAATCAATGGATTGGGATATAAAGCAGAGGTGATTTGATGGCAGCAGCAGAAACCAAAATGGACACATTCGTCATTACAGGTATGACTTGTGCAAATTGTTCTGCTAGGATCGAAAAAGAGCTGAACGGACAACCTGGTGTTGTCAATGCCACAGTCAACTTGGCCACTGAAAAAGCAAGTGTCAAATATGAAGGGACGACCTCTGAAAAATTAATCCAAAGCGTAGAGAACATCGGCTATGGTGCGATTTTGTACGATGAAGCCCATAAACAAAAAATTGCGGAAGAAAAGCAAGCATATTTGAAAAAAATGCTATTCGATCTTGTATTGAGTACGATTTTGACTTTGCCATTGATGCTGTCAATGATTGCCATGATGTTGGGGAGCCATGCGGCAATTGTTCACTTTTTTCATCTGCCAATCGTTCAGTTAGTTCTGTCTACACCTGTCCAATTTTATGTTGGTGCTCGTTTTTATAAAGGGGCGTATCATGCAATCAAGACGAAAGCACCAAATATGGATGTACTAGTAGCAATCGGAACATCAGCTGCTTTTGCATTGAGCATTTACAACGGATTTTTCCGTGGACATCCCCAAGATCTTTATTTTGAAAGCAGCAGTATGATCATCACGTTGATTTTGCTCGGCAAATATTTGGAACATACAGCAAAAACGAAAACAGGTAATGCAATCAAACAATTGATGTCTCTTCAAACAAAAACAGCTCAAGTAATAAGAAACGGTAAAGAAGAAAAGTTAGCGATTGAAGAAGTCGTCGTTGGCGATCAGCTAGTCATCCGTCCTGGTGAGCAGATCCCAGCAGATGGTCGAATCATTTCAGGAAGTAGTGCGATCGATGAAAGTATGCTTACTGGCGAAAGTCTTCCTGTAGAAAAGAATCCAGATGACACACTCTTTGGCGGAACAATCAATACGAATGGTCTGCTTCACATGGCAGTCACACAAGTTGGTAAGCAGACAGTTTTAGCTCAAATCATCCAAATGGTGGAAGACGCTCAAGGAAGCAAAGCACCAATTCAAAAAATCGCGGATCGAATCTCAGGGATTTTTGTTCCGATCGTTTTAGTCATTGCATTCATCACACTAGTGGCGACAGGTTTGATCTCGGGTGATTGGCAACTTGCATTGATCCATAGCGTCTCTGTATTAGTCATTGCGTGTCCATGTGCATTAGGTTTAGCGACTCCAACAGCTATCATGGTAGGAACGGGTGTTGGCGCACGAAACGGAATCTTAATTAAAGGCGGAGAAGCATTAGAAGCAGCTGCTCACTTAGACAGCATTGTTTTGGATAAAACTGGAACGATTACAGAAGGAAAGCCCAAAGTTACAGATCTAGTCGGTTCTAAAGAAGTCCTATCTATTTTTTATACTTTAGAACAAGCTTCTGAACATCCACTAGGTAAAGCAATCGTGGAATACGGAAAACTGCAAGAAGCAGCAACATACGATATGATTGATTTTACAGCTCACCCAGGTGCTGGAATCAGCGGTACGATTAACGGAGTACGCTGTTTTGCGGGTACACGTAAACGATTAATTGAATTGAACCTATCATTTGATGAATACCAAGAACACGCGTTAGAATTAGAACAGCAGGGAAAAACAGTCATGTTTTTAGCTGATGAAAAGCAAGTGATCGGGCTGATTGCCGTGGCAGATCAAATCAAACAAGAAGCCAAACAAGCAATCAAGCAGTTACAGGATAAAGGATTAGATGTCTTTATGCTGACAGGAGACAACAAACTGGCAGCCGAAACGATCGGTAAACAAGTGGGGATTGATCCAATGCACATCTTTGCCGAAGTACTTCCAGAGGATAAAGCAGCCTATGTGGAAAAACTGCAGAAAGATGGCAAAAAAGTCGGTATGGCAGGCGATGGAATCAATGATGCGCCAGCTCTCGCATTAGCTGATGTTGGTATGGCAATGGGAAGTGGAACGGACATCGCGATGGAAACAGCAGATGTAACGCTGATGAATAGTAGTTTGGCGTCCATTGCTCAAACAATCGAGTTATCTAGAATGACATTGAGAAAAATCAAACAAAATCTTTTCTGGGCTTTTGTCTATAATACGATTGGCATTCCTTTTGCTGCATTAGGCTTTTTGAATCCAATCATTGCAGGAGGAGCGATGGCGTTTAGTTCCGTCAGTGTATTGTTGAACTCCCTGAGCTTAAATCGGCACATGAAAAAGTAAGAGAAGGGATGGAGTAAAAATGAACGGGAACGATATGGAGAAAAAACAGGAGCATAAAAAAGAAGCAGGAAACAAAGAAAGTGCTCATTCAAACGAAAAACAGATGAAGCATGATCATAGCCAGATGGACCATTCGATGCATATGGAACATAACCATGGAGATATAGCGGACAGCAAACAAATGGACCATTCGATGCACATGGATCACGATCATGGCGGTATGGATCATTCCATGCACATGGGGAATTTCAAACAAAAATTTTGGCTATCACTTATCCTAGCTATCCCAATCATTCTTTTTTCACCAATGATGGGAATGGAATTTCCCTTCCAGATAACATTTCCTGGTTCGGATTGGCTCGTACTGATCTTAGCAACTATACTGTTTATCTATGGCGGACAGCCATTTTTAAGCGGGGCAAAAATGGAATTGAAACAAAAAAGTCCTGCTATGATGACGCTGATCGCGATGGGGATTACAGTTGCATATATTTATAGTGTCTATTCGTTTATCGCGAATCTGATCAATCCTCATACGCACGTCATGGATTTCTTCTGGGAATTAGCTACATTGATCGTCATTATGTTGCTAGGTCACTGGATCGAAATGAACGCTGTTTCGAATGCCAGCAATGCTTTACAAAAACTAGCAGAATTACTGCCAGAATCAGTGAAACGCTTGACGAAAGAAGGAAAAGAAGAGACAGTCTCACTAAAAGAAGTAACCGAAGGCGATCATTTGATCGTCCGTTCCGGTGACAAAATGCCAACAGATGGTGTTATCTTGAAAGGTGAAACTATCGTTGATGAATCAGCTGTGACTGGCGAATCAAAAGGAATCAAAAAGCGAGCCAATGATAAAGTGATCGGCGGTTCTATCAATGGGGATGGAACGATCGAAATCGAAGTAACTGGAACTGGTGAAAATGGGTATCTAGCGAAGGTTATGGAAATGGTGCGAAAAGCACAAGGAGAAAAATCCAAGCTAGAGTCATTATCAGATAAAGTGGCAAAATGGCTGTTTTATATTGCCTTAATTGTCGGTATCTTGGCATTTATCGCATGGTTGTTCTTGACAGATCTTCCTAATGCATTGGAACGTATGGTCACTGTCTTTATCATCGCCTGTCCCCATGCTCTAGGTTTAGCTATCCCATTAGTTGTTGCTCGTTCCACATCGATCGCCGCTAAAAACGGATTGCTTTTGAAAAACCGTAACGCACTAGAGCAAGCCAATGATCTAGATGTGATCATGCTGGACAAAACCGGGACACTGACAGAAGGAAAATTTACGGTAACGGGTGTCGAAGTTCTTGATGATGCGTTCAATAAAAATGAAATCCTTCAATATTTAGGAGCATTGGAAGCGAATGCCAATCATCCATTGGCTATTGGCATTATGAATTATTTGAAAGAACATGAAATCAAGCCTTATCAAGCCGAAAATCTAAAAAATCTTTCAGGAGTTGGGCTAGAGGCAACAGTCAAAAACCAACAAGTGAAAATAGTTAATGAAAAAGAAGTTGAGCGTCTCGGATTAAATGTAGAACAAGCATTATTGAAACCTTACCAAGAACAAGGAAATACCATTAGCTTCCTGATTTTAGAAAATCATCTAGCTGCAATCGTTGCTTTAGGTGATGTAGTAAAAACAGAAGCAAAAGAGTTTATCCGAACATTGAAGGAAAGAAAAATCACTCCAGTCATGCTTACTGGCGACAATAAAAATGCTGCTCAAGCAGTAGCAGATTATTTAGGAATCGAAGATTATTACGGCGGTTTATTACCAGATGATAAAGAAGCTGTTGTCCAGAAATATCTTGACCAAGGGAAAAAAGTAATCATGGTGGGTGATGGGATTAATGATGCGCCAAGTTTAGCCCGTGCTTCTATTGGGATGGCAATAGGTGCAGGAACAGATATCGCAATCGATTCTGCGGATGTCGTCTTGACAAACAGCGATCCAAAAGATATTTTGCATTTCCTTGATTTAGCTAAGCAAACGCGAAAGAAAATGATCCAGAACCTCTGGTGGGGAGCAGGGTATAATATTCTCGCAATCCCACTAGCGGCCGGAATACTTGCACCAATTGGTATCCTATTAAGTCCAGCAGTTGGTGCTGTCTTGATGTCGTTAAGTACGGTAGTCGTAGCGCTGAATGCTTTGACATTGAAAATCAAATAATAATGAAAAAAGGTTGTGACAAAAAACGTGTCACAACCTTTTTTTACGAATAATCGATGCTCAATCAGCTGGTTATCGGCATTCCAGAAGTAGATTCTCTAGGAATTTTATCTTATTTTTTGAAGCTGCTCCCTTTTGTCATAACCTTTTTGGATACCGTTTTTCTTATTATATGCGTTAGTTCTAAATAGGTTTTTTTATCGAATTTTACCGGATCTGCTTGTCTCCCATATATTTCTGCTTCATATTGAGCAGTTAATCGAATGAAACGTTGATCTAGATTGAATGTTTGTTCTATTCGTTGGCTGTATGCCTGCAAAGATTCTGCGGGGGTGCGCGGTACCAGTGTTTCCAAATGGTGGAGAAGTTTTTGATACGCAACCGCATTAGTAGAAGCAAAAAAATGAAGATAGATAAGATAACTTGTCCAGCGCAGAGATTTTCTAAATAACAATAGAAAGAACAACAAGACGGATAAACACACCCCAAGGCTGAATAAGACGATTTTATAAGACGGTGTGAGTGTCGTGTTATCTGACGAAATAGTCTCAGGTTTCTCACTGGAAATAGTTTCTACTATATTTTCGCTTTCTTTTGGCTGTTCTTCAGCAGATTGGACGGTTTCTGTTGTTTCAGCGGCTGGTTGTGAAACAGTTGGATTGGCAAATGAAGGGGTTGGTTCAAATGGAAGCCAGCCAAACCCAGGAAAGTACACCTCTGGCCAAGAATGAGCATGACTATTGAGAATGCTGTATTCCTCATTTCCTTGCTCATCTGTTCCTGTTCTAATCCCATCCGTAAACCCTTTTGTCCACCGAGCTGGGATGCCTAGTGTGCGAAGAAGGACGACCATAGAAGTTGAAAAGTTGTCACAGTAGCCGACTTTTGAATCGAAGAGGAAATAATCTACATAATCGCGTTCTTTAGGCGTATGTCCGGTATCCGTTTTGGAATAGCGAAAATTCCCGCTTGTTTTCAAATACTGTTCGACAGCTTCAACTTTACGAATTAAAGTTGCTTCATTTTTGGTCAATTCGATCGCTAAGTCCTCAATACGTTGAGGCAACCCTTTCGGCAACTGAAGATTTGTCTGTTGTTTTTCTAAATCATCGGCCTCTAACTGACTGCTTTTTAATTCTTCTCTCGTAAAAGCTAATCTTTCTGTTTGTAAGGACGCCAATCGCGTCGATTCATTCGGGACAGGGATGAATCGTTGGCTTTCAGGCAAATAGTAAAGTGTTTGTCCACTGGCTAATGAAAAATCAGTCAAGGTAGTATTTCCATAAGGATAAGGTAAGAAAGCTTGGTTTTTTAGCGTCAATGTAATGTTTTCTTTTTCTTCCATAACTGTTTGGTAGCTTGTGATATCAACAGGAAATTCTTGGATTGGTTGGATGGGTGCATCCGGATCTTCTACCCATCCAGAACCGGTGTAATGATTCTTATTTTCTATTTTCCAATAGCCGTTTACTTTCTGGTTCGCTGTAAAAACAACTTCGCCATTATCATACAATGGACCACCAAGTTGTTCATCATTTTCACTGAAACCCGTTCTGGCACTTCCGGTTAATTGATACTCATGGAGTCTGTCATAAAGCCCTTCATCATTAAGATATTCTCGGATCGGTTCACTCGTTTCCTCAAGAGATTGGTGTACTTTTGGGAGATATAAAGGCAAGATGGCGCTGAAAGTGAACAAACAAATAAGCAGGATCGTAGTTAACGACTGGAATCGAGCGTTTCCCGACAACAATCGGAGGGAGAAAAATTGCCTTGCTGCCAAATATACGCATAAAACAGCTACTACCGCAATCATTTCGTACAATAGTTCTTTTTCCCGAAAAACGGTAAGCATCATGAAGTAACCCATCAATGCAAGAAAGGGTGCATACCAATAGTCGTAATCCACGGTCAAAGTAATAAATAAATAGATCAACAACAATATGAGAAAAAAAGCTGTCTTTTCTGGTAAATAATGAAGTTTACCTTGGGATAGATGGAAGAATTCCTCTGTAACTGACGAAAAAAACTGTACGACCCATAATAAAGAAATTGTCTTTGAAGGAAAATAGGTAAACAAACAGCCAAACATTACTGGCAAAGAAAGTAGCAATCGTACCCATTTTTTAGGAATACAGCATACAATAAGACATAGGATACCAATAGTCAGGATAAGAGGATAGCTATTTTGCAATTGATTAGCTGCTACAAATATCGGAGCACCTACACTTAGCATCATAAAGGAATAAACGCCACGCAGGTATTTTTCCCATTTAATCGTCAATCCATTCACCTCCTGACAGTGAACATACCTTGTCTTTTTCTTGTATCATGATTTGTTTTTCTGCGAAATAAACAAGATAGACCGTTCGATCTTTCGACAATGTTTCGACAGCTTCTGAGACTTCAGGAGAATGCTCAGGAATAAAGAGGACGATTTGTTTTTTTGCCTGTTTTTTCAAGTGTGCCAAAAAAGTTTTCTCATTGCCAGCGTTCAAAGAAGCAAAATAGGTATATCCAGGATCTTTGCCATTAAAGGTACGGTCGCCTAATATCAGAAGTTCCGGCTGCTTTTCTTTTCTCAGATGCCATAAAGAAAAATACAAATCTAGCAGATGGTCAAATTTCAAGCTAGGTGAACCCCAAAAGCAAAGAAGCGGAGAATATTCTTCTTGATACTCGTATTCGCGGTATAACCACTCTTGACTATGAGCAGACAATTTCCAATCGATTCGGTTAAAAGAATCGCCGGGGCGATAAGAGCGATGTTCTCGAAAATCAAGACCTTTTTGATACGCGTTCAGCTGTTGTTTTTTTTCCAGAACTCTTTGCAATGTTTCTGCTTGAGTTTTATGAAAAGCAGGAAGAACAGTCACAGGAAAAGAAAGCTCTCTTCTTGTCCTTTTTCTAAAAAGTCCTAGACTATCATAGGCTGTAAAAATGACGGTTAATGCTTCATGGAACCCTCTCTCTTTTGGTTGCCAAAGTACTTGGACTTCTTGCGGTTTATTTGTAAGGATCAATATTTCTTGTTTTTTTTCTGCAAAGATCTCTGGAAAGACGATCTGTAAACGAGGGAGAGGGAAAGAAAAAGCTCCTTTTTTGGCTATAGAAAAAATAACCTGTATACTTTTTTTACGATAAACGACTGGCTGGACTGGCTGGACTGTGCAAGTAACAGAAAGTTTCTTTAGAAAGGTGCTTAATGAAAACACACTCCATGATACATAAAGAGTAAAAAAAGCCAATAAGAACCACCCTAAAGAATTGTTGAATACAAGAGCAAAAAAGACAATGACGAAATATATCAGAAATAACACAAAATTAATGAAATAATCTTTGGCTTTTTCCATTATCTACCTCACGGGAATTGGGATTTGTGCAACAAGGGCATGGATCATTTGTGTCTTTTCGTCTTCCTTCAATGAACGATCGTAAAAAATCAAGCGGTGAGAAAAAACGAAAGGAACTAACTCCTGCAAATCTTTGGGCGTGACGTAATTTCTCCCATGGATTAATGCATAGGCTTTTGCTGCTTGAATAAAGGCAAGGCTTCCTCGTGGACTGATACCAATCTGGATAGCAGAGTGGGTTCTTGTTGCGGATACTAACTGCAAGGCATAAGATGCCACTTCTGGGCTGACAAAGACATTCGCCACTCTTGTTTTTATTTCTTCTATTTCATGACTGTTCAAGACGACCTTCAAATTATCCAACACTTTTTCGAATTTATCCAAAAGTAGCAGAAGTTCGTCGTCAAAAGAAGGATAACCAATTTGTAGTCGGAATAAAAAACGATCGAGCTGTGCTTCCGGCAAAGGATATGTTCCTTCATACTCGATTGGATTTTGTGTAGCTAAGACAAAAAAATGATTGTCTAGGGGGTATGTATTGTTGTCGATCGTTGCATGATTCTCTGCCATTGCTTCTAAAAGTGCTGACTGAGTACGGGGAGTCGTACGATTGATTTCATCTGCTAACAAGATCGTTGTAAAGATTGGCCCCGGACGAAATTCAAACTCTTTTGTTTGTGAGTTATAGACGGAAAAGCCCAAAATATCACTAGGAAGAAGATCAGGTGTGCATTGGACTCTGCTAAAGGTTCCTTGCACAGCCTTTGCTAGTGCTTTGACTAGTAATGTTTTACCTACACCGGGAATATCTTCGAACAAGACATGACCACCTGCTAGCAGGGCAACGATCATCAATTGGATAGTGGAACGTTTACCGATGACCGCTTTTTCTAATTCTTGTATCAACTGATCGATTTTTTGTTTGGATTCTTCGATTTTAGCTTCCATTTTCACATCACCTTCTCATGAAATCACTATTTAATTTAATTGTAATGGAAGGGGATACATCCTACAAGCAAAGTGATTTTATTATGTTTTTTTTAAATACATTCGTTTTAAAATGAGAATACAATTAAATTAAGTAAAATAAAAAATAATGAGAGAAATTTGCGTAATTAAGTAAATAGAAAGGGACTTTTTATCTTTTTAGAAAAGAGCCCTTTCTGATCAAACAATATGTTTAGAAACTAGGTGAGAGATGATCAATGAGATGGCAAAAACTATTATCAAAA
Organism: Enterococcus sp. M-BR2; assembly: GCF_056612775.1. Classification (NCBI taxonomy): domain Bacteria; kingdom Bacillati; phylum Bacillota; class Bacilli; order Lactobacillales; family Enterococcaceae; genus Enterococcus; species Enterococcus sp. M-BR2. The sequence goes on from NZ_CM152743.1 coordinate 445,726, forward strand.
AATGCACAGAATTTATTTTCACTAATCAACCTAATGAAAGATCTAATCTGGCGAAAAACGGATCTAGCTGAAGAACTGAAAATCGATGTCAAAACAGTTGATCGGCATCTAAAACGTTTGGCAGAAAGCGACTGTCCAATCCAGCTGATTCTTCATAAGAAAACCGTTCAGTTAGTTTATGATCAAGGATATAGCGAACCCTACCTCCTTTTTGTTTTTCTGATTCAATCACCACCTTTTTGTCTACTGAAAAATCTGCTGTTGAATGAACCTTATGAGCAGGAGTATGATCGTTCGACACAAGAGCGGTTGAGAAAATGGTTTGGTGAGTATCACCTTTCGTTTTCTTATAAAAAAGCGCAGATCTTTGGTTCAGAAAGAAAAATACGGTACCTGCTATTTTGTTTCTTGAAAGATTTCCCCCATTTTTTTGCAGACGATGGAGAGCAATCCTTTTCAGAGACATTCATCCAATTATTGAAGCAACGAAAGGATCCGGCAGAAATCGAGATTTTAGGAGACAGTCGAACCCTTTTCTTTGAGTTGTTTCCAGAATTACTTTTTAGAGAAGAGCAGATTTTGCCAATAAAAGAAAAAAATTATCTAGCGATTTTGCGCTTGAGCTGTAATCAGATTACTGAAAAACGGTGGGAACGGATAGAAGAGACACAAGACTATCGGAAATTGACGATCGTAACTGAAAAGCTTGATTCGCTGTTTTGGCTGAATAGTGAGTTTGAAAGTGGAAATAAATCAAAGCTGACAAAAGTACTTTACCAAGAATGGCTTCGTTATGTGATTGGTATCCATGATCGATTGGTGGAAGAAGAAGTTCGTTATTATCAGGAAACATTAGAAAAGTTTCCCAATTCCAAAGATAAACTGTATCAATTTCGTCTAGCAATCCAACAAGCACTTGCACACCCCGCAGTTGAGTGGGGAATGCTTTTACTTAAGACACTCCAAGAACGGGGGTATTTAGATGTCCATCCTCCTGAAGTGAAAATCGTCTTTTTTTTTCGTTATGAACATCAGGAAGCAAGAAGACTTGCCGGGGTACTGAACAAAACCCTAAGACATCGAAAACGGATTTCGATCCATGTTTGCACTCGAAATAAGCCACCTCGTTATGCAGATCTAGTGATTACGGATCATTTTTTTCCATTAGACCATAATGAAGATCAAAAAACGTATCTGTACCATCCTTCATTTGGTATTGAAAGACTACTTACGGATATCAATTACTGGTTAGGGAAAAACCGATAAAACCTTTGGAAAACAGATCAAAACAAGTCAGTCTATGCTATAATAAAAAGCGATTAGTAAAGGAGGAAATCCATTGGAATTAAAGAAATTAGAAGTTCCCACATCTTCGATCACAGAAGTGAAACGATCGCCGATGGATGTATTTGCTCAAGCGCGAGACGCGGGAACTGGCGTATATATATTTAATCGGGAAAAAGTAGCTGGTGTGATGTTGACCCAAGAACAATACGAAACGCTCTTGCAAGAACTAGATGTCCTTCGTCAAACAGTGAAAGAGGAACTGAAAGAACCAAAGGAAAAAGAAATACATGAAGAATCTGTCAATAAAACAGCTTCCGTCGTATCCAATGCTGAAGGGATGGAAGAGTTGGCACAAACATTACAGCACTCGCTTATTACTGGTGTGACGATTACAGCAAAAAATCTAGATGAACGAATGGTCGCACTTGGTTTTATTACGAAAAAAACCGGATTTGGCGGGGTCGTGGATATGCTCAGCGAATTGATGAAAACCGGGAAAATCAATTACCAGCTAAGAAGAAAACCGCAAAATCGGACCATCATCGCTGAAATCATAGGGGAGCAAAACAGTCAATCCCAATTGATGGATAAGATTATTATCAAAAAAATTTTTCTACATGAATTATAAGAAAACCCTATATGTACAAAAAGAAAAAAACAGCTTCTCTTTGTACATATAGGGTTTATTTTTTTAGGGATGCCGTGCTTTTTTATAAGATAAGGCTACCGCCCATAACGATCCAAGGATTTGTGGAACTAAGTAAATGCCAGCTAGAATCAAAATCAGTTGGGTCGGTTTTAAAGGATGATAAAAGTACCGCCATTCAGCAAAATTGACGCAAAATAAATAGGAAGTGACAGTAGATATAATGTTGGCGATAAATAAAGATAAAATACGCCTGCTTTTTTGGAAATAATACCCAGCAAAAAGAGATAAAAATATCAACGTGATGAATCCGCTTACGGAATGATAATAGAAATCAAGCAGTAAAGCGAAATGCACATAAGGAACAAAAGATAAAAGCAATGGAAGATTCTTCCAACACGTTTTTATCATATTTTGTCACCACCTAACAAGTGTTATTATTTTGTTAATTTTATTGTAAATTGAATCATATAATAATCAATTACTTTTTCATTATTTCTAGATTAAATGAATAAACTCTCATGCCATTATCTCTAAAAAAAAAGTTTTTCCCCCTAATTTTTTTAGATAGAAAATTGTATAGTATGATGAAAGAAAAATTGGTTTGGGGGAACATTGATGAGAAGAAAAGCAGTAATCGATCGGCTTTATTTATTTTTTTGGTTTTTTCCTATCGTTTTGCTACCTTTTACATGGGTAAATGCTGTTGTGCAAGGTGCCGAGATATTAGGGCTGATCCAAGGAAGTGGATTTGTGGTTTCTAGAAATTTTCCAGCTTTGACTATTTTTTACTTAGTGATAAGTGTAGGTCTATTACTGCCAAAATCTCTGATCAATCATTATAATTGGCAGCTGCTTTATTTTTCTTGTTTACTCATATTCACATCTATGTTTTCCTTGTTGCCTCGCATGATCATCGGTCCTAATGGTTTGAGCGAGAGCGGACTGAAGGATTCAGCATATCCCTCCATGTATTTCTTGACCATTAAACCGTGTTTCTATTTAGTCATTGTCTCATTTATTCTTGCGACATTCTTTTACTTCTGGACAGAGATCCGGATAAAAAGTGAACGATCTGTATCTATAAAAAATAACCGTTGATGGTGGATCATCGGTAACAAGCATATGAGCGGCGGAAAACGCCTGTTTCTCATATGCTTTTTTATTATCGTGTAAAGAATCTGAAAAACGTTTACATGATTTTTACATAACTTAACTATATTTTTACAGCAACCATACGAGGGATTTACAGTCGACTGATAAACTTTAGTTGTAAATAAGAAAGGAGCAATAAAATGAAAAAAGTATTGTTTACTCTAGGCATGATTGGAGTTCTTTTAGCCGGATGCGGCTCAGGATCAGGAAATACAGATGGCTCTGCCACACAAAATAATTCAAGTGACTCAAATGAACAGGTAAAAATCGTTGCGGTAGGTTCGACAGCATTACAGCCTTTGGTCGATGCAGCACAAGAAAGTTTTGTACAAGAAAATCCGAATTATCAAATCTCTGTACAAGGAGGAGGAAGTGGAACTGGTTTGAGCCAAGTCGAAGCTGGAGCAGTTACTATCGGAAACTCTGATGTATTTGCAGAAGAAAGAGACGGGATCGATGCCTCTAAATTAGTGGATCATAAAGTAGCAGTAGTTGGGATGGCACCAATCGTCAACAAAGATACAGGTGTCAAAGATATCACAAAACAGGAATTGATTGATATCTTTACAGGAAAAATCACTAATTGGAATGAAGTTGGCGGGAAAGATCAAAAGATCAACGTTGTGAACCGTGCAAACGGCAGCGGTACCCGTGCGACATTTGAAAAATGGGGATTAGATGGTGCCACACCTATACAGTCCCAAGAACAAGACTCATCAGGAACTGTTCGGCAGTTGGTAAGTCAAACACCAGGAGCAATCAGCTATTTGGCCTTCTCATATCTCGATGATTCCACACAAGCACTAAGTATCGACGGTGTAGAACCAAAAGAAGAGAATGTAGCAGATAACAGCTGGAAAATCTGGTCCTATGAACATATGTACACGAACGGAAAACCTTCCCCTGAAGTCCAAAAATTCTTAGACTACATGATGACAGAAGAAATCCAAGAAGGACCTGTTAAAGAATTGGGCTATTTACCAATCACAATGATGGAAGTAGAACGTGACCACGAAGGAAATATCAAATAACTAGCAGATAAATATGCTACAGTTATAGTGACAATCAAGGAAAAATCAACTATCTTTCCCCGCATATAGATTTTTCCTTTAATTGAGAAAAAGAGCGACGACATAGAACTGTCGTCGCTCTTTTTTTGCTATATGACAGGAATGAAAGGTGTATGCAAGCTTAATAGGAGGAACACTTTTCATATCTGTTCTATACTGGATAGGAGAAGTTTGTAAATATCCAGAAAACGAAATTGATCGAGGTAGCCACATGAAGAATAAATGGACAAATCGAAGTAAAAAAAAGAAAATAACACAAAAATCATCTGACAAAGTTATCCGTCTTTTTCCCTCGTACAAAGAAGGATTGACAGCAGAACAAGTCAAGGAACGAATAGAAAAAGGTGCAGCAAACGATTCAGTCGATCCCACATTCAAAACAAACCAACAAATTATATTGGAAAATATTTTTACGTATTTCAATTTGATCTTTCTTATCTTAGCCATTTTGCTTTGCCTAGTAGAATCTTATAAAAACTTGACCTTTTTACCAGTTATCATAGCCAATACAGGAATCGCTATCTTTCAGGAAATTCGATCCAAAAAAGTCTTGGATGAATTGAATGTATTGAATACAGCAAAAGTCAATGTCATAAGAGAGGGGATAGAGCAAACAGTAGATATAGAAAACCTTGTATTAGATGACATTGTTATTCTAGAGACTGGACATCAGATTCCAGCAGATGCAGAGGTCGTGGAAGGAAAACTGCAAGTCAACGAGGCTTTATTAACAGGTGAAGCAGATGAGATAACCAAAGAAATAGGTGATCCATTGATGTCCGGCAGTTTCGTTGTTTCCGGAAAAGCTTACGCCCGATTAGACAAAGTCGGAGCAGATTCGTATATTTCCCAATTGACAGTCAAAGCCAAGACAATGGGAGAAGGAGAACAGTCGGAGATGATTGCTTCTCTTAATCAATTGATCAAATGGATTGGGATCATCATTATTCCTATCGGTATTCTGCTTTTTTCTCAAAGTTACTTTTTTAATGGAAACACGATGAAAGAAAGTGTCGTCGCAATGGAAGCAGCATTGATTGGTATGATACCTGAAGGACTGTACTTGTTAACGACGATTGCATTAGCATTAAGTGCGACTAAACTAGCAAAGCAAAGAGTTCTTTTACACAATATGAAAAGCATTGAGACATTGGCAAGAGTAAATGTCCTTTGTGTAGATAAAACAGGAACGATCACAGAAAACAAAATGTCTGTCCAAAAAGTGATTGTCTCTAAAAAACAAAAAATAATCAGCCAATCAGATCAACTGGAAGAGCGCATTGCTGACTATGCAAAAGCGATGGCAGGAGACAATGCAACAATGGAAGCCGTCAAAGAATACTTTACAAAAACCACTGATCAATCCTATCACCAAGTCATTCCTTTTTCTTCTGTCCAAAAATTCAGCAGTGTAGCGTTGGGAGACAAGGTATATGTTTTAGGAGCACCCGAAATGGTTTTGCGAGATCAGTTGCCGGAATATGCGGAAGAGTTTGTTTCTTTCGCTGAAAAAGGCTATCGCGTGTTGGTCTTTGGTGTGTACGATGGGATTCTTGAAGAACCAGTATTAACGGAGGCAGTCACACCATTAGGGTATATCCTGATCGCTAATCCTATCAGAAAAGAAGCAAAAGCCACATTCAATTACTTCAAAAAACAGCAAGTAGCCATCAAAGTGATTTCTGGAGATAATCCGCTCACCGTATCTAATGTAGCTGTCCAAGCAGGGATTTCACATGCTGATCAGTACGTTGATGCGTCTAAATTATCAGAAGAAGAATATGAAGCAGCTGTCGAAAAATATACAGTTTTTGGACGCGTCAAGCCAGAACAAAAGAAAATCTTCGTTCAATTGCTAAAGCGTAACAATACAGTAGCTATGACAGGTGATGGCGTGAATGACATTCTAGCCATGAAAGAAGCAGACTGCAGTATAGCGATGGCTTCTGGCAATGAAGCCGCCATGCAGGCCTCACAAGTGGTCTTGCTTGATTCTGACTTTTCACGCATGCCGGAAGTTGTTGCAGAAGGACGGCGCGTCGTGAACAATATTGAGCGATCAGCCAGCTTGTTTTTAGTGAAGAATATTTTCTCCTTTTTGCTTTCGCTGTTTTCAGTCATCTTTGCTTTGACCTATCCTTTAGAACCATCACAGATCACATTGATTAGTTTGTTTACGATTGGACTTCCATCTTTCTTGCTTGCTCTAGAAGAAAACAAAAAGCGAATCAGAGGGAAGTTCATCATGAATGTGATGGAAAAGGCTGTGCCAGGTGGACTGACAGATATGATCGTAGTCGGTGCGTTGGTGATCTGCGGGGTGACTTTGGATCTAAATAAAACAGATGTTTCTACAGCATCTACTATGCTTTTGATTGCAGTAGGATTTCTTGTTCTCTATAAAATCTGTTCACCGCTGAATAAATTCAGAAGTCAGATCATTCTTTTCTGTGCTAGCGGTATCTTTTTTTCGGTCGTTTTTTTGCATAAACTGTTTTCAATCACCGGTATCTCAGCTGTATCGCTTTTGTTGTTGAGTATTTTATTTTTCTCGGCAGATTCGATTTTTAGGCATTTGACTACATTGGTAGAATATTTGTTTGAACGTAAAAATGAAAAAGAGCCGGAGATAATAAATAAATTGCCTCGGTTCCTTCGAGTATTCAAAAGAAATAAATGACTAATAAGATAAAAGAAGCTTAAAAATACATTAACTAAAAAATTGTATTTTCTAAGCTTCTTTCTGTATAAAAAACAAAGCAAATTTTTATCTAGAACTTATAGAAAACCAATTAAATCTTTACTTCAGGTGTCCTATAATCATTTTTGAAAGCGTTTTTACAAAAGTGGGAGGGATGCTTCAAATGAAAAATAGAAGATTGCTTCAATTTAGTTTATTTTTAGGTGTACTGTATGGGATTTTCTTATCAGTTTCTATTGATGCTTGTACGACGGTTTTAGTAGGAAAAAATGCTTCAGTAGATGGATCAACGATGATTGCTAGAAATGAAGATCTGAACACGGCTTGGTCAAAACACTTTGTTGTCAGAAAAGAAAATACGAATCCTTCACATTTTGTATCAAAAGGGAATGGATTTACCCTTGATCTTCCGAAAGAACAGCTGAAGTACACAGCGACCCCAGAATGGGATACGTCAGAAGGATTATTTGAAGAAGATGGTATCAATAGCAAGAACGTTGCAATGAGCGCTACTGAATCAGCTACGACAAAGGAAGAGATATTGAAAAAAGATCCATATACCGCGCATGGTATCGCAGAAGACTCTATGTTGACCGTGACCCTTCCTTATATTGATTCAGCAAGAGCAGGGGTAGAACGATTAGGAAAAATCGTTGCTAAGCAAGGAGCTGCGGAGACAAATGGTGTGATTTTCTCTGATAAAAATGAAATCTGGTATATGGAGATACTTAGTGGTCATCAGTGGGCAGCTGTCAAAGTTCCAGATGACTGTTATGCAGTTATTCCTAATATGTTGTCAATTGATTCATTTGATTTGAAGGACAAAGATTCTTATCTTTGTTCAGCAGATTTAGAATCTTTTTTAGAAAAGAATCAACTGATAAATACGAAACGGGATATTTCTTTAAGAGACATATTTGCAGATAAGTCAAAGGATGAAAAATACAATCTTCCTAGGATATGGGATGCACAGAGAAAACTGACACCTTCAAAGAAACAAAAAATAACAGATCGTTCATTTGAGATGTTTGTCAAACCAGATAAACCTATTTCAATTGCAGAAACAGCTTATATCATGACATTACACTTTAATGGTACTGAATATGATACCATCGAAGGGACAAAGCCAGATAAGTATCGTCCAATCTCTGTGCCGAATACGATGGAATCTCATATTCTACAGATAAGAAACAATGTACCAGAAGAAATCAGTGGTATCCATTGGTTAGCGTTGGGGATTCCTGATACAAGCAATTATATACCATTTTATAGCAATATAAGCGAGACACCCGAAGCTTATCAAAAAGGAACAGATATGCCAGATGATATTTCCGCTTACTGGACATATCGGTTGACGAACATCTTGACGAAGCCATACTATAGTGATTTTAAGAAAAATATTACTTTACCAACTCGCCAAAAAGTTCGAGACCATCTATCGAAAGAGTTAGCAAGTACAGACCAACAAGCAAGAGAATTAATAGTAAATCATCCCGAAAAATTAACGGATTATTTGAATCAAAAAACACAAAGTTTTGCTGATTATGCTATAGATGCTTATCAGAAAATGAACCAGGAGCTGATTGTAAAGATGTCAGAAAAGACAGCTACACATCATGACAAAGATCTATAACATGTGGCTCAGCGTTTTTAGCTAATAAAAAGCCTGCTTTTCAGCGTAGTAGATGATCGTTAGACATCTAAACATTGCTGCAAGCAGGCCTTATTTAATTGCTTTTCGGAATGGTAACGGTGAAAGTCGAACCTGTTCCAAGATGACTGTCTACAGTAATTGTACCATGAAGGAGTTGCACGTAGTCTTTTACAATCGCTAACCCTAGTCCGGTCCCGCCTGAATGTCGGCTTCGTGCCTTGTCTACGCGGTAAAAACGCTCAAAGATCCGTTCCTGATCCTCAATGTCGATACCTATACCAAAATCTTGGACAGAAAACGATAATTCATCTGTTGCCTGATAACGGATAATGATCTCGCTGTCGTTTTTTGAGTATTGGACAGCATTTTCAATCAGATTTTTGAGGATTGGATAAAGGATATCTGTTTTAGTAGTAAATGGTTCGTTCTTTCCAATCAATCGAATCGTCAACCGTTTCTTTTCGATGATTGGCTGATAATTTTGAACGATTTGCTGGAAATAAGGTTCTGTATAAATCGTCTGGATCTCGTAAGAATTTTCACCGTCTTTTGACAGCTGGATGATTTCCCGAATCAATTTATCTAACCGAATCGCATCTTTTTGCATGATCTCAAGAAAAGAAGTCAGAGTTTGTGGGTCATCTTTTGCACCATCCAGTAAAGTCTCGGTAAAACCAATCAGTGAAGTCACAGGAGTTTTTAATTCGTGGGAGACGTTGCCCACGAAATCCTTTTGTAGCTTTTCTAAACGTCGCACTTTCGTTAAGTCATACGCCACCCCTAGAATCTGTCCGGTACCTTCTGAATTAGTAAAGTAGCGCAAACTCAAGTCTAATGTCTGTCGTCCTTCAGCGATGGTGATCTCCTGATGGATCAGCGGATGCTCAGGAGTCACTTGGTGAATCAGCTGAATGAGTTTTGGCTCTTGGATGACTTCTGTGTATCGTTGTTCAGGTTCATAGCTTGTCACGTTTAAATGCAACTGCATCTTTGGATTAAGCAGTAGTAAACGAGAATCAGCATCATCAATCAGGAATACGCCTATCATCAGTTCATTTAATAATGTGTACAATTGTTCTTCTGTTGTAGTATACGCTCGATACATCTTACTCATTTGTTCGCTCAGCTCATTGATTGTTTGATACAATTCCTCCCATTGGTCAGGTGTCTGCATGATTACTTCTGCTTGGTTTGGATTTTGTACCATTTTTCTAAGAACAGGCAGGACAGTTTTCAAAGGCTGATTTTTTTGGTAGATCAGGTAATAAATCATTCCTGCAAGAACAAGGAAGAAAGACAGAAAGAAGAAAAAGACCCAACGGCGAAAGCTCTCCGTTCTCGGTAAAAATCCGCTTGTCGGTTCTGCGATACGTAAAATGGCTTCTAACTGGCCTCCTTTTTTAACTGGTAATGCGACGTATAAAAGATCCTCATTCAAAGTAGTACTTTTGCGCAAAGCGCTACCTAGGTTCCCACCATTCAATACAGCTTTTATTTCTGGACGAGAACTTCGCCGTTCATTCAATGTTTCATTGTTTGTGTCAAATAAGATTTTTCCAGTAGCATCCATTAAAGTGATCCGTTCGTTCGACTGATGGACGAATTCTTCCAAAGCAGTTTTGTTTTGCGCTGCTTGGAGGTTTTCGACATCTAATTGCCGGATCAGTAGTTGTGCTTTTTTTGTCAGGTAGCTTTCTTGCTGTTCGACGATCTGTTGTTGGAAATAATGGGAGATCAATTGCCAACCACCAAAAAACAAACTAATTAAAAGAATAAGAAAGAAGAGACGCTCATAAATTTTTTTCCATTTCATCGTTTTGGTTCCTGAAACTTATAGCCAAATCCTCTAACAGTCACCAAGTACTTTGGATGTTTTGGATCTCGCTCGATTTTTTCTCGCAAATGACTAACGTGTACATCTACGATACGGCTTTGTCCTGCGAAGTCAAAATTCCAAATGCGGTCTAGCAATGTGTCGCGATCGATCACACGGTCTTTTCGTTTCATGAAATAAACGAGTAATTCAAATTCTTTCGGTGTGAGTTCAATCAGATGATCGTCTACGGTGACTTGATAATTGGTCAAATCAGCAGTGATTTGTCCAATCGATAGATATTCAGGCTCAGCTTCATCTTTTGATTGCTTACGAGGTTCGATCCGTCTGAATATGGCTTTCATACGGGCTAATACTTCACGTGGACTAAATGGTTTGGTCAAATAGTCATCAGCACCTATCTCCAGACCAATGATTCGATCCACCTGATCATCTTTAGCCGTCAGCATCAAAATCGGTGTTTCATTTTTTTCTTGACGCAGCCGCTGAGTGATCTCCATGCCATCCATCGTTGGAAGCATCACATCTAAAATGATGAAATCAAATGATTGTTCTAATGCTAATTCTAATCCTTCGCCTCCATCTGCGGCACTGGTTACCTTATAGCCTTCTTTTTCCAAATTGAACGTCAAGAGCGTCACAATAGAAGGTTCATCATCAACAACTAGTATTTTTTTCATTCAAATCTCCTTTAAATAGGTTTCATTCTGTTTATATTTTAGCATAGAATCAGTACAAGGGGCTATTTTACAGAAGAAATAAATGGTATAATAGGAAGGCACTTTGCTGAATAGAAAGGAAGAGCAGTCAATGATTGGAATCAGTGCATGTTTAGGCGGTCTGGCCTGTCGCTATGATGGACAGAAAAAAGAAGTACCAGAATTGATGGAACTAGTTGAAACTGGCGAAGCCGTCATGGTCTGTCCAGAAGTAATCGGCGGATTGTCAATTCCTAGAGATCCTGCTGAAATCATTGGTGGAAATGGGTTCGATGTGTGGAAAGATCAAGCAAAAGTATGGACGACAAGCGGCGAAGATGTAACGGAAGCGTACAAAAACGGCGCGATCAAAGCCTATCAAAAATTGCAGGAAAAGCACATTGATCTAGTCATCGTGAAGGAAAAAAGCCCTTCATGCGGGACCCATTCGATTTATGATGGAAGCTTTTCCGGAATAACAAAAAATGGCGCCGGAGTGGCCACTGCTTATTTTATTCAGCAAAAAATGACTGTGCTCTCTGATGAAGAATGGCTGAAAACTAGAGGTGAGCAGAATGGAAATCGAAAAGACCAATCGAATGAACGCGCTCTTTGAATTTTATTCGACCTTATTGACAGAAAAACAAATGAACTACATGGAGTTATATTATGCAGATGATTTTTCATTAGGCGAGATCGCGGAAGAATACGAAGTAAGTCGTCAAGCAGTATATGATAATATCAAGCGGACAAGCAAGATCTTGGAGGATTATGAAAAAAAACTCCATCTCTTCTCTGATTATATTGTCCGAGAACAGATATTGGAAAAGATGACCGCATATATTACTGATAAGTATCCGGAAGATAAAAAACTGCTTGAATATGTACAGCAAATTCAAGCAATCGAAGAATAAATAAAAGGAATGAAGAAAATATGGCATTTGAAAGCTTAACTGAACGTCTCCAGCAGGCGATGGGAAAACTAAGAAAAAAAGGAAAAGTATCAGAAGCTGACGTAAAAGAAATGATGCGGGAAATCCGCCTTGCCTTACTAGAAGCCGATGTTAACTTGCAAGTAGTCAAAGACTTTACTAAACGCGTACGCGAACGTGCGGTAGGGGCAGAAGTGCTGGAAAGTTTATCACCAGCACAACAAATCGTAAAAATCGTTGATGAAGAATTAACAATCACACTTGGTTCTGAAACAGCAGAGTTAAATAAATCACCAAAAATACCAACTGTTATCATGATGGCTGGTCTACAAGGGGCAGGTAAAACAACTTTTACCGGTAAATTAGCGAATTATTTAAAGAAAAATGAAAATGCTCGTCCGCTCCTAATCGCAGGGGACGTATATCGGCCAGCAGCGATCGACCAATTGAAAGTATTAGGTCAACAGCTAGATGTTCCTGTATTTGATATGGGAACAGAAGTCAGCCCAGTAGAAATCGTTCGTCAAGGGATGGAGCTAGCAAGAGAAAAGAAAAACGACTATGTATTGATCGATACGGCAGGACGTCTACACATCGATGAAACATTGATGGATGAGTTGAAACAAATCAAAGAATTAACTCAACCAAATGAGATCTTGCTGGTTGTCGATGCCATGACTGGTCAAGATGCCGTCAATGTAGCTGACAGCTTCAATCAGCAATTAGGGATTACTGGAGTAGTCATCACTAAACTTGATGGGGATACTCGAGGCGGGGCAGCATTATCGATCCGCTCAGTGACAGGCGCACCAATCAAATTCATCGGTTCTGGTGAAAAATTGACTGACTTAGAAGTATTCCACCCAGATCGTATGGCTAGCCGTATCCTTGGTATGGGGGACATGCTGACACTGATTGAAAAAGCGCAGCAAGACTATGATGAGAAAAAAGCGGAAGAACTTGCACAGAAGATGCGGGAAAACTCATTTGATTTCAATGACTTTATTGAACAACTCGATCAAGTGATGGGGATGGGCCCACTGGAAGATCTAATCAAAATGATCCCAGGAATGAATCAAGTCCCTGGAATCGAAAACGTCAAGGTAGATCCAAAAGATGTTGAACGCAAAAAGGCGATGGTTTATTCTATGACACCAGCAGAAAGAGCAAATCCTGATCTGTTGAATCCAAGCCGTCGTCGCCGAATTGCTGCTGGTTCTGGAAACAGTGTGGTTGAAGTAAACCGAATGATCAAGCAATTCAAGGAATCAAGAAAAATGATGCAACAAATGTCCAAAGGGGATATGAACATCCCAGGTATGGACCAAATGTTTGGATCAGGCGTCAAAGGGAAACTAGGCAAAATGGCGATGAATCGAATGATCAAGAAAAATAAGAAGAAAAAGAAAAAACGGAAATAAGATAAAAAAACAGCTTCGGTACAGACTGAAAATGTCTATTGCCGGAGCTTTTCTATCAGCAATTTTTATTCTTTACTGATACAATTACTCTAAACAAAGAGGTGGCACAAATGAGATGTCCGTGGAGTGAACAGACAGAAAATATGCAGCAATATCATGATACTGTCTGGGGTGTTCCTGAATATGATGACCAAAAGCTGTTCCGAAAATTGATGCTCGACATCAATCAGGCAGGATTGAGTTGGCAGACGATTTTAAATAAAAGTGAAGCATTCGATAAAGCATATGATCAATTCGATATCCAAAAAGTCGCAAATTATGGAGAAGCAAAAATGAGCGAACTAATGGAAAACAAAGGAATTATTCGGAATCGCAGAAAAATCGAAGCTGCTGTCCAAAACGCTAAAGCAGTCTTGAAGATTCAAGAAGAATTCGGCAGTTTTTCTGAGTATCTTTGGTCGTTTTCTAATGGAAAAATCGTTGATTCTTCTTATCATTCACAAGAAGAAGTCCCGACAACAAGTTCTCTTTCAGATGAATTAGCAAAGGATCTAAAGAAAAGAGGATTTAAGTTTATCGGAAGTACAACAATCTATGCTTTTTTAGAAGCAGTCGGGATCATCAATGATCACCTTGACAGTTGTTTCCGCAAAGAAGAGGTCGTACGTATCGGCAAAAAATAAAGAAAGGACGAATAAAGCATGCGAAAAATCATATTTTATGGCGCTGTAAGTTTAGATGGTTATTTGGCAACGAAAACGGATGATCTTCAATGGCTTTTTGACACTCCGACAGGTGAGCAAACCACTTATGAAGCTTTTTATGAAACAATCGATACGACCATCATGGGCAGGAAAACTTATCAGGAAGCAAAAAAATATTTGGAAACCGAAGCAATTTATCCAGAGAAAAAGAATTTCGTTTTTTCAACCAATGCACAATTACAATTGCCAGATGCTGAGGTCGTACACGAAGAGCCTGTTGCTTTTCTAAAAAATCTACAAATGACAGAAGGAAAAGATATCTGGGTTGTGGGTGGAGGTCGATTGATCAAACCGTTAGTAGAACATCAAATGATTGATGAATGGTATATCCAGATTGCCCCTGTATTATTAGGGGACGGAATCCCTTTATTCCAAAAAGGAACCTATGAAGCACGTTTTGAATTGCTAGATACGACACGATTCGGTGAATTTATCGAATTGCATTATATACGAAAGTAGAAACAAAAAAAACAAAAAAGACAACTATATGCAGAAGTGTCCTGTACATAGTTGCCTTTTTATTACTGTTCTAATTTTATTCTGCTAATTTGTTAGAAAAATCTAGATATGCATCTAAAATCGTTTGGAAGAAACTTAATGTTCCTTCAACGATATTGCCGTTTTCATCAATTAGATTCGCAACGTTTCCGATATATGCTTCCGGTTGTTGCAAGGTTGGCACATTCAAAAAGACAAGTGATTGGCGTAGATGGTGGTTTGCGCCAAAGCCGCCAATCCCACCTGGTGATGCAGTAACGACTAAACCTGGTTTATGATCCCAAACACTGTGTCCATAAGGTCTTGAGCCTACATCTAAAGCATTTTTCAATACTGCTGGCACAGAGCGGTTGTATTCAGGAGTAACGAAAACGACACCGTCTAATCCGCTCACTTCCTCACGAAAACGAGTCCATTCAGCAGGAGCTTTTTCTGGGGTTTCAAGATCCTCATTGTAAAATGGCAGATCATCGAATTTTACAAATACACTTTCGTACCCTTCAGGAAGCAATTTCGCAAAAGCTTCTGCTACTTTTTTGTTGTAAGAATCTTTTCTTAAACTACCAATAAAAAATCCAATTTTTTTTGTCATACGATTTTTCCTCCTTCAAACTATCTATAATAATCTTACAAAAAATAAGTAACTGGAGCAAATAAAAACACTTACTGGCAAAAGTTTCGTTTTAGTTGACAAATGATCGCGAAGTATCGTTAGTCTCCATTGCCAACCCTCTTAGAAAGTCTATATAATGAAGAAAAAGGAGGGATAAGATGGAAGAATTATCATTATCGAAAAATGTAGCAAATTTACGAAAGGAAAAAGGCGTGACTCAAGAAACTCTAGCCGAATTCATAGGTGTGACAAAAGCTTCTGTTTCCAAATGGGAGACAGGCCAAAGTATGCCTGATGTACTCATATTGCCTAAATTAGCCAGTTTTTTTGATGTGTCTGTTGATGAACTGCTCGGCTATCATCCTCAATTGACGAAAGAGCAAATCAGACACTTTTATCAGCAGTGGACCACCGCTTTTTCTAAAGAGCCCTTTGAATATGTGATGGAGGACTGTAGAAAAGCGGTCAAACAATATTACTCATGTTATCCTTTTCTTCTACAAGTAGTCGTTTTGTGGTTGAATCATTTTATGCTAACAAAGGATCTGGAGGAACAACAAGCAATTCTGTCTGAAGCAGAAGCGTTATGTACGAAAATCGTTGAAGAATCAGCAGAATTATCTCTATGCAATAATGCTTCTTTGTTAAAAGTAGCGGTCATGCTCCAGTTAGGCAAACCAGAAGAAGCTTTATCTGAAATCGAAGAAAAAGCGGATCCTTATCGTTTTGCCCAGCAAAGCGACACCTTGCTTATCCAAGCGTACCGAGCCGCTGGTCAAACAAAAAAAGCGGTAAGCTATACTCAATTCAGCATGTTTTCTCATTTAATCAATCTCGTATCTTCAGCCACTCATTATCTATTGATCCAAATCATTCAATTACCGGTTATAGAAGAAACTGTCAATAGAATAGATGCTGTGATCCAAGCATTCAACCTGACGGCGGTCCATCCCAACAGTTGTGCTCAATTTTCTTACGCTGCAGCCTGTGCTTATGCGAAACATGAAAAAGAAGAACAAGTAATAAAGTGCTTAAAACAGTTTGTGGATTTGACACTTATACTTTTAAGCGAGGAAGGCAGGATCCTTCATGGTGATAGGTATTTTGATGAGATAACTGAGATATTTGAAGGAGCAGATCTTGGGGTACAGCAAATAAGAGACACGAAATTCATCAGGGAAGGGGCATTGAGTGCATTAGAAAATCCGATTTTTCAACAGATTGAGAAATCAAAAATTGAAAAACTAAAAAAGCGATTGGCAGGCGAGTAATATGGGCATCAAAGAATTTCTTCCGTTTTTAATTCCTTTAATCATTGTACAGTTTGGATTACTTATTTATGTACTTCATCATATCTTTACACATTCTGCATATAAACATGGAAATCGAATGATATGGGTGATTATTGTTATTGTTGGTATGCAGTTCATCGGTCCTGTCCTTTATTTGATTTTTGGCAAGGAGGATGCGTAGTGGCTATCTTGACACTTGAAAAAGTCTCAAAGTCTTTTGGTACAAACAAATTGCTGGATGATTTATCTTTTTCTGTAGAAGAACAGACGATTTTTGGTTTCATCGGTAAAAACGGTGCTGGAAAAACGACAACTATGAAACTGATCTTAGGTCTTATCAAAAAAGACAGCGGAACGATCCGAGTGAACGGAAAAGAAGTAGAGTACGGACAAACAACGACCAATCAAGAAATCGGCTATTTAGCTGATGTACCGGTTTTTTATGATTATATGACCGCTTCTGAGTATTTGATCTTTTGCGGCGAACTCACAGGAATGCCTAAACAGCGGATAAAGGAAAAAATCAGTGAACTGTTGTCACTTGTCGGTCTGTCGAATGAAAAGAAGCGGATCAAAAAATTTTCCAGAGGGATGCGACAACGTTTAGGGATTGCTCAAGCATTGTTGAACGAGCCCAAGTTACTCATTTGCGATGAACCAACTTCTGCTCTTGATCCTGTGGGTCGAAAAGAAATATTAGATATCTTATCATCTGTGAAAGAGCAAACGACGATTTTATTTTCAACTCATATTTTATCTGATGTGGTGCGTATCTGTGACAAAGTTGCTTTTTTGGATAATGGAAAAATCGTGTTGTCTGGATCAGTGGACGAATTGAAAAAGCAAACAAATGCTAGTGGATTTGAGATCGTATTTTTTTCCAAAAAAGAGCGCGAACAATTTGAAGAGCTTTTACCTGGAGGGATGATCCGAAGTGAACTGCGTATAGCTTATCCACAAAAAAGTAAAGAAGAAATGCTTTTTGCTATGGATTTGCTAGCCAAATACCAATTGCCAGTCCAATCGGTCCAGATGGAAGAACCTACGCTAGAAAAACTCTTTTTGGAGGTCGTTCAATCATGAGACAACTCATTGCCTTCGCCAAAAAGGAGCTAAAGGAAAACTGGCGTACTGGAAAAATCATCACGCTAAGTGCGCTCACAGTGATTTTCGGTATAATGAATCCATTGCTAGCTAAATTGACTCCTTATTTAGTGCAAGCTATGTCAACAACTCTGGCAGAGTCAGGGATTTCTGTTCAGAAGATTACAGTTGATGCAACGACTTCATGGACACAATTTTATAAAAATATTCCGATGTTGCTGATTTTTTTCCTTCTTTTATTCAGTGGGATATTGACAAGCGAATACCAAAACGGAACAATCATCAACTTGCTGACAAAAGGGATGAAGCGCTGGAAGATATTTCTGTCGAAATGGATCATGGGTATACTATTTTGGAGTGTCAGCTATTGGTGCTGTTATAGTATTACGCTAGCATACACGATTTATTATTGGGACCAGTCGATTATCACCCATCCTTTATTTATCAGTTTTACTTATTATTTTTTTGGTTGTTGGCTTTATTCATTGATTTTATTTTATTCAGCTTTTCTTTCTTCCAATTATGCGGTTCTGTTGGCTAGTGGGGGAACGGTCATTCTGAGTTATGGTGCTGGGTTGTTCTCTAAAGTAGCAGAATATGTACCGACTTATTTGATTTCTTCCTCAAATTTTCTTGCGAAAGAAATCCACCTTGCAGATTATACTCGGTCATTAGCAGTGACATGTTGTTCTATCGTCATATCCATCGTAGCTGGGTGGCTTGTTTTTAACAAAAAAGAAGTCTAAAATCTGCTATTTCCTAAAAAAAAATCGAATTTAATCAAGCTGTAAAGAAAAAAAGCTTTACAGGGTAAAAAAAAACTGTTACACTACATCTTGTGAATAAAACAATGGAGGTGGAAATAAATAATGGCAGTTAAAATCCGTTTAAAACGTATGGGTTCTAAAAAGAGTCCTTTTTACCGTATCGTCGTAGCTGATTCACGTTCTCCTCGTGATGGACGTTTCATCGAAACTGTAGGTACTTACAATCCTTTGAAAGACCCTGCAGAAGTAGTTTTAAAAGAAGACTTAGTTCTTGACTGGTTATCAAAAGGTGCACAACCTTCTGACACTGTACGTAACATCCTTTCAAAAGAAGGCGTTATGCAAAAACACCACGAAGCTAAATTCTCAAAGAAATAAGGTGACCGGATATGAAAGATTTAAGCGACTTAGTCTTAACAATCGTTCGTCCGCTAGTCACTTATCCTGATCAAGTCAAGTTAGAGGTCGTAGAGTCGAAAGATTTTTACGAGTACAACCTAACAGTGGCACCTGAAGATATTGGCCGTATCATCGGAAAACAAGGGCGTGTGGCCAAAGCAATCCGCACGATCGTTTACGGTGTTCGGATCAATGCACCAAAAAAAGTGCGTTTGAATATCATCGATGATAAGGAAAAGTAAATAAACGTGCTGTACTCGAATTTCCGAGTACAGCTTTTTTGTTTTTTTATTAATTGAAGAAATGATTATTTGGCAAAAGAAGTAAGAAAGCGTATCCTTATAATAGGAGGGAGTGAACAGATAATGAGAAATACTATGTTATTTATTCCGTTTGTCTTATTGTTAAGCGCCTGCAGTTTGATTACTGAAAGATCAGACAATACGCAACCATCAAGCAGTACATCTGAAACTGTTGCAAGTACAGAAAAAAGTAATACTAAAACGGCTTCATCTACTGAACAAACAAGGACTACCTCAAATAATGAGGAAAAGCCTGCTTTAAACCAATTGAAAGAACAACAACCAAACGTGCCCATGCCTTTAGATGTACCGATTTCTTCTGGCTATCTCAATGTCGCAGCGGCACAAACAAAGCAAGGCTATTCTATTTTATATTACGGATCAGATCGTCCCCTCAGGTTGAATGCTGACGAATTGAATCAAGAAACGCCTATTGCAACTTATCTCTATCAATATGGATTTGCTTCTAGTCAAGAAACGATCCAAGTCTTGCAGCCATTTGAGATCGATACAAATGGGCAGCAAATGGATTTAGGTCATCAAATCACGGGGTATCAGCAAGGAGCAGCAGGTTCAAGCTACCTTGAATGGCAAGAAGGAAATTGGCGTATTCGGATCCGTGGGAATAATATAGATGGTCAAGAACCCTTGCCGTTAGCTAAAGAAATCGTAGCCTATTTGGAAGAAAACAGGCTGCCAGTACCTGAACAATTTGGTAAGATAACTATTGATATGGGAGATACGACGAATCGAGCCGTAGAAGTAAGTTGGCAAGAACCGAAAAATGTCTATACGATCACTCGTCAAGACCCTATAGCTGCATTGAAGATGGCAGTTTCTATGAAGAAGCCATGACAGAAGTGCTCAGCTCCAAGAAATAAGAAGTCATCAAAAACAGCAAGCCACAGTTTTGCATAAATTTGGCTTAATACCCTAAAAGAAAACTAGAATTGCCTCTCCGCACATGCTAAAATAAAACAGACAAAAAAGAAATGGGGATATAAGTTGACTGAATACTTGAATGTAGGAAAAATCGTAAACACACAAGGTATCAAAGGTGAAGTCCGTGTGATCTCAACAACGGATTTCCCAGAAGAACGTTACAAAAAAGGGACGGTGCTGACATTATTCCAAGATGGAAAAGCACCTGTGGAATTAACAGTCAAAAGTCATCGCAAACATAAAAATTTTGACTTATTGAGTTTTGAAGGTCATCCTTCGATCAATGATGTGGAAAAATATCGGGATGGCATATTGAAAGTGTCAAAAGACAACTCTGTAGATCTAGATGAAAATGAATTCTATTACCACGAGATCATCGGTCTGCGTGTGGTGGAAGAAGATGGAACGGAACTAGGTAAAGTAAAAGAAATCTTGTCACCAGGCGCTAATGATGTTTGGGTCGTTCAACGTCCGAAAAAGGCTGATATCTTGCTTCCATATATCGCTTCTGTCGTCAAAGAAGTTGATTTAGAAGCTGGAGTGATCCGTGTAGAAATCCCAGAAGGACTGATTGACGATGAAGATTGATGTATTGACTTTATTTCCACGAATGTTTGAAGGTCCTATGGGTGAATCCATCATCGGCAAGGCTGTAGATAAAGGTTTATTAGACATCAATATCTCTAACTTCCGCGACTATTCAGATAATAAACATCAGACAGTAGACGACTATCCATATGGCGGAGGAGCAGGTATGTTGCTTAAAGTCCAACCAATCTATGATAATATCCAAGCAATTGAACAAGCTGCACCTGATGTCAAGAAACGAGTCATCCTTCTTGATCCAGCTGGTAAACGATTCGATCAGAAAATGGCAGAAGAATTTTCACAAGAAGAACACCTGGTATTCATTTGTGGTCACTACGAGGGGTATGATGAACGTATCCGCACATTAGTGACAGATGAAGTTTCCTTAGGGGATTATGTCCTTACTGGGGGAGAATTAGGTGCAATGGTCATGATCGATGCAACAGTTCGGCTGTTGCCAGATGTGTTAGGCAATCAGACTTCTGCCCAAACCGATTCTTATTCAACTGGTCTATTAGAACATCCCCAATATACTCGTCCAGCAGAATATAAAGGGATGAAAGTACCAGAAGTATTGACAAATGGAAATCATAAATTGATTGAAGAATGGCAATTAAAAGAGTCGCTAAGAAGAACCTATCAACGCCGACCTGATCTCTTGGAAACACTTGAATGGACGCCTCAAATGACGAAATTTTTAGAAGAAATCAAGAAAGAAGAGCAAAAAAAAACATCAGATGTAGCCAAGTAACTTTTTCTAAAATTTCCTTTACAGTAGATTGATAGTATGTTAGTATTTTATGGTGAGTGCACAAGCACTTAACTATTACGATATTCCGCTGTGAGATAAGCTCATAAGAATATTTGGAATAAGGAGAAGAAAACCATGAATCCATTAATCGAAGAATTAACAAAAGACCAATTGCGTTCTGACATCCCAGCGTTCCGCCCTGGTGACACTGTGCGTGTTCACGCAAAAGTTGTCGAAGGTACTCGTGAACGTATCCAGTTATTTGAAGGTGTTGTTATTAAACGCCGCGGTGCTGGAATCAGCGAAACTTATACAGTACGTAAAGTTTCTAACGGAGTGGGCGTTGAGCGTACATTCCCATTGCACACACCACGTGTTGCAAAAATCGAAGTAGTTCGCTACGGTAAAGTACGTCGTGCAAAATTGTACTACCTACGTGCATTACACGGAAAAGCTGCTCGTATCAAAGAAATCCGTCGTTAATCATTGTTATCAGACAGAGAAAGAACCCTTGGTATTCAAGGGTTCTTTTTTTGTTCTTATCATGTAATGCAATATTCTTGATTCAGTATTTTTTAATTACTCGACTGGGCGAATAACTTATTAGGATGAGTCTATCGACAAATATTAGTAAAAAAAAGAACTATATGATAATATCTTTCTTGAGAGTAACCGCTTTAACAAAAAAATCAGAATATTCTAATATAAATGGAGTATTCTTAGAATCAAAAGGAGAAAGAAGATGATTTATACTTATACGGAGCAAGAGAAAATGAAAGTTTTGGAGACATTTATGAAGGATGGAAAAGTAAAACAAGTACCAAGCGCAACAAAAAAGAAATACATCCTGCTGAAAGAAGTCTTGAAACGATTCGAACATGGAGTAATCTATACAGAAACAGAAGTCAATTCGATATTGATGGACGTATTTTCTAGTGCTGATTATGTCGAACAAAGGCGTTACCTAATCACATTCGGTTTTTTCAAAAGAAGTTCGGATGGTCGAGCGTATCAGTTGATGGGAAATGAAAATTAGAAGTTTTGATGTATACTAATTGAAAAAAATTCAAGTATGGGGCGTAGAACCAATGTCGCATACTTGAATTTTTTTTTGTCATCTTGTGAAATTGGTTGAAACTTTCAACCAAGAATGACAGTTTTTTATGTAAAAACTGTCATTCTTTTTCATTTTTTGAAACATATGGCTAAACAAATGAAATAAAACGTGCTATACTTCTGAATGAAACAGGTTTAGAAACTGTATCACTTGTTTGTGATTATTTCTAACTAATAATTAAAATAAAGCATAAAAAGGACGATGTTCAATGGCTGAAAAAATGAAACAAGGTTCGAAATCTGTAGTAGAAAGTTTGATCAATCATCACGTTGATTATGTATTCGGTATACCAGGCGCAAAAATCGATGGTGTATTTAATGAATTAGAGGATCATGGTCCTGAATTAATCGTAACTCGTCACGAACAAAATGCTGCATTTATGGCACAAGCAATCGGACGTATCACAGGAGAACCCGGGGTTGTTATCGCAACAAGTGGTCCAGGTGCTAGTAACTTAGCTACAGGTTTGGTAACAGCGACAGCAGAAGGAGACCCAGTTTTAGCAATTGCCGGACAAGTAAAACGAAGCGATCTATTGAAGTTGACCCATCAAAGCATGGATAATGCAGCGCTGTTCCAGCCAATCACAAAATACAGTGCAGAAATCCAAGATCCGGAAACAATTTCAGAAGTGATTGCCAATGCTTATCGTATGGCTAAGAGCTCAAAAAAAGGAGCGAGTTTTATCAGTATTCCTCAAGACGTAGTGGATGCGCCAGTTCAAGGTAATATCATCAAGCCATTGAGTGATCCTAAATTAGGTTCTGCTTCTGCAGATGATATCCGTTACTTAGCCGAACGCATCAGGGAAGCAAAACTACCGGTATTATTAGTAGGTATGCGGGGATCAAGCGAAAAAGAAACATTAGCTATCCGACAATTAGTTGAAAAGACAGCATTGCCTGTTGTAGAGACATTCCAAGCAGCAGGAGTGATCTCACGTGAATTAGAAGCGCATTTCTTTGGTCGTGTGGGATTGTTTAGAAACCAACCAGGCGATATGCTTTTGAAACGAAGCGACCTAGTCATCGCAATTGGCTATGATCCAATCGAATATGAAGCAAGAAACTGGAACGCAGAAAAAGATGCGCGGATCATTGTGATCGATGAAGCACCAGCTGAAATCGATCCGTTTATGCAGCCTGAAAGAGAGTTGATTGGCGATATCTCAGCTACTCTTGATTTATTGACAGGTTCATTAGAGCCTCAACAAGTGTCAGAAGATGCGAAAGAATATTTAGCTTCTCTTCAAGCAAAACTAACGGAGCGGGATATTGTCCAATCAAAAGGAGAAGCAGGTATTTTGCATCCTTTAGAAGTCATCAACACACTTCAATCAAAAGTAACAGATGATATGACCGTTACTGTAGATGTAGGGAGTCATTATATTTGGATGGCACGCCACTTTAGAAGTTATGAACCCCGACATCTGTTATTCAGTAATGGTATGCAAACGCTTGGTGTAGCATTACCATGGGCAATTTCTGCTGCACTGGTACGTCCAAATACACAAATCGTATCAGTTTCCGGAGATGGCGGATTTTTATTCTCTGCCCAAGATTTAGAAACGGCCGTACGTAAAAAATTGAATATCGTTCATTTGATTTGGAATGATGGACGCTACAATATGGTAGAGTTTCAAGAAAAAATGAAATATCAACGGGCGTCAGGTGTAGACTTTGGTCCAGTTGATTTTGTGAAATATGCAGAAGCTTTTGGTGCTAAAGGGATCCGAGCTACAAGTGTAGAGGAATTAGAAAAAGCTTTAGAAGAAGGTTTTGCGACAGAAGGACCCGTAATTATTGATATTCCGATCGATTACCGTGATAATGAGAAATTGGGAGAAACAATCTTACCAGATCAATTCTATTAAGGAAGTGGCGACATGACTGAAAAAATCTTATACCAGCACGGGACATTAGGAGCTTTGATGGCCGGCTTGATGGATGGAACAGAAACGATTGCTCATATATTGGAAAAAGGAACTCTGGGATTGGGAACATTGCATGGACTTGATGGTGAAGTCATCTTTTTAGATGGCGTAGCTTATCAAGGAAGATCAGATGGCTCAGTTGTCCAATTAGATGGAAGTGAACTTACCCCCTATGCAGCAATTACAGATTTTACGCCAGATACTAGTTTTTCTGTTTCAGAATCTGCAGATGGAGAACAATTGAAAAAAGACATCTTAGTAAAAGAAGATGGGGAAAATCTATTTTTAGCAGTGAAGATAACTGGATTATTCAAAAACATGCATATCCGTATCATGCCGAAACAAGAAAAGCCTTATCGAAGACTAGCAAAAATTTCAGAGTCTCAACCAGAATTCCAACAAAGCAACATTCATGGAACATTAGTTGGGTTCTTTACGCCTGAATTATTCCAAGGAGTTGCTGCAGCGGGATTTCATCTGCATTTTATCGATGATACACATACATTTGGTGGACATGTAATGGATTTTGAAGTAACTGAAGGAAATGTGGAAATCAGCCGCATCTCGTCCCTTGTACAGCACTTTCCAGTTGATGATCCGACTTTTGTTCATGAAACGATTGATTATGCTGATTTAGCAGCAGAAATCCAACAAGCAGAATAGAAAAAGACAGCGAGATGCGTTCAAGGTGATCAACCTGACGTATCTCTTTTTTTTGAGGAGGAAACCTAGCGTTTACTAAAAAACTGAGCTATAATCTTCTCCATAGATCAAAAAGGAGCGGTTTTTATCATGTGGACAGAAAAACAGAAAAAAGATGCATACGAAATTCTATTATTACAGCAACAAGGATTATTAGAAGCAGAAGATAACTGGTTAGCAAATTTAGCAAATTCATCTGCATTGTTGAATGAAACATTACCTGAGACCGTCTTTGCAGGATACTATTTATTTGATGGTAATGAATTGATTTTAGGACCGTTCCAAGGGCGAGTTTCCTGCACACGTATCAAGATGGGAAAAGGAGTTTGTGGAGAGTCAGCTGAAAAACAAGCGACATTGATCGTTGACGATGTCAAAAAACATGAAAACTATATTTCCTGTGATTCAGCCGCACAATCAGAAATCGTTGTACCAATGGTAAAAGAGGGTCATTTAATCGGTGTTTTAGATATCGATTGCGGAGTAACGAAAGGGTACGATGAAATCGATCAAGCATTTCTAGAAAAATATGTAGATCTTTTATTAGCAAATTTTAATATAAATGCCTTTTCATTTATTAATAACTAAAATCGATTATTGAAACAAAAAAGAAGAGAAATCAAGAATAAAAAGAGCCGGAAAGACAGTGGGCATATCTGTTTTTCGGTTTTTTTATTTTTTTATAAAATCACAAGTGTTATTGGTTTTCATAATCATATTTTAATGGTATTATCATTTTAAATAATGAAAAACACATTAAGGGTGGATGAAATATGAATAACGAAACTATCATTTTAGGAAAAAAATATATTTGCCAACCTATTGGCTTGAAACAAAAAGTGGTTGGAGAAGTAATCAGTAAATTAGAAAATTGTGTTGTGATCTGCGTAGACGAATATCATGACGTCGATCGCAATGAAATATTAGAAAAATGCGGAAAAGTAGTGGCAAAATACACTCACGTTTATGAGTTGGAAACGACAGAATATCTATATAATTACAGCAATAAATATGAACATACTTTAGTTTCATAAAGATTTTAAATAAAGTGCCTTCAAAAGCGAGGAGTCCAAGCTTTTGAAGGCACTTTATTTAGTTGGCGTTGTTTTTTTATGATTTTTGATTTATTAAAAAGGCTCGCCTAGAGAATCTGTTTCTGTAACAATACCTTGTGAAGAAACTCGATAAAAATCTATAGTACCATAGCCGTCCAGTTGTCGAATGGATCTACTAGTTGCCTTAAGAAGATAGCCCGAGCAAATCATTTTAAAAAATGCAAAACTGATATCATAATCATTTAGATCAGGTTTATTATCCGTAAAGTATTTGTAAAGCTTGTGCCTGATCAGGAGTAAACGTAGAACTATCATAGTTATTTGTTGAAGAAGACAAAGAAGTTGACTTAGAGTTTACTTGAAATGATGAAGATGTGCTGTTAGTTTCTCTAACCTGTATTTTTTAGTGGAAGAAACTTTTATATCGGAAGTTTCAGAAGTTTCTCCAGAAGAATTTTTCTTATTTCTAGAAATTGTTGATCGATACTACTCGAAATGTGGATATCTGAAGATATACTCTTTGACTAGGAATTTTCACAAGCAGTAAGTAAAAATAAGCTTGATAAACTGATAAGTAGAATTTTTTCATTATATACACAATCCTTATACTGTAATTTGGCATATACCTATGCTAAATATTAGGCAAAAACAATGCAAAAATATTAAGTCTTTTATTAAGCCAAAATAAAAAAACGTTGATTTATCAACGTTTTTTACAGTATCTATTAGTCTCAACCATACATATATATATTGAGACGGCGGGTTCAGGCAATAACATTGGGGTGTACGTTGATGCAGCAACTGCTAGATATACCAAGCCAGTTGCAGGATTTGCGACAACTGAAAATAAAATTATTGGCAGAGGTTTGATTATCAATAATGGGCAGGTGTTAAGTTAATGGTTTATAAAATGAATGAATCGATCATTGTGATTCAAGCAGAAGCCACTAGTCCAAACAGGACGAATGTTGTTTTTTGGTCGCATGATCGAGGAACAGCTAAGCTTCGAATGAAGTTAGTTCGGAAAAACGGCATCCCTCAAAGCTTACCCGAAGGGACAACTGTTCCGATTCGCTTGATGTTCAAATCTGCAACGGCAGAAGGTGGTTATGGTAAACATGACTATCTAGCTACGGTAGAAGATCCTGTGAATGGTATTGTATTTATCGTATTAGAAGATAATATTTTAGGATATGTCGGTAAAGTAGAAGGTAGCGTATATATTGATTTTCCAAACGACCGCTCGTTAGATACAGCTGGTCGTTTTACTTTTTATATCAAACGCAGTCCAATTGATGATAGTACGCCAGAGCTGGAAGATTATTATTTCAATGGGTTTAGCCAGACAATCGATAAAATCGAAAAAATTCTAGCTGATGGAAAGCTAGAGATTGAAAAGAAAATTGCGGAATCCGAAACGCAGATTGATGCGAAAGTAAAAGACACAAACGACAAAATCACGAAAGCTAATCAAGATGTCGCAACTCTCAATACTAATATTGATAAAGCGAATGATCGTATTGATCAAACCAATCAGCAAATCGGCGACCTCGGCAAGCTGAAAAAGATGTACAGTAACAGCATTGACTTCGGGGACTATGATTATTCGGGAAGACCTAACTTATTCCTAAATTTAGATTTTTCAAAACTAAGTAAAAATGCTTCAGAGATTACAGAACCTCCTGCTTATGTTAAAGACGGCGGTTCGCATTTTGTACTTGACTTTAGCGATCCGTCAGCAAACGATGTAAGTAGAAGCGTATATATTCCATCTGTAGGACGGTTAGAAAAAGGCTCTACTTATATCGTAACTGTGCCTATAATGATTAGTGAGGATTTCTCCACAAATTACGGCTCTTCGCCTATCTATCCGTATTGTGTATCAGCTAATAACGTTGTGACACGTGTCACTTATTTATATCCAGATAATAGTTGTAGGGGAAAATGGGGGTTCATTAAAGAGACATTTACTGTACCTGAAAACGTGTCAGACGGAGAATTTACTTATTTTTAGGTTTACTCGACTAAAGGACAAGTCGGCAAACTCTACATTGGTTATGATATTAAGATTGAGAAAGTAACGTCAACAAGTGATACGGCAACTCCTTACCAGCCAAATTTACTCGATGCGCCATATTATTTGAGTAAAAAAACACTAGGTAAAAATTTACTTGATCCAACTGGCATTACAAGTAGCTCATATTTGCTTCTAACTAAAACACCAAGCGAAAAGTTACTTAAAGACCAGACCTATACTATTACACTTAAAGGAACTAAACCGGCAACGCAGACATTCCGTTGTTTTGTACAATATGAAACTAATGGTTCTACTGTGAATCTTTTTGATATGAAACCAGTTGAAGGTCTTGTTGATGAGTGGCAATTGACATTTAAAGCAACTATAAGCGCCACTGATATAACTGGGAGACTATATGTTTATCAAGTGCCAAATACAAGTTTAGGTCAATGTAAAGTAGAATGGATAAAACTAGAAAAAGGCGACACACGAACCCCAAATATTAGTGAATATAAATACTGTGGTGAAGGATTGAAAGACAGCAACAATCCCAATGATTACAGTTGGGACATCACGCCTGAATATGCTGAAAAAGGCTTGAATAATACGGTTAGTTTGACCGAGCCACAGTCAGTTGAAGGTTTAAAAAACTTTGAGGATGGGTTGCAGATTGCAGGTGAAGAAGTTGCGACAGTTGCAGAAAGTACAGGTTGGCTTGCTCTTACACTTGTGGACGGTTTCGAAGTAGCTGAGAATAATCCACCTCAATATAAAATCACGTATCAAGCAAATGGTGATAATGAAA
This sequence comes from Enterococcus sp. M-BR2, assembly GCF_056612775.1. Taxonomy (NCBI): domain Bacteria; kingdom Bacillati; phylum Bacillota; class Bacilli; order Lactobacillales; family Enterococcaceae; genus Enterococcus; species Enterococcus sp. M-BR2. Next base: position 474,773 of record NZ_CM152743.1, read on the forward strand.
TTGAGTTTAGAGGTGAGTTCCAACTGACCGGAGGGACAAAATTTACAAAGGATACAAGTTATTATCCATTCGGACGTGCTAATCAAGCTACAAATATACCAAATGAGTTGAAACCTGACCGAACCGCCTTTGGTTACGGCGCAACAAGTACAGGTGTCGGTGGTCGGCTAGCTGTAACCACAACGCCAACTTTTGTATTCATACCTGGCGATTCAGATGGTACTTATTGTTCCATTAGTCCTTTACGGTACACGCAAACAAAAAAATAAAGGAGTGAAATAAATGAAAGATATTTGGAAGTATGGCAAGCCTGGTGGGGAATATGCCGGAAAAGTGTTAGATGATATGGTTATGACTGTCCCGTTTACTGATGTCCCACCATTAGAAGGAATTCGTTCAGATGGGGAGCCTTTAACAATTAATGATCAATTATTTGATCCGCAAGAAAAACGATGGATTGTTTTGACGAATGTATTGGATCACAATAAGCTAAATAATCTTGAAGCAGTGTATGAAGCTCTGGAACATGAAAACGGCAATCTAAAACAGCTCAATGCCAAACTCATGCTAAACGATGTAGCAATTAAACAGGAAAATACAGCATTGAAAGAAAAAGCTGATAGTTTAGCACAGATCAATTCAAAGACAATGCTTGCTTCACTTCAAAATAGCAAAGACATTGAAGAAATTAAAGAGCAATTAAATCCAGAAGGAGGCGAGTAGTATGTTTAGTTTTAGCGATGTGAAAATGATGTTTGACTGGGGCTGTTTTACTGACGATCAAGTTCTACAGTTCGTTCCGCTATGCATTACAGACGAAGAAGCAGAAAAAATTATTAACAATGAAGAGAGTGCATCTTAATTGATGTGCTTTTAGTTTTGATACAAGGAGTTGCAATATGATTAATTTAGGGGAATGGGGAGCGATAGCAGGATCAATAACCGCTATCGTTTCTTTGATTTTATTAGTAATTAGACCGATTGTTGCATCATTTACAAAAATTACGAAAACACTATCACAAGTGAGTTACAACTTGGAACTATTAACAAAAGAATTAGAATCGAGCAAATCAGATCGATTGATGATTCATGAAGAACTAAAGAAACACGATGAAAGATTAGATACACATGCAGAAAAATTGGTAGAACACACACAACAAATTAAAACTTTATTTAGGGAAACATCTCGATAAAAATAGAAAGAAGATGAATAAAGATGATCTTACCTGATAAATATTATCAAATCATTAAGTGGGCGGTACTTACGGTACTTCCGGCTACATCTGTATTAGTTGCAACACTAGGCAAAGCATATGGATGGAATGGAACAGATATGACAGTTCTGACTATCAATGCAGTAGCGACGTTTTTAGGTGTTATCACTGGTGTGTCTGCATATAACTTAAAAAAATAGGAGGAAAAAAATGAAGAAAATCATTTTATCATTGAGCCTACTAATGGCTCTTTTTTTATTACCTTCGAATGCTTTTGCCTACACTATTAACAATGAATTTAATTTAGGTGTAAATGAAGGTAGCTCTCAAGTAGCGAATAATCAGTATATTTTACTTCATGAAACGGCTAACGAAACAGCAACAGGACGCAATGAAGCACAGTATATGCAACGTTCATGGACTAGTGCTTATACTGCTTACATTGTGGGAGACGGTGGAATTGTTTACCAAGTCGGACAACCTGGTTATGTACAGTACGGTGCTGGTTCGTATGCTAATGCAAATAGTCCTGTGCAGATTGAGTTACAACACACACATGATAAAACAACGTTTGAGAAAAACTACAAGGCATACGTTGAATTGGCTAGAGATTCAGCAATGAAATATGGTATTCCATTAACATTGGACACGCCTTATAACCAACCAGGAATCAAATCGCATTTATGGGTAACACAAAATATTTGGGGCAATCATACAGATCCTTACGGTTATCTTTCTGAAATAGGTGTAAGTAAAGAAAAATTAGCCTATGATTTGGCTCATGGTTTTACGGATGATAATCCAACTACTTCGGAGGATAAACCAGTCATTGATCCAACTAGAGCAGGTGCTGCAAATCCTACGCTGACAGATGGAACAAATTACGCCCACATTGATCAGTTCGGAGAAATCGAAAACGCAAACTTGCATGTAGCTGGATGGCACATTGCTAACTATAAATACGAGTATATCTTCATTATGAATTACGATACTGGAAAAGAATTAGCTCGAGTAAGAGGTGATGGAATTTATAGACCGGATGTAAATCAAGCGTATGGGACATCTGGGAATGTTGGCTATCATGTATCTTTTAACATGCACAACTTCCCTAATAAGAAAGTATACGTTATGATGCGTGTTACAAATGATCCAACAGGAAATACTAAAGGTGGAGCGCAAGATTTCCACGATAAACGATGGTACTTAAATATTCCGCAAAGATAAAAATAGCCCCTCGGTGAGGGGCGATACATATGCTATACATTTCTCAAGAGAGAACAAATATTCTTTGGAATCATATACTTTCTACACATTAAATCATAAGCTTTATAATTTCTTTTTTTTAAGGTAACAAAAATAGATTCTAGTTCATCTATAAATTGACTTTGCACTAAACTTCTCGAAGATAATAACAAGGTAACTGATAAAAAAAGCCCAATTATTGAATCTGAACGACCATCTTTGACTAGCATATGAGTTTTCTTGTTTTTAGAGAATAATTTAAATTCATATTTAGGTAAAACATTTTTTTCTTCCACACAGTGATTTACAATTCTTTGTCCATGCGCTACTCTATTTCGGTAAATGTGAATAAATTTCAAGGATTTTATAAATAAATTTTTTTGAGCACTAATATCTTGGATTTTTGGTTTCATAAAAACAGAAGAAATATCACTTTTAGCTTCTTTTGGGCAAATACGATACAACTCATAGATTGTTCCTAAAGAAAGTGCAGGGATGGAAATCCAAGGTGGTACATTATTATGTTCTTTTTTATAATACTCAATTGAAGGATCTCCACTTTTTTTGATGCATTTTTCTAAATGATCAATAGTGACTTCTCTTGAAGGTCGACCTTTCATCTTACCGTGTTCTACAATATATCCCCACGAATAATTGTTTTTATTTAAGTAATTAGTTTGCATTTCACCAATGTATAAAGAGATATAGTAAGAACAAGATGTTTTTAATGTAGTCTCAATCATAGAAAAATATTTGTAGAGCAACGAAGATAAGTTTTTGTCAAAATCATATATACTTAACAAATCCTCAAAGTAATTTCCTTGAAAATCATCTTCAAAATCGCCTTCAGCATTTTGAGTAGAAATCGAGAATAATTCTTTATAGCGATTTATTAATCCATAATAAGAGTTATTCATTAGTACATATTTAGCATTTTCACTGTTTTTAAATTTTAAATTTCTTTGTTTTAAAATTTCAATTTGTTCTTCTAGTGTCTTAAACGGTTTATCTGACATTTTGGTCACCTCTACAAAAAAAAGTCCCGCTATAATTGGTGCAGCGAGACATGGAAGTAATCTTCCGGATTCTTTTATTAACTAAAATATACCACTTCTTGAAATTACAGTAAAGCACTTAGAAGAAATTAGCGAAATTATTTAATTATTTTTTCCGTTCCTCGACCATCTGTTCTATTTGACGTTATAAAAATAGCCCCTCAGTGAGGGGCAGTACATAATTATATTGAAAACTATAAAAATCATTCGATAAAATAGTAATGTTATCGCATATCTTCACTATCACTCATAAATAGTCACACTCCAAGATATGCGATAACAGGTTTGTTGCCACACATTCTACTGGTTGATTGTTTATGGCTTTATGTGGCAACAACCTGTACCCTTAGCTCAGTTGGTCAGAGCAGACGGCTCATAACCGTCCGGTCGTAGGTTCGAGTCCTACAGGGTACATTAATGTAGCCATTTGAATCGTTCTGTGTTAGAATTTTTTGAAGAGTATTATACAAGCTAAAGCTTTTCTTCATTGCCACTCAAATGAGTGGCTTTTTTATGTATCCTTTTATGGATTAATGAAAGGATGTTTCACATAGTTATACTTCTGTATATTTGAAAAGTTTTACTTTGATTTTTAAATAGAAAGACATTTGGGTTATATTGTGAGATAATAATAAAGAAGAGTTTAAAGCGTTCCCCAAAAACCACTCCCCCATAAGTGTGTTACGCTTTAAACTCTTTTATATTTGAAGCCATTAAAAAGCATACCATATTTTTGAAAAAAAGTGAGAAAAAAGGCTTATAATTGGAGTGGTAGTTAATTAGTGACTTATTTTTGATTTTATAGCACTGATACTATAAAATATAGATATCATCATATTACACAATCTTAATACTAACTTAAAAAGTATCCCTTTTATAAGTATGGTGATAAAATCCGTTCCGGGCTACCTTTTTAGGTAGCCTACTTTAATCTTTATACCTTAATCTTTATACCTTTCTGGATCAACGAAAGTATACTTTATATAATCATAACGCCGATGATCGCTATGTGCATCCGGCACGTCAGTCACCACATCAAACAAAAAATATACATCTTTCTTCATTCTCGTTTTCGCAGCAGGAATTTTAAAGTAGTTCTTATTAGAATAGTAGAGATTGATTAATAAGCTATCTTCGATTGCCAAAAAGAAAACTTCTGAATCCCACACCTTATAAAAATCTTTGACAAATCTATTCGAAGGATCAAATTTAAACCATAATTGTGTTTTTCCTTCCATCAGCATAAAAGTTCACCTCGAAAAGAGCATACGAACTAATGTTCTTTTTGTAAAGTAGGAATAGCGTTGATAATATGGATGGAACATATATATTAAAAAATGTTCTTTTTGAATGCTATTTTGAATGCTATTTTGAATGCTATTTTGAATGCCATTTTCATTCATTTAACGAAAATCTGCGAAAATAAAAAATGCTCAAACCCTTATAAAATAAGGATTTAAGCATCTAGCGAAATCTGCTGAAATCTCACAATGGAGACGGCGGGAGTCGAACCCGCGTCCAAACACATCGCCACTTAAAAATCTACGTTCATAGTCAACTCATTTGAGGTTTCGCTTTACAGCTTGCCGAGTGACAGGCATTCTGTATCGCTAGTCTGATATTCTCTTTTTCAACTTACAGACGGAAAGTTGAAACGTATCCCACTAAAGTTAGGACCCTTACTCGAGCACATGGGCGATGCCGAGAGGATCTACGCTAACTGTTTTTAGGCAGCTAAAGCGTAAGAGTTGTTTTCGTTTTTAGCAGTTATATTTAACTGTAACGTTTTTACGTAGACGTAACCTACGAAACGCAATTCAAGCTCGACTGTGCCTGTCGAATCCGTAACGTCCCCGTTAGCTAACAAGGGTTACGTGTATTTTTCATACAAAATCAGTATAGCACATCTTGGGATAAATTCAATAAAAAAGCGGATGCTACCCCAGTATTTATATAAAACTGTCCCTTTCTTAAGAAAAAATAAGTGATTTTTTAAGAAAGGGTCCAGTTCCGAAAAAATGACCTTAAATCAGATCAAAATGCTTCAATGCGTGGACAATTCCGCCTTCTGTATTTTTCTTTGTGATGAAAGTAGAAAGCTCTTTTAATCCATCATAGGCATTGCCCATAGCGATTTTGTTGTCGCAAGCTTCCAACAAGGCAAAATCATTCGGACCATCGCCAAATCCAAAAGTAGGAACTTCTTCTAATTGAAGTTCTTTTTTCAGTCGTTTGACACCTGCGCCTTTTGAGATTCCTTTCTTCACTGTATCAATCGAGTAAGGACCATTCCGATAAAAAGTTAGCTCAGGAAAATGTTCATGATAGTATTCGTCACCCGATTGAGATAAGATAAGTAACATATTTACTGTATTGTCTTTAAAGCCTAGAGGATCTATTTCCGGCACATCTGAATGGATAAAGTCATAAGCATCGATCATTGTTTGGCTATGACCGGTACACCAGATTTTCTGGTCGTTATAGTAAGAAAGTTCGTGCCCATTCAACTGTACATGATCATACATTTTTTGACATTCTTCTGAAGAAAATGTCTGAGAGTAGATTTCTTCACCGTTTACTCGAATGAAAGAACCGTTCATGGTGACTGCAGAAGTAATGCCCGCATCTTCCATGATCGAGTGGATTTCTGCTTCTGTACGTCCTGTGGCGATGACGGGAAGAACGTTGTTTTCTTTTAATGCGTTCATAGCTTTTGCCACTTCGGGTGTGATTTTTGACTTCCCATCTAGTAATGTTCCATCAAGATCAAAGAAAGTGATTGCACGATAATTTGACACAAATAAAACTCCTTTTTTATTGGAATAAGTTTATCTTAACAAAGAATGAACAAAAGACAAACCTTTCGTGAAGAATTCCTGAACATATTGGTTCAGTCAACAATATAGAGTATACTATAAGAAGAGAATTTAGGAGGGAAAGAATGATTTTTTTCAGTATTGGTATCTTATTCTTAATAATTGGCAGTCTTTTTCGGATTCTGCCCTCAAAAGGAAACCTGCCTTTTTATGGGTACCATTCGCCTCTTGCCGCAAAAACAGACGCTCATTGGCGACTAGCACAAAAGACAAGCGGGAACTGGTTTTTCCTTATGGGCTTACTGATGACATTGATCGGTTATTATTTAAAGACATCTGGACATACGAATTATTTTTTGATCGAGATGCTATTATTGGTATTTCCAATTATGCCCATTTTTATTATGACAGAAAAAAAATTACAGAGATATGACCTGGAAACTGGAGGAAACGATAATGAATATTTTAATGATTGAAGATAATCAATCTGTTTCTGAAATGATGCAGATGTTTTTCTTAAATGAAGGCTGGGAAGCAACCTTCAAATATGATGGAAAAGAAGGGCTCGACGCCTTTTTAGAAAACCCCCAACATTGGGACATGATTACATTGGACTTGAATTTGCCTACAATGGACGGCATGCTAGTAGGAAGAGAGATCCGCAAAGTTTCAAGCACAGTGCCGATTATCATGCTGACAGCTAGAGATTCTGAAAGTGATCAGGTGATCGGCTTAGAGATGGGGGCAGATGATTATGTGACGAAACCTTTCAGTCCGCTGACGCTTATTGCTCGAATGAAAGCTTTACATCGCCGTAGCGAGTTGGCAGAAGCAAGAGAAGAAGCAGCGGTTTCAGATGACCATTTTGATATTGAGACCAGTCATTTCAAGATGAATACGAAAACACGAGAAGCATATCTGGACAATCGGCCCATCGAAGGCTTGACGCCTAAAGAATTCGATCTATTGTTTACTTTAGCAAAAAAACCACGACAAGTATTTTCTCGGGAACAGTTGCTTGAACTAGTCTGGGATTACCAGTATTTTGGTGATGAACGGACAGTAGATGCCCATATCAAGAAATTGCGTCAAAAAATTGAAAAGGTCGGACCACAAGTTATCCAAACTGTTTGGGGAGTCGGCTACAAATTTGATGATTCTGGTGTTGCCTAATGCGTTATTTGTATCAGCAACTCTTAGCATTTTGCGGAATGGTCGCGTTGATCTTATTGATCGTCGGAGTTTCTTTTACGCAACTGACAAAACAGACGATTGAAGAAAACAATTATCAGCAACTGTTTGGATACGCTGAATCAGTTGAAAAGACAACGCAAACCTATGCCGATACACTTCCGCAGTTTAGTCAAGATCAGGCATTTCAAAATGCATTGCTGCTGACGGAGCAAGTACTGACAGAACAAAATGTGAATTTTATATTCATCGACAAAAATGAACGTGTCATTTATCCGACCAATACAGCATTGCTGAACTTTACCTTAACAACGGATCAATGGAAAAATCTGAGGAGTGGGCGTCAAGAGAAATTCACATCGAATAAAAACATTTTAGGGCAAGCACAGGCGACCTCTTACGCACTTGTACCATTCAATTTGAATCATGAATTCTATGGAGCACTTGTAGTCAGTCAACCTGCGCGGAATATCGATAACAGTGTTCGTCCAATTACACTGAACCTGTTCAAAGGTTTCATTTTTTCCAGTATTGTGGCGGTCATTGCCAGTTATGCTTTTGCAGCATTCCAAGTCAAGCGGATCAATCGTTTAAGGAATGCGACGAAAGAAGTGACGAATGGCAATTTTGATGTACAGCTTCCCGTACATGATAAAGATGAATTTGATGAGTTAGCAGATGATTTCAATAAAATGACGAATTCACTGAAAGAATCTCAAGCAGAAATCGAAGAACAAGAAAATCGTCGAAGACAATTCATGGCAGATGCTTCCCATGAGATGAGAACACCTCTTACGACAATCAACGGTCTTCTGGAAGGGTTGGAATACAATGCAATCCCTGAGAATCAGCGAGAAGACGCGATTAAATTGATGAAGAATGAAACAGAGCGTCTGATCCGTTTAGTAAATGAAAATTTGGATTATGAAAAAATCCGTACGAATCAAATCAGTATGGTCATTAAAAAATTCAATGGTACAGAAACATTGAGGAATATTGTTGCCCAGTTAGAAGCTAAAGCAGAGGCAGCAGGGGATACGTTGACACTGAAAGCCGATGATGATATCGATGTTTACGCGGATTATGACCGTTTTGTCCAAATCATGGTCAATATTATTCAAAACGCGATACAATTTACCGAAAACGGCCAAATCATGGTCACCCTGGAAAAAGGCTATCTTGAAACGATCATCACGATCGAAGATACGGGAATTGGAATGTCTGAACAACAAATGAAAAGTATATGGGATCGCTATTATAAAGTAGATCCTTCAAGAAAAAATACAAAATATGGTGAATCAGGATTAGGTTTACCAATCGTGCAGCAGCTTGTTCGCCTGCATAAAGGAAAATTAGAAGTAGAAAGCGAACTAGGAAAAGGAACGAAATTCACTGTTCGTTTGCCTGACGTAGAAATCAAAGAAGAGTAAAAAAACAAGCGATATAAAAGATCATGAATCGATCTTCTATATCGCTTGTTTTCTTATAATAAAAGGACTGATTTAACCCGCAGGCTCTAAACGATCAATGTAAGGACTTTGGGCAATAGTAGCGTCATGCGTAAAGAGTAAGATACCTTGATTTTCTTCATGAGCTAAATAAGAAAGCAAGTGGAGCAGTTCTTGGATCTCCAATATACTAAGTTCATCAAAGGTGTCTTCAATAACAATATTGTTTCGTTTGGAAAGCAACGCATGAAGCAATTGAAGCTTTACTTTCTCAAAAGGCGTAAGCTCAGTCGCCGCACAATTAAGTAATGAAGAAGAGATATCAAGTTTTTCTTGATAGGCTAAACGATCTTGTTTGATTCCCTTTTCTGGTAAATCTAACAGTACATGGTCTTTGAGCTTTAGGTAAGGAAACATTGGCCAATCTTTTTGAACGATGGCGAAATTTTCCAGATTAGCAACTAGAACTTCTTTTTTTAAGTGCTCTAATATCTTATCCTGTTTTTCGAGGGGACACAAGATAACGGTCAAATGGTCAGCGTTAATCAAATATTCAGGTTTCATTACGTTTAGGCCTCCTGCTTTGCAAGTGATGGATAAAAAAAGTGAATGGGAATAGGCTGAGAATCAGACAGCACCCGCTAAGTCCAACAAGTGTTTGGGCAAAGCCTCTAAGAATATTTGTGAAAAACAGATCATTTTGAAAATCAATAGTAAAGAAAGTCTGCTGATCCATCGGAATCGTAAGTCCGCTTACTGAAGTCAAGATATCACGGATATCTGGCAGCTCAGCAGTCTTTAAGACAAGAAAATTGATCCTTTGAAGCAGTGTTTCATAAACCGACTGGAAGCTGACGATCCACAATAAAACCAAGATACAACAAAGAAAGAGAGGAAAGAACAGCTGCCAAAAAATAAAAAGGAACAGTTTGGCTTTAGAAAGACCAGTCAGGCGCCAATTCATCAATTCTTGCTGGTTTTGCCTGAGTGAATAGTAAAAGAAAAAGATAAAAAAGAAGGCAAACAGAAAAAATAAACTGAATATGCCTTTTAGATAAAATCGGCTAGCTAATTCTAAAGCCGGAAGAAGCGCCGTAGATGCAGAAGCACCGATAAATGAAAGCCGATCTTGGACTTGATTCGCTAAAACCGATCGCAAATGGTAAAGAGTCAGGCATGCTATCAATAAAAAAGCAGAAAAGCTTGAAAATAAACAATAGAGTATTGTCTGCTTTTTGTAATAAATTAATCGAGCAGTAGCATAGCGGATCATTTTCATACTTTTCACCTCTATAAAAAGTATAAAAAATGAATATGAATAAAGTATGAAATTCCTTTAGTAAAATCACGAATTAAAACCAAAACCAGGAAACCTCTTGCAAAAAGCAAGAGGTTTTGAAAAAAGAGCTGCGACAAGATATTTGTCACAGCTCCTTTCAGATTTGTTTTGTCATTCGGAAGAACTTGTGGTCGTTCCGTGAAGTTCTTGATACGTTTGAGTTTTATAAAGATCAACAGTTGATTGTCCGTTGTGTTGACTAAAGACACTAGTTGATTTGTCACCTAGAGATTTTTCAGCTTCTTTTAATTTCTCTAAGCCATTCTTGTAGTCATAATCACTGGTATCAATTGGGTCTAATCCACTATTCGTATAGAACCGAAGAAGATCACCGTTATTGATTTGATCAGAAACAGCTAACTGTTTATCAACTTTTTCTTTGAGTGAATCAATTTCATTTTGTACTTCCTCAGTAGGTTCAGTAATGGCCTCACCAGTTTCGTTACTGTAGATGGTACCACCGTAGTAAGTATATTTTGGAGTAACAAAATCGCCATCACGGAAAGAAACAAGCTGTTCATGATCTTTCGAGAATAGATCTTGTCCTAACTGAATATAATTTTTTGTATCTACACCTAGTAAATGGAGCAGCGTAGGCAAAGCATCAACTTGGCCGCCATAAGTGTGATTGATCCCGCCTTGTGTTTGTCCAGGAATATGAATCATATAAGGGACACGCTGCATTTGTGCATTGTCATAATTAGTCCAAGTAGAACTCGTTTTTCCAACTAGTTCAGCTAGATTTTTATTTCTAGAATTCGAGACACCATAATGGTCACCGTAAAGAACGATAACTGAATTATCATACAAGCCGCTTTCTTTCAAATAGTTGAAGAATTCTTGTACGGCAGTGTCTAAATAATTAGCTGTCGCGAAGTAACCGTTAATCGTTTCATCGTTTGTATTGGCTAACGGGAATCCAGCTTCGTCATTGGTGAATTTCGAATAAGGATAATGGTTAGATACAGCAATGAATTTTGAATAAAATGGTTGTTGCAGACGTTCCAAGTATTGTACAGATTGTTGGAAAAATGGTTTATCATGCAAACCGTATTGGAACGAATTGTCATCATTAACGTCATAATAAGAAGAATCGAAGAAATAATCATATCCTAAATTCTTATAGGTCTCGTTTCGATTCCAGAATGTGCCGGCGTTCCCATGGAACACTGCACTTGTGTAGCCTTCTGTTTGACTTAAAATATCAGGTGCAGCTTGGAAAGTATTTTTTCCGCCTAATTGTGTGAACAAGGAGCCTTGATTCAAGCCAAACAATGAATTTTCCATCAGCGTTTCCGCATCACTTGTTTTTCCTGCTTTTACTTGATGGAAAAAGTTGTCAAAACTGAACGTGCTATTGCTGTGATAAAGACTATTGATGAAAGGTGTAACTTCATGTTGGACACCATTCTCATCTGTCAATTTATAATCGATCAAGAATTGTTGGAAGCTTTCTAAATGGATATAAATCACATTTTTTCCTTTAGCAAGTCCAAACAAATCATCATTTGGTGCTGCGTAATGTTCTTTTACATAATTTTCTACTTCTTTCATATCATTGGGGCTTGCTTCTGCCCGCACTTGGTTTGTCTGGTAAGTTTGAACGCCGTCGTAAACCATGAAAGCATTCAAGCCAAGATATTTGACCAAATAATCCCGAGAGAATGTACGAGTCAATAATTCTGGACGATCAGCTTCCGCCATAAAAAGATTTCCTGAGAAAATCATAACGGCTAATGTAGAGATTGCAAAAGCCATTCTTGCTCGAATCGGACGAGGGTCCAACTTGATTTTTTTGGCGATCAGTAGGACAGTCAAGATAATGAAATCGATCCAATAGATCACGTCATATGGGCGAAACAGTCGAAGGGCACTTTCTCCCAGACCACTTGCTACTTTCCCAGCACCTAAAATCGTGTTGATCGTAATGAAGTCCGTGAATTCTCGATAATAAGTGACATTCGAAAAAACAAGCAACGTCAAAAGAAAATAAATGACCATTATCGTGATATAAGCAACTCTAGGGCGTCTGATATAAAGAGCAATTCCAAGTAATAACAGTGTAGTTGCAATAGGATTGATAAATAAGATAAAGTATTGAATGCCACTTTCAATTCCGAGATGGAAATCAACCAAATAGGCAAAAATCGTTTTCAACCAAAGTAAAACGACTAGTAAAGAAAAAAATCCGAGCCTCTTATTCAAAAAGGCAGGTGTTTTTATATATTTCAAGATAATCTTCCTTTCTGCACTTCTTAATCACAGAAGTGCCATGAAACCATGTTACACAGCTCACTTATTCTCATTTATTTTACTAGTATGACAATATAGTGTCAATTGAAACCAGAACTTTGTGCTGTTTCATTAAGGTTTTCTTTAAGCTTGATGAAAAAGAAGCAGTAAGACAAGACCTATGTTTTTTGTTATACTTGAGAAGAGAAAGCTAAAGCAGGTGAAGGAATGAAAGTACAAGTAAAAAAAAGAGCAAGCAGTCGATTGAAAAAAGGCTATCCATTGATCCAAAAAGAAGACCTTGCACATCCTCAAAAAGAAACCACGCAATGGGTGGAATTAGTTGATCCGCAAAATCAATTTATCGCAAAAGGATATTTAGGAAAGCAGAATAAAGGGATCGGTTGGGTACTGAGCCAGCAGGATATCCCATTTGATCAATCATTTTTTGAAGAACTTTTTGTGAAGTCAAAAGAAAAAAGAACTTTCTTTTTTTCAGATGATTCTACTACCGCTTTTCGTATATTCAATGGAGAAGGAGACGGAATCGGCGGTCTGATTATTGATTATTATGCAGGTTATGCTGTTTTTTCTTGGTATAACGAGACGTTATATACACATCGTGAATTATTGATTCAAGCTTTTCGTGAAATCTATCCGGAAATCATCGGTGGATATGAGAAAATTCGTTTTGAATCAGTGAATCTGCCTGAGAGCCAGTTCATTTACGGAAAAGAGGCACCGGAGCCCTTGATCGTAAAAGAAAACGGAATAAAATTTGCCGTTTATTTAAATGAAGGATTAATGACTGGTATCTTTCTAGACCAAAAAGAAGTACGGGGATCATTGGCAGAAGGTTTCGCTTCTGGGAAAACAGTTTTGAACATGTTTAGTTATACCGGCGCCTTTTCTGTTGCTGCCGCAATGGGAGGGGCAATCGAAACGACAAGTGTCGATCTAGCAAAACGCAGTTTGAAAAAAACACAAGAACAGTTTGAAGTGAATGGCCTGGATGTCGATCAGCAAAAAATCATTGTTATGGACGTATTCGAGTATTTCAAATACGCAAAAAGAAAACAATTTTTATATGACATGATTGTGTTGGATCCACCAAGTTTTGCCAGAAACAAGAAAAAAGTCTTTCGCGTAGCAAAAGATTATGGGGAACTGGTCAAGGATAGTCTGGATATTTTAGCAGAAAATGGGATACTTATTGCTTCTACAAATGCTGCAAATGTCTCGATCGAACAATTCCAAACAATGATCGAAGAGGAATTCCATGCCAAGAATGTTTCTTTTGAACAACTTGCTTTATATCGTTTGCCAAAAGATTTCCAGACGACGGATACCTTTTTAGAAGGTAATTATCTGAAAGTGTTTGTTTATCAAATTAAAAATAACCATTAGAAGGAGCGATGCAGAGTGGTTCGGATAAAGGGATTGAATATAGGAAGCGGTAGACCAAAGATTTGTGCGCCTCTTATCGGAGCCGTCCGAGAGGAAGTATTACGTGAAGCAGTTCTTGCACGTGAAGCAGGGGCCGACTTAGTAGAATGGCGAGTCGATCATTATCGTAAGGTTTTTTCTTTTGATGAAGTTGCAGAAACATTGGTTCTTATCCATGAGATGCTTGATGGACTGCCGTTATTATTTACGTTTCGTACCTTAGCTGAAGGCGGAGAACAAGACATTTCGATCCGTCAGTATCGCGACCTCTATGAACATGTGATACACACAGGATTAGTAGATATGGTCGATATCGAGTTGTTCAAAGTAGAAAGTCTAGGAAAAGGACTGATAGAGGAAATCAAGTCTTTAAATATTCCTTTAATTATCAGTAGTCATGATTTTAAAGAAACACCAACTGACCCTGTCTTGCTTTACCGACTGAATGTCATGGAACATTTTGGCGCTGATATCGGAAAGTTGGCAGTGACTCCCAATAATGAACGAGATGTTTTGCGGTTGATGGAGTTGACTAGACGGGCAAATGCTTTTGTCTCCATGCCTATCATTACGATGTCTATGGGCGATCTGGGAAAAATTTCTCGTCTGGCTGGCGGAACGACAGGATCCGTCATGACGTTTGGTTCCTTAAGCAATGCTTCTGCTCCAGGACAATTACCGGTCAAAGCATTGAAGCAAATTATCCAATTATTAAATGAACCGTTGTAGAACAAGTTTGAGGTGATATTTTTTGGCAAAGAAAAAAATAGTAAAAACGAATGCGATCCGTATGGTCGAACAAAAAAAGATTCCCTATACAGAACACGAATATGAATGGGACGAAAACCACCTAAGTGCGTCCTCTGTCGCAGAACAGCTCCCAGAGAGCCAATCTCGTATATTTAAAACACTGGTTGCTGTGGGCAATGTGACGGGGCCTCTTGTTGCTGTGATACCAGGAGAAGCCGAATTGAATCTAAAAAAATTAGCAAAAGTTTCAGGGAATAAAAAAGTAGAAATGCTTCATTTGAAAGATTTGGAAGCAACGACCGGATACATACGTGGTGGCTGCTCGCCTATAGGAATGAAAAAACTGTTTCCTACTTATTTAGATCAAATCGCAGAAAACTATGATCAAATCATTGTATCAGCTGGCAGAAGAGGGCTACAGATGGAATTAGCTCCTCAAGATATCTGTGCATTAACGAGCGGACAATTTGCAGATATAAAACAATAAATCATACGTATAAAAGAAAGAAGGAGGCCAGGATGTTGTTTGCCCAGTCTCCTTCTTTCTTTTTTATACATTATGCTCTTTGTCCAGCATTCCTTCCTGCTACATGTCCTGTAGCGAAAGCCGCTGTGATATTAAAGCCACCAGTATAACCATTGACATCCAGTAATTCTCCGGCAAAATACAGACCATCAATGATTTTACTCTCCAACGTTTTAGGATGAATTTCCTTTAGAGAAACCCCTCCGCCAGTTACAAATGATTTCTCAATAGGAAAAGTCTTGTTGATTGATAGCTTAAACTCTTTGCATAATTGAACGAAATCTTGAATTTGTTTTTGAGAGGCTTGTTGTCCTGTTAGGCTATCCATTTCAAGCCGCTCAAGAAAGAAAACCAACAATCGCTCAGGTAATAGACCATGCCAAGCATTTACTAAGTTCTTTTTGGTGGCTTTACTTTTTTCTGTCAATAAATGAATAAGCTCTTGTTTGGTTTGTGTAGGAAAACAATCCAGAGAAAGTGTCACTGGTTCTCCCGTTTTCTCTAATTCTTTATTGACGAAACTTGAACAACGCAGTGCAGCCGGACCAGAAATACCGAAATGGGTGAAAAGTAAATCCATCGTATGTTCAGTCAATACACGGCCTTTTTTATTTAGAACACGTAAAGTGATGTCCTGTAAAGAAAGCCCTTGAAGTGTTTTCTCCTGAATATACGGTTCATCCGATATCAAGGGGGACTCTGTCGCATACAGAGGCGTCACCGTGTGACCCACTCGCTTCACGATCTTGTACCCATCTCCAGTAGAACCAGTAGAGGGATAAGTCCGCCCACCAGTTGTTAAGATAACGGCAGGAGCATGGAACTCTTCGAATTCCGTGCGTATACCGTAAATTTTATGTTCTTTGTGGATCAATTTCTCTACTCGAGTAGAGAATAGGATCGTCACATCTAGTTCTTTCAGACGATTAAGTAATGCTTCGATAATCGTTTTTGATTTATTTGTCACAGGAAACATCCGTCCATGATCCTCTTCTTTTAAATGTACGCCTTGTGATTCAAAGAAGTTCATGATATCGAAATTATTCCATTGCGCAAATGTACTATATAAAAAATTTCCATTTCCAGGAATATGTGCGATTAAATCATCAACAGGACGATTATTCGTGACGTTGCACCGACCACCACCTGTCATCAGTAGTTTTTTTCCTGCTTTTTTGTTTTTTTCGATCAAAAGTACGCGTGCGCCTTGTTCAGCTGCACTGATCGCTGCCATCATCCCGCTTGTTCCAGCGCCGACTACGATCACATCATACAGTTTTTCCATTCCCTCACCTCAAGGAAAGTGTAGCATATTTGAAGAAAGAAAACAGAAAAAAATGTTTTGAGCCAAAAGAGAAAATGAGCTAAAATGAGGGAAGATAAGCAAAGGAGCGTGGAACGATGACAAACGCAACAGAATATGTTCAAGCAATTCAAGAAAAGCTACATCAAAAGGATCAAGGACAAGAAGAATTTTTGCAAGCAATCGATGAATTCATGCCCACAGTGATGTCTTTTTTGGACACTCATCCCGAATATATCGAAAAGAATATTTTAGAACTTTTAACAGAACCAGAAAGAATTATTCAATTTCGAGTACCTTGGCAAGATGATAAAGGAAACTGGCGAGTAAATAGAGGCTACCGTATCCAATACAATTCAGCTATCGGCCCTTATAAAGGTGGATTACGCTTTCATCCCAGTGTCAACCTAAGTATCTTGAAATTTTTGGCTTTTGAACAGATTTTCAAGAATAGTTTAACTGGTCTGCCAATCGGCGGAGGAAAAGGTGGGAGTGATTTCGATCCTAAAGGGAAATCTGATAATGAAATCATGCGTTTTTGTCAAAGTTTCATGTTGGAATTGTCAAAACATATTGGGCCATCAATTGATGTTCCTGCAGGAGATATCGGTGTAGGAGCTAGAGAGATCGGTTATTTGTTTGGCGAATATAAACGATTGAAAAAATATGATACTGGTGTGTTGACAGGTAAACCTCTGGATTTTTGGGGAAGTAAGATACGTACAGAAGCGACTGGATATGGATTGGTCTATTATGTCAAACATCTATTGAACGAAGAAAAAGATTCATTTGATCAAAAAACAGTTTTTGTTTCCGGAAGCGGGAATGTAGCCATTTATGCAATCGAAAAAGTGCAAGAACTTGGTGGAAAAGTGTTTACATGTTCAGATTCTAGCGGGTACATCTATGATCCAGAAGGAATAGACGTGTCACTATTGAAAGAAATCAAAGAAATCAAGCGCCAACGTTTAACAGAATACGCGAACCAACGTCCTTCTGCTGTTTATCATGCTGGGGAATCTGTTTGGACATTGAAAGAAAAGGCGGATATCGCTTTGCCATGTGCCACTCAAAACGAAATAGACGAAAGCTTGGCTGAAATCTTAGTAGAAAATGGGATCAAAATCGTAGCAGAGGGCGCTAATATGCCATGTACAGTAAAAGCTGTTTCTGTTCTTCATGAAGCAGATGTGTGGTATTGTCCAGGAAAAGCTGCTAATGCTGGAGGAGTGGCAGTATCTGCTTTAGAAATGAGTCAGAACGCCCAACGATTGACTTGGGAAAGAGAACAAGTGGATGAGCAACTGGATCAAATCATGGAAAAGATTTACCATACGTGTCGCCAAACAGCTGCTGAGTATGGTGACGAAAAAAATCTGCTTCTTGGAGCAAATGTTGCTGGATTTGAAAAAGTTGCCAAAGCAATGGCAGCAGAAGGTTTAGTTTAAAAAATGAAACTTTCTTGGAAATATTGTCAGCATTTTGTTTATTTGCTTGAAAAATAATAAAAAAAAACGTAAAGTATTACCTGTAGAGTAAACCTATAAGGAGGAGAACAAATGGCACACATTCATTTTGACTATTCAAAAGTAGCACCGTTTGTCAATGAACATGAGTTAGGGTACATGCAAAGCCAAGTAACAGCAGCCCACAACGAATTACGGGAAGGAACTGGCGCAGGAAGCGACTTCCGCGGTTGGATCGATTTACCAACGAACTATGACAAAGAAGAATTTGCACGTATCAAAGAAGCAGCTAAAAAAATCCAATCTGATTCTGAAGTATTAGTTGTTATCGGTATCGGTGGTTCTTATTTAGGCGCTCGTGCAGCAATCGACTTCTTGAATCACACATTCTTCAATCTATTAGATAGCGACACACGCAAAGCACCACAAATCTTCTTTGCCGGAAATTCAATCAGCTCAACATATATCGCTGATTTGATCGAAGTAATCGGTGATCGCGACTTTTCAGTAAACGTTATTTCAAAATCTGGAACAACTACTGAACCAGCGATTGCTTTCCGTGTATTCAAAGAGCTTCTTGTTAAGAAATACGGACAAGAAGAAGCAAACAAACGTATCTACGCTACAACAGATAAAGCAAAAGGTGCAGTTAAAGTAGAAGCAGATGCAGAACGTTGGGAAACTTTCGTGATTCCTGATGATATCGGCGGACGTTTCTCTGTATTGACTGCTGTTGGTTTGTTACCAATCGCTGTTAGTGGAGCAGATATCGACGCATTGATGCAAGGAGCTGCTGATGCAAGCAAAGCTTATTCAAGCGACAAACTAGAAGAAAACGAAGCTTACCAATACGCAGCAATGCGCAACATTCTTTACCGTAAAGGCAAAGTAACTGAGTTATTGATCAATTATGAACCAGGAATGCAATACTTCTCAGAATGGTGGAAGCAATTGTATGGCGAATCTGAAGGAAAAGACCAAAAAGGCATCTATCCTTCAAGCGCAAACTTCTCAACTGATTTGCACTCTTTAGGACAATTCATCCAAGAAGGACGCCGCAACATTTTTGAAACAGTTGTGAAAGTTGAAAAACCTCGTAAATCAATCACGATTCCTGAACAAGCAGAAGACTTAGACGGTCTAGGCTACTTGCAAGGAAAAGAAGTGGACTTCGTAAATACAAAAGCATTTGAAGGAACATTGCTTGCTCATACAGACGGTGACGTACCTAACTTGCTAGTCAAAATTCCAGAAATGGATGCTTACACATTGGGTTACACAATGTACTTCTTTGAAATTGCTGTAGGTATTTCAGGTTACTTGAATGGCATCAACCCATTCGACCAACCAGGTGTAGAAGCTTACAAGAAAAACATGTTCGCACTTCTAGGCAAACCAGGCTTTGAAGACCTTGCTAAAGAATTGAACGAACGCCTGTAAGATAAGGGTTTTTCGCTAGATTTAAATAATCAGTGATAGAAACATGTTCGCTTCTAAATAAAATTAGTGATAGTTTTAGTGATAGTGAACTTAAAAAAAGCACTCAATTTGAGTGCTTTTTTATTTGCTCTTCTATATAGTTTTCTAGTTGATTCATTGATTTTTTTTTCACTTCGGGAGAAATATGGGCATAGACTTGTGTAGTAGAAACATCTTTATGACCTAAAAAATCTTTGATATCTTCTAAAGGTATTCCTGCTTGTCTCGTTCTAGCTGCAAAAGTATGTCTACCATCATGCACAGTTATGTGGGGGAGACTGGCACGTTTTTCAATTCTATGAGAAGCACCGTTAACGGTTCGATCTCTTATTGGAATACCTTTATTTTTACCGTAAGTATTTATAAAAATAAATGCTTCGTGGTCATCTGTTTCAGGTAAAAAACCAAATTCTTTTATTACTTGATTTCTTAAAGTCAATAAGGCTTTCTTTACTCGTTTTGTCATAGGCAATGATCGTGTACCAGATGGGGTTTTTGTGTCATCTGTAATAATCAAACCCTTGTTAGGTCCTTTTTCAGCAGCCCCAAGTCGTTCACGATTAATATTAAGTGTATTCTGAGAAAAATCAATATCAGCCCATTGAAGCCCTAAAGCTTCTGATTTTCGCAATCCTTGATCAAATATAATAAGAAAAAAGGGATACCATATAAATGATTTTTCTTTTTTGGCAAATTCGAGAAATAGTTCAGATTGATCAAAAGTATAATATTTAACTTTCTTTTTATCAGATGGATTTCTTGGAAACTCAACAAAACTAGTAGGGTTATTCTTTATATATCCTAACTGAATAGCTTTGTTGAAAGCATTGCTAAGAGTGGCGTTAATACTTTTGGCTGTTGTTACTGAGAGACCTTCCTTAGTTCTCCCCAAACCCTTTTTAGTAAGTAACTGATTGATGAATCTTTGATGATCAGCTCTAGTATATTTATCTAGTTTATATTTTCCAATATATGGATTGATGTACATTTTTATATTTGCTCTGTGAACAATTCTTGTTCCTTCTTTAACATTCATTTTATAGTTATTAATCCAATCGTCCATAAACTTTTCTATAGTCAAATTTTTAGGGTTTTTTTGTGTATATTCTTCCGAAGCTATTTCGCCTTCGACAATTTTTGCGAATCTTTCTGCTTCTTCATGACTTTTAAACCCTTTTTTATGAATCTTTTTCTGTAGCTTAGTACCAGGATCAATTCCATTTGATATATAGACTTCATAACGATATTCTTTTGATTTTTTTAAATAGTACTTTTTAATGGAAGCCATTAAAACCAATCCTTTCGTATTTCATTCCTAATAATAAGAATATTTTAGGGGAGGTATGTTATTTGAACGAATATTTAGAAAATCGTCGTATTAGCAGAGTTTTTATACGAACTTATGTTCTTTTGCGTTTAAAAAGAAAAGCCCGAAGGCCAGTCTTTATTGTAAATTTAAGTTAATATCATATGTGTGATACGAGTTTTCATCATCATAATTATCAGTTTCATAGCTAGAATCAATCTTCAATCGAAGAGATTTGATTGAAGATGCAACAGGAAGTTTTGATAAAGGATAGATGCCCCAACCATCTTTTTTTGTTCCTTTCATGAAGTCACCATCCCATGAATCATAATTAAAGACTCCGCCATCATCAACTTGCTCACCATAGTCAGTTACAATTGTGGCTTGATTAGGGTATATAGATACATCTTGTTGTGTATTATCTATGTTGTAATGCACGGCTACAAAACCATTGTATTGATTATCTGAATAGTCTTTGATATCAGTAGTTTTCACAACTGAGACCCGATCGATATTTAGGTTAACACCCGCCCAAGAATTATCATTAAAATTGGTTGAATAATCTTGTTTACCTTGTACTTCTATGGATTCTCCATCAGGTACATTATCAGCTATTTTTCCGAAATCTGAATCATTTGATAGAAGATTAGTCTTTTTTTCCACAGAGCTACTGAATTCAAGAGAAACCATTGTAGAGCTCGCAGTGGTTGTTTCTTTAGGCGTATCAGAATTTGAATTACTATTTCCACATGCTCCTAGTACAATACTAGAGAACAGAATTAATCCTAACCCAACTATTTTTTTCATTTCTTCCTCCATAACAATAAAAATATATTTACTCCCACTTAAAGGCAGGTAGTGATAGTCGCCAATTAAATTAAAAATCTATATGAATTTTTAGGAAGTCCATACAAATTTGTTAAATCTTCAATTTTTCTAGGGTATTGATCATTATCTTCTTTATAAAGAGAAATAATAAGATTGGCGGCAAAGCAATTCGCTTCGCTTTCTGATTTGCTTCTGGAGGATCGAGTAGAGACATAATAACTAGATAAACCTTGATGAAAAATTGCGTGACCTAGTTCGTGAGCACAAATATAGAACCGTTCTTCAGAATACTTTAGTTCGTGATTTAGAAGAATAACCGAACGCCCTAACAGTTCTTGAAATTGTCCCTTTGGATTATTCAAAAAAGGAACATACCTAATCTGAATATCCATTTTTTCGCAAATAGTAAAGGGATTAGCTGAATTATATTTTTGCTTCAGTTTGCCAACTAGACTAATTACGTCCATCTCCATAGAAAATCACTTCTCTTTACTTTTGTCTTCTTTTCTAAATTCCCAAAATAGACCTGTCAAAACATCTTTTACCCGTTGTTTCTCTTCATCTGTTAATGTTTCACCACCATAAGCCATGTTAACGTTGGAATCGAGCATTTTATCTAATTCAATTAAATCATTTTCATCGGCCCATTTTGGCGTTTTATTTCTTCCTAATAAATAATCAGTAGTAACATCAAAAATATTAGCTAAAGATTGAAGAATAGAAAAGTCAGGCTCTCTCTTTCCACTTTCATAGGCTGTATAAGCAGGGCGAGTAATTCCTAACTTATCAGCAACTTCTTGTTGCGTCATTTTCTTTGAAAGCCTCAATTCTTTGATTTTTTCTGGAAACATTTCGACACCCACTTTCTATATAAATGGTAACACGCTGTTACGTATAAATGAATCTAAAAACAAGTAACCTTTTGTTACTTTTTGCATTGGCAAGTAACTATGTGTTACTTATAATGTATTTGTAACGAAATGACACTTAAATAGGAGGCATATGATGAGGAAATGGCTAATTGAAAAAAGAGAGCAACAAAATCTAACTCAAGAAAAAGTAGCTAAAAGATCAGGAATTCAGCGTTCTTATTATAGTATGATTGAGAGTGGCAAGAGAAGTCCTAGTCCATTTGTAGCTATGAAAATTGCCACTGTTTTATCCTTTGATTGGACTATTTTTTTTAATCAACAAAGTAACAAAGTGACACATGGAGAGGTGATCAAATGAAAAAGAACGATAAGGATTTTCTTGAAGGTAAATTTTGTACGATTGTTTTGCCAATATTACTTTCTATTATTGTTTCAATTGTCTACAAATTATTAGTTAACTAAGAAAGGAGTGCTTTACATGTCACGACAAGAAAAAATAAACATCGTACTTGATGCAAGGCCGAGACTAGTTCACATCATCAAATGTGCCACAGATGATCAACTTGGGGAATATGTCGGAAAAGTGTTAGATGATATGGTTATGACTGTCCCGTTTACTGATGTCCCACTATTAGAAGGAATTCGTTCAGATGGGGAGCCTTTAACAATTAATGATCAATTATTTGATCCGCAAGAAAACCGATGGATTGTTTTGACGAATGTATTGGATCACAATAAGCTAAATAATCTTGAAGCAGTGTACGAGGCACTGGAAAACGAGAACGGCAATCTAAAACAGCTCAATGCCAAACTCATGCTAAACGATGTAGCAATTAAACAGGAAAATACAGCATTGAAAGAAAAAGCTGATAGTTTAGCACAGATCAATTCAAAGACAATGCTTGCTTCACTTCAAAATAGCAAAGACATTGAAGAAATTAAAGAGCAATTAAATCCAGAAGGAGGCGAGTAGTATGTTTAGTTTTAGCGATGTGAAAATGATGTTTGACTGGGGCTGTTTTACTGACGATCAAGTTCTACAGTTCGTTCCGCTATGCATTACAGACGAAGAAGCAGAAAAAATTATTAACAATGAAGAGAGTGCATCTTAATTGATGTGCTTTTAGTTTTGATACAAGGAGTTGCAATATGATTAATTTAGGGGAATGGGGAGCGATAGCAGGATCAATAACCGCTATCGTTTCTTTGATTTTATTAGTAATTAGACCGATTGTTGCATCATTTACAAAAATTACGAAAACACTATCACAAGTGAGTTACAACTTGGAACTATTAACAAAAGAATTAGAATCGAGCAAATCAGATCGATTGATGATTCATGAAGAACTAAAGAAACACGATGAAAGATTAGATACACATGCAGAAAAATTGGTAGAACACACACAACAAATTAAAACTTTATTTAGGGAAACATCTCGATAAAAATAGAAAGAAGATGAATAAAGATGATCTTACCTGATAAATATTATCAAATCATTAAGTGGGCGGTACTTACGGTACTTCCGGCTACATCTGTATTAGTTGCAACACTAGGCAAAGCATATGGATGGAATGGAACAGATATGACAGTTCTGACTATCAATGCAGTAGCGACGTTTTTAGGTGTTATCACTGGTGTGTCTGCATATAACTTAAAAAAATAGGAGGAAAAAAATGAAGAAAATCATTTTATCATTGAGCCTACTAATGGCTCTTTTTTTATTACCTTCGAATGCTTTTGCCTACACTATTAACAATGAATTTAATTTAGGTGTAAATGAAGGTAGCTCTCAAGTAGCGAATAATCAGTATATTTTACTTCATGAAACGGCTAACGAAACAGCAACAGGACGCAATGAAGCACAGTATATGCAACGTTCATGGACTAGTGCTTATACTGCTTACATTGTGGGAGACGGCGGAATTGTTTACCAAGTTGGACAACTTGGTTATGTGCAGTATGGCGCTGGTTCATATGCTAATGCAAATAGTCCTGTGCAAATCGAGTTACAACACACACATGATAAAGAAACTTTTGAAAAGAACTATAAAGTATACGTTGAATTGGCAAGAGATTCAGCAATGAAATATGGTATTCCATTAACATTAGACACTCCTTATAACCAACCAGGAATAAAATCGCATTTATGGGTAACACAAAATATTTGGGGCGATCATACAGATCCTTACGGTTATCTTTCTGAAATGGGTGTAAGTAAAGAAAAACTAGCCTATGATTTGGCTCATGGTTTTACGGATGATAATCCAACTACTTCGGAGGATAAACCAGTCATTGATCCAACTAGAGCAGGTGCTGCAAATCCTACGCTGACAGATGGAACAAATTACGCCCACATTGATCAGTTCGGAGAAATCGAAAACGCAAACTTGCATGTAGCTGGATGGCACATTGCTAATTATAAATACGAGTATATTTTCATTATGGACTACAATACTGGAAAAGAACTAGCTAGAGTAAGAGCTGATGGGATTTATAGACCAGACGTAAATCAAGCTTATAATACTTTAGGAAATGTTGGCTATCATGTATCTTTCAATATGCGTGATTTCCCTAATAAGAAAGTATACGTCATGATGCGTGCGACAAACGATCCAGAAGGAAATACTAAGGGTGGAGCACAAGATTTTCATGACAAGCGTTGGTATCTAAATATTCCACAACGATAAAAAATTCCCCCCTCTTTGAGGGGCGGTACATAAAAATTTATTATTTAGATTCTATAAACATGTGCAACTTATCTAACAACAAAGTATATATTCTACAGAAGTAAACAAATAGCTTATATTTTAGGATGTACACAAATTGACAAGTATAATAAAACTTTGATAAAATACAAATGTTTTTTATTTTTATGTGTGATTAGTTAGAACTTACTTAAATCCTATTATAATATTTTTGTTAATGATTTTAATAAAATGATTGGAGAGAAAATGATGGATCAAAAAGCGTTTATCGAATCTATTGATTCTACAATCGATAGATTAAAAAAAGAAATTCGATTTTATAATAGAGTAATTGGTATCGGAAATATTATAAAAATAGTCTTATCAGCTAGTATCCCAATATTAATTGATCAGGCTTCCGAACACAGGTCTTTACTATTGATTGTTTCAATTGCTTCAGCAATAATTACAATTATACAAAGTGGGATGTCTGCATTTAATTATCAAGATAAAGTACAGACTTCGACAGAGTTATTAATGAAAATTGAAAAAGAAAAGTTGTTATATATAACGAAAACATCCCCATATAATAAAACAGATGAAGAAAATTTCCATTTAATCGTTACAACCCTTCAAACTGAATTAATTGATATTATCTCTGATTTTAATCAAGTTAATAACTAAAAATTTATTTAATTAGAAAGTAGTGCAGATAATACTAATTGTACAATTAAGAAAAGAGATAAGACTTTACATTCCTAAAAAAATGTAAAGTCTTATCTCTTTTCTTAATGCTATAAATTCATAATAACATTATGGACAATAAATTTAAAATTTATTCAGACTGTAGACAAACTCCTAAATTTAGAGTGTTGTTTGCAGTCTGACGACTCAAAAATGAATCGTATAAATCAATTATAGTAATAAGTCATTGATTTCTTTAAATTCTTTATCAAGTTCTTTTTCATCATATTTTTCATATTTATCAGCTTCATGAAGAACTTTTTTAATTTCATGAATAGCCTTTCGTTCAACTAACCATTTTTTTAGGTTATGTTTTTTTTCTGGATTTTCAGATAACGTATCAAGTTCGTCTAACTCTTTATCCAGTTTATTGACAACAGAAACAATTTTGTTTACAACTTTTTCTTCTTTGTTTTCTAAATTTGACATTTATCTTCACGTCCTTTTTATTTGATAATTTAAGTATAGAACTTTGATATAGTTTATACAAATAGAAACGCTTCTTCGTGTATTCTGTGATTTTCTTTTGAAATGAGGAAAACTTTGGAGTAAAATGAACGTGGACAGAACAATATTTAGGAGGAATAAACTATGTGTACGTCTATTACTTATGTAACAAGTGATCATTATTTTGGAAGGAATTTTGATTATGAAATATCTTACAATGAAGTAGTCACTGTTACTCCAAGAAATTATAAGTTGAATTTTCGAAAGGTAAATGATTTGGATACTCATTATGCAATGATTGGTATTGCCGCTGGTATAGCTGACTACCCTCTTTATTACGATGCGACAAATGAAAAAGGATTGAGTATGGCTGGGCTAAATTTTTCTGGGTATGCTGATTATAAAGAAATACAAGAAGGGAAAGACAATGTATCTCCTTTTGAATTTATTCCTTGGATTTTAGGACAATGCTCAACAGTAGGAGAAGCTAAAAAATTGTTAAAAAATATCAATTTAGCAAATATAAATTATAGTGATGAACTTCCTTTATCCCCTTTACATTGGCTATTAGCTGATAAAGAAAAATCAATTGTCATTGAAAGTATGAAAGATGGACTTCATATA
Source organism: Enterococcus sp. M-BR2 (assembly GCF_056612775.1). Classification (NCBI taxonomy): domain Bacteria; kingdom Bacillati; phylum Bacillota; class Bacilli; order Lactobacillales; family Enterococcaceae; genus Enterococcus; species Enterococcus sp. M-BR2. The sequence continues at coordinate 501,786 of NZ_CM152743.1, forward strand.
TATGATAACCCTGTGGGCGTTCTTACCAATAATCCTTCATTTGACTATCAATTATTTAATTTAAACAATTATCGTGTCTTATCGAGTGAAACTCCTAAAAATAATTTTTCAAATCAAATAAGTTTGAATGCCTATAGCCGCGGTATGGGAGGGATAGGCTTGCCTGGAGATTTATCCTCAGTATCTCGTTTTGTTAAAGCGACTTTTACGAAGCTGAATTCTGTATCTGGAGATTCAGAGTCAGAAAGTATTAGTCAATTTTTCCATATCTTAGGTTCAGTAGAACAACAAAAAGGTTTGTGTGATGTTGGTGATGGAAAATATGAATATACAATTTATTCTTCTTGTTGCAATGTTGACAAAGGAATCTATTATTATCGAACATATGAAGACAGTCAAATTACTGCAATTGATATGAATAAAGAAGACTTAGATAGTCATAAGTTAATTAGTTATCCAATTATAGAAAAACAACAAATTAAATATATAAATTAGTTAATGTGTTGTGATTGATTATTTAATATAGATATAATACAAAAAGGCAAAGATATTTTCAAAACATTTTTTCTTGATGTGATATCCTTGTCTTTTTTGTAATGTTTTTAACTTATTGCTTTTGCAAAATTTATTTACCTGTTTTCTGGATCAACGATAGTGTATATTATGCTATCCTTGTTTGGATTTTAGGACGTTTAAAGAGGCACTTTTTTACATAACTTAATCCATAGACATAGACCTTTTAAGCATGCTGTGAGATAATAATAAAGAAGAGTTTAAAGCGCACCCCAAACCACTTCCCCATAAGTGTATTACGCTTTAAACTCTTTTATATTTGAATTCACTAAGAAGCATACCATATATTTGAATTTACTAAGAAGCATACCATATATTTGAATTCACTAAGAAGCATACCATATTTTTGAAAAAAAGTGAGAAAAAAGGCTTATAATTAGGATTTAGAGTAATTAATTAGATGTTTATTTTATAGGACTGATACTATAGATTACAAATAGTATCGTATTTCGCAATCTTAAATTATCTTCTTACTATAAATAAGATAATAAAATTTGTATTTGTCCTTTTTAGGTAACTTATTTTAATCTATATACCTTTCTGGATCAACGAAAGTATACTTTATATAGTCATAACGCCGATGATCGCTCCGTGCGTCTGGCACGTCAGTCACGATATCAAACAAAAAATATACATCTTTCTTCATTCTAGTTTTCGCAGCAGGAATTTTAAAGTAGTTCTTATTAGAATAGTAGAGATTGATTAATAAGCTATCTTCGATTGCTAAAAAGAAAACTTCTGAATCCCATACTTTGTGAAAGTCTTTAATGAATTTGTTCGAAGGATCAAATTTAAACCATAATTGTGTTTTTCCTTCCATTAACATATAAAGTTCACCTCAAAAAGAGTATACGAACAAACGTTCTTATTGTAAACCCTAAAATAGATTTTCCTGAATATGTATTGACAATATCTAAACGATAATATGCATTTCTTCTTATAAAAAGACCCTAGCAATTAAATTTGGTTGAGGTCTTCTTTCGTTCTTCTATTAATTTTTCTAACTCCTGTTTCAATATACATATAAAAAAGTAAAAATAATAGAAAAACTAGTGATAGCTTTGGTGATAGTGATATTAAAAATCAGAAAAGATAGAAAAAACAAGAGATAGATAAAATGCTGATATTTCGGCGTTTTCTAACGGTATAAAAGAGAAAAAAAGTAATAAATGTATACATGATACAAGAAAAACATGTTCGCACTTCTAGGCAAACCAGGCTTTGAAGACCTTGCCAAAGAATTGAACGAACGCCTGTAAGATAAGGGTTTTTCACTAGATTTAAATAATTAGTGATAGAAACATGCTGACTTTAAAATGAAAGCTGGTACCCATTTAGGTACTTAACACATATCGGCACCATTTATTCGGAAAAAGGGGGCTGTGACAAGAATTTTGTCCCAGCCTCTTGTTTGTATGGGAATCGATTCATTGCCTTGTTCTTTAGTTAAGGACTTGAAGAACAGGAAAGTGACTTCGAAAACCAATTCTATTTTTTTCTAAAATCAGTAAGTAAAAAAGCACTCACTTCGAGTGCTTTTTTGCGATATTTTCTTAGTGTTAAGATAGCCCTAATTTGTCTTTTACAGATGAAGGTACTTTATCGCTAGTGATTACTTTTTTCTCTATAATTCGCTTTTCGCTTGCTTTCAACTGCAAGATTGTTCCTTCGGGATAAGCAGAACCATTAGCAGAGTCGCCAGAAGTAATGACATCAAAATCCAATTGTCTTTTTTCACCGTTTTCAGCGTACGCATCTACGTTATATTTAAACCCTTTTCCAATTACTTCTCCATTATCTGCTTTAATATCAGTTTCTGCAGGCATCGGTGCTTTGATTACTGCATAATAATCTTTTCCTACATAAGTAGACTGATAGTAGTCCCAGCCTTTCCAACCTATAAAAGCAATCAATACGATAACGATTAACCCTAAAATTTTTTTCATGAAAATTCTCCTTTTTTATTTTTATTCTATAGAATATTATACAAATCATAACAAAATATCATCATCGAAACAGCTAACAAAATTGTCATAAAAAGCGACGATAATTGATATTAAAACTATATTTTTGTTTAGGTCAAGAACAAATGACAGATATAATGACCAAATGTATGTAAAAAATATAAAAAGACGTCTGTCGCGGATCACCGTTACAAACGTCTTCTATTGATTTTCCGAGATCTCATCAGTCGCCATTTGGAATGGGTCACTCCCTATCTAGATTCATTTAATGCTCGGACTGCTTGTTCAATTGTAATACCAAACGCAACGTTATTTTCGTTTTGTGCATCAATCGCCATAAAACGGTTAGAAGTTGTATCAAAGGCTACGCGGTATTGCATATTTTTTTTTGTAAACGTCATAAAATTCATCTCCTTTGTAATGTAATTCAGTTCTTGAAAGTTTCCTTTAAACTTTCGAACCTATAACAAGTTTAGCATCGTCCGTTTTTTCATGCAATTAAAAAGCATTTATCACTTTTCTTATTTATTTTTTCTTAAATCAATCAGCCGTTTTCTTTCAAGCCAATAAGTAGCCCAACCATCAACGTTACAAAGACTATTGCTTGGATATAAATCATATACTCACCCCTTGTAAATAATTTAGCAGGATAATGAAAAGAACACACGAACAACATAGGAATATAAACAAACGTTTTTGTCACAACATCTAGAATTATGATAAGAAAATAGTTATCTAAAAAGTAAAAAATAAATCAAATAAAAATAAAAAAATGAAATAAAACGTTTTCAATTGAAGGGAGATTTGTTATTATAAAATAAAGAAAAACAAAGAAAAGAGGGAATGAAATGGTAAAAGCAGAAGTAGGAAGATCTTATATATGCAAACCGATTGGCGTATCTCACGAACTAATTGGCTGTATTGAACGTACATATAACAACACGGCTGTCGTGTATGTTGAAAGTTATGACCAACGAGACTATCCAATCATTTATGAAAGCAAGTACCGCATGCTCGTAAAATTCTGTGATATTAGTACACCTGCTGAATTGGTTTCTTAAACAGTATTTTTGAGAATTCGCAAGAACTCCCTTATAATATAAATAAAGACAGAAGGGAGCGAGAAGATATGCCTAAAAGAAAAAGTTCAGGGAAAATGGGAATTATTCTTGCAGTGATCTCTGCAATTCCTGCTATTTTAGCTATTGTTCGTGCGATGAAGGAATCAAGAGATAATTAAGGACACGTTATGAATGTCAAACAAAAAACGCATATACCTGCGGTAACAGGTTATGCGTTTTTTGTTGTATAAAAACTTATTTCATTAACGATTTTTGATTAGCCAACACCCAAAACAAAATTTAGTAGCTTGTCTGAATAAGTGATTTCTTCATCTGTTTGTTTCACACTTTCATTTAGTAGTCCCATCTCATCGGTTATGATACCATCCACACCATAAAACATCATGCGACTCATAGAATCTGAATCGTTGATCGTCCATACATATACTTTTTTTCCATCTTGATGGGCAGAATTAATGAAGTTACGATTGATCGTACTATACTCCATTGTCAAAAAATCAGCAGGCGTTACGGGAGGCCCAACGATATTGAAAGGCAAGATATAGCCCACATAAAAGTTTGGTTCTGCTTCTTTTAAATCAGAAACAGTTTGGTACGTCAAACTTTGCAAAATATGATGATTCTCTAAAATCGCTTTGCGGTATTTCTGAACAAATCGTTCGACCAGGTCATCTGAATCTTTTTTAGAGGTCTTAATCTCAATAAGTAATTTTTGGTTCAATTCATGCGCTTTTTCTAAATAAGAATCAAAAGAACACACAGGGGCTTGGAACCCATTTTCAGTAACCGTAAGATTTGTCAATTCTTTCAACGTCAAATCCTGTGGTGTTCGATTTACCCCAGTTAAGTGACGAAGATTTGCATCATGCATCACTACGAAACGGCCATCTTTTGTTTCCTGCACATCCATCTCTATATAATCAGGATGATAGTCTCTGCTTGTTTTTTCAAGTGCTTCTAAAGTATTTTGCGCCCCATTTTGCGTACTTACACCTCTGTGAGATACAGTCACTGGTTTTGTCTGAACTGCCGAAGTCAGATAATCCATATTGTAAAGACAAACGCCAATACCGAAAAAAACTGCAAAAAGGGTCAAACCAGTGTTTTTCAGCGCAGATAAATGCACGTTGGACGTTTGAGGCGTAAACCACTTGGGAATCTCTGGTAAGAAACCTTCGTCATCCATGAAATCAACGATGATATAAAAAATTCCTACAGTAGACATCACGATATTGAATAATAAAATTCCTTGTAAAAGCGTCATCGCAAATACAGCGCTGATCAATGCGTAATTCGGGAAAAATTCTTCAACAACACTTTGTGCCAAAATAACAACGATATATCCCAAAGAAGAAAGAAGTAAAATCGTACCGCCAATCACGATAAATTGCCCCGTGATAGCAAAAAGACGTGATTTGGTCAGCAACCAGCTTTCTCGAATGGATGCTCGAAAAGGTCGATCTCGTAAAATCATTTCAGGTAAAGCGAAAATCAGCCGAATCCCAATATAGCCAAGAAAAATGTAAACGAGTAAAAAGGAACTGACGACGATCCAACGGTTAGCAAAAATAAAATCCATGATAAAAGCAGGGATTTTTATTTTTGACAGTAGATCAGAATTGAAACTTAACCCGCTGATCGGTAGAATCAATAAAAAATAAGCAAGAAAAAACAGAAAAGTAATAGGTCTCACTTTCTTCAGTTGAAGTATCGTCAAGTGCAAGAGCTGCTTTAAAGAAACGGGTTCTTTCTTTTTAATAAAGAAGACACTCATCAAAAGAAATGCAAATTCGAAATAAACCAATAGTAAAATCGTTAATAAAACGGCGATTAACGACAGCAGAACTCCAGGATGCTGAGAGAAAATCAAAGGAATATTGTCATAAGACAAATAGTCAATTGCTCCTCGGTGCAAAATAAAACGAGTCGTACTGCTCAATAAGGGTAAACAAATAAATAAAATAAAGCCATGCATCAGCAAGACATCACGGAAATAAGCTTGTGTTCCTTTCAAAAAATCCCACGCGTTGCCTAAGCTACGTTTCAAATAATTCATCCTATCACCTACTTTCACATTGTAGCGCAAATCCAATGAAAAAGGAAAGGGTGCAATGTATTTTGCAGATCCTTTCCCAGAATTAACATTGGTAATCAATCAATAACTGATTTTGCAAAATAAATATTAACCAAGAAGACCACTTAGATATTGTCCTCCATAAATCAAAGCCATACTGTATAAGAAAATCGATAGTGGTTTAGCTATCAAAATAATCAGTGTATATCGTTTCATTGAAATGTTTGTCAATCCAGCCATCAAACATAACGCATCGTCCGGAGCAACAGGAAGAAAAATAGCTAGAGCAAACAGCTTCTCAAAGCGGTTTTGATTGTCTAACCAGCCAATATATTTGTTATAGGTCTTATCGCTGATCATGGAAAGAATGAATGGTTTTCCGTAACGTCGTCCTAGAAGAAAGATAATAATCGAACCAATACAGATTCCAACATAATTGTAAATAAAGCCAGCATAAGGACCAAATATCAGAACACCCGCTGCAGTGCTGATTCCTCCAGGAATGATTGGAATAACCACTTGCAAGATTTGGATGAAGATAAAAATGACCGGACCTAAAATGATCGAATCACCTACTAATCCTCTTAAAGCATTCAAATCTTTGAAAACACCTAAATTAATAAAATAAATCGTCAGCGCGATCGATAGACCTAATCCAATAATGGAAATGAAGTTTATCAGTTTTCGAGAGGCAGCAATATTCATTATTCATCAACTCCTTAGAGGTTCTTTAGTATCTATACTTTACTAGAAAAGCAACTGTCTGCGCCACTTTTTAAGATGACAGAAAACAAACAATTTTGTAAGTTCATCATACGTTCATTGTAAGTATAAAAGAATAATCTCAAAAAAACATCCAACTAAAGACTTATTTAATATCTTGTTTTTTCAAAAATAGAAAAAAGATAGAAAACGTTAACAATTATGCTTGGAAAGCATACTGATGGAGTAAACTAAGCATTGGACAGGTTAAAAAATAGGGCTTAAAATAAAATGCGAAGAAACAATAGATAATGATGTTATTTAAGAACAGTGTTTGAATCACCTAGCAATCACGAACGGAGGAAGTAAAAAAATGGCAGAAAAACAAACCGCAGGAAGAGATCAATTGGGGGAGTTTGCACCAAAATTTGCAGAATTGAATGACGATGTTTTATTTGGAGAAGTATGGTCAAGAGAAGAATTATCTCCTCATCAGCGTAGTATCATCACCCTATCTGCTTTGATCTCAGAAGGGAATTTTGAACAATTGCCGGCTCATCTGAAAATTGGCAAGCAAAATGGCATTACTAGTGAAGAAATAGCAGAAATCATTACCCATTTAGCTTTTTATGTAGGGTGGCCAAAAGCTTGGTCGGCTTTTAGTTTAGCAAAAGAAATCTATCTAGAAGAAAATAGTGAAGATAAGAAAGAGGCATAAATGATGACAAAACACGAAGAAATACAAAAAGGCGTGATTTTTCCAGCAGGTGAAAAAAACGAAGCTTACGCTCAAGTATTTACCGGGCAAAGCTATCTGAATATGTTAGTAAACGATCCCGAAATTTCTGTTGGTGTAGGTAATGTAACTTTTGAACCAGGCTGTCGCAATCACTGGCATGTCCATACAGACGGTTATCAAATCTTACTTGTGACCGGAGGAGAAGGCTGGTATCAGGAAGAAGGAAAGCCAGCAAGACGATTAATGGCTGGAGATGTCGCCGTAACGCACAAAGGGATCAAACATTGGCATGGTGCGACAAAAGACAGTTGGTTTGAACATTTGGCGATCACTGCTGGTAATTCAGAGTTTTTAGAACCTGTAACAGATGAATTATACGAAGGATTGGAAAATCAATAATATCAAGCTTAGAACAGCTCCTAAAAGTAGATTTTTAATCGAACTTTCAGGAGCTGTTTTAGGTGGATGAAGCTGTTTTGTAAAATAGGCTAATAATAAGGGCGAGGAGAAGCACGCCGAAAAATTTTGATATTGATAATCGGCTGGGCATACATGATTTCCACATCGTCAATCAAACTACCTAGCAGATGATAATCTTCCCGATCATGTCGAGGATTACCTAATAGCTCCTGATAGTAGATTTCCATGCTAGGGTCTCGAGGATTGTTCAGCAAATCAGCAAGTACATCTAGATCTTCTGGCTGAGATTCTGTTGTGCCCTGTATTTCTATGAAAAGTCCCTCCTCAGCAAATTCTACGCCAATACGTATTTCAGTTATTTCGTGGGAATATAGATAAGTAAGAAGCTCATCGATGATTCTTTTTGATAATTCTTTTTCCAAGTGTCTTTTTTCCTTTCTGACAGCAGTAAAGTTATCTAGTATCGGTACAAGGATACCTGCAACGAATCCAGTTGAAAAACCACTGTTATATAAATTGAGTCCTCCGTGCAAAGTGCTGACGTTATGGACAAGAGCAATATGTAACATACCAGCTATTACACCGTAAAAACTGCCGTAAAAACCGCTTATGGGCGCGAGGCCTGTTCCAAACACAGCGGCAACGAGCATGCCGGTGCTGGTGATCTCATGAAACGTCCCAAACAAAGAAGCAAGAAAAATTCCGACTAGTATCGGAAAACTGTTTTTTAAATGACAACCAAAAGCACTGAAACCAACCGCAGATAAAATAGCACCGATGACAGGACCATTTAACTTACCACCAACTAGCAAAACATAAGAAGAAAGCATTAGACCAACTAGCCCCATGTTGATCAAAGTAGCACCGATACCAGAATTAGCAATGAAATCAGTTGTCAGTTTACCAGATGAATCGAAAATCTCTCGAATACCCGAAAGTCGAAAGGAATTATAATAGAAACCAAAACCGACTGTCAGCAAAAAAAAGCCGAAAATGATCCAGACGAGAGGGGAATGGTATTCATTGGAAACCAATGTATTCTCGACGATTGAGTAGCTGAACAATCGCAAAACAGCAGTAAAAGCCATGGCAATCAAGCCTGAGGTAAATCCAATATTATAAAGCGTGAACCCGCGATGGAAAACTAAAGTTTGAGCAGCTAACGGCGGAAGAAGACCAATTGCTATACCAGCCAAATTTCCCAGTAGAATTCCTACTAGCAAAGGAAAGCGCATACCAAAAGTAATGTAACTAACGACCGGCGACAATGCGCTGCCGAACAGTCCTATCATAATATACTGAGAAAAAGGTTTATTGACAAATACAGCATACAGGTATACACCTAAAATGATCGAGATTGAATTATAAAGGTTTTTGCCAAAAAAAGAAAAACCGGTAACTGTTAAAATCGAAGCGAATAAGGGGCCATTTAAAATCACCTTTTGCCGGTAAGCCACAAGCACAGAAAGTAAGGTCAAGATCCCAACGTTTATAAATGCGCTTCCAAAACCACCCAAAGCAAAATAATCTGTCAGAAGATTGCTTGGCGAGGTAAGAATAGTCAGTAGTCCACTCCAATTAGCGGCAGGTGTACCAGAAACTAAGCCAATAAAAAGAAAAAAAGCACCTGTAAAACTAAGATAAAAATATTTTCTTTTCTGTGAAACGATTCTTTTTTGAGGATGAATATAAATAACGTCAGTTTCGTTTTCCATTACACACCTTCTTTTTCGTTTTCTTTAACTATAACTTGAAATGAAAGATTTGGTCAACTATCATTTAGGTTAAAACTAAAAATGTAAGGGAACCCAGTGAATTTAACCAAATTTTTTTAATTTTGCAAAAAAAGTTAAAGAAGACTGAGAAAAAAATTTAAAATATAACGTTTTGAGTAAAATGTTTGCAAAAAATACTAAAAATAGGGTACAATAAAACAACATATACTGCAGTAAAGAAGTGGGGGAGTTTTAATGAGAAGAAAAGTCTATACCAAGGATCAAATTCTAAAAGCTGCTTATGATGTTGTTGCAAAGGAAGGGTTTAAAGGATTTACTGCGAGAAACATTGCGAAAAAGATGGGGATTTCGACTCAGCCAATTTATCTGGAATTCAAAAACATGGAAGATTTGAAAAATACGTTATTGGATTCGATCTTTGAACAACTAAAAGAAGATGTTTTCCCTATTGAGCGTACGGGTGATAAAATCATTGATCTCGGTTTGAACTATATCTACTTTGCAAAGAAACATCATAGTCTTTACATGGCATTGTACATTGATGAACATGGGGACGGAAAGAAAATGTATGATTTTTCTTACAACTATTTCCGTGAAATAGTCAAAGAAGATGAAAGATACAATCAATTATCGGATGATTATATCGATGCCTTGCATACTGGTACATGGGTAGCGGTGACTGGCTTAGCATCATTGATGTCATCAAACATCATGCATCCAACAGAAGAACAAATCATCGCACTGATCAAACGGACAATTGACTCGATTTTAGCACTAGATAATCCTGAAACAATCAGATAGTGTTCTATCATGATGAATTTGATCGGTAAGTCCGTTGGCTGTAAACTGTCAATGGACTTTTTTTGTAAAAAAACGGTTTCTGTTATTTATCTGTTAGAAATAGGCTTGACATTTCGTGGGAAAAGTTTAAAAATAGTACTTGCGGAAGGTTGGCAGAGTGGTAATGCACCGGACTCGAAATCCGGCGAGCCGCAGTAATGTGGTGCACGGGTTCAAATCCCGTACCTTCCTTATATATCCATGTTTAGACACGATTTCGGTCGTGTCTTTTTGTTTGGAGGCTATTTTTTGAACAGCATCCACTAATATTTTTTTAACACGAAGAGAATAAGATAGCCTCAAAAAAGAAAACATGGTAAATTAGATATCGGGACTTTATTTTCTGTAAAAACAGAAACTTTCATCTTTTGTTTTCACGTGACGAAACTGTAAGAGAGAAAATATTCGTCCGCTATTTATTCTATGTTAAGATGCATATGGATGAAATAAACAGTAATTTTATATTAGGATGTGAAAGTTAAATGTGCGGTATTGTAGGTTTTGTTAACGACAAGGACAACAAAAAAACAATTATTAATACAATGATGGATCGAATCGTTCACCGTGGACCTAATAGTTCAGGGGAATATATCGATAAACACGTTGCTTTAGGATTTAGAAGATTAAGTATTATTGACTTAGAGGGCGGTACTCAGCCTATTTACAATGAAGATCGAACAAAGATCATTATTTTTAATGGCGAAATCTATAATTATCAGCCTTTGAGAGAAGAATTGATTACAGCTGGTCACGTTTTTCAAACACATGCAGATACAGAAGTCCTTTTGCATGGTTACGAAGAATGGGGAACAGAATTATTGCAAAAAATCCGCGGAATGTTTGCTTTTGCTATTTGGGATAATGAAAAAAATGAGTTATTCGGTGCGAGAGACCATTTTGGGATCAAACCATACTATTATGCAGAAATGAACGGAACATTTATGTTTGGTTCAGAAATCAAAAGTTTTTTGCCTCATCCTGATTTTAATAAAGAATTGAATAAAGAAGCATTGAAACCTTATATGACTTTCCAATATTCTCCATTGAACGGTGAAACCTTCTTCAAAGGTGTCTATCGTTTGCCTGAAGGTCATTATTATACGTATAAAGACGGAAAACTGGACATTCAACAATATTGGGATGCAGATTTTGAAACAAAAGAAACGCATTCCCGACAAGAATGGATCGAAAAAATCGACGAAACTGTTCAAGCTTCTATTGAAGCACACACAATCAGCGATGTAGAAGTTGGTTCTTTCTTATCCAGCGGGGTCGATTCCAGTTATGTAACCTCTGTATTGAAACCAGATCATTCTTTCTCAATTGGGTTTGATGATAAAACCTATAATGAAGCGATTGAAGCCAGAAAACTAACAGAATTGTTGGACTTAGACAATACGGCAGCTGTAATCGACGGAGACATGTCTTTTAAAGCATTCCCATTGATCCAGTATCACTTAGATGAACCAGACTCAAATCCTTCTTGTGTGCCGTTGTACTTTTTAGCAAATCTCGCTTCACAAAGTGTACGGGTGGTTCAATCAGGAGAAGGGGCAGATGAACTATTTGCGGGATACCAAACGTATGGATTTCACACGAATTCAAAATTTATCCGTGTGATTGCGCAAGGACTGAAAAAATTGCCAAAAGGGACACGCTATAATTTAGGACGTAAAATCGGAAAAATGAAAAATTTCCATGGACGTATCCATTTATATGAATCACTTGCGCCAGCAAAAGAATATTTTATCGGGCATGCTCGAGTGTTCGAAGAATCAGAAGCATCAGAAGTGTTGACGCCAAAATATCAAACAGCGCCATCTGTGAATGAGATCATGACTGTTCATTACGAGAAAACAGAAGGAATCAAAGATGAAGTCAATAAGATGCAATACGTCGATCTTCATCAATGGATGCCAAAAGATATTTTGTTGAAGGCAGATAAACTTTCTATGGCTAGTTCTCTAGAAGTTCGAGTACCTTTACTGGATATCGAAGTCATGAAATTGGCTCAACAAATACCAAGTAAGTTCTTGTTGAATCAAAACAACACAAAAGATATTTTCAGACAAGCTGCGAACAAACATCTTCCAGAAGAGTGGTCGAATCGTGTGAAATTAGGATTCCCTGTGCCAATCAAAGCTTGGTTGAAAGAAGAACACGGCTACGAACAAGTCAAAGCACTATTCGAAGCAGATTTTGCAAAAGAATTTTTTGATCAAGAAAAAATTATGAAGTTGCTAGATGACCATCACGAAGGACGTAAAGAAGAACAACGTAAAATCTGGACGATCTTCAGTTTCTTGACATGGTATAAAGTTTACTTTGTCGATGAAACGATTCCGCAAGCAGAAGCAATCGACTATGTGACTGTTTGATAAAAAAAGAAACAACAATATGAGAAGAAGCATAGAAGCATGTGAGATGATCTCCTTGTTTCTATGCTTCTTTTTAAGCGCTTAGTAACTGATTTCTTTTTCTTTTGTCCCATCTTTTTTATAAATGATCAAAGTTGATTGTTTGTTTTGAGCTACTTGCTTTCCTTTTTCGATTGCTTCTTTTTTTGTATCAAAATGGTTGCTTGCCTTTTTTGCCCCTTTAGATTTCACGATCCATTGTTTTTCCTCATATTCTACGATCACATCTGAATCAAGCAGTTTTCTGGCACGAGGATTCGTATCGTGTTCATCCGTCTTGCTTGGATTTTTTTCTTTTTCGAAGGTTCGTTTTTCTGATTCACTAGCATCTTCATCCCATTTTTTTGCTTGATCAATGGCAATTGGGATCGCACGGCTATCAGGGTACCCTTCATCCAACAGTGCATTTGCGATGTCGATTGCTTTTTTTCTTGTCAGTTTATCTAAGTTTTTCATTGATGCAGGAAAGTCCTTCATGTTCCATGGCATATTAGTATCCCCCTTTATTAAAAAACATAATCTATATAAACAAGTGTAAGGGTATTTATACAAAAAGGAAAAGATTTTGTTTGAGAAGTAAAACCGTTGTATTTATCGTCAAGTAGTTTTACTTAACAAAATCGTGAAAAACACTAGCAATCTAGAAAAAATCATGGTAAGATAATCAAGTCTGAGAGTCATCTTAGAGGATTCTTGTAAAAATGGGAGGGAAAAACATGCGCGTAAACATCACTTTAGAGTGTACTTCTTGTAAAGAACGTAACTACCTAACAAGCAAAAACAAACGTAACAATCCTGATCGTTTGGAAAAACAAAAATATTGCCCACGCGAACGCAAAGTTACTTTGCACCGTGAAACAAAATAATGTTTTTAAAGTTCTCAATTCCTTGCTGGTCAAAGAATTGAGACTTTTTTTATCTCAAACCATCTAAAATCATAAGGAGCGGATGATATGTTTATTTCAATGTGGGCACAAGATAGGAATGGTCTGATCGGCAAAAATGGATTGCTACCGTGGCGATTGCCAAATGACATGCGTTTTTTTCGTGAACATACAATGGATCGAATCTTAGTGATGGGAAGAAAGACCTATGAAGGAATGGGCGATCTCTCACTTCCTTATCGCCATATCATCGTGTTGACAACGCAACCGAACTTTCGCACGAAAGAAAATGCAGAAGTGATGCATTCAATCGATGAACTTTTGGCGTATAGTCAAACAATCTCAGAAGATATCTATGTTTCGGGTGGCAGTCGGATTTTTCAAGAACTTCTTCCTTACACCGGTCGAATCTGGCGGACATTGATTGATAGCACGTTTGAAGGAGATACGTATATTGGGGATATCGATTTTTCAGACTTCGCTCTTATAGAGGAATACGAGGGAATAACGGATCAGGAAAATTTATATGCCCATCGTTTTCAAAAATGGGAAAGAGTAAGAAATAAGGTTGTTTCAAAAGAAGAATAATATCCGGGTATTTAGTTTTTAATAATAAAAAAGCATCTCGCGAATGAACGTGAAGATGCTTTTTTAGTTAAAATCAGTTTAGCTTTTCTTTGATATCATTGACCATTTCCTGACTGGCAATAGGTCCATTATATAGCCAGCTAGATTCAGGGCCGAATTGCAGTACGTGATTGTTCTTCACTGCTTTGAGATTTTTCCAGCTTGGTTCATTGAACATAGAAGCATCTTTATCACTGTTTACAAGAATGATGTAATCAGCATCTAATTCAGCTAGTTTTTCCGAAGAAACAGCAGACCAGTCAGAAGTGGCTTCTTTGGACACTTCTTCTACTAAATCAGGCACACCAAATTTTAGATCGTCATATACGATTCTACCGCTTGACCGATTTTTGCTGACCATGAAGGCAGAGTTATTGGTCACCCATAACACTGCAGCTGTCTTGTTCTCAATTTTATCTGCTAATTCTTCGCGAGTGCTCTTGACGGATTTTTGATAATCGGAAATGACTTTTTCCGCTTCTTTTTCTTTTTCCAAAGCCTTGCCGACATCTTTTAGTTGTTCTTCCCATGTGACGTCTGTTCCATTTTTTACGACATAAGTTGGCGCGATTTTACTATATTGCTCGTATTTTCCACCTTCGACAGTAGCGGAAGAAGAAATCAACAGCAAGTCAGGTTCGAAGCTTAATACTTTCTCGTAAGGAAGATCATAAGAAATAGTTGGAACATCTTTCAAATCATCTTGCAGATAATCTTGGATAGAACCACTGCCCACTGTCCATTGGGCGATAGGTTTTTCTCCTAGGGAAATCAGATAGTCTTCTAAGTAACTGCCGATGATCCGTTTAGGTGCGTTTGGAATGTCGACTTTATGTCCAAGCGTATCTGTGACTGTATGCGTGCTGGTGGATGAAGTCGTCGAATTGGTAGTTGTAGCTGTTTCTTTATCTGAAGAGGGGGAGCAAGCGCTCAATACTCCAGCCAGCAGCAACATGCTAGATAAGGTGAATACTTTTGTTTTTAAGTTCATTTCTTTCCTCCTGACATAATTGAGAATCTTTCTCATTGGTTATTATTCCTGATATTTCGAATGCTGTCAACCGCTTCATTTAGCTATAGATATGAAAGTAGCGCTTGACGAAATAGTGAAACAGCGTCATAATTGAGAATGATTTTCAGCGAAAGGGTGGGTGAAATGACGAGACTAAGGGCAGCTGATATTGCAGCCGGCTACGAAAATAAAAAAATTATTGAAAACATGTCTGTTACGATTCCTGAAGGGAAAATCACGAGCTTGATCGGGCCAAACGGAAGTGGAAAATCTACTTTATTGAAAAGCTTTACCCGTATACTACCTGTGAAATCAGGAAAGATCATTGTCAATGACTCTGATATATCTACATACAGTTCAAAAGAACTTGCAAAAAAAATTGCTTTATTAGCACAAACTAGTGAACATCCTATAGGTATGACAGTAGAAGAAGTAGTATCTTACGGACGATATCCCTATCAAAAACTGTTTAGTGGTATGGATGCACAAGATCATGAAGCAATCGAGTGGGCTTTGGATGCAACAGGTTTGTCTGGATATCGCACGCGAGATATCGCAACGTTGTCTGGTGGACAAACCCAGCGTGTCTGGATCGCTATGGCACTTGCTCAGGAAACAGATATCTTGATCTTGGACGAGCCGACGACGTTTTTAGATCCGTCACACCAATTAGAGATCCTACAGTTATTGTCTCAAATCAATCAAATAAAACAAACAACGATCTTGATGTCGATCCATGATATTAATCTTGCTTCACGTTTTTCTGATTATTTACTAGGCATGAAAGACGGTGAATTGATTACGGAAGGTACACCTGAAGAAGTGATCACAAAAGAGTGTATGAAAAAAATATTTGAGATTGATGCAACGATTGTAACACTACCAAAAACGAATAAACCAGTTTTTCTGACGTATGATCTGTTGCCAAAAGAGCAGGAGGATCAATTATGAAGGCTAGGAAAAAAAACAAACTCTTGCTTTTGATCTGTTTTGTTCTTTTGATCATTTTTTTTATTGCTCTTTCAAATGGCGCAGCGAGTGTGGGAAAAACAGCCTTTTGGCAGGCTTTGGTTGATTTTGATGGATCAAAACAAAGTCATCAAATCATAAGAAACATTCGCTTGCCTCGGGTCGCAGGGGCATTTCTCGTAGGGAGTTGTTTTGCATTGAGCGGTGCATTGATGCAAGGTGTGACAAGAAATCCGTTAGCAGATTCAGGTTTACTAGGAATCAACGCTGGTGCTTCGTTGGCAATGGCTCTTAGTTTTGCTTTTTGGCCCAAAGCTTCTGGGTTTTCTGTGTTTCTGGTGTCATTGGCAGGTTCTTTTGCTGTGACTTTGCTCGTATTTGGCTTTTTGCAGTTTTCGAAAATGGGCATGAATCCTTTACAGCTGATTTTAGCTGGCGTAGCTATTAGTTCTTTTTTTACTGCAATCAGTCAAGCACTTACCCAATTTTTTAATCTACAGCAGGATCTTGCCTTTTGGTTTGTAGGTGGAGCTGCCAATATCACATGGAAACAGTTAACAGTGTTGTTCCCTGTATATGTGCTTGCTGTCTTGGTTTCTTTTTCATTAGGAAAAGCGATATCCTTGATTAGTTTGAGTGAAACTCATGCATTAGCTCTTGGAGGTCGTCCTAAACGAACACGGTTGATTGTTTTCTGTCTAGTTGCAGTGTTAGCAGCCATTGCCGTTTCGTTAGTCGGACCTGTTTCATTTATTGGGCTGTTGGTTCCGCCGATTGTTCGCGGAATGGTTGGGACAGACTATCGTTATGTCCTACCTGTCTCTTTTTTAGTTGGAGGCGGACTGGTCATGTTGGCGGATCTTGTAGCAAGGATGATCAATCCACCTTTTGAAACACCTTTTGGATTAGTCATTGCATTGATTGGCGTTCCGTTTTTACTGATACAAGTAAGGAGGGAACGACGGTGAAAAGAATATATTGGACGTTGTATTTCTTGCTTTTTCTACTTATCGTCTTGTCTGTAGGTAGTTTGATGATTGGCACGCCTTTTATTTATCTTGATCAGCTTTTTGACACGTTCATAGGGAAAGGCTCCTCTTCTTTGGCGCTGATTGTTGGAGAGTTTCGAGTTCCCCGATTACTGATCAGTTTATTAGCAGGAGCTTGTCTTGGCGTTTCTGGCTATATCTTGCAAGGAGTGACGAGAAATGAATTGGCAGATTCTAGCATATTGGGGATTAATGCGGGAGCTGGATTTCTAGTGATGCTTTATTTAGGTTTCTTTTCACAATATTCTCTGCCGTTTCTGTTGCTAGTTGTAGCCTTTATAGGTGGTATTCTCGCTGCTTGCTGTGTGTATCTTGCGGCCTATGATCGAAATGGATTTTTAGGGATGAATCGTATCTTATTGTCTGGTATTGCCATTAATGCTGGTCTTTCTGCATTAACGTTGTTGTGCACCATCCAATTGTCAAAGGAAAATTATGGATTTGTCAATGCATGGTTGGCGGGATCGATTTGGGGTGCGAGCTGGTCCTATGTTTGGGCGCTTCTTCCATGGGCGATTATCTTGATTCCGCTAGGAGGATTTTATGCGCAACGGATTGGCTTGCTATCATTTGGTCAAGAACGCGCGCAAGGATTAGGGCTAAATGTGAATAAAAGTCAAAAAATCCTTTTGTTGTTAGCTGTTGCTTTAGCAAGCGGTAGCGTAGCGGTGACAGGGAGTTTATCCTTTGTAGGACTACTGGCTCCTCATGCTGCGAAGCTAGTCGTACGTAAAGAAAATCATTGGACCTTTATTTTGAGCAGTTTGTTCGGTTCCGTTTTTGTACTTAGCGCAGATATTGTTGCACGAGTGATTCTACCAAGTGGGGAAATACCGACAGGGATTTTGATCGCCTTTTTTGGTGCGCCATATTTTCTGTATGTATTGTTTATCAGACAAAAACACGTGCTGAGCAGTTGAAGTTCATTAAAAGGCAAGAAGGCCAATCATTGTTAGGTCTTCTTTTTCTTTTATTTATACATTTATTTGAAAGTTCGATTGCTATTTTTCTTTTTTTCCTATACCATTTTATGAGAGAAGGAAAGGTGATTTTTTGGAGCAAATGAAAGAAAAATTACGCCGGCAAGGAATTGAAAAGCTGAAAAATCTGGCCAAAAGCGGCAAGAAAAAGGGCAAAGAACAGCGAATCTATGAACAGCTATTCGCAAGCAAGTACTGGAAGTCGGCACAAGTGATAGGGACGACTTTGTCAAATGAAATTGAGCTGGATACACAGCCGATTATCCAACGGGCGAAAAAAGAACAAAAGAAAATAGTTGTTCCTAAAACTTTACCAAAACGACAGATGGCGTTTTATGAAATGGAAGAACACACCATTTTTGAACGTTCGAGTTTTGGTGTTCTTGAGCCACAATCAGAGAAGCTTTATTTGCCGGAAATGATCGACCTCCTCATTGTACCAGGGATTATCTACAATAGAGCCGGTTATCGTATTGGTTTTGGCGGTGGTTATTACGACCGGTATTTAAAAAATTTCCATCGAAAAACATGCAGCCTCGTTTTTCGAGAACAATTGAATGAACAATGGCAACCGGAGAGTTTTGATCAGAAGATCCAACAATTATTTATTGACTAAAATGAAATGGGAGGTTTTCATGAATTATCAACAGCAAATAAAAATGCGTGCATGGTTGAGGCGACCGTTATGGACCTATGTTTTTTTAGGGATACAGACAATAGTCTTCATTATAATGGAGTTGTTTCCGCGTCTTGAAATTCCTTATTATACTGGAATGTATGGTCCTTATCTTGTTCACTTCAATGAATGGTGGCGCTTAGTGACACCAATCTTCATCCATTTTGGAGTGATGCATTTCGTCATGAACTCACTGATATTGTATTTTATGGGGCAACAAATCGAGGCAATATACGGTCACTGGCGGTTTTTCCTGATCTATATGTTCAGTGGGATAATGGGAAATACAGCAAGTTTTGCTTTCAACGAAGCGAATGTTTTGTCTGGTGGTGCAAGCACCTCGATATTCGGGTTGTTTGGTGCGTTGTTTATTTTAGGATTTCATTTTAAATATAATACGGCGATCCAACAACTAGTCAGACATTTTCTTTTATTTATTGCGATGACATTTGTTTTTGGTCTTCTTGACACCTCTGTAGATGTTTGGGGACATGTCGGCGGACTGGTGGGCGGTTTAGTATTAGGAAATATTTTAGGGCTACCGAAACAGCAGACAAGCTATTCGATACACCAGAAGATTCTTTCTACACTAGTTTTTGTATTTCTTTTTGTAATATGTATTTTACTGGGTTTAAAAAAATATGGTTTACTTGTATAATATGAAGGAAGTGCTTAAAGATGGAGAGCTTATATGATGTACAGCAGCTGTTCAAAAAATTTGGCATCTTTATCTATGTGGGTGCACGCATCTATGATATTGAATTGATGACTATTGAATTGCGGAATCTGTATGATAGCCGTTTGATCGATCATGATACATACATGACAGCGTGGCGCATATTAAAAAGAGAGCACCGAATTGAAGAAAGCCGAAAGAAAGGAAATTTGTAATGGACAAGAAAATTATTGGGATTGATTTAGGTGGAACAACAGCAAAATTTGCAATTTTAACACCAGAAGGAGAGATTCAACAAAAATGGAGCATCGATACCAATATTTTGGATGATGGCAAACATATCGTTCCTGAAATCATCGAATCAATCAACCATCGATTGAATTTATATAATATGAAAGCCGAAGACTTTATTGGAATCGGTATGGGTACTCCAGGAAGCGTGGACAGTGACGCTGGAACAGTTATTGGTGCATATAACTTGAACTGGACAGAAGTACAATTTGTGAAAAAACTGATTGAAGCAGGGACAGGAATCAAATTCGCTATCGATAATGATGCGAATGTGGCTGCTTTAGGTGAACGATGGAAAGGTGCTGGAGAAAACGATCCAGACGTTGTATTCGTTACTCTAGGAACAGGTGTTGGCGGTGGTATCGTTGCTGGCGGGAATTTGATCCATGGCGTGAGCGGAGCAGGCGGAGAGATCGGCCATATCACTGTGGATCCTGAAGGGTTCGAATGTACTTGCGGTAAACGCGGATGTTTAGAAACAGTATCTAGTGCTACTGGTGTGGTACGTCTAGGTCGTTACTTGGCAGAAGAATACGCAGGAGATTCAAAACTGAAAGCAATGTTAGATAACGGTGAAGAAGTAACAAGTAAAGATATCTTTGAAATGGCTCAAGAAGACGATCCGTTTGCATTGATGGTTGTTGATCGCGTATGCTTCTACTTAGGTTTAGCTTGCGCCAACTTGGGGAATACATTGAATCCGTCAAGTATTGTGTTAGGCGGCGGAGTATCGGCGGCAGGAGAATTTTTACGCAGCCGTGTAGAGAAATATTTTAAAGAATTCACTTTCCCACAAGTAAGAGAATCAACAAAAATCAAATTAGCAGAGCTTGGAAATGAAGCTGGTGTCATTGGCGCTGCCTCATTAGCCTTGAAATTTGCTTAAAAAAACGGAGGCATTACATGGTTTTATGGGTAATTAATATCATTTTGCTATTGATTGTGCTTGCAATCATCTTTTGGGAAGTCTATCTACGAGTAATGGCCAAGCGTTCAGCAACGACTTTGACAGA
This sequence comes from Enterococcus sp. M-BR2, assembly GCF_056612775.1. Classification (NCBI taxonomy): domain Bacteria; kingdom Bacillati; phylum Bacillota; class Bacilli; order Lactobacillales; family Enterococcaceae; genus Enterococcus; species Enterococcus sp. M-BR2. The sequence goes on from NZ_CM152743.1 coordinate 522,510, forward strand.
AGAAGAGTTTCGAGAAGGAATGAGAAAAGCACAAGTAATCGATGTTCGCGAAAAAGATGTGTTTGATGCAGGGCATATCTTAGGTGCAAGAAACATCCCTTACACTGTTTTGAAAGATTCACTAGGATCGATTCGAAAAGACCAACCTGTCTATATCTACGATCAAAAGAAAAGCTTGAGTATCCGTACGGCAAATAAATTACGTAAAGCAGGTTATAAAGAGATTTATTTGCTTAAGGGTGGTTATGACGGCTGGTCTGGAAAAATCAAAAGCAAAAAAGTATAAAGCATATATTTTTATGACAGCTTTGGAAAAACTAGATCAATAATCAGGTATTGACTAAGAAAAAATGAACGACGCGTGGATAGTTGTGTCGTTCATTTTTTATTTTATGCTATTATCTACATATAAAATATAAAAGAAAAAAGGCAGAAAGAAGGAAACAACTATGATTAAATTAAAGCGTGTTTACCTTGATGCTGAAGAAGAGGATGGCTTTCGGATACTCGTGGACAGGCTCTGGCCGCGAGGGCTTTCAAAAGAAAAAGCACACTTGGATCTATGGTTGAAAGAAATTGCGCCTAGTAATGAGGCACGCAAAGCTTTTGACCATGTACCAGAACGTTTTGCTTCATTTGCAAAGAAATATCAGCAAGAATTGTCTTTTGAAGAAGAAAAGACGCGAGCTGTTTCCGAACTCACCCAACTTATGAAAGAACATCCAGTCATTACTTTTGTTTATGGTGCAAAAAACGAGCACCAGAACCATGCCGTTGTGTTAAAAGAATTTATCGAAAAGGAGGTGTACAAATGAAAATAGGGATCATTGGTGCCGGACCTAGAGGATTAAGTGTAGCAGAAAGGATTCTCCATAATAATCAGGGCAGATATTCTCTTGAACTTATTCTTTTTGATCCAGAAGGTCCAGGCGGTCGAGTTTGGCGATTGAATCAGCCACCAGAATTATTAATGAACTCTGTTTCTCAACAAGTGACGCTTTTTACAGACGAAACGTTGTCCAGTGGGGGAACGGTAATGCCGGGACCTAATTTGTTTCAATGGAGTAAAGGACCTGCTACAGATTATATCGAACAGACGGTAACCAAAAATAAGCAACTATTTATAGAAGAAATTAACCGTCTGGAAAAAGATCAGCAATCTACTCGTTGCCTATACGGACTTTATCAACGCTGGTTTTTCTCAAAGTTGCAAGAAGAATTTCCAGCTTCTACTCAGCTTGTCTATTCTTTAGTGAAAAAGGTCAGCAAAGAAAAAGACGGTTTCCTATTACAGACAGATCAGCAAAGCTATCCTGTTGATCAGCTCATTTTAGCGAGTGGTCATTGGGAAAATGATCAGACAGAAGAGGAAAGAGCTTGGGTAGACTATGCAAAGAAAAATGATTTACTGTATCAGCTTCCTTCTAATCCTGCAGATGTCGATCTTTCAAAGATACAGCCAAAAGAAAATGTCTTTCTAAGAGGGCTTGGTTTAAGCTTTTTTGATTATGTCGGATTGTTTACGGTATCAAGAGGAGGGCGCTTCGAAAACAAAAAGGGAAAATTGGTCTATCATCCATCCGGCAAGGAACCGATTATATACAGCGGGTCAAGAAGAGGTCTGCCTTACTATCCTCGAGGGAGAAATCAAAAGCAAGGCGGAGCAATGGCATGGCCACGGCTACTTACAAAAGAAAACCTTGAGCGATGGCATCGATCGGGACTTTTGACTGGCGAAACATTTTTTGACTATCTGAAAAAAGACTCTGAGTTGTTTTATTACAAGAAAATCATCGAAGAACATCACTTGCCGATTTCAAGGAAAACTTTTGATCATGATTTTCTTTCCCTCTCCTCAGAAGAGTGTCTTGGAAAGTATCCAGCATTACTTCCATACAAATGGTCTTGGTCGTATCTAGAAACTCCTCTTACCTATCAGGATGAGTCCTTTGCAGAAGCTAGCCGAGCATTTATTGAAGGACAGATAAAAGAAGCGGAAAAAGGCAATTGCACAGGGGCATTGACTTCGACATTTGATGCATTGAAAGACTGGCGTGATCCAATCCGGCAGGCTATTGAATGGCACGTTTTTTCTGCTAAGGAATACAAAGAAATACTGTGGGGATGGTTTACTCATCTAAACAGCTTTTTAACGATTGGACCGCCAGTTATTCGGACGAAAGAGTTAGCAGCACTGATAGATGTGGGTATTTTTCATTTGATCGAACCGCCACTTGATATTCAGCAAAAGCAAAACCACTATGTTATTTCTCTACAAGATAAAGAAATCAGCAGTCGCTATTTGATCGAAGCTCGTTTGCCACAAACAAGCTTTTCTCGTTCAAGTAATCCTGTCATAAAAAATTTGAAGGAAAATAAACTTGTTCGCCCTTTTTCGTTTTCAGATAATACAGGAAGTTATCATTCAGAAGCTATAGATGTTGAGCGAGGTACGAATCGCGTGATTGATGCTTCCGGGAAAATCCCGTCTGGCTTTTATTGCTACGGAATACCAGTTGAAGGTGTGGATTGGTTAACTGCAGCAGCAGCTAGACCTTATACAGATCCATGGAATTTGAGACAAGCAGATAAAATAGCACAACTTATATTGACTGACAAATAAAAATACGCATGAAGACTTATCTGTTCTTTCACAAGTCTTCATGCGTATTTTTTAAATAATTATTAACGAGAAACGCGTTTGCGCATTGCTTTTTTACGATTTTCTTCGATCATTGCTTCTTTTTCGTCAATCGGATCGATCACTGTTTTTTTCACAGAAGCGACCAAACCAGCAACGGCAGCGGCTGTTGCCAAGCTGCCTACTAATATTCCAGATACAAATTTTTTCATTGAATCCACCTCATTTATTATTTGTTATATCTATTATGGAACAAAAGAGAAAAAAAGGCTAGTTTTACGTTTGTTTGTAAACCTTTGCAAAAAATCCTTGAAAATGTTTACTAAATGTTTTATTATAAATTTACCAGATAAATTTACGAAATTTTACTTTCTTCTTTTTCACCATAAAAGTAGACTTCGCTTTTTTAATTATATAGAATCAACAAACACAATTTCACTAATCAAAGGAGTGTTTTTTATGACAATTTTAGTACTAGGCGGAGCCGGCTATATCGGTTCGCACGCTGTAGACCAGCTAGTTCAAAAGGGGTATCAAGTAGCTGTGGTAGATAATTTACTCACAGGTCACAAACAAGCAGTACATCCAGATGCTCATTTTTATGAAGGAGATATTCGGGATAAAGAATTTCTACGTTCCGTATTTGAAAAGGAACCGATTGAAGGAGTAATCCATTTTGCTGCAAGCTCTTTAGTAGGAGAATCTGTCGAAAAACCATTGATGTATTTTAACAACAATGTATACGGTATGCAAATCTTGCTTGAAGTCATGCACGAGTTCAACGTGAATAAAATCGTATTCTCTTCTACTGCAGCAACTTATGGAGAGCCGAAAGAGTCTCCAATCACGGAAAATACACCAACTAATCCTAAAAACCCGTATGGTGAAAGCAAATTGATGATGGAAAAAATGATGAAGTGGTGTGATCAAGCGTATGGCATGCGCTATGTCGCTTTGCGCTACTTCAATGTAGCCGGAGCAAAAGCAGATGCATCTATCGGAGAAGATCATACACCAGAAACGCATCTTGTCCCAATCATTTTACAAGTAGCTCTTGGCCAAAGAAAAGCATTGGCTGTTTATGGAGACGATTACGATACACCAGATGGAACATGTATTAGAGATTATGTTCAAGTAGAAGACTTGATTGCCGCGCATATTTTAGCTTTGGAATACTTGAAAGAAGGAAACGAAAGCAACTTCTTCAATTTAGGCAGTAACAAAGGGTATTCGGTCAAGGAAATGTTAGAAGCAGCTAGAGAAGTGACAGGGAAAGAAATCCCGGCAGAAATAGCACCAAGAAGAGCTGGAGATCCTAGTCGATTAGTCGCTTCAAGTGAAAAAGCGAGAGAGATTCTGGGCTGGAAACCTGAATACACAGATATCAAAGCAATTATCAAAACAGCATGGGATTGGCATGTCAGCCATCCAAATGGTTATGAAGAATAGGGGAATGAGATATGTCAATCAGTCAAACGATTTGTGATTTTGCCACACTTGCGATCGAAGCTGGCGGATGGATGGAAATGGACCGCTTATATTTACAGAATCGTCTTTTAGGGATGATAGGAGAAGACGCTCTAGAAAGCGTCGAAGTAAGACCAGTTAAGGAAGAATCAGTAGACTTATTGGATCAGTTTGTCGCTAAGGCAAGAGAAAATGGTGTGCTTTCAGAATTACCAGCAGAACAAGAGATTTTTGAAGCACAATTGATGGATTTTCTTACACCGCCGCCTTCCGTTGTCAATGCATTCTTTGCGCAGCATTATTCAAAAAGCCCAGAGGAAGCAACTGATTATTTCTTTGATTTAAGTAAGAAAAATGATTACATCAAAACAAGAGCCATCGCTAAAAATATCAAATTTCCAGCAGAGTCAGCATATGGTGAATTGGAAATCACGATCAATTTATCTAAACCAGAAAAAGATCCAAAACAAATTGCGGCAGAACGTGAGGCAGCCAAAGTAGATTATCCTACATGTATGCTGTGCATGGAAAATGAAGGATATAGAGGACGCTTGAATTATCCAGCCCGTACCAATCATCGAATCATTCGAATGAATCTAGATGGTGAAAGCTGGGGATTCCAATATTCTCCTTATGCTTATTACAATGAGCATTCGATCATTTTATCAGAGCAGCACCGTCCAATGAAAATTTCAAAGGAAACATTTGTTAGACTGCTTCGGATTACTGAAGTCTTGCCTCATTACTTTGTTGGTTCAAATGCTGACTTGCCGATTGTTGGAGGATCGATTCTTTCTCATGATCATTATCAGGCAGGACGTCATGAATTTCCTATGGCAAAAGCACCAATAGAAAAACTCATCAAATTAGCAGATTATCCGCAAGTCATCGCAGGAGTTGTGAAATGGCCGATGTCTGTGATCCGTTTGCAATCAACAGATAAAGAGTTGCTGATTGAAGCAGCTAATTCAGTGTTGGAAAAGTGGAAAGAATATTCGGATGAAACAGTAGAAATCCGGGCTTTTTCAGCAGATGGTACACCACACCACACGATTACGCCAATTGCACGAAGAAGGGACAATTATTTTGAGCTGGACCTTGTCCTTCGAGACAATAATGTTTCAGATGAGCATCCTGATGGTATTTTTCATCCGCATAAAGATGTCCAACATATCAAGAAAGAGAACATTGGATTGATCGAAGTAATGGGGCTTGCTGTTTTACCACCTCGTTTGAAACCGGAACTAGCAGAAGTAGAGCGGTTCTTATTGGGAGAAGAAAACCAGATGGCTGAATATCATCGTCCATGGGCAGAACAGTTGAAAAAAGAGCATCCTGATTTGACGAAAGATGCGGTCACTGATGTTGTACAAAAAGCTGTAGGTCAGGTTTTTGCTCGTGTCTTGGAAGATGCTGGGGTGTTCAAGCGAGATGAAAAAGGACAAGCAGCGTTTGAGCGGTTTACTGCGATTTTATAAACGGAAAAAAAGGAGGAGAGACAAATGGCAACAATTAAAGACATTGCTCAGTTGGCAGGAGTTTCTCCTGCTACTGTTTCAAGAGTGCTCAACTACGATCCTGAACTTTCCGTCGGCTTAGCCACAAAGCAAAAAATTTTTGAAGCAGCGGAACGCTTGAATTATACGAAGCACCGCAAAAATGCAGCAAATGCTAAGCAAACCCTTCGTCTGATCCAATGGTACGACGATACAGAAGAACTTGAAGATCTTTATTATTTGTCTATTCGTTTAGGAATCGAAAAAAAGGCAGAAGAAGCAAATGTTACTTTGTTGAAAGAAACGTGGGATTCTATTAGTGAGCTTCCAGCGGATGGAACGATCGCATTAGGGAAATTCGATGAAGCTCAGCTGTTGGATTTGAAACAATCCCAACAAGCCTTGCTTCTGGTAGATTCTGATGGCACTTCTCAAGGAATCGATTCTATAGTTGTCGATTTTAAGTCGAGTGTTCAAAAAGTCATTGAGCACTTTGTTTCCCAGAATGCACAACATATCGCGATGCTTGCTGGAACAGAATATACAAAGAAAAACCATCAGCGACTAAGAGATCCTAGAATCATGGCATTCCAACAAGTTTTAGCAGAAAAAGGCTACGACGAAGGTTCAATTATCGAAGCAGATTTTTCTGTCGAGTCAGGCTATCAAGCGGTTAAAAAATATTTAAAAACAAATGAGCAGATTCCTGATGCACTTTTTGCGGCTAATGATGCATTAGCGATTGGCGCGCTGAAAGCGATTCAAGAAACAGGTTTAGCGGTGCCAGAAGATATTTCCGTGATGGGTTTCAACGATGTCAGTGTAGCGAAATATGTGACACCCTCTCTTTCTACTGTGAAAGTTTATACGGAATGGATGGGAGAGCTAGCAGTGGAGACAATCCTTCAACTAAGTAATTCCAAAGCACCCGTTTCAAGAAAAATCATTGTTGAAACAGAGTTGATTGTTCGAGAGTCGACGAAATAAAAAAAGAAAAAGTTGTGGTAAAGTGTCGTGATACCGCAACTTTTTTTGTGTATGTAAGGAAGAAACTAGATTTGCCGGTCAGCAGATAATCATGTATCATTGTACTAGTTTTGCCTTTGATATTTTCATCATTGGAATAAAAAAGTATGCTACAATGGAAGGCGAGAATGTTATAGCAGAAAGGATCAAATATATGATTACATTAGGAATAGATACTGCAAATCAAACTTTGGCGATCGGTGTGGTGGAAGATAAACAAATTCTTGGGCAAATACAGACAAATATCAAACGCAACCACAGTGTGACGCTGATGCCTGCCATTGACCAATTGTTTGCAGATCTTCAAATGAGTCCCCAAGACATTGACCGAATCGCGGTTTCTGATGGTCCTGGTTCTTATACAGGACTTCGTATAGGTGTAACGACAGCGAAAACGATTGCTTATACACTAGATAAAGATCTAATAGGAGTATCTAGCCTGAAAGCCATCGCGGCTAATTGTGTCGGGGTGAATAAAATGATTGTGCCCATGTTTGATGCTCGAAGAAAAAATGTCTATGCTGGGGCATACCGCTGGAAAGAAAATAGATTAGAAACTGTACTTGAAGATGTACATATTGCTGCTTCTGATTTGTTTGCACAACTACAAGAGCTGAATGAAGCTATTTATTTTGTTGGGAGTGATTGTCATAAATTTATCTCTGAAATAAAAGAAATGCTGCCTGATGCGATGATTAATACAGTTCCATCATGGGATATCCCAAGCGGTGTGACTGTGGCTCAATTAGGTGCGTTGGATGAACCAGTTGCAGATAAACAAGCTTTTCTCCCTCGTTATTTAAAACGAGTAGAAGCTGAAGAGAAATGGTTAGAGACGCACACGCCTGGAGACGAAAGCTATGTTGAAAAAATTTAAAGCATATGCTAGAAGCCTTTTTCAAGATAAAATGATCTATACAGAAAAAACAATCGAACAAATCGATCGTCGCTATATACTAAGAGAATTGACTATAGAAGATATCAAAGAGCTATTGGATGTCGAACGAGAAGTCTATAATGGCGAGTTGCCATGGACCAAAAGTGCCTTTATGTCAGAATTGAAGTCACCACTTCCTCATCTATATTTAGGGATCTTTGATAATGGAAGAATGATCGGATTTGTCGGCTCAAGAGCGTTCGGTTTAGATTGCCATATCACGAATATTGCTGTTCGACCGGCATACCAGCGAAAACGAATTGGTTCGCTGCTTATTGACGAAATTGAGAACTTTGCTATAATGAATCGCTGTGAGACGATGTCATTGGAAGTACGCATGAGTAATCAGGATGCGCAAAGACTTTATCGGAAATTAGGGTTTCAAGCTACGACAATCAAAAAAAGATATTACACTGAAACAAAAGAAGATGCGTTGGATATGATAAAAATTTTAGAAAATGAGTGAGATTAGTTGATTTGCAGAAAAAAAGATTTTGATGAAGCATATTTGGCAGAATGCGTATGGGCAATTAGCGAAAATGCTTATCCATATGGCTCACCTTGGACGAAGATGCAGTTTTTGACAGATATCCAACAGCCCCACACAGATTATCTTCTTTTAGTTGAAGATAACCAAATCTGTGGTTTTGTCGGGTATTCGAAAGTAATGGATGAAGTCGAAATCACAAATATCGCTGTTGCAGTTTCAGAACAAGGAAAAGGCTATGCACGGCATTTACTACATCTGCTGATTGCGGAACAAATAAAAGATTCGCTGCATGTTTTTTTAGAAGTACGTCTGTCTAATGAAGAAGCAAGAAAACTTTATGAATCAGAAAAGTTCCGTATATTAGGTAAACGGAAATCATATTATCGCAATCCGACAGAAGATGCGATCATTATGAGCAGAAAGTTAAAAACGGAGACGATGAAATGAATGAAGAATTGATTCTGGCAATTGAATCAAGTTGTGATGAAACGAGTGTAGCGGTCGTTAGAAATGGAACAGAGATCTTATCTAACATCGTTGCTTCCCAAATAAACAGTCATAAACGTTTTGGCGGAGTGGTGCCTGAAGTAGCTAGCCGCCATCATGTAGAACAAATAACCTTATGCTTGGAAGATGCACTGGTAGAAGCTGGTGTATCGGCAGAAGATTTATCGGCAGTCGCTGTCACTTATGGGCCTGGACTCGTCGGCTCTTTGTTGATTGGTATTTCTGCAGCTAAGGCTTTTGCTTGGGCACACCAATTGCCTCTGATTCCTGTGAACCATATGGCAGGTCACATTTATGCCGCACGTCTGGTCAAACCATTCCAGTTTCCATTGATGGCACTTCTTGTTAGCGGAGGACATACAGAATTAGTCTATATGCAAGAAGATGGATCATATGAAATCATTGGGGAGACAAGAGATGACGCAGCAGGAGAAGCTTATGACAAAGTTGGAAGAGTATTAGGTCTTTCTTATCCAAGTGGAAAAGAAATCGATCAGCTAGCTCATCAAGGAAAAGATAATTATCATTTTCCACGAGCGATGATCCATGAAGATAATTATGATTTCAGTTTTAGTGGATTAAAAAGTGCATTTATCAATTTGGTGCATAATGCACAACAGCGTGGAGAAGATCTAGACAAAAATGATTTAGCAGCTAGCTTTCAAGCAAGTGTGATTGATGTATTGATTACTAAAACACTTCGAGCTTGTCAAAATTATCCAGTCAAGCAACTGGTTGTAGCTGGAGGTGTAGCGGCCAATCAAGGGTTGCGTGAAGGATTGCAAGCTGCTCTGTCAGCTAAACTCCCTGAAGTAGAATTAGTGATTCCGCCTCTGAGACTTTGTGGAGATAACGCTGCAATGATTGGAGCAGCAGCACATGTGGAAATGCAAAAAAGAAATTTTGCCAGCTATCAGTTGAATGCTGATCCAAGCTTGGTTTTATCTGAATAAATAAAAGAGAGTGTAAAAAAACTGCCCTGCATCAAGTTATAAGAACAGCAAAGAAAAAAACAGCTTCACATGTTTTTGACTTGGTTGAACTTATTACCGTAGATGCAAACTTTTGAACACTATTTATTGTAATAAGGGTTGTGACAGATTTTTGTCACAACCCTATTTTTTTGCCTGTTTTTAATTAATTGTGTTATTTAAATTTATAATATAGCTTGTTTTAGAAGTGTTTCATGCCGATATCTGTAATAAAAAAATAGTTATTATATAAATTGTGTTCGTTTTTTTCCTGTGCTATGATTAATTCAATAAATCATAGGATTTATTCGTATACATAGAAAGTCTAGATACAAAATGAAAAAAGAAAGTAGAGAGAATATGAAGAAAAAGAAACATCTGCCCCTCCGGTTCCTTTAGTTGCATTAGCTGATCAATCAATTACTGCCGAGAAATATCGAACGATCCGGTCCAACATCCAGTTTGCAGCGATTGATCGTGAATTGAATACATTGGTCATCACTTCTTCTGGTCCAGATGAAGGGAAATCTATTACTGCCGCTAATCTAGCAGTAGTTTTTGCAAATAGTGGAAAACAGGTCTTACTTGTAGATGCCGATTTGAGGAAACCAACTGTAGCGTTGTCTTTTCAATTGCCGCATAATGAAGGACTGAGTAATTTACTTAGTGAGCGTGAACGGATAGCGGACGATTACATAACTGAAACACATATAGAAAATCTTTGGGTCTTGCCCAGTGGTCCAAAGCCGCCGAATCCTTCGGAAGTTTTAGGGACGAAAAGAATGGAAGAGATAATAGAGGAACTGATACTTGACTTTGATCTGGTCATTTTTGATATGCCTCCGGTAGCAACTGTAACGGATGCTCAAATCCTTGCAGCAAAAACGGATGGAACGCTACTTGTTGTCAGAGAAAGAAAGACAAAGAAACAAGAGTTGTTAAAAGCGAAAGAACTGTTGCAGATTGCAAAAGCAAATATATTAGGTGTAGTTTACAATGGAACAAAAAAAGAAAGTGATCTCACTTATTATTACCAATCATTTGAATAGACGAAACGAAAAGAAACAGTGATCCCGATAAATATCAGGATCGCTGTTTCTTTTTGTCGCGTTATTCTCTCAAAGCTGGAGTAGTAGCGGTCTTACAGAAAGTAAAATGCTTTTTGTGATAATCTAACAATCCTGAATCACGTAGTTGTTTGATTACTTGTCCAGCAGTTTCACGTGTCGTACCGCTATTCACTGCTAATTCTTTTAAGGTAATTGGATAAGGAATGGTGATATGACCGTCTTCTGTTGGTACGCCAAGTTCTTCTTTCAAAATGAATAGATTTTGTTTCACTCGATCAAAAGCACTGGAGGTTAATCCAATTTGGATACGTAACTCATGTATTTCGACTACTTTAGAAATTTTTTGAATCATATAGATCAGTTGTTCAGGATTTTTTCGTGCTAATTTTTCATAGTAGGAAACAGGAAGATAGAAAGTTTCGATATCAGTCATCGCTTGAGCTGTATAAGTGTAGGTCTCTTCTCCAAACATTCCTGACATAGGAAAAAGGTTATTGGTAGTCACGTAATCATAATAATAATAGGTGGCACTTTCATCGTAACGTTCTAAACGAACAAGTCCTTTGGTCAAGATATATAACCGTTGTCTAGAATCTCCATCATCAAAAAGGATTTGTCCTTTCTTATAGGAACGAAGAACAGTATGTTCCTTGATCTGTTGGAACTCTTCATCCGAGAAATGTTCAAAATCAGGTTGATATCTGAGTTTTGAAAAGTGAAAATCGATTTTATTAACACGCATTAAAAAGTCCTCTCCTTATTGTTCACTATATTTATTGTTACTTTTTTTAAAGAATTTGTAAAGTTTTAACACATCTGAATTAAACATAAGTTTTAATACTTTACAAATTTGATTTGTTATTATGTAAAAAATATACATTCGCATTGAATAATTTATTTTGAAGATAAGTATTTGTGTATAAAAAACAATAATAATACATATAGCAAACGCTAACAATGTTAGTATATTTTATTTTTATGATTTATTCAAAAAAATTTTTTAGATGAATAAATATTTTTTTGGAAGTGTATACAGAATAAAAAATGAATAAATTACGCTTAAAATTAGAAAAACGTTTAATTATTTAATTATCGAATATTAATGTGAGGGATGTCTCATTTTGAATGAGACAAAATTATGAAAGTGATTACAAAAGGAGGCTATCCTATACATGTAATCAAAAAGAAGGAGGCAACACAACATGGATAAACCTATTCACGTTTTCTCTGAAATAGGGAAATTAAAGACAGTTTTACTGAAACGGCCTGGACAAGAAGTGGAAAATTTGACACCAGATATTATGGATCGTCTGTTGTTTGATGATATTCCATATCTTCCGATTGCTCAAGAAGAACATGACAACTTTGCAAAGACCTTGCAAAACGAAGGCGTTGAAACTCTTTACTTGGAAAAATTAGCAGCAGAAGCGATTGACGCAGGCAACGTCAAAGAACAATTCTTGAATAAAATGTTGGATGAATCTCATATCGCATCGAATGCAGTAAGAGATGGTCTTCATGAGTTCCTTCTATCAATGGAAACACAAGAAATGGTAGATAAAATCATGGCTGGGGTTCGTACAAAAGATATCGAAGTACGTTCTAGCAGCCTATATGATCTTTCAGCAGACGACGACTATCCATTTTATATGGACCCAATGCCAAACTTGTACTTTACACGCGATCCTTCCGCATCAATGGGAAATGGGATGACCGTCAATAAGATGACTTTTGAAGCACGTCGTCGTGAATCGATGTTTACAGAATATATTTTGAAACATCATCCAAGATTTGCCAATAAAGGGATTGAAGTATGGTTGGATCGTGAAAATCCAGATCATATCGAAGGTGGAGATGAATTAATCTTAAGCGATAAAGTAGTAGCAGTTGGGATTTCTCAACGAACAAATGCAAAAGCTTTAGAAAAATTAGCACGCCATCTATTCGCAAAAAATTCAGGATTTGAAAAAGTATTAGCAATCAAAATCCCGAACAACCGTGCAATGATGCATTTGGACACCGTATTCACAATGGTAGACCATGACAAATTCACTATCCATCCAGCAATCCAAAGTAAAGACGGTAAGATGGATGTCTTTACGATCGAACCAGATGGTGATGATATCAAGATCACTCATTCAGATAACTTACACGAAACGATGAAAGCTGCTCTTGGATTAGATGATCTTGTATTGATTCCAACTGGTAATGGGGATGAGATCGTTGCCCCTAGAGAACAATGGAATGACGGATCCAATACATTGGCAATCGCTCCAGGTGTCGTAGTCACTTACAATCGGAATTACGTATCGAACGAATTGCTTCGTAGCTATGGTATCAAAGTGTTGGAAATCAATTCAAGTGAATTGTCACGAGGTCGTGGCGGTCCACGTTGCATGAGTCAACCACTTGTCCGTGAAGACTTGAAGTAGTTTATAACCTGACGACAGTCTTACTGTCAGCTGTCGTCAGGATTTCCTCTTTAATCTTAAATAAAAACAATCTAAAGGAGAATGTTTAATATGAAAGAATCAGTATTCCAAGGAAGAAGTTTATTAGCAGAAAAAGATTTTACAAAAGAAGAGTTACAATATTTGATCGATTTTTCAGAACACTTGAAAGACTTGAAAAAGCGTGGGATCCCACATCACTATCTAGAAGGAAAAAATATCGCACTTTTATTTGAAAAAACATCTACACGTACTCGTTCTGCATTTACCACTGCAGCAATCGATCTAGGTGCACATCCTGAATACCTAGGTGCGAATGACATCCAATTAGGTAAAAAAGAATCAACAGAAGATACAGCTAAAGTGTTAGGTCGTATGTTTGACGGAATCGAATTCCGTGGATTCAGTCAAAAAATGGTAGAGGAACTAGCAGAATTCTCTGGCGTTCCAGTTTGGAATGGATTGACTGACGAATGGCATCCAACGCAAATGATCGCTGACTTTTTAACTATCCAAGAAAACTTTGGAACTGTAGAAGGCATCACTGTTGCATACTGTGGGGATGGTCGAAACAATATGGCTAACTCTTTATTAGTAACAGGTGCAATTTTGGGAGCAAACATGCGTATCGTTGCACCAAAAGAGTTACAACCTGAAGAAGAAATCGTCAAAATGGCAGAAGGTTTTGCTGAAAAATCAGGGGCACAATTGATGATTACCGACGATGTTGATAAAGGTGTAGACGGAGCAGACGTTCTTTATTCTGATGTATGGGTATCAATGGGTGAAGAAGATAAATTTGAAGAACGGATCAAATTGTTGAAGCCTTACCAAATCAATATGGAAATGGTAGAAAAAACACACAATACAGATCGTTTGATCTTCTTGCACTGCTTACCAGCTTTCCATGATACAAACACTGTTTACGGTGAACAAATGAAAGAACGTTTTGGCATCACTGAAATGGAAGTAACAGACGAAGTCTTCCGCAGCAAATATGCTCGTCAATTTGACCAAGCAGAAAATCGTATGCATTCAATCAAAGCAATCATGGCGGCAACATTAGGTAACTTGTTTATCCCTCGCGTTTAAGCATAACCACATTCATCTCACGAAAAAACGAGTCAGCATTGAGGGAAAATCACAAAACGCTGGCTCGTTTTGTTATCTAGAAAATTCAGAAGAACTGAAGAAAGGACGAATGAAATGGCCAAACGAAAAGTAGTTGTCGCTTTAGGAGGCAATGCCATCTTGTCTACGGATGCAAGTGCAAAAGCCCAACAAGAAGCGTTAATGGAAACAGCAAAGTATTTAGTGAAATTTATCGAACAAGGAGATGAACTAATCATCTCTCACGGAAATGGTCCGCAAGTCGGCAACCTATTGATTCAGCAGCAAGCTGCTGATTCTGAGAAAACACCAGCAATGCCTTTAGATACATGTGTCGCAATGACAGAAGGGTCAATCGGCTACTGGCTCCAAAACGCGATGGGTGAAGTACTGAAGGAAAAAGGAATCGATAAAGATGTAGTTTCTTTAGTCACTCAAGTCATTGTGGATGAAAACGATCCTTCCTTCAAAAATCCAAGTAAACCAGTCGGCCCATTCTACACGGAAGAAGAAGCGAAAGAACAAATGAATGCTGATTCTACTGTGACATTCAAAGAAGACGCTGGACGTGGATGGAGAAAAGTAGTCGCTTCCCCTAAACCAATCTCGATCAAAGAAGCACGTGTCATCGAAACGCTAGTCGAACAAGGAGTTATCACGGTGTCTGTCGGCGGTGGCGGGATTCCTGTTGTAGAAACAGCTACTGGATTAGAAGGGCGAGAAGCCGTGATCGATAAAGATTTTGCTTCAGAAAAATTAGCCGAAATCATCGATGCGGATTTGCTGATCGTTTTGACAGGTGTAGACAATGTGTATGTCAATTACCAAAAACCGGATCAAAAGAAACTAGAAACTGTTACTGTTTCAGAAATGAAACAATACATTGATGAAAAACAGTTCGCTCCAGGAAGCATGCTTCCGAAAGTAGAAGCAGCTATTGCATTTGTTGAAGCAAAACCGAACGCTAAGGCAATCATCACTTCTTTAGAAAATATCGAAAATCTTTTAGCTTCTGAAGAAGGAACGATTATCGTAGCTGATTAATTTGTTAAGTCTTTCGTATTTACGAAATGATTTATAACTATCCAGGTGGTATTTCTTCTCCTTTAGGCCATCTGGATTGTTTTTTTTATTAGAAACGACTAGCCTTTCGTTTTTTTTTCTGATATAATTCAAGAAAGTTTAATAAGATTAAGATTTGTTGAACAAGAGAGTACTTGTATCATTCTTAGCTAGCGAATTCGGAAGTGGTGGAAGCCGAATGAAGGAGATACAACGAAGCGCACTTGGAGAATTCTGTTTTAAACAGACGGTCGTCTACCGATATCAGATGGAGCTGGTCCTTTTTTAGGACAATTGGAGTGGTACCGCGGGAAATCTCGTCTCTAATGATGGCATACTAAGTATGTCGTCATTAGAGATTTTTTTTGTTGAACAAATAAGAGAGTATTTTAGGAGGAATAAAGATGAATAATAAAGATCTTGTCGCAAAAGCTGTCTATGACGTTGTCAAAGACGATTTGACACTTGAACAAGTCGAACAATTACTAGAAAATCCAAAATCAGCCGAACACGGGGATGTGGCATTTCCAGCCTTTTCATTAGCAAAAGTTTACCGAAAAGCGCCACAGCAAATCGCTGCAGATTTAGCAGAAAAAATCGACTCTGCCAACTTTGAAAAAATCGAAGTGGTTGGACCTTACTTGAACTTTTTCATGAATAAAGAACTTATCAGCAAAAAAGTTTTGCAAACAGTAGTGAAAGAAAAAGAACATTATGGGGATAGCAATATTGGGAATCAAGGGACCGTACCGATCGATATGTCTTCTCCAAATATTGCAAAACCAATCTCAATGGGACATTTACGTTCGACAGTTATCGGTAATTCGATTGGCTTCATTATGGAAAAAATCGGATACCAGCCAATCCGCATCAATCATTTAGGTGACTGGGGCACGCAATTCGGAAAACTGATTGTTGCTTACAAAAAATGGGGTTCAGAAGAAGCGGTCAAAGCAGAGCCAATCAATGAACTGCTTCGTTTGTATGTCCAATTTCATGAAGTAGCTGAAACAGAACCAGAATTAAATGAAGAAGCTCGTGCTTGGTTCAAACGTCTAGAAGAAGGCGATGAAGAAGCTATCCAATTGTGGCAATGGTTCCGTGATGAATCGATGAAAGAATTCAACAAAATCTATGATCTACTAGAAGTACAGTTTGATTCATTGAACGGTGAAGCTTTCTATAATGACAAAATGGATGAAATCGTCGAACTTTTAGAAGAAAAACATTTGCTGAACGAAGATAAAGGTGCGGAGATCGTTGACCTTTCTGCTTACGACTTGAATCCAGCATTAATCAAGAAATCAGATGGCGCGACACTATACATCACACGTGACTTAGCTGCCGCATTGTATCGTAAACGTACCTATGACTTCAAGCAATCTCTATATGTAGTAGGGAATGAACAAAGTTATCATTTCAAACAATTGAAAGCTGTCTTGAAAGAAATGGGCTTTGACTGGTCTGACGATATGCACCATATCCCATTTGGTTTGATCACACAAGGTGGTAAAAAATTATCAACTCGTAAAGGAAAAATCGTCTTACTAGAAGAAGTATTGAATGAAGCAATCCAATCTGCTAAAGAACAGATCAGCGAGAAAAACCCTGATTTAGAAAACAAAGATGTTGTAGCTAAACAAGTAGGGGTTGGAGCAGTCATCTTCCATGATTTGAAAAACGATCGTCTCAATACATTTGACTTCAACTTGGAAGAAGTGGTTCGTTTTGAAGGAGAAACTGGACCTTATGTGCAATATACACATGCTCGTGCAGTCAGTCTGTTGGAAAAAGCAGGATTCGTCCCTTCAGAAACAGCAGACTATGCGTTGAATGACGATATCAGCTGGGAAGTAGTCAAATTGGTTCAAAAATATCCTGAAACAGTCTTATCCGCTGGGGAAAAATATGAACCTTCAGTGATTGCGAAACATGCAATCAAATTAGCACAGGCATTCAACAAATACTATGCTCATACGAAAATTTTAGCTGACGATGAACAAAAAGAAGCACGCTTAGCTTTAGTGTATGCAGTGACTGTATTATTGAAAGAAGATCTTCGTTTGCTAGGACTTCATGCACCAGATAAGATGTAAGAAAAAAAGAATGTGAAATCAGTGATCAGCTCCGAGTCACAAGGAACAATTTCAAAAAACAGCTTCTCGTGTTTGTTGGATATTGTGACTTGTGACCGAGGAGTTGGCAGGAGAACACCGTTTATTCGCAATAAGGGCTGTGACAATATTTTTGTCACAGCCCTTATTGCGAATAAAAGTCATTCTGGATTCTTGTCAGCGCACAAAATGTACTCTGTTAACTCCTTTAAGTTATTTACGCAAAGATCAGCACCAGCTTGTTGGAATCTAAGAGCAACAGACTGTTTTAAGCGATCTTTTTCCTCCATCTCTATTTGTTGGTATGCATCATATGAAAGTCCCATCAGCGAACTACCTTCAATCACACCAACTGTAAACACCCCAGCATTTTTTCCTTCTTGGATATCTGAGACCGTATCTCCAACTTTGATTACTTCATCAACCGACTTGTTTTTGAAATGGTGTATGTTTTTATGAATCATATAAGGAAATGGTCGTCCATATCCTTCGACGTCTTCAGAAGTTGCCATGAAGTCTGGTGAATACCCTCCTTTTTTTGCGGTTTCTGCTACGATTGCCATCATAGGAGCAGTAAATCCAGTCGTGGAACCAATATTGATCCCAACGCTTCTCAACTGCTCGACCGTTTCCAATGTGTCGGGTTTCAAGGTAGAATGCTGGGCCAAATCTTTAAACAGATAATGTTCAAATTGCTGATACAACTCCTCCACCTCTTTTTCCTGAGGTAGTTGTCCATGAATCGCTATCCATTGTTCTTTGACAGAAGGGAGGGAAAGAAGCTGTTGGATATGATCCCATTTTAATTTTCCCATCGGTTCGCGGATCTCTTTGTCAGTCAGTTGGATCCCTTTTTCTAGAAAAGCATTTCTAAAAGCGTGGACAGGAGCCATACAGCCAAAGTCCACAGTTGTTCCTGCCCAATCAAAAATTACAGTTTTAATCATTAATGTTCTCCTTATAGTCTTTGATAATTGCTGTCAGTTCTAAAATGTCTTCTGGATAAATCTCGCCAATATTACCGATACGAAAACATTCATGATCGCTGATCTTCCCAGGATAGATCACAAATCCGTTTTGTTTTAAATGCTGATAGAAATGATTGAAATCAAATCGCCAGTCTTTAGGGTAAAGAAAAGAGGTAATGAATGGCCCCTGATACTCTTGGATGAAAGGCTGGAATCCCATCTCTGTCATTTTTTGTCGTAGCACATGATTATTGGCGAGATAACGTGAATATCGAGTTTCGATCCCTCCTTCTAGCTCTAGTTCCTTCAATGCCTGTTGAAAAGCCAAAACCGTATGAGTAGGGGAAGTGAAACGCCATTTGCCATTCTCGTTTTCCATCACGCGATACTGGTCATACAGATCAAGTGACAAACTTCGACTCACATTTTTTCGCTTTTCTAGTTCCACTTTATTAGCAAGTACAAAAGAAAAACCTGGAACACCTTGAATACATTTATTTGAGCTAGAAATCAAAAAATCGATCCCTAGTTCCGCTACATGAATCGGTATCCCACCAAAGCTAGACATCGCATCTACTATAAACAAAAGATTTCTTTCCTGTACGACAGTAGCAATTTCTTCCAAATCATTTAAAATACCGGAAGTAGTCTCGCTATGGACCATTGCAAGTGCGAAGATAAACGGATTCTCTTCAATCAACTGTGTAATCATATGTGCTTGGGGGATTTGGTGTTCAGGTACTTCATAAACTGCATAGTTTAGTTGCAGATATTTGCACATGGCAACCATTCGTTGACCGTATGCGCCATTTGAACAAATCAGCAAAGTATCTTCTGGTCTAATCACAGTACTTAAAACAGATTCTACCCCAAAGGAGCCGCTGCCTTGCATCAAGACCGTTGTGTATAGTTCTTCCGGTACTTGAGCAAGCTCCAGCAATTTTTTTCTTATCCATTGTGTCATCTCTTTGTATTCTTGATCCCAGGTACAATGATCGGTCAGCATCGCTTTTTTCACTGTTTCAGAAGTCGTTAATGGTCCAGGCGTTAATAATTTATACATGCGATTTCCTTTCATTTCTTTTTTATTGACATACACAAAGAGCAAGACTCTGCTCTTGCTAACATCCAATATAAATGATGAGTATTGTGATTTAATCAAAGTTATGAAAATTTTAAATAAAAACTGATGTATTTTTGTAAAGAGTGTAAAGGTTTATTTAACAAGGAAAATATTGAAAATAAAAAAACACGCATTCCTTATTAGGAACACGTGCTCTGATTAAAAAAGTGATACTTCAGTCGGATGGTGAAGAAATTCTTCTACTCGTTTTGCATCCTCCTCATTTTCTGAGATAATCATGATCGTATCAAATCCAGCAATCGTACTGACGATAGGAGGAGGCTTGATCTCATCTAAAACAGATGCAAATAAATGAGCATTGTCTGGCAAGGTATTAACGATTGTCAAAAAGTGGACTCGTTCGACTTTCAACACAATGTCTTCAATCATTTGAATCAGCCGATCCTCTTCTTCAGTCTTAGTATCAGGAGTACCTTTTTCGCGAAACAACACAAAGCGGGAAATGCCGTTTTCATCAGGTGCCTTCACGATTTTCAGATCACGTATATCTCGAGAAATCGTTGCTTGCGTTGCGGTAACGCCATAATGCCCAAGTTTGTTTAATAGTTCTTCTTGCGTACGGATCGGGAATTCTTCAATGACTTGTTTAATCAGCAAATGTCTTTGAGCTTTGCGCATTTTCTTTCTCCTTTACGAAAGATTTCACATGTATCATAACAAAAAAAAGAAGGATTGCCCAATAATATTCGTCTTTTATATCTAAAATTATTTTATGGAAAAAAGAGAATAAAGAAACAAAGAGAAATCTACTGTTTTTCTTGAATTCTTTTTGTCTTTCAGGTAAACTATTGAATGTTGAGCAGAAAAGTACATTTGCTCTTGCGATATGGATCTTTTGTCTGTATAATAGCTGAGGGTGCTTTATGCATCAGCAAATCCACATTCTTATTGGATTGTCGGTAGGTGCTTGAAAAAGTTTGCCGGCAAGGTAGAAGATAAGAAGAGGGAAAATAAAACCAAATCGGAGGAAACAAACATGGCAGTAATTTCTATGAAACAATTACTAGAAGCCGGCGTACACTTTGGTCACCAAACTCGTCGCTGGAACCCAAAAATGAAGAAATATATCTTCACAGAAAGAAACGGAATCTACATCATTGACTTACAAAAAACAGTTAAATTAGTAGATGCAGCTTATGATTACATGAAGAGCGTTGCTGAAGAAGGCGGCGTAGCATTATTCGTAGGTACAAAAAAACAAGCACAAGAAGCAATCAAAGAAGAAGCAACTCGTGCAGGACAATACTTCGTTAACCATCGTTGGTTAGGCGGAACATTGACAAACTGGGATACTATCCAAAAACGTATCAGCCGTTTGAAACAAATCAATGCAATGGAAGAAGATGGAACTTTTGAAGTTCTACCTAAAAAAGAAGTTGCTGGTTTGAACAAAGAACGCGAACGTCTTGAAAAATTCTTAGGCGGTATCGCTGATATGCCAAGAATCCCAGATGTAATGTACATCGTTGACCCACGTAAAGAACGTATTGCTGTTCAAGAAGCACACAAATTAAATATCCCAATCGTAGCTATGGTTGATACAAACTGCGATCCAGATGAAATCGACGTAGTAATCCCTTCAAACGACGATGCCATTCGTGCCGTTAAATTGATTACTTCAAAAATGGCTGATGCTTTCATCGAAGGAAACCAAGGTGAAGATCAAGTAGTTGAAGAAGATTTCACAGAAGAAAACACAGCAACATCAATCGAAGAAATCGTAGATGTTGTTGAAGGCGACAATTCTTCAGCAGAATAATTTTGAATGATGGAGCTGTTTCAAAGGCTGGGCGACAAGCCTCACTCTCCTTTGAAACAGCTTTTTTTAAAAAGAACACACACAGGAGGAGTTAAACATGGCAGACGTTACAGCTAAAATGGTAAAAGAACTACGCGAAATGACTGGCGTAGGAATGATGGATGCGAAAAAAGCATTAGTTGAAGTAGAAGGCGATATGGAAAAAGCAGTTGATCTTTTACGTGAAAAAGGAATGGCAAAGGCTGCAAAGAAAAATGACCGCATTGCCGCTGAAGGATTAGCTTCAGTTGCTGTGAAAGGTAACACTGCAGCAATCGTTGAAGTAAACTCAGAAACAGACTTTGTATCTAAAAATGAAATGTTCCAAGACTTAGTAAAAGAAATCGCAGAACTTGTTGCTGAAAACAAACCAGCAGACATGGAAGCTGCAATGAAAATCAAAACAGATAAAGGAACGATTGAATCTGATTTGATCGAAGCAACTCAAGTTATCGGAGAAAAAATCAGCTTCCGTCGCTTTGAAGTTGTAGAAAAAGACGACAATGCTGCATTTGGCGGATACTTGCATATGGGCGGACGTATTGCTGTATTGACTGTTCTAGACGGAACAACAGATGAAACAGTTGCAAGAGATGTAGCTATGCACGTAGCAGCTATCAATCCTCGCTATGTAAACGAATCACAAATTCCAGAAGCTGAATTAGAACATGAAAAAACTGTTCTTACAGAACAAGCATTGAATGAAGGCAAACCAGCGAATATCGTTGAAAAAATGGTAGAAGGACGCTTGAAGAAATTCAAAGCAGAAATCGCTTTGGTTGACCAACCATTCGTTAAAGATCCTGATATGACTGTTGAAAAATACGTTGCTTCAAAAGGCGCAACTGTTAAAACATTCGTACGTTTCGAAGTTGGCGAAGGTATCGAAAAACGCGAAGATAACTTTGTAGAAGAAGTTATGAGCCAAGTGAAAAAATAATTCTGTTGAATGACAGACGGGAACGCACGCTTTGTGCGCTCCCTTTTTTTAAGCAAAACAAGAAAAACCAGGCTTAGCGTGTCGAAATCATCTAAGTATGGTAAAATGGCAATAGAAAATATTGGAGGAATGAACATGGTCACACCGAAATATCAGCGTGTAGTCTTAAAATTGAGTGGAGAAGCTTTAGCTGGGGATGCAGGATTTGGAATCAAACCACCAGTAATCAAAGAAATCATCCAAGAAATCAAAGAAGTTCACGAACTGGGCGTTGAAATGGCAATCGTTGTGGGTGGCGGAAATATCTGGCGCGGACAAATCGGAGCACAAATGGGCATGGAACGCGCTCAAGCTGATTACATGGGTATGTTAGCTACAGTTATGAATGCCTTAGCTTTACAGGATACATTGGAAAACGTGGGTGTACCGACACGCGTGCAAACTTCGATTGAAATGCGTCAAATCGCAGAGCCATACATTCGCCGTAAAGCAGAACGTCATTTAGAAAAAGGACGGATTGTTATTTTTGCGGGCGGTACCGGCAACCCGTACTTCTCGACAGATACAACGGCAGCATTACGCGCAGCAGAAATTGGCGCAGATGTTATCCTGATGGCTAAAAACAATGTAGACGGTGTTTATTCTGCTGATCCGAAAGTAGATGCAAATGCAGTGAAATTTGAAGAACTGACTCATCTGGAAGTGATTGCTAAAGGATTACAAGTCATGGATTCAACTGCAAGTTCACTAAGCATGGATAATGACATTCCATTGCTTGTCTTCAATTTAAATGAACACGGAAATATTCGCCGAGCAATCTTAGGTGAAAATATCGGAACGACTGTAAGGGGGAAATAAAAATGGCAGATGCAATTATGACAGAAGCAAAAGAAAAAATGAAAAAAGCAGCACAAAATCTTCAACGTGAACTTGGGCAAATCCGCGCAGGCCGCGCGAATGCTAGCCTTTTGGATCGAATCACTGTGAATTATTACGGTGCACCAACTCCATTGAACCAAATGGCGTCAATCCAAATCCCAGAAGCACGTGTTTTAATGATCACGCCTTTTGACAAGAGCATTCTTCAAGATGTTGAAAAAGCTATTATGGCAAGTGATATCGGAATCAGTCCTACCAATGATGGAAATGTTATTCGTTTGGTTATCCCACAACTGACAGAAGAACGCAGAAAAGAATTAGCTAAAGATGTGAAAAAAGAAGCAGAAAATGCAAAAATCGCGATTCGTAACATCCGTCGTGATGCAATCGATGAATATAAAAAACAACAAAAAAATGGTGACATTACCGAAGATGATTTGCGTGGACTAGAAAAAGACGTACAAACATTGACAGATAACAGCATTAAAGAAGTAGATAAGATCGCTGCTGATAAAGAAAAAGAATTATTGGAAGTTTAATAAAACCATAAAAACAGAGGGGCGGATCATTCCGCTTCCTCTGTTTTTATTTATGTTTCTTTTATTTAAAGATTAAAAAAAGGAAAAATTATTCAGTTTTTAAATAAAAAAACAATGATTTCATAGGAAAAACGTTTAGATATTGCTATAATACTTAAGATAGTGGGAATCTTTTAAGTATAGGAGGAAAAAGAATGTTACGTTTTTTTCCGCAAAAAAACAAATATATTCAAGAAAAAAGCGAATTTCAATTTAATGCCGATGGACCAATTCCTCAACACGTTGCCATCATCATGGACGGCAATGGTCGTTGGGCGCAAAACCGGCGTTTGCCAAGAGTCGCTGGTCATAAAGAAGGTATGGAAACAGTAAAGAAAGTCACAAAGAAAGCATCAAGGCTTGGAGTGAAAGTATTGACGCTTTATGCTTTTTCGACTGAAAACTGGAAGCGACCAAAAGATGAAGTAAGTTTTCTCATGCAACTACCTGTCGACTTTTTTGATACGTTCGTACCAGAATTGATCAAAGAAAACGTCAAAGTCCATGTCATGGGGTATGAGAACGTGTTACCAGAACAGACGCAAGACGCTGTAAAACGTGCAATTGAGCAAACAAAAGACAATACCGGAATGGTGTTAAACTTTGCTTTGAATTACGGAAGCAGAGCAGAAATCGTGACCGCAGTCCAAAACATTGCTGAAGAAGTAGCAAAGGGAGAAATACAGGCAGAAGAAATCGATGATGAAGTGATTGCCAACCATCTAATGACAGGTTTCTTGCCCAAAGAATTACAAGATCCTGAGTTGATGATCCGTACAAGCGGAGAAGAGCGGATCAGTAATTTTCTGTTATGGCAGATTGCATATAGTGAATTGTATTTTACAAAAGCACTTTGGCCTGATTTTGACGGTGCACATCTTGAAGAAGCAATTGCCTCTTATCAAAATCGAGATCGTCGATTCGGCGGTGTAAAAAAAACAGAAAATGAGAAAGGGGATCAGTCATGAAACAACGTGTAATCACAGCAGCCGTGGCGCTTGTCTTGTTTATTCCGATTATATGGATTGGGGGCATAGCGGTTGAGCTTACCGCAGCAGTCTTAGCTGTGGTAGGAGTTTATGAGCTTTTCCGGATGAAAGGATTGACTCTCCTAAGTTTTGAAGGAGTTTTATCCGCTATTGGTGCAGTGCTCCTTGTCTTGCCAAAAGAAAGATGGTTCTTCTTTCTTCCAGAGAACGTCAGTACATTTATGCTATTTTATCTTATCGTTATGATCCTTTTAGGGACGTCAGTTATATCTAAAAATACGTATACGATTGATGAAGCAGGTTTCCCAGTACTTGTCAGTTTGTATGTAGGAATAGGCTTCCAGAATTTCGTCAATGCACGAACAGAAAGTTTAGCTGTTTTGATTTTTGGTCTGTTTATCGTTTGGGCAACTGATATTGGTGCTTATATGGTTGGCCGTCGTTATGGACAACACAAGTTAAGTCCGGATATTTCACCGAACAAAACGATTGAAGGCGCGTTAGGCGGGATCGGAAGTGCTGTTGTAGTCGCATTTCTTTATCTATTGTTGTATCCAGCAAAAGAACTATTCAATCATGGTATGTTTGTCATGCTTCTGATGACGATTATTTTTTCGGCAGTCGGACAATTTGGCGATTTGGTCGAATCAGCAATCAAACGCCATTATGATGTGAAAGACTCAGGAAATATCTTACCGGGCCACGGGGGAATCTTAGACCGTTTCGATAGCTTGCTGTTTGTATTTCCTATCATGCATTTATTTGGCATTATTTAGTAAGTATGCCTGCGTTTCTTTGTGATTTTCATAAAAGACGCAGGTTTTTGTTTCTCATTTTATTGATACTATTGGTGTCTTAGGTATACTATGGTAAAATTATAGTGTTTTAACGTTGTTTAAAAAAACACACAAAAAACAAGTAAAGGAGAAAAAAGCTATGAAAACGATACTAACATTTATCATTGTTTTTGGTATATTAGTGATTGTTCATGAGTTTGGTCATTTCTTCTTTGCGAAACGATCAGGAATCCTCGTTCGCGAATTTGCTATCGGTATGGGTCCGAAAATTTATGGGCATCAAGCAAAAGACGGGACAACATATACGCTTCGCCTATTACCTATTGGCGGTTATGTTCGAATGGCAGGCAATGGGGATGATGAAACAGAAATGGCACCAGGTATGCCTCTTTCTCTTTTACTAAATTCTGACGGCATCGTAGAGAAGATAAATTTAAGTAAGAAAATCCAATTGACAAATGCTATCCCAATGGAATTGAGCCGTTATGATTTAGAAGATGAGCTGACTATCACTGGTTATGTGAATGGAGATGAAACAGAAGTAGTGACCTATCCTGTCGATCACGATGCGACGATTATTGAAACCGACGGAACAGAAATCAGAATTGCACCAAAAGATGTACAGTTCCAATCGGCTAAACTGTGGCAGCGTATGCTGACCAATTTTGCCGGTCCAATGAATAACTTTATCTTGGCAATCGTGTTATTTATTATTCTTGCATTCATGCAAGGCGGTGTTCAAGTGACAAATACTAATCGTGTAGGAGAGATTATCCCTAATGGTGCTGCGGCAGAAGCAGGCTTAAAAGAAAATGATAAGGTAGTTAGCGTGGACGGTAAAGAAATCCACACTTGGAACGATTTGACAACAGTCATCACGAAAAATCCAGGTAAAACATTAGATTTTGAGATCGAACGAGAAGGTAAGATGCAATCTGTCGACGTGACACCGAAATCGGTAGAGTCAAATGGCGAAAAAGTTGGCCAACTTGGCATACAAGCCCCAATGAATACAGGTTTTATGGATAAGATCATCGGCGGAACACGTCAAGCTTTTAGCGGTTCATTGGAAATTTTCAAAGCCTTAGGATCACTGTTTACAGGTTTTAGTTTAGATAAATTAGGCGGACCTGTTATGATGTACCAATTATCTTCAGAAGCAGCAAACCAAGGTGTAACAACTGTTATTGGTTTGATGGCGCTTCTTTCAATGAACCTTGGAATCGTCAATCTGCTTCCGATCCCTGCCTTAGATGGTGGGAAATTAGTGTTGAATATTTTTGAAGGGATTCGTGGGAAACCATTAAGTCAAGAAAAAGAAGGAATATTGACATTAGCTGGCTTTGGATTTTTAATGTTGTTGATGGTGCTAGTTACATGGAACGATATTCAACGATTCTTTTTCTAGAAAAAGTTGACAAATAGGGTATAATAACAAACGATAACTATTTTGAGGAAATAAAGGAGTATATAGAATGAGACAATCAAAAATGTTGATTCCAACATTACGTGAAGTTCCAAATGATGCAGAAGTATTAAGTCATCAAATCTTGCTAAGAGCTGGATATATCCGTCAAGTATCAGCGGGTATCTATTCTTATCTGCCATTAGCAAATCGTGTATTAGAAAAGCTGAAACGTATCATGCGGGAAGAATTTGAAAAAATCGGTGCGGTAGAGATGCTGATGCCTGCTATCTTGCCAGCAGAACTTTGGGAAGAGTCAGGACGTTACGAAACATATGGTCCAAACTTGTATCGTTTCAAGGACCGTAATGATCGAAAAATGATTCTTGGACCAACTCACGAAGAGACTTTTACTGATTTGATGCGTAATGAAATTAATTCATATAAGAAATTACCTTTGAATCTTTATCAAATCCAACCTAAGTATCGTGACGAAAAACGTCCTCGCTTTGGTTTGCTTCGCGGACGTGAGTTTATCATGAAAGATGCATATTCTTTCCATGCAACGGAAGAAAGTTTAGACGAAACGTATAAAGATTATGAAAAAGCCTATACCGAAGTCTTTAAGCGTTGCGGTTTGGAATTTCGTTCGATCATCGGAGACGGTGGCGCAATGGGCGGGAAAGACTCAAAGGAATTCATGGCGATCTCAGAGATCGGGGAGGATACGATTTGTTATTCGACTGAAAGTGATTATGCTGCAAACTTGGAGATGGCTACAAGCTACTATGTGTCAAAAAAATCGCATGAAACACAGCTTGAATTAGAGAAAGTAGCTACACCTAACGTAAAATCAATTGACGAAGTAGCAGATTTCTTTTCTGTTGAACCTCAAAAAATCATCAAGTCTGTATTGTTCATTGCGGATGAACAACCTGTCCTTGTTTTGGTACGCGGAGACCATGAAGTCAATGACGTAAAACTGAAAAACTATCTATCTGCTGACTTTTTAGAAGAAGCGACGGAAGAAGAAGCACAAAAATATCTAGGTGCTGAGTTTGGTTCTGTCGGACCAATCGGTGTTTCAGAGGATGTAAAAGTATATGCAGACCGTTATGTCCAAGATTTAGCGAATGCCATTACTGGAGCGAACGAAACAGGCTTCCACTATAAAAATGTGAATCCAGAACGCGATTTCACTGTGCTTTCTTATGAAGATCTTCGTTTTGTACAAGAAGGAGATCCTTCACCAGACAACAACGGTGTTCTTGCCTTTACTCGAGGAATCGAAATCGGACATATCTTCAAAATTGGCACTCGTTACAGTGAATCTATGGGGGCAACCGTTCTAGACGAAAACGGACGGGAAAAATTTGTGATTATGGGCTGTTATGGTATCGGTGTGAGCCGTTTATTATCAGCAATCGTAGAACAACATTCAGATGAACAAGGAATCAATTGGCCAAAAGGAATTGCGCCATTTGATCTGCATATCGTCCAAATGAATTTAAAAGACGAATACCAAACAAACTTGACGAATGAACTAGAAGAAGCGATGACAAAAGCTGGCTATGAAGTACTGGTTGATGACAGAAATGAACGCGCAGGAGTGAAATTCGCGGATTCTGATTTGATTGGCTGTCCAATCAGAATTACTGTCGGTAAAAAAGCAGTAGAAGGAATCGTAGAAGTGAAAATCAAGAAAACTGGCGAAATGGTTGAAGTACGTAAAGAAGAATTGGCGAATACTTTACCAATCCTCTTGAACCAAGGGGAATAATAAGCGTTAAAACACAGAAAAGTAAAATAGCTGAATCAGCTGTTTTTGACAACCTGATGTTTCGCTTTTAAAATTGGAACTGTGATGTGAATCACAGTTCCAATTTTTTAATGTAAAACTCAGAAAAAACGAGTATACTAAAGGGTACTGAAAAAGAAGAGGATACGATGCAATCAATTGCATAGTTTCTCATCAGAAAGGGCGTATATCTTTGTCAGAAAAACGAGATTTATTTGAAAAACTGTTGGAACAAATCCAACTAGAGGAAGCAGAAAAAAATCATCCACTGCTTACTGCTGGTGAAATGGATAGTGTAGTGGTCCATCGTAAATCGCGTTTATGGGAATTTACGCTGCATTTTTCTAAAATTTTGCCTATTATGCTGTATCGTTCATTGGCTCAGCATCTGACTGTCGCTTTTAAAGAGATTGCACAAGTCAAATTGAATATCTTAGCAGATGACCAGACATTCGATGAACAGCTCTTGCAAGATTACTGGGCCCAAGCTTTGGAAAATCAGCAATGCGATACACCACTAGCACAGCAAGTATTGAAAACGCAAGTACCTGTGATAAAAGATCGTAAAGTCATCTTGCCAATCGACAGTACAGGGGCTATTTCATATTTGAAACAGCAATACTTACCATTAGTAGAAGAGTTGTTCGTCAGTTACGGATTCCCGAAATTTCGTATCGAACCAGAAGTGGATGAGCAGCAAGCGGAACGTGTATTGAAACTTTTTGAAGAACGTAAACAAGAACAGGCAGAAGCCTTTATGAAGCAAGCAGCTGAAAGTCTAGTTGTTCATGAGCAAAAGAAAAAAGAAAGAAAAGAACAGTCACCAGCTCTTGAAGGACCCATCCAGCTAGGACGAAATATTCCAGCAGATGAGCCCACAACACCAATGATCAATATCGTCGAAGAAGAACGACGGGTCACTCTTGAAGGGTATGTGTTCGATAAAGAAGTCAGAGAACTACGCTCAAAACGCAAGATCTTGACTTTGAAAATCACAGATTATACTTCATCATTTATCGTCAAAAAATTCTCAAATGGCGAAAAAGATGAACAGATATTTGATGCGATCAGTGTCGGAAGCTGGTTAAAGGTACGTGGAAGTATCCAAGAAGATACGTTTGTCCGTGATTTGGTCATGAATGCGCAAGATATCGTTGAAGTCAAACACACCCCTCGTAAAGATTATGCTCCTGAAGGGGAAAAACGGGTAGAACTTCATGTTCACAGCAATATGAGTACGATGGATGCAACGAATAGCATTTCTGATCTGGTGGCACAAGCAGGAAAATGGGGACACCGTGCCATCGCCATTACGGACCATGGTGGCGCACAAGCCTTTCCAGAAGCTCATAGTGCCGGGAAAAAAGCAGGTGTGAAAATCTTATACGGTGTGGAAGCGAATGTCGTAGATGATGGCGTACCTATTGCTTATAATGATGCGCATGAAGCATTAAACGAAGCCACATATGTCGTATTTGACGTGGAAACGACAGGATTGTCTGCGGTATACGATACCATCATCGAGCTCGCTGCAGTCAAAATGTACAAAGGAAATGTGATCGAAAGCTTTGATGAATTTATCGATCCAGGACATCCTTTATCCCGAACAACGGTGGATTTGACAGGTATTACGGATGAAATGGTTCGAGGATCGAAGTCAGAAGAAGAAGTCTTGCGGATGTTCCTTGAGTTTTCAAAAGGTACAATTCTGGTAGCACACAACGCGGCTTTTGATATGGGGTTCTTGAATACTAGCTACGCAAGATATGGCATTCCTGAAGCAACTAATCCAGTTATTGATACCTTAGAATTAGCCAGATATCTGTATCCGCAATTCAAACGTTTCGGATTAGGTGTGTTATCCAAAAAATTTGGTGTCAGCTTGGAACAGCATCACCGAGCAATCTATGATGCTGAAGCAACAGGTCACTTAGCTTGGATTTTTGTCAAAGAAGCAATGGACAATCATCACATGCTTTATCATGATCAGCTAAATGAGCATATCGGAGAAGGAGATTCTTACAAACGAGCCCGACCTTTCCATGTAACGATTTTAGCAAAGAATCAGGCAGGACTGAAAGATTTGTTCAAACTGATTTCAATGTCGAATGTCGAATACTTCGAACGTGTCCCGCGAATACCACGCTCCCAATTGAAAAAGATGCGTGAAAATCTATTGATCGGCTCAGCTTGTGATAAGGGAGAAATCTTCGAAGCCATGATGCAAAAAGGGGTAGAAGAGGCAAGAAACCGAGCAAAATTCTACGATTATATTGAAGTTATGCCAAAAGCGGTCTATGCACCTTTGATCGAGCAAGAATTGGTAAAAAATGAACATGATTTGGAAGAAATTATCCAAAACTTGGTAGAAATCGGAAAAAGTTTGGATAAAATCGTTGTTGCAACAGGCAACGTTCATTATCTCAACGAAGAAGATGCCATTTACCGAAAAATTTTGATCAATTCTATGGGCGGAGCGAATCCGTTGAATCGTCATAGTTTGCCAGATGTCCATTTCCGAACAACTGATGAGATGCTCACCGCTTTTCACTTTTTAGGGGAAGAAACAGCAAAAGAGATTGTAGTGGATAACACGAATAAAATCGCAGATATCTGCGAAGAAGTGATTCCAGTCAAAGATGAACTTTATACACCGAAGATTCCAGGTTCAGAAGATGAGATATCAGAATTGAGTTACACAAAAGCAAAACAAATGTACGGAGATCCGTTACCTGAAATTATCCAAAAACGATTAGAAAAAGAGTTGAACTCTATTAATGGTAATGGCTTCTCGGTTATTTATCTGATCGCCCAAAAACTTGTGCATAAAAGTAATGAAGATGGCTATCTAGTAGGTTCACGTGGCTCTGTTGGCTCTAGCTTTGTTGCAACGATGACTGGGATCACTGAAGTGAATCCTTTAGCTCCCCATTATTACTGTCCAGAGTGCCAATATTCCGAGTTCTTTGAAGATGGCACGTACGGTTCTGGATTTGATATGCCAGAAAAACAATGTCCAAAATGTGGTGCACGCTTAAATAAAGATGGTCATGATATCCCATTTGAGACATTTTTAGGATTCCATGGAGACAAAGTGCCCGATATTGATTTGAACTTCTCAGGTGATTATCAAGCAGAAGCACATAACTATACGAAAGTATTGTTTGGTGAAGACTATGTTTACCGTGCCGGAACGATTGGTACAGTCGCCGATAAAACAGCATATGGCTATGTAAAAGGTTATGAAAGGGACAATAATCTGCAGTTTCGAAGTGCAGAAGTCGACAGATTGGCAAAGGGTGCAACAGGAGTCAAACGGACAACTGGTCAGCATCCTGGGGGGATTATCGTTATTCCAGATTATATGGATGTCTACGATTTTACGCCGATCCAATATCCAGCAGACGATCAAAATTCGGAATGGAAAACGACCCATTTTGATTTTCACTCAATCCACGACAATGTATTGAAATTGGATATTCTAGGACACGATGACCCAACTGTTATACGGATGCTTCAAGATTTATCAGGGATTGATCCACAAACGATTCCTACAGATGACCCGGAAGTGATGCGGATATTTGCTGGCCCTGAAGTACTAGGGGTAACTCAGGAACAGATTTATTCTAAAACAGGAACATTAGGTATTCCAGAATTCGGCACTCGTTTTGTTCGAGGAATGTTAGAAGAAACACATCCTACAACTTTTGCAGAACTACTTCAAATATCCGGACTGTCTCATGGTACAGATGTATGGTTAGGAAATGCCGAAGAATTGATTCGACGTGGGGATGCGACATTGGCGGAAGTAATCGGCTGTCGTGATGATATCATGGTTTATTTGATTCATGCTGGATTAGACAGCGGGATGGCATTTAAGATCATGGAAACTGTTCGTAAAGGGCAATGGAACAAGATTCCTGATGAATTGAGAGAAACCTATCTATCCGCGATGAAAGAAAATAATGTGCCTGATTGGTATATCGATTCTTGTTCAAAGATCAAGTATATGTTTCCAAAAGCCCATGCTGCAGCTTATGTATTGATGGCTCTTCGTGTTGCTTATTTTAAAGTTTATTTCCCTATTTTGTATTACTGTGCATACTTTTCTGTACGTGCGGATGATTTTGATCTAGTCTCCATGTGCAAAGGAAAAGATGCTGTGAAACAAGCAATGAAAGAAATCACGGACAAAGGGCTAGATGCTTCCGTAAAAGAAAAAAATCAGCTGACCGTGCTAGAATTAGCCAATGAAATGTTAGAACGAGGATTCAAATTTGGGATGATTGATCTGTACAAATCGGATGCAGTTAATTTTGTTATCGAAGGAGATACGTTAATTGCGCCATTTAGAGCTGTCCCTAGTTTGGGAACCAATGTAGCAAAACAAATCGTTGAGGCAAGAAAAGATGGTCCATTTTTATCTAAAGAAGATCTTGCTACTCGAGGGAAAGTTTCAAAAACATTGATTGAATATATGAACGATAATGGTGTATTGAAAGATTTACCAGACGAAAACCAATTATCGTTATTCGATATGTTATAAGCATCTGTTATCTTGTCTGCTTGTAATTTTAAGCAGAGTATGGTATAGTTTTTATAGGTAATGATACTAACTGTGAGTGAGCGGATTTTTCGCTCACTCTTTTTAATGGAATTACGTATTTAATTTTTAAGGAGGCGAAACTTTTGAGTAGCGTCGTTGAAACAGTCACAGAAATGGTGACACCGATTTTAGATGAACAACATTTTGAACTTGTCGAAGTCGAATTTGTAAAAGAAGGAAAAAGTTGGTTCTTACGAGTATTTATTGACAAAGAAGGCGGAATCGATATCGAAGAATGTGCCTTTGTCAGTGAGAAACTGAGCGAAAAACTTGATGCAGCAGATCCAGATCCGATTCCTCAAGCTTATTTCCTGGAGGTATCCTCCCCTGGAGCAGAGCGGCCATTGAAAAAAGAAAGCGACTATGAAAAGGCACTTGGCGATTATGTCCATGTCTCCTTATACCAACCAGTAGATGGCGAAAAACAATACGAAGGATTTCTTCAATCATTTGATGCTGAACAGCTTACATTGAAAATACGCATAAAAACACGAGAAAAAGAATTGACTTTTGACCGAAAAAATATTGCAAAAGCTCGCTTAGCTATCCAATTTTAATCACGGAGAGGAATCAGAAAAAATGAGTAAAGAAATGTTAAATGCGTTAGACGCTTTAGAAGCTGAAAAAGGGATCTCAAAAGAAATCGTGATCGATGCTTTAGAAGCAGCATTGGTTTCTGCATACAAACGCCACTATGGCCAAGCACAAAATGTCGAAGTGGAATTTGATCAGAAAAAAGGAAAGATCCATGTCTATGCAGTAAAAGAAGTAACGGAAGAAGTGATGGATTCACAGTTGGAAGTCTCATTGAAAGATGCACTTTTGATTAATCCAGCATATGAGATTGGTGATACGATCCGTTTTGAAGTCACACCAAAAGATTTTGGGCGGATCGCTGCGCAAACAGCTAAACAAGTTATCTTGCAGCGTGTACGTGAAGCAGAAAGAACGATCATTTATAACGAATTCAGTGCTTATGAAAAAGACATCATGCAAGGAATCGTCGAACGTCAGGATAAACGTTATATTTATGTCAACCTTGGCAAAATAGAAGCAGTTCTTTCTAAACAAGATCAAATGCCAAACGAATTTTACCAACCTCACGATCGTATCAAAGTCTATGTTTCTCGAGTAGAAAATACGTCTAAAGGTCCGCAAGTATTTGTTAGCCGCAGCCATCCAGATTTATTGCGTCGCTTATTTGAGCAAGAAGTCCCAGAAGTTTATGATGGAATCGTTGAAATCGTCAGCATTGCCCGTGAAGCCGGCGATCGATCAAAAGTAGCTGTCCGTTCAAATGATCAGAATATCGATGCAGTCGGTACATGTGTTGGGCCAAAAGGACAACGTGTCCAAGCAATCGTCAATGAATTAAAAGGCGAAAACATGGATATTGTTGAATGGAATGAAGACCCAGCTGTATTCATTGCAAATGCATTGAATCCTGCACAAGTCATGGATGTGATTTTTGATGAAACCAATCCTAAAGCTTGCACAGTTGTCGTTCCAGACTATCAATTATCGTTAGCAATCGGTAAACGTGGACAAAACGCACGTTTAGCTGCTAAATTGACTAACCATAAAATCGATATCAAATCAGAATCTGATATGGCGGAATTTTATGAAAAACAAGAACACCAAAACGAAACAGAAGAATTGCATGACGAAGCAATCGTTCAGTCAGATTTGACAGACGATGAGTATGAAGCAATTGCGTTCAATAATGAAACGGTCGAAGAAAAACCAGAAGCTTAACTTTAGTAAGGAGGCAAAGAGATGAAACAAAGGAAAATTCCTTTACGCAAATCCGTGGTTTCAGGTGAAATGAAACCTAAAAAAGAGATGGTCCGAATCACCCGTTCAAAAGAAGGGGAAGTATCGATCGATCCAACTGGAAAAATGCCTGGACGAGGAGCGTATGTCTCACTTGAGCCGGAAGAAGTACAACAAGCTTGGGATAAAAAAATTCTCGATCGAGTACTCGAAACAACTTTAACAGATGAGTTTTATCAAGAACTTCTTGACTATGTCACTCACCAAAAAGCACGTAAAGAGTTATTTGGAAAATGAATACAGTCAATCGGCAAAAAGTCATGAATCTCATGGGTCTGGCGATGCGCGCGGGAAAACTGATTACGGGCGAAGAACTGACCATAGCTGAAATCCGCAAACAAAAAGCAAAATTGGTGTTTGTGGCAACAGATGCAAGTGAGAATACAAGAAAAAAGATAAAAGATAAGAGTTCATACTATGAAGTTCCTTGCTTTGAGCTATTTTCTGAAGCAGAAATCACGCAGATGATCGGAAAACCTCGCAAGGTATTCGGAATAATGGATGCCGGATTTGCGAAGAAGACCAAGGAGCTAATTGAAGGTTAGGAAGGTGATTGCATGGGCAATAAAAGAATCTATGAATTAGCAAAAGAACTCAAAAAATCTAGTAAAGACGTCGTGGAAAAAGCACAACAACTTGGCATCGATGTGAAAAACCATATGGGTGCGATTACTAGCAGTGATGAGAAGAAATTGCAACAAGCGTTCAAAAACCCAAGCACGAAACAACAAGCTGCACAACAAGCAAGCAGAAAACCAGCCAATCAACAGCCGAACGATCAACGTAAAAAAGAAGCAACAAATAATCAACAAAAAAATAAAAATAACCGCAGTTATCAAGATCGCGGTCAAGGGAGCGGTCAAGTGAATCAAGGAAAAAAACCAACAACAAACCAAAATAATACGGGGAATACTAGCAGTCAAAATCGTCCAGGAACGAGCCAAGGCGGCAATCAAAACCGTACCAACAACAAACCAAACAATAACAATCGCGGCAAATTTAATAATAACAACCGTAATCGTTATAATAAAAAGGGTAAAAAAGGCAAACAGCAACAATCAACTAAGCCAGCTGTACCACCACGCAAATTCCGTGAATTGCCAGATGTATTAGAGTATACTGAAGGCATGAACGTAGCAGACATCGCGAAAAAAATTCATCGTGAGCCAGCAGAAATCATTAAAAAATTATTTATGCTTGGCGTCATGGTCAATCAAAACCAAGCACTGGACAAAGATACGATTGAACTGTTAGCTACGGACTATGGTATGGAACCACAAGAAAAAGTCCAAGTTGATATTGCAGATATCGATAAATTCTTCGAGTCGGAAGAAGTTGATCCAGATAAATTAGTCTCACGTCCGCCAGTAGTAACGATTATGGGACACGTAGACCACGGGAAAACAACCTTATTGGATACATTGCGCCATTCACGTGTAACAAGCGGCGAAGCCGGCGGAATCACGCAGCATATCGGCGCCTACCAGATTGATATCGATGGCAAACCAATCACTTTCTTGGATACACCAGGACATGCGGCCTTTACAAGTATGCGTGCACGTGGAGCAAGTATCACAGATATCACGATTTTAGTTGTCGCTGCAGATGACGGTGTCATGCCGCAAACCGTTGAAGCAATCAACCATGCCAAAGCAGCAGGCGTTCCAATTATCGTCGCTGTAAACAAAATTGATAAACCAGGTGCAAACCCTCAACATGTTATGCAAGAATTAAGTGAGTATGAGTTAATTCCTGAAGCATGGGGTGGAGAAACGATCTTTGTTGAGATCTCAGCGAAATTCGGCCAAAACATCGAAGAATTGCTGGAAATGATTCTGTTAGTCGCAGAAGTAGAAGATTTAAAAGCAGATCCAACACAACGCGCAATCGGAACAGTGATCGAAGCACGTCTTGATAAAGGTAAAGGTCCTGTGTCAACCTTACTTGTCCAAGAAGGAACACTTCATGTTGGTGACCCAATCGTTGTCGGTAATACTTACGGACGTGTCCGTGTAATGACAAACGATCTTGGCCGTCGCGATAAAGAAGCAGGACCTGCAACGCCAGTAGAAATCACTGGCTTGAATGATGTACCTCAAGCAGGTGACCGTTTCGTAGTCTTCGAAGACGAAAAGACAGCACGTGCAGCGGGTGAAGAACGCGCAAAACGTGCATTATTGGAAAACCGTGCTGCAAGCAGCCGTGTAACCTTGGACAACTTGTTTGAAAGCTTGAAAGAAGGCGAGCTAAAAGAAGTTAACGTCATTATTAAAGCCGACGTTCAAGGTTCAGCAGAAGCATTAGCTGCCTCACTGAAAAAAATCGAAGTTGAAGGTGTACGTGTGAAAATCGTCCATTCAGCGGTAGGTGCAATCAATGAAAGTGACGTAACACTTGCAGCAGCAAGTAATGCGATTATCATTGGATTTAACGTCCGTCCTACACCTCAAGCAAAAGCGCAAGCAGAAGCTGAAGAAGTAGACATTCGCTTACACCGTATCATTTATAAAGCTATTGATGAAATCGAAACAGCGATGAAAGGAATGCTAGATCCTGAATTTGAAGAAAAAATCACTGGTCAAATGATTGTACGTGAAACATTCAAAGTATCCAAAGTAGGCACAATCGCTGGTGCATATGTAACAGAAGGCTATATCCGCAGAGACAGCGGCGTCCGTGTGATCCGTGACGGTATCGTTATCTACGAAGGCCAATTGGCAAGTTTGAAACGTTTCAAAGATGACGTAAAAGAAGTCAAAATGGGCTATGAATGCGGTGCTATGATTGAAAAATTCAATGACATCAAAGTAGATGACGTAATTGAAGGGTTTATCATGGAAGAAGTCAAAAATGACTAAAAACTGATAAAGGAGGCCAATCATTATGGCTAACTATCGTGATCGCCGAGTCGGTCAAGAAATCTTAAAAGAAGTCAATGCGATCCTACGTAAAAAAGTAAGAGATCCTCGTGTGCAAGATGTAACGATCACTGATGTACACGTAACAGGCGATCTTCAACAAGCAACAATCTATTACAGCATCCTTTCTGATTTAGCTTCTGAAAAGAAAAAAGCACAAGAAGGATTGGATAAAGCATCAGGATTGATTCGTCGTGAGCTGGGGCACAATCTAAGTATTTACAAAACACCTGAATTGTCCTTTGAATTAGATGAATCAGTTGTCTATGGCAACCATATCGATGAATTGCTTCGCGACTTGAACAAAGACTAATTAAAAAATCCCGCAAATCCTGTGAAATCAGGGGTTGCGGGATTTTTTTGTTTTCATTAAGACGTATTGCCTAAGAGTTCCATGACTTTAGTCTTGCGGCGTGTTAGTTAACCAAAAAAGAGAAAAAGAAAAAATTCGACTTTCTTTTTTCTATAGTATATAAATTTTTGCATATAGATAAAGATCAAGATACCGATGAGGGAAGCTAGATTGTAATCCATTGTAGTGACAGTCAGGTTATATAGCCAAGTAACTAGAAGATCAGTGGAATCTGCACTATAAAAGTTTGAATTTGTCGGTCTGCCGTCAGTTAAAAGAAAAATCACGTTGAAGTTATTGACAAGATATAAAATCCAAGCAAATGAACAGAAGTGCTTATTAGGTTTCAATTGGGAGTATCTGCGCTAGAATAAGAGTAATAATGAAAAGGAGTGTTACGTATGGATTATTCTAGTAAAGAATACTTTGATAAAATGACGGCTTGGTGGCGTGCTGCCAATTATCTTTCTGTCGGGCAAATTTATCTTAAAGATAACCCCTTACTGAGACGTACGTTGAAACCAGAAGATGTCAAAAAACATCCAATCGGTCATTGGGGAACGATTCCTGGCCAAAATTTTATTTATGTCCATTTGAACCGAGTCATCAATAAATATGATTTGAACATGTTTTATATCGAAGGACCAGGACACGGCGGACAAGTCATGGTATCGAATGCTTATTTAGATGGAAGTTACACAGAAATCTATCCAGAAGTAACGGAAGATGAGACGGGAATGCAAAAATTATTCAAGCGATTTTCATTTCCTGGAGGCATTGCTTCTCATGCAGCACCAGAAACACCAGGTTCTATCCATGAAGGCGGAGAGCTTGGATACTCTCTTTCACATGGAGTCGGAGCTGTATTAGACAATCCTGAAGTAATTTCTGCTGTCGTGATTGGTGATGGTGAAGCAGAAACCGGTCCTTTAGCTGGAAGCTGGTTCTCAAATGTCTTTATCAATCCGGTGACAGATGGAGCTGTTTTACCAATCCTTCATTTAAATGGTGCTAAAATAGCCAACCCAACGATCTTGGCACGTAAAACAGATGAAGAATTAGCAAATTACTTTAACGGACTTGGCTGGGAACCTTTCTTTATTGAAGGAAATGATCCAGAAAAATTAAATCCTGTTATGGCTGAAAAAATGGATCAAGCAATCGAGAAAATCAAATCCATCCAAAAAGAAGCTCGCCTAAAGACAGCAACAGATGTGGTGATGCAAAAATGGCCAGTATTGATCGTACGCACACCAAAAGGATGGACCGGTCCAGAAGAATGGGACGGGGAGCCAATTGAAGGAACCTTCCGAGCACACCAAGTACCGATTCCTGTAGATCAAGAACATATGGATCATGCAGATGCTTTACTCCGTTGGTTGAAATCCTATGAACCAGAAAAATTATTTGATGCACAAGGACGTATTTTAGAAGAAATCAGAGAAATCGCGCCCACTGGTGACCAAAGAATGGCAAAAAATCCTATCATCAATGGTGGAATCGATCCGAAACCGCTTGTTATGCCAGATTGGAAAAAATATACTTTGCAATTTGAACAACCGGGCTCCGTTAAAGCAGAAGATATGACTGAACTTGGTAAATTCGTTCGCGAGATCATTGAGAAAAATCCAGAAAATTTCCGTATATTCGGACCAGATGAAACAAAATCAAATCGATTGAATCAAGTTTTCAAAACGACAAATCGCCAATGGATGGAAAAAATCGAACCAGAAAATGATGAATGGCTTTCGCCATCTGGCCGCGTCATCGACAGTCAATTATCGGAACATCAAGATGAAGGGTTCTTAGAAGGGTACGTTCTGACTGGACGGCATGGTTTTTTTGCAAGTTACGAATCATTTTTGCGAGTGGTTGACTCTATGCTGACTCAGCACTTCAAATGGATGCGGAAATCACGTGACCTTTCTTGGCGAAATAATTATCCTTCGCTGAATCTCATTGCAAGCTCAACAGTCTTCCAGCAAGATCACAATGGATATAGCCACCAAGATCCAGGAATATTGACACATTTGGCAGAAAAAAAGGCGGAGTTCATCCGTGAATATCTGCCTGCGGATGCAAATACGTTGCTCGCAGTCATGGACAAAGCATTCCGCTCGTCAGAAAAAATTAATTTGATCATCTCTTCCAAACATCCGCGTGCTCAATTTTACTCAGCAGAAGAAGCAGCCGTCTTAGTGAATGAAGGCTTGAAAATCATTGATTGGGCTTCGACAGCAAAAGAGGAGGAACCTGAATTGGTCATTGCTGCTGCAGGA
The DNA here is from genome assembly GCF_056612775.1 of Enterococcus sp. M-BR2. Classification (NCBI taxonomy): domain Bacteria; kingdom Bacillati; phylum Bacillota; class Bacilli; order Lactobacillales; family Enterococcaceae; genus Enterococcus; species Enterococcus sp. M-BR2. Next base: position 563,135 of record NZ_CM152743.1, read on the forward strand.
ACGGAATCTAACTTAGAAGCATTAGCAGCTGTGACTTTGCTGCTGGAAGAATTCCCAAAACTAAAAATCCGGTTCATCAATGTCGTAGATTTATTGAAATTACGTCATCCGAGTCAAGATCCGCGTGGATTGAGCGATGAAGAATTTGACAAATATTTTACAAAAGACAAACCGATCTTATTTGCTTTCCACGGTTATGAAACTTTGATCCGCACGATTTTCTTTGATCGTCATAACCATCATTTAATGATTCATGGCTACAAAGAAAACGGAGATATCACGACACCGTTTGACATGCGTGTGGTAAATGAACTTGACCGTTATCATTTGGCAAAAGATGCAGCTTTAAAAATCAAAGGAAGTCAAGCAGAAGATTTTGCAAAAAAAATGGATCAGAAATTACAAGAACATCAAAACTATATTCGTGAAAATGGTATTGATCTGCCAGAAGTATTGGATTGGAAATGGAAAAATCTTGACCAATAAAATGATAAAATCGACCCTGAAAAACAGATTTTTTTACATTGATCAAGAAACTGAAAAAATAAATAAAAAAAAACGGAAAAAAGACTGGAAGAATGACCAGTCTTTTTTTTCGTTTTTGGGAAGTGAGAACCAATCTATTTACCTGTAAGCCACCCATAAATCCAATCAAATGGTGCAAAGAAAAAATCTTCCATTCTATTCCCTCCTTTAAAAAAGCATAACATGATTTCTATTTACATGAGCATGAATTTTGTTACGTTTTTATTGCCGAAAAATAAAAACCGTTCATTATGATGTCAAATTCGTCAGTAATAGATGCAATGTGTTATAATAATTCAGTTAAATCAAAAATGAAATGGAGAAAAGACATGGACGGGTTATTACCTTTATGGAAAGAACGCGGAATGACAAGTCATGATTGCGTATTCAAATTAAGAAAAATCTTACATACGAAAAAAATCGGACATGGGGGTACGCTTGACCCGGATGTAGACGGTGTATTGCCTATTTGTATTGGAAAAGCCACAAAAGTTATCGAATATTTGACAGATTCTGGGAAAATTTATGTGGGCGAGATGACTCTAGGTTTCAGTACAACGACGGAAGATCGATCCGGAGAACGAGTAGAAACAAAACCAGTGGATATGTCTTTATCTGAAGAAAAAATAGATGAAGTGATGGCTTCATTTATTGGTGAAATCACCCAGATACCGCCCATGTACTCAGCGGTAAAAGTAAACGGTAAACGGTTATATGAATATGCACGGAATAATGAACCAGTGGATCGGCCTGTTAGAAAGGCTCAAATTTACCGTTTTATCCGAACAAGTGAACTGACAAGAGACGAAGTGGCAGGAACCATTTCTTGGCGTTTCGAAGTAGAATGCGGGAAAGGAACCTATGTCCGTACATTAGCTGTGGATACAGGCAAGAAACTTGGTTACCCTGCACACATGTCTGATCTCACTCGAACAGCAAGTGCCGGTATGGCCCAAAAAGAAGCGTTAACATTAGAAGAAGTAGCTCAAGCTGTAGAAAACGGTACGATCGATGAGTATTTGCTGCCAATTGAAAAAGGAGTGGAACGGTTCAAACGAGTAGATATTACTGATGAGGTATGGCAGAAAGTAAAAAACGGTATGAGACTTGATTATACTGTATTTGCGCTCCCAGAAATGCCTTCAGAGGAAATTGCCTTGTTTTATAAAGACAAAGTCGTAAGTATATATCAGCCAAACCCGAAAGAAAAAAATAAACTAAAACCTAGTAAAGTATTGAGAAATGAGGAATGACGAATGAATATCATCAAGATCAGACATCCTTACCAACCAGAACAAATTCCAGAAGACGATGTCGTTTTAGTACTGGGATTTTTTGACGGCGTGCATATTGGACACCAGAAAGTCATAAAGACAGGTATGGAAATTGCGCAAAAAGAAGGATTGAAATTAGCATTGATGACTTTCAATCAACATCCATCGATTGTTTTTAAGAAGATCGATCCTAGCAGTGTGAAGTATTTGACTAGCCTGAAGCAAAAAGAAGAAAAAATGGCAGCTTTGGGTATCGATTATTTATATGAAGTCGATTTTACTTCTTCTTTTGCTCATTTAGCGCCACAAGAGTTTGTTGATCAATATATCGTAGGATTACATGCGAAATATGCTGTTTCCGGTTTTGATTACACCTATGGACCGAAAGACATTGCGGATGTCGCTCATTTTCCTGAATATGCTAAGGGAAGATTCAAAATCGTCACAGTCTCTAAAGAAGAAGAACAAGGCGAAAAAATCAGCTCTACACGTATTCGAGGATTGCTAGACAGCGGTCAAGTAAAAGAAGCGGCAAAACTATTAGGTTGCATATACGAGGTAGAGGGGGTAGTTGTTCATGGCGATGCACGAGGCAGATTATTAGGATTCCCTACAGCAAATGTCAAAGTAAAGAGCACAGTCCATTTACCTAAAGAAGGTGTTTATGTATCGGAAATAAAAATTGGGGAAACTTGGTATCCAGCCATGGGTTCCATTGGACATAATGATACATTTGGTGAAGGACGGGAGCTGACTGTAGAATTGTATATTTTGGACTTTAATCAAGATATCTATGGCGAGCATGTCAAAGTACGTTGGAATCAATTTTTAAGAGATCAAGTGAAATTTTCAAGTGTAGAGGAATTGATTGAACAACTCAAGGAGGATGAACAAGCAACAGCTGAATATTTTTCTCAGCAATAAAATAATGTCCGTGAGAGCTAATCTTTATGCATAACTAGCAATTACAACGAAATGGTTGATAAATAAGCGTATGAAAGGCTGTGACAAAAGTCTTGTCACAGCCTTTTTTCCGAATAAATGGTGTTCCAGAAGTAGCTTCTTCGGAAATAAGCCGAAATTTCACAAAAATTTTGAGAAGCAATTTTCGTCCATTCCTTCTTATTTCTTGAAGCTGAACACTTCTGTCACAAACTCTTTCTTTATAGAAATAGAAGGATGCTACCAACCGATGAAAACGATTACTGGTGCGTATCATTTGCTTTAGACTATATATATTGGTGTACACTCACTTTAAGGCGGAAATAAAAGTTATCCGTAATAACAGGTTTAGGTATAAAAAGTCTAATGGTAATAAGTCAAGATAAAAATGAAACATAGTTTTATTGAGTCACCTGTTTTGAAGCGCACTTAACTAGACCCGACCAAAATCAAAATTTTTTCGGGTCATTTCAAGAATTTGCGTCAATAACAAAGTGTTATTTATCTATCACGCTCCTTGGGGGCGTGTAGAGTTGATGGTTACGTAGTAGCGTATCCACCAGACGCGTAAATTTTCTTGCGGTTAAGACGAGAGCTCGTTTGTGTTGATGTTTTGGAACCTCTTTATATTTGCTTTGATAAAAAGCTTTATATTCGGGAAGATAATTTTTTACAGAGTTGGCAGCTTCAACTAAGTAATAACGGAAATATCGATTCCCTTGTTTTGTCAGAGGCGTGTTTTGTGACTGATAGTTCCCGGATTGTTTGACTTTCCAGCTTAATCCAGCATATTTTGCTAATTTCGTCTGATCTTCAAATCTTTCGATTTGACCGATTTCAGCGATCAATCCAGCGGCGTAGACTTTACCAACGCCTGGAATACTGGTTAAGCATTGGTATTCTGGAATAACAACCACTAATTGTTCGATTGCTTTATCTAGTTCTTTGATGTTCTTTTCAAGAGCCCGTATTTCGCAGACAAGAACACCCAGAACAATATCAATAGACTCTTGGGCTACAGATCCTAAGCGATAGCTTGATCTGATAGCTCGTTGAATCGCCTTGGCAATTTTTTCTGGTTGCTTGAACCGACCTCTTCCTTTTTCTTGAAGTAAGTCACAGAAGGCTTCCAAAGGAAGCTCAGCTAACTCATCGAGGGTGAAGTCTTCTGTCATAAGGGAAATGACTGTGGCACTAAAAAGACTTGTCGATTCGTCTCGCATTTCTCGAGCAAGCGTATTGCATTTGTACGTTAGATTTTCCAGAAAATGTTGTTTTGTACGAGTTAATTGCTTAATGAGTTGATAGCGAGTACGAGTTAAACGCTGTAAAGCCATGTATTTCTCTTCTTTGATAGGGGAAGTTGTGAATCGTTGGATACGCAAAAAGTCAGCAATTCTTAATGCATCGTTTCGATCAGTTTTATCCTCATCAAACATGCGACTGAACTGTTTAATCCGAAAAGGATTTTCAATCGTTACAAGTGTATTGAGTTTCTTCAGCTCCTCATCTTCGTGAAAAAACATGGAAGGGTGAAAGCTGTACATGGACGTTGATTCCATACCAATCACAATCTGATTAAAGTGATAATTCTCATTGAACTCAAGAATCATATCTCGTATGGATGTGGCACCCTCAATATCATTGGTAACAGGGATTTCAGACAATATAGAGAGTTGATCATCGTCAGTTAGAAAACAAACATCTAATTTTTCAGAGCTAACGTCAATACCGACAAATAATTTCATGGAAGAAGGACCTCCTTTCATTTTAAATTTTGGAAAATGCTTCGATACTGTGGGATTCCCCAGAAACTCACTGTATAGCCACAACCTCGCCTAATAGAATACGGTGATAAAAGAGCTAGAAGCTGCCTTCCAACTACTATTTGAAAGTCTAGTCCATTATCGAAACAGCTAATGAGTTGGTAGTGATAACAGTGGCACGGGTAACAGACTTTACAAGGTAGACAAAACTACAGGGGTGAGTAGCAAATTCCCGTTGGATCCTTTCCATACATCCATTGTACTCTGAGAAATCACACAATATCGAAACAAATTCCGGAAGGAATGTGTTATTCAATAAATTTTATGATTTATAGACACCTTGAAAGAAAACTGTTAGACAAAATATATTTTACGAGGAGTGGGTACTATGTATAAGGAATTAGAAAACAAAGTCGCAGTAGTAACCGGCGGCTCAAAAGGGATTGGAACAGCGATTGCTCAACGATTCGGGAAAGAAAAAATGAATGTAGTCGTCAACTATAATTCGGATAAAGAAGGGGCAGAAAAAGCAGTCAAAGCAATCGAAGAGGCAGGCGGAAAAGCAGTCTCTGTACAAGCAGATGTCAGTTCTGAAGAAGGAATACAGCGTTTACTTGATACGGCTTTAGAAAATTTTGGGACACTAGACATTTGGGTTAATAATGCTGGGATGGAAAATCAGCATCCGACCCATGAACTTAGCCTTGAAGATTGGGAAAGAGTATTAAAAGTAAATTTGACTGGCGTTTTTATCGGAACGAAAGCAGCTTTGAATTATTTTACAGAGAATGATAAAAAAGGAAATATCATCAATATGTCTTCTGTTCATGAACAAATCCCATGGCCAACATTTGCTCATTACGCTGCTTCAAAAGGCGGGGTAAAATTATTTACCGAAACGGTAGCAATGGAGTACGCACCTAAGGGAATCAGAATCAATAGTATAGGACCTGGCGCTATCCGTACACCTATTAATGCGGCAAAATTTGATGATCCTGAACAAAAAGAACTCTTGGAAAGTATGATCCCGCTAGGACGCGTAGGTGAACCAAAAGAAATAGCAGCGGCAGCTGCATGGTTGGCTTCAGACGAATCCAGTTATGTTACAGGTATTACACTATTTGCAGATGGTGGGATGACTTTATATCCTTCGTTCCAAGGTGGAAAAGGATAAGGGTGAATAAAAATGGGTTTATTGATTGCATTGATCCCGGCAGTTGGGTGGGGGATCCAGCCACTGATTTTGAAAAAGATTGGCGGCAGACCAACAAATGAGATATTAGGAACTGGTATTGGAGCGGTGCTTGTTGGCTTACTCGTTCAATTATTCGCTTCTCCAGCTGGCATTTCAGTGACTACATTTTTGATTAGTTTACTTTCTGGTGCATTTTGGGTTATTGGACAAACAGGACAGTATACATCTTTCAACTTGATTGGTGTTTCTAAAACGATGCCTATCTCGACTGCATTACAGTTAGTCGGAACCTCGTTGATTGGTGTCTTTGCTTTTGGAGAATGGTCTGGAAGTATGGGGAAAATCATTGGTGCAGCAGCGATCATTCTTCTTGTATTTGGCTCTGCTTTAACGGCAATCAGTGATGATCCTGGAAAAAAAGGCGGTATCACAAAAGGAATTAGTCTATTAGCATCAACAAGTATTGGTTATTGGGTTTACAGTGCATTGCCCAAACTAGTTGATGCAAGTGGACTTTCCATTTTCTTTCCGCAAATGATCGGTGTCTTTTTAGGGGCAGTTATTTATGTAATTTTCCGAAAACCAACTGCATTTTCTGAAGACAAAAGTTGGAAAGCAACAATAGTTGGAGCCATCTTCAGTGTGTCAGCGTTGGCTTATATTTTTTCAGCGAATGAAAATGGGGTTGCTACTGCATATATCATTACACAACTAAACGTAGTTATCTCTACATTAGGCGGTATGTACATCCTGCATGAAAATAAGACACCAAAAGAAAAAAAATTAACGATTATCGGCTTGTTGCTGATCGTAGTAGGAAGTATGGTCACGGTCTTTATTTGAGGATAAAGAGAGCAAAAGATTACTTATAAAAAGAGGCCGGGACAGAAGCGTTTAACTCCAAGAAATAAGAAGGAATTCACGAAAATTGCTTTTCAAATTTTTGTGAATTTCAGCTTATTTCCGAAGGAGTTGCTTCTGCTTCCGCCATTTATACGTGTTTAGAGCGTGAGACAAAAGTGTTATTTACTTTTGTCCACGCTCTTTTTAATCGTCTAAGAAACAAGTGAAATATCTGTCTGCATCAATAATTTTCCATTGATCCATTGACTAAAGTTCGTTACATAATTAAAATTACCACCTATAAGTATCTCCGCATGATTATCTTTATAAAGATCGTATTGTAAAAGACGGTCTTTTTTATTTGCGTAAACATCGTTATGGTACTGAACTAATTGTTCTCGGAATTGATTGATCGCTGTAAAATCACGATACTGAAGGTTGAAACGCATCGTGATTGGTGTATCTAGCATGAATCGTTGCATGTCTTTTGCTGCTTCATCTGCTTGATCTCCGTAAAGAAATTCAAAGAGATTACGTTCAGAAAATTTCCATTGTCCGCCGACCTTTGTTCCTTTTAGTTTTCCTTCATGAAGATAATTTCTGATAGAACGTGTAGTAACACCTAATTGTTCGGCTAATTCATTTACTGAGTAAAAATCTTTCAATGTTCACCCTCCTATGTGAATGATTCTATTGGTTTGGTTGTTAGTTGCTTTATCACGAGATGTAGAAAGAACGATCTCACTTAAAGTCATTGCAAAAAACGAATCAGAAAATTCTAACTTTTCTTTCTCTAAAGAAATTCATTCTCTTCTAAAGTGATATTATATTTAAATATACCTGAAAATAATGGATAGTATTATGAAAGATTGCTGATATTTTCTCGTATTTTTTCCTTATTCAAAAGATTTGCAGGAAAATTGCTGAAAAAATTTTACTAAGTTGAAAATTCAAGGTCATTCGTATCAGTGATTTTTTTCAGCACAAGAAAGACTCCTTATAAAAACAACAGATACTTTGCCAATTAAGTGTTTAACCAGTGAGGATAAAAAGGATAGAACAAAGCCTGTACAAGGTAATGGATAGATTCTTCGCCAGTACAGTTTTTGTTTGTATAAAGCTTTATCGCCAAAATTTATTATGATCTTTCTTGTCTTCAATATTAAATGAAATAAAATGGTCAATCAGTTCCCAATTGATTGCACTTTTCCAAGGAACTTTGATGACATTATCCGTATATATGTAACCAATTTCTTGGATAGTCTTTTCAAGGGCACGAATCGCTGCTTTTTCTGGTGCGATGGAAAAATGATTTTTAGCAAAACTGAATGCAATAATAAAGGTACCATGATCAGTAAAGATAGGCTGGTTCCATTTTACAGTTGTGTCCAGCTGGGGATATGTCTTCGCTATCTTAGAGAAAAGGTCATTGATCTTTTGTTGATTTTCTTTTTCTTTTATTTGATCAATAATCAATCGGAATTTTTCCATTCTAAAACGCCTCCATTAAGTGGTTTGATTTATTTTACCAGAAAAACAATGGTTATGTATAAAAATAAATTAGAAAACAAGCGATATTGTATCCGGTATATTTTGATGATAAGATGGCTCAAAGACCAAAATAGAAAAGAGGCATAAAAATGATTGACTTGGCAAAGAAATTCTCACACGCAAATATTTATTTTGAGTTGTATCATCATCGAGCTATTTATACAAATGAAGATGCTTTGGTGGTGAAGAAAGAGCAAGGATTTACAGGCACAGAGACCAAAAGCTTATTCTTAAAAGATAAAAAAGATAATAACTATGTATATCTGACTTTTACTACAAAACAAACGGATTTCAAAGCATTAGGAAAGATCATCGGTAAAAGGCTTTCTATTGTTTTATCAGAACATATGGAAGAACAGACGGGACAAAAACAGGGCGCTGTTTCTCCATTTGGTTACGAAGAACAGATACCGATTATTATTGACGAAGAACTATTGTCAAAAGAAAAACTTGTTTTTGCACCAGGAAGGCCAGATCAAACGATGGTCATCAAAACGATTGACTTAAACAAAATCATCCAGCTACTTAAAATACCGATGTTTTTAATGCCAGCAAATGAAAATAACAACAATCAAACAAAATAGTGCATACTAGGAGCTGTAGCAATATGATAAGATATCCGTTATTAGGTAAAAATACGACGATTGGGGTTATTGCACCATCATCGGGCGTAGCAGAAGAACACCACCTGTTACTAGAAATGGCTTTAAAGAGTATGGAAGAAAAATCTTTTCATGTCGTTACTGGAAAGACGCTGTGGACGCAAGATAAAGAAAAAATCAGCTCCAGCAAGAGAAAGAGCAGATGAATTCAATCAAATGATGAAAGATGAGAATATCCAAATGATCTTTCCGCCTTGGGGAGGAGAATTATTGATTGAGATCCTCGATTCTGTCGATTTCGATGCACTACAGCCAAAATGGATAGTAGGTTATTCAGAGATATTAGTACGTTGCTACTCGCCATCACATTAAAAACAGGGATAGCCACTGCACATGGGACCAACCTTATTGATTTAAGAGGAAATTATTCAGATAAAACGACAGCGATGTGGAAAAGTGTGCTAGAAACAGGCAAAGGAGAATCAATCTTACAGCGTTCTTCTGAAAAATATCAAAAAGAATGGCATCATGAGCAACCGTCACCTTCAGTTTTTCATCTTACTGAACCAACAAATTGGCAAACAGTCAGCGGAGAGGCAGTAAGGATAAAAGGCCGATTATTAGGTGGTTGTATAGATACGATCAGACATTTAATTGGTACACCTTATGGAGATGTCCAAACGTTTAAAAGAACGTATAATGATGGAAAACCAATCTTGTGGTTTCTAGAAAACTGTGAGCTATCCTCCGTTGATTTAAGAAGATCACTTGTTCAGATGAAACTAGCAGGATGGTTTGAGGACAGCTCTGGTATCATGTTTGGCAGAAGTGCAGCAGAGGATTTGCTGGATTATCGAATGAAGGATGTATATGAAGATCTTTCAAAAGGATTGAACATACCAATCTTGTATGATATTGATTGCGGTCATGTGCCGCCACAACTAACATTGATCAACGGTGCCTACGCAGAAGTATCGGTAAAAGATGGAAAAGAGACTATTTTGCAAACGTTTATTTAATAAAATTTTTTCCTGCCTTGGAGTCTATCAAAGACCAATAAATTTAAATAGAAAAGAAAGTGAAAGAAGCTGACAGTATTTTGTCAGCTTCTTTTTGTATAACATATTAGAAAGTTTAATTATCTATAACTGTCACATCGATTAACTGTTTCACGTCATTTGGGTTGCCTGTAGGAATAGCAACCACAGATGCATGATCAATGATTTCTTGAGTTGTTTTTTTTATGAATGCTGGATCAGAGGCTTGATCTGCAGGTATTTGCCAATGTGAAGGAACTGGATAACTAGTGATCGTTCCGTCGTGGTTACTAGAATACACTAAAATTCCCTGGTAGCCGTATTTTCCAGTAAGCATAACTACGTCTTTTGGATAACCTACGCTCCCTGCATCATAGGGATCGATAGGTGTTCCTGCCGGATAATGAATAACATGTAGTTCAAAATCGCCTGATGCATCTTTAAAAGTATTACCCTTGACAGCCAACCAAACGCGTGCGTACTCAATTTGCAGATCAGAATATCCTGCTAACGGATCTACTGACTGAGAAGACTGTGAGAAGGATGTGTCTGCTGTAGAAGAAAGACTCGTGTCAACTGTACCACTAGATATAGAAGAAGGGTTGGACTCTGAAAGCTTGCTGGTGGTTGAAGATGTATTCGATTCAGAAGAAGCTGATTTCTGTGTACTTGATTTTTCAGCTGAACTAGTTTGTCTGATGGAACTTTTGACTGCGGTCGCAGATGACTCACTAGTTTCTTTACTAGCAGATGTACATCCTACAAGGAATAAGGAGATCGACGCTAAAATAAACCCTAACTTTTTCATATAAAACACCTCGTCACTTTAATTAATACTAGTATAGCATAATTCTAAATTTCTCTGGTTAAAGGAGAAGCAGAGAAAAAATTTCTATACATTGATTAAATCTGTCTTTTATTTATGTATTTAGGGAAATTTCCCATTATATGCTACCTAAGAACTATTATTGAAATCAAGTTTCTTAAAGTGTAATAGCTATTGTAACCGATTTCTTTTATGCTTATACTAAATCTGCGACAAAAGATGTGTATGGAAGGAGTTGACTTATTATGATAATGGAAAAGATTCAACGCTTTGGCGGAGCTATGTTTACACCGGTTTTGCTCTTTTCTTTTTCGGGGATCATGGTGGCTTTATGTATCATCTTTAAAAATCCAATGTTAGTGGGGAGTATTGCTACAGAAGGAACAGCATGGTATTCGATCTGGTCAGTGGTTGAAAGTGGTGCTTGGACCGTATTCAATCAAATGGAGTTGTTGTTTGTTATTGGATTACCTATCGGATTAGCTAAAAAAGCAAGTGCTAGAGCAGTAATGGAAGCATTTGTAGTCTATATTACTTGTAATTATTTCATTTCTACCATGTTAGGCTTTTATAGCGGATTTTTTGGTGTTGATTTTTCTGCCGATCCGGGCGGCGCAAGTGGACTGAAAATGATTGCGGGTATCAAAACATTGGATACAGGAATTATAGGGGCAATCTTGATTTCAGCTGTTGTAGTGTATCTGCATAATCGATTCTTTGATAAAAAGCTGCCGGATTTTTTAGGAATCTACCAAGGGTCATCATTTGTTGTGATTATTAGTTTTTTCATCATGTTACCTATTGCATTTTTGATCTGCCTTATCTGGCCTAAGATCCAGTCGGCAATCAGTTCATTGCAAGGTTTCTTAGCGGGTGCTGGTATATTTGGTGTCTGGCTTTACACTTTTTTAGAACGTATTTTGATTCCAACCGGCTTACACCATTTTATCTACGCACCGTTTGCGTTTGGGCCAGCAGTAGTAGAAGAAGGGATTGCGAGATACTGGATGACACATCTTCAGGAGTTTGCTCGCAGCGAACAGCCACTTAAGCATCTCTTTCCAGAAGGCGGTTTTGCTTTGCACGGGAATTCAAAGATATTCGCTTCTCCAGGTATTGCCGCAGCATTTTATTTCACTGCAAGACCTGAGAATAGGAAAAAGGTGCTGACGATCCTGATTCCAGCAACTTTGACAGCTGTTTTGGCGGGTATCACTGAGCCATTAGAATTTACGTTTCTATTTATATCTCCACCGTTGTTTGCTATTCATTCACTTTTGGCTGCTACAATGGTGGCAATAATGTATGGTTTTGGTGTGGTAGGTGATATTGGTGGTGGATTTATTGATTTGTTTGTGAAAGTCTGGATTCCATTATTTCAAAACCATAAAGGAATGACCTTTACCCAACTAGTGATTGGTCTAGCTTTTACAGGAATCTATTTTATTGTATTTCGATACCTGATTATCAAATTTGATATTGCCACTACGGGGAGAGAAGAGAATACCGACGCTGTTAAATTATATACTAAAAAAGATTACAAAGAAAAAGAGAGGAAAACTTCAAAAACAGAAATTGAAAATGTATATGAGAATCAAGCTGCTATTTATTTAGAAGGTTTTGGAGGGGCCGGAAATATTGAAAAAGTCACAAATTGTGCTACAAGCTTGAGAATAACTGTAAAAAATGAAATGTTGGTTTTAGAAGATACGATTTTTAAAGAAGGTGGAGCACACGGTGTAGTGAGAAACGGCAATGCTTTTCAAGTAATAGTTGGTTTGGACGTGCCACAAGTACGTGAACAATTTGAACGTTTATTAGAAATAGAACAATAGTTTCACAAAAATCTTAACAGACAAACAGAAAGGGGAATGTTAATATGAAAAAATTTTCAATCACGATTGCCGGCGGAGGGAGTACATTTACTCCTGGAATTGTTTTGATGCTTTTGAAACATCTAGATAGATTTCCTATCCGGCAAATCAAATTTTATGACAATCTGGAGGAAAGACAAACACGTATTGCTTCTGCGTGTGAGATTTTATTGAAGGAAAGAGCACCAGATATTTTATTTACAGCCACTACTGATCCAGAAACAGCATTCACTGATGTTGATTTTGTTATGGCACATATTCGTGTTGGCTTATATGCGATGCGGGAAAAAGATGAAAAAATTCCGTTGAAGTATGGGGTAGTTGGTCAGGAAACTTGTGGACCTGGCGGAATTGCTTATGAGATGCGTTCAATTGGCGGTGTTTTAGAGTTGATAGATTATATGGAAAAATATTCACCAAATGCGTGGATGCTCAATTACTCTAATCCAGCGGCGATCGTGGCAGAAGCGACTCGAAAATTACGTCCTAAAGCAAAAATCATCAATATATGTGATATGCCGGTGGGAATTGAAGAGCGTATGGCTCAAGCTATCGGTTTAGCTTCACGCAAAGAAATGGTCGTACGCTACTATGGCTTGAATCATTTTGGATGGTGGACGGATATCCGAGATACAGAAGGAAATGATTTGATGCCTAAAATTCAAGAATATGTTAGTCAGTTTGGTTACGCTCTACCATCGGAATCTCAAGAATCACAACAAACTGATGCAAGTTGGAAACATACATTTATGAAAGCAAAAGAAGTATATGACATTGACCCAACTACTCTTCCTAACACTTATTTGAAATATTACTTTTATCCGCAAGATGAAGTAGCGCACACCAATCCAGAGTTCACGCGTGCAAATGAAGTGATGGTTGGACGTGAAAAACAAGTATTTAATGAATGTGATCGTATCACTAGTAGTGGTTCAGCAGAAAATACGATACTAGAAATCGATGAACATGCTAGCTATATCGTTGATTTAGCACGAGCAATTGCCTATAACACTCATGAAAGGATGTTGCTGATCGTACCTAATAACGGAGCTATCGAGAATTTTGATGAGTCGGCGATGGTAGAAATACCCTGTATAGTTGGCAGCAATGGACCAGAACCGTTGATACAAGGAAAGATTCCACGCTTCCAAAAGGGATTGATGGAACAACAAGTAGCAGTTGAAAAATTAGTAGTCGAAGCTTGGGAAGAAAGGTCTTATCAGAAATTATGGCAAGCACTGACATTATCAAAGATTGTTCCAAACGCAAAAGTTGCAAAAAATCTACTAGATGATTTGGTGAGTGTAAACCAAGAATACTGGCCTGAATTGAAATAGCAGTATTCCAAATACATCGTGGTTCTCCTCTATTAAAAAATAGTTTCATGTTATTGCATATACTAATAATAGAGGAGGGATAGTATGGAACTAGAAAAATTGATTCATCAACATGCAGAAAAATTAAGCGAACTAGACCGAGGAATCTTGAACTTTATTTTATCGGATCCTAGCTTGATACAAAATTTGAAAATAACTGACTTAGCGGAGAGACTTTATGTCTCAAAATCTTCCATTATGAGAACAACTAAGAAATTGGGGTTTTCTGGTTATTCTGAGTTCAAATATTTTTTACGACATGTAACAAATAAAGAAAATGGGCTTAGAACAAAAGAAGATATTTTTGAAAAACAACTGGAAGATATCCAGCAGACGCTTCATTACATGAAGGCTGTCAACTTAAAGCCAATCCTTCAATGCTTAGACCGAAGTAAGATGATCTATTGCTATGCAACGGGATTTTCACAAAAGAAAGTAATTGATGAGTTTTATAAAATGATGCTAGGTATTGGAAAGAGAGTAATGGTGTTGCCAAATAAGACGGAGTTTGATATGGCCATGCCACTGATAACATTAGAAGATATGGCCATTATTGCTTCTTTGAGCGGTGAAACACATGAGGTCAAAGAAAATCTGACTGCCTTTGAATTACAGAAAATTCCAGTTTTGACCATTACTGCAGCTGGAGATAATTATTTCACACGCCATAGTACTTATCATTTAAATTATTATTGTAATTGCTTTATCCTTGGAAAAGAAAATAAGCCATTTCAATCATTGATCAGCTTGAGCTGCTTAGCGGATTATTTAGTTCGTGCTTATGGTGTATATACGCTGAGAGAGGAGAGCTAGATGAGAAGAGACAGGATAGAAGGACTCTGGAAACACATTTTACTTGGTTATTGGATAGCCGCAGCTTTCCTTTTTATTTCTATGCTATATTAATGACTATCAGAATGAATGGAGTGATACATGAAGCTTTTTTCCATAATCCATATGTCGCTCTTGGTTCCTTATTTCCTTTTTTAATGTTATTTCAAGCAAGTATTCTTTATTTTTTAGAAAAAAGAACAATTGACATCAGCTTGTTAAGAATATACCTACAATTTACTGTTGTCCAACAAGTTATAACAGGAAATTTAATAGGAGCTCTTTTAGCTTTTCTCTATGTAAGAAGTTTAAAAAGATGTGGGAAGAAGTCCACTATATACAGCAAAGTACTAGTTTTATCTAGCACGATTTTTATAGGAACCATTAGTCTACTAGCTATATTTTTGCTTTTACGAATGAGTTAAAAAATTGATTCTCAGTTTTTTTTATACAAATAGAAAAATAGAAGAAAAAGTTTAACACGATATATAAATTTGTAAATTAATGGAATCTTCTATAGTGAACATAAATAGAGTGTATCTTCTTTGACAAATACCATAAAAAAGTGTGACAAGCAATCATTGTTAGATTGCTTGTCACAACATTGATAAGAGTATCCAATTGAAGAGAATGATTAGGAGAAAGAATCTCCGTACTTTTCATAGTAATCATAGTATCCAAGTTTGTATAGACGAATCGTTTTTTGTCTTATTTCTTCTGTTTCAAAATGGACTGCTTGAAGAATCAAATCTGTGGATTCTATAGGAGCTGTTCCATTCGCGGTAATCAAGTTATGATCTTTTACAGCTTGTTGTTCTATAAAATCTTCTTTATTTTGATAATTTTCCGATTCTAACCAAGGAAATTGCATATTTCCGGTGTGTTTGTAACCTTGCAATAATCCGCTCTGTGCTAAATAATCAACTGCCCCACAAATCGCAGCTACTGGTACGCCTGTTTTTAAAAATTTATCGATTATTAAATATAAATGGTGATTTTCTATGTCCCATGAATTGCCACCAATCATAATAAAGAGATCAATTTTTTCAGGTATTTGTTCGATTAAATAATCGATTTTTGTTTTTAGTCCTCCCATGGAAGTGACCTCTGATTGGATAGAAGCAGTTTTATTTTGCCATCCCTCATTTTGGTTTAGTGTGCTAGTAATATAAGCCCCTTCCCAATCGGCATATTCCTCTAATAGAAACGTAACCGCAGTTTTCATTTTCAAGCTCTCCTTTATTATCTATGACAAGGACAACAGTTTTAATATACAGACATTCATTAAATTTGGATAGCGAAAGAGTAAACAACAATTCTTAAGTTTTAGACAGAGTACATTGGCAGCCAACTTTATTTACTGGCATTATAACATTTTGCCTACGTGGATGACAAAGAACCAGCTGTCTCAACGTTACTGTCTATGAAAGAATCTTAGATTGAGTCAGAAAGTCTACTATGGTTTCTATTTTGCGAATCTATTCGAATTAAGAATAATACTGTCGGAAAGTTTCTTTGATTGATGGAAAATTGAGTACCAAAAAGAGAAAAAATAACTGGTCTACTAAGTAGAGGTTCTGACTAGCTTCTCTATTTATTTGAATACAATCTAAAAAGAAACTGGAAGGTAAAAAGTATTTATAAAAACGAAACAATAAAACGTGTCAAACACTCAGCATGAGATATATAACCATGTAACCAGTTCATTAAGAAAATAGTGGAAGCCACAGAAAATAAAGTTTCTGCGTACATTCATATCCCGTTTTGCGAGCGTATCTGCTATTACTGTGACTTTAATTTATAAAAATCACTGAAGAATTGAATTGGCTAATATTTATAGTCTAAATTGTTGTATAATAAAGAAATAAGATGATGACATTAATTAGTATCCAACGGAAAATTTAGATGATTAACAAAGCTATTTCGAGAAATTATTGGAGGAAGTAGTATTGGATGATAAAGCCTACGCTAAAGAACATAAAAAGGAATTTTTTAAAGATGTAATTCAAGATAAAATCGCTCGACTAGATCAAAAAGAAGCTATATTTATGGCAGGTACGCCTGGTGCTGGGAAAACTGAGGTAGCAACTAGTCTACTGGAATTATCAGAAGATATCTGTAGAATAGATGCTGATGTTTTCCGAGCAAAATTTCCAGGATATAATGGTCGTAATTCCTCTGATTTTCAACGCGGGGCATCTTGGTTAGTGGATTATTCCTTAGACACGATATTGAAAAACGGCTATTCATTTTTATTAGATGGAACATTCGCCATTGGTCGGGCAAAACAAAATATTGAGAGATGCCTTTCTCGAGATTATGATGTGACAATCTATTTTATCTTCCAAGATCCTCTCGTTGCTTGGAATTACACAAAAATACGAGAAAAAGTAGAAGGACGATTTGTACCAAAGGATCGTTTTATCAATGCTTACTTTAAGTCTCGAGAGAATGTTCGCGAAGTACTAAAACACTACGGAGAATCTGTATCTGTACATGTGATTTTAAAAGACTATAAGAATGAAATAGCCACAATAGTTCCAGATATTTCAGATATAGATCTTATTTTGCCAGAATCATTTACAAGAGCAGATTTGGAGGGGAAATTATATGACTGATAAACAAAAAGCGGAAGCGATTATGAAAAAATATAACCGTAGTTATGGTGATCTCAATAAAAAAGCAACTAGAAAAGAATTTATGACCGTTCTACAGTATGTAGCAAACGAGTCAAATAGAAAACAGCGGAAATTAACAGGGTTAGATAAATAACTATCAAGATTTTAAATCACAGCTAAAGATTAGTTGTGATTTTTTTATTTATACACTTTCAAGTTAACTAACTTATGATAAAATAATAAACATAAGCTGGTTTAAAACATCAAGTGTTTTTCATTGAAAAGGCTATAAATTTTAAAAGCTGAAGAATCACTGTATAGCATGTATCTTTTAGTTATTTGCTATCTAAAGGAGTAAATATTGTGAACGAAGAAAACAAGTTTATAAAGAAAAATGGGATTTTTTATACAGATACGAAACTGGCTGAAAAACTTGTTAAATTACTTAAAATAAATTATACAGAAGAATTTACTTTAATTGAACCAGCAGTAGGTGAAGGACATATATTGTCTTTAGTGATAAAAAATTTTTTCCAAAAGAATAAAAATAAATCTGAAAATGAAAAGATTCAATTTTTAGAAAAAAATATAGCAGCATTTGACATCCGAAAAGATACTATAAAAAAGTGCATTGAAAAATTAGATGAGCTTTCAAAAAAATATAATAAATATTAGTAGAAAAATAAATTGGAATATAAGACAACTTGATGCTCTAGACATAATCAAAATGAAAGAGAAATTTAGTACTTATGACTATGTGATTAGTAATCCACCCTACGTATCTAGGCATAATACGTGAGAGTTACAAGCTATCATTTTTATTGAAAAAAATGCAGTAACTCTCGCCCACTTTAATAGTAATAATTTTTAAATAATCTATACGCTTCATCAGATGTACATCCTCTAGTAAATTCCAAATACTGGAGGATTCTTTTTTTTAGTGCTGCCTTTCTCAGGAAAAAGTAGTTGGCTACTTCGTCAAAATTTCTAAATTTTTTTAACGCATAAGGAAGTGCTCGAACATTCGCCATGAGGATGCTGACACTTACATTTGCACGAAGTTCTTTTTCACAGTTTTCTAGCAAGTAAATTTTTCTAAATTTCATATCAAAAAATGCATGAGATTCTTCAAGGGTATATCCCTATAAAGTGGAATATCTCATGCATTTTTATATTGTTCGAAAGTTCAATCTTCCTTTCACAAAAAAATAATTTTTTTATGATCAAACAAATTAATACTCTTGTTATTAATTTACAATAAAAAGTGATATATAACTTTGTGAAGGGAGACAATAAATTGGTTCTAAAATTTTTACAGAAGTTAAATGGAAAATCGAGTCAGCCAGAAGATGAAACAGAGGTTCAAGAAATTATCCCAGAAGAAAAAAAGGGATTGGAAGAAATATCATTTGCACTAAATAATGATGAAAAAATTGTCGTAGATTTCGTAAGCGATATGGATAGGGATTTTGGAAGTAGTATTCGAGATCGAGTGAGACAAGGGGATCATTTTGAGAGATTTTTAGCCGCGGTGTTTCGGTTGGCTGGATATAAAGTTGAAATTACTAAAAAAAGGTATAAAAAAGACAAGCGTGTCTATACTGGCGATGGTGGTGTAGATTTGATTTTAACTAAAGATAATGAGCGTATAGCGGTTCAAGCAAAATCAAAGCGCTTAAATAGCACGAAAGAGGAGCGATTGATCACTGATAATGACGTAAAAATTTTTGCAGGAATATCTGATAAAAACTGGACTAAAAAGATGTTTATTACTTCGTCTTTTTTTAATAGCGCCGATTGTAAAATTAAGCTAGACAACTAAAAAAGTCATTTGTGCTACACTCAAAATAGTTCCGACCAAAGAATTATAAGGAGTGAGTACAATGACCTATACCCATCTTACAACGGATGAACTTGTAATAATAGAGTCTTATTTCAAAATTAATCAATCTGTTGCTAAAACTGCCCATTGCTTGAATCGTTCAAGACAAACGATCCATAAAGTATATCTGTTCTTCAAGCAAGGAAAATCAGCCTTAGAATATTATCAACAGTATAAGAAAAACAAATCAAACTGTGGTAGACGTCCGCTTGTTTTACCCGAGGAACAATCAGAATATATTCAAAGAAAGGTTGTTCAAGGATGGACACCCGATGTGATTGTTGGTCGTGCAGCGTTTCCTATTAGTTGTTCTGCTCGTACCATTTATCGTATGTTCAAAAAGGGGCTATTTGATTCTTCTGACTTACCGATGAAAGGCAAGCGTAAACCGAATGGACATCAAGAAAGACGTGGAAAACAAACTTTCCGCCGCTCTATTCATGAACGTGAAAAGGATTATAGCCAATTCTCAAATGAGTTTGGTCACCTTGAAGGTGACACTATCGTAGGTCTGAAACATAAAAGTGCTGTAATTACCTTAGTTGAACGATTATCAAAAGTTATCATCACATTGAAACCGTGTGGTAGACAAGCGATTGATATTGAAAAAAAATTAAATCAATGGTTTGAATCTGTACCGAAAAACCTATTCAAATCCATCACTTTTGATTGTGGAAAGGAATTTTCAAATTGGAAACAGATCAGTAATGTCAATGATATTGCCATTTATTTCGCTGATCCAGGAACGCCGTCTCAAAGAGGCCTAAACGAGAATTCTAACGGATTGTTACGTAGAGATGGTTTATTGAAATCTATGGATTTCAATTCAGTAGATGAATTTTTTATTCAATCTGTCGCATCTAAACGAAATAATATTCCTAGAAAATCACTGGATTATCGAACACCTTTGGAAGTATTTTTGAGTTACGTAAGTATTGATGATCTGTCTAACTTAATTTGACAATTAAGACAATAAAAAAATCCAGGAGAATTATTGGATTGAATGTGATTTCTGAAGAACTTTATTTTGAAACTGCCGACCTTACAAATGAACTTTTAGAGAAGGGTAGTTTTTTTAAAAACGTACCAAAATTAAACATATCGCAAGAAACACAAAGCCCCAAATTACAAATAGCTTATATTTTATTAAACATGTTTCTACCTTTATATAGTCTGTTTTTGACATTTCTTTTCCTAAATTGAAACGAACAATTGTTTTTACTTTCAAGAGAAATCGTGTGCCAATGATAAAGCAGCACACACTCAATACTCCTAGCAATATTCTACCTAAAAAATTCAAATTTTCTCCTATTGTCACTTATAGCTCCTCATCTACTTGAATTTTAATCTTGTCTAGCGCTATGCCCAAAGATAATTATCATTTCTTCCATCTACTCGATCAAGACCTTCTGCGATTAGACCTCCAGCCGAAGTACCAGCTAAAGCTAAGGCAATTTCTACAGCTGCGAGCGCTTTTCCTCTTACAGTGGTAATTCCAATTTGTGCAACAATTACATTTTCAGTTACTCGAGCAATATTTCGCTTGTTTTTTCTAATAATTGCTTTTACCGTATTCACACTTGAATTTGCTAAACCTAGACCCAAAACGATTAATCCTGCATCAATGACACCAGCAACAAAACCAGTTGAGTTCCACCAGTTTTTCCCTACGCCTCGCATTCTTGGATTGAATCCAATCATTGCTAAATACTGATTGATTGCTTGTTCCATCCTTAATTCATCTTCAGGTGTTAATAATATTTCTCCGTTTTCGTTAAATTTAGGTTGAACATCTCCATATTCTTCCTTGATTTTTTCAAGGGCTAGTTCGGAATTCTTTTTTTCTTCCGAGTAATAAACTGACAAGTCTTCAGAACTAAAATTGCTTTTACTATTCTGAGTTTCATCCAGAATCAACTCATTCGCTGAAATAATCATACTCCCACTTGTTGCTACTACGGACAAAACAAAAGTTACTGCTATTACACTAATCCACATTTTTAAGTCCAGATATTTCTTTTTCATTATGAATCCTCCAAAATTTAAATTTGCCTTATAAAGACAAAATAACTATAAATTGATAACAAGTTTAATATTTTATAGCATCTTAAAAAGTTGTTTTAGACTCATAATCGTTACTATTTTTATATTCTATAAAAAAACAGTTCTAATTTTACAAAAAAGTCGAATTTAATCACCTTGTTGTCAAATTATCAGCTAGTCACAGTAATAGCAGATTTCTTCAATGTTTCTACAGATTTTCTACTAAATAGAACCTCTGATCCGACTCCTCCAAAACGTAGCGAAGAAGATCAGCTTGGAGACAGTATTCTTTCTCACTTCAGATTGAATACTGCAGATATGGAAGTAGAAGACATTGAAGAATTGGAAGAAGAATTAAATGAATATATGGACTTTTTAGTTCAACGTGCAAAAGCAAAGAAAAATAAAAAATAGCCGGGAGAATTATCGGATTGAATGTGATTTCTGAAGGACTTTATTTTGAAGCTGCAGACCTTGCAAATGAACTCTCAGAAGAAGTTAGTTATTACTGTTCAAAGAAAATGGAACATGTAAAATGCTACGACATTGAGAATTATGTGAATGAAGTAGAAGATGTAGAATTCATCGATTACGACTTCAAAGATAACTTAAGTAAGAAAATGCTTGGTTCCATTACAAAAGTTCATGGCGAAATCATCATTACCACCAATCAACATTTAATGCTTGAACGCAAAAATTTTACAAAAATGCATGAGATCATCCATTATTATAAGGACGTCCCCTATCTTGGAGAATCTCATGCATTTTCTGATATGATTTTAGAAGATACTTATTTGCCAGAAGACTATAAAAAAACTTCGAGCAAATATAGGTGCCAGTATCCTCATGGCGAATGACCGGGCTCTTCCTTATGCGTTAAAAAAGTTCAGAAATTTTAACGAAGTAGCCAACTACTTTTTCATGAGCAAGGCAGCACTAAGAAAAAGAATCCTCCAGTACTTGGAATTTACTGGAGGATATACTTCAGAAGAAGCCTATAAGTTATTTAAAAATTATTACTACAGGAATGAACTAGAAATACTTCAATATTTGGAGTAATGCTTGATACTTTAAATAGTGTTGTCATTTCAATACTTCTTGATACTTTCCGTATGACCACAATAAGCTGCACAAGCATTAAAGTATTGTCCGGTTGTTCCATTCTGCCGTAGTATCATGACTCCTTTGTTACATTTAGGACAAATTTTTATATTTTTAGGCAAAGAACTCAATACTTGATATTTCAGCATCGTTTCTGGAATCAACTGATTTAACAGTTTTAAAAGTTCATATCTGCCATACCACTCGATTTTATGTGCTTTTTCATTTTCTGCTATTTGTTTATAAGCATAACTATCTTAATTGTCAAATTAAGTTAGACAGATCATCAATACTTACGTAACTCAAAAATACTTCCAAAGGTGTTCGATAATCCAGTGATTTTCTAGGAATATTATTTCGTTTAGATGCGACAGATTGAATAAAAAATTCATCTACTGAATTGAAATCCATAGATTTCAATAAACCATCTCTACGTAACAATCCGTTAGAATTCTCGTTTAGGCCTCTTTGAGACGGCGTTCCTGGATCAGCGAAATAAATGGCAATATCATTGACATTACTGATCTGTTTCCAATTTGAAAATTCCTTTCCACAATCAAAAGTGATGGATTTGAATAGGTTTTTCGGTACAGATTCAAACCATTGATTTAATTTTTTTTCAATATCAATCGCTTGTCTACCACACGGTTTCAATGTGATGATAACTTTTGATAATCGTTCAACTAAGGTAATTACAGCACTTTTATGTTTCAGACCTACGATAGTGTCACCTTCAAGGTGACCAAACTCATTTGAGAATTGGCTATAATCCTTTTCACGTTCATGAATAGAGCGGCGGAAAGTTTGTTTTCCACGTCTTTCTTGATGTCCATTCGGTTTACGCTTGCCTTTCATCGGTAAGTCAGAAGAATCAAATAGCCCCTTTTTGAACATACGATAAATGGTACGAGCAGAACAACTAATAGGAAACGCTGCACGACCAACAATCACATCGGGTGTCCATCCTTGAACAACCTTTCTTTGAATATATTCTGATTGTTCCTCGGGTAAAACAAGCGGACGTCTACCACAGTTTGATTTGTTTTTCTTATACTGTTGATAATATTCTAAGGCTGATTTTCCTTGCTTGAAGAACAGATATACTTTATGGATCGTTTGTCTTGAACGATTCAAGCAATGGGCAGTTTTAGCAACAGATTGATTAATTTTGAAATAAGACTCTATTATTACAAGTTCATCCGTTGTAAGATGGGTATAGGTCATTTGTACTCACTCCTTATAATTCTTTGGTCGGAACTATTTTGAGTGTAGCACAAATGACTTTTTTAGTTGTCTAGCTTAATTTTACAATCGGCGTTGGTTAAAAAATGGAAAAATCTCAAAATAAGCTAAGTAAATCATACAAAATTGACATCTTGCCCCTTTTGTATTACAATGTGATACAAAAGGGAGGCGATAATATGGCTATGATTACGGTTCGTGTGAGTGATGCCGAAAAAGAATGGCTTTCTTATATGGCGGAATTTTATGGGATTACTTTATCTGAGCTTCTAAAAACCTATTCGATGGAACAACTAGAAGATGAATACGATCGTCAAACGGCTGAAATTGCCCATAAACATTGGGTAGAAAGTGGAAAAACAACAGTATCCATGGAAGAAATCCTTCGTGAATTTGGAGGGTTGGAATGACCTACCGTTTAGAATTCACGCCTGAAATTCAGAAACAACTTCGTAAAATGGACAAGCATCAAGCGACGCTGATCGTTCGATGGCTATATCAACATATTGATGGTATTGACGATCCGAGAAAATTCGGAAAAGGATTGACCGCTAATCGTTCAGGACAATGGCGTTATCGAATTGGCAAATATCGTGTGTTGGTAGAGATAGAAGATAATCAAATAGTTGTTATCGCTATTCAAGTGGGACACCGAAAAAATGTCTATGATTAAGAGACTATTTATTTTTATAAAAAAATAATAAGAAGAATCTAGTTAAAACTTTTGAAGTGAGAGGTTTAACTAGATTTTTTTATGGACAAAATATGGATAAAATTGTTTAGGAGGAATCATGAACGTAAAAAAATCATCCAAGAAGTCGATTCTTGGATTTTTTAGTGGATTTGTTTGCCAAATACGTTTAGTATGCGTATATGAGAGGTTGTAAGCAAAGCGTTGTGACCTGAGCACTTAAGGAGGAATCTGTGAAAATAGCTTTTCATATTTTTGCAGATTTTGAGTTAATGCCGAAGGTTAGCTTTGGGAACACCGTTTATCGAGAGGTTGTGAAAGCCACATGTAGCTCCGATGACAATAAGCAAGCATTTTTGGAACTAGACTTCTTAGATTATAAACATGCGGCTTATTTCAAGGAGCTGGTGCTTGCACACCGTTTAAAGAAGGTCGAAAATCGGTACGACTTTTCGACGTAAGGAGAAAGAAGTTCAATGATAGAAACAATAAATCCCGCAGAAAACAAGGTTTCTGCGTACATTCATATCCCATTTTGCGAGCATATCTGCTATTACTGTGACTTTAATAAAGTTTTTTTAGAAGGGCAACCGGTAGATGAGTATGTGGAAATGCTGCTGAATGAAATGAGATTAATGCTGGAAAGTCACCCGACAGCGAATTTGGAAACACTTTATGTAGGGGGCGGAACACCGACCTCTTTATCTGCTAAACAACTTGATCGATTGTTATCAGGAGCTAGAGAGATCTTGCCTTTCCAGGATGGTAAAGAGTTTACTGTAGAAGCGAATCCTGGCGATTTGACCCGTGAAAAGCTTCAAGTGATGAAAAACTATGGCGTCAATCGTTTATCCATGGGAGTTCAGACATTTGACAATCGCTTACTGAAAAAAATTGGACGTAAACACACCGCAGAAGATGTGTATCAAACGATGAAATTTTTAAAAGCAGAAAATTTTACCAATGTAAGCATCGATTTGATTTATGCATTACCGGGACAAACACTAGAAGGGTATCGGGATACTTTGGAAAAAGCTTTGGCTTTGGAGCTGCCTCACTATTCTTTGTACTCATTGATCCTAGAAAACAAAACAATGTTCATGAACTGGGTACGACAAGGAAGACTCGAACTGCCTGATCAGGAAACGGAAACTAGAATGTTTGAAGAGACCATTGAAGCAATGGAAAAGCATGGACGTCACCAATATGAAATAAGTAACTTTGGGCTTTCCGGACACGAGTCGCAGCATAACTTGATGTATTGGAACAATGACCATTATTTTGGGTTTGGAGCAGGAGCTAGCGGTTATCTTGGAAATATTCGTTATCGCAACAAAGGACCAATCCAACACTATTTACGTCCATTACGAATCAATGAACGCCCAGTATTGGAAGAAGAAAAATTGACACGAAAAAATCAAATAGAAGAAGAAATGTTCTTGGGGCTAAGAAAAAAAACTGGGATTGCTAAAAAACACTTCTATGATCGCTATCAACAAACGATTGAATCGGTGTATGGAGATGTGTTGATGAAGTTAGAGGAAGAAGGGTTACTTGTTAATGAAGAAGAACGTATTTATTTGACACCTAGAGGGACTTTTTTGGGAAACAATGTGTTTGAGCGTTTTTTGTTTGAAAAATAGTTTAAAGAATATTTGTTTTTTATCGGAATTTAAATAAAAAAAGTTCAAAAATACAATAAAGAACTATTGAAACGTTGATATAACTGAATTTATAGCAATTGCTCATAATTAGCACTCTGGACGATAGAGTGCTAAAAAATGAAGTCTTTCTCTTGACAGGAGAAGGGCTTCTTGCTATATTTATAAGTGGATTAGCACTTAGAATATATGAGTGCTAATGAGAGGTGAGGAAGATGTTAACAAAGCGACAAAACGACATTTTACGTCTGATCATCCAACACTATACGAGTAGTGGCGTGCCCGTTGGTTCCAAAACATTGATGTCTGAGGGAGTCAAGGCCAGTTCAGCAACGATTCGCAATGATATGAAGGCATTAGAACATGAAGGGTTGCTGTTGAAGACTCACTCTTCTTCTGGGCGGATTCCATCTGCTTTAGGCTATCGTTATTATGTGGATCATTTGTTAAAACCTGCTCGCGTAGCAGAAGATGACCTGCTGCTGATACGTCAGTCTTTAGGTAGAGAATTTCATGAGATCAATGAGATCATTAAGCAATCTGCTGAGATCTTATCTGAGCTGACAAGTTATACGACTTTTTCGTTGGGACCTGAAATAAAAGACCGCCGACTAACAGGCTTTCGTATCGTACCCTTGAATAATCGACGGATCATTGCGATTGTCGTGACAGATATGGGAAATGTAGAAAGCCAAGTGTTCACTCTTCCCGAATACATGGGAAGTCAGGAACTAGAAAAAATGGTGCAAATTGTAAACGACCGTCTAGTCGGGGATCCTCTGATGACGGTATACCATAAACTACGTACAGAGATTCCGATGATTCTTCATAAATATTTCCAGACCACAGAAGGGATGTCCCAGTTGTTTGACACCGTTCTTGGTCATGTGTTTGAAGAAAAAGTTTATGTCAGTGGACAAATGAATCTCTTGGATTATGAGCCCCGTCAAGATCTTGATCAGTTTAAATCGATGTTTTCTTTTATGAAAGACTCCGATGGACTTACACAAATGATCACTCCGATGGATAGTAATATTCGTATCAAAATCGGTGCTGAATTAGGTAATGATTTATTGCAGAATATGAGCATGATTCAAGCAAGTTACGAGATAGATGGTCATGGAAGAGGTACAATAGCCTTGTTGGGGCCGACTAGTATGCCTTATTCTCGGATGTTTGGTCTAGTGGATGTTTATCGAAGAGAACTAGCAGCTAAGCTTGCTGATTACTATCGATCACTTGACTTGTCAAACTCGTAATGTGAATAACGAAGCTATTTGCAGCTGATCGTTCTCTCTTTCTTAGTAAGAGCAATCAAACAGCTGACTGAATAATGAAAGGAAGACTGTATCGTGAAAGAAAATCAAGAAGAACTAGATAAAGAAATGACAGATGCTCAGCCAGAACCGGAAATCGATGTCGAAGCTGCAGAAGATTCAGGCATTTCAGAAGTTGAAGCGGAAGAATTCGAATCAGCAAAATTAAAAGCTGAATTAGAAGAAATGGAAGATAAATATTTGCGGGCTCGTGCGGAAATCGCAAATATGGCAAATCGAGGAAAAAATGAACGTGAGCAATTACAAAAATACCGTTCACAAGATTTAGCCAAAAAATTGCTTCCATCAATTGACAATCTGGAACGTGCATTAGCCACAGAAGTGTCAGATGATCAAGGAGCAAGCTTGAAAAAAGGCGTGGAAATGGTCTTGGAAAGTTTACGTAACGCACTGGAAGAAGAAGGAATCGAGAAAATCCCTGCTAAAGGAGAATCCTTTGATCCTAATCTTCATCAAGCAGTACAAACTGTTCCAGCGACTGAAGATACACCAGCCGATACGATTGTAGAAGTACTACAAGAAGGCTATAAATTACATGATCGCGTGTTAAGACCAACTATGGTCATTGTTGCACAATAATTGTGCGGATATAAAACTTACACTTTCAATTAAAGAAGGAGACGTTAATTATGAGTAAAATTATCGGTATTGACTTAGGTACGACTAACTCTGCAGTAGCAGTACTAGAAGGAAACGAAGCAAAAATCATCGCTAACCCAGAAGGAAACCGTACAACACCTTCTGTTGTATCATTCAAAAATGGAGAAATCCAAGTAGGGGAAGTGGCAAAACGTCAAGCTGTAACAAACCCAAATACGATTTCATCAATCAAACGCCATATCGGTGAAGCTGGTTACAAAGTAGATGTAGAAGGCAAATCATACACACCTCAAGAAATCTCAGCAATGATTCTTCAATATATTAAAGGATTTGCAGAAGATTACTTAGGTGAAAAAGTCGAAAAAGCAGTTATTACTGTACCAGCTTACTTTAACGATGCACAACGTCAAGCAACAAAAGATGCTGGTAAAATCGCTGGTTTAGAAGTAGAACGTATCGTTAATGAACCAACTGCAGCTGCTCTTGCTTATGGTTTGGATAAAACAGATCGTGACGAAAAAATCTTAGTATTCGACCTTGGTGGTGGTACTTTTGACGTATCAATCCTTGAATTAGGAGACGGTGTCTTTGATGTATTGTCAACAGCTGGTGACAACCATCTAGGTGGGGATGACTTTGATAACAAAATCATCGACTACATGGTAGCAGAATTCAAAAAAGAAAACAGCATTGACTTATCTCAAGACAAAATGGCGTTACAACGCTTGAAAGATGCCGCTGAAAAAGCGAAAAAAGATTTATCTGGCGTATCAAGCACACAAATCAGTTTGCCATTTATCACAGCCGGTGAATCTGGACCATTGCACTTGGAAATGACATTGACACGTGCAAAATTTGATGAATTAACAGCTGACTTAGTAGAACGTACGAAAGTACCAGTACGTCAAGCACTAAAAGATGCAGGTTTATCACAATCAGAAATCGACGAAGTTATTTTGGTCGGTGGATCTACTCGTATCCCTGCAGTTGTAGAAGCAGTACGTAAAGAAACAGGAAAAGAACCAAACAAATCAGTTAACCCTGATGAAGTAGTTGCGATGGGTGCTGCTATACAAGGCGGCGTGATCACTGGTGATGTAAAAGATGTTGTTTTACTTGACGTTACGCCATTGTCATTAGGTATCGAAACAATGGGCGGTGTATTCACTAAATTGATTGACCGCAATACAACGATCCCAACAAGTAAATCACAAGTGTTCTCAACTGCAGCAGATAATCAACCAGCAGTAGACATCCATGTATTACAAGGTGAACGCCCAATGGCTGCTGACAACAAAACACTAGGAAGATTCCAATTGACAGATATTCCAGCAGCTCCTCGTGGTATCCCACAAATCGAAGTAACATTCGATATTGATAAAAACGGGATTGTAAATGTATCTGCGAAAGATTTAGGTACACAAAAAGAACAAAAAATCACGATTAAATCTTCTTCAGGTCTAACAGACGAAGAAATCGAACGTATGGTAAAAGATGCAGAAGCAAACGCTGAAGCAGATAAAGCTCGTAAAGAGGAAGTTGACCTACGTAATGATGTAGACGCATTGCTATTCTCTGTGGACAAAACATTGAAAGAATTAGAAGGCAAAGTAGACGAAGAAGAAGTGAAAAAAGCAGAAACAGCTCGCGATGAATTGAAAGCCGCTGTTGAAGCAAACAACATTGAAGAAATGAAAACTAAACGCGATGCATTGAACGAAATCGTTCAAAACTTGACTGTTAAACTATATGAACAAGCGGCACAACAACAAGCTCAAGAAAACCCAGAAGCAGCTCAAGGCGGAGCAGATGATGTCGTTGATGCTGATTTTGAAGAAGTCGATGGCGACGATAAATAATCAGTTCACTGAATTTCGAGAGAAGGCCAAAGTTGCTACTTTGGCTTTTTCTTTTGAAAAATAGTTTGAAGTATCGGTTTTTGTTTCAAACAAAATATGATATGATAACAAGCGACGTGAAAATGATGAGAACCAATAGGAGGAAAGCCTATGGCAACAAAACGTGATTATTATGAAGTCTTAGGGCTCTCAAAAGGAGCATCAGAAGATGAAATAAAGAAAGCTTATCGTAAGCTTTCAAAAAAATACCATCCTGATATCAATAAAGAACCTGATGCAGAAGAAAAATTTAAAGAAGTATCAGAAGCTTATGAAATTTTAAGTGATCCGCAAAAACGCGCTGCATATGACCAATACGGGCATGCAGGTACAGATCCAAATTACGGTGCTGGTGGAGCTGGTGGCGGATTTGGTGGATTCGGCGGCTTCTCTGGCGGCGGCTTCGGTGGTTTTGAAGATATCTTCGACTCGTTCTTTGGAGGGGGAGGTCGTTCAGTCGATCCCAATGCGCCTCGTCAAGGTGCTGATTTGCAATATACGATCGACTTATCTTTTGAAGAAGCAATTTTTGGCGTAGAGAAAGAAATCAAGTACAATCGGGAAGAAATCTGTCATACTTGTGGCGGAAATGGGGCAAAACCAGGTACGCAACCAACTACTTGTCATAAATGCCATGGTGCAGGTACGATCAATGTAGAACGCCAAACACCGCTTGGACGAGTGATGAGCCGTCAAACTTGTGATGTTTGTCATGGTACAGGAAAAGAAATCAAAGAACCTTGTCCAACCTGTCATGGCTCAGGTCATGAGAAGAAAGCTCACTCAGTCAAAGTGAATGTACCAGCTGGGGTAGAAGAAGGACAACAAATGCGTTTAGCTGGTCAAGGAGAAGCCGGAGAAAACGGCGGACCATTTGGTGATTTGTATGTGGTCTTCCGTGTAGAAGAAAGTGATATCTTTGACCGTGAAGGCTCTGAAATCTACTATGAATTGCCTTTAAGTTTTGTACAAGCAGCTTTGGGGGATGAAGTCCAAGTACCAACTGTCCATGGAGATGTGAAACTGAAGATTCCTGCTGGTACACAGACAGGTACGAACTTCCGTTTACGTGGAAAAGGCGCTCCAAAGTTACGTGGTGGTGCAACAGGCGACCAACATGTCAAAGTAAAACTGATCACGCCGAAAAATCTAAATGAACAACAAAGAGAAGCGTTACGTGCATTCGCTGAAGCTGGCGGCATCAAAGTAGAAGAACAACAAGAAGATGGTTTCTTCGATAAATTCAAAGATGCTTTTGGTGGGAAAAAGCGGAAGTAGCTTTTCTAGTAAAAAACACAAGTGTCAAAAAGACTTACCAAAATTTTCTATTTCTAGAAAAAATGGTAAGTCTTTTATTTTTTTATGTATTAACACTTAGTAATGCTAGTTTTCAATAGCGTTTATTAGGGGAAAAAGGAATCTAAGAAATGAAATAAGGGGATGGCTATCACTTTCTATATTGATAAAAAGTTGATAATGAGCCATTACTATATTTTGGTAAAATATAAATAAATAAAAAACTCGATTGATTGAATTAGTTCATTTTGATTGAAGAAATTAAAAAAGTATATGGTTGGAGTACATGGTAATGGTGGTTCTACATGGTACTAATCTATTCAGGAGTTTGTCTATGAAACTTATTGATTTTTCTAAACGATTTGGGCAAAAAATCTTATTTGATCATCTGTCATTCACATTTGATCAAAATAAAATCTATTATCTTTATGGGGATAATGGCATTGGCAAAACGACTTTATTTCGCTGCATTGTCGGTATTGATAGCTACTCGGGAACGATTGAAAAAACAGGTAGTTGTTTTTGTGTTTTTGACTCTACCCCTTTTTACTTGAATCTAACTGGATTAGATAATCTGATTTTACTGACAAAAAATCGGCAAATAAAAGAACTAATCTCTAAACAAAAAATCGATTTTTTACCCCTTTCATTTTTATCGTATGTGAAAGTTAAGAACTATTCTCTGGGAGAAAAAAAGATGCTTTCGCTGCTATTGCTATTGTTGCTTGCGCCGCGAGTTGTTTTATTAGATGAAGTGTTGAATGGATTAGATCAAAAGAATCGGAAAGTGCTGCTTTATTGCTTGGTTCAGCTGAAAAAAGAAGCTACAGTCATCTTAAGTGGTCATGAAGAATATTACTTGGAAATGGCTGATGAGTTATTAAATGTAAAAAACGGAAAAATAGAACCTATCACGTCCGAGGATTTACGCAGCTTTTTTATTTCAACAAAAAGGAGGTAAAAATGCTTTTTGAATTTTATTATCAAAGACGTTCGAAAATATTTTACCTTTTTCTTTCAATAATATTGTTGCTTTCTACTTTGATGTTCGTTTCTCAAGTAATGCTCATTCAAAGTCATCTTCGTCATTTCCAATATTATGTAGAGGAAGCCTTGGCAAGGGGTGAAACGATCCAAGAAATACTTGAACAACCTTTTTCTATCAGTATGAACGAAAATACTGAAATAGTTGACAATCCGTTGAAATATCATTACGTTGCTTATCATTCCAGTTTTGCTGCTTTAAATGTCCAAAACGGGGTCAACCAATTATTGTCTTCTTCGTTTTTTGTTCTCTTTCCTTTTTTTTCGGGGGTATACGGGATAGTAATAGCAAATGCAGATATCAAATACCATACAATGAAAATCAGGCGCTGTTTGGATTCTCAATGGCAAATCAATCGTCATAAGATAGGAGCGGGGTTTCTTAGTTTAATTATTTTTATACTTGCTTCCCTCATTTTATTTTTGATGTTGCAGTCTTTTTCAAGATTTTTTGTTCAGGCTGACAAATCGACACAAATCGATGAAGCGTTAATTAGGCAAATATCTTATCTTGAGAAAGCGCCGCTTCAATTGAGTGTCCTATTGGGGTTTGCATTTCTTTCCTTTTTAGTTTGTTATTATTTTACAACAGTCGTAAAGAATTCTTTCGTCAGCCTATGTCTCTTAGGAAGTTATTTTCTTTTTTTGCCACCACTAGGAAAATATGATCTCAAGAATATTTTGTTATATCTATATCCTAAAATATTTAACACAAACGCTTCAACTTTTAGGATCAATTCGGGGACGCGGGTTGAGTTTGGTATAGAATATATTGTGATTATCGGTATAGGCATCATTATTTATATATGGACGATGGAAAAATTACAACGAATGTGGAGCAGTCCTACTGAGAAATAAGTAGAAACCAGACGGACAACCTTATGTTCATCTGGTTTTTTGTAATCGTCATATTTGTATCAACAAAAAAGCTAGCTTTAGAATAAGATAATCATCATAGTTTCTAGGGTTATAACCAGTGAGAGAATGGAGTTTATTCAATCGATATTGCAAGGTGTTTTTATGAATAAATAATTCTTCTGCACATTTTTTGATACTTCCGTTATTTTTACTGAAGCATGTCAAAGTTTTCTTGAATAAATGTACTTCTTCTTCTGTCAAGCTTTTCAAAATACGGTTTACATATAATGATCGTTGACCTGATGGGATTGCTGGTAAAAGGATCCCGAGGTCTAAATCTTCAAAAAAGCGGATCTCGTTCACAGATTGATGGAAAGTTATCCATTCACAAGCATGCTGGGCATGAAGGAAAGATTGCGGTGTCTCCTGCTCTGTATAACAAAGCGACCCAATTCCGAAGTTCAGTTGTAACTGATACGATTTGTCAAAATTTGTCTGGACTTTGTCAAGTAACGATATCAATAAGGCTCTGGAAATGCGATTGACTAGGATAATGATTTGTTGCCTATGTACAGTGAACAAAGCCTGATTGTAGTAAGAAAAGACCCTTTCAAGTAACTCTAATAAAGGGGTGATCTGCTCTTGATACAATTCCTGATTGTCAGGAAGTTGCCCCACAACTACATAATATGGAGAAGAAAAATCAAGCTCGATCAAGTGAGGAGAGTCAAAATGACTGAAAGGAAACATTAGCGATTCGATCGTCAGACGATGTCTCTCCCTTAATTGAAAAGTAAAATCTTTCAGATATGCCTCTTTTATGAGTATTTCTGTCATTTTTTTTAAAATTTCAGCATACTTTTTCACTTCCTTTCCACCGGTCAGTCCAATTATACCGATGATATGTTGTTCAAAATATACCGGGGCGTTGATCCCACGCTTCGTTCCTTTGAATTGGCCGTCTTCGCTGATAAAAACTTCTTTTTTCGTATCCAAAACGATTTTTGCCCCTTCATGGAGGGTCCTGATCCGTTCCTCATCGGTGCTTGCAATGATTATGCCCTCTGTATCGATAAAGTTGATTTCTTGTTTTAGTACATCTTTGAGATTTTTGACAATATTCCGTGCTAATTGTTTAGAGATGTTCATCTAGTTCTCCTTGTAAGAAAATACAGTAAAACAGCAAAAGGTAACGTTTACATAAAAATATAAAGGAAATTCAATAATAAATCAACAAGACTTCTAATATAACATTTATTTTTAAAAAAAATGATTATTATCCTGTAGAAATCATCGATAATTGTGATGGATAACGAATAATCTTATCAAAAGATGAATTATTTCTGTTACCTGTACCATACCCTAAATCATTGTGAAAATATATACTTTTTATTATGAAAACGTTCTTATAATTATTGCGATATTGATTTGTAGCATGAATATTGAAGAAACGATTGTGAAAAAAATCATTTTTATGTTGTGATGAACATCCCTAGGAGGAGAATGCATGGATATTGAAAAAGTCAAAGGGATTATCGTCCCAATTGTTACACCGGTAAATCAAGAGAATCAGATAAAAACTGCACCATTAGAACGAATGGTTGAACATGTGATTCAAGGAGGCGTCAATGGTATTTTAGCATTTGGAAGTAACGGAGAGTTTTTTGCGATTGATAAAGAGGAACAAAAGAAAGGTCTCCAAACAATCGTTAAATCAGCCAATAAACGTGTACCAGTTTATATGGGTATTGGATCGATCACGACGAAGGAAGGAGTGTTGATGGCAAAAACAGCAGAGGAAAACGGTGCTGATGGTTTATCGATCTTGCCACCGATGTTCATTTCTCCTACAGATGACGAATTGTATCAACACATAATCACGATTGCAAAGGCTGTGCCTCATCTACCTGTTTTGCTATATAACAATCCTGGAAAAGTTGGATATAGTCTAAGTGTTTCTTTGGTCGTTCGTCTTTCCCAGTATCCGAATATTGTTGGAATTAAGGATAGTAGTGGGAATGTACATTTGACAGCAGAATATATTCGACGTACTGAGAATGAGGAGTTCAAAGTAATGGCTGGAAGAGACACCTTGATTTTAGGATCTCTTGTCTATGGGGCGGTCGGCGCAGTTGCATCTACAGCGAATGTTGTCCCTGAATTAGTCGTCTCTATTTATGAACATTATTGCACTGGCGACTTGTCTTCCGCGCGAAACGCGCAATTTGAATTGACAGAATTTAGGAATATGTTTGACCGTGCATCATTTCCAATAGCTACAAAAGATGCTTGTAATTTGATTGGACTAGATGTTGGAGCAAGTATTTTACCGAACACGACGTCTTCCGATCAATTAAAGAAAGAAATGTCTGAAGTACTTGAAAAAATCATAAATAAACGAGATATGGAGGAATAAGAAATGAAAATCGGATTTGTAGGACTAGGAATCATGGGTAAACCAATGGCAAAAAATCTAATAAAAGATGGTTATGAGGTTATCTGCTATGATTTCAATCAATCGAATATGGATGAAGTTGCAGCAGCTGGAGCTTCAACAGCAAAAAATAGTCAGGAGTTAGCAAATCAATCAGATATCGTAATTACTATGTTACCGAATTCTCCGAATGTGGAAGCCGCATTGTTTTCAGAAGAAGGGATAGCCGCTGGAATCAGTGAAGGCAAGATCGTAATCGATATGAGTTCGATTAATCCTGTTTCTAGTCAGCGATTTGCAGAAAAGCTTGCAGGACTTGGAGTAGAGTTCTTAGATGCGCCGGTATCTGGAGGAGAACCAAAAGCAATTGACGGAACAATCGCTGTTATGGTCGGTGGGAAAAAGAAAGTTTTTGATCAATGCTATGAGTTGCTCCTATCAATGGCAAGTTCAGTCACTTATATAGGTGAGGTAGGTGCGGGAAACATTGCTAAACTAGCTAATCAAATAATCGTCGCAATCAATATCGCCGCTGTCGGTGAAGCTTTATCCTTTGCTACTAAAGCAGGTGCTGATCCCGAGTTGGTCTATCAAGGGATTCGTGGTGGATTAGCAGGGAGTACGGTTATGGATGCTAAGATGCTAAATCACCGATGATTTTGAACCGAGATTTTGATCCAGGATTCAGAATAGAGTTGCACATCAAAGATCTACAGAATGCGTTAGATACCTCACATATGATAAATGCCGGAATTCCTTTGACAGCTCAATTGATGGAAATCATGCAAGTACTAAAAAATGACGGTTTGGAGAAAAAAGATCATTCAGCTATTGCGTGTTACTACGAAAAAATAAATAACTTGACAATCGAAAGTAAAGATACAGTTTGATTTTCGTAAAGAGAGAGGAACTAGTGTATGAGAACGATTGATACGATACCCAAAATAATGAAAATGGCTGTCTATCCAGTAGCAGGTTATGACAGTATGACTCTGACTCTCAGTGGAGCCCACGCCCCTTACTTTACAAGGAATATCGTTGTTTTAGAAGATGAGACTGGTCAAAGAGGAGTGGGAGAGATTCATGGCGGAGAAGATATTACAAAGATGCTAGAAAGTTATATTCCTTTGGTAGAAGGTCAGAAAATTGCTGATTACCGACAAGTGATTACAACTATTCGTAAAAAAGGTTGGTTGGCAAAAGGAAATGATGGACAGGGTCTGCAAGGTTTAGATTTGAAAAATATGAAATTTGTTGTTCAAGCAGAAGCAGCAGTTGAATGCGCTATGCTTGATCTATTAGGAAAGCATCTAAATATGCCGATGTGTACATTGCTTGGAGATGGAAGACAGCGAGCCGAAGTTGAAGTCCTTGGCTATCTATTTTATATCGCAGATTGCGAGAAGACTGATTTGCCATATTTAGTGGAATCTTCATGTAAAGATAAATGGGACGAACTTCGTCGAAAAGAAACATTGACACCTGAAGAAATTGTTGCTCTAGCAAAAGCGGTGAAAGAAAGATATGGGTTCAATAATTTCAAGTTGAAAGGCGGAGTTTTTTCGGGGGAAGCAGAGATGAAAGCGATAGAAGCACTGCACGACGCTTTCCCCGATGCACGAATCAATATCGATCCAAATGGTGCATGGTCTTTAGAAGAAGCAATTGATCTGTGTAAAGACAAATTATCAATGATTTCCTATGTCGAAGATCCATGTGGTCCTGAACAAGGATTTTCTAGTCGTGAGATCATGTCAGAATTCAAGACAGCTACAAGGCATCAAGTGGCAACGAACATGATTGCGACGAATTGGCGACAATTCTATCATGCCTTAGAAACAAAAGCTGTAGATATCGTGTTGGCTGATCCTCATTTTTGGACGTTGAATGGAAGTATTCGTATGGCTCAAATATTAGCTGATTTCGGATTGACTTGGGGATCGCATTCTAATAATCATTTTGATATTTCCTTAGCTGTATTTGCGCAATGTGCAGCAGCGGCTCCTGGAAAAATCACTCCTATTGATACACACTGGATTTGGCAAGATGGACAGGCGTTATGCGAAGATCCTTTAGTTATTCGTGATGGAAAAATCAAAGTGACAGATAAGCCTGGATTAGGCATCGAAATAGATATGGAAAAACTTGAATCAGCGCATCACCTATATCAAAAAATTGAAAAGAAATATAGGGATCGTGATGACTCGTTAGCAATGCAATATTTAATTAAAGGTTGGATGTTTGATTCAAGTAGACCTTGTTTGGTGCGCTAAACATGTAATAAAAGATAATTGATGAAACTAGCTGACTTTTCTCCTATTCTTGCCAGCTGGATCAATTATGAAAAAATGGTTGAAGGAGATTACGGCATGAGTTATTTAGCAATTTTAGGCTTCGCAATGATGGGAGTCATCACTTTTCTGCTAATGAAAGATAAACTGAATATTTTGGTTTGTTTTGCGATTTTGCCCCTTGTTTTTTCATTTCTAAGCGGTGCTGATTTATCCAAGACAACAGAACATATTATATCTGGACTAGATCTCACTAGAAGTATCTTTTTAATGATTATGTTCTCGTTACCGTATTTTGCATTAATGACAGATGCTGGATTATTTGAGATTTTGATCTATAAAGTGCTGAAGAAAATGAAGATTGGTGGACCAATCCTGTGTAGTTTTACTGTACCGTTGGCTATCCTTGCAACATTAGACGGGAGTGTCATGTCTACTTATTTGATTGTTATCCCATTACTATTACCGTTGTTTAAAAAATTAAAGATTGATCCGATGATTCTGGTTTTTTTGACTTCACTTGGTACGATGTTAGGAACGATTAAACCTTGGAATGCACGGGTGCTCCGGGCTGCTGCATTGTTGCCAAATGTCGATAGTCCGGCGATGCATGTCTTTTTAAAACTAATTCCTTTGATGATATTGATGACGATTTTGACCATGATATTCGCTTATTTTTTAGGAAAGAAAAGCCAAAAAAGAAATGGATTCATTAAAAAGAATATAGAAGCAGGTACATTAGTGGGAGAAGAACCAGAGCTTTCCGAAATGTCAAGACCTAAACTTTTTTGGTTCAATCTCTGCTTGACAATAGCTGTGGTCACGCTACTTATCGTTACTTCTTTTCCAGAATTTTATATTTTTGCCGTTGGTTTAATCCTTGCACTAGTGATCAATTATCCAGATCGCAAGATGCAAAACAAGCTGGTCAGCAAATATGCTGCGGCTACCTATCCCATAGCACCGATCGTCTTTATGTCAGGAGTCGTAGTTGGTGTATTGGAAGGAACGGGGATGATGGAACAAATGGTCATGACTTTAGTTGAGATCCTGCCTTCTTCTATGGGACCCTATCTTCATATCATTATCGCACTGTTGAGTACACCTTTGATGTTCATTTTCACTAATGATACTTGGTATTTTGCCTTAGTTCCCATTATAACAGCAGTAGGAGAACAATATGGAGTTGCTGCAGATATTATCGTGTTAGCGTTATTTTTCAATGTTGGTGCATTTGCTTCTATCGTGGCACAGCCTCAAATCATCATGGCCTGCGACCTTGGAGGAGAAATAATTAGAGAGTATATTCGCTTTTCTTTCTTCAAATTGTGGGGAATCAGCATCGTTTGGACGTTGGTAGGATTTGCTATAGGAATTTTTTAATAAGCTAGGCAATTAGAAATTAAAACAAAAAGGAGAAAAAAGATGATTCCGAAAATAATTGATACAAAAGTTATACCAATCGCAGGTTATGACAGTATGCTACTGAATCTAAGCGGTGCTCATGGCCCCTATTTTACGAGAAATCTATTTTTGATGACAGCAGACAATGGAGAAATCGATGTAGGAGAAGTGCCGGGAGGGAAAAATATCCAAAAGGTTTTAGAAGACGCAAAGCAACTGCTTATTGGTAAAACAATCGGTGAATATAAAAATGTGTTGAAGAAAGTCCATCATAATTTCAATCATTTGGATAGTAGTGGTCGAGGATTGCAGACTTATGATTTGCGCACAACGATTCACGCAGTAACAGCTATTGAATCAGCTTTTCTTGATCTATTAGGCAAGTTCTTTCAAGTTCCAGTTGCTGCGCTTTTAGGAAATGGACAGCAAAGAAATGAGATAGACGTTCTAGGATATCTGTTTTATATTGCAGATTCTAGACAAACGACGTTGCCTTATTTGCTAGATGACGATGAGTCTGATGAATGGGGTCGACTGAGAAGAGAAGAAGCATTGACTTCTGATTCGATCGTCTCTTTAGCAAAAGCTGCACATGAAAGATACGGTTTTAAGGATTTCAAATTAAAAGGAGGCGTCTTAGAAGGTGAGGAAGAGATAAAGACGATCTGTGCTTTGAAAAAAGCTTTTCCAAACTCTAGGATCACGCTAGATCCAAATGGCGCATGGTCTTTGCAAGAAGCAATTGATTTATGCAAGGGAATGAATGGTATCTTATCTTATGCGGAAGATCCTTGTGGGGCTGAGAATGGATTATCGGGAAGAGAAGCATTAGCGGAATTCAGAAAAGCAACTGGATTACCAACAGCCACAAATATGGTAGCTACAGACTGGCGACAAATGCAACATTCTGTAGCTTTGCAAAGCGTATCTATCCCATTAGCAGATCCCCATTTCTGGACAATGGATGGTTCGGTCAGAGTAGCGCAAATGTGTCATGATTTTGGATTGACTTGGGGCTCTCATTCCAATAATCACTTTGATATCTCACTTGCGATGTTTACGCATGTAGCAGCGGCACCTGGTGAGATCACAGCCATCGACACTCATTGGATCTGGCAAGATGGACAGGAATTATCAAAAAGACCATTCGTTATTAGAGATGGGAAAATCAAGTTGACAGAAGAAATCATTGGTTTAGGTGTAGAACTAGATATGGAGAAAGTAGAAAAGGCACATCAGCTCTATTTAGACAACGAATTAGATTCAAGAGATGATGCAGTAGGAATGCAATTCTTAATTCCAGGATGGACGTTTGATCACAAAAAGCCATGTTTAGTACGTCCATAGCTTAAAGTAGTCATGTTGATTATGGTAGAAAAAGCAGGTGTAGCATGAAGAAAAAAATCATCATTGCGTCAGACTCCTATAAAGGAAGTGCTTCGACTTTTGAAGTAGAAGCATCTATTGAAGAAGGAATCAAACGAGTGGAGAAACAAGCAGATGTACTCAAGA
The DNA here is from genome assembly GCF_056612775.1 of Enterococcus sp. M-BR2. Lineage (NCBI taxonomy): Bacteria > Bacillati > Bacillota > Bacilli > Lactobacillales > Enterococcaceae > Enterococcus > Enterococcus sp. M-BR2. Next base: position 603,689 of record NZ_CM152743.1, read on the forward strand.
TCCCGATTGCAGATGGTGGAGAAGGTACTGTTGATGCAATCATTGAGGGGTGCGGTGGAGAATATCGATACATCACAGTGACTGGACCGTATCAGCAAATGGTTCAAGCAAAATTTGGGTTGATTGATACCGAGCGTGCCGTGATCGAAATGGCTCAAGCTTCCGGTTTGATGCTTGTTGGAACCAATCAGATGAATCCGATGGAAGCAACATCTTATGGAACAGGCGAGCTCATCAATGAAGTACTAGCCCATGGTGTAAAAGAAATTTATATCGGTATTGGTGGAAGTGCAACGAACGACGGCGGAGTGGGTATGGCTCAAGCTTTGGGAGTGTCTTTTAAAGATGCCGATGGAAAAGAGATAGCGCTTGGCGCGAAAGAAGTCGCAATGATTGATTCCATTGATATATCTAATATTAATCCAAGGTTGAAAGAGACTGTTTTTTACATTTTATCTGATGTTTCCAACCCTCTATGTGGGCAAAACGGCGCTTCTTTTATTTATGGGAAACAAAAAGGAGCTTCTGGAGCGCAAGTGTTAAAATTAGATGAAGCACTCTGTCATTATGGTCAAAAGATCCAAGAAACGTTAGGGATAACCGTTCTAGAAATGGAAGGTGCAGGTGCGGCAGGTGGTTTAGGAGCAGGTCTGTTGGCGTTCTGCGATGCAGAAATGTGTCAAGGAATCTCGAAAATCCTTGAACTTTTAAAGCTTGAAGAATACATGAAAAAGGCAGATGTTGTCATTACAGGTGAGGGGAGAATGGACGGTCAATCTTTGAATGGAAAAGCACCAGTTGGGATTGCTATTCTAGCCAAAAAATATGATATTCCTGTTATAGCTATCGTCGGTAGTGCCTCGGCTAATCTTTCGACCATTTATGAAACTGGTATCGACTATGTACTTGATATCATCAATGAACCGATGGAACTTTCTTATGCGATGGAACAGGTAGAGCGATTGCTTGTTTGTGCAGGAGAACAAGCGATGCGACTGATACAGTTAGGTGAGAAAATAAGAAGATAAAAACACACGGTCCCTTCATGGCGACCGTGCATTTTTGGTTTTTATTAAATATTTAATACTTTATTCAAGAAATCTTTTGTCCGTTCATTTTGCGGATTTTCAAAGATTTGTTGAGGCGTTCCATCTTCTAAAAAGTTACCGTCGTCAATGAACATGACGCGATTGGCTACTTCTTTAGCGAACCCCATTTCGTGCGTAACGATAACCATCGTCATACCTTGTTCTGCCAATTTTTTCATGACGTTCAAGACATCACCGACCATTTCAGGGTCGAGTGCAGAAGTAGGCTCATCAAAAAGCATGATGTCAGGATTCATCGCTAGAGCACGAGCGATAGCTACACGCTGTTTTTGTCCACCGGAAAGCATTTCAGGATACATATCTTTTTTATCTTCTAGACCAACTGTCTGTAGCAATTTGATTGCTTTTTTCTCTGCTTCTTCTCTGGATTCTTTCTTCAGATCCATCGGTGCTAAAATGATGTTTTCCAAAATAGAAAGATGAGGGAATAGGTTAAAGTGCTGGAATACCATTCCGATATGTTGTCTCACCAAGTTGATATCTGTGCTTTTATCCATCAAGTGGGCGCCGTCAATAATGATCTCACCGTTAGAAGGTTCTTCTAAACGATTCAAGCAACGTAAGAATGTACTTTTTCCTGAACCTGAAGGGCCGATGATACAGACGACATCTCCTTCGTTGATGGATACGTTGATGTCGTTTAATACTGTGTTATCGCCGTATTTTTTGACTAGATGCTCAACTAAGATTTTTTCTGCCATCTTACTTCACCTTCTTTTCTAAAACTTTCGCTAATTTTGTCAATGCTGTAATCAAAATCAAGTACATGATCGCGATGATCAAATAAACATACGTACTTTGTGTCGTACGTGCAACGATGATTTTACCAGTTTGTAGCAATTCGACTACACCAATTGCGGAAATGATCGTTGTATCTTTCAATGAGATAACGAACTGATTCACGAATGATGGAATCATGATGCGTATCGCTTGTGGTAAAATGATTTTTTGCATCGTCCGATTATAAGAAAGACCCAAACTTCTAGAAGCTTCCATTTGTCCGACAGGAACGGCATTGATTCCGCCTCGAACAATCTCTGCGATATAAGCACTTGCGTTAAGAGTCAAGGTGATAACACCAGCGATGAAGTCGGGGATCGTAAATCCAACGATACCAGGCAATCCAAAGAAAATAAAGAATGCAAGAACCATCATCGGAATCCCACGGATGATATCGACATAAATGCTAGCAACCGTGCGAAGCGCGCGTATTGGTGCTACACTGAATAATCCAAAAATCACACCGATTACTATAGCCAAAGCGAAGGAGATCAAAGTCAAGAGAATCGTTCGCCAAAGTCCTTTTAACAATGCTTGATAGTTGTTTTGGATAAGTCCAAGAAATGTCGATTCATCAGCTGCGGAAGAATCACTAGAAGATTCTGAACCATCTGCTACATATTCTTTGATGATCTTATCGTACTCGCCTGTTCTTTTTAATTCTTTCAATCCTTCATTGAACATATTAAGAAGTTCAGGGTTTTGCCCTTTTTTGACGGCAAATGCATACTTTCCGCCAGATTCTTTTTCAATTGGTGTTTCCAATTCTTGTCCTTGTTTGATCGCATAACCAATTACTGGATAATCATCCATCATGGCATCAATTGCGCCAACTTTCAACCCGTCATACAATTGATCTGCAGCATCAAAATATTTGATAGAATAGCCGTATTCAGATTCATGATCGCTTAAAAATTCTGCACTTTCGGTTCCAACTTTTGCTCCGACTGTTTTTCCTTTCAAATCTTCATAAGACTTGATCGAAGTGTCGCCTTTTTTGACAGCTAATTGAATTCCGCTGTCAAAGTAAGAATCAGAAAAATCGTAGCTTTTCTTTCTTTCGTCCGTTACCGTCATTCCGGCAATCATCCCGTCTGCTTGTCCTGATTCTAAAGCTTGCAAAGCAGCGGAGAATCCACGATAGTCCATTCGGATGTTGAATCCTTGCAGTTTGGCGATGCTTTCCATCAATTTTACATCGATGCCCTCGTACTCGCCGTTTGCGTTTTGAAATTCAAATGGAGCAAAAGCAGAGTCGCTAGCAATTACGTATACGTCTTTTTTGGGCTCTATTTTTTGCATTGTCTCGCTTGTGCTTGACTCTGCCGTTGTAGTGTTGTCAGCTTGTGCAACATGACCAAACGCAAGTGTCACAAGTCCTGTCATTAAGAAAACAAATGAGTGAAATAAATGCTTTCTTTTCATAATCAACCTCCTAAATTTCCAATATTTTATTATTATAGGCGAAAAGTGCTGAATCAGACAAGACTGTAGGCTCGAAAAAATGAAAAAAATGCGAGTTTCTAACATTATATGTTATAAAACATAACATGGAGAATGAGAGAAAAAAGTGGCGAAAGTATGTTCGGTGTGGTATAATTTTTTAGTAAGGAATGCCTTTGCTTTCCTTTTCTTTTTATTGGTCGTAAAATGAAAAGGAATGAATGAAAAGGAGGACAAAGAATGATTGAAAGAGATACCTCCCGACGCTTTGAGCTTGTCTCGAAATACCAACCGGCTGGTGATCAGCCTGAAGCGATTAACCAATTAGTGGATGGCGTAGTCGGCGGGAAAAAAGCACAAATTTTATTAGGTGCGACTGGAACAGGGAAAACATATACGATTTCCAATCTTATTGAGAAAGTGAATAAACCAACACTGATTATTGCCCATAACAAAACATTGGCTGGTCAGCTGTACGGGGAATTCAAGGAATTTTTCCCTAACAATGCTGTTGAATATTTTGTTTCTTATTATGATTATTATCAGCCTGAAGCTTATGTGCCTTCAAGCGATACGTATATCGAAAAAGATTCAAGTGTAAATGATGAGATCGATAAATTACGACATTCGGCTACTAGTTCATTATTAGAAAGAAATGATGTGATCGTCATTGCATCCGTTTCATGTATTTTTGGATTAGGTTCGCCTTTTGAGTATCAAAAACAAGTCGTTTCGATTCGACAAGGAGCAGAATTAGATCGCAACCAGTTGATTCGTGACTTAGTCAGTATCCAGTTCGAAAGAAATGATATAGATTTTCAGCGCGGTCGTTTTCGAGTGCGTGGTGATGTCGTGGAGATTTTCCCGGCTTCAAGAGATGAACGTGCCTTAAGAGTGGAGTTTTTTGGAGATGAAGTCGAACGTATCCGAGAAGTCAATGCGCTGACAGGTGAAGTTTTAGGAGAAACGGAACATGTAGCAATCTTCCCGGCAACTCACTTTGTGACGAATGACGAACATATGGAGCATGCCGTAGCGAATATCAAAGCAGAATTAGAGCAGCGTTTAGCTGTTTTACGAAATGAAAACAAACTTCTAGAAGCTCAACGTTTAGAACAGCGAACCAATTATGATATTGAAATGATGTTAGAAATGGGCTACACTTCAGGAATCGAAAATTATTCTCGGCATATGGACGGACGTAAAGAAGGCGAACCGCCTTATACGCTATTGGATTTCTTTCCTGAAGATTTTTTGATCGTGGCTGACGAATCGCACGTGACCATGCCTCAAATCAGAGGAATGTATAATGGCGACCGAGCGAGAAAACAGATGCTAGTAGATTACGGTTTCCGTTTGCCATCTGCTTTAGACAATCGACCGCTTCGTCTAGAAGAATTTGAAAAACATGTCAATCAGATCATTTATGTCTCTGCGACACCAGGACCATATGAATATGAACAAACTGATACCGTTATCCAACAAATCATCCGTCCGACAGGGCTGCTTGATCCAGTAATCGAAGTCCGTCCAATCATGGGACAAATCGATGATCTAGTAGGCGAAATAAATGAACGGGTCGAAAAAGATCAACGGGTATTTGTAACGACACTGACGAAAAAAATGGCAGAAGACCTCACAGATTATTTCAAAGAATTAGGAATCAAAGTCAAATATCTGCATAGTGATATCAAAACGTTGGAACGAACAGAGATCATTCGAGATCTACGATTAGGCGAATTTGATGTGTTAGTCGGAATCAATTTGCTTCGTGAGGGATTAGATGTACCTGAAGTTTCTCTTGTTGCTATCTTGGATGCAGATAAAGAAGGTTTTTTACGTAGCGAACGTTCCTTAGTCCAAACGATTGGGCGAGCTGCTCGTAATGAAGAAGGGAAAGTAATCATGTACGCAGACAAGGTGACGGATTCTATGCGTTTAGCGATGGATGAAACGTCAAGACGTCGTACGATTCAGCAGAAGTACAATGAAGAACATGGGATCGTTCCAAAAACGATCATTAAAGAAATCCGAGATTTGATTTCTATTACGAAAGAATCGGAAGATGATACAAAAGAAGCGGTACAAGTGTCGTATGAAGAAATGACGAAGGAAGAAAAAGACACGTTATTGATGAAATTAGAAAAAGAAATGAAAGATGCGGCAAAAGCTTTGGATTTTGAAACAGCCGCTAATGTACGAGATATGATTTTAGAATTAAAAGCTTCGAAGTAGGAGGACAACATGGCTAACGATAAAATTACGATTCATGGTGCACGTGCCCATAACTTGAAAAATATAGATGTCACGATTCCACGAGACAAATTCGTGGTCGTTACAGGTTTGTCCGGTTCTGGAAAGAGTTCCTTAGCATTTGATACACTGTATGCAGAAGGACAGCGGAGATACGTAGAAAGTCTTTCTGCGTATGCCCGCCAGTTTTTAGGTCAAATGGATAAACCAGATGTAGACAGCATCGACGGATTGAGTCCGGCGATTTCTATTGATCAGAAAACAACAAGTAAAAACCCTCGTTCGACAGTAGGTACTGTGACGGAAATCAATGACTATTTACGCTTGTTGTTTGCTCGTGTAGGACATCCGATTTGTCCCAACGATCATATCGAGATTACCAGTCAATCAGTAGATCAAATGGCCGATCAAGTAATGGCTTTACCTGAGCGCACAAAGATTCAAGTAATGGCACCAATCGTGGTAAAGAAAAAAGGTCAACACAAAAAAATATTCGAACGAATTCAAAAAGAGGGATACGTCCGCGTTCGAGTCGATGGCGAAATCTATGATTTAAGTGAAGTACCTGAGCTGGAGAAAAACAAAAAACACGATATCGCAATCGTCATCGACCGGATCATTGTGAAAGAAGGAATTCGTTCTCGTCTATTTGATTCTTTAGAGGCAGCCTTGCGACTGGCAGACGGCTATGCTTTGGTTGACGTGATTGGCGAAGAAGAAATGTTGTTTAGCGAACACTATGCTTGTCCTTATTGCGGATTTACTGTTGGTGAACTAGAACCAAGACTGTTCTCCTTCAATGCGCCTTTTGGAGCTTGTCCAGACTGTGACGGTTTAGGCGTCAAATTAGAAGTCGATCAAGATTTAGTCATTCCAGATAGAACGAAGACGCTTAGTCAAGGTGCAATCGTTCCATGGAACCCAATCAGCTCTCAATATTATCCTCAAATGTTAGCGCAGGCTTGCGAAAGTTTCGGTATCGATTTGGATACACCATTCGAAGAATTACCGGAAGAACATCAGGAGATCATCTTAAATGGAACAGATGAACTTTTCCATTTCCATTATGAAAATGATTTTGGTGGCGTTCGCGATGTAGAAACAACTTTCGAAGGAGTATTGAAAAATATCGAACGTCGTTATCATGATACGAACAGTGATTTCACGCGTGAGCAAATGCGTCTTTATATGACCGAATTGACTTGTCAAACGTGTAAAGGTTATCGTTTGAATCCTCAAGCATTATCTGTTCAAATCAATGGAACGAATATTGGGCAAACAAATGAATTGTCTATCCAAAAAGCAGTAGACTTCTTCTCAAACCTTACATTATCTGAACAAGAAAAAGTGATTGCCAAACCGATTTTAAAAGAAGTAAATGACAGACTTTCATTCTTAGAAAATGTCGGATTAGACTATCTAACCTTGAGTCGTGCTTCGGGAACGTTATCTGGAGGAGAAGCACAGCGAATCAGATTGGCTACGCAAATTGGATCGAATCTTTCTGGAGTTCTGTATATTTTAGATGAACCATCGATCGGATTACATCAACGCGATAATGATCGACTGATTGGCTCATTGAAGAAAATGCGTGATCTTGGCAATACACTCGTTGTGGTCGAACATGATGAAGATACGATGTGGGCAGCAGATTATCTGATTGACGTCGGACCTGGAGCAGGGGAACAAGGCGGACAAATCGTTGCTGCAGGTACTCCTGAAGAAGTAGCTAATGACGAAAATTCTTTGACAGGGAAATATCTTTCAGGGAAAAAATCGATCCCGGTGCCAAAAGAACGCCGTAAAGGTAATGGGAAAGCAATCAAGATTACTGGTGCTTCAGAAAACAATCTGAAAAATATCAGTGTCGAATTTCCTTTAGGAGAATTTGTAGCAGTAACAGGTGTGTCTGGTTCTGGAAAGAGTACATTGGTCAATAGTATCTTAAAGAAATCATTAGCGCAGAAATTAAATAAGAATTCTGCCAAGCCAGGTAAATTCAAGACAATTTCCGGCTACGAAAGTATCGAAAAGATCATCGACATCGATCAAAGCCCAATCGGACGGACGCCGAGAAGTAATCCAGCGACTTATACGAGTGTCTTTGATGATATCCGTGGGTTATTTGCTCAAACAAACGAGGCAAAAATGCGGGGATATAAGAAAGGTCGTTTTAGTTTCAACGTAAAAGGCGGTCGTTGTGAAGCGTGTCGCGGGGATGGGATTATTAAGATCGAAATGCACTTTTTGCCTGATGTCTATGTTCCTTGTGAAGTATGTCATGGCAAACGATATAACTCTGAAACATTAGAAGTGCATTACAAAGGAAAAAGCATTGCAGATGTTTTGGAAATGACGGTAGAAGATGCTGTAGAATTCTTCAAGCATATTCCAAAGATTCATCGCAAACTGCAAACGATCGTTGATGTTGGCTTAGGGTATGTGACGATGGGACAACCAGCAACGACATTGTCCGGTGGCGAGGCGCAACGGATGAAACTTGCCAGTGAATTACACAAAATCTCTAATGGAAAGAATTTCTATATATTAGATGAACCAACGACTGGTCTTCATAGCGACGATATCGCCCGTTTGCTGCAAGTGTTACAAAGGTTAGTAGACGCTGGTAATACAGTTTTAGTGATCGAACACAATCTAGATGTAATCAAAACAGCCGATCATATCATTGATTTAGGACCAGAAGGCGGAGAAGGCGGAGGAACGATCCTTGCGACTGGAACTCCAGAAGAAATCATTGATGTAAAAGAAAGCTATACAGGTCACTATTTGAAAAAAATAATGGTATAAAGAAGATAGATCGCTGAGATAGTTAAAAAAACATAAAAAAATGAATTTGTGCTTGTTTTCTTAATACTAGTGTTCTAGAATCATTACATGGTAGTTCTTTCTACACTGATTGGTATAGATAAAAACTTCCTATAAGTTCAATCCGTTCAAAAAAGAATTGAGCAATCGGAGGAGTTTCCTTTGATTGCTTTTTTCTTTATGGTATGATATTCCTTGTGTAGTTAGAAAAGAAAAACAAGAGATTATGAGTAAGTGAGAGATAATGATGAACAGTATTGAAAATGAAGAATTTATCCCTATATTATTAGGAAGCGACATGAACGTTTATGGTATGGCACGTTCTTTTAACGAAGCATACGGCAAAGTCTGCCAAGCATATGCTTCTGATCAATTAGCCCCTACCCGCTACAGTAAAATCGTCAATGTAGAAGTCATTCCAGGATTTGATAAAGACCCTGTATTTATCGAGACGATGCTTCGTTTGGCAAAAGAAAGATATTCTGATAAGAGTAAAAAATATCTTTTGATCGCTTGTGGTGATGGGTATGCAGAATTGATCTCTCAACATAAGCAAGAGCTGTCAGAATATTTTATCTGTCCGTATATTGATTATTCTTTATTTGAAAGACTGATCAATAAAGTAAGCTTTTATGAAGTTTGTGAAGAATATGATCTTCCGTATCCTAAAACATTGATCGTCAGAGAAGAAATGTTAGTAAATGGACGCTTAGAACAGGAATTGCCTTTTGAATTCCCGGTTGCCTTGAAACCCGCAAACAGTGTGGAGTACCTTTCTGTTCAATTTGAAGGAAGAAAAAAAGCGTTTATTCTAGAAACGAGAGAAGAGTTTGATTTGATTTTAGGTCGGATCTATGAAGCCGGTTATACTAGTGAAATGATCGTACAAGATTTTATCCCGGGTGATGATAGTAATATGCGTGTGCTAAATGCGTATGTAGATGAAGATCATCAAGTTCGGATGATGTGTCTTGGTCATCCACTTTTAGAAGATCCTACACCAGCATCGATTGGAAATTACGTTGTGATCATGCCAGATTATAACGAAAAAATCTATCAAACCATTAAAGCATTTTTGGAAAAAATCGAATATACCGGCTTTGCCAATTTCGATATGAAGTATGATTCTAGAGATGGAGAATATAAATTATTTGAAATCAATTTGAGACAAGGACGTAGCAGTTTCTTTGTGACATTGAACGGCTTGAATCTGGCTCGTTTCGTCACAGAAGATCGAGTGTTCAACAAACCCTTTGTTGAAACGACCTATGGAACGAATCAATCAGATAAAGCAAGATTATGGATGGGTGTGCCCAAAAAAATCTTTTTAGAATATGCTCGGGAAAATGAAGACAAAAAACTAGCTGAGCAAATGATCAAAGAAAATCGTTACGGCACTACTGTATTTTATGAAAAAGATCGGTCAATCAAGCGCTGGATGTTGATGAAATATATGTTCCATAACTATATTCCAAGATTCAAAAAGTATTTTCATGTGAAAGAAGGCTAGTTCATGGAGAATTTTTTCAGTATTTTAGGCGGAATGGGCACGATGGCAACAGAAAGTTTTGTTCGCTTGATCAACCACCGAACGAAAGCTACAAAAGATCAAGAATATTTGAATTATGTCTTATTCAATCATGCAACAGTTCCTGATCGTACAGCTTATATTTTAGATCGATCAGAAGAAAATCCAGTGCCGTTTCTGCTGGACGATATTGAGAAACAAAATTTATTGCGACCAAACTTCATTGTGTTGACTTGTAACACAGCACATTACTTTTTTGAAGAATTACAAGCGGCAACGGATATTCCTATTCTGCATATGCCAAGAGAAGCAGCAAATGAACTTGTCCGTCAGCATACGACAGGGAGAGTAGCGATTCTAGGAACAGAAGGAAGTATGAAAGCTGGAATCTATGAACGCGAAGTCAAAAATCTTGGATTCGAAACAGTGATTCCTGATACTGCGCTTCAAGAAAAAATCAATTATTTGATCTATCATGAAATCAAAGAGTCAGATCACTTGAATCAAGAACTCTACTATGAGATTTTGGAGGAAGCGGTAGAGCGATTAAACTGTGAAAAAGTTATTCTAGGTTGCACGGAATTATCTTTGATGCATGAATTTGCTGAAGATAATCATTACCCAGTGATCGATGCTCAATCTATTTTAGCGGATCGGACGATCGAACGTGCATTAGCTGAAAGAAACGAAGCATTAGATACAGTATCTGAAAAGTAGAAAAATCTTGGATTTGGGGCAAATATCCTAAAAGATATTTGGTCCAAATCTTTTTGTAAAAGAGAAAGAAAGCTGGTAATGATACGCCCGGAATGATATAATTTTATTATGTACAATGTGAGAGGGGTTCGTAAATATGACAGATAATTTGCAATTAGTCATCATAACAGGTATGAGCGGTGCAGGAAAAACAGTAGCTATCCAAAGTTTTGAGGATATGGGCTATTTTTGTATCGATAATATGCCACCTCGATTGATTCCAAAATTCTGGGAATTGATCAAAGAATCAGGTAAAGTCACAAAAATGGCTTTAGGAGTAGATTTACGTTCTCGTTCCTTCTTTGAAGAAATTCAAAACATGCTGATTGAAATCGAAAATACGAACTTCATCGACACTTCTATCTTGTTTTTAGATGCTTCGGACGAAGAACTAGTTGCTCGTTACAAAGAAACAAGACGAGCGCATCCGATGGCAATGGACGGTTTGATCACTGAAGGAATCCGTAAAGAGCGGGCAATATTAGACGACTTGAAAGCACAAGCTTCCGTGATCATTGACACCACGACATTGACACCACGACAATTACGCGAAAAAATCAACGAGTCTTTCAAGTCAAAGGGAGACCAAGGATTTCGAATCGAATTTGTATCATTTGGCTTTAAATATGGGTTGCCGATTGACTCTGATATCGTGATGGATGTACGTTTTTTGCCAAATCCTCATTATATTCCAGAACTAAGACCACTAACTGGTAAAGACCAGCCAGTCTATGATTATGTGATGTCCTTTGATGAAACACAATCTTTCTATCATAAATTTTTGGATCTTCTGGAAACCGTATTGCCTGGATATATCAAAGAAGGAAAAAGCAGCTTGACAGTTGCAATCGGCTGTACAGGCGGCCAACACCGTTCTGTGGCGTTGACTGAACGTTTGGCAAATGCTTTAGGAAAAACATATAAAGTCAATGTGACACATCGGGACAAGGATAAAAGGAAAGAGACGGTGAACCGGTCGTGAAAATGAAAACCTACCGGATAAGAAAACCAAAGATCGTAGTGGTCGGCGGTGGCACGGGTCTGCCGGTTATCCTAAAAAGTTTACGAAATCAGGGAGCAGATATCACGGCGGTAGTAACTGTTGCGGATGATGGTGGAAGCAGCGGCGCAATCAGAGAATCGATCGCTATGGCTCCTCCTGGTGACTTGAGAAATGTCTTAGTAGCGTTATCAGATATGCCGCAATTCTATGAAGATATTTTCCAATATCGTTTTAAAAAAGAAGATCAGTTCTTAGCCAATCATACGATCGGTAACCTGATTATTGCTGCAGTTTCCGAAATGCGAGGAAGCACATATGAAGCGATTCAATTATTAGCGAAAATGATGCATGTAGATGGACACGTCTATCCTTCTTCAGAAACGCCTTTGACCTTGCATGCCGTCTTTAAAGACGGAACGACTGCAGTAGGAGAATCTAAAATCGCGATTGATCGCAAAACGATCGATCATGTCTATGTTTGCAACACGAATGATAAAAGTGAAGCTAAAGCGGCACGAAAAGTCGTTTCAGCAATTATGGATGCCGACATGGTCGTTTTGGGTCCCGGCAGTTTATTCACTAGCATCCTTCCCAATTTAGTGATACCAGAAATTGGCGAAGCTATGATTAATACAACTGCTGAAACCGTGTATATCTGTAATATCATGACCCAAAAAGGGGAAACTGAACACTTCACCGATGCCGATCATATACGTGTCTTACACAAGCATTTGAAACAGCCTTTTATCGACACGGTACTAGTCAATACGGAAAAAGTACCAGAAGATTATATGGACCCGGAAATCTATGATGAGTACTTAGTACAAGTCGCACATGATTTCCATGGATTGAGAAATGAAGGCTGTCGAGTGATTTCTACCGACTTTTTAGAATTGAAAGACGGTGGTGTCTTCCATGATGGAGACAAAGTGGTAGAAGAATTATTCCGATTAGTTTTCGGTTCAAAATATTAAGCAATTTATTGTTGGAGAAAGGAGGAGAATAGGATGTCATTTGCTGCAGATGTGAAGAAAGAACTAACTGGTTTGGAAGTTCATCGAGAACATGCGAAAGCAGAATTAGCTGCTTTGTTGCGAATGAACGGCTCTTTAGGTATTATGAACCAGCAGTTTATTTTGAACGTCCAAACAGAAAATGCTGCAATTGCCAGACGTATCTATTCTCTTTTGAAAGATCATTATCAGGTACGAAGTGAGCTACTCGTTCGTAAAAAAATGAAATTAAAAAAGAACAATGTCTATATCGTCCGCTTGAAGCAAGGCACAAAAGATGTGTTGATGGATCTTGATATTATGGATGGTATGATGTTCAATGGACACGTTTCGGACGAGATTATGGGGAATTCGCAAAAAATGCGTTCGTATTTACGTGGGGCTTTTATGGCCTCGGGTTCAGTCAATAATCCAGAAACAAGCCGTTACCATTTAGAGATATTTTCCATTTATGAACAGCACAACCAAGACATTTGCGATATGTTGAATTATTACGGACTGCATGCTCGAACGCTTGAACGACGCAATGGCTATATTTCCTATTTAAAAGGTGCAGAAAAGATTGCTGATTTCTTGACACTGATTGGTGCAACTAATTCGATGCTTCGATTTGAAGACGTGCGGATCGTACGGGATATGAGAAATTCGGTCAATCGCCTAGTTAATTGTGAGACAGCAAATTTGAATAAGACGATTGATGCGGCTTCTAAACAAATTGAAAACATCGAATTGATCGAAGCAAAGGTCGGTCTGCATGCCCTTCCTGAAAAACTTCAGGAAATTGCTGAACTCCGGCTTCAGCATCCAGAAGTCAGTTTGAAAGAGTTAGGGGAAATGATTCCCTCAGGTACGATATCCAAATCGGGAATCAATCACCGTATACGCAAAATCAATGAATTTGCGGAAAAACTACGTGAAGAAGCAGTGTAATCCAATGTAAAAACTGATACATGAAGCAGAGGTGCGGATGTATCAGTTTTTTTTATTTAACAAAATATCACTTGCTTTTCTTTTCTTCTTCTGTCAAACTATAAATCCCTATTACTGCCCGTTGTTCGCCATAGATTTGTTTAAAAATCGATTTTAAAGGAGAAACAAGGATGACAGAGTATATTGAATTGATTCATGCACGAGAAAACAACTTGAAAAACATTGATTTGCGTATCCCAAAAAATAAAATTACCATCTTTACTGGCGTATCAGGGTCTGGCAAATCTTCTATTGTTTTTGATACGATTGCACAGGAGGCGGGCAGACAACTGAATGAGACTTTTAATAGTTTTGCACGTAATTTTTTGCCTAAATATAGCAGACCTGATATTGATGAGATCAAGCATTTATCCACGGCTGTTTTGATCAATCAGAAGAAACTGGGAGGAAATGCTCGATCCACTTTAGGTACTGCAACGGATATTCAGGCACTTTTTCGAATTTTATTTTCACGCTTTGCTGAACCGCCATTAGGTTATGCCAACGCGTATTCATTTAATGATCCTCAAGGTATGTGCCCTGTCTGCCAAGGAATTGGAAAAACGATAACATTGAATATCGATGCCGCCGTAGATGTGACACGCTCACTAAATGAAGGAGCAATCTTGCTTCCCAATTTCACGGTAGGAACTTGGTATTGGAAAATGTATGCAGAGACTGGTTTATTCGACCCAAACAAACCAATCTCCGAATACACATCAGAAGAATACGATCGATTATTGTATGGAAAAGCAGAGAGAATCAATATACCAAGTGCGGGAGATATGAATGTGACGTATGAAGGGATTGTCACTCGATTCATGCGAACCAATGTCCATACTGAAAAAGAAACAACGAAAAAAACAGCAAAGGTTCTGGAGACGTATACCAAAATGGACACTTGTCCAGAATGCCAAGGAAAACGTTTCTCACACGAAGTCCTAAACTCTAAAATAAACGGTTATAATATATACGATTTGACCGCAAAAGAATTATCTTCACTATTACAAATACTAGAAACGTTAGATAACAAAGAGCGTCATCCGTTGATTGCCAGTATCAAAAAACGTATCCAAGATTTGATTGATATTGGATTAGGCTATATGACATTGACACGCGAGACTTCAAGTTTATCTGGAGGGGAATCACAGCGAGTAAAAATGGTGAAGCAATTAGCTAGCAGTTTGACTAATATGATGTATATTTTTGATGAGCCAAGTACAGGATTGCATCCTAGAGATGTCCATCTACTTAATGATTTATTAAAAAAAATCCGAGATGAAGGGAATACAGTTCTGGTAGTCGAACATGATCCTGATGTCATCAAGGTGGCCGATCATATCGTGGATGTAGGACCTTATGCTGGAAGTCACGGCGGTGAGATCATGTATACTGGGGATTATGATGGGTTACTGGATTCTGGTACGTTAACGGGAAACTATTTGGGACATCAATTACCAATCAAAAAAGAAGTACGGACATTTTCAGAAACCTTTATTAGCCGCCAGAGCTCTTTGCATAATTTAAAAAATATTCGCTTAGAAATCCCTAAAGGTGTATTTACCGTTGTTTCAGGGGTAGCTGGTTCTGGCAAGAGTACATTGGTCAATCAAGTATTTGTAAAAGACTTTCCAGAAAGCCTACTTATTGATCAAAATCCAATTCATACGAACAAACGGTCAAATCCAGCCACATTCAGTGGGATCATGAATAACATTCGGAAAGCTTTTGGTAAAGAAAATCAAGTTGATGCTGGATATTTCAGCTACAATTCTAAAGGGGCTTGTCCAGAATGCAAAGGAATGGGTGTAATCGAGCTTAATCTATCCTTTATGGACAAATCAGAGGTAGTTTGTTCAAATTGCCATGGGAAACGTTATGATCCAGCTGTTTTGGATTATCGTTATCGTGGAAAAAATATCGTAGAAGTCATGGATATGACCATAGAAGAAGCACTTGAATTTTTTGATGAGAAAGAGATCCAGCGAAAGCTTGAGAATCTAAAAGAAGTTGGTATTGGTTATCTGACTCTTGGACAGCCGATGGACACCTTATCTGGCGGAGAAGCACAAAGGCTGAAATTAGCTAATGAATTGAAAACAAATGGACAGATATACATTCTAGATGAGCCAACAACAGGACTGCATATGTCAGATGTCGAAAATGTGATTCGAATTATCAATAACTTAGTGGATAAAGGGAACACGGTCATTGTTATTGAACACAATCTAGATGTGATCCGAAGTGCTGATTGGATCATTGATCTTGGACCAGAAGGTGGATCTGGTGGTGGAAGTATCCTTTATGAAGGGATTCCAGGAGGATTAAAGAACGCACAAACAATCACTGGAAACTATATCTGATTGAATACTGTTTAGTGGAGAGGTTGTGACAGAAGCTACTTCTGGAACACCGTTTATTCGGAAAAAACATACTAGGAAAGGGCTGTGACAAGACTTTTGTCACAGCCCCCTTGTTATTTTATTTTGCTTGGATCAATTCTTTTAGTTTTTCTTTTGAAATAGATTCATCAAAGATTTCTTTACCCAAGATGACGGTTGGAACAAATCGAATATGTGCTTGCTCAGCTTCGTTGATGATAGCTTGGCTCAGCTGTTCGTTTTTTTGTTCTGCCAGCCCTAATTTATCTGCTGCAAAATCCGCTACTCCTTGGAGCGAAAGATGTTTCCACTCGTCTTGAGTATCGAATATTTGTTTGATCTCTTTGATTGCTTGTTGTCCATCGCTGATCGTGATATACCGGTGCATCACGTTTCCTCGCTGCAAGCTTTCTTTTTCTTTATCGAATAATTTGATCACTCTCTGTAATTGACCGCTTTGGACGGCTTCTTCCAATAGCTCATGAGATTCTTCAAACCATTGTCGGCAATATGGGCAAGCTAAATTGATGAATTCGATCATTTTTTTAGGAGCATCTGATGAACCATAAGTAATACCTTTTTCTGTAGTTGTTTTTGTTGCATCAATCACTGATATATCCATGTAAAAACACCTCTTTCGGTTATAGTTTACACATGTCTGACAAAAAAAGGCAACGATTTAGATTGTTTTTCTAAAAAAATGATTGAAATAGACGTATGTGAAATATTTTTCTAAATAAAAGAAAAAATGGAATATTTTACGTTATAATGGAACAGATAATAAGAGAGAATATGAACAAGGATGATGAATCATGCGAAAAATGAAAACAATGGACGGCAATACGGCAGCCACGTATATTTCTTATGCTTTTACCGAGATTGCTGCAATATATCCGATAACGCCCAGTTCGACCATGGCTGAATTAGTCGATCAATGGTCAGCAGCAGGAAAAGAAAATGTATTTGGTCAACCAGTAAAAGTAGTGGAAATGCAATCCGAAGCAGGAGCAGCTGGCGTGGTTCACGGTTCACTGAAAACTGGTGCGCTGACAACTACATATACCGCCTCACAAGGGTTGCTTTTGATGATACCGAATATGTATAAAATTGCTGGGGAACTACTGCCAAGTGTTTTTCACGTTGCTAGTCGGGCAGTGACGACGAATGCTTTAAATATATTTGGAGATCATGGAGACGTGATGGCTGCAAGACAAACAGGGTTTGCGATGCTAGCTGAAAGCAGTGTGCAAGAAGTGATGGATTTGGCACCTGTTGCCCATCTTGCTTCCATTGAAGGCGAATTGCCTTTTTTGAATTTCTTTGATGGGTTCCGTACGAGTCACGAAATTCAAAAAATCGAAGTTTTGGAATATGAAGAATTAGCTCCTTTGGTCAATCAGGAGAAGTTAGCTTCTTTTCGTAAACGTGGGATGAATCCCAATCATCCGACAGTTAGTGGCACGAACCAGAATCCAGATATTCATTTTCAACAACGGGAAACAATCAATCCGTATTATGATAAGTTACCTGCAATCGTACAAAAATATATGAAAGAGATTAATCGATTACGAGGTACTTCTTATGATTTGGTGACTTATTACGGAGCAGCTGATGCAGAAGAGGTCATTGTTTCGATGGGATCAGTTGCACAGACGATTGAGCAAACAGTTGATTATTTGAATGCAAACGGACGGAAAACAGGTTTTTTGAATATCCATCTTTATCGACCTTTTCCAGTGGAAACATTTGTGCAAAAGTTACCTCATACAGTAAAAGCAATCGCTGTTCTTGATCGAAGTAAAGAGCCAGGAGCAGGGGGAGAACCCCTTTTATTAGACGTTCAAAGTGCGTTATATGATTCTGAATTTCGCCCGGCTATTATTGGTGGTCGCTACGGATTAGGTTCGAAAGATGTGACACCCGATCAAATCTCGGCAGTTTTTGATGAATTGCAAAAAGATCCAAGTATACGCAAAAAACGGTTCACCATTGGGATCGTGGATGATGTGTCTTATCAATCTTTGGAAACAAAAGAAAGTCTAGATTTAACAGAACCGCAAACATTCCAGGCAAAGTTTTGGGGATTTGGATCTGACGGAACAGTTGGTGCAAATAAATCAGCCATCAAGATTATCGGGGATCACACAGACAAATATGCTCAAGGTTATTTTTATTATGATTCGAAAAAATCTGGCGGTCTAACTGTCTCTCATCTGCGTTTTGGAGATACGCCGATACGTTCAGCGTATCTTGTCGAGCATGCGGACCTTGTTGCTTGTCACACACCAGCTTACCTGCATAGCTATGACTTAGTCAAAGGATTGAAGCCAGGTGGAATCTTTTTACTGAATACTCTTTGGAGTGACGAACAATTAGAAACGCATCTGCCCATAAAATTAAAACGTTACTTGGCTGAAAATAACATTCGGTTCTATACGATCAATGCCATGAGATTGGCCCAAGAAGTTGGTTTGGGACGACGGATCAATACGGCAATGGAAACAGCATTTTTTAAATTAGCTGACATCATTCCATTTGATGAAGTGATTCCGTTGCTAAAAGAAGAAGCACTAAAAAGCTACGGGCATAAATCAATGGCTATCGTAGAAAAAAACATACAGGCAATCGATCGGACAATCGAACTGCTTCATGAAGTTGTGATTCCAGAAAATTGGAAAACATTGGAGATGCCTGAAAAAATCAATAAAAGGAACAAGGGGTATGTACAAGAAATCCTTGAGCCAGTGAATGCGCAGGAAGGGAATCATCTCTCTGTTGGTACGCTTGTAGCAAATGGAATGACAACTGGCGAAATGCCTTTAGGAACGGCTTCTGTTGAAAAGCGAGGTGTCGCTTTAGAAGTACCTGAGTGGATTAGTGATCGCTGTACGATGTGTAATGAATGTGCCTTTGTGTGTCCACATGCTGCCATCCGTCCATTTTTAGCAGATGAAGAGGAAATGGAAGAAGCACCAGAAGGATTTATCGTGAGAGAAATGAGAGGCGCAGACGGCGTAAAATACCGTATCCAAGTTTCAGTGGAAGACTGTACAGGTTGTGGTCTGTGTGTAGAGGCTTGTCCCGCAAAAGGCAAAGCTTTAGTGATGAAACCTTATGAAGAACAGAAAGAACAAGCTATGAATTGGGCTTTTGCGATGACGCTAAGACAAAAAGAAAATCCAGTGAAAGGGAAAAATACGGTTTTATCGACACAATTCAACCAACCACTTCTTGAATTCTCAGGCGCTTGCTCAGGCTGTGGCGAAACACCTTATGTAAAATTATTGACACAAATGTTCGGCGATCGAATGATGATTGCGAATGCGACAGGCTGTTCTTCTATTTGGGGCGGTGCCTCTCCAGCTTCGCCTTATACGACAAACGAATGTGGTCAAGGGCCTGCATGGTCAAATTCTTTATTGGAAGATAATGCTGAATTTGGTTATGGTATGCTTCTGGCGGCACAGACTCGTCGTGAGGCTTTGGCAAATTCAATCAAAGAAGTATTGCCAAAAGTGTCAGAAGAACTGCGAGAATTGATGGAAGACTGGTTGGAACATCTCTTTGAGAGTGAAGGAACGCAACAAAGAGCAGCAAAACTGCAAGCAGCGATCGAAAATGAACGATCAATTGTCCCTGAACTGGAAGATATATACAAGAGAAGAGATCTATTCGTAAAAAACAGCCAATGGATGATTGGCGGAGACGGATGGGCTTACGACATTGGTTTTGGCGGGATCGATCATGTACTTGCTAGCGGAGCAGACGTAAATATCCTTGTTTTGGATAACGAAGTCTATTCCAATACTGGCGGTCAAACCTCAAAAGCAACACCAGCTTCGGCAATCGCTAAATTTTCAGCTAGTGGAAAATATGCTTCAAAGAAAGACTTAGGGATGATGGCGATGACATATGGGAATGTCTATGTAGCACAAATCGCTTCAGGGGCCAATCAAATGCAGACAATCAAAGCATTTGAAGAAGCAGAAAAGTATCCTGGTCCTTCTCTGATTATTGCCTATACACCTTGTATCACACATGGCTTGCTTGGTGGAATGAAAGAATCGCTTAAAGAAGCAAAAGAAGCTGTTTCTTCTGGTTATTGGTCATTATATCGATATAACCCTACAATGGTCGAAAAAAACAAGAAACCAATGACTTTGGACTACAAAAAACCTGATTTCTCTACTATGCCTGATTTCATGAGGAAACAGGTTCGCTTTTCTTCACTAGAGAACGCAAATCCAAATCTTGCAAAAGCTTTATTTGAAAAGACTGTCCAAGATGCTAAAAAACGTTTTTACAACTATGCTGCACTGTCAGGAGAATTAGAAAAAATCAAGAAAAGACTTGAACCAGAAGAGTCCATTGATGTAGTCGTTAAGACGAGAAAAGAAAAAACGACGGATCTTGAAGCGGAAGAAAGAAGAGCTGCCCGAAGAGCCGCTCGAGCAGAACGACGTAAAAAAATGGAACACGTTACAGAAGAAAAAAGTGAAAAATAACAGAAAAAATGTAATGAATAATTCTCTGAGGTTTAAAAATTTTTATTCTAGAGAAAAATAAAACGCATACTTGTAATTTTCTTGAAAATTATGTGTTTTTCTCAAGAAAAAAACGAGTAGATCAGCCTCTAAAATTAAAACATATGATATACTAGAGAGGAAATCTCAAAAGAGAAGAGAGGCTTTTTATGTCATTTCAAATCGGGGAACTTTTTAATTTGGACTATTGGCAGCAAATGTTTTCCGGTGACTTGTTCTCTCTGAATTTTTTGGTGAACATACTTGATATTCTGGTTGTCTGGTATCTTGTATACAAACTGATCCAACTGCTGCGAGGCACAAAAGCGATTCAGCTTCTGAAAGGTGTAGCTATTTTTATTGTTATCCGAATCGTAGCAGAAATCATTGGTCTGCACACCTTGTCTTGGCTGATGAACCAAGTCATCACGTACGGGGTGATAGCTGCTATCGTGATTTTTCAGCCGGAAATCCGGAGAGGACTGGAACATCTTGGACGCAGTTCGCTTTTCAAACAATCAAAAAGCGAACAGCAGGAAGATGAGAAGATGATCTTGTCTTTTGACAAAGCCATCCAATATATGTCCAAGCGAAAAATCGGTGCGCTGATCACTATCGAACGTCATACTGGATTAGATGAGTATATTGAGACAGGGATTGCTTTAGATGCAGATATCACTGGGGAGCTGCTGATCAATATCTTTATTCCTAATACACCGCTGCATGATGGTGCAGTTATTGTAAAAGAAGGAAAGATCGCAGTAGCAAGTGCCTATCTTCCTCTATCAGAAAGTATGTTGATCCCTAAAGAATTCGGGACTCGACACCGGGCAGCTGTCGGTATAAGCGAAGTCAGCGACGCGATCACCATCGTTGTCTCTGAAGAAACCGGGGACGTCAGCATCACGTTAGATAATGAACTGATGGCTAGCTTATCCCAGCAAGAATATTTGGCAATCTTGCGTAGAGAATTAATTGCTGAAGAGAAAACAAAAAATAAGAAAAACGTGATTCAATCTTTCCTAGACGGTATGACTAAGGGAGGGGATCGCAAATGATCTCAAAAGAGAAACGGACAAGCATTCTTTACAGTTTTATTGCATTGCTGTTCAGTATTGCACTGTACTTCAATGCAAATGGACAGTCCGTTCAAAACACGCTTTCTGGAAATGAAGCGTATAATCAAACAGTCACTGGTGTGCCAATCAGAATTTCTTATGATTCGCAACGCTATTATATCCATGGATATGAAAACACAGTGACGGTCAAACTTTCCAGTGCAAACCGAGTCCAGTTGAATGCAGAAGCAAACGAAGATACACGGATGTTTCGCATCACTGCAGATATCACTAAGCTTGGCGAAGGAACACATGAAGTTCCGCTGAAAATTCAGAACTTGAGCAGTGCTGTCACAGCAAAGATGGAACCAGCAACTATTACAGTAACGGTTGAGAAAAAGGTGACAAAAGATTTCGATGTGGAAACATTGATTCCTTCAACGATCACACCATCTGGATATGAGCTGGATGATACTTCCGTTAGTCCTAAAAAAGTCTCTATCACTACAGGTGATAAAACGTTGGCCGAAATCAAACGAGTAGTAGCTGATGTAGATGCTTCGATGGTCACGGATGATGGAATCAATAGTGAAGTGCCGATACAAGCGCTGAACGCAGCAGGAGAAATATTAAGTATCATTTCCGATCCAGTGCAAGTAACTGTGAAAGCTGATGCAATCAAACCAAGCAAAACGGTACGACTTTATGGGACGCAACAAGGAACACCGGCTGCTGGGGTTAAAAGCTATGATTTCAGTTTTTCAGACCTGGAAGCAGAAGTAAGCGGATCTAGCGATTTGCTTGCGTCAATCGGCGACAGTATCGTTGTACCAATCAATGTCTCAGGAATCAGTCATCGAACAACTCGTAAAATCGAAATACCAGTAGAAGAAGGACTAAGTATCAAACCTAAATCAGTCAGTGTGGAGATTACACCCGTAATGCAAACGTCAAGCAGCAGCTCCGCTTCGACGAGCAGTCGGACACAAGAAGATACAAATATAAGTACAAGCACCACATCTGCTGATTCAGTAACGGTACCTTCAACAACAACGTCCATCTCTTCTAGTTCGGAATCTGCAACAAGCAGTTCATCCACGAGTACAGAAGAAACGTCGCAAACAAGCGAATCAACACAAATGAGCAGAACAAATTCCTCGGAAAATTAAGTTAAAGGAGTAATTTTACAACTATGGGTAAATATTTTGGAACAGACGGCGTCCGCGGTGAAGCCAACAAGGAGCTTACGCCAGAACTTGCATTTAAGCTGGGACGATGCGGAGGTTATGTCCTAAGCCAGCATGAAGAAGAAGGAAAACGCCCACGCGTACTAGTGGGGCGGGATACAAGAATCTCAGGTCAAATGTTAGAAGAAGCGCTGATTTCAGGACTTTTATCGGTGGGTATCGAAGTGTTCCAACTAGGTGTGATTTCTACGCCAGGTGTTGCTTATCTGACACGGTTACAAAAAGCAAGTGCAGGAGTGATGATCTCTGCTTCTCACAATCCAGCGCAGGATAATGGAATCAAATTTTTTGGTGCAGACGGTTTTAAATTAGTAGATGATCAAGAACTAGAAATCGAAGCATTGTTGGATGCAGAAGTAGATGAATTGCCTCGTCCATCAGCTGACGGTTTGGGAACTGTAGAAGAATTTCCAGAAGGTTTATTGAAATATTCTCAATTCCTTGTTCAAACGATCAATGGCGATCTTTCCGGTTTGACGATTTGTGTCGATGCAGCAAACGGAGCAACTTCAACAAGTGTCAATCGTTTGTTCGCTGATCTTGAAACAGATTTCTATACAATGGGCACAAATCCAGATGGTTTAAACATCAATGATGGGGTAGGTTCTACGCATCCAGAACGTTTAGCTGAGATGGTCGTTGAAAAAGGAGCGGACGCTGGTCTAGCTTTCGATGGCGATGGCGATCGCATCATCGCGGTAGATGAACTTGGGAATATCGTCGATGGTGATAAAATCATGTTTATCTGTGCTAAATACTTAGCAGAAAAAAATCGCTTGAAAAAAGACACCATCGTTACAACTGTGATGAGCAACTTAGGCTTCCACAAAGCGGTAGAAGGAATCGGTCTGAAAGATGTCGTTACACAAGTCGGTGATCGTTATGTTGTAGAAGAAATGCGCAAAAACGATTATAATTTTGGTGGCGAGCAGTCTGGACACATGATTTTCTTAGATTTCAACACAACTGGTGATGGGATGCTTTCAGGAATTCAGTTGTTGAATATTATGAAACAGACGGGTAAAAAATTATCTGAGCTTGCAGCAGAGGTAACGATTTATCCGCAAAAATTAGTGAATATCCGTGTAAGTGATAAAAATGGTGCGATGGATGTTCCAGCAATTAAAAAAGTGATCGAAGAAGCAGAAGCTGAAATGGGGTCAGAAGGTAGAATCCTAGTTCGCCCTTCCGGCACAGAACCATTACTTCGTGTGATGGCAGAAGCGCCTACCGATGAGAAAGTCAATTACTATGTCGATAAAATCGCAGCAGTAGTCAAAGAAGAAATCGGTCTAGATTAAGAACCTAAGGTAGAAGAGAAAAAGCAAAGACTAGTGACGGTTATTCGTCGCTGGTCTTTGCTTTTTCTTTTATTTAAAAACATATTGTGTAAGAAATATTATACCAATGTAAGAGATGAAAAAACTCAACATCACTAGTAAAATAGCACGTTTGCGTGCTTTATCTGCTTTTAATCCTATTTTTTTGTGGATATGATCAAGAATAATATAACTAGGAATTTGAGCCAATAGATAGACGTAATAATAGTTTTGCCCGTCCACAATAAGGAAGTACAAAACAAGAGAAGCAACTATACTATCAAAAAAGAGAATAGACCAGCGTAAGAGCGTTAATTTTGTTACCATCGAAAATCATAGGTAGAACTCCAGCGTGCTTCAGTCAAGGTTATTCTACCAGTCCCTCTATTGCCGTTAGCATCTTCATAACTATCATTTTTGTAAACATCAGGCTTGATAGTGGTAGTATCTAATTCAGAAGCAAGGGAGACGATTGCAGTAGAAGTCAGGACGAGTGAGGAAACAACAATTGTAGTGACAAAAATAATAAGCATTTTTCTTATCATAGGCCAACCTCCATTTTGTTTTTGTTATAATATAAGTATAATAGTTTCTTTGTTACCCTTATATTTTATAATCATCTAATTGTTTTTGGTAGATTTGTTGCATAAGCTCACAAAAATTTTGGAGGGAGAAAAAATTGAGGTTTGGCGAAATGTATCGATTTATAAGGAAAGGGAAAGGAATGACTCAAAAAGAAGATTGTAATGATTTTTTAGATAGGACAACTCTTTCGCGGATTGAAAAAAATGAGACGGAGCCAAGGTTTGAAAATGCTTGTTATTTATTAGAGAGGATAGATGTATCTTTAGATGAATTTAGATATTTGGCAAATATAGAGAATAGAGATAATAGAGATAATCGTACAAGGCTTATTGAGGATTTTTATTCTATTATTTCAAATACAGAAAGTGCACAGATAAGAAAGTTGTATAGACGATGTTTAGAATTTACATCTACTTGTTCAGATAAAAAAATAGAAGAAATCCTGTTGATTTTACGCTTGTATTTATCTGCTGATCCTATAGACTTTGATAAAACAGAATTCAAAGGGTTGGTGACTCCGATTTGGCAGCGGCTTTCAAAAATAGAGGTGTGGACATTAAGAGATATTCAAATATTTGCGATCATTTCATTTCATCTAGAAATCAGCACGTTAGAAATAATGTATCCTATTCTATTAGCTACGCTTGATAGATATAATCGATTGGATGTTGTCGATACAGTAAGGCTGACACTTTTGATGAATATCTCTCAAATATATATACAAAAAAATCTTGTAGAAGATGGCCGATACACGTTGAATCTAGCAAAAGATATGGCGAAACGAGCAAAACGAGCTGATTTTCTAGGCATAATCTTCGTAAGATTGGGGTACTGCCAAAACGATACAAAATTAATGCAAAAAGGGTTTGATTTACTTGAAGTAGTTGAAGAAACGGAATTAAAAGCCAAATTATTAAAGGAACTCCAATATTATAGACAGAGAAAGTGAACGATTTATTTAAACGAGGTTTTAAAAAGTAAACGGGAAATAAAATAAAAATACCGAACACTAAAAATCAAATTTTTTGGTGTTCGGTACATACTATGCTTTTATTTTTTTACAAAAGACTGCAAAAATCAAATGATTTCCCGTACAGAAACGTTACTCAACTGTCACTGATTTCGCCAGATTACGTGGCTTGTCAACGTCAAACCCTCGTAACAGTGTGGCGTAATAGGCAAGTAATTGAGTCGGCACGACTGTAGCAAGAGTAGACAGATAAGGGTGGACTGCTGGCAGTACTAGTTGGTCATTTTCCTTTTCTAATCCTTCTGAGACGATAACTAATGTTTTAGCACCACGGCTTTCGACTTCTTTCAGATTACCTCGAGTATGCGCGCCAGTCACTTCTTCACTGATGATTCCGATCACGGGTGTTCCTTCTTCAATCAAAGCAATTGTTCCGTGTTTCAATTCACCAGCAGCAAAACCTTCTGCCTGGATGTAACTGATTTCTTTCAATTTCAAAGCGGCTTCAAGAGAAACGTTGTAGTCTGCCCCGCGTCCGATATAAAAAGCATTTCTTGTGTCACTGAGGTATTCTGCAGCCAGCTCCTCTAAATAATCTTTCTGGGCAATGACTGATTCCATCGCATTTGCGACTAAACTCAATTCATGAGTGATATCGAACGAAAGAGAAGTTTCTACTTCTTTTTTGTCACCGATAGCTTTGGCTAATAAAGTCAGTACTGCTATTTGTGCAGTATAAGCTTTCGTTGATGCTACTGCAATCTCAGGTCCGGCATGCAACAATAGGGTGAAGGATGCTTCTCGCGAAAGAGTAGAGCCAGCAACATTTGTAATCGTAAGTGAAGGATAGTCAAGACGGTTGATTTTTACCAGCACTTGCCGACTGTCCGCTGTTTCGCCACTTTGACTCAAGAAAATAAAGAATGGTTTTTGTGAAAGAAGAGGTGTGTTATAGCCGAATTCACTGGCTAAATGAACCTCGACAGGAATCTGTGTCAATTCTTCCAAAGTCTGTTTACCAGCTAATCCCGCATGGTAACTAGTTCCGCAAGCAACGATGTAGATTCGATCGCTGTCAGATAATGTATCGATCAGTTTTGGATCAAGAGGGACCCGATTGTCTTCTGTTACGTATTTTTGAGCAATACGGCGCATGATAATAGGCTGTTCGTCGATTTCTTTCAGCATATAAAAAGGATAGGTGCCTTTCTCGATATCTGAAGCATCTACTTGCGCTTCAAATGAAGAACGTTCCATAATGTCGCCCGCAAAATTTTGGATAATAATTTTGTCTGATGTAACGGTAACCATCTCTTCATCTTCGACCTCGACGAATTTCTTCGTATGAGCAAGCATAGCCATTGCATCGCTAGCAATTACATTGAATCCATCACCAAGTCCGACTAACAATGGGCTTTTGTTTTTCGCTACATAAATCACATCAGGTGTTGTACGATCAATCAAAGCGAAAGCATAAGAACCTTTGATGACGCGCAAAGCTTTTAAAAATGCCTCTTTTGCCGTCATATCCTTCGCAAAAGTTTCAATCAGATGAGCGATAATCTCAGTATCTGTCTCACCGATAAAGTGATCATCTGTTAAATAAGCATTTTTAAGTTCTTCGAAGTTTTCGATCACGCCATTATGGACAAGCACGAAACGCCCGCTTTGTGAAGTATGTGGATGGGCATTTTCCTCAGATGGTTGTCCGTGGGTTGCCCAACGTGTATGGCCGATGCCTATATTTCCTGTAGTATCAGAAGTTATTCTATCTTTTAAATTTTGGATTCTGCCTTGTGCTTTGACTAAATGATCTGTCGTGCCATCTGAGACAAAGATGCCAGCTGAATCATAACCGCGGTATTCCAATTTTTCTAGCCCGCCAATCAATCCTGGTGTTACATTTTTTAATCCAATCATTCCAACAATTCCGCACATAAAAAACATCCTACTTTCTATAATGAATTCGTATGAATGCTTCCAGCTGCAGGAAAATCCTTTTGTTTTATCTTTGCAGATACTTTTTGTGGATCTTCTGTAGAGTGCAGTCCCTAGGGTCATCCGCCGAATCTTTCGATAAACCCTCTCCTCGTCATCTGTTTACACAGACCAGGCGCTATCCTAAAAGGTATAACTATCCTCCTTTTTTGTTTTTTATCTGGAAACATTTAAAATCATACCCTTTTGCGAATGTTTTTGTCAACAAAAAAAGAATAAAAATAAATTGGTATATATCAAATTGCCTTTTGGGTGTGCGTTTTGTATCAAAAAATAATCGGTTTTTGTCTATCATCTTTTTCAGGAGTTCGGTACAATAGAAAGTAATAGGATGAAGGAGGAGAAAAATGGATTCAAAAATTGAAATCATGACACTTGGAATGTTAAAAAAACAATTGTCCGAATTTGAAGCATCAGCTGGTGTATCAGATGATACAAAAATATTTTTAGATACTGGTTGGGATAGCATCCAGGAAATCGCACCTGATGCCTTGGAAGTTGTCCAAGCGCGAGAGTTTACGGTAGAAGATGAATGGACAAAAGAATCATTTTCCGGGTATGCGCGTGAAGAAAAAGCAGAGCGGTTCGACGCTTCCGAGCAGTCAGAAACTGTAATCGTCATAAAAAACTTGTATTAGAAAGGAGAAAGAATGAATAAAAAACGTTGGGCAGCAGTTCTGATTGCTGCGGGATTATTTGTGGTTTCGTTAGTTTCGGCGAGTTTGACTAACCCTCAGGAAAACAATCAAGTCGAAGGGTTGAACAGTTGGTTATACGGGGATGAAGAGTTAGTACCAAATGTGTTGGAAGAGGGAGACAGTACGCAAAAAATCGTAAAACTGACAGTAGATGGAACGATTGCTGCAGGAGGATCTTCTGGCTTATTTGCTTCTGAAGGTTATAACCATGAAACTTTCATGGAACAACTGAAAGCTGTGGAAGAAGATCCAACAGTTAAAGGAATCTTTTTAGAAGTAAACTCTCCTGGTGGCGGTGTCTATGAAAGTGCGGAAATCGCTAAGAAATTAGATACGATCCGTAAAGAACATGATATCCCGATGTATGTCAGTATGAAAAACATGGCAGCTAGCGGTGGTTACTATATTTCTGCTCAAGCAGATAAAATCTTTGCAACCGAAGAAACAGTGACCGGTTCAATTGGTGTGATCATGTCAGGATTGAATTATTCAGGGCTTTTAGAAAAACTGGGTGTGGAAGACACAACAGTGAAAAGTGGCGCGTTGAAAGATATGGGATCAGGAACACGCCCAGAGACAAAAGAAGAGGAAGCAGTGCTTCAAGCGTATATTGATAGTGCGTATCAACGATTTGTAAGAATCGTTAGCGAGGGACGGAATAAATCTGAAGAAGCAGTCAAAAAAATAGCAGATGGAAGGATTTATGATGGTGTCCAAGCAAAAGAAGTAGGTTTAGTTGATGAATTGGGATTCCCTGAAGACGCCTTACAAGCTATGCGAAAGGAACAAAAGCTTGAAGATGCTGAATTAGTAGAATATTCCTCCCCATCATCTGGATTTGCCAGCACATGGTTAGGGAGCAAACTGGCAGAGTTCCAAGGATTGAAATCTTCTGAAACTAGTCAGATCTTATCAATACTTGAGAATCTCGGAACTGCAGAATCACCAAAAGCAATGTATTATTACGGAGGTGAGTAAGCATGACGGAACTTCCAAACGAAAATAAGGAACAAGGAAGAGAGAGGCAACAGCAGCCTGCTGTGGGACCTGATCCAAGCTTTTCCCAAAAAGTGCTGAGCTCTTTTGAAAGAGAACCGATGACATCAGAAGAAATCAAAAAGAAACAACGGAAATGGAAAAAGTATACTGACACAAAAAATGAACCACCAAAAGCAAATGATTTTCCTCATTATTTCTATGCAGGCTTTTTGATCCGAATGTTTGCCTTCTTGATCGATCTTTTGTGTATCGGAGCTATTACACGTTTAACACTTGGTATTGCCAAAAATCTAGGTTGGCTGAATTTTTCAGATTCGTATTTGAGTCTCTATGGATTCACGGCATTACTCATTTATTTAGCGTATTTTGTTTTATTGACGAAACTCAATCATGGCCAAACGATTGGGAAAATGATCTTCGGTATTCGAGTCATCAGCTTTGATGAAGAAGAACTTAGCTGGTCAACTGTTTTAGTTAGAGAAGGTGCTTGCCGGTTCATTTTAAAGTTTCCTTTGCTGATGTTAGGGTATCTTCCAGCAATCTTTAATCAGAAAAAGCAGCATCTGGGAGATTTTTTCACTAATACAAGTGTCGTTACGATTAATCTGATCAAAGCATTCAACCAAGAAGTTAACAGCTGATGATCCATAAAAAACAGTAGTTTGAAGCATCTTATAAAAGTCAGATCAAAAATCTAGCTTTTAGAGGATGCTTCGATTATTTTTAATTGTCATGCTTTTTTTGTTTTGCTACTATTGAACATGAGCTGAACATAAGCAAGAGGAGGACACTGCGTGAAGCCGATTGATTTTCCAGAAAAATATGAGAATTTAATGCGAGTGGCCCAACAAGCACTAGCAAACCAGCAATATCAGCAGGCAAAAGAACTATTTCAACGTGCTTACGAGTTGAAAGAAAGCTTTGAGGCTAATAGCCTGCTTGTTTTTTGTCTTTATGAGTTAGACGAGAAAAAAGAAGCGTTGAAACAAGCACTCTTACATGAAAAACAGTATCTTCAAAACGAGGAGTTTGCTGAATTTTATTTTGACTTGTTAATCAGTGCACAAGATTTTTTATATGCTAGAAAATTGATAGCAAGTACAGATTTTTATGAATCTTTTGAGCAGCGTATCATTGAAAAAATCCAATTTGCAGAAGAGTTATCCGGCCAAATGGAGAGGCAAAAAATCAAGGCACTCCATAAAAAATCGGAGGAACTTCCTTCATTGGAACCAGCACGTCAGCTGTCGTCTATTGAGGAGATCGAACAGCTTCCTTACCATGAGTTTATCCAAACAGCGAGTAAACTGATTGTATTACCAGAGGTCCATATTTTAGCGAGGGCAAAATTGCTGGAGACGCTCAGGCAATTGAATGAATGCAACCCTGTTTTCTATTTGACGATTGAAGAAAAACTAGTCAAAGTTATACCCAAAGATTTGCCTAAGCCACAGCAACAGTCAAGTTATCGACAATTGTGTGTGTTATCAGACCATTATGGGAATGAAGATGCGCTACTTAGTTCG
Source organism: Enterococcus sp. M-BR2 (assembly GCF_056612775.1). Lineage (NCBI taxonomy): Bacteria > Bacillati > Bacillota > Bacilli > Lactobacillales > Enterococcaceae > Enterococcus > Enterococcus sp. M-BR2. The sequence continues at coordinate 634,673 of NZ_CM152743.1, forward strand.
GTGCTGAAAGAAGAATTTACGTTGCAATCTGCAATCGTTTATCCTGTCTATGACACATACATTGAAGACCCGAGGCGTTGGTTTCAACTGACTGTAGAGGCATGTACAGGAAAAACGATGTATGATGGTACGGAAGATGAAAAACAAAATTTTTTTAAAAAACGAGAGAAAATTTTGCAGCAAATGATCTTCTTCCATTAGATTTTATCAGTGAAAAAGATAAAAATGTTATGAAAAACAAGGATTCTACCCATTCAATATGTTTACAATTTGAAAGGGTTAGTGTACTATTTAAAGGTATGCATGAAACGTTTTTGATGTATAAAATGAATTTCTAAACTCGGAGGGAATTAAATGACTGCAACATTTGAAAAAAAAGGCACGAATGATGGTGTTTTAAAATTTACGATTGCGCAAGACGAAATCCAAAAAGGATTAACAACTGCGTTTAATAAAGTGAAAAAAAGCTTGAACGTACCTGGATTCCGTAAAGGAAAAGTTTCTCGTCAAGTATTCAACCGTATGTACGGTGAAGAAGCTTTATATGAAGATGCATTGAATGCTGTATTACCAGAAGCTTATGAAGCTGCTGTCAAAGAAGCTGGCATCGATCCTGTTTCTCAACCAAAAATCGATGTTGAAAGCATGGAAAAAGGTCAAGACTGGGTAATCACTGCTGAAGTAACAGTGAAACCAGAAGTAAAATTAGGACAATATAAAGATCTAGTTGTTGAAAAACAAGATCGTGAAGTAACAGATGCTGACGTGGATGCACGTATCAAACGTGAACAAGAAGCACAAGCTGAATTAGTTATCAAAGAAGATGCTGCAGCTGAAAATGGCGATACAGTAGTAATCGACTTCGAAGGCTTTGTAGATGGCGAAGCGTTTGATGGCGGAAAAGGCGAAAATTACTCACTTGAATTAGGTTCAGGTTCATTCATTCCAGGATTTGAAGATCAATTAGTTGGTCATAAATCAGGTGAAAGTCTAGATGTAAATGTAACTTTCCCAGAAGATTATCAAGCAGAAGATCTTGCTGGAAAAGAAGCAGTCTTCAAAGTGACAATCCATGAAGTAAAAGCAAAAGAAGTGCCTGAATTAGATGACGAATTCGCAAAAGATGTGGATGACGAAGTATCAACATTAGACGAATTGAAAGAAAAATATCGCAAAGAATTAGTAGAAACTAAAGAAAAAGCAGCAGACGATGCAAAAGATGAAGCAGCAATCCGTATGGCTGTTGAAAACGCAGAAATCGTTGAATTGCCACACGTGATGGTTCATGATGAAGTACATCGTTCAATGGACGAATTCTTGAACAACATGCAACGTCAAGGTATCTCTCCTGAAATGTACTATCAATTAACTGGTTCTACAGAAGAAGACTTGCATAAACAATTCGAAGGTGAAGCAGAAATGCGCACAAGAACAAATCTTGTGATCGAAGCAATTGCAGCTGCTGAAAATCTTCAAGCAACAGAAGAAGAAATCAATGCAGAAATCCAAGAATTATCAGAAACATACAACATGCCAATCGAACAAATCAAACGCGTGTTGACAGAAGATATGCTGGAACATGATGTGACAATGAAAAAAGCAATCGAATTGATCACGGGTACAGCGACAGAAGCAAAAGAATAGAAATTAAGTAATACAGGTCATGAAATAAGGGACTGTGACATGTTTGTTGTCACAGTCCCTTATTTTTTGTTAAGCGTGAAAATATACAAAGATATAGGTCAATCGATCCTTTGTTAAACACTTTTTCTTTTTACTAAACTATGTTATGATAATAAAAGACTGTAAAGTCTCTGATAGTTTCTTGCATACTTTTTGCAAGTTAAGGGGTGAAGACCATGTATGACAATCCAAGTAGCAATGAGACCGTACGCTGTTCTTTTTGTGGGAAAACCCAAGAAGAAGTGAAAAAAATCGTAGCTGGTCCAGGGGTCTACATCTGTAATGAATGTATCGACCTATGTAAAGAAATCATTGATGAAGAATTTTATGAAGAAGCTGTACGCGAATTCACTGAAGTCCCTAAACCACTAGAAATTCTTGAAGTATTGAATAACTACGTGATTGGACAAGATCGCGCAAAACGCTCGTTAGCTGTTGCTGTATACAATCACTACAAACGTGTCAATCAGCAAGCACAAGAGAACACAGATGATGTTGAACTACAAAAAAGCAATATCTGCTTGATCGGACCTACAGGGTCAGGGAAAACATTTTTGGCACAAACATTAGCAAAAACGTTGAATGTACCTTTTGCAATCGCAGATGCGACAAGTTTGACAGAAGCTGGTTATGTGGGTGAAGATGTAGAAAACATTTTACTTAAATTGCTCCAGTCTGCTGATTACAATGTAGAACGTGCAGAAAAAGGGATCATCTATATTGATGAGATCGATAAAATCGCGCGTAAAAGCGAAAATGTATCCATCACTCGTGATGTTTCCGGTGAGGGTGTCCAACAAGCCTTGCTGAAGATTCTAGAAGGAACTGTTGCAAGTGTTCCGCCTCAGGGAGGACGTAAACATCCACATCAAGAATTTATCCAGATCGATACGACGAATATCTTGTTCATCGTAGGTGGGGCGTTTGATGGTATCGAAACAATCGTGAAAAACCGTATGGGCGAAAAAACGATTGGATTTGGTACACAAAACCAAAAACTTTCTGAAGACGAAAGCGTCATGCAACATATCATCCCTGAAGATTTGCTGAAATTCGGATTGATTCCTGAGTTTATCGGACGATTACCTGTTATGGCAGCTTTAGAGAAATTGACAACAGATGATCTGGTGCGGATCTTGACTGAGCCAAAAAATGCGTTAGTCAAACAATATCAAAAGCTTCTTTCTCTAGATGATACTGAACTTGAATTCGAACCTGAAGCGTTGAGAGCTATTGCGAAAAAAGCAATCGAACGCAACACTGGTGCTCGAGGTCTTCGTTCTATCATCGAAGAAATCATGATGGATGTGATGTTTGATATCCCTTCAAATGAAAACATCGAAAAAGTGATTATTACCAAAGAAGCAGCTGAATTGTCTGGTGAGCCAACAGTGATCTATAAAGATTCAGAGAAAAAAGCGGGTTGATGAGAAGAGGCTGCCGTAAAAGTCATTTTGGCTTTTACGACAGCCGCTTGCTTTATTCATCACCTTTTTAAGGAGAGAGACCATGAAAGTCCATCAAGCTGAAATCATCATAAGTGCAGTGGCACCAAAACAATATCCAGAGACACAATTGCCGGAAATAGCTCTGGCAGGGAGATCAAATGTAGGGAAATCTTCTTTTATCAACACATTGATTGATCGAAAGAATTTAGCGCGTACTTCCGGTAAGCCTGGAAAGACCCAGACCTTGAACTTTTATTTGATTGAGAATGCGTTGCATTTTGTCGATGTTCCAGGATACGGGTATGCAAAAGTATCCAAAACTGAACGAGCAAAATGGGGAAAGATGATCGAGACATATTTAACGACCAGAGAACAACTACGTGCGGTCGTTTCTTTAGTAGATCTACGCCATAAGCCTTCTCAAGAAGATATCCAGATGTATCAATTTTTGAAGTATTATGATATCCCTGTGATCGTTGTTGCTACTAAGGCAGATAAGATTCCTCGCGGTAAATGGAACAAGCATGAAAGCGAGATCAAAAAAGCATTGGATTTTGATCATAATGACACATTTATTCTTTTTTCTTCCGTTACAAAACAAGGAAAAGAAGAAGCATGGGCAGCAATCGAACAAGCAATCGAATCATAAAAAGAATAAAAAAGACTTACCAGTCAAACTCTTCCATAAAAGTTTGGCTGGTAAGTCTTTTTTTTGCAGAACTTATCTTACTTTTGTTTCTTGTCTTTTTTCTTTTCTTTTTGTGGTTGCGGTTTTAGAAACCGATCGATTTCTTCTTTTGGCGCAACTGTTTTTTCCGGATCGACAGCAAATGATTCGAAAAGTTTATCTAAATTGTCTGTACGTTCAAATTTCAATCCCATCGCGAACACCTCTTTGTTCCTTTTTTACTTAGTTTACCATGTAATACCTAAAATTGGTTTCCAAGACAAAAAGTTTTAGTTTTTCTTTATCATTCGTTATAATTAAATTATAAAAAGATTTGAAAGAGGTGAGAAAATGATTGGTGAAGATAAATTATTAATGACTATCCAGCTCACAGACTTAGATGATGAAGAAAAAAAACAGGAAATAAGCGATTGGGCTGTTTTGACACGTCTGTTGATCCAGCCAACATTTATCCGCTCTTTCACTCAACAAGCGGACCCGTATAATCTTAGGAAACTTCAAGAAAAAATAATGCTCGCATCGGTAAGAGACGAAAGCTGGTTAGTTGTAGGGAATGACGAGAACGAGTGTAGTTTTCGTTTGGAAGGCAATCAATTGTTGATAAAAAATGTATTGTCTATCTCTGTTTTCAAAGAAAACCAGTTTTTGATTCGAGATTTCATTCAGAAAAAAATGATTGCCCATGGTGTATTTGCTTATATGAGAGCGTATAGCGAGTTTATCTATCACAATACAAAAGAGATCACCCAGCGGCTGCTGTTTGAGACGATGGATGAAATCGAGCGTTTACCTAAAATGAAACAGAAAAATGGCGACGTAGTAGTGGATTGCAATCAATTTCCAGGCTACGATCTTTTTTATCAAGGCTTATGTTTTACCTCATGCTGGGAAATGTATTACAGTCACTATTACCATCAGATTATCCCAAAACCGATTTTTCTCGATACACAACAAGTAGAAAAAGTGAAAGAATTAGATAATGAAGTCATATATATCCAGCTTTATCGAGACCCATTCAATTGGCAAAAAACAAACAATCAGCTATTCCAATCCTATTTTAGAGACCAGCTTGGGTTTGACCACCTTGCTTGGGATAACGGCGTGGGATTGTTGAAACCACCATTTGTTGAATACATTTATACTGATCATACGATTCAATCTGTCCAGTATCAAAATGCGCAAATGCAACCTGTTCCCAAAAAAAATGCCTCGTTCTTTGTAACGAAAAGTTATGATATTCAAGGAGGAAATTATAAAGAAAGACGTGTCCGCGGAACACTGAATGCTCAGGCGTATTTTCCTTGGGTTGACGAGAATCGCGCGCGAATGATGTGCTATAAGATCATCGATCCGACTGTTGCTTTGGACAATGGAATCGAAGCGTATTGTTATTACATCAGGGAATATCTAGAAGTAGAGGTAACAGATGAGAAATATCAAGATTATCTTTTATCATTAAGAATCTATGTTCCTTCTGAAGCACTTCCGGATTTACCGTTAAAGGAAATCAAACACAGACTCTCTGATATTGCCTTCAAACGAATAAAGAAAAAACGGCGTAGTGTCCAATTTGATGTCAAGAAAGGCGAGAAGCATCTGCGTGTGCAGTTTTTAGATTATCGCGAATTAGAACAATTGATTACTTTACAAAAAATATGAGGTGAAGAAAATGGATAAACAACTTTATTATCGAATCATGGTTCCAGCATCATTATTATCCGTCTGTCTTTTTTTTGTTCCTAATTTTCCTATTCGATCAGTCATCGGTTTCTTGGTTATGTTTGGTGGGATGGGACTTTATTATTACCTTCTTCATAAGGAAAGAAAATCTGCTACTGTTTATATGAAAAAAACAAGAAGCGAAAATAACAAACGATAAAACAGTTTGATAATAGTCAAGTAAAGTAGGAAACCAGTCAAAAAAAGACTGGTTTTTTATTTTTTGACTGATTTATAATTTTTATGAACGTTTTTGACTGATTTGTATTGCGAGTCTAAAAAAAATATGCTATTATTTGTATTGAGGTGATTGTGAAAATGCTTACAGAGGAACGCAGACAAAAAATCCTAGACTTGCTTGAACAGCAGAAAATCGTGAAATCACAAGATCTTGTAAATCTTTTGAATGCTTCAGAATCAACGATAAGGCGTGATTTGCAAGAGTTGGAGAATGGTGGGTTTCTAGAAAGAGTCCATGGCGGCGCTAAGAAAGAGCAATTATTGAATTTTGAGCAGAATATGAGTGAAAAATCACTCAAAAACGTTCATGAAAAACAGCAGATCGCCAAATTGGCAGCTGAAACCATTAATGACGAAGATGTCATCTATTTAGACGCTGGCTCGACTACTTTAGAAATGATTCCTTTTTTACAAGGAAAACAAATCACAGTGGTGACAAATTCCGTTCAACATGCGGCAAATTTAGTCGATTTGGAGCTTGCTACGATCATTTTAGGTGGAACGATCAAGCTGTCAACCAATGCTGTTTTAGGATCTAATGCGATAGAACAACTAAAACATTTTCATTTCAATAAAGCGTTTATGGGAATGAACGGTGCACACATCGAACAAGGATTCATGACTCCGGATCCAGAAGAAGCAGCAGTTAAACGTTTAGCCATGAAAAATTCAGAAGAGACCTTTGTATTGATTGATCATACTAAATTCAGCCAGTTGTCTTTCACCTCTGTTGCACCTTTGGAAGCAGCCACGATCATAACCGAGCGTTGTCCATTAGAATTCATCAATGAATTCCGTGAAAAGACAACAATTAAGGAGGCAATACAATGATTTACACAGTAACACTTAATCCATCAATTGATTATATTGTACGCGTAGATGGGTTAAAACTAGGTGATTTGAACCGGATGAAAGAAGACTTCAAATTGCCTGGAGGAAAAGGGATCAATGTTTCCCGCATTTTGAAACGGATCGATTCTCAATCTACAGCACTAGGGTTTTTAGGAGGATTCACTGGCGAATTTATTTCGAAGTGGCTTGAAAAAGAACAAATCAAATCTTTGTTCACACACGTGCAAGAAGATACAAGAATCAATATCAAACTAAAATCAGATACTGAAACTGAAATTAACGGTTTAGGTCCAGCTATTTCAGATGAAGAAATCAATGAATTGAAGCAAGCGCTAGGGAAAGTAGAACAAGGAGATATCGTCGTATTGTCAGGAAGCGCGCCAGCCAGCCTACGAAAAGGATTTTATCAAGAACTGATTGATATCATTCGAGAAAAAGGTGCAGATTTCGTAATCGATACAACAGGTGATGATCTAAAGAATGCACTTGTTAAGAAACCGTTGTTGATCAAACCAAACAATCACGAATTAGCTGAGCTTTACAATACAACCTTCCAATCTGTAGAAGAAATCATTCCGTATGGGAAAAAATTACTAGCTGAAGGGGCACAGAATGTGCTGATCTCAATGGCTGGAGATGGCGCTTTGCTCTTTACAGAACAAGGAACTTATAAAACGAATGTATTGGTTCGCCCGTTGAAAAATTCAGTAGGTGCAGGGGATTCAATGATCGCCGGTTTTATTGGTGCTTACAGTCGGACAAAAGATCCGATCGAAGCCTTTAAATGGGGAGTTGCTTGTGGAAGCGCAACGGCTTTTTCTGATGACTTGGCAGATCGCGAACTGATTGATGAGTTATTGCCAGAAGTTGAAATCACAAAAATTGATTAGTTTCAAGGAGGATAATCATGAATATCAAGGATTTAATGGTCAAAGAAGCAATGATCATGGATTTGCAAGCGACTGATAAAAAAGGCGCGATCGATGAAATGGTCCAAAAAATGTTTGATGCCGGCCGGATTTCCGATATCGACACATATAAAGAAGGAATTCTAGCTCGTGAAGCACAAACCTCTACAGGTCTTGGTGACGGAATCGCCATGCCTCACGCGAAAAATAGTGCAGTCAAAGAAGCAACAGTTTTATTTGCAAAAAGCCAAAAAGGAGTAGATTATGAAGCATTAGACGGACAGCCAACTTATCTGTTTTTCATGATCGCAGCTCCAGAGGGCGCGAACGACACACACTTGCAAGCATTAGCAGCACTATCTCGATTGCTGATTGATGCAGATTTTGTAGCGAAATTAAAAGAAGCAAGTACACCAGAAGAAGTCCAAGACTTGTTCCAAACAGCTGAAGAGCAAAAAGAAGCAGAAGAAAAAGCAGAACAAGAAACACAAGCTGCAGAAGCTTCTGCTCATCCAGAAAGAAAATTCGTTGTTGCCGTTACAGCTTGCCCAACAGGAATCGCTCATACTTACATGGCAGAAGATGCTTTGAAGAAAAAAGCGAAAGAAATGGGAGTGGAGATCAAAGTCGAAACGAACGGTTCAGAAGGAATCAAAAACCGATTGACTGCTGAAGACATCGCTCGTGCAGAAGGCGTGATCGTTGCAGCAGACAAAAAAGTAGAGATGAACCGTTTTGACGGAAAAGAATTGATCAATCGTCCAGTCAGTGATGGTATCCGTAAACCAGAAGAGTTGATCAATCTAGCCCTTAGTGGTACTGCACCAGTATTCCATGGTGACGGAAAAGAAAATAGTTCAGAAGAAGGAAACGCGGATGGTACTGTCGGACAAAGAATCTATAAAGATTTGATGAATGGCGTATCACACATGTTACCATTCGTTATTGGTGGAGGAATCGCTATTGCTCTTTCTTTCATGATTGACCAATTTATTGGCGTGCCGCATGACCAGTTATCGAATCTGGGGAACTACAATCAAGCTGCTAGCTGGTTCAACCAAATCGGACAAGCTGCATTTGGGTTCATGTTACCGGTATTAGCTGGATTTATTGCTTCAAGTATCGGCGACCGCCCTGGTTTGATTGTTGGATTTGCTGCTGGTGCATTAGCTAATACAGGTGGCGCAGGATTCTTAGGCGCACTGATTGGTGGATTCTTGGCTGGTTATGTCATCGTATTTTTACGTAAATTATTCAAGAACTTACCAAAATCATTGGATGGAATCAAAACGATCCTCTTTTATCCAGTGTTTGGCTTACTGATTACTGGTTTCCTGATGTTGCTAGTCAATGTCCCTATGAAAGCAATCAATGATGCATTGAACGGTTTCTTGACAAGTATGAGTGGTTCGAATGCTGCTTTACTTGGTGCATTATTAGCTGGAATGATGGCGGCAGATTTAGGCGGTCCAATCAACAAAGCCGCTTATGTATTTGGTACAGCAACTTTAGCTACGACTGTTGCCACTGGCGGAAGTGTTGTGATGGCTTCTGTTATGGCTGGAGGAATGGTCCCTCCATTGGCGATTTTCGTTGCTACACGTTTATTCAAAAATAAATTCAGCAAAACAGATCAAGATGCTGGTTTGACGAACATCGTGATGGGACTTTCGTTTGTCACGGAAGGATCGATTCCATTTGCAGCAGCTGACCCGATTCGTGCCATTCCAAGTTTTATTATTGGTTCTGCTTTAACTGGCGGATTAGTCGGTGCTTTCGGAATCAAATTACTGGCTCCTCATGGCGGAATTTTTGTTGTATTCTTACTGAGTCACCCAATCATGTATTTGGTGTTTATTGCTATCGGAGCAGTCGTCTCTGGTGTGATTTATGGTTTATTGAGAAAAGCTCCTGCAGTAGCAGAAGCATAGAAATAAAAAGAAGAGACTGGGGAAATCCAGCCTCTTCTTTTTTTGTAGAGTCAAAGTAGTATAGATGAATAGTTGTTGTGCCATAAAATAGTTCTTCCCGGTTCGTTAAAATGATTGCTTCAAATTTGTAATCGAAGATTTAGCCTCGATTTCTTGCTTGATTCTTGGTAAGTTTGCTTCATCAGTCAAGATTACCAAAATATCTCCTACATTCATGATCGTATCACCGTGAGTCAAGATTTCCTGATTTCCTCTGCGTATAGAGATTAGCAGCATATTTTTAGGCCAATTGAAGTCCCGTACCATTAATCCGTCTAAAGAACTCTCTGCCGTTACTGGAAAATCAAAAGTTGTCCTTGCGCCTTTAAGAGCGGCGGTCTGATTGTTTCCAAGTAAACGTTCCAACAATGATTCGTAGATCGGATTCCCTCCGAGAAGATCATCGACGATATAAGCAACAAGAGCAGCCAACCCTAAAGGCATCAGATGATTGAGAGAGCCAACCATTTCTGTCACTAAAATAATTGCTGTCAGCGGTGCTTTCCCAATTGCTGTGAAATAACCAGCCATGGCAATCACGACGAAATCCTTGATGTAGATTGGATCCATCCCGAAATCAACCATGATGTTTCCATAAAAGCTACCGATTAAAGCCCCCAATGTCAATATCGGAAGGAAAATCCCTCCTGGAAGACCACCACCATAAGAAATCATGGAAAAAACGAATCGAAGAACAAAAAAACCGATAATCATAATGATTGGCAATGAAGCATGTCCAAAAGCTAAAACGATTTGATTGCCTCCGCCTAGCGTACTAGGCCATAAATAACCAATCGGCAAAATCAGCAAGAAAGGAACGAATCCATGAAAATAAGCTGGTAAAGGCAATCGGTTGTAAAATTTTGGCAATGCTAGCAGGACCTTTTGATAAATAAAACCTAAGACGCCTAGAAGTACGCCTAATACCACCAAAGAACCATAATATTTCAACGGCAAAGAAGGAAGATCCCCTAGATATAAAACTGGTCTTAAGCCAAAAAAATAAAGAGAGACAAAGTTAGCTGTGATGGCCGAAGCAAAAGATGTCAGCCAAACAAGAGGAGAGAAGGAGTGATGGATTTCTTCTAAAACAAAGAGTAATCCTGCGATAGGAGCATTGAATGCTGCTGCAAGTCCGCTACTTGCTCCGCTAGAAATCAAAATCTTTTCTTCTGAAGATGGACTCCGAAACAATTGTCCAGCTCCTTGTCCGATAGCTGCACCAAGCTGTATAGAAGGGCCTTCTCGACCTAGAAAAAGTCCTGCGCCAACTGAAAGTACACCACCAATGAACTTTTTCCATAAAACAGAGAACCAGTTCATTGATAATTCCCCTCGAAGCTGTCCTTCTACTTGTGGAATCCCGCTTCCTTTGATATCCGGTTCATTTTTGACCAGATAACCCACAAAAAATGCTGCAAGGATGCAGCAAGTAGCCATGCCAACTAAATAAATCGGCTGTTCCCGACTTATTTCATAGATGCTTCGAACAAAATCGCCTAACTTTTCGATCGATAAACGAAACAGGCTAACCACGATTCCTGTCAGTAGTCCAACGAATATTCCTTTTAGAATAAAATATATCTGAGTTTTATCTAATTTCTTGATTTTTCCTTTTTTTTCCATTCAAACGCCTCGCTTTCTTTTAATTTAGCGCGAAATCAACGAATTGACAAGAAGAAATCCATAAAAAGAAACAAATGATTTTGAATTAGCTAGTTTAATGAAAGCCAAGAAAATGCTATAATTAACAAGATTGATAAAAGAAAGGATGTTGTTAATGTCATCCAAAGCTGAATTATTAAACGGGATGAACCCCCGTCAGAAAGAAGCTGTTCTTCACACTGACGGACCATTATTGCTGATGGCAGGTGCGGGAAGTGGAAAGACGAGAGTGTTGACGCATCGCATTGCCTATTTGATTGAGGAAAAAGAAGTCAATCCTTGGAACATCCTAGCGATTACTTTTACCAATAAAGCTGCAAAAGAAATGAAAGAACGTGTCAATGCGATTCTCGCATCTGGAGGCGAAGATGTCTGGGTATCGACTTTTCACTCAATGTGTGTGCGTATTTTAAGAAGAGATGTTGATTTTATCGGGTATAACCGGAACTTTACGATCATCGACTCTTCTGAACAGCTGACCTTGATGAAACGGATACTGAAGGAACTAAACATTGACCCGAAAAAATATGATCCTCGCAGCATATTAGGAACAATCTCCCAAGCAAAAAATAGCTTGCAGACCCCTCAAGATTTTGCAAAAATGCAAGGCAGTTATTACGAAGAGATTGTGGCAAAATGTTACGCTGCTTATCAAAAAGAGCTTCAATACAATCAATGTATGGACTTTGACGACCTGATCATGAATACGATCCGGTTATTTGAAGAACATCCTGATTCACTCACATATTATCAAAACAAATTCCATTATATTCATGTAGATGAGTATCAAGATACAAACCACGCACAGTATACGTTGGTCAATTTATTGGCAGGTAGATTTAGAAATCTATGCGTAGTGGGAGATGCAGATCAAAGTATCTACGGCTGGCGCGGTGCAGATATGCAGAACATCTTGGATTTCGAAAAAGATTATCCAGATGCTGCAGTGATTTTGCTGGAACAAAACTATCGCTCCACGAAAAACATTCTTAGCGCGGCAAACCAAGTCATTGAAAACAATAGCAATCGGAAACCAAAAAACTTGTGGACAGAAAACAAAGAAGGAAACAAGATCACTTACTATCGTGCAGATAATGAACGAGACGAAACCCGTTTTATCGTAGACCGGATGCAAGAAGAGATTCGAAGCAATCATCGGAATTACGGCGACTTTGCCATTTTGTACCGGACGAACGCACAATCTCGTGTGATGGAAGAAACCTTGTTGAAAGCAAATATTCCTTATAAAATGGTTGGAGGGCACAAATTCTACGATCGGAAAGAAATCAAAGATATTTTAGCGTATTTAAATGTGCTGGCAAATCCTCAAGACTCAATCAGTTTTGAGCGTATCGTTAATTCGCCCAAACGAGGCATCGGACCAGGATCTATCGAAAAACTACGCAGTTTTGCTTCTCTCCATGAATGGCCACTGCTTGAAGCAGCCCAAAATGTGGAACTGGCAAATATCGGTGGAAAAGCAGGCCAGCAATTAGGTTCATTTGGAGAGATGATTCAAGAAGTCACGCAGATGATCCCATACTTGACAGTGACAGAATTGACGAAAGAGGTTTTGGATCGTAGCGGATACCTGGAAGATTTAAAAATCCAAAATACATTAGAAGCACAAGCGCGTATCGAAAACTTGGAGGAATTTTTAACGGTCACACAAGAATTCGATAAGCAGTTCGAACAGCAAAATGAAGAAGATGCTGATGCACCAGAAGAAAAACTAACGGTCTTCTTGAACGATCTGGCACTTGTTTCTGACATTGACAATTTAGAAGAAGACGCTTCGCAAGTGACATTGATGACGTTGCATGCAGCCAAAGGATTAGAATTCCCAGTTGTATTCCTGATTGGTCTAGAAGAAGGTGTTTTTCCTTTATCTCGAGCATTGATGGAAGAAAGCGAACTGGAAGAAGAACGTCGTCTCGCTTATGTGGGAATCACGCGAGCAGAAGAAGCGTTGTATTTAACCAATGCTTTCTCCAGAACATTATATGGACGGACGCAATATAACCGTCCTTCTCGTTTTGTAGAAGAAATCGATCAAGAATTGCTAGAAATCGAGGGCATGCGTCCTACGCCTAAAAAAACACCTGTATTCGCAAAAAAAACAGCATATAGCTATAAACAGCCAGAGACAGCGGTTGTTTCCTCTAAAAGTGCCACTGGAGGGGAAAAGAACAGCTGGAAACCTGGAGATAAAGTCAAACACAAAAAATGGGGCCTAGGAACAGTCGTCCGAGTAAGTGGGACGTCGAAGGATCTAGAACTAGATGTGGCTTTCCCAAGTCAAGGAGTAAAACGTCTTTTGGCTGCCTTTGCGCCAATTGAAAAAGCTTAGTAGTGGAGGGTAAATGATGGAACATGAAATGACGATTGACGAAGCTGCTAAACGAGCAGAAGAACTTCGTACAAGATTGAACCAATGGTCTCGTGAATACTACGTAGAAGATAAACCAACAGTGGAAGACTATGTTTATGATAAAGAATACGCAGAATTAGTAGCAATCGAAGAACAATATCCTGATTTGATCACGTCTGATTCTCCCACTCAACGAGTAGGCGGAAAAGTATTAGAAGGTTTTGAAAAAGTCACTCATGATATTCCGCTTTACAGTTTGAACGACGTTTTCAGCAAAGAAGAACTGATAGCTTTTGATCAACGTGTACAAAAAGCAGTGGGACGTGTAGTCGACTATTGCTGCGAACTAAAAATAGATGGTCTTTCCGTCTCTTTGCGTTATGAAGATGGGAACTTCGTTAGAGGAGCGACTCGTGGGGATGGGACTGTAGGAGAAAACATCACTGAAAACCTAAAGACTGTCCGATCAGTCCCAATCAAATTAAAAGAACCGATGAACATCGAAGTAAGAGGCGAATGTTTCATGCCAAAACGGTCATTTGTTCAATTGAATCAAGACAGAGAAGCAGAGGGAAAAGATATCTTTGCGAATCCTCGGAATGCCGCAGCCGGTTCCTTGCGTCAGTTAGATTCTAAAATCACAGCGAAAAGAAATCTGGATACTTTTTTATACACAGTAGCTGATTTCGGTCCTATGGAAGCAAAAACACAGTATGATGCACTAGAAGAGCTAGAAAAAATAGGATTCCACACGAATCGGGAAAAACGTCTATGTCATTCGATTGATGAAGTATGGGCATACATTGAGGAATATCATGATAAACGTGTAGATTTGCCCTATGAGATTGATGGGATCGTCATCAAAGTGAATGAGTTCTCGTTGCAAGATCAACTTGGCTTTACTGTCAAAGCACCACGATGGGCAACAGCTTATAAGTTTCCCCCAGAAGAAGTTGAAACACTGATCGAAAACATCGAATGGACAGTCGGACGAACGGGGGTAGTGACACCAACGGCAATCATGACGCCTGTCCGAGTAGCAGGAACGACAGTAAGCCGTGCCAGTCTGCATAATGGGGATTATATCAAGTTGAAGGATATCCGCTTGAAAGATACAGTTCTGATTTATAAAGCGGGAGATATCATTCCAGAAGTTTCGCAAGTCGTGTTGGATAAACGACCTAAAGACAGCGAAGAATACCAATTACCTACACATTGCCCAGTTTGTGGAAGCGAACTTGTCCATTTGGATGAAGAAGTAGCGCTACGGTGCATCAATCCTAAATGCCCTGCTCAAATGAAAGAAGGCTTGAACCACTTTGTCTCAAGAAATGCGATGAATATCGACGGATTGGGCCCACGTGTGCTTGAACAGATGTATGACAAAAAACTAGTCGCAGATGTTGCTGATCTTTATAAATTGACAGAAGAAGAGTTATTGACGTTGGACAAAATAAAAGAAAAATCAGCAAATAATATTTTGACAGCAATTGACAACAGCAAAGATAATTCGGTCGAGCGGTTGATTTTCGGGTTAGGAATCAGACATGTCGGAGCGAAAGCAGCAAAAATTTTAGCAGAACATTTCGGTGATCTAGAGACATTGAGTAGAAGCGACTATGAGTCGATTATTGCGCTTGATACGATCGGTGATATCATTGCCGACAGTGTAGTCACTTATTTTAGTAACGAAGAAGTCCATGAATTGATGAATGAATTAAAACAAGCAGGCGTCAATTTCGAATACAAAGGGCTTCGAAGTACCCAATTGCAAGAAGTCGAGTCGCCTTTTAAAGAAAAAACAGTAGTCCTTACTGGTAAACTAACACGATTGACTCGTGAAGAAGCAAAAGAGACGATCGAAAATCTTGGCGGGAAAGTGACTGGTAGCGTATCGAAAAAAACAGATATCGTGGTAGCAGGAGAAGATGCTGGCAGCAAGCTAACCAAAGCACAAGAATTAGGAATCGAAGTTTGGACAGAAGATCAAATGGCAGAAGCATTGGCTCAAAGCCACTCAGCAAAAGAATAAATATTGAGTTTTTTCAGACAAATTTCAATAAATAATTTCAGACAGAGCACTCTTATGTTAAAATAGAGAGCAAAGTTTTTAACTCGTTTAGAAAGAAGGGGTAGTATGGCGATTAGTGAAGAACAAGTGAAACACGTTGCCAAATTAGCAAAACTTGCGTTCGCAGATGAAGAACTTGCAAGTTTTACCGACCAATTAGGTAAAATCATCGATATGGTGGAAATGCTGGAAGAAGTAGATACGGAAGGTGTTCCATTTACGTCGAATGTTGTCGAAACAGTAAACGTGATGCGACAAGATCGGGCGCAAGCTGGATGGAACCGTGATGAATTATTGAAAAATGTGCCGGAAACAGAAGACGGCTTTATCAAAGTACCCGCAATCATCGATAATGGGGAGGCTGGCGCATAATGACAAAAATATACAATCGTTCTCTAGAAGAACTGCATCGTATGCTTGTATCGAAAGAAATCACTGTACAAGATTTGACAAAAGCAACATTTGAACGAATCAAAGAAACTGAACCTGAGATCGAAGCATTCATCACATTGAATGAAGAAAAAGCATTGGAACAGGCAAAAGCTTTAGATGAAAAAGGTATTGATGAAAGCAACATCCTTGCTGGAATTCCGATTGGGATCAAGGATAATATCGTAACAAAAGATATCTTGACAACCGCTGCATCTAAGATTCTTTACAATTTTGAACCAATTTATGATGCAACGGTCATGGATAAAATCTATCAAGCAGATATGATCCCTGTTGGAAAACTAAACATGGATGAATTTGCTATGGGCGGAAGTACAGAAACTTCTTATTTCAAGAAAACAAAAAATGCTTGGGACCAAACAAAAGTACCTGGTGGCTCTTCCGGTGGTTCTGCAGCAGCAGTAGCAGCTGGACAAATCCCAGTTTCCTTAGGTAGTGATACGGGGGGAAGTATCCGCCAGCCAGCAGCTTTCAACGGCATTGTAGGAATGAAACCTACTTATGGCCGTGTCTCACGTTTTGGCTTGATTGCCTTTGCTTCATCTCTTGACCAAATCGGACCAATGACCCGTACGGTGAAAGATAACGCATTAGCATTGACAGCTATCAGTGGTTATGACGAAAAAGACGGTACTTCTTCAGGCGTTTCAGTTCCTGACTTTGCAGAGGGACTGACCGGTGACATCAAAGGAATGAAGATTGCTTTACCTAAAGAATACTTAGGCGAAGGTGTGGCCTCTGGCGTAAAAGAAGCTGTATTGAAAGCAGCAGAAACATTCCGTTCATTAGGTGCTGTTGTGGAAGAAGTCAGCTTACCTCATTCAAAATACGGTGTGGCTGTTTATTATATCATTGCCTCATCAGAAGCAAGTTCCAACTTGCAGCGTTTCGATGGTATCCGCTATGGTTATCGCTCTGAAAACGTGAAATCATTGGATGATGTATATGTCAACTCACGTTCAGAAGGATTCGGTGAAGAAGTAAAACGCCGTATCATGTTAGGTACATTCTCATTAAGTGCGGGCTATTATGACGCTTACTTCAAAAAAGCAGGACAAGTCCGTACATTGATCAAACGAGATTTTGAAAAAGTCTTTGCAGATTATGACTTGATCATCGGACCATCTTCACCAACAGTGGCATTCGGAATCGGTGAGAACATCAACGATCCAATCACGATGTACATGAGTGACATCTTAACGATCCCTGTCAACTTGGCTGGACTTCCAGGTATGTCTGTACCGGCAGGATTGTCAGAAGGATTACCAGTTGGATTGCAGATCATCGGTAATTATTTTGATGAAAAAACGATGTATCAAGCGGCATATGCGTTTGAACAAGCAACAGAATTCCACACACAACAACCAGCTATTTTAGGAGGGAAAGACGAATGAATTTTGAAACAGTCATTGGACTAGAAGTCCACGTCGAGTTGAAAACCAACTCAAAAATTTTCTCTCCAGCGCCAGCTCATTTTGGTGCAGAACCAAACAGCAATACAAACGTGATCGACTGGGGTTATCCAGGCGTGCTACCAGTAATGAATAAAGCTGCGCTGGAATTCGGGATGAAAGCCGCTTTGGCATTAAACTGCGAAATCTCTAAAGATACTCATTTTGACCGGAAAAATTACTTTTACCCAGATAATCCGAAAGCATATCAAATTTCCCAATTTGATCAACCAATCGGTCATGACGGATGGATCGAAATCGAAGTAGAAGGCAAGAAGAAAAAAATCCGGATCGAACGGGTCCATTTAGAAGAAGATGCTGGGAAAAACATGCACGGTATCGGCGGCTATTCTTACGTTGATTTGAACCGACAAGGCACGCCTTTGATCGAAATCGTTTCTGAAGCTGATATGCGTTCACCAGAAGAAGCATACGCTTATCTAGAAGCATTGCGTTCAATCATCCAATTTACAGAAGTCAGCGATGTGAAAATGGAAGAAGGTTCTATGCGTTGTGATGCGAATATTTCTCTCCGCCCTTATGGACAAGAAGAATTCGGTACGAAAGCAGAATTGAAAAACTTGAACTCTTTATCTTTCGTGAAAAAAGGTTTAGCTTTTGAAGAAAAACGTCAAGCAAAAGTTCTTCTTTCAGGAGGAGAAATCCAACAAGAAACACGCCGTTTTGACGAAACAACGAATAAAACAGTTTTGATGCGTGTGAAAGAGGGTTCTAGTGATTATCGTTATTTCCCAGAGCCTGATATTCCGAAATTCGTGATCGATGACGAATGGATTCAAAAAGTAAAAGCTAGTTTACCTGAGATGCCAGCTTCTCGTCGCGAACGCTATATCCGTGAATTTGGTCTTCCAGAGTATGACGCAATGGTATTGACACTTACAAAAGAAATGTCTGATTTCTTTGAAGCTGTTTTGGAAAATGGTGCAGATGCCAAGCAAGCATCTAACTGGTTGATGGGTGAAGTTTCTGCTTACTTAAACAGTGAGAAACTGGAATTAGCTGAGACAAAATTGACACCTGAGAACTTAGCAGGAATGATTCGTTTGATCGCCGATGGAACGATCAGCTCAAAAATCGCCAAAAAAGTCTTCCGTGAATTGATCACAAATGGCGGAGAAGCGCAAGAAGTTGTTGAGAAAAATGGTTGGGTACAATTATCTGATCCTAGCAAACTTCTTCCAATCATTAATGAAATCTTGGATAACAATCAACAATCTGTCGATGATTACAAAAATGGAAAAGATCGTGCGGTTGGCTTCCTAGTCGGTCAAATCATGAAAGCAACTAAAGGGCAAGCAAATCCTGGTGTCGTGAACAAGCTGCTTAAAGATGAATTAGCGAAACGCTAGAGGCTGAAAATGAAAAAAGCACGCGTAATTTATAACCCTACCTCGGGAAAAGAATTATTGAAAAAAAATTTGGCGGATATCCTGCAGGCATTAGAAGAAGCAGGATTTGAAGCTAGCGCCTATGCCACTACACCAGAACCTGATTCAGCCAAGAATGAAGCACGCAGAGTTGCAGAACTAGGTTTTGATCTAGTAGTGGCAGCTGGGGGCGACGGAACGATCAACGAAGTGGTCAATGGGATCGCTCCGCTTGAACACCGTCCTAAAATGGCCATTATCCCAGCCGGTACGACGAACGACTATGCTCGAGCATTAAAAATTCCTAGAGATAATATTAAAGCAGCAGCAGAAGTAATAAAAAAACACCAAACAGTAAAAATGGACATCGGTCTTTCTGATAGCAGTTACTTCATCAATATCGCTGCAGGCGGCTATTTGACAGAATTGACTTATGAAGTTCCATCAGAACTAAAGAGTATTTTTGGTTATCTTGCCTACCTTGCGAAAGGAGCAGAGATGCTACCTCGAGTAAAGCCAATCAAAATGCGCTTGAAGTATGATGAAGGGGAATATATCGGAAATGCTTCGATGTTTTTCCTAGGGCTGACGAACTCTGTTGGAGGATTCGAACAGATCGCGCCAGATGCCAAATTGGATGATGGCAAGTTTTCTTTGATCATTGTAAAGACAGCAAATATCTTTGAGATCTTGCATATTGCGGCACTCATGCTGAATGGCGGTCGACATGTCGATGATCCAAGAGTAATCTATACCAAAACAAGCAGTTTGTTCGTCGAAACAGAAGATGATATCAATCGACCAGTAATGATCAACTTAGATGGTGAATATGGCGGGGAAGCACCGATGCATTTCCAAAATCTTCATCAGCACATTGAGTTCTTTGCCAATACCGATCAGATTCCTGATGAAGCAATCACAGGCACAGATGAAGAAGAATTAGAGGTTGTCAGCAAAGAATTCGTAAAAGAAGTCGAACGTTTAACGGATGAAGATATCGACGGTGACGGAAAAATAGCAGACGAAACACCTAATCAAAAGAATTAATCAAAAGCCGGTGCTGAACGTAGTAAGGTCAGTGCCGGTTTTAGTTGTGTAATTAACTGATTTATAGTAGAGTTCAGTAGGATTGAAAAATAGGCTTAAAGGAGCAAAATATGACAGAACAGCAAATAGTAAAGAAAAACGAACGATATACAGTCGAAATCGTCGACTTGAGTTATGAAGGAATGGGGGTAGCAAAAATCGATGGTTATCCATTATTTATCGAAAATGCACTTCCTGGAGAAGAAGTAGAAATACTAGTAGTGAAAGCGGGCAATAAGTTTGGATATGGGAAAGTCGAAACATTTATTACACAATCTCCTGATCGCCAGCCTGTAGAAAACAATGCACTACTTCGCACAGGTATCGCACCTTTAGCCCATTTGAAGTATGAACAACAGCTTGTTTTCAAACAAAAACAAGTAGAGCATGTAATGGCGAAGATTGCTAAGATGTCAGAAATTCCTGTACTTCCAACTGTCGGAATGGCAGAACCATTCGGCTACCGTAATAAAGCACAGATCCCTGTTCGCCGTATCGATGGACAGTTAGCCACCGGTTTTTACAAAAAGAATAGCCATGATCTAGTCCCTATCGAAGATTTTTATATCCAAGATCCTGTCATCGATCAAGCAATCAAAGTAGTCAGAGATATCTTGCAACGGTTCCAAGTACGAGGATATAATGAAGAAAAAAATGAAGGACAGCTTCGTCACATCATTATACGTCGTGGTCATTATTCCCATGAAATGATGGTCGTTTTAGTTACTCGTAAAGAAAAATTCTTTAAATCCAAGGAAATTGCTGAAGCCATTCATGAAGAATTGCCAGAAGTGGTTTCGGTCATCCAAAATATCAATGAAGAAAAAACAAATGTGATTTTAGGAGACAAAGAAAAAGTTTTATATGGCAGAGACTATATCGAAGATCAGCTATTAGGAAAAACCTATCGAATCTCAGCAAAGTCATTTTATCAAGTAAATACTCAACAAGCAGAGTATCTGTACCAAACAGCCATCAAGTTTGCTGAGTTAGATAAAAAAGACATTGTGATTGACGCTTATTCAGGAATAGGTACGATTGGCTTGTCTTTAGCAGACAAAGTGGATAAGGTGTATGGGATGGAAGTTATTCCAGAAGCAATTGAAGATGCACAATTCAATGCTTTAAATAATAAAATCGAAAATGTTTATTATGAAGTCGGAAAAGCAGAAAAAGTCATGAAAAAATGGCAAGAAAAAGGAATCAAACCATCTGTGATCGTAGTTGACCCTCCACGAAAAGGATTAGATCATCATTTTATTGAATCAGCAATCGAAATGTCACCAGAACGAATCGTCTATATCTCATGTAATCCGGCAACTTTTGCAAGAGATGCTAAGTTATTTGCAGAAGCAGGTTATGCCGTGAAGAAAGTTCAGCCTGTAGATCTTTTCCCACAAACCCATCATATCGAATTAGTCGCTTCATTCGTTAAAGGAGAATAAAAATGGACCAAAAAGAAAAAATGAAAGAATTGATCAAAAAGAAACAAGGTGGAGGTCGATCCAAACAAATGGAAACACCTAAAAATGATCGTAAAAACATGAGAAAAGGCCCTAAGATCTTTAATAATTAATATGGTTAAAAAAGGATGTGGAACGATAATCTTGATGATCGTTCCACATCCTTTCACTATTTAAATCCTCCTATACTTCGTTTCATGTTCTTGACAATAATATAACCTAAAAAAGACAAAGAAAGAGTGAACAAAATGCCGCTTTACTCCACGTTTTTTGGTAATTCAAACGGCTGTTCATGAAAAAGTCGTTGAAAATGAGGGGTGAAAAAAGTCATGATGACAAAAGAAACAAGAAACGTAGCTGCATTTAGAAAAGCTACGTTAAAAAAACTCATGAAAGCCATCAGAATTGCTTCCGCCTTTTATACGTGTTTAGAGCGTGAGACAAAAGTGTTCTTTACTTTTGTCCCACGCTCTTTTGGCTATGCTACCTGAAATTGACTATTATAAAGGCTAGTATAAAGCGTTGGTGCTTGGAGTAATTCAGAATGCGTTCCTTTTTCGACGATATCGCCGTTTTTCATTACAAGGATCATATCTGCATTTTCAATCGTTGACAAACGGTGGGCAATGACAAAACTTGTCCTGTCTTTTGTCACAGCCTCCATTGCTTGCTGGATCAATGCTTCTGTTCGTGTATCTACACTAGAAGTTGCTTCATCTAAAATAACGACAGGGGGATTTGCCAGAATGACCCGTGCAATTGTTAATAATTGTTGCTGCCCTTGAGATAACGTACCATTTTCGCTAGAGATGATTGTATCATATCCCTCTGGCAGTGTTCGAATAAAGTGATCACATTGCGCGATTTCAGCCGCTTCGATAATTTGTTCTCTCGTGGCATCCATTTTCCCATAGGCAATATTATCGGCCACTGTTCCTTCAAACAGCAAGGTATTTTGTAAGACCATCCCAAAAGAACGGCGTAGTTCTCCACGCGAAAGCTTAGTAATATCGCAGCCGTCAAATTCGATCTTTCCTTTATTCAGTTCATAAAAACGCATCAGCAGATTAACTAAAGTCGTTTTTCCTGCACCAGTTGGGCCAACAATCGCCACAGTTTGTTTTGGTTTTACTGAAAAATCAACTTGATTCATCAATATTTTATCTGATGTGTAACCAAATTGTACATTTTTGAAAGCTATTTTTCCTTTCGGTTCTTCCAAAAGTTTTGCTTCTGGTAGGTCCGGAATTTCATCTGTTTCATCTAATATTTCAAAGATCCTTTCGATTGCAGCCATTGCGGATTGGATCGAGTTGATCACATAAGAAGCAGTGGAAATTGGTTCAGAGATCTGATTGATGTACTGAAGGTAAGCTTGTAAGAAGCCAATCGTCACACCGCCAGAAAGAACGACTATAGCACCGAATACCGCACTTATGATGAAGGCAAGTTGATTGATGAAACGGATTGCCGGATAGATGGCAAAGTTCATAAATTGAGCACGTTTAAAAGCATTGTATTGTTTTTTGTTTACTTCATGTATAGAAGCCTCTGCACGAGCTTGCTGATTGAATGTTTTGACTACTAGATTACCAGCTAAGATTTCTTCCATCCGATTATTCAAGACACCTAGTTCATATTGGTTTTGTTCAGAAATCTGTTTGTTTTTATTCGCAATTTTAGTTGTAACAATTGAACTTCCGACGATCAGCAATAAGACGAGCAAAGTAAGCTTGCTTTCGATATAAAACAGCATTAGACCAGCAGCAACTATTGTTACCACAGAAGTGAAAAATTGATTGATACCTGTCAATAACACTTGAGAAAGCTGATTGAGTCCGGTAGTCGTCCGACTGATGATGTCGCCGACTTGATGATTATCAAAAAACGACATCGGCAATGTTTTGAATTTTTTTGTGATTTCTTTTCGTACCCTCAATGTGATCTTTTCGCTTAATGCTGCCATTGTACGTTCTTGGATAAATGAAGCAACACTGCTTAGGACTGAACAGCCGATCAGCAATAAGACAGGGAACAGCAATGCCTGTTTGATATCACTGAAAGTAAGCTGTCCAATACCTGTTTTTCTTATTTGCGACAACAAATCATCAATCCCAATTCCCATGATCAGGGGCATGGCTACAACTAATAGGTTGCCCAATAAACTGCATAGAAACAATCCGTAAAAATATTTATGTTCAGGTTTGATCATTTTCCAAAAACGTATCAAAGCGTGTGTGTTCAACGTTTTTTTCTTTTCCATCGAATCCCTTCTTTCTATATTCCTTGTGATTTGGCAAACTCTTGATATGTTTGACAATTAGACAATAGTTCTTCATGAGTACCTTGTCCTACGATTTTTCCTTCATCTAAAACAATGATGTTATCTGCTTGTTGGATCGTACTGAGCCGTTGAGCAACAATCACGAGAGTTTTCTCCGACATGTGTTTATGGAGTGCTGCCCTTAATGCTGCGTCTGTCTTATAATCTAAAGCGGAAAAACTATCATCGAATACATAGATTTCTGCTGGTTTGATCAATGCTCGAGCAATGCATATCCGCTGTTTCTGTCCGCCAGAGTAATTAGAACCACCTTGAGCAACAAAGCTATCTAATTCATTAGGAAGAGTGTCCACTAGTTCTTCTAATTGGGCGACCTCGATCGCTTTAGCCAATTCTTCTGGTGAAGCATGTTCATTTCCCATCTGCAAGTTGCTTAAGATCGTACCGCTGAATAAGAAGGCTTTTTGAGGGACATAACTGATGTGGGAGCGGATCTGTTCCTGCGTCATTTGAGTAAGAGGAATACCACCAAGGGTCACTTTTCCTACCGTAGGATCACTTAGTCTCAAGAGAAATTTTGCTAAACTACTTTTTCCAGATCCGGTCCCACCAACGATCGCCGTTGTTTTTCCTTTAGGTATTGTAAAATCAATATCTTCTAGAACTGGATCAGAAGTTTCAGTATATTTGAATGTGACATGTTCAAAAGTAGCTGCATTTGTCTGATCAAAGGATGGTTTAGCAACTGTTTGGATCGTCTCTTCTTTAATTTCGATCTCTGCTTCGAGTATTTCTTCTATCCGTCGTAAAGAGGCGAATGATTTAGGGATAATGACCAGTACCATGGCTGCAATCATCAAATAAGCAAGTGTCAGCATAGAGTATTCCACTACCGCGGTCACGACCCCGATCTGTAACGTCCCGTCTGCCACAAGATTTCCGCCAAACCACAAAATAGAAGCATAAACGATTCCCATGAGTAAAAAAGCAATTGGAGTGACCCAAGCAAAGATTCGGTTCACTTTGATCATTTGACTAGCATAATCTGCAAAGGTCTGATTCGTTCGCTTTTCTTCATACGATTGATTATCAAAGGCACGGATCATATTGATCCCCGTAAAGAATTCTCTCAATGTGATGGTGATCCGATCCATTTTTGGTTGGATACTCAAAGATAAAGGCGTTCCTCGTTTCATCAGTCGGTAAACGATCCATACGTAAAAAACAACAGAGAATAATGTAACCCATGTAAGCAATAGAGAATAACGAAACATCATGAGGATGGTGAAAAAGCAAATAACTGGTGCTGGTAAAATCATTTGGCAAAATAAAACAATCATTTGCTGGACATTATCGACATCATTCGTCATTCTTGTCAAAAGAGATCCAGAACTGAAACGGCTGATATCCTTCATTGACAGTTGTTGGAATTTACGGAAATATTTCTCCCGTGTCTGGAAACCAAACCGAGCGGATGCCAATGCTGAAAAGTAACTAGAGGCAACTGCAGCAATCGTTCCTAGAAATGCTACAAGTAGCATTTCAACGCCGATTTTCTTGATAACAGAGGCTTCGCCACTTGCTATACCTGTGTCGATTAGTTTGGCTACTAATCTTGGTACACCTAATGTACCGGCGATTTGTAAACAGATCATCACAAAGGTAAGGAGAGCGAGTCCTTTGTTTTGCTGTAAGAATTTTTTTAAGATAGTCATATTATTCCTCCTTTTTCCTGATACTTTTCGATTCTATACCTTCAAGTAGCTTGAAGGTCAATAGAAAAAAGAATAAACTGGAAAAGAGGTGAGAAAAAATGAAAAAAATGTACACGATCGGCCAAGTATCGGAACTGTTTGATTTGCCAAAATCAACGATTCGCTATTGGGATGAACAGGGACTGATCCGGTCAAGCAGACAGGAAGAGAATGATTACCGCTTGTTTGATATCGATGATATTTTTATGCTTTATGATATCGTTTTTTATAGAAAATTAGATATACCGATCAAGCAGATGAAGAATTTATATGGTAAAACGTTGACGGAGTTATATGAGACACTTGATGAAACAGAAAAAAGAATCCATAAAGAACTATTGATAATGAAACAAAAACAGAAAGAGATAAGGGCGCGAAAAAAACAGTTAAAATTGATGATCGATACAAACGAGGAAGAATTTCCTATAGAAGAGATCCCTTTTGACTGTATGATCTCAACGGAATTTGAAGATATTGTGGAAATAAAACAATTTCTACCAAACTATTCGAGTTTTGGAATGATGAGTATGCCAGCTTCCAGTTCGCAAACGATGTACGGCTTTTTTATCGACCCCAGTGACATACATTTATTTTCCCAAGATGTGATTTGGAAGAAAAAAGATACGACTATTTATCGCCGGTTTTTATTGAAATCTGAGATGAACCATGCGGAACGTAATAATATCTTAGAAGTCAGAGAAACAATGCATGAAAAAGGGTGGGAAACAGGAGAAGTGATCGGACAATATCTATTGACCAATACGGACGAAAACAATATCAGAATTGAATATTATCATGCATGGATGGAAATGAAAAAATAGGAAAGAAATATTTAGGATAAGTGGATTGAATGGATGAAAATGAAATGAGAGAGAAATCGCTCGATTTTTTTTATTTCTTAATTGTCAAATTAAGTTAGACAGATCATCAATACTTACGTAACTCAAAAATACTTCCAAAGGTGTTCGATAATCCAGTGATTTTCTAGGAATATTATTTCGCTTAGATGCGACAGATTGAATAAAAAATTCATCTACTGAATTGAAATCCATAGATTTCAATAAACCATCTCTACGTAACAATCCGTTAGAATTCTCGTTTAGGCCTCTTTGAGACGGCGTTCCTGGATCAGCGAAATAAATGGCAATATCATTGACATTACTGATCTGTTTCCAATTTGAAAATTCCTTTCCACAATCAAAAGTGATGGATTTGAATAGGTTTTTCGGTACAGATTCAAACCATTGATTTAATTTTTTTTCAATATCAATCGCTTGTCTACCACACGGTTTCAATGTGATGATAACTTTTGATAATCGTTCAACTAAGGTAATTACAGCACTTTTATGTTTCAGACCTACGATAGTGTCACCTTCAAGGTGACCAAACTCATTTGAGAATTGGCTATAATCCTTTTCACGTTCATGAATAGAGCGGCGGAAAGTTTGTTTTCCACGTCTTTCTTGATGTCCATTCGGTTTACGCTTGCCTTTCATCGGTAAGTCAGAAGAATCAAATAGCCCCTTTTTGAACATACGATAAATGGTACGAGCAGAACAACTAATAGGAAACGCTGCACGACCAACAATCACATCGGGTGTCCATCCTTGAACAACCTTTCTTTGAATATATTCTGATTGTTCCTCGGGTAAAACAAGCGGACGTCTACCACAGTTTGATTTGTTTTTCTTATACTGTTGATAATATTCTAAGGCTGATTTTCCTTGCTTGAAGAACAGATATACTTTATGGATCGTTTGTCTTGAACGATTCAAGCAATGGGCAGTTTTAGCAACAGATTGATTAATTTTGAAATAAGACTCTATTATTACAAGTTCATCCGTTGTAAGATGGGTATAGGTCATTTGTACTCACTCCTTATAATTCTTTGGTCGGAACTATTTTGAGTGTAGCACAAATGACTTTTTTAGTTGTCTAGCTTAATTTTACAATCGGCGATTGAAAAAAGATTGACAAAATGAAACGAAAGTGGGATATTAATTAGCAAATAATGAAGCGTTGAAGAGAAGAGTAGCTGATCGGAAATAAGTACAGAGACCTTGGTAGGTGAGAGCAAGGATTGTTTGGTCAGTGAAGATGAGCTCTGAGTTTTTTGGATTGTTCACGCAATCTAAACGGTAAAGCGACCGATAACACGCCGGGTATACAATCTGTACCGATGAGGCATTATTTGTGAGAATAATGCAAATAAGGGTGGTAACACGAAGTATTCGTCCCTTTTGTCGTTCAACGGCAAAAGAGGCGGGTACTTTTTTCTTTTTTTGAAAAGCTTCTTACGCTTTGTTAAAACATGATTATTGGAGGAGATTTTTTATGACAATTCGAACAACATCACCATTTCGCTATGACATCGTTGGGAGCTTTTTACGTCCTGAAAAATTGAAAGAGGCAAGGACTCGTTTTACTGATGGGGAAATCACACAAGAAGAACTTCGAAAAGTAGAAGATGAAACAATCATCGAATTGATAAAAAAACAAGAAGGAGCTGGTTTGAAAGCTGTTACTGATGGAGAGTTCCGTCGCAGCTGGTGGCACTTGGACTTCTTTTATGGGTTGAATGGCGTGGAATTTTATGTGCCTGAACATGGCTATTTCTTTCATGGAGAAGAGACACGTCCTGGTACAGTGATTGTGACGGGGAAAATTTCTGGTACGAACCACCCTTTCGTCGAACATTTTAAATTCACTCAGGCACATACAAGTCAAGGCATCGAAGTGAAACAGACAATTCCTGCTCCAGCTCAAATTTTAGTGGAACTACTTCGTCCGGATATATTACCCCATGTTCGAAAAGTCTATGAAGACAATCAAACATTGATCAAAGATATCATCGCAGCTTATCGTCAAGTGATCGACGACTTATATGAAGCAGGTGCGCGGACGATCCAGCTAGATGATTGTACATGGGGAGTATTAGTTGCACCACTTCCTAAAGGGTTTGCGATGGATGAGGGAAAAGATGAAAAAGAAGTTCGTCGGGAACTAGCAAATCTTTATTTAACGATCAACAATGCAGTCTTAGCTGACCAGCCGGATGATTTAACACTCAATACACATGTCTGTCGCGGGAATTATCATTCTACTTGGGCAGCATCGGGGGGCTATGACGACGTAGCAGATCCATTATTTACTCAAGAAAATGTCCGTGCCCATTATTTAGAATACGATAGTGAACGTGCTGGGAGTTTTGCACCTTTAGCGAAAGTTTCCGAAGATAAATTAGTTGTACTAGGCTTGATCACAACGAAAAGTGGTGAACTGGAAGAGCGCCAGCAAGTGATTGACCGGATCTACGAAGCGACACGATATCTGCCTTTGGATCGTTTGTGCTTAAGTCCTCAATGCGGATTTGCTTCAACAGAAGAAGGAAATATTTTGTCTGAAGAAGAACAATGGGAAAAGATTGCTTTTGTCAAAAGCATTGCAGAAGAAGTTTGGGGGAACAATTAAATCATGCAGGAGAGCTTGCTAGGAAAGAACACTATGGTATAATCAGAATGCTTAATATTAATTTCTGAGGGAGACTTATGAAAAAGAAAATTCTTAAATTTATCGGATGGTTCTTCGGAATCATTCTTGGGATCGCGTTTGCAATCTTTCTTGCCTTCCAGCTTTCCCCCAGACCCGGAGCATTCTTGATCAACCATATGTTTTCAAATACTGTTCAAATCACCGATCAGAAAACGTTCAATCAAGCAGAAAAAAACGTGGCGAAAAAAACAGATATGACGTACGAGTCCAACTATAAAGAGAATACGTATGATATCTACTATCCAAAAAACAGCAAGGGACCTGTTCCTGTTCTGTTTTGGGTACATGGTGGAGGGTTCGTCGGCGGAGATAAATCAGGTGTCAAGGAATTTGCGACAAAATTAGTATCAGATGCCAACATCGCAGTGGTTGCGATGAATTATGAATTAGCGCCTGATTCAGAATACCCTAATCAAGTTCTTCAAGTGAATGAGCTGGTCAAAGATTTATTAGCTGAAGGCGACGACAAACTGCTAGACATGGAACAACTATTTTTTGGCGGCGATAGTGCAGGTGCACAAATCGCTTTGCAATATGCAGCTCTACAAACAAATGAAGCGTATGCCAAACAGATGAAAATCAAACAGGTACTTCCAAAAGATAGTTTGAAAGGAACCATTTCTTATTGTGGACCCGTTGATTTAAAGCTAACAGCACAGCAACATTCGGATGATCGATTTATGAAGTTCTTCGTCAAAACCGTTGCATGGTCGTTGATTGGAACAAAAGATTGGAAAACGAGCGAGCAACTGAAAGAAGCTAGTGTGGCTGACCATGTTTCTAAGGAATTTCCGCCAACGTATATAACTGACGGAAATGCTTACTCCTTCCAAGAGCAAGGTCAAGCATTAGAAAATCGGTTGACAGAATTAAAGGTACCCGTGCAATCCTTGTTTTATACAGATACAAAAAAAGAGATTACCCATGAATACCAATTTGATTACACGCTAAAAGAATCGCAAAATTGTTACCAGCAGACATTGGATTTTGTGAATAAGTATAAGTAAGAGGTTGTGAAAAAGCCGTTTAGTTTTGAGTATGAAGAAACGAAGCGGCTTTTTACAACCTCTCTTTTAATACCTTTTTGTTCTTGGGATAAAACTTTCCCGAACAATCAATCGTGCAGGATAAGTCAAAATGATTGGTTCGTCCCGTATTCCGTCAATTCGCTCCAATGCCATTCGAACAGCTGCTTGCCCAATTGATTTCGCATTGATTTGGACACTGGTCAAGCCAGGGGAGAGGTTTGCGATTGTCTCGATATTATCAAAGCTTGCTACAACAATCTCTTCTCCAATTTGGATATTTTTTTGTTTCAATGCCCGATAGACACCGATTGCCATTGGATCGCTCCCGACAAGAATGGCAGTAGGAAGAGGGGATTCATTTTCTAATAGATCAGTCGCAAGTCCCTCACCTTGTTTTTCTGTCCAGCCACCTAGACGATAAGACATATATTTTTCTAAGTGATGATCGATCATAAAATGCTGATAGGCACGCATTCTCTTTTCGTTTATAGAAATCTGCTTCCCACCCAGTTCATCCATATCGACTTTATACCCCCCGATATAGGCTATTCTTTTATGGCCATTTTCTAAGAACAATTCCAGTACGGTTTTAGTCATCCGTTCAAGATCTGCATAAACCATATCGACCTCTTGCTGGATGTCAGGGTTATCCACGACGACTATTTGCATGTTTTGTTTTAATAAGGCGGTAATCGATTCTTTCGTAACGGTCCCAACAACGATCACCGCACCTAACTGATCTAGATCTTCCCATTGTTTAGGATTATCAGATAGATTATAGATTCGATTCATCCCTAAATGCAGACGTCGAGCTTCTTCTTCCATCCCTACTCGCAAATGTTTGTAATAGATATCATGTTCTTCGCTCGCTTTGCCGATCGTAGAGATCACACCAATCGAAGGCATTCTCTTTTTGATATATTTTCGAGTACTGATATCATAATCCAACGCAGCTGCTGCCTCTACTATTCGTTGCCGAGTAGCCTGAGCCACATGGATCGTCTGATCGTTATTCAACACGCGGGAAACTGTAGCAGGAGAGACATTTGCCTTTCGTGCGACATCTCTAATTCCAACCATTTTTACACACTCCTCAAAAAAACAAAAAATTTCTATTGACAAAATTGTTTAGTAAACAGTATACAGGAATTATAAAAAAAGTAAACGGTTTCCGTTTTAGTGGGAGTGAAATGATGGATATTACGCATAAAAAAACAGAAAAAAATTTCATCTTATTTGATGAAAAGAGCCGAGTATTCCATTTACGAAATACATTTCTTTCTTATCTGATAAAGATAGAAGAGAGCAATGTATTGGCGCATATTTATTTTGGCAAACCAGTCAAGCAGTACAAAGACAATAAAAATTATCCCCGAAGAGATCGTGGATTTTCAGGAAATATTCC
Organism: Enterococcus sp. M-BR2; assembly: GCF_056612775.1. Lineage (NCBI taxonomy): Bacteria > Bacillati > Bacillota > Bacilli > Lactobacillales > Enterococcaceae > Enterococcus > Enterococcus sp. M-BR2. The sequence continues at coordinate 666,149 of NZ_CM152743.1, forward strand.
CTTAAATCCTGACCGGTCTCTGTCGAAAGATACACTACCACAAGAATACTCTTCTCATGGCAGCATGGACTTTCGAACGCCCGCATCGATCATTCAGCGCAAGAATGGGTCAGACTTACTGGATCTGAGATATGATAGTCATTATATTACAGATGGGAAGCCAGACATCGAAGGCTTGCCTCAAACTTATGTGCTAGACAAGTCAGAGGCACAAACGTTGGTGATTTCACTTAAGGATAGAGAAACAGCGATTTATTTCGATTTGTTCTATACCATATTTAGTGATAGAGCAGTGATCACACGATCTGTAAAGATAAGAAATGAAACTAGAGAAACAATCAAACTAGAAAAAGCAGCTAGTTTCCAGTTAGATTTTGCCCATACTAGGCGATTTGATGAAGTCATTGCTTTGCCAGGAGCACATGTCAATGAAAGACAGATCTCACGGCAATCTCTTTTATCTGGAACAAAAGTATTTGAAAGCCGTCGAGGAACGAGCAGTCACCATATGAATAACTTTATTGCTTTAGTTCATCATCATACGACAGAAAATACTGGAGAAGCGATTGGACTTCAATTTGTTTATTCCGGCAACCATTCTTTCGAACTTGAAAAAGATCAGATCAATCAATTGAGAGTCGTCGGTGGGATCAACAGCCATTGTTTTTCGTGGGAATTGAATGCAAATCAGTCTTTTCAAACACCTGAAATGATCCTTTCTTACTCAAGTCAGGGATTGAACAAAATGAGTCAGATCCACCATGAGTTGCTACGTGAAAGAATCGCAAGAGGTCGTCATCAATTTGCTGAACGGCCGATTCTTGTCAATAACTGGGAAGCCACTTACTTTGACTTCAATAGTGAAAAAATCAAGGCGATCATTGATGAAGCAAAGGAGCTAGGCATCGAAATGTTCGTATTAGATGATGGCTGGTTTGGAAAAAGAGATGCGGACAATTCTTCATTAGGAGACTGGTTCGAGTATAAAGGCAAGTTGACAAATGGATTACGTGAAATAGCAGATTATGCTCATAGCAAAGGATTGAAATTTGGTTTATGGTTTGAACCAGAAATGATCTCCATTGATTCTGAACTGTATCGAACACATCCTGATTTTCTTATGCAGGTGCCAGGTAGAATGCCTTCTGCTTCCAGATCACAACATGTACTGGATTTTACAAGGTTAGATGTTCGGCAGACGATTGAGAAACAAATGAGAAAGATTTTAGACACGATTCCTCTTGACTACATCAAATGGGATATGAATCGTTCGCTTTCAGATATCTATTCGATTACCCTTGACCCACTTAGACAAGGAGAAGTAGCGCATCGTTATATGCTTGGGCTTTATGAACTACTCGAACATTTGACAGCTGATTATCCGGAAATCTTATGGGAAGGCTGTTCTGGTGGAGGTGGGCGGTTTGATGCTGGTTTTATTTATTATATGCCGCAGTCATGGACAAGTGATAACACGGATGCAGTGGAGCGTATGAAAATCCAATATGGAACAAGTCTTGCTTATCCGATTTCGTCCATCACGGCTCATGTATCAGCTGTACCAAATCATCAGACTGGCAGATCTACTTCGTTGAAAACAAGAGGAGAAACAGCTATGAGCGCTGTTTTTGGTTATGAACTGGATTTGACAAAGCTGTCTCCTGAAGAAAAAAAGCAAGTCAAAGAACAAATTATATCCTATCAAACGATTCGTCCCGTGATCCAGTACGGCCATTATTATCGTTTGGCGAGTCCTTTTGAAGAAAATATTGTCGCATGGATGTTTGTGTCTCCTAAACAAGATGAAGCTATTGTGTTTTTAGGGAGGATACTAGCTTCAGCTCAACCAGCGTTCCATGAAGTATATCTGTTGGGGTTAGATGATGAGGCACTTTATCAGGAACAGACCTCGAAGCGGCTATTTTCGGGGGCCGAATTGATGACAGTCGGACTTTACTTCCCTGATTTTCAAGGTGATTTCCAAACAGAGCTGCTTCATTTCAAAAAGTTATGAGAGAGAAGGAAAAAAGTATGAAAGCAAATATAAAATGGTTAGATGATCCACAAGTTTTTAGAGTGAACCAATCAAATGCGCATAGTGATCATGTTTGCTATGCAACAAGGGAAGAAGTAGAAACCACATCATCCCTTAAACAGTCTTTAAATGGAACATGGCGTTTTTGTTATTCGCCAAATCCTTCGGTACGTCCAAAAACATTTTATAAAAAAGATTTTGATGCCTGTTCTTTTGATGAAATCACTGTTCCTAGTCATATTGAATTAGCAAATTATGACAAGATCCATTACATCAATACGATGTATCCGTGGGAGGGACATGTATTTCGCCGTCCCCCTTTCACGACAAGCCCTGAGAAAGAGGCGGAAGGGATATTTTCAGCTGCTAAAGACAATCCGGTGGGGTCCTATTTGACGACTTTTCGATTAGAAGAAGGTCTAAAGGGAAAACAAATCTCGATACATTTTACTGGTGTAGAACAAGCAATGTTCCTTTGGTTGAATGGTCATTTTATCGGCTATGCCGAAGATTCGTTCACTCCGTCTGAATTTGATTTAACACCTTATTTGGAAGAAGAAAATATTCTAGCTGTGGAGGTTTACAAAAGAAGTACAGCTGCATTCTTGGAAGATCAGGACTTTTTCCGATTTTTTGGGATCTTCAGAGAGGTCTTCTTAGTTGCTCGAGGACAAAACCATTTAGAAGATCTTTGGATCAAACCTCGCTTAGATGACAAATGTCAAAATGGTAAACTTGAAGTAGATTTGTCTTTTGAGCAAGTAGCCAAAAACAGTCAGCTGAATGTAGCGATACTAGATCCTGAGGGGAAGGAAATCTATCAACAGCAATATCCGTTAAAAGAACAAATGACGATTCGGATCGATGGATTTGAAAACGTGGCATTGTGGGGGCATTTTCAGCCCAATTTATATAAGCTTGAATTGGAGACGATAGACGAAGAAAAAAGAGTAACGGAATATATTGACTATTCCTTCGGTTTTCGTAAAATCGAAATCAAAGATAAAATCATATACTTCAATGGAAAACGAATGATCATCAACGGGGTAAATCGACATGAGTGGCATCCAAGAAAAGGACGCGCCATCACTATAGAAGATATGGAAAAAGATTTGGCTATCATAAAAAATGCAAAGATCAACGGCGTACGGACATCTCATTACCCCAACCAGATCACTTGGTATTATTTATGCGACCAAGCAGGTATCCACGTGATGGCGGAAACGAACCTCGAATCCCATGGCTCATGGCAAAAAATGGGTGCATTTGAGCCTTCTTACAATGTGCCAGGTGCAGTACCTCAGTGGCAATCTGCTGTTCTTGATCGGGCAAAAACGAATTTCGAAACATTAAAGAACCATCCAAGCATTCTTTTTTGGTCTCTTGGAAATGAATCCTATGCGGAAGAAAACATTCGACAAATGAACGATTACTTCAAAAAAGTAGACCCGGATCGACTTGTTCATTATGAAGGGAATTTTCCAAATCCAGCATTCGAAGATTCGATTTCAGATGTAAAAAGCTGCATGTATGCGCCACCAGAAGAGATCGTTGACTACCTTGAAAATAAAGCGGAAAAACCGTTCATCTTATGTGAATACATGCATGACATGGGGAATTCGTTAGGTGGAATGGATTCTTACATGACGTTGCTTGATCGTTATGAAATGTACCAAGGAGGCTATATATGGGATTTTAAAGATCAGGCGATCCAAGTGACTGATCCAATCACTGGTAGAGAAGTGATGCGCTATGGCGGTGACTTTGACGATAAACCAAGTGACTATGAATTCTCAGGGAATGGAATCGTTTTTGCAGATGGACAAGAAAAACCCGCCATGCAGGAGGTAAGATATTATTATGAAAAATACAGTAAATAAAAGTCATATGGAGACAGAAAAAGTTGCAATCGTCTTCGGCGACTGTACATTAGGTGTCAAATCGGGGAATACGCATTATATTTTTTCTTATACAAGAGGCGGACTAGAATCGCTCAATAAAAACGGAAAAGAATGGCTATACCGGGAAACACTTCCAGTTTTTTGGCGGGCAACGACCGATAATGACAGAGGTAGCGGATTTGGATTTAAATCTGGTATGTGGTTAGGAGCCGGATTGTATCCAAAAGTCAAAGAAATAGAAGTACTGGTGGACAATAAAAAGATCGATTTGCCGATTGCCCCAGTAAATAATCAATATTCAAGTAATGAATACGCTGGAACAGTTGAAATCATTTTTACACTGGAAATCAACACAGTACCAAAAACACAAGTGACAATTTCCTACCAAATCGCTGGAGAGGGTAAAATGCTTGTTAAAATGCATTATGTTGGACAAAAAGGGTTGCCGGAATTACCAGCATTGGGTATAAGGTTCATTATGCCAACAAAAGCAAAATTCTTTGAGTATGAGGGTTTATCAGGGGAAACATATCCGGATCGGCTGGCTGGTGGTATCGAAGGTATTTATAAAGTGGAAGGACTCCCTATCCCTCCATATCTTGTTCCCCAAGAATGCGGTATGCATATGGAAACGAAATGGCTAGAACTGACAAGAAATCAAACATTGGATAATACGGACAAAGATCAAGAAGACTTTTCGTTGCGATTTGAACAGCAGGATACGCCATTTGCTTTTTCCGCTTTACCATTCAAAGCAGAAGAACTGGAACAGGCGACACATATAGAAGAACTACCGCCAGAAAGACGAACGGTTCTTACGATTTTTGCAAAAGTAAGAGGAGTCGGGGGTATCAATAGCTGGGGAGCGGATGTTGAGTCACCTTATCGCATCAGCGGCGAAGAGGACCATGAAATCAGCTTTATTATCCAGTAGCGATCTTTAGATTATTATTTGAAAAACAGAGTTTACAAGACAAAGCTGCTTTATTCTATACGTCATGAACAAGCGAGCAAAAAAGTTCTCAGAATCTTTTGTTCATGACTATTTTCTTCAATGAAACCAATTGTTGTTTTTCTGAAAAATAAAGTTAACTATCAGAAAATTAAAAAAAGTTTCACAAAAATGATTGACAGTCGATTTTTTTATGTCTATACTAGGTACAATTCTTACATCAGTTTGGAGCGATTTTTTATGAAATCTAGAAAACTTACAAAACTGAATACGTATTACTTTAGCTATTTTAGATAGGTTTGTATTCATGACTTCGTGGGTACAAACAAACCAAGTTTGTATCTATGATGGCTAAAGATTTTTAAACACGACTTACAGCCACGTAGAGAAATTCATCTATAGTGGCTATTTTATATTTTTGCAGCGCTTTTTAAGGCTCGTTGAAGATGTTCACTGTAGAGGCAATTTCCTACAGGGACATCTTTTTTTGTTGATTATCCGGTTCATAAGTAGGAAAGAAGGAGCGAAAATGAGAACAATAGGACACGGTCGTTTAGTAGGAATTTATGTAAAACCAACTTGAAAAAGTAGAGAAAATCAGCCAAGATAGATAAGTAAACAAAAGAAAGCGGGAAAAACAATGATAGTAATTATGAAAAAAGAAGCAACGGAAGAACAAGTAAAAAAAGTCGTCGATCATATCGAAAAAGAAGGATTCAAAGTCTCAATCGATCAAGGAACAGAACGAGTAGTGATTGGACTAAAAGGTGATACGCGAAGTTTACAAGAAGGAGCATTTACACGCTACGAAGGAGTAGAAAATGCTGTGCGTATTTTGAACACATACAAATTGACTTCTCGAGAATTCCATCCTGGCAATACAGTCGTGGATGTAGACGGAGTAAAAATCGGTGACGGCAGTTTTGTGACGATGGCTGGTCCTTGTTCTATCGAAGGATTAGACCAAATCAGAGAATGTGCGCGGATGGCTAAAGCCGGGGGCGCAAAAATTCTGCGAGGTGGTGCCTTCAAACCACGTACTTCTCCATATGCTTTCCAAGGTTTAGAAGAAGAAGGATTGAAATACATCCGTCAAGCGGCTGATGAATTTGGAATGAAAGTGATTACTGAAGTGATGGATGAAGGACATATCGACATGGTGGCTGAGTACAGCGATATCCTACAGATTGGCGCACGTAATATGCAAAATTTCAAACTGCTATCTGCTGTCGGCAAAACAGGTAAACCTGTTGGATTGAAACGTGGGATTTCTGGTACGATCAATGAATGGCTTAATGCTGCAGAATACATTGCAGTCGAAGACAAATCTCCTGTCATTTTTATCGAACGTGGGATTCGGACTTACGAGACAGCTACACGTAATACGTTTGATTTAAGTGCTGTCCCATTGATGAAAAAATTAACTCATTTCCCTGTGATCGTTGATCCAAGTCATGGTACAGGTATTTGGGATCTTGTACCACCAATGGCCCGTGCGGGTGTGGCAAGCGGAGCAGATGGCATGATCGTAGAGATTCATCCTGATCCTGCAAATGCTTGGTCAGACGGTCCCCAATCGTTGAATGAAAAGACTTACTCACGCATGATGAAAGAAGTGGCGATCATGAAAGAAGCAATGGAAAAGATCCAAACACTCGATTAATGCCAGCTTTTTAAAAGAAAGAAGTGAAGCGAATGCTTACTATACATGTTGATAACCAGAAATACGATATTCATATTGAAGAAGGTGCACTAGAACAGGCTGGATCATGGCTTCAAACGATTTGGAAGCCTCAAAAAGTAGCTGTAATCACTGATACCAACGTTGCTCCACTGTATGCGGAAAAAATCATGTTCCAATTGAGACAAGCTGATTTTGAACCAGTCCTTTCAATCGTACCGGCGGGTGAGACCAGTAAATCTTTGGAACAAGCAGCTGAGTTATACGATTTTTTGGCAGATAATGATTTTACCCGCAGCGATGGAATACTTGCACTTGGTGGAGGAATGGTGGGTGATCTAGCCGCATTCGTGGCCTCAACGTTCATGCGTGGGATCCATTTTGTTCAACTTCCGACTACGCTACTTGCACAAGTAGATTCTAGTATCGGTGGGAAGACAGCAGTCAATACAAACAAAGCGAAGAACCTTGTCGGAACATTTAGCCAGCCAGCTGGCGTATTGATTGATCCTGAGGTTCTAAAGACTTTGCCGGTACGTCGTTTACGAGAAGGGATCGCTGAAATCATCAAATCAGCAGCTATAGCAGATGCAATGCTTTGGCAACAGCTGAATGAGCTGAAAGACGAAAAAGATCTTTTAGAGCATGCTGTTCCAATCATCACTGCTACGTTGAAAATCAAGCGAAAAGTAGTGGAAGAAGATGTCTTTGACCAAGGAAATCGACTTATTTTAAATTTTGGTCACACAATTGGCCATGCAATTGAAAATACAGCAGGATATGGGGTAGTCAGTCATGGAGAAGGAGTAGCTATTGGAATGGTAGCCATCACTTCTCATGCAGAAAAAATCGGCTTGTCTCCAACTGGATCGACAGCTGCATTAGAAAGGATACTCCAAAAATTCCACCTGCCGATTACTTACGATCTAAGTCATTCAGAGGAATTATTCCACGCGATAACCCATGATAAGAAAGCAAGAGGAAGCCAATTGAATATCATCTTGCTAGAAAAGATTGGGCAAGCAAAAATCGTACCTGTTCCTACAGAGACATTCAAAGATTACTTAGGAGGACTGTAAGATGCGTTATATGACTGCGGGAGAATCCCATGGACCAGAATTAACAGCGATTATTGAAGGACTACCAGCAGGGTTACCTCTATCAGAAGAAGAAATCAATTACGAACTCGCTCGCAGACAAACTGGTTACGGCAGAGGAGGAAGGATGAAGATCGAAAAAGACCGTGTTCGGATCACGTCTGGCATCCGTCACGGCAAAACAATTGGTTCACCTGTCACTTTAGTGGTAGAAAATAAAGATTGGAAAAATTGGACAACTGTCATGTCTGTAGCAGAAGTACCTGAAAAAGACCGATCACTGCGGCGAGTTGCACGTCCGCGTCCAGGACACGCGGATTTGGTAGGCGGTATGAAATACCATCATCGAGATCTTCGGAATGTGCTTGAACGGTCCTCTGCAAGAGAGACGACCATGCGTGTAGCAATCGGCGCAATTGCCAAGAAAATTCTGGAAGAACTTGACATCATCGTAGCCGGACACGTGATTTGTCTTGGTGGAATCCAAGCAGAAATACCTGGAAATATCTCCATTCAAGAAATCAAAGAAATTTCTGAAGCATCTGAAGTACGGGTTGTTGATTCAGCAGTCGAGCAAAGAATAAAAGAACTGATCGATCAGACAAAGAAAAATGGAGACACGATCGGAGGAATTGTAGAAGTGCTCGTTGGAGGCGTTCCAGCTGGATTAGGAAGCTATGTACAATGGGACACGAAGCTAGATGCCAAAATCGCGCAAGCTGTGGTTAGTATCAATGCCTTTAAAGGAGTAGAATTTGGGGTCGGATTCACTGCTGGATCATTACCAGGATCAGAAGTGATGGATGAGATCTTATGGGAAGAAGAACGAGGCTACTTCCGACGTAGCAATAATCTAGGCGGCTTCGAAGGCGGAATGACCAATGGCGAACCACTTATTATCCGCGGGGTCATGAAACCCATCCCTACATTGTACAAGCCACTTCAAAGTGTTGATATCGATACAAAAGAACCTTACAAAGCAAGTGTAGAACGTTCGGATAGTACAGCAGTTCCTGCAGCTAGTGTCGTTGCGGAAAATGTTATAGCCACTGTGGTAGCGACAGAGCTATTGTCAAAATTCCCAAGTGATTCGCTTGTTGAGTTGAAAGCTGCAGTGAAGGAGTACCGTGACTACTTGAAACATTACTAAAAAGGGGGCAAATAAGATGGCACAACATGTTTTTATCGTGGGGCTTGGACTGATTGGTGCTTCTATGGCACTTTGTATTCGTCAGACCAATCCAGAACTGATAGTAGTTGGTTGGGATAGTCAGTCAAAAACCCGTGAGCAAGCAGTAGAACAGCAGATCGTTGATTACGTTGCAAATGATTTTGAAACAGGTGCAGAACAAGCAGACGTTATCTTATTAGCCGTTCCCGTCCGTACAACCTTAGCTTATCTTGATGTCCTTGAAAGAATCAACTTGTCTGATCACGTCATCATTACGGATGTCAGCAGTACGAAGCAGCAAGTCGTGACATCCGCTGAGCAGAAAAATCTTCGGTTTGTCGGTGGACATCCAATGGCTGGTTCTCACAAATCAGGTATACAGGCAGCAGATGCTAAACTATTTGAAAATGCCTATTACATCTTTACACCTTTGGAAAAGACGAAAAAAGATGTTGAAAAACTGCAAGAACTATTTTGCGGAACCAAAGCAAAATATGTGACTCTTACAGCAGGAGAACATGACCGTATAACAGGAATGCTAAGTCATTTTCCACATATTCTGGCAGCTGGTTTAGTCAATCAGGCAGAACAATTCAATCAAGAATATCCGCGAGCCAAACAACTAGCAGCAGGAGGCTTTCGAGATATCACTAGGATCGCTTCCTCGGATCCTGTCATGTGGACAGATATTTTGTTGAGCAATAAGCAGATATTATTGGAACGATTGGCAGATTGGCAGCAAGAAATGACACAAATAGCAGAATGGATCATGACTGAGAACCAATCGGAAATCTTTTCTTTTTTCAATCGGGCAAAAGAAAGTCGAGACCAGTTGCCTATCCATAAGCAAGGCGCGATCCCTGCCTTTTTTGATTTATTTATCGATGTGCCAGATGAGCCTGGCGTTATTGCAGAAGTAACTGGACTGATCGGAAAAGCGGGAGTTTCTTTGATTAATTTGAAGATCCAAGAGACGCGAGAAGATATTTTAGGGATACTGCAAATCAGTTTCAAAAATCAACAGGATTTGTTACAAGCAAAAAGAACCATTATGTCTAATACCAGTTATCATTGCTGGATCAAATAGGAGGCTGGATAAATGCGATTATTACAACAAATACATGGATTAAGAGGGACTGTTAGGATACCAGCAGATAAATCGATTTCTCATCGCAGCATCATGTTTGGAGCAATTGCTGAGGGAACGACGACTATACAAAATTTTTTGCGCGCAGAAGATTGTCTGAGTACTTTACATGCCTTCCAACAATTAGGCGTCGAAATCGAAGAAGAGGAAGAGGTGATCAAGATTCATGGTCGCGGTAGCCACTCCTTTGTCCCACCAACTGAACCCATCGACATGGGAAACTCCGGTACGACGAGTCGTTTATTGATGGGTATTTTGGCTGGTCAGCCTTTTACAACGACTCTGTTCGGTGACGCTTCATTGTCTAAACGTCCAATGGGGCGAGTAATGGAGCCTTTACGCGAGATGGGTGCTGACTTGCAAGGAAATGAAAATGACCAGTGTTTACCAATCACTGTGACAGGAACCCACTCTTTATCACCTATCCGATACAATATGCCTGTAGCTAGTGCACAGGTCAAATCTGCTTTGCTGTTTGCGGCACTACAAGCAGAAGGTACATCCGTAATCGTTGAGAAAGAACGTTCCCGTAACCATACGGAAGAAATGATTCGTCAATTTGGTGGAAGGATCACAGTGGAAGATAAAACAATCATGGTGACAGGACCGCAAAAATTAACCGGTCAGCAGATCACTGTTCCAAGTGATATTTCATCAGCTGCTTTCTTTCTAGCAGCAGGACTTCTTGTTCCGGAAAGCCAGCTGTTGTTAAAAAATGTCGGGGTCAATCCAACAAGGACAGGTATCTTAGATGTGTTGGAGGAGATGGGCGCAGCGATTACCCAGACGAATCACAATAAACAGAACCAATCGGCTGATTTAAGTGTCAAGACGAGTCATTTGAAGAAAGCGACGATTGGTGGAGAAATCATTCCGCGTCTGATTGATGAACTGCCAATTCTAGCTTTAGTGGCTACTCAAGCAGAAGGAATCACGATCATTAAAGACGCAGAAGAATTAAAAGTAAAAGAAACCAACAGAATTGATGCGGTGGCAGAAGAATTGCAAAAAATGGGAGCAAAGATAAAAGCAACAGCAGATGGTTTGATCATCCATGGACCAACACCTCTGCATGGCGCAAAAGTTTCTAGCAGAGGCGATCATCGAATCGGGATGATGCTGCAAGTTGCTGCTTTGATAGCTGATGGACCTTGCGAACTAGAAGGAGCCGAAGCCGTTTCAATCTCTTATCCGGCATTTTTCGATGATTTAGCAGAACTTGTGTCAGGAGGAGAAGCTCATGGCTAGCATTTTGCTGATTGGTTTCATGGGCGCTGGAAAAACAACGATCGGTAAAGGGTTAGCTCAACGTTTACAAAAAGAGTATGTAGATTTAGATACAAAGATTGAGGAACATATCCAATTGTCGATTGCCGAATATTTTCACTATTACGGTGAAAACAGCTTTCGAAAAGTGGAGTCAAAGGTTTTAAGAAAGCTGTCAAATGAAGATAAAATTATCGCGACTGGTGGAGGAATCGTCCAATGTGCTGCCAATCGGCAATTTTTACAAACACAGCCAATTGTTCTTTACTTAGAGGCAGAAGCAGATTGTCTAATCGATCGTATCCAACAAGATAAAACGTCTATTCGACCGTTAGCTCTTGGAAAAACAAGAGAAGAAATAAAAGCCTTATTGGCACAACGACTTTCCTGGTATGAAGAGAGCGCGACACTTCGAATCAACACGACCAATGAAACACCAGAAAAGATCATCGATACCATTATAGAGAGGATCAAAAGCATATGAATGTCAGCTATCTAGGGCCAGAAAGTTCGTTCACTTATCAGGCGGCTTGCCAGCTATTTCCTACAGAACAATTGACTGCGTATGCTTCGATTCCTGCTTGTTTGCGCGCTTTGTTTCGCAAACAGGTGGATCTGGCTGTCGTTCCTGTAGAGAATTCATTGGAAGGATCTGTTCATCACACAATCGATCTTCTTTCCAAACATCCAGAAGTCGAAGTTAAAAGTGAAATCGTTCTTCCTATCAAGCAGCAGCTTTTAGGCAATGCAGCAACAAAGATTACAAAAATCCTTTCTCATCCCCAAGCACTAGCACAATCACAACAGTTTTTAGAAACGCATTATCCTAATGTTCCTTTAGTAGCAACAGAATCAACAACTGCTGCAGCAATGTATGTAGCAGAACATCCGAAAGAAGACGCAGCAGCGATTGCTTCATTAGAAACAGCACAGCATGTTGGATTGGAGATCTTAGCTATGAATATCCAAGATAATGAGTTGAACCAGACACGTTTTTGGATCGTCGGTGACCGAAAGATGACCAGCCAGCAGCCAGTTCCAGTAAAGATGAGTGTCATCTTGACACTGCCTGCTAATCGGCCAGGGATGCTTCATAAAATGCTGGCAGCTTTTGGCTGGCGGGAGATCAACTTAAGTAAGATTGAATCCCGACCATTGAAAACTAGCTTGGGAGAATATTTTTTCGTAATCGATTTGTTATTGGACCGCCCAATGGCATTAGTAGAGAATGCGCTCCAAGAAATCAAGATGCTCGGAGGAAAAAGTCAAATATTGGGCTGTTATCCAGTATTGACAGTAGAATAGACGCGTAGATGAAAGTCAAGAATACTGATTTATTTAACTTAAAATAAATCAATCAGCGCTTGGCTATTCTTATTCTGATTGATTTTTAGGAAGAAGCGGGAGACAAATCGTTACAGTCGTTCCTGTCCCAATCACTGATTGGATCGTTATGCCATATGCATCTCCATACATTAGGCGTATCCGCTCATCTACATGACTGATGCCGATTCCTGAGAAATGATCATTTTTTTGTTTGGTATTTTCAGTATCGAAGCCATCGCCGTTATCAATCACTTCGAATAAAAGAAGCTGATTTTTTGTTTTGCCGTACACCGTGATGAATCCTTGCGTTTTATTGTGAAAAGCATGAAGATAGGCGTTTTCGATAATTGGTTGAAGGATCATATTCGGCATAGATAATGTCTGCAGTTCATCAGGAATCATTATTTTAGCCGAGATTCTTTCGCCATATCGCATACTCAAAAGATCAATGTAACTTTGTACGCTTTTGATTTCTTCCTTGACTGGAATCACTTCTTCTTTTTTTCCAATCGTACTTCTTAGTAAAGTAATGAAACTGTCGATTCCCTGAACTGCTTCATCTGTTTTTTTCTGCCAAATCAAAAATTTCAAGCTAGTCAGCGTATTATAAATGAAATGGGGCTGTATCTGTGCTTGCATAGTTTGGATTTCAAGCGAACGTTTCTTCTTTTCGTCTTGGATGGTCTGTTCATAATGATGCTGCGCATTACTTAGCAATTGATTGATCGTATTCCCTAGCAATTGGACTTCATGGCTTCCTTGTACAGGAACAGTAGCTTTTAAGCCATCTTCCTCTAGCCAGTTTAGCGAATCAATCAAGCGGTAGATCGATTTTGTGTGTCGATCCAAATACATAAATGCCAATGAGCCAGCAAAAGCAAGTGTCACGATATTATACAAAATAATGGGGAAAATCACGCCCATTTGGTTAGACAAAGAATGAAGATCGACTTGACTGAGTAATGTACAATCCTGGCGGTACAGGGGAAGACGGGTCAACTGCTGTCCATTTGAAATCGTTGTTTCGCCTACTGTTAGTTTTTTGAAAATCATTGATCGGCTCCCAATTCTATTTTCTTCATTTGATGCGATGATCGTCTGTTCTTCGTTCATGAAGGAGATCTTCGATATCTCAGGATTCACTACAGATTGAAAAAGATTCGCTAGTTGCTGAGATGAGATCGATAAAACAGCATATCCGTAAATGTGATTCAATGTGTTTTTCAGTTTTTTGACAAAGAAGACGCTGGGTGCTTTCTTATCGCGAAGAGTCAATCCGTATTGTACAAAAAGCATTTGTGTATCAGCAGCACGTTCATTCACTCTCTGGGCAATCGCAGATTGAAAAAAAGAATCGGCAGATACGGCAGTGAGCATGTCGTTTCCGACAAAAGTTCTTCCGTTTTCTCCAAAGATCAACACATCGTAATCGATCATTGGATGGATTTTTGAAAGAGAGTCATTCATTTTTTGGATCGTTCTTAGCTGCTGAAGCTGTTCCATATGTTGGACTGGACCATTGGAAAAATAGCTTTCGACAGCTGGGTTGGAATCAAAAGCGGCTAATGTATTCTCGATTGCATCATTCAAGCCTTCAAATTCATATTGGATCTTTTTTAGTACCACATCATTCGATTGATTGAACAGCTGGATATAGGCATCCCTTGATCGATGATAAATAAACAAAGAGATGACGATGGCCTGCAGAAAAAGACCGATGAACAAAATGAACAGAAGTTTGGTAAAGAGTTCATGCTCTTTGATTTTTTTTCTCATTTTACAAAAGTTCCTTTACGGTATTGAGAAGGTGTCATTCCTGTCTCTTCTTTAAAAACTCTGGAGAAATAACCCAGTTCGGTATAGCCGACTTTCTCACAGATTTCCGTCAAAGTAAGCCGTGTTTCCGTTAAAAAGAGCTTGGCTTTACTAATACGGACTTTTTTTAGATATTTTGAAAAGTTGATGCCAAATTTTTCAGTAAAGATAGCTGAAAGATAGCTATATGAAAAATGATATTTTTCGGATAGAAGTTGTAAATTGATTTCTTTCTCATAATTTTCCTGGACGAACTCGTAGATCAAAGTCAAGATATCGAAATTGTCTTTTATTGCATTTGCAGAAAAGTGGATGAGTTTCTCAAGTGTTTCTTTGACAAGAATAGAAAAATCTTCCAAGTACTCAGCATCGGCTAATAAAGAAGGAAGGGCGATCTTGAGCAAAGAAAGTTCTTCATTCCCAACATATTCGTCAGCCAAAGCATTGAGTAATGCATAGAAACGATTGATTGCCTCATGTTTCAAATAAGCTGGATCAATAGGCTGTTCCAATATTTTCGTGAAGAAACCCTCAAGTTCTTTGACAGCTAAAGCGTAGTCTTTATGAACGATTTTTGTTAAATAGCTACTTGCTTGCTGCTCGTGGTTGGTTGATAACGGAAGAAGTTCATGCTGATAAGCAAGGTTCTTTCCCTTATGATATAAACGTTGTCCTTTGGTACAATTTCTGATTTCTTGGAATATTTCATTGATATCTTGGATTGCAAAAGAGTCAGAAACAACAAAAAAATCACCTGGAAAAATTTCTTGACGAAACTTTTGAACAAACTTCCTAAGCGTATCTTTGGAATCAGTATTGATCACATAGCCGGATTCTTCCGAAAAGGTAGAAAAGGGATAAATAGTAAATGAATCGTCGCTATCCATCAACGAATGGATGATCGACTGTTTTTGTTTAGAGCCTTGTTTTGAACTGAATGGCCGTTTTTCGGTATATACCAGAAAAAACAAGGTGTGTTCAAAAAGAAGAGGGTCAAGCAATGGACGAGTTTGTCCAGCAATCTGCTGTGAAAGATTCTCGCAGATCTGCTCATAACGATCGGTGATTGGGCTTTTGTTGGGCTTTTTTTTGATTTTTTGTGAAACGGCAATTAAGGAATTTAGAAAAAAATCAGGACTCAATCGAGGCTTTAAAAGATAATCAGCGACGCCATATTTGAAAGAATCTTTAACCATATCAAATTCATCATAGCTAGAGAGGATAAGAATCTGTGTTTCAGGTTGTTGCTGTTTTAATAGCCGCGATAATTCGATCCCATTTAGTTCAGGCATCATTACATCTGTGACCACGATATCGATTGCATGTGCCAAAGAAAAGTCAAGCGCTTTCAACGGGCTGGAAAAAGTTCCTATTAATTGAAACCCGTGCTCAGACCAATTGATCAACTGTTTCATTCCGTCTAAAATCGTCTGTTCATCATCGATAAGAATTACGCGTATTGGCATTTTTTTACCCGCTTAAGTTTATACTCGAAAACTCTTTCATTTTAAGGTAAACTTAAAGAGTAAAGGAGGAGGATACATGCTAAAAAATTTTAAAGAAGTGATTGCTGCCATATTGCCGATGACCGTCCTGATTGTCATTTTAACGTTTGCTTTTGCGCCGTTAGAAGGAGAAGACCTCGCTTCATTCTTGGTAGGTGCGGCTATCATGATGATCGGAATGACGCTCTTTTTGTTTGGGGCAGACTATTCCATGATGGAAGTCGGAGATCTAGTAGGGAAATATATGATCAAAAAGAAAAGTTTGGCTGTTTTGGTCAGTTTGGGGTTTGCTATCGGGATCGTGATCACGATTGCCGAACCTTCCGTCCAAGTTTTGGGACAACAAGTATATGATATATCTGACGGAGAGATTGGCAGAGTGTTGCTGATTGGGATCGTCAGCGTCGGCACTGGAGTATTTCTAGCCTTTGCGCTGCTTCGGGTCGTATTCAAGCTATCCTATTATCAATTGATGGCTATAGGCTACATAGGCGTTTTGATCGCCTCGTTCTTCACCAGTTCCGAATTCATGCCGATTGCTTTTGATTCGGGGGGAGTGACTACTGGTCCAGTAACTGTTCCATTTATCTTGGCCCTTGCCGGAGGGATGACTAGTATGATCAAACAAAAGAAAAATGAAAATGACAGCTTTGGAATGGTTGGTATTGCTTCATTAGGACCAATTCTTGCCGTAATGATTTTGGGGGTGATCTTCCAATGAATTTCTGGCAGCAAGTGATAGATGGTATCGAGATCGTTACTATGGAAGTTATTTTAGCAGTGGCACCTATCGTGATTCTATTTGTTTTGATGAATATCATTAGTTTTCGTATGCGCAAGAAGCGTTTCTTTGACATTATGAAAGGCTTCTTGATAACGACTATTGGGTTGATCCTTTTCCTGCACGGAGTCAATATGGCTTACGTTCCGGTAGGACAGCATTTAGGTAGTACGATCGCTGGATTGCCCTATAATTATATATTGGTTCCACTTGGCTTTTTGATGGGGTTCCTAGTAGGGTTTGCTGAGCCGGCGATTCATGTAATGGTCAAACAGGTTGAAGAATTGAGTGAAGGGAGGATCCGGTCGAAAGTCATGCTGATGGTAATTTCGATTGGGATTGGCGCAGCAGTAGGATTGTCTATGTGGCGTTTGCTCGTCGGATTCTCTCTTTATTATTTCTTGATTCCAGGATATGGGCTAGCATTTATTTTAGGACGAAAAGTGGACAAGATCTTTTTAGCAATGGCTTTTGACAACGGTGGAGTAGCAACGGGTCCGATGTGTTCGACATTTATTTTATCAATGAGCGTGGCGATCGCTGCACAAATTGAGGGAAGAGATCCGATCATTGATGGGTTTGGTGTGGTTGCAATGATTGCATTGACACCAATATTATCCACTTTAGTACTAGGATATATTTATAAACGAAAAGATGAAAAAGACAGAATCGAAAAAGAAAGATTGCAAAAATTGGGGGGAAGCAAATGAAAGATCTTGTAGCATTGAATCTTCACATGATTGTGACGATCGTGGACGGAGGAACAGGTGAAGATGTCATCGACTTTTCAAAAGAAGCAGGTGCAGCTGGCGGTACAATCTTGCATGGTCGTGGTTCTGGTGTACATGATTCAGGGAAATTTTTAGGTTTGGGCATCTCGCCAGAAAAAGATGTTGTTTTGACATTAGTACCAGATAGTTTGACGAATCAAGTGATGGATGCGATTGGTCAAGGCATCAACATCGATGTTCCAGGTAACGGGATTTGTTTTAGTATTGATGTAGATAAAGTAATTGGTATCACTAAGATTCATCAGTATCGGGAAATTATCGGGATGCAGGAACTTTTGGATGAAACTAACGATAGAGAAAGTCCTGAATCATAGACAAGCATTTGAAGAAAAAATATACCTAAATAAGAAGGCGGATGAACGTTATTTCCGCTTTTTTGTTTAGGTTTTTTCGTGAATACTTATGAAATAGTAAATTTTTATGAAATTCTTCTCTAAGCATCAGACATTCTTTTCAAAATATGCTATTTTAAAAATGATGAAAAAAGGGGGAGAAAAATGAATTTTTTAGTTGTTTTAAAAGATACTCTGATTGAGCGGTCTACATTTCTATATGTTCAATTGCAGGAAAATAAAACATTGCTGCATTTTTCACCAGAGTTCCATCTAGAGGGACTAACATTAGGAGAAATTTATCAAGCAGAAGGACTATCGGCTGTTTTGCACTTTTTTGAGGCAGAATTGGAATTACCGGTAAAAGATTATATCGAGCTTTCTCTCGAATCTTGGGATCGAGCAGTCGTTGAGCTATTCCCAGAAGGTTTGATGATCGATACGAATGATGGGAAGATTCATTTGACTGCAGCAGAACTACAGAAACAAATGCGTTATCAAATAGATGATGAAAATTCTTTTTCTATTTTTAGACGTCAGCAAAAGATTCTAAAAAGCTTTTTAAAAGTAATCAGTAAAAAACGGAATTTGATCAAAACGACTCAACTGTTGAAAAAATATCCAAATCTGCTTCATACGTCCATTCAATTCCCTCAATTGATTACGATGATCCATCGATTTATACGTATGCAACAGCTACCATCTAAGAAGCTGTTTTTGCCATTGACGGACACATTCCGTGTAGTCAACAGAGAAGATAAAAAGAAAGTGATTGTGATCGACTTTACCAGAAATCGGAATGTCCTTCATCAAGTCGCAATGGAAAAGGCCAATTAAGGCTTTTTCTTTTTTGTTTTTTTTGTCATAATGAATGATAGATGATGGAGGAGATAATAGGATGCAAACATGGTTAGAAAGACTGATACGGTTTCAGCAGAACTATCAAAAACTTATGCAGGGAAGATATGCAAAATTTGATCAATTGAATCGGGTTCTATTGATTATCGCACTTTTTTTTAGTTTACTAAGTCGGTGGTTGCCATTTAGAATCGGGCAATTGTTGTTCATCGTCTTTTTCGGATGGATGCTATTTCGTTTTCTATCAAAAAAAATCTATCCTAGACTAAATGAAAATCAACGTTATTTGGAATATTTTGATAAAGTCAAAGAAAAATATCATCAGATGAGAAACAAAAAGCAAGCTAAAACGGAACGAAAAAGCTATACTTTTTTTGAGTGCCCGAATTGTCATCAAAAGCAGCGTGCGCCTAGAGGAAAAGGACGAATACGCGTGACATGCAAAACATGTGGCATAAAATTCGAAACGAATGTTTAAGGGAGAAAAAAATGAAATTAGTATTATTGCGTCATGGCGAAAGCGAAGCAAATTTTGAAAATTACTGGACAGGGTGGCTAGATGTCGCCTTAACAGAAAAAGGAAAAGAACAAGCAGCAGTAGCCGGTCAAAAAATGTATGAAGCCGGTCTTCAATTCGATGCGGTTTACACCTCTGTTTTAAAACGCGCGATTCTTACCGGTCAAGTCGCACTAGAAGAAATGGGGCAGTTGTGGCTTCCTATAGTAAAAACATGGCGTCTGAATGAACGGCACTATGGGGATCTTGTTGGTAAAAACAAGGATCAGATGAAAGAAATATACGGAAAAGATCAAGTAAAGAAATGGCGCAGAGGATATACAGAAGTTCCGCCGCTAACCGCAGAAAACCGATTTGACCGCAGATATGATCATTTGGATCCACATTTGATTCCGTACGGAGAAAGTCTAGAAATGACAGTGAATCGGATCATTCCTTTGTGGCAAGATCAACTAGCACCAAAACTGAAAGATCGGAAAGATTTACTAGTTGTGGGTCATGGGAATAGCATCCGAGCACTGACAAAATATTTAGAAAATGTTCCTGAGGATCAAATGGATACAATTGATATCCCGAACGCACAACCAATCCAATATACATTAACAGACGATTTGACGATTCTAGAGAAAACAATACTTTAATCAACGTATTTATCTATAATGAAAGATAGAAAAAAGAAGCAAAGGAATGGAACAAAAAACGTGAGAAATTATATATGGGACTTTGATGGGACATTGTTTGATACGTATCCCGCAATGGTAGATGGTGCTCAGCAAGCTCTAAAAGATTTTGGTATCAATATGGACAAAAAAGAGATCTACTTCAAAATGAAAAAATATTCCACCAGTTATTTGATCAATGAATCAAATTTGGACGCCAATGAGTTTAATGAATGGTTTCATCGGTATGAGAAAAAAAGCAAGGAAGCTTCCCGTCCATTTCCAGAAACGAAACAAGTACTTGAAAGGCTAAAAATCAATGGAGGACGTCACTTCATCTTGACCCACCGTTTGACAGAATCGACAAGGGAACTGCTGAAAGAGTATCAATTAGCCCATCTGATTGAGGAAGTAGTAGGGATTGATCAGGATTTTCCTCGTAAACCGGATCCAGCATCTTTAAAGTATTTGATTGAGACTTTTCATTTAGAAAGAACAGACACGATGATGATCGGCGATCGCCGTTTAGATATTGAAGCAGGGAAAAACGCAGGAGTCGTTACTTGTCTTTACGATATCGATCATTTTCTGGGAGAGATTCCTGCAGATTATGTGGTAGGAAATTTGAATGAAATCCTATCCTTGCAGAGTAACGTAAAAAAATAGTATCCCCTTACAAAGGAGATATGTTATAATTTTTATAAAGGAGTGATAAAATTATATGGAAATCAGAAGACAAAAAGAAGTAGTAGAAGCATTTCATTATGATATGAGATTACCGAACCAAGAAGTAGAAACAGATTTGAAAGTGGGCTTCTCGCCTTTGAAAGAAACGATCGAAAACTATCCGAAAGAACATAGCATCGTAGGAGCACGCTTAGAGTTCCGTTTAGTGTTTGATACATATGTTTTATCTGGAAGTGTGAGTCAGATCAATCATATCCTCAATCGGAAAATTGAAGGTCAAAATGATGTCACACAAGAAGAAGTGGACGAACTAGTAGCACCTTTATTCGATATCGTACGCCGGATGTCTTATGAGGTGACAGAGATCGCCTTGGATCAGCCTGGGGTAAAATTGAATTTTCAATCAGAAAAACAAGAATAGACAGTAAAAACATGCCTGCGATAGTTTTAATCTATCACAGGCATGTTTTTTTATTACTAATTGTAAGCAAAAAGAATGTCATTTCGATAAAAATCGTCTAAAATATAAAAGTCACTGAAAAAAATTTTTCAGGAGGATGGTTGAAGAATCATTCTCGGGAACCTTTACTTCCTTCGATGGACTTGTCATTAATAATATGAGGAGGAGAAAAATGACAACACTCATCACAGTTTTAGTGGTTCTAGTTTTTGCGGCATTATTATATGTGTTCTATCGTATGCAAAAGCGCCATACAAAATTTTCAACACGCGTCTTTACAGCATTAGGAGTTGGTATCGTCTTTGGCGGTCTGCTTCAATTGATCTTTGGGGTAGAAGACAAAGTCGTTACTCAATCAATAGAATGGATCGGGATCGTAGGACAAGGGTATGTATCATTCTTGCAAATGTTAGTTATGCCTCTAGTGTTCATTTCGATCATTGGTGCATTCACAAAAATGAAAGTTTCTGAAAAGCTGGGGAAAATCAGTGCAACTGTACTGACTTCTTTACTTGGTACAACAGCTATTGCAGCATTGATCGGAATCGGTTCAACGATGCTGTTCGGTCTTCAAGGAGCTAAATTCACACAAGGAGCAGCAGAAACAGCACGGATCTCTGAATTGGCGACACGTCAGGAAACGGTTGAAAACTTATCGATTCCGCAGCAGATTTTATCCTTTATCCCTAAAAACGTATTTGCTGATTTAGCAGGTAGCCGTGCAACTAGTACGATTGGAGTCGTTATTTTTGCAGCCTTTGTCGGTATCGCTTATCTAGGGGTGAAAAGAAAAGCGCCAAAAGAAGCAGCATTCTTTTCAGATCTAGTCGACAGTCTGTATAAAATCATTATGCGGATTGTGACGCTTGTTCTGCGTTTGACACCATATGGGGTATTTGCTTTGATGACAAACGTTTTGGCAACAAGTGATTTTGCAGCTATCGTCAATTTAGGTAAATTTGTCGTTGCATCTTACGTAGCATTGCTGGCTGTTTTAATTGTCCACTCACTGATTTTGATTGGTGCCAAAGTCAATCCAATCAACTATTTCAAAAAAGCTTTTCCAGTATTGAGCTTTGCGTTTACTTCACGTTCAAGTGCCGGAGCCTTGCCATTGAACATCGAGACTCAGACAAAAGCTTTAGGAGTAGACGATGCAACAGCTAACTTCTCAGCAAGTTTTGGTTTATCTATTGGACAAAACGGCTGTGCTGGTGTTTATCCAGCTATGTTGGCAACGATCGTCGCACCAGCGGCTGGAGTGAATGTCTTTAGTTTGGAATTTATTTTGATGCTTGTGGCGATTGTAACAATCAGCTCTTTTGGTGTAGCCGGAGTCGGCGGTGGTGCAACATTTGCTTCACTGATCGTTTTAGGGGCAATGAACTTGCCAGTAGCAATCGTTGGGTTAGTTATCTCTGTTGAACCATTAATCGATATGGCACGCACAGCAGTAAACGTCAGCGGTAGCATGGTAGCTGGTATTGTGACAAGTGCACGCATCAAAGATTTAGATCGCGATGTCATCAATGATGATTCAAAAGTGATCGATGTGAATGCATAGTTAAAAACATACTAAGATTAGAGGGGAACATCATTGATAAATGAGGTTCTCCTCTCTTAGTATGTTTTTTTATTCATTCCATATAAGTACAAAATATTTATTCCGAAAAGTGAAAGTCGGAATAACAAAAACAACCAACTTAATTTATTATTAAAGAGAAGCGTATTTAAGTAGGATGAATCTGTTGAGAGCTTTCGTAGATTTTCCCATTTTCCTATGGTAAACTGACAAAGTTGGGGATGTTAGAACAGATCGTTTAGGAGGAAACAGATGTTTACAAATGAAATAAAAATCATGCTGTATGTGGACGATGTAGAAAAAAATGCAGCGTTTTGGAGAGCAATTGGCTTTGCGGAAAAAGATCGTCAAGAAATGGATGGGACGCTTGTAATTGAAGTAGGGATTGAGGACAGTCAAACCTCATTCGTGTTATATGATCGAGCGTTTGTTGAGTCCCATTCACCTGGTACAGCTACTAGTGCCCCATCTTTGATGTTTTACAGCAAAGATATCTTTGGATTATATAAAAAAATGCAGACGCAATCAGTCACATTAGGTGATATGGTACAGCTTGGAGAAGAATATGTCTTCAACTTTGCTGATCCTGATGGCAATTACTTTGCGGTTACAGGTAAATAATAGAAACAAAGACTTTGTTTTTCTGTGCAAAACAGGAAAGCGAAGTTTTTTAATTCAAATAATAATATTATGTAAACAAAAAAATCACATGCGTAATTATACACAAGCAAATAAATCGTCAAATGCGAACGCCTTCTTTATACTGTTTAGGAACGAAAAGAAGGAAGGAAGAAATACATGGATTATCAAGTACTGCTTTATTACAATTATACAAAAATAGAAGAACCAGAGGAATTTGCCAAAAATCATTTAGCCTTTTGCAAATCTTTGGATCTTAAAGGTCGTATTCTAGTAGCTGAAGAAGGAATAAATGGTACTGTGTCTGGAACCGTTGAAAACACGACTGCCTATATGGAAGCAATGAAAGCTGATCCTCGATTTGCTGATACGATGTTCAAGATTGATCCAAGCGAAGGACATGCCTTTAAGAAGATGTTTGTAAGATACCGTCCAGAGCTTGTAAGTTTAAAGCTAGAAGAGGACATTGATCCAAACCAAGTGACAGGTGCTTATCTTTCACCGCAAGAATTTAAAGAAGCTATTTTAGACGAACAGACAGTGGTGATTGATGCACGGAATGATTATGAATATGACTTGGGGCATTTTCGAGGGGCCGTACGCCCAGATATACGCAGTTTTCGAGAGCTTCCAGACTGGATTCGCGAGCACAAAGAAGAATTTATGGAAAAACGGGTAGTGACCTACTGTACTGGTGGTATTCGTTGCGAGAAGTTTTCTGGTTGGCTTGTCCGTGAAGGATTCAAAGATGTCGGACAGCTGCATGGCGGTATTGCTACTTATGGTAAGGATCCTGAAGTCCAAGGAGAATTATGGGACGGCAAGATGTATGTGTTTGATGAACGAATCGCTGTCGATATCAACCAAGTAGATAAACAAATCGTCGGTCGCGACTGGTTTGACGGAACACCATGTGAACGATATATCAATTGTAGCAATCCTGAGTGCAATCGCCAGATTCTTGCTTCCATTGAAAATGAAGAAAAACATTTAGGAGCATGTAGCGTAGAGTGTGCGAAACATCCACGCAACCGCTATGTTCAAGACCATGGAATCTCTCCAGAAGAAGCAGAACTGCGGTTTGCAGCTTTAAATAAATAGAAAACAATAGTTTTGATTGTCGACCATTTCCAATATGCGCTATACTATCGTTGAGGATGGTGATCCACATGAAATCATTGATTTATGCTATTGGCGATGTCCATGGTAAATATGATCTTTTTGAAAAACTTATTCACTATTATGATCCGACGATCCATCAGCTTGTTTTATTAGGAGATCTCAATGATCGAGGACCTCGTACAAAGGAATGTTTTCTATTAGGAAAACAATTAGTCGAAGAAACAGGAGCCATTTATCTCCGGGGCAACCACGAAGAATATTTTTTGCAATTTCTGCAAGCACCGGAGGACTGGTATGCGCCTTATATCAGAAATGGTGGAAAAGAAACATTTGAAAGCCTACTTCACCCAGGTGCGTCGGAGGAATACTCCCCGACTGAAATCTCAATGATGATCCGATCGAGATACCCAGAACTGATTGAATTTTTAGTCCAGCGCCCCTTGTATTATGAATGGGAAAATTATCTGTTTGTCCATGCTGGAGTGGATTTGACAAAGAAAGACTGGCGTAAGACAAGTCCAAGCGATTTTATTTGGATACGGGAACCATTTCATGAAGGGAAAAACAATACAGGTAAGACAATTGTATTTGGACATACGATTACACCAATGCTCCATGGAGATATGCAGACAACAGATCTCTGGATTCAGGATCATAAAATCGGAATGGACGGTGGGGCTGTATTCGGAGGGTCATTGCATGGGGTTGTTTTTGACAAGGAAGGCATCCTTCAAGACATTGAATATCAGAACAACGAAGGATCTTGGCAAGGAATCTGACAAATGGAAAGAATGAAGGAGCTGCGACTTTGTTGCGGCTCTTTTTATTTGTATAGAGAATATTGTTTCTTTCAGCAGTTTAACCCATGATAAAAAGTATGATAGAATAAAGAAGCAATTTTTAGCAGAAAAGAGGCATTTTAATGACGGAAAATTTGAACCAGACAATCATTCAGCTTGTACAAAAAGAGCTTTCAGACTATCGTCCCAAGCAGTTGACGACTGTACTTAATTTGTTAAATGAAGGAAACACCGTTCCTTTTATCGCGCGTTATCGAAAAGAAATGACGGGAAGTCTTGATGAAGTCCAGATTCGTGAAATCGAAGAGCGGTATGCATATCTTGAAAACTTAGAAAAACGAAAAAACGAAGTGATTCGGCTGATCGATGAACAAGGGAAACTGACCCCTGAGTTAGAAACAGAAATCACGCAATCCGTAAAAATGCAACAAGTGGAAGATTTATATCGGCCATACAAACAGAAACGACGGACAAAAGCAACGATTGCTAAAGAAAAAGGACTTGAGCCACTCGCGCTGTGGCTGATGCAGCTTACAGATGGAGAGGTGCAATCGGAAGCAGAAAAATATATCGATAAAGAAAAAGAAGTCTCTTCTGCTGAAGAAGCGTTGCAAGGTGCGCATGAGATCATTGCTGAACAAGTCAGCGATAATGCAAAATTTCGGACTTGGATTCGGTCTTATACGTATAACAAAGGCATGTATGTCAGCCAAGTCAAGGATGAGAAAATAGATGAAAAAGGCGTATATGAAATGTATTATGACTTTGCAGAACCTGTCCATAAAATGGTTTCTCATCGGATATTGGCCACTAATCGAGGAGAAAAAGAAGAGGTTCTCAAAGTATTCCTTCAAGTAGACGAAGCAGCAGTTTTAGCTTACTTGGATCGCCAATTAGTGAAAAATCCTGCCTCACCTTCTTCTTCCTTTGTAAGAGAAGCCTATCAAGATAGTTATAAACGCTTTATACAGCCGGCAATCGAGCGAGAACTGCGTAATGAATTGACTGAAAAGGCGGATGAGCAAGCCATCGCTATTTTTGGAGAAAATCTTCGCAATCTTTTGTTGCAACCGCCGCTAAAAGGTAAAGTCGTACTGGGATTTGATCCGGCCTATCGTACTGGATGTAAACTAGCAGTCGTAGATGCGACAGGAAAAGTTTTGGCAATCGAAGTCATTTATCCGCATAAACCTGCAGCACAAGCGAAAAGGGAAGCTGCTGGTCCAGCTTTTATCCAATTGATCAATCAATATCAAGTAGATATGGTAGCTATCGGGAATGGAACAGCCAGTCGGGAATCAGAACTTTTTGTGGCTGAACAATTGAAATCAGCCGACCATAAAGCCTATTATGCCATTGTCAATGAAGCTGGCGCTTCTGTTTACTCTGCTAGCGAAATTGCACGAAAAGAATTCCCGCATCTACAAGTAGAAGAAAGAAGTGCTGTTTCTATTGCCCGTCGTCTGCAAGATCCTTTAGCTGAATTAGTCAAGATCGATCCTAAAGCTGTCGGTGTAGGACAGTACCAACATGATGTTTCTCAAAAACGTTTGGCTGAACAATTGGATTTTGTCGTGGAAACAGCGGTCAACCAAGTAGGCGTGGATGTGAACACGGCTAGTCCACGGCTCTTGCAGCATATATCAGGATTGAATAAAACGACTGCCCAAAACATTGTCAGTTATCGTGAAGAAAATGGAGAATTTACTGCACGAACTCAGCTGAAAAAAGTGCCACGTTTAGGACCAAAAGCATATGAACAAGCAATCGGCTTCTTGCGAGTTCCTGGCGGGAAAAACATTTTGGACAACACCGGTATCCATCCCGAAAGTTATTCTATTGCGAAAGACATATTAATGACCGTCCATCTTTCAGAAAAAGAGCTTGGGACAGAAGAAGCAGTAGAAAAATTGACACGGTTATCCGCGGAGAAACTGGCTGAAAGCTTATCAGTCGGAGAAGAAACGTTAGCCGATATTTTAGCTGGGCTGACAAAACCTGGACGAGATATGCGTGATGAGATGCCAGCGCCCCTATTGCGTACAGATGTGTTGAGTATGGAAGATTTGAAACCAGGTATGGAATTGACTGGAACGGTCCGTAACGTCATCGACTTCGGCGCATTTGTCGATATCGGTGTGAAACAAGACGGACTTGTCCATATCTCAAAACTTAGCAAAAAATTTGTCAAGCATCCAACAGACGTCGTGTCAGTCGGAGATATCGTGACGGTTTGGATAGAACAAGTTGATACGAAAAAAGGCAGAATCAGTTTGACGATGCTTTTCCCTTATGAAGAGTAACAATGAGGAGTAACAAAAATTGACACAAGAAGAACTGCAGCAGTTAGTAGAAGAGATATCATTAAAAAGCTTCCAGCGTCCTTTCAAGCACCAAGCAATGTTCAATCCACGCTTGCGTACAACTGGCGGGCGCTATCATTTAAACGATCATCATTTAGATTTTAATGTAAAGCTGTTTGAAGAGTCAGACAAAGAAACAATTGCAGGAATCATCAAACATGAACTTTGCCATTATCATCTGCATCTAACTGGAAGAGGATATCGTCATAAAGATATGGATTTCAAGTATCTTTTGAAAAAAACAGGAGGATTGCGCTATGCGCCAGCCTTGACGAAGAAACAGATAAAGATCGAATATTATCAATGCCAAGATTGTTCTGCCACGATCTGCCGCAAAAGAAGAATCGATGTACACAAATATCGTTGTGGAAGATGTCATGGGGAAATCAAATGGATTGAGACAAAGAGAGAAAGCCTCAATGAAGTATAAAAAATCAAATGAAAGGATGAAGAGTTTTTGGAAAAAAACGAGCAGAGAAATCTAAAAGACTGGAATCAGTTATTAGCCTTTTTAGCCGCACCTGATGAGAAAGATTTTGAGAAATTGTCGGCACCTACACTTATTTTAGCTGGAAACGGTCTTTTTATCTTAGCTGATAAAGCAGCACAAATGTATGTAAATGGTCAAGTAGAACGTTTGTTTTTGGTCGGCGGGGTGGGTCATGCGACTAGGATCCTTTATGAGAATTTTGAAAAGCAAGGATTTCATTTTGAAGAAGGCATGAGTGAAAGTGAAATCTGTCGTCAGTATCTAAAAGAAGTCTATGATTTGCCCGATAAGGCTTTCCTGATAGAATCGAAGTCTACAAATTCTGGAGAGAACGCCACTTTTTCACTGGAGATTCTTCATTCCTTAGATGCTGTACCAGAAAAAGTCCTATTGATGAATGATCCGACACTGCAACGCAGGACTCGAGCAACTTTTGAGAAAGTATGGCAAAATGAACAAACTGTTTTCGCAAATGCTGTGCCATTTGTGCCGGAAATCCTTCACTTTTCTGAGGAGATCGTCTTTACAGTAAAAGAACTGAACCATCAATGGCCGAAGGAATATTTCTATGCACTGGTGTTAGGAGAAATGGAGCGACTCCACGACGATGAGAATGGCTATGGTCCGAAAGGAAAAGATTTTATTCCTCATATTGATATATCAGAAGAAGTTTGGTCTTCTTATACAAGAATCAAACAGTCAATAAAAACGGATTTTTCCCGTACATGACCTTTTTAGCAGGCGAATCCTCCTTTCTAAATAAATTTGGTTGAAATTTTCAATCGTTTATAAGATAATGAGGAGCGTGTTGAATGTAATAGCTAAAAGAATGGACGCTAGATAAGAGAAGAGGATTCAAATGGAAAATCAAAATAAATTGTATCATTTTGTTGGTATCAAAGGTTCAGGAATGAGCTCCTTGGCTCTTGTTTTACATGAACAAGGTTTAAATGTCCAAGGATCAGACATTGAAAAATATTTCTTTACACAAAGAGATTTAGAAAAAGCAAATATCACGATTCTGCCATTTAACGCAGACAATGTAAAACCAGGTATGACGATTATTGCAGGAAATGCATTTCCTGATTCACATGAAGAAATCCAGCGAGCAAAAGAATTAGGTTTGGAAGTGATTCGCTATCACGACTTTATTGGTCATTTTATCCAAAACTATACGAGTATCGCTGTAACCGGTTCTCACGGAAAAACAAGTACGACTGGTCTGCTCTCTCATGTATTGAGTGGTGTTCGTCCAACAAGTTATCTAATTGGAGACGGAACAGGGCATGGTGATCCGCAAGCGGAATTCTTTTCATTTGAAGCCTGTGAATATCGCCGTCATTTCCTTGCCTATTCACCAGACTATGCGATCATGACAAACATCGATTTTGATCATCCGGATTATTATACAAGTATCGACGATGTATTTACAGCTTTCCAAACAATGGCTGGACAAGTGAAAAAAGCTATTTTTGCGTACGGTGACGACGCTTATTTACGCAAATTAGAAGCAGATGTGCCGATTTATTATTATGGTGTCACAGAAAATGATGATATCCAAGCACGAAACATCGAACGTACAACATCCGGTTCTGCTTTTGATGTCTATCATGGGGATGAATTTGTTGGACATTTCACTGTACCGGCATTCGGCAAACACAATATTTTAAATGCTTTAGGTGTTATTGCAGTCGCGTATTTCGAAAATCTGGATCTGAAAGAAGTTGCGGAAGAAATGCTGACTTTCCCAGGAGTAAAACGTCGATTCAGTGAAAAAATCGTAGCAGACATGACCGTAGTCGATGATTATGCGCATCACCCTGCAGAAATCAAAGCAACCATTGATGGCGCACGCCAAAAATATCCAGATAAAGAAATAATTGCAGTTTTCCAACCTCATACGTTTACGCGTACGATTGCATTGATGGATGAATTTGCAGAAGCACTTGATTTAGCTGATAAAGTTTACTTATGCGATATTTTTGGTTCGGCTCGGGAAGAACAAGGAAACGTTAAGATCGAAGACCTTGGAGCGAAAATCAAAAAAGGTGGAGAAGTCATCAAAGAAAATAATGTATCTCCATTATTAGATTATCATGATGCAGTAGTAATCTTCATGGGTGCTGGAGATGTTCAAAAATTTGAACAAGCGTATGAAAAACTTTTAAGCAGCACGACGAAAAATGTACTGTAATACAATTACTGCAGTGTCCTTATAAAAATAGAAAGAGGGAGAGTGGCAAAATTCTTGTCATGCTCCCTTTTTTACAACTTTTGATAAACGGCGTTCAAAAGCTTGCATCTGCGGCAATAAGCCCAACCAAATCAAAAACATGAGAAGCTGTTTTTTCTTGGCTGTTCTTATTACTTGATGCAGGACAGCTTTTTCACGACCTCAGATAAACGGCGTTCAAAAGCTTGCATCTGCGGTAATAAGCCCAGCCAAATCAAAAACATGAGAAGCTGTTTTTTCTTGACTATTCTTATTACTTGATGCAGGACAGCTTTTTCACGACCTCTTTAAACTATAGGAATCTGTTAAATCAAAGGAGCAAAACTTGCCTTTTGCGCTGCTTTTGGTACAATAATGTATGATTAAAAATAAACTGGAGGGTTTCTATCTTGAACATAGGTAAGCCGAGAAAACTAGGAAAAACAATAAATGAAATCGAGGAAGGCGACTCGTTATCTTTAACAGAATCTATTGAAGATAACCAGCTTTTGCTGTATTTGGGATTGACGAATGATGCAAATCCTTTGTATATCCAACATGACTTTGCACAAAAAACAGAATATCATCAGCCAATCGTTCCATCAGTGATGCTGATGGGGATCATCACAAGTGCAATTTCAAAGCATCTTCCTGGACCAGGATCACATGTTGTCAATTTTTCTGTCAATTTTATTGAACCGGTTTTCCATTATGAAACACTGACTTTTCAGTTTGAGGTCATAAAAGTAGATAAGATGAAGGACGTGGTGACGATTTCTGTAGAAGCGGAAAACACGAACGAAGATCGTGTGTTGGATGCTGTTGTTATGGTCCAACCGCCACAAGTTCCTGAATTGGAAATAGCAATCGAAAGTGAAGGTGAATTAAATGAATAATCCAAGTACATCAATGTCAGGCATCAATCGTTTTTATGCAAAAGTTTATGGTTTTTTAGGTATGGGGCTTGCCCTTAGTGCAGTCACTTCTTACTTGGCTCTTTGGGTATTTCCTTTACAACTAGCAACTTTTATCAATAACTTTCCATTAGGCTTTATGGGTCTGTGGATCGTTGAACTGATTTTGGTAATGGTTCTAGGCGTAAAAGCACAAAAGAATCCGAGCTTAGCGATCGGTGGATTCATTGCCTACTCTCTTTTGAATGGCGTAACATTAGCAGTTACTCTTGCATTCTACGATATTGGAACAGTAACACAAGCTTTCTTGACAGCTACCTTGATGTTCATGGGGATGTCTGTTGTCGGAGTGACAACAAAACGAGATCTTAGCGGGGTCGGAAGAGCAGGACAGGCTGCTTTGATCGGAGTGATCATTGCACTAGTCTTGAACATCTTCATTTTGAGAAGTAGCGCAGTTGAGCTGTTCATCTCACTGCTTTTAGTCGTCATCTTTGCAGGGATCACAGCTTATGATAACCAAAGCATTCGTAATATCTATGTCCAGACAAATGGAACAGCACATAGTGGCATTGCTGTATTTATGGCATTGAAGCTGTATTTAGACTTTATCAACTTGTTCTTGGCGTTTTTAAGAATCTTTGGACGGAACAACTAAAAAAGGAAAAAATTGATCAGTTGGGGCTATACCAAAATATTTGGTATGGTCCCGCTTTTTCTTTTCGCATTCCGCATGATTCTTTGTTAGAATGAATAAGAACTTTACAGTAAGGAGTTAAGAAGATGACAAAAAATAAATTATTACTCGTTGATGGGAACAGTGTGGCTTTTCGCGCATTCTTTGCGCTGCACAATTCCCTTGAACGTTTCAAAAACAGAAACGGTCTTCATACAAATGCAATCTATGCATTCAATACGATGTTTGAAAATGTTATGCAAAAAGAGCAACCGACGCATGTTCTGGTTGCGTTCGATGCAGGAAAAACGACCTTTCGGACAGAAATGTATGCGGAGTACAAAGGAGGAAGATCTAAAACACCAGGCGAATTCAAAGAACAAATGCCATATATCCGTGATTTGTTGACGGGATTAGGTGTACAGTATTACGAATTGCCCAATTATGAAGCGGATGATATTATCGGTACTTTGGCAGAAAAAGTAGATAAAAATCAATTTGATGTCGTCGTACTTTCCGGTGATCGGGATTTGACTCAATTAGCTAGTAAAGAAGTAAAAGTGGATATCACTGTAAAAGGTGTCAGCGATATCGAAAGTTATACACCAGAACATGTGGCGGAAAAATATGATGGATTGATACCAAAACAGATTATTGACATGAAGGGACTAGCCGGAGATGCCTCTGACAATATCCCAGGTGTGACTAAAATTGGTGAAAAAACAGCTATCAAGCTATTGAAACAATATGGCTCAGTCGAAGGAATCTATGAGCATATTGATGAAATGAAGCAAAGCAAAATGAAAGAAAATCTGATAAATGACAAAGAGCAAGCGTTCTTATCGAAGAAATTGGCGACCATCAATACTTCAGCCCCTGTGGAGGTCTCTATCGACTCATTGAAGTATGAAGGGAAAAATCTCGATAAACTCGTTCCATTTTATAAAGAAATGGATTTCAATCAGTTCCTTTCTAAACTGAATATCGTTGAAGAAGAAGTAAAAATGGATGATATTTTATTTGAAGTCGTGCATGAATTTAAAGAGGAAATGTTTACTACGGATATGGCACTGTACGTGGAAATGATGGGCGACAATTACCATACAGAGGAAATCGTCGGAGTAGCGTGGGGAACAGAAAAGAAAATCTATGTCACGAATGATCTGTCTGTATTCGAAAACCAAGCGTTCCATTCTTGGATCACTGATCCGACCCGATTGAAAAAAGTATATGATGCGAAACGAACTTATGTTGCTTTAAATCGCTATACTGGAAAAACGAAAGGAATCGATTTTGATGTCTTGCTAGGTGCATACATTCTCGATACGAATGAAAAAAGCACAGATATCGAAGGAATAGCTGCACATTACGGATACAACGATATCCAATCAGATGAAACTGTATACGGCAAAGGGGCGAAAAAAGGTTTACCAGAAGAAGAGGAACTCTTTTTTGCTCATTTAGCGCGAAAAGTAGCTGCAATCAATGCGTTAACACCAAAATTGAGCCAAGAACTGGCAGATAAAAACCAAGAAGATCTTTTCCGGAAAATGGAACTGCCATTGTCTATCATTTTGGCAGAGATGGAAATAAGCGGGATCAAAGTAGATGCGACTCGCTTACAAGAAATGAAGGGCGAGTTTTCTGCTCGCTTAAGAGAGATCGAACAAAAAATCTACGAAGAAGCCGGCGAAGAATTCAATTTGAATTCACCAAAGCAATTAGGAGTGATCTTATTTGAAAAAATGGGATTACCCGTTATCAAAAAAACAAAAACTGGGTACTCCACAGCCGTAGATGTACTGGAACAGCTTCGTGAACAAGCACCAATCGTAGAGGATATCCTAACCTATCGTCAAATCGCAAAAATTCAATCTACCTATGTCGAGGGACTGCTGAAAGTGATCCAATCAGATGGAAAAGTGCATACACGTTATGTCCAGACATTGACCCAAACAGGACGATTAAGCTCTGTTGATCCTAATTTGCAGAACATCCCAATTCGATTAGATGAAGGGAGAAAGATACGTCAGGCATTTGTTCCGAGAGAAAAAGACTGGTTGATTTATTCTTCTGACTATTCACAAATCGAGTTACGCGTACTTGCGCATATCTCAAATGATGAACATTTGAAAGCTGCCTTCCTAGAAGGTCAAGATATCCATGCCAGCACAGCGATGCGCGTATTTGGAATCGAAAAGGCAGAGGATGTCACACCAAATATGCGTCGGCAGGCAAAAGCAGTGAATTTTGGTATCGTGTATGGCATCTCTGATTACGGACTTTCACAAAATTTAGGCATCAGCCGAAAAGCAGCACAGCAATACATCGATACGTACTTTGAAAAATACCCAGGTGTCAAAGAATATATGGAAAGAATCGTACGCGAAGCAAAAGATCAAGGCTACGTCGAAACGCTGTATCACCGCCGACGATATTTGCCAGACATCAATTCAAGAAATTACAATATCCGTTCTTTTGCGGAACGAACAGCTATCAATACACCAATTCAAGGAAGTGCTGCTGATATTTTGAAAATCGCGATGATTGAATTGGATAAACGATTAAAAGAAACAGGTCTTCAAGCTACGATGCTGTTACAAGTTCATGATGAACTTGTCTTCGAGGTACCTGAAAAAGAACTTGAATCATTAGATAAATTGGTGAAGGAAGTTATGGAACAAGCTGTTTCTCTCCATGTACCACTGATCACTGACAGCAGTTGGGGAAAAACGTGGTACGAAGCAAAATAAACATTGTTTAAGACAGAGCAATATAATGAAGGTGAAAAGAAAAAATGCCAGAATTACCAGAAGTAGAAACCGTTCGTAAAGGATTGGAACGGTTAGTAGTAGGAAAAACGATTCAGAAAGTGCAGGTCTTGTGGCCCAAGATCATTGAGCAACCAGAGACGCCCCTCTTTGAGGCTTCTCTTGTTGGCGAAACCATCCAATCCATTGGACGTAGAGGGAAGTTTTTGATTTTTCATCTCGATCATTATGAACTGATCTCACATTTGCGAATGGAAGGAAAATATCAATTCACGAAAGAAAATACACCAATCGATAAACATACGCATGTACTTTTCTTTTTTGAGGACGGGAGCCAACTTCGCTACAACGATGTACGAAAATTTGGTCGTATGACAATTGTCGAAAAAGGAGCAAGTGCAACTTACCGAGGAATCATGAAATTAGGACCTGAGCCATTGCCTGACAGCTTTTTATTAGCAGATTTTGCAGCTGGACTGAAAAAATCGCACAAAGCAATCAAGCCTTTACTGCTAGATCAACGTCTAGTAACGGGACTAGGTAATATTTATGTAGACGAAGCATTATGGGAAGCGAAGATTCATCCAGAACAACCGGCGAATACATTACGTCCAAAAGAGATAGAACAATTACGTCTATCGATCATTGATGTTTTGAATCGTGCAATAGAAGCCGGAGGTACCACGATTCGCAGCTATTTGAATGCATTAGGAGAATCAGGCGGATTCCAAGTCGCACTGCATGTCTATCAGCAAACTGGCAAACCATGTATACGTTGTGGGACACCGATCGTGAAAATAAAAGTGGCACAAAGGGGGACTCACTATTGTCCGAATTGTCAAAGGCTGAAAATCGAAAAGTAGGCTTTGTTTTAGGTTTGACGGGCGGAATAGCTACTGGCAAAAGTACGGCAGCCAAAGTCTTTCAGTCTCATGGATTTCCTTTGATCGATGGTGACGTGATTGCTAGAGAAACTGTTGAGCCTGGAATGCTTGCTCTGAGGAAGGTTGTGTCCGTGTTTGGCCAAGAGATATTGCAGTCTGATGGTCAGCTAGATCGAGGAAAACTTGGGATGATTGTTTTTCCATCAAAGGAGAAACGACAAAAACTTGATCAGCTATTAGATCCGTTTATCCGAAAAGCGATAAAAGATCAAATCGCCTATCTAAGTTCCCATCATCCTTTAGTAATTGTAGATATCCCATTGCTCTATGAAGGTCATTATGACCACTATATGGATGCAGTAGCTGTCGTTTATACCACGCCAGATATTCAACTCAGACGCTTGATGAAACGTAATCAACTAACACTAGAACAAGCACAGCAGAGAATTAGCAGTCAACTTCCAATCGAAGAAAAAAAGCAGCGTGCGGATATTTTGTTTGACAACAACGGAACAAAAGAGGAACTTGTGGAACAAATCGAAAATTGGCTTTCAGCTAATCGCTTTCTTTGAGTATCTGTGTCAAGTTTGCTATCCTGAGTATATAGAAAGCGAGGGATAGCGATGGGATCATTTAAAAACCAAAAGGATAAAGTCGTAGGTAACGCAAAAGAAAAAATCGGCGAAATACTCAATAAAGAAAATCTAATCGATGAAGGTCGTACGCAATCAGAAACAGCAGAAGAGAAAGAAAAGCAGTACCAAGCAAGAATCGATGAAATAGAAGACCAGCAGGCAGAAAAAGAAGCGAAACAGCAAGATTTGACTCAAGAACGAAAAAATCCGGTACCTGATCGTAGTAAGACACCGCTCCCAGAAAGTGAACACATTCCTGATGAACAAAAAATCGAGGAACAACGAATGAAACACTATACAGGAATCGAAGAGAAGTTATAAAAAAATAAGAAATAGAGATGTGACTTGAAGCAGATGATAAGATGTTCATCTGCTTCAAGTTTTTTATGCTAGCCGACTAAATCAGCTTTTGGGCGAGTCATTTCTCAGCAATCAAGGTCATCAGTACTGGAAAATTGAAATTGAATTAGGACAGGGGACATAATTACGCATGAAAATAGAAAAAATTGTTCTTATATCCGTGTTTTTTTGGGTAGGACAGTCGCGTTTGTGATTTGTTTCGTGTTATAATACAACTAGTTGTAAAGAAAGACACATCCTTTATATAAAAATGCGATGCAAGAGGTGAGACAAAATGAGATGTCCTAGATGTCAACATAATAATTCACGAGTAATCGACAGCCGTCAAGCAGATGATGGACGTGCGATCCGTCGCCGTCGCGAATGTGAGAATTGTTCGTTCCGCTTCACTACTTTTGAACGAATTGAAGCTGCTCCGTTATTAGTCATCAAGAAAAACGGGGAACGCGAAGAATTCAATCGCGATAAAATTTTAAGAGGACTCATCCGCTCAGCAGAAAAAAGACCTGTAGCTATGGAGCAAATGGAACAAATCGTCAACCATGTCGAAAACCGCGTACGCAGTCTTGGGGAAAACGAAGTATCAACGAATCTGATTGG
This sequence comes from Enterococcus sp. M-BR2, assembly GCF_056612775.1. Classification (NCBI taxonomy): domain Bacteria; kingdom Bacillati; phylum Bacillota; class Bacilli; order Lactobacillales; family Enterococcaceae; genus Enterococcus; species Enterococcus sp. M-BR2. Next base: position 703,178 of record NZ_CM152743.1, read on the forward strand.
TGAATATGTGATGGAGGATTTAGTCGATTTAGATGAAATCGCGTATATCCGTTTTGCCAGTGTTTATCGCCAGTTCAAAGATATGTCTGTTTTCTTAAAAGAGCTGCAAGATATCGTGGATAAAGCAAAAGAAAATAATAAAGAGAATAATAAAGAAAACAATTAAGAAACAAAAAGGAGGCATTTCCTTGGAAAATGCTTGGAAAGAGCTTCAACCAAAAAATATTTACCAAGGAAGAAAAGAAGCTCCGCTGAGGGAAGACAGCAAGAACGCGTTGCTGTATCTTTATCAGCCACTGATCGGCGGAGAAGCCTTGAGTATCTATTTCACTCTGTTATCAGAGATCTCGCAAGAATCTGGTGAAGGTCCTGAAGGGATGCATGCAGATTTACTCAGTAGTCTAGGCTGCGGGATCCCTCAATTTTATGATGCAAGAAAAAAGCTGGAAGGAATCGGCTTACTGGATGTTTATTTTAAAGAAGATAGCGATCTGGGGCCTCGTTTTATTTATGAGTTGTTAGAGCCACTCATTCCTAAAGCATTTTTCAAAGATTCTGTTCTGGCATTTCTTCTTTTGGAAAAAGTTGGTGAACGACGATTCCAGAAGCTTATTCAGTTGTTTGAACCTAAAAGGCATACAACAGAGGGATATCAAAAAATCACAAAAAAATTTTTAGATGTTTATCGCTTCAATGAAGCAGTATACGCTGCTAATCAAGAAAACATCGAATCACTGAATAAATCTTTTGAAGAATCTGAGCCAGTAGCATTACTTGAAACAGATTCGACATTCGATTGGCAATTTTTGAATGATTGGCTGGCAAAAAAACATATGACTGTTCTTGATGATTCAATCATCAAACAAGTCGACATGTATCATCAGCTTTATGGATTCGATGAACTAACTCTTGGTGAACTCATCAGTCAATCTTATGATTTTAGTGAACAAAAAGTATCCATGAAGGAGCTGCAAAAAGCTGTTTTGGCAATGCAGAGACGACCAGTGAAGCAAATAAAGGAAACAGTAGCTGTTGCTGAAAACAGCAATGAATCTCCGACGAACGAACATTTGACAAATGCAGCGCTTCAGTTGATAAAAGAAGCACAGAGCATTCCGCCGATGAAATATCTGGAAGCAATCAAGTCAGAAAAAGGCGGATATGTTTCTAAACAAGAAACTTGGTTACTGCAAGACCTTGTTTCTCAATCAGGTCTTTCCAGCAGTGTGATCAATGTTTTGCTGAATTATGTATTGGTGATCAAAAATAATGCTAGCTTAAATGCTAGTTATGTGAATACAGTGGCAAATGAATGGGCACAAAAGAAAATCGCCACAGCAGAAGAAGCGATTCAGCATATTCGGCAAATAAGCAATCAAGCAAAACAATCAAAACAAAAAAAGCAAACAAATTATCCAAACGGCAAGCGAAATGTTCGGCGGGAAAAGCTTCCTGATTGGGTCAACCAGCCAAAAGATGAAAAACAGATCAGTAGTGAGAAAAAAGCAGAGATTGACCGCCGTTTTAAAGAATACCTGGCGAAAAAGGAGGGTGACATCTAATGGAAGACGTAGGCAAAGAATTGAAGAGGATTATCAGCAAACGTAATTATCAAGAAAAATATGCTGAAATGATTGCTGACGTCCTAAATGATACGGATGTTCAAGCTTTTCTAAGTGCACACCAAGAAGAACTGACACAAGCGGATATTGAAAAAAGCTACGCCAAATTGTATGAGTTCGTGCAAGAAAAGCGTAAATATCAAAAAAACGATCCAACGATGATCGCTCCAGGATACGAGCCGAAGTTGACGTTGAATTTTCATTATGTGGATGTCACTTATGTACCAACAGAAGCATTGTTAGCTCGGCAAAGACAAGAAGAAATTAGAAGCCGAGTAAAAGCAATGGATATGCCAAAAGATATTCAATCAGCATCTTTTGAAAACTTTGAGCGTACAGATGGACGAGGATATGCAAGCTTGGAAGCCCTAGATTTCGTAGAGAAATATACTGCAGATCCAAAAGGGTATCATAAAGGTCTTTATTTGGTGGGGAGTTTTGGTATTGGAAAAACATACTTATTAGGAGCAACAGCGAGAGAACTAGCGATTGCTGGATTCACCACGACATTAGTCCACTTTCCGACGTTTGCCGTTGAGATGAAACAGGCAATCGGAAAAGATCAAGTGGCAGAAAAGCTAGATGCAGTGAAGCGTTCCCCCATTTTAATGATTGACGATATTGGTGCAGACGCGATGAGCAGTTGGATACGGGATGAAGTATTTGGCGTCATCCTTCAATATCGGATGCAGGAACAGCTACCGACCTTCTTCTCATCAAATTTCACAATGGATGAATTGGAACAGCATTTGTCCGTCACTCAACGTGGAGATGAAGAGCCGCTGAAAGCAAAACGCATAATGGAACGCATACGTTATTTGACAAAAGAAATCGAAATGACTGGTCGCAACCGCCGCAATGGTTGAACAGTTGATAAGTCCAACTGATATTTGACCAAGGAGTAAAAGCAGGTCAGCGAATCTTTACATGGACAGAAATGACCGGAGACAATCACCGCAACAAGTAATGCAAAAACTTAAACGGAGGATTTTTTATGAGGGCTATTTTTTCTAGTATATATGTAGTTGGTCTATTTTTTATTTTAGCAGGATGCGGTAGTGCAGACAGCAACACAGGTTCTCTTGATTCGATTGATGCGGGTCAAACAATAAAAACAAGCAGTACGAAAACGGAGGGACAAAGCATATTTGTAGGAACGATTGAAAGCATCACTCAAGTAGAAGCGGAAGAAGAAACGATTCAACTGAAACTCGTCGATGTCATGGCCAAAGAAGATCCAGCGAATATGGGGACATCATTCAGCAATGACGGAGTGATTTTGAATGCTACTGCTGAAAAAATAAGCGTGGACATAGATGAACTGAAAATCGGTGACAAAGTCCAATTTACATTAGTTGAGATGCCGATCATGACGATGTCTATCCCACCACAAGTGCCTGGAGATTCGATCATTGATATTTCATTGAACAAATAATTAACAACATTTTTCAAAAATAAGAAAATGTTGTTTTATAGAACAAAAAGGTATAATTTTTAAGGAGATCTGGGAATTTTTTTATTCCTAGTCTCCTTATTTTATATGGAAAATGCTATAATTACCTAGAAGGAGTGAAGCTATGAACCATTTAGATTTATCTCAGCGCTTAGCGGCAGTTGGTGAATTTGTTCCTGAATCTGCTCGTTTAGCAGACATTGGATCAGATCACGCATACTTACCTGTTGCATTGATGCTAAAAGGAAAAATCAAATATGCAGTTGCAGGTGAAGTCGTTCAAGGTCCTTATGAATCAGCACGTAAGCAAGTCCAAAAAGATGGATTGGAAGACCGTATCACTGTACGTCTTGCAAATGGTCTAGATGCGATCCAACCGCAAGATGCTATAACGGCTGTCACGATCGCGGGTATGGGAGGTTCGCTGATCCGAGAGATCCTAGAAGCTGGCAAGTTGCATCAACGCCTAAGTGGACAAGAACGTTTGATCCTTCAGCCAAATATCGGAGAGCGTACGTTACGATCATGGCTGCAAGAAAATCAATACAAAATCCAATCAGAAAAAATACTTGAAGAAAACAAAAAAATATATGAAATTATTGTAGCCGAAAAAGAACAAAAACCAGTTACTTACAACGAAATGGAGCTGATGTTCGGACCATTTCTGCTCGAAGAGAAAAGTGAGATCTTCAAATCAAAATGGACAAGAGAGCTTCAACAAAGAAAAGCTATCCGTGAACAGCTCAAACAAGCATCTAATCAAGAGGCACGTCAAAAACAAATCGAACAGGAAATCCAAATGATTGAGGAGGTTTTAGAGATATGACAATAAGCGGACGTACCTTCATCCAAAAGTTTGAGAGCTATTGTCCTCAATGGCTAGCTGAAGAAGGAGACCCAGTCGGACTGCATATTGGAACATTAGATAAACCGATTCAACGGGTAATGATGACATTAGATGTTCGCCCAGAAGTGGTCGAAGAAGCAATCGAGAAAAAAATCGATCTGCTGATTGCTAAACATCCCCCAATCTTTCGCCCTGTAAAACGGCTGACTACTGATCAGCCGCAAGAAAAAATGTATGCAGATCTGTTGAAACATGATATTGCCGTTTATGCGGCACACACGAATATGGATATTATTTGGGACGGACTGAATGACTGGTTTTGCGAACTGCTTGGTATTGAAGTGGAGAGTTATTTAGTGAAGACTCATGAAATCCATTATAAAAAACTGGCGGTTTATGTACCTGTGGATCATGCACAGAAAATGCGGGAAGCATTAGCTGCAGCTGGTGCTGGTACGCAAGGCGATTATACCGGTACAAGTTTTACCTCGATTGGACACGGTCGATTTACTCCGAATGTTGGTGCACAACCAGCGATTGGGAAAGTAGGGAAGGCAGAACAAGTCCAAGAAGCAAAAGTCGAGGTTATTTTGCCCGAAACAATCGAAAAACAAGTGATTGATGCCATACAATCGGTTCATCCTTATGAAGAACCTGCGTACGATCTTTTCGCAATTGATGAACCAGTCGAAAAGTTTGGGCTAGGTCGAATAGGTGAATTACCGCAAGAAATCCCCTTAGAAACATTTGTGGAACAAGTAAAAAAAGTTTTCCAATTAGAAGGACTGAGAATCGTTCAGCCTCAAAAAACAAAATCATCCATCAAGCGTATTGCGATTTGCGGTGGAAGCGGCGAAAAATTTTATCCGCAAGCAATCGCTCAAAGAGCAGACGTCTATATCACCGGAGACATCTATTATCATACGGCTCATGATATGCAAAGCGCCGGGTTGATTGCAATTGATCCCGGACATTATATTGAATCGTTATGTAAGGAACGGTTCATCGAGAAATTTGAGACTTGGAAACAAGAAGAAAATTGGGATATTGACTTTTTCGTTTCTGAAACGAATACAAACCCATTTCAATTTAATTAAAGGAGAGAATACTATGTACGAAAATCTTTTGCCACGTTTTTTACGGTATGTCAAAACAGAAACACGCTCCGATGCAACAAGCAAAACGACCCCATCGACTCAGACACAAGTTGCTTTTGCACAAGAATTGAAAAAAGAATTAGAAGAGTTAGGTTTATCAGATGTTTTCTATAATGAAGACAATGGATTCGTTATGGGAACATTACCAAGCAATGTCGATCATGAAGTGCGTTCCATTGGATTTATTTCCCACATGGATACAGCAGACTTTAATGCAGTAGGAGTCAATCCACAAATCATTGAAAACTATGATGGAGAGTCTACGATCGTACTAGATGCGGAAGAACGTTACACGTTGAATACAAAAGATTTCCCAAATTTGAAAAATTATGAAGGCCACACGTTGATCACTACAGATGGCAGTACTTTACTGGGAGCAGATGACAAATCAGGGATTGCGGAAATCATGACTGCAATGGAGATCTTGATCAATAATCCTTCTATCCCTCATGGTACCATCAAAGTAGCTTTTGGACCTGATGAAGAAATCGGTGTCGGAGCGGATAAATTCGATGTTGAGCAATTCAATGTGGATTTTGCTTATACAGTCGACGGCGGTCCTTTAGGTGAATTGCAGTATGAAACATTCAGCGCTGCTCAAGCAAATATCACGATCCAAGGGAAAAATGTACATCCAGGGACGGCAAAAGATACGATGATCAATGCTTTACAGCTGGCCATTGATTTTCATAATCAGCTTCCAGCCGATGAAGTTCCAGAAAAAACAGAAGGATACGAAGGTTTCTTCCATTTGATGGCATTGAATGGGAATCCTGAAGAAGCTTCTATGAGTTATATCATTCGCGATCATGATCGTGAAAAATTCGAAGCACGCAAAGCACAAATCACACATATCCAAGAAGAATTGAATCAACGATTTGATCAAGAACGAATCAAAGTAGATATGTATGATCAATATTACAACATGAAAGAAATCATCGAAAAAGATATGAGCATCGTGGAATTAGCGAAACAAGCAATGATCGAGCTTGGGATCTCTCCAGTGATCGAACCAGTCCGCGGAGGAACAGATGGTTCAAAAATCTCTTACATGGGTATTCCGACGCCAAATCTATTTGCCGGAGGAGAAAATATGCACGGTCGATTCGAATTTGTTTCTTTACAAGTAATGGAAAAAGCAACAGATGTGATTGTTAAAATTGCAGAATTGAACACAAAGAGTTAAAATCGAAAAAGAACAGCTTATGACAAGGCGTTCGTCCGATGATGGAATGTCATCTGTCTAAGGCTAAAGGGCAGGACAATGGAATGGATTGTCCCGCCCTCTTTTTTGAAGAGTAAATAGGAGGTAAAGAATGAAAAAGCTGCTAGTTTTTTATAACAAAAGTTCAGGGAAAGATGAGGGGGAGAAATTAGCACGCTGGTTTCAAGATTATGTAAAAGAAAAGCAACCAGAATTATTTGTAGATTTAGCTGAAACTGGCCCGTCGATTGACCATGCGGATTTAGTCAAGAAAGCAGAAGCTATAGGAGCCGATACTCTAGTGATCATAGGAGGGGACGGAACGATCCATCATATCGTCCAAGCGTTCCAGCAAACGTTATCTCAGTATCATATCGGATTACTTCCAGGTGGAACAGTCAATAATCTCGCACGTGTCCTTGAGATTCCATTGAAGAAAGAAGAGGCTGCTGACGTGATTCTAGAAGGAAATGTCCGAAAAATAGACTATGGCCAAGTCAATGATGCAGTCATTATCTCTACACTGACAATCGGTATCTTAGCCGATACAGCAGTTTGGATCAGTCAAGAAGAAAAACAGCGTTATGGCTCGTGGATTTTTATCAAGAAATTCTTTAAGTTATTGCTGAAGAAGAAAAAATATCATTTGGATTTAGAAACAGACGAGGAGCATTGGAAAGGAAAATCTCAGTTATTGACAGTCACGATGTCTAACTCCATGGGCGGCTTTACAAATTTCGACGATTCAGCGACCCCAGATGATGGAAAATTCCATGTAACGATCGTACCTTCCTTAGATATTTTCCGATTTATTTTTTATTTGCCTAGAATCATGAGAGGAAAATTCTATACGATACCTGGCATCACTTATTTCACAGCCAAACGCATGAAAATCAAAGCAAAGGAAAAATCTGTTGGCACTCGGACAGATGGAGACACGACAGATGATCTTCCAGTTGAATTATCTGTTGTATCAAAAGGATTAGCAGTTTATTCACCAAAAAAAGAAGAACAAGCTTAGAAATAGTAGTTAATAGAAAGTTGGAAGAAGAATAATGGATGTATTGTTGCACAATCCTTTGTGGTTTTATCTATTCATTGTAAATTTTTATTTATTTTGTCTGATGGGATATGATAAACATCAGGCTCGAAATGGCGGCTGGCGTGTACCTGAAAATAACTTGATATTTGTCAGTCTGTTAGGCGGTGGTTTGGGAGGATTGATTTCTCGGAAAGTTTTTCATCATAAAACAAGGAAAAAAAAGTTTACCGTAGGATTCACTGCGGGTGTGCTTGTTGATTTGATTCTCATTTATTTTTTCCATTAAGGAGCAGGAGATGTCATCTAAAGGAACGAAAATTAAAATCATTCTGAATCTGCTTTTGCTGATTGCGATTTTTGCTATTATTTATTATTTAATCAATCAATCATTTGCAGATATCTTTGCCGAATTAATGTCTACCAGTGTTGTCGTTTTGGCAGCCACTGTTATATTAGGGACAGTTTACCAAATCGCTGAAGGGCGCTCAATCAAAGAAATTGCTGAACCTTTCGCGCCGAATTTTACAACGAAAGATGGGTTCTTGACCTCTAGCTATATTGCGTTTTACCGAATCGTTTCGTTTGGTACAGGAACATTGATCTCGGAAATTTATTTTTATAATAAAAAAGGAATGAAACTGTCTCAGGGAGCAGGAGTGACAGCACTCCATATGATCATGTACAAACTTGCAGTGATTACCTATGCGTTAGCTGGCTTGCTCATCCAATTCTCTCTTTTTTATTCTAATAGTCCGTCAATGATCTGGTTTATTATTGCTGGAATTCTTTTGACGATCGTGATTGTTGCCTTTTTATTGGTAATGTCCATCAGTCTGAATGTCCAAATATTTTTTGTCAGCTTATCGAATAAGTTATTTAAGAGTGAGCGTTTGCGAAAATGGGTGGATACATGTAATCAGCAGATCTACTCTTTAAGGGAAACGGTCCAAACCATTATCCAAGACAGGACTGCGCTATTGCGTATTTATCTATGGAATATGTTGAAACTTGTATTTTGGTATGTACTTCCCTATTTGATTCTGATTGAAAACCATCCTAAAATAGATTTTCTACTGACCATTTCGTTTATCAGCTTTGCAGTAGTGCTTTCAGGGGTTATTCCTACGCCAGCTGGTATTGGCTCCTTTGAATTTGTCTACTTGTTATTGTTTAGACCAGTTGTCGGAACAGTTGACGCAGTTTCTTCGCTTTTGTTGTATCGTTTCAGTTCCTTTATCTTGCCATTTCTCTATGGATTTGTGTATGTGATTGCTGAACGGCGAAGAGTGATCAAAGAAGAAATAATAGAAGTAAAAAAAGAGAATAAAGAAAATCAAGGGTAGGTCTTTTATAAGATCTACCCTTTTTATCAAATCAAAGAAAAACGTTATGGGTAAGATAATTTTACGTTTGTTTTGCTCTTTTTTTGTATGTATACAATCAATTTTGTTTTTTTAAGATTTATATAAGACGAGAAAAAAAGTCAAAAAAACATGTGTATATTTTGACCAAAATTGACCAAAGAGATATAATAGTTTGTGTAAAGATCAAAGAAATAAGTGATCTTACCTTTAATTAGGAGGTATACCTGTATGAATATTGAGAAAATGACTACGACGCTTCAAGAAGCGATTGCTGAAGCTCAACAGATTGCGGTCACTCGAAAACACCAAGATATCGACATTGCCCATGTATGGAAAATCTTTTTACAACCTAATCATTTTGGTCGAAATTTCTATACGGATGCCGGATTGGATGTCGAATCTTTTGAACATGAAATCGATCGTCTACTGGATGAGTATCCAGTTGTTTCTGGTGGAAACGTCCAATATGGACAAAACCTCAGCCAGAATTTCTTTCGATTATTGAATGAAGCAGACCAAATACGTGAAAGCTTCGGCGACGAGTTTCTTTCAACGGAAGTCGTTATTTTAGCGTTGATGAAATTAAAAAATTATCCGTTAACTGTTTATTTGAATAAAAACGGATTATCTGAAAAAGAATTGCGTAAAAACATCGAAGAGATGAGAGGAGGAGAAAGGGTGACCTCGCAAAACCAAGAAGAACAATACAAAGCATTAGAAAAATACGGCGTTGATTTAGTACAGCAAGTCAAAAGTGGAAAAATGGATCCAATCATCGGTCGTGATGAAGAAATCCGTGATGTCATCCGTATTCTTTCACGAAAAACAAAAAATAATCCTGTTCTGATAGGAGAACCAGGTGTAGGTAAAACGGCGATCGTTGAAGGACTTGCTCAACGTATCGTACGCAAAGATGTGCCTGAAAATTTAAAAGATAAAACGATTTTTTCATTAGATATGGGTGCATTGATCGCTGGAGCAAAATTCCGCGGTGAATTTGAAGAAAGACTAAAAGCGGTCTTGAAAGAAGTCAAAAAAAGTGATGGGCGGATCCTCTTGTTCATTGATGAAATTCACAATATCGTAGGAGCAGGAAAAACAGAAGGAAGTATGGATGCCGGAAATCTGTTGAAACCAATGCTTGCTCGCGGTGAATTACATTTGATCGGTGCCACAACTTTAGATGAATACCGTCAATATATGGAAAAAGACAAAGCGTTGGAACGTCGCTTTCAAAAGGTATTAGTCAAAGAACCAACAGTGGAAGATACGATCAGTATTCTGCGTGGATTAAAAGAACGTTTTGAGATCCACCATGGTGTTAACATCCATGACAACGCACTGGTCGCAGCAGCTACTTTATCTGACCGTTATATTACTGATCGATTCTTACCAGACAAAGCAATCGATTTGATCGATGAAGCCAGTGCAACGATTCGGGTAGAAATGAACTCTATGCCAACGGAATTAGATCAAGTGACCAGACGTTTGATGCAGTTGGAAATCGAAGAAGCTGCACTGAAAAAAGAATCAGATGATGCAAGTAAAAAACGACTGAAAAATTTGCAAGAAGAATTAGCTGAACTTCGTGAAGAAGCAAATGCAATGAAGATGCAGTGGGAAACAGAAAAAGAAGAGGTCAATTCTGTTTCAGCAAAACGTGCTGAAATCGATAAAGCAAAACACGAATTAGAAGATGCAGAAAATAACTATGATCTGGAACGCGCTGCTGTATTGCGCCATGGTACGATACCTCAATTAGAAAAAGAATTGAAGGAACTAGAAACCAAAGCAAAAGACAGCGAGATCAAGATGGTTCAAGAGTCCGTTACCGAAAATGAAATTGCTCAAGTCGTTGGCAGATTAACGGGTATCCCCGTAACGAAACTTGTAGAAGGCGAACGAGAAAAACTGATTAAATTGAATGAAACGGTTCACAAACGAGTGATTGGTCAAGATGAAGCAGTTGATGCGGTCAGTGACGCGGTGATTCGTTCACGGGCTGGATTGCAAGACCCAAATCGTCCTCTAGGTTCTTTCCTTTTCCTAGGACCAACTGGTGTCGGAAAAACCGAATTAGCGAAAGCTTTAGCTGAGAACTTGTTTGACTCAGAAGATCATATGGTACGGATCGATATGAGTGAATATATGGAAAAACATGCTGTGTCTCGTCTAGTCGGAGCTCCTCCAGGCTATGTAGGTTACGAAGAAGGTGGACAATTAACGGAAGCTGTCAGACGAAATCCTTATACAATCGTCTTGTTGGATGAAATCGAAAAAGCGCATCCCGATGTCTTCAATATCTTGTTACAAGTCCTAGATGACGGACGCCTAACCGATTCAAAAGGGCGAGTAGTTGATTTCAAAAATACGGTTCTGATCATGACTAGCAATATCGGTTCACAGTTACTGTTGGAAGGTGTGACTGCTGATGGAACGATTCCAGAAGCAGTGGCTGAACAAGTCAACACGCTATTACGTGGAAACTTCAAACCAGAATTCTTGAACCGAATCGACGACACGATTTTATTTACACCATTGAGCCTAGACAACGTGAAAGGAATCGTTGACAAAATGGTGGCGCAATTGGCACAACGTCTGGAACATCAAGAAATCCTACTAACAATCAGTGATGAAGCCAAAACGTGGATCGCTGAAAATGCTTATGAACCAGCATATGGTGCCAGACCATTGAAACGATTTATCACTAAGGAAGTAGAAACACCATTAGCTAAAGAAATCGTTGCAGGGCATGTTATGCCTAAATCAAAAGTAACGATTACTTTACTTGATGGACAACTTCATTTCAAAACAGAAGAGCTAGAAGAAATCGTCTAATCTTCCATTGAGACTATAAAAGAAAAAGGGGTCTGACACAACTACTGTCAGACCTCCTTTTTTTCAAATAAACAGTGTTCCAGAAGTAGCTTTTTCGGATATAAGCCGAAATTTTTTGAGCTGTCCACTTCTGTCACGACCTTTGTTATTAAGTATTTTTCACTTTTTCTAATTTATAACTTTCAAAGTAACGCTCATCTTTTTTACTTTGAGACCAAGCAAACAATCCCATCAAGGCAGCCCCTATCGTATTTGTCAGCAAGTCGCCCATCGTATCCATCAATGCTGCTCGTCCAACAAACAGTGTGCCATCAGAAGCAGCAAAACGTTGAAGATTCATGCCTAAGAACTGGTCGCATAAGAATTCCCAGAACTCCCAAAACACGCCGCAAAGTCCAGCAAACGCAAAGCCGAATAAGAGGAACAACCAAGGACTGGTTTTTGATATCTCCGCATCTTTCATCAAGTAACCAATCAATCCATAGCCAAGAGCTGTCAGAACCATTGGACTCACTGCATGTAAGATTTTGTCCCAAAAAGAGATGATACTAATCAAATGCATCCCTGTACCTAAAAAGACAGAGATAAATAAGAAAAACCAGTAAAACAAAACGATTGCTGCTGGAATTTTAAGTTTGAAAACTGTCAAAATGACTTGTGGCATGAAAATCAATGCAATCCCTAATAAAGATTCCACGATAAATGTGATTCCTTGAGAAGTCGAATACTTTTGGGTGATAAATTCATAAAAATTATAACAGACAACGAATACACCAAAAGCAAGTAAAGCTATTTGAACCTTTTTGATTTCTTTAATCACTGAAAGTCCCTCCATCTAAAAATCTTTTTACTTCTGAAAGCAACTCAGTCTCTGAAGAAACCACTTTTCCGTTCAATTTGATCAGTCCTACTGTATATAAGTTCAGATAGTGAAATTGATTCTCAGCTGTTTCCTGTAGCGCAGCGATTTTTTTCGGGTGGGCTCCGCCTTGCTGCCGGGTATCAGTATACAAGCCAATCACTGGGATACCTTTCGCATAAGCCACACCGATTTCTGATGCTACGCCAGCATCAATCGTCAATCCATCTAATAAAGCGATCATCAAATCGCTTTCCAGCACTTTTTCTGTATCTGCAAGAGCAATCATCCGACTGTCTGCATAAGCAGTTTTGTCATTGATTGCTTCATTTTCTTGAGGAAGATAAATTGAAAGTTTAGAAGAGATCGCTCTGACTTCTTTAACTATCTGCTCGTTATATAACAAATCACTTTTAGCAAACATTGGTGCGGCAAAATAAATTTTCATCTAAACATCATCCTTTTTATTAAAAATAATCGCTAAAGTAAGCTTCCATATTTGGAATAATACGCTCTAGTGACTTCAGTGTTTCTTCATCTGTTTCTAACCGTTCGATTCTTGCCAAATAAGAAGCACGTCGATAATTCATCATCAAGCATGTCAATGTTTGGATATTCAATCGAACAGGTTTTCCTATAGGTTCATTCAAGACACGGACTTGTCCTTGTTCATCCCATGTTAAGGCGAAGATGCCATTATTCCAAGGAGCGACAGGATCTTCAATGATGAAATGAAAAGCATCAGCTGTTCCAACAAACGGAAAATGTTGTAGGAATTCTTTTACATCAACGATCCGAGCCATAAAATATGGTTCGATCTGCTCTTTGATCTGACTGTCTTCAATCAAAAAAGCTAAGGGTTCATTTTTGTAAATATCTCCATGTACCCAGTAAATCATGGAAAAATGTGCGGAAATAAAGTTCCATAAGCCATTTCGAGCTTCTTGATCAAGATAGAACATTTCTTTTACGTGAAATATTTCTTCAGCTACCCAGTAGAATAGAACACCTCTTGGTTCATGATTGCTATCGTAGTAGACAGCGGCTGTGCGCTCATCTTCATTTTCGAAACGCCAATATTCTTCCCAATGAAAATTACTGCGGAATAAAGCACCATGGTTTCGTTGGGCAAATTTGTCATAAACGGCAAATACATCTGGATGATCAACTGGTAATCGTTCAACCATCCCACTTACTGGGACTTGTTTAGGTAGCTGTGTATCTCTGATTTTAAAGGAAAGTTTATCAGACATAATCTCCCATCCTTTGCGCCGATAATAGGGGATACTGTAAGGATACAAATAAGAGATCCATTGCTTGTTCTTGCGCATATTATCCAATGCAACGATGATTAAATCTTGCATCAATCCGTGGTTCGCATATTCTGGATAAGTTCCAACTCCAGTCACGCCTCCCATTTTATAACGTGCACCGTGAATATTGACTTCACAAGGATAGATAGCGATTTGAGAGATTAGTTTGTTTTCATGAAACCACCCGAACACTTTTGATACTTCTAAAATCGGTCTTTTGGAACGGATAAAAGCTCGTTTATTCTCAAACCCGCTTTCCTCGATATCTGCTTCAGTCACTTGGAACACATAGGAAAGTAATTCGTTGAACTGATCGATATGTTCTTGAGTGACTGGTTTTAATTCAAGATTTTCTCTAAAATCTTTTTGATCCATTTTTTCATCTCCATTTATTAGCTTGATAACAGTATAGCAAAATTCTACCAAAAAAACTTCTAAAGCTGACTAATTAAAAAGTCTTTAAATTACTGCTTTTCGTTGGTATAATGGAAAGTGCTGATTATATGAAAAGAGGAGACGCTATGGATATAAAGAAAATGAAAGAACGCCAAGAGCAGATTCGTAATTTTTCGATCATTGCTCATATCGACCATGGAAAATCTACATTGGCCGATCGTATTTTAGAAATGACGCACACTGTGACGTCTCGCGAAATGCAAGATCAGCTGTTAGACTCGATGGATTTGGAACGTGAACGTGGAATCACGATTAAATTAAATGCTGTAGAACTCAATTACACAGCGAAAAACGGAGAAACATATATCTTTCACTTGATCGACACTCCAGGGCACGTCGACTTCACCTATGAAGTCTCTCGAAGCCTTGCTGCCTGTGAAGGCGCCGTTTTAGTGGTTGATGCAGCCCAAGGAATCGAAGCACAAACATTGGCCAATGTTTATTTAGCGTTAGACAATGATTTGGAGATCCTGCCAGTCATCAATAAAATCGACCTACCCGCAGCAGATCCCGAACGTGTCCGTCAAGAAATCGAAGACGTAATCGGAATCGATGCTAGTGAAGCTGTATTAGCTAGTGCAAAAGCAGGGATTGGAATTGAAGATATTCTCGAGCAGATCGTGGAATATGTTCCAGCACCAAGTGGAGACTTAGATGCACCGCTAAAAGCTTTGATCTTTGATTCTATTTATGATAGTTACCGCGGTGTTGTTCTAAATGTCCGGATCACGGACGGTATGGTCAAACCCGGAGATAAAATCAAACTGATGAGTAATGGCAAAACATTTGATGTTACAGAAGTCGGGGTCTTCTCGCCAAAAGCAGTTGCTAGAGACTTTTTGATGGTCGGTGATGTTGGTTATATCACAGCAAGTATCAAAACTGTCCAAGATACTCGAGTAGGGGATACAGTAACATTAGCAGACAATCCTGCCGCTGAAGCTTTACCAGGTTACCGAAAAATGAATCCGATGGTTTATTGTGGTCTTTATCCAATTGATACTTCTCGTTACAACGATTTGCGGGAAGCTTTAGAAAAACTGCAATTGAACGATGCTGCTTTACAATTCGAACCAGAAACTTCTCAAGCATTGGGATTTGGGTTCCGCTGCGGGTTCTTAGGACTTCTTCATATGGATGTCGTCCAAGAACGTTTGGAACGAGAATTCAATCTAGAATTGATTACGACTGCACCATCCGTTATTTACCATGTTAATAAAACAGATGGTACGACTGCTACAGTTGATAACCCGGCAGATTTTCCTGAACCTGTAACGATCCAAGATGTAGAAGAACCATTTGTCAAAGCACAGATTATGGTGCCCAATGATTTTGTCGGTGCAGTCATGGAACTTTCTCAACGAAAACGTGGAGAATTCATTACGATGGATTATTTAGACGATTACCGAGTAAATGTCGTCTATAATATTCCGCTTTCTGAAATCGTCTTTGACTTTTTTGACAAATTGAAATCAAGTACAAAAGGCTATGCCTCATTGGATTATGAAATGTCTGGTTATCAAAAAAGCAAGTTAGTGAAGATGGACATCTTGCTGAATGGAGAAAAAGTCGATGCATTAAGCTTTATCGTTCACCGAGACTTTGCCTATGAACGTGGAAAAGCAATCGTTGAAAAACTGAAAAAACTAATCCCACGCCAACAATTTGAGGTGCCAATCCAAGCAGCTATTGGACAAAAAATCGTTGCCCGTTCAGACATCAAGGCCTTGCGTAAAAACGTCTTGGCTAAATGTTATGGTGGAGATGTTTCTCGTAAACGTAAACTCTTAGAGAAACAAAAAGAAGGGAAGAAGCGGATGAAACAAATCGGCTCCGTCGAAGTTCCGCAAGAAGCCTTCATGGCCGTTCTGAAAATGGACGAAGAAGAAAGTAAGAAGTAGTAAGAGGTCTATTTGACAATACTGAAAAAAATACCATATTTACATGGGTTTGCCACCGGAATGTCACCGGTGGTTTTTTTGTTGGTAAAATTCTCCATGATATCTACCATTTCAATTCTCATTTTATTTGTAATATGAGAATAGGTGTCCATCTAATCATGTTTTGGATGCCATGGAATCAGAGGATTAGTCGGAAACAACTTTGGATTAGTCAAAAGAATCCATGTATAAACTGAGTGATGTCGCTTAAGTTAGCGCAAAATTCTTAGCTGTTTTAAAAAATAGTTTGGCTATAATCTCTCAAAAAGTGTATTTATTCAAGTAACTTTTTCAGAAAAAATAGACTAGAAACAAAAAAAGCCAGCCCTAAGAGCTGGAAAACTTAATTTTTTGTATTCAGATAAATTAGTATGCAAATAAAAAATACTATCGAAAATACTAAACCAACTAAATAATTGGATAAAAAAAGGGGATCAGTATCTGAATCATCCCAAATCTGAATCATGAAATAGATAAATGGGAGGGATGAGACGATCAGTAAACAATCTTTTTTACGTCATGTTTTTAAACAATGTAGAACAATAATTTTATATGCACAAGTAACCCAGAATAAAATTTTATTAATAAATAACAAAGTTATATCCCCTTTATTTTTTCTCTTTTGCAATATATTTATCTTATCATTATTCATTGATTATGAGAAAAAAATGAGATTGAAGGGGGGAATCGGTAATAAAAGACTTATACAAAAATGAAGGGTTGCTTAGATACGTAGATTACTACAGTATAATAAGAACGGTTTCAAGCTATATGATCATTGATACATAAGTTCAGAAAATCGACTTAAAATGTTATTGATTAATGAGAATTGGAAAAACGGCAATGAATAAATCGAGTAAACAAGAATCGAACGTACTGAAGGCAACATTTGAAAAAGAATACGGAGTTTCTACAGAAGAAGTATATAAAGTGGCAAGTCAGGGTGTTGCTATTGCAAGTGAGGTTATTCGTAAGCTTGGATTTCTATATAAAATGATGCTCGTCAATGGGAGGGAGCGGAATGAAAAAAAAGACAGATGTTACGCTAGTAGTCATGGTATAGACGGTTTAATACTAGATATGCCGATAAAGTACCCTAATTAATTCGGATTGAAAGAATGATGAAATGCGATAGACAGCAACGGTTGAAAAATAGTAAGAACAATTATGAAGAGTTGAAATTCACATCCTTGTTTCCTAGTATGTTTTTACTATTTCCGTTGCTGTCTATTAATTTATAAACATCGGAGTTACGCATATTTAAAACACATCAATTACTTATTGTCAAAGATAGATATAATACGCATCAGCTTCCGAAGTAGCAGAATTTACCTTATGGAGTCCTTCTAATTTGATGTGGAGTTCTTTGGCAATTTCTTGAATATATTTGTTAAATATACTATTTTCTAATTTTAAATAATTAGCAATCTCTATAGAAATAACTTTTTTACATTCTTTTCCTATAAACTGAATATTAAACTGTCTTATTACACTGTTTCTATCACTTTCATTAGGAAAGCTACTTATCATCGATACATATTCTTTTATAGACATAAGAGTACTTTTTATCATTTGGAATTCATCCATAATTTCACCTTCTCTAATTATTTTAATTTTAATTTAATTATACATGATACTTTTGTTTCTATCCATTTTTTTGCTGAAGAGAAAATAAGGTAAGGAAAGTTTAGCGACTATCGCTAGGTGAAAAGATAAACAGCTTCTTTTTTATTTTTTAGTTACATAGACATTCAGAAAAAAAGACAATCAACTAGTGATCGTCTTTTAGAAAGTTACCAATCAATTTTATAATATTGCTAGAAAATAAGATAAGAGCAAGACCTAAAATATTTATAAAAAATTGAAATCTAAAAAAATAGCATTAAGGATAACAAGAATCATTTCGATGTATAATAATTAATCATTCTTATAAAGATATCGCAAAACAATGATGAAAAGAATAAGTGATAAAAACAACCCAACTACGTAAAAAAATAATGCTGAAAGCGATTGATAAAATGTATATTTCACTATTTTTATGATAAAAATTGCTGTAGGAAGAAAAGAAAGCATTAATATAACTGTTTTTCTAGAACGTTTAGTGAAGTAAAAAAAAGAGCTGATACCAATACAGACTGGAATCCAAAATAAAAGCATGCTAAATGTGACCACCGTATCATCTCCCATATCGTCTTATGTCAATTAGGATAATAGCACTTTATCAACTAATAACCAAATATTAAGGATAATAGTTCCGAATGGACTACAAACACACCAGAATGGAAAAAGTCAGAAAACCGGAACTAACTGAAATAAAAGCAAAGTTTAAAAAATACGGTGTTCCTACAGAAGCAGTGGATAAAATTGCGAGCAATTGTATTGCCGGCCATCATTCAGGTTGAAAAAGTAAGTAGTTAACGAAGAACAAAAAGAAAGTAGATAGATATGAGATTTTTAATCGGAGATCATACTCGTTCATTAAACAATTGTTGTGATTTTTCTGAAATTTTACATCTTTTAAACCTTATATCGAGTGATTATCCTTGTGTTAGTATTATATCCGTGTTACAGTAAATAAGTAATCTAATTTGAAACGTAATCTGAGCGATATATTCACACTATAAAAACTCCTTTTACCAAGTAATATTAATTGCAATAAAACACGTATTATATACGTATCAGGAGGAAATATATATGAATAAAGGTACAGTAAAATGGTTTAACTCAGATAAAGGTTTTGGTTTCATCACTGGTGAAGATGGAAATGACGTATTCGCTCATTTTTCAGCAATCCAAGGAGAAGGCTTTAAGTCTTTAGATGAAGGCCAAGCAGTTACTTATGATATTGAAGAAGGTCAACGCGGTCTTCAAGCAGTAAATATCGTAAAATAATGTTGAATGTTAACCGCCTCATATGAGGTGGTTTTTTTGTTTATGTTGGTAGAAAAAATCCTTCACTGTAATATTAGGTGAGGGATTTTTTTCGTTCATTGATTAAGTTTAACACTATTGTTTGATTTAGTTTGTTTATTTTCTGTTACTCAGTTTTTACTTGCTTTGATATTTTTTTCTGAAACCGTCAAATCATAAAGAAGATACTTTTCTGAGCAAAGGAATTTACATATTTTACCAAATATGGTTTAATGGTTTAAACGTATAAACCAAAGAGGTGAGCTACAATGATTAGACATGATCGTTTAAAAACAGAACTAGAATCATTGAGTGGTTTTTTAGCAGCGTTAGGTGACACAAAAAGACAATTGATCTTGATTAGACTATTAAATGAAAAAAGCTGTCATGGTTTGCAAGTAGGAGAACTAACTGACGATACAGGTTTATCAAGACCAGCAGTATCACACCACTTGAAAATTTTAAAAGACGCCGATTTATTAGAGGTCAGAGAAGAAGGAACTAAAAATTTTTACTATCTAAAACACGAAAATAAAAATATATACAAATTAAGAGATTTTTTGAATGATGTAATAACTGAAATAGAGGAGCTAAAAGACAGTGAAGAAAATTCTGATCGTTGAAACAAACGTCAATCAATATAAAGGAACAAATAAAGCTACTGGGCTTTGGCTAGGAGAAACAGTAGAATTTTTAGCAGAAATCTATAAATATCAGTTTGAAGCTGATTTTGTTAGTCCGTTAGGTGGCTATGTGCCGATTGATCCTAGAAGTATGAAAAATCTAGATTCTGATGTTATGGACATTTATTCTAATGCAACATTTATTGAAAAAGGTTTGAGGAATACGTTGTCTCCTGCAAACGTAAAGAGTGAAGATTATATTGCTATTTACTTTACCGGAGGACATGGTGTGATGTGGGATTTTCCAGAAAATAACGCATTACAAAAAATAGCGAGTGATATTTATGAATCAAATGGCTATGTATTATCTGTGTGCCACGGTATAGCAGGTTTATTGAATATCAGACTTGCTAATAATGACTATTTAATAGCAAATAAAAAATTGACTGGTTTTACTAAAACGGAGGAACGATTAGCGATGAAAAGCAAAGTAGTTCCTTTTGATAATGAAGAGATGACTGTAAAGAGAAAAGGACATTTTATCAAGAAGCGTTTCTTTAAGAGTCATGTGGTAAAGGATGGACATCTGATTACTGGACAAAACCCGTATTCAACAAGAGAACTAGCACGAACATTCATCAAGGAGGTTATCTAAATGCAAACAGTTATTGGTAGTAATGGCCAAATTGGATACGAATTAGCAAAAGAACTCAATCAAACGTACGGGAAACAGTTGCGCTTAGTTAGTCGAAATCCGAAATCAATCAACGATACAGACGAACTAATCTCAGCGGATATTTTAGATCGTGAGGCAACTATTCGTGCTGTAGCAGGAAGTGAGATTGTTTATTTTGCTGCAGGATTACCGATGGACTCCGAACAGTGGAAAACAAAATTTGAAATCATGTTAGAAAATGTCATACAGGCTTGTAAAGAAACAAAGGCGAAATTAGTTTTTTTCGATAACACTTATATGTACGAAAAAAATGACACGGAACAATTTGAGGATAGCAAATTTATTTATGATGGTATCAAATCCACTGTTCGAGCTAAAATGGCAGATCGGCTAGTGACTGAAATGGAGAATCCTGACATCGATGTGATGATTTGTCGCGCTCCTGAATTTTATGGACCTAATAAGACGCAAAGTATTACAAACAGTTTATTGTTTAACCGAGTGAAAGACGATAAGACTGCTTTGGTACCAATTTCTGATCAAACTTTAAGGACCTTGATTTGGACACCTGATGCTAGTAAAGCCATGGCACTTTTAGCAAATCATCCTGACACTTATAACCAAACTTGGCATCTACCTTGTGATGTAAGTCGAACATATGAAGAGATGATAAAGTTGATGGAAGAAAAGTTGTGCAAACCGGTAAAATATAAAGTGATCAAACAATGGATGTTTGATCTTGGTTCTATATTCAATAAAAATATGCAAGAGCTAAAAGAGTTACTACCTAGATATCATTATGATAACAAGTTTAATTCTGATAAATTTAAAAAGAAATTTCCAGATTTTGAAATAACAACATTCTCCAATGCGTTAGACGAATTATTCAAATTAGAAAAGTAATGCTACTCGAGAGAAAAAGCGATAGTTGCCATCCACTAAATATGGAAAGTCAACTATCGCTTTTTCGTTTTATCTCATGACTAGAATAACAGTTGCCAAGTAAAGCCAAACTTGTCAGTCACCCAGCAAACTTCCGTATACTTTTCGTAATTTTTTTTATGCATCATTACGGTTCCGCTATCTTTTAATGTATTAAATGCCTGATCAAATTCTTCCTGATTATCTACTTCAATCAAAATGGTAGATGCCCAGGTGGAGACAGGCGCAGGGAAATCTTTTGACATATCCAAAAATCCAATTACTTGATTGCCTAACTTAAGTTCACCTTCAAGGATAAGATCCGATTCCTCTTTGCTCGCATCCCCATACCGATTCAACTTAGTGATTTGGGAGTTAGGAAAAGCTTTGTGATACCAATTGATTGCTTCTTCTGCTTGACCATTATATGTCAAAAACGGTAATAGTTGCTTCATCTTTTTCCCTCCTGCTTCCTTTTTTGAGATCGATTGCAAAGCGATTGTAACATGGAATGGGTAAAAAAGACTAAAGACAGGAACTGAATCGAAATGGTCATTCATCAGTCTAGTATTTATATAAAAAGGCAGACAGCAAATATAATAGGGCAATATGTGCCGGATAAAAAATATAAAAGAAATATTTTATTCCTTTTCCTTTTTGTCCGTTATATAGCAAGATTGGGATGATTGAAAAGATCATTATCCACTGGGTCGTACCTAAAAAGAAGAATATTCCAGCAACAATCGAAATGATGACACATTGAATGTTACGATGATTTCTTGCTAAATAAAGCAAAGGAATCAAAAGAACCATAAAACTATTTTCTGCCAAAAGCAGTGCAGGTAAAAATGATGTAATCAGCATAAAAACAACTTTGCTTTGAAGGATAACAGGACTAGAAAATAACAACGGGATAAATAATGAGAGCAAGATTGGTAAAATGAATAAGAGAATACTTGTAACAATCTTTTTCCAACTTCCTGTATTTTTTCCCTCAGTGAAAAGATCGATTGCATACATCATGACCGTACCAATAAACAGATCTCTGAAAATGTTATTCATTAATACTACTTCATCATAATGAACGATATTACCTAAAAAATAAGTAAAAAAGGCCATAAGAAGCATTGAGAGATAAAGCCGCTGCATATATTTCTTTTTATCATGTGTATGTGAGAAGCCTACAACGCTTATAAAAAAGAACAAAGTAGCAACTGGTCTACCAAACCAATCCAGCCAGTCGGGGACACCAAACGGATAAAACATTTGATGAATGTGATCGACAAACATCAATGTAATCCCTAAAATTTTCAAGTCAAAGGTAGAAAGTCCTCTTTTCAAACGAACAGTATTCAAATTTTCCCCTCCTAATGATTAAATAAAGGAAACAAGTGACAATCACATTATTAATGAATTGAAGTAAGAAATACAATCGAAAAGTCGAACATTTTTGTCATGTGAATCACTGCAAAAATCAAAACAAAGTAGAAATTATCTTTGGAATATCAGAGAATGAGGGGGGGAAAATAGTATGTAACTATAATTAAATGATGTAAACTTATAATTTGCAAATAATTTCTATGCCAATGTATCACGAACCTAAAAGTAATCCAAGGGAGCGTCAATAATTTTGTGTAAATGGTTCCTCCCTACTGTAGATTGTTTCTAATTCTCCATCGGTTGACTCAGCATTTGTTCGAGCTCGCCTTCGGCCTGTTGGAAACCTTTATGACTGCGACCTAGGAATTTTTGGTTATAAGTATCAAAAGACGAGACTAAGAAACGTTCCATCGACTCTTCATTTTGGAACTGTTCCTTGCGGTGGCTGTATTTCTTGATTTGCTTATTAAAGGATTCAATCAAGTTCGTAGAGTAAATAGTCTTGCGTATGGCTAATGGGAAATCATAGAAAGTGAGCAGGTAATCGTTCGAAAGGATCGATTCCACCATTTTTGGATAGCTGATTTTCCATTTTTCCGCAAAAACACCACGTGCTTCCAATGCCGCCTTTTTAGATGACGCTTGATACACCATTTTAAAATCATCACAGACTTCCTTACGATCATCGACACGCACTTTGTGACTGATATTACGGGAAACGTGCACACAGCAATGTTGAAAACGGGCTTTGGGGTAGAACCGCTCACGGCCCCTGCCACCCCCTTTAAGCCATCCGTGATGAAAAGGAGGACGTTTTTCACGCCACGTTCCTGGAGGTCTATTAAAATCTCTTCCCAAATCGTGATCGATTCAGTTGGTGCAATCGCATAGCTCAATACTTCCTTTGATCCGTCCGGGCGAATGCCAACTGCGATATGAATGGCTTCCTTGGCGACGGTTTTCCGCTTTAAAGGGATATAGGTTGCGTCCATATAAATAGCGGCATAACGGTCATGAAGCTCACGTTCCTTAAATGAAGTGACTTCTTCCGTAAATGATTTAGTCATATTGGACATGGTTTGGGGCGTGTAGTGATGCCCATACATTTTCTCAATCAAGTCTGCGATTTCCGACATGGTAATACCTTTTCGGAAGAGGTGAATGACGGTCTCCTCTAAGGTATCATTCGTCCGTCTATAAGCAGGAACAGTCTGTTGCTTGAACTCGCCGTTGCGGTCGCGCGGAATCTGGAGATAAAGTTCCCCGTACTCGGTCTTGACCGTACGGTCATAGGAGCCGTTACGAGAATTACCCGTGTTAAAACCAATGCGATCGTACTTTTCGTAATCGAGGAAAGCCGTTAACTCCGTTTTGAGAAGCGTATTGACAGCTTTTTCCAAATGGACACGGAATAATTCATTCAAATCGCCTTTGTTCGCTAGAGTCTTTAGAATTTCTGTAGTAAAATCGTTCATATGGAAGTCCTCTTTTCTGTGAATGTGTTGTGGTAACTCTATTCTACAGAAGGGACTTCCTTTTTTCTATTTACACAAAATATTTTACACTCTCTAATCCAATTTGTCTAAACGTTTATCTATAATAAAAATGTGCGAAATACCGCACTTTTTTATCTTTTTATTTGGTTTTAATGCAAAAAATCAAGTTACAAGATTAGTTGGGACAAACGTGTTTATACATTATTTTTTATTCAAAAAAATAGCACAATGGCAAAGAACATAAGTGAGAGCATAGGCCCCAAGGAATGACTAAAAAGAAAAGCAGAATCACATGCCATGTCATCCTAAATTTCTTCCAGAAAATAAATAAGCGGAAAAAAGGGAAGAAACAGCAAAACATCGATCCAGCACCATTTTCCCCCCTTTTTGAAGTAACATAAAACAATAAACATGAATGTGCAGGGAAGTAAAAATAAAGCTTTACTCATAGCTAACAAAATACCAGCTCCTTTTATTCTTTATCCCTCACATTCAAAGAGTAACAATGGTATGTACTTAATAATAGAAAAATGGATCAACTTGTATGAATATCAAATGAAAAGTTCTACGCCAAAATAAAAAACTTCCAGCCAATTTTGACTGGAAGCTTATTTTTTCTGAAATATCCTAACACACAAATGAAAAAGATGGCCGAAGCTAATAAACCGATTTCGTAGTAAAACAATGAAATACCAGAGTCATAATAATAAAAGCCTCTGATTTTATGGATAAAATAAATCATCGGACAAGCAGATAAAAGTAAGTATTTGTTCGGTTTTTTGAATAAGTAAAAGAAAATACTGGTCATTATGATGAATGGTATCCAAAATAAAAGTTTACTTAAGACAATCAAATGATCAACTCCCATATTTTTTACCAAGAGAGATCATACCATCTTTATCGCCAAAACAAAATATTTTTTTGTATCGTTTGAAATTTTAATTAGGATTATTGAATTAGTTCTGAATAACTATAAATTTCAATTAGAAATCACTTGTTCTTATCAAAAATAAAAATATCGCCTCTCATTTATTGAGAGGCGAAAGTTCTTAGTTTAACTCAATTTTTTTCGTTTCTTTTGGATGATGCGCCGTTTTAGGTAATGCTAATTTCAGTACACCATTTTTAAAGGTTCCGGTGATTTTTTCTTCATCAACATCAGGAAGATAGAATGAACGTTTGTAAGAGACCGAATGTCTTTCTTTCCGTACATAGTTGCCATTTTCTTTATCTTCCGTATGGGACTCGTGGTTGGCGGAGATCGTCAAAGTATTGTCTGAATATTCAACTGTCGTGTCTTCTTTGTCACAGCCAGGCATATCAGCTGTTAGTTTGTATTCTTTTTCGTTTTCAACTAAATCTACTTTTGGATAACTTGAAACACCTAAAAAATCATTGAACGCTGGACTAAACACATCATTGAAATCAGGGAACATGTCGCGAATGCTAGGTACATTTGCCATTTTTGATCATCCTTTCAATAGAGTATTTTTTATTTATCCCTATTTATGTAATAACTCTATTTTGAAAAAAATTCAAGTATAACGCTTGTCTTTGTGAATGTTTCATCTAGTGAATTACAAAGGTTATCTTTCTAATTTGAGAAAGGGTTTGCTAGAATAATAGTAAGAAAATAATTTAGAGAGGAGAAAATATGGCAAAAACCACAAATCCCTATTGGCGAGAAGAAAGCAGAATCTATCATTTAGAATTAGAAATCGCTAGGACAAGCAATCCACAAAAGAAACGTGAACTCGGCTATCTTTTAGAAAAAGAAAAAACAGCTTTGCAGCAACGAAAATGGCGAGATCGAGAAGCGCGAAATTACCAAATAAAAACGATACGTAAAACCCGTAGAAGAAAAATCGTCTATTACACATGTTGTATAGCAGGAATCATCATCGTGTCATTTTTTATAATAAGCAAATTCTTTTACCCAAATGTAGAAAAATTGGATTTAGAAAACCATCCGGCGACTAATTTTATTACACAACTGACAAAAAGCGAAGTAGATACCACAAATTTAACAAGAGAGCAAGTAGAGAAGTGGGCATACTATCATTTGAAGTTAGAAGATCCCACTATTGTAAGCGCTAACCATTATTGGTTTGACGTTCGTATCAATCAAGTTAGAGAAGTAGAAGTAGATATTTTTATGGAAGAAGTAGCTGTAGCAAACTATGTAGTTGACGCAAATGGTCACTTATATCGTATGACTGCATCTGACAAAAAATGGTGGCGAATAAATGGGACGTACCAGAGAATTTTGAAATAGAAAACGCGAACGATTGAGATACTCGTTCGCGTTTTTCAAAATAAAATAGCGTTAAAACACACAATGAACAGACAGAAATGTGAAATTTTCTATATCATCAAAACGGTGTGCCGTACGCATCAGTAATCAAGATCACTCCATCGGGGGAAACTCGATAGAAACCGACACTTCCTGATCCTCCTTGGGCACGAGTCTGCTTGCTAGAAGTCGTGAACAAATAATCTTGATCGATTTTTTGATAAAAGCTAGTAACGATATCTTCACTTTGTAATTCGAAACGATGGGCAATAAGAAATAGAAGTGCTTCATCAGAGTTTTCCAATGGAAGAGAAGGTTCAGTTCTTTCTTGCATTTCAGATGTTGAAGAAATGGTAGACGACTGAATGCTTGATTGGCTATATTGAGAATCTACATTATTAGTAGAAGTATTAGTAATGGAAGCAGTAGAAGTACTTTTAGTTGAACCGACCACAGGTGTTGAATTGGTTAGTGAAGATTCATTGATAGAATTCTTTGTAGCATTTCCACAGGCTGAAAAAAGTAGTACAACCCCTAACAATCCTACGTAAATCCCTTTATTCATGATGGTACCTCCTAAAATAGATTATCTTGATTCAGTATACCACTTTCCATGTGGAATCAGATGACTTCAAATAAAAAAACCTTCCCACTAATGGGAAGGTTCATGAAGATAATTGCTTTTTTAATAATTATAGCTTTCTAATATCTTTCATCAACTTTTCTAGTAATCATAGGGAAAAATTTCAAGCAGTAAATCGCACAAATACCTACGATGATATAAATGATCTTCGCAAAAATAGTTGTTGAACCACCAGCAATCATAGCTACTAAATCAAATTCGAACAAGCCTACCAACAACCAGTTCAGCCCTCCCACAATCAATAAAGTTAATGCAATAGCATCTAAAGTTTTCATTAGAATTCTCCTTTCTTAAATGATAAAACAATTATATATCAAAAAGAAAAACATTGCTTATATAACGCTCAGGGATTTTAGCAAATGATGCAAAAAGAGGAAAAACAAGTAAAGGTATCGCAGATAATGCCTTCAATCAAAAAAAGAAATAGACTTACAAAACGTCTGATTTTCAACATTGACAGTCAGAAATACTTGATGAGCTCCGATGAGGGATGAGGAATGACTTGCGGACTCACTTATCCATAAAATAAACGATAGCCTTCTCGAAAACTCGAGAAGGCTATCTGACGATTCAATATTCATTAATTTAAAGTTTCGGTGACTATTACTAACTATTACTTATTTCTCATTTAAACGATGTATTCCCTAACCTCTAATACATCCTTGTAACTCTGAAGTTACGCCAGTTTTGAATAAATTTCATAAAAACAAATGAAAAGTGTCGCATAAAAATATCTTTCGTGTTTCTTTAGTATAACAGAACAAGAAGAAAAAGTCCATAAGGGATATTTTTAGCTCGTTTTAAAATAACTTTTTAAACAGGTTTAAGTTTGCTATACTTGTTTTTGAGGTGATTTGGCAAGTGAAAAAAAAGATTGGAATAGTAATGCTATTCACTGTTTTATTAACAGGATGTGTTTCATTAGCAAATAATTGGTTGGAACATGAAGGTACTTACTTAGTGGCTCATCGTGGCGCACACATTATTGCGCCTGAGAATACGGTGGAGAGTATCCATCAAGCAAAAATATTAGGCTACCAAGCAGTCGAGATTGATGTTCGGACAAGTAGAGACGGCGTGAATTTTTTGATGCATGATGACACATTGGATCGAACAACAGATGGAACGGGGAAACCAGAGACATACACGATCAAACAACTAAAGAAGTTTAATTTAGATACGAAAAACTATCCAGAATACGTAAATAAAAAAGTTAAGATACCTACTTTTGAAGAAGCCGTAAAGGAAATCAAAAAAAATAACTTGATTGTCAACGTGGATGGTTCAAAAGGAAACTGGCAGGATGAACATTTTGTTAATGACATCGTAAACACGCTAAAACAAAATAGTGTGTATGAACGTTCATTTTTTGTACTGACGGATAAAAAGATCCGAGACGAAGTCGTAAAGAATCATCCTGACTGCACAGTATCTTGGTTATATGACCAAAAAAATAAACTTGAAGATGAGATTGAACAAGTAAAAAGTTATAAAAAAGCGTTGCTCTCAGTATCTAATGATGCTGCTACAGAAGAAACAATCAATAAACTAAATAAATCTGGAATCGAGTATCAAGTGTATGGGGTAAATGACGTTAAACGATTTGAAGTGTTAAAAAAATCATCCGTTCCAATCGTAGAAACGGATGAAATCAATCCTAGTGATTTATAAACATAATATATTCATTTTATGTAATTATTCATCTTTATATCCATTTTTGAACCTAGGTCGTCAAGTTGACTTAGGTTTTTTTATATAGCATGTTCATAAATAAAAAAACTTCTTTTTTATTTTATATTGATATGATTGTGATAAATTCAGTTACTTGTTTTGGTATGGAACTTGTTTTGGTATGGAAAAAAATAACCCGCATGAGGTCGTGGCAGAAGTGTTCATCTTTAAGAAATAAGAAGTAATTTCCGAAACTTGCTTGCCACATCCCCAATCGGGTCAAACTTGTTTATTTGAATATATTTTTTACATAAGGATCTTTAATAGTTACATTGTCTTTTTTCATCACTTTATGGATTGTTTTATCCATGAATTCCGTATCAAGGGTTTTTGTTTCC
Source organism: Enterococcus sp. M-BR2 (assembly GCF_056612775.1). Taxonomy (NCBI): domain Bacteria; kingdom Bacillati; phylum Bacillota; class Bacilli; order Lactobacillales; family Enterococcaceae; genus Enterococcus; species Enterococcus sp. M-BR2. Next base: position 732,284 of record NZ_CM152743.1, read on the forward strand.
GTGGCGATTTTTTCTAGCTCTGATTTGTATTTATCTTTATTGGCACCTTTATCCTGTTTTTTTACCATTTTTACTAGATAATAGCTTTGCTGATAAGTCGTTGGATCTGTTACAGGAATGATATCAGAAACTTCCCCGTTGTTTAATTGAAATGCTGCTTTTTTTACTTCAGTAGGAATCCCTGGATTGGTTGAATCAAATTTCATTTTTCCATCAGTTTCCTTTAGTGTTTTATTTTTTCCATAAGCTTGAACAAGCTTGGAGAAATTTTCCCCTTCATTTACTTCTTTTTTTGCATTATCTGCTTCTTCTTTAGTCGAAAATGGGATGATCTGTGTACTAACTTCTGGATGGAATTCTTTCCAAGCAGTGTCTAGATCTTTATCTGTTAATTTTACATTGGCTTTCAAACCGTACTGGAAAGCCAGCATCTGTTTCAAAAGTTTCTTATATGTCTCTTCCGTTTGGCCAACTGCTTTTAATTGTTCCTTGTAGTTTGGACCAAGTTTTTTGATTTGCTCATTATATTCTTTTGTTACTTCCTTTGAAGAAATCTCTTTTCCGTATACATCATCAAACGCTTTGAAGACGATCATTTTTCTTAATAGTGTTTGATTGTTTGATTTAACTTTTGGGTTATCATAAAAATCCTGAACTGTAAGTGTTCCACCTTTAAACGTTGCAATTGTTTCATTGGACTTGCTACAACCTGAGAATAGTAAAATAGCAAATCCTGAAAGGCACATAATCAGTAGTTGTTTTTTCAAAAAATTTCCCATCCTTTCCTTATTAAAGACAGTCTAACAGAAGAACCAGGCAGACAGTCTTTCATTTTCGTAAGGTTGCTGTAGACATTCTTAGTTCGTAAAAATCTTTTCTCTCTATGATGGAGAACATTTAGATATTTTTCACGAGACAAGAAAGAAAAGGGTTATTACACTTAATATAAAGGAGGGATGAAAGATGATCAGGATTATTCGATTGATTGGATCTGTTTTAATAGTCTTAGTTGGTTTTGTTTTAGGAATTCTTGTCAATAATGCACTTGCGGATATGTTTCTTGGAGACAGTGAATGGATTGGAGCAATTGCTGGTACGGTTGGACATTTAGTTGTTTTTTTACTAGCTTTATTTCTTGCTAGTAAGGTAGAAGGGAAAAAAGTGGAAGATTATGGTATTTCTGGACGAGGAAAAGACTGGGGATATTTAGCGGGAGGTCTCGTTGGTGGAATTGGAGTGTTTCTGCTTATTACTAGTCCATTATATTTGATAGGGGCGTATCGGTTAGATTCAGGAAACGCAAATATTGTGCCGCTGATCACGAGTTTTATTTTATTTATTGCAGTGGGGTATCCGAAGAGCTTTTATTCCGTGGCTTTTTTCAGCACCAGCTGCTTAGATTTGGTCCATTAATAGCAATGATTGGATCTGCTGCATTATTTGCTCTTTTACACGGATTGAATCCTAACATGACATTTCTGGCAGTTTTCAATATCTTTTTAGCAGGTTGCTTTTTCAGTGCACTTATCTACAGTACAGAAAGTTTATTTACGGCCATCGGTGCTCACATTACTTGGAATTGGACACAAGGAGTTATTTTAGGTATACCAGTCAGCGGAACGTAAGAACAAGGTTTTTTCTCCACTCTGGTCCAATCGCAAAACACAATAATTACTGGGGGAAACTTTGGGGCTGAAGCGTCTATATCGACTACATTATTCTTGTTAGTCTTGATTGTTGGTTTGTTACTCTATGCATATAAAACAAAGCGAATGAAGAAACATACTGCTGTTTATCAATAAAAGATGAAGAAAGCAAGGCTGATATCGGTCTTGCTTTTTTAAGTCTTTCATTGATTAAACGAAAAAGTAAACGGATTCAAACGAATACACGACATCTTTTGTTAGATTTTCACAACTGACTGTCGTGTTCTCATCATTTTCATTTTATATAATTCCTTTATCAAATAGAAGGTAATTATATGGAGAGTGATTGAAATGAAGAAAACAGCGACCGTATTATTTGTTATTCTTGGGCTAAGTATAATTGCAGCAATGATTGGAATCAGTACTTCTGCAAATGAACGGACAAATGAAAATCTTTCATTTACTGTGAAAACTGATCGGATCGTTTATGACGTGACACAACAAGTCATTACTATTCTGATCAAAACAAATAAAAGCGTGAATGCTAGTGATATACATGCTGTTCTAACATATGGTTGGGATGGTAATGGAAGTTCAGAAAAGGTTATTGGGGAAGTTTATTTAAAGGACGTACAATGGACCGCTGGTATTGAGTATACAATAATGATTTCTGCAGAACTATCGATTGATGAGATCAAGAGTAAAGATAAAGTTGATTTGATTGTTTTTTATGATGGACAGATGACGATTACGGAGAATTTGAAACCAAGTAGTTGGACAGTTGTTGGACCGTCGAGCAGTACGGATAGTACGAGTAGTGAAAGCAGTACAGAAAGTACGAGTAGTGAAAGCAGTACAGAAAGTACGAGTAGTGAAAGCAGTACAGAGAGTACGAGCAGTGAAAGCAATACGGAGAGTACAAGCAGTGAAAGCAGTACGGATAGTACGAGCAGTGAAAGCAGTACAGAGAGTACGAGCAGTGAAAGCAGTACGGATAGTACGAGTAGTGAAAGTAGCACAGGAAACACAAGTAGCGAAAGCAGCACAGGAAAAGTAAATAATGAACTTGATTTGGTACCTATCATACCAACTAAGGAACAAAAGAGAAATGCAGGGAGCAACCTAAAAAGTGTGCTAAAACAGTCTGATTTTGTTTCTCGTGGAATTGATCATCAAGAAAAAGCGAAAGAAACAGATAAGAGAAAAAGCGATTTACCAGAAACTGGTAGTAGAACCATAAACAAGCTAATTACATGGATGGGTGTGTTACTCATTTTGATTGTAGGAGCAAGCTATTTTCGTTCTCTCTTCCATCGAGTGAAATAAAGAATAAAAGCAACAGATTTAAAATTGAATAAAACGATAGATTTTTGAGTGAATATTTCATTCGAGAGTGCTGTATTGCCTGGCGAAGTTGTAGCTTTGCCAGGTTTATTTTTGTTTACTAACATATTTGGGAAACAGGAAATAACAGGAACGCAAAGATTATTTTCTTTAAAATCAACAAGATGACCAGAAAGCAAGAGTTCGTTGAGCTCTTGTTTTCTTTTAGTTTTAGGAAGGAACATCCTGATTTTATCTTCGCTAAATCCAGTCAAAAGTTTTGCAGGTTGGTCGTAGATAATCGGTTTTTTCAATAAAGAAGGGGACGTACGAATCTCAATATATAGTTCACTCAAACTGAGCTCATCTATTCTGTGAACAAGATTTTTATAACTAATAGAATGAGTAGAGAGCATTTCGGTCACGCCATTGTTTGTCAATTTTAGTAAGTGGATAAATTCATTTTTGGTTAGTGGTTGACGAATTAAGTTCTGTTCGATAAACGGTATATCATGTGTGATAAGCCAACGTTTTGCGCGTCTAGAAGACGAGCAACTAGAACCTATATATAATTTAATCATGATACATTCCTCCAATAGCTAAATATTTATGAAATAATAACATGAAGAAATAGTCGAAAAGTGCCATTTATAGGTGTAAAATAAGAAATTGTTGTCACGTATAAAGGAACTAACTAGATAAGAAATACTATTAAATCAAGAAAGAAGGCATACGTATGTCAAACACAGCCGACGCATTCGTAGTGATCGATTTACAAAAAGGGGTATGTTTTGATTCTTCGACGATACACGGATTAAAAACAGTGACAGCATTAGTGAATAAAAGAATCAAAGCATACGAAACGATTGGAAAGCCAGTTATTTTCGTTCAACACGAAGATGATCAATTAGTACCAAAAACAAAACCATGGGAGCTATTGTCGGAATTATCTATTCCTGAACACAGTTATTTTGTGAGAAAAACCCATGCGAATTCATTTTATAAGACTAATTTGAGTATGTTATTAACTGAATTGGACTGTCATTCGATCGAATTATGTGGGGCGCAAACAGAGTATTGTATAGATACGACTGTGAAGTTTGCTCATGGATTAGGATACCAGCTTATGATGTGCAGAGGAGCAGCGACGACTTATGATCATCCTTTTATGAAAGCAAAGGAAACAATCGCTTTTTACGAAAAGATTTGGGATAAACGATTTCTGACATTTTTGGAGCAATAAGTTGTTTCATCGTTTAAAGAAAAGCAGAATGGATACTGGTTTATCCATTCTGCTTTGTTACGTAAATTGAGAAAATAATCCTGTTCTATTTTTATGGGATAAACCGTTTGTTTTTTGTATAAAAAATGTTTGCGTTTACATATAATTCTCCTAGAATCATAAAAAGGAGTGAATCGATTGAGAACAAAACAAGTGTTAAAGGGAGCGTTGGTCGTCTTATTTGCTGTAAGTACAAACGTCCCGCAATGGTCAGTATATGGAGAGAGTATCTTTTCCGAATCGGGATCTAGGGAGGTCGAAACCACGGAAACAACTGATGCTAGAAACGAAACGAAATCGAGTACTTCACAAACAGAAACAAGTACTGAAACAACGGCTGAGACATCTGTTACTAGCACAGATCAAGAAACGACCGCTACCACAGATAACCAACAAACAGATGAAGCAACAGCTACAAAAACGCCAAACGACAAATCCTCTTCTGCTAAAGTAAGTGACAAAGAGAATGGGACAGAAAATGATGATATCGGTAAAGGCGAAAACTTCAATGGTAAGAAATATCTTAATTACTTCGGTAAACAGATGACAGATATACTTAATGGACCAGTAGATGAAATTAACGCACGACTAATAGGTTTAGTATTAAGTGAGCTTTTTGGTAAGGATTATGGTGTAGACAAAGAGATTATCAAACATCTGATTGCTACTTATCTATTGTATGATATCGCTTTTTCTAAAAATAGTGTGTTGATGTCAATGCTTGGAGGTACAGATGATGGTACGACGCCTACAGAAAACACAGGCTTCTATCCAAACACAAAACAACTTCATCAAACTGTACTAAACAAACAAGACGGCAAAATGATGGATGTGTATGCTTACTATGTCGACCAGGGTTCAGATAAAACAGTCATGATCCATGGCGGATTTAGAGGGAATTGGAATAATGGGATCGTTACAGAAGAATACAATGATTTTTATAAGGCAGGGTATAATTTATTATTTGTTGATTCCAGAGCAACTGGTAACAGTGGAGGCGATTATGTAACCTATGGACAATATGAATCAGATGATGTCCTTTACTGGATCAATCAAGAAGTTCGAGAACGTCCATCTCAAAAGATCCTGCTGTATGGTGGTTCCATGGGAGCAGCTACGATGATGTCTGTATTAGCAAAAGATATCCCAGTCAATGTCAAAGGAATTATTGAAAATTGCGGATTTGCATCAATCGATGAACAACTACGTTTTACGTATAGCCAGACAGTAGTCCCTGCATTACCGCCTGCCATAAAAAATCAGTTAGACATCATTGGGGATCAAGAGCATGAAGATTTGTTTATGGGGCTTTTGAAACAATATTATTTTGATCAGGAGATGCATTTGGATCCGACAGCCGCTCTACCTACGATTGGAATGTCTGGTTCATTGCCTAAATTGATCATCCATGGAACGGCAGATGATGTAGTACCTGTGTCTAACGCGCAAAAACTATATGAGTTAGCAGGAGGATATAAAGACCTTTTATTGGTAGAAGGAGCAGGGCATGGAAAGGCACAGGAAGTTGACCATGCTGCCTACACGAAACATGTAACGGACTTTTTGAAAGTAGTGTTCCATGATCAGATAAACGTGAAATATGTGGATGAAAACAATAAAAGTCTACTCAAAGACCAGGACGAAATCCGGCTTTACGGAGCTTATGGAGAGAATTATGTGACAGAGCAAAAGACATTCGAAGGATACGAATTAGCAAATGTTGAAGGACCGACTGAAGGGGTTTTTAACGAGACGACACCAACTATTATTTACCATTACAAAAAAATCCCAGTAGTTCCACCAAAAAAACAAGATCCGGCAGAGAATGCAGACAATAAGGGAAAGGATGGACCTCGAGATGATCAATCAAGTGATGATACGCTACCGATTCAGATGACAGTGAAAGTACAAAAAAAGACAGATACAAAAAAAGGAATGTTGCCGAAAACTGGGGAAAAGAAACATTCGCTTCTCATTTATTCAGGTGGATTTTTATCTGCTAGCACGATTATCACATGGATTTGGCGAAGAAAGAGAGGGTAAATGAATGAAATGGTTCAAGCGAATAGTGATTGCAGTGCCAGTTATCATCGTAGTTATTTTAGTCACTGTATTTTTGATTAATCAAATCACACCAAAGCCGATTAGTTTGCTTGTTAGAAAACAATTTGACACAAGTGAAAAAGAACAAGTATATGCCAGACCAGACGATTTCCAGCAAAAAATCAAACAAATCGATAGAAATAAAGAAATAACTTATCCTTCAAAGTACAAAAACAATCATATGGATATCTACACACCGAAAACGGAGAAGAAAAAGTTGCCCATCCTTTTCTGGATGCATGGAGGCGCATATGTAGTAGGGGATAAAAACGATTGTCGTGATTATTTGGAATACCTATGTTCAGACACGCAGCAGATCGTCGTAAATATCGATTATGAACGATCACCTGAAGCAAAGCATCCTACACCAGTTATCCAATTGAACGAAGCCATTCAAGCAGCCAAAAAAGAGATAAAAGAGCAAGCGGATTGGTCGAATATTTCGATTGGTGGCGATTCAGCAGGCGCACAAATTAGCGGAGAGTATTTGTTAGCACTTCAAAACGAAGAAATCAAAAAAGCCGATCAACTTGATCCAACTTTGGAGAACAAGCAGATCACAAAATTTGTTTCTTTGTCTGGACTACTAGACTTTTCTGCATTTACCCAAGTAAGTGATAAGATTTCTAGCTTTCTTTATGCAAAATGTGGATGGGCTTATTTTGATAGTAAGAACTTTGAACGTTTAGAAGACGTCAAACATTTAGCTTTAGCAAGACATGCAGACCGTTGGACGCAAAAAACATTCTTGACGGATGGGAACACAAATACGTTTACGAAACAAATGGAACAAACAGCTTCTGCATTTGAAAAAGTAGGAGTGAAAGTCACAAAAGTAGACTATACGAAGAAAAATGTTGTCTTGAACCATGAATATCAGTTTGATTTTAGTAATAAACAAGCGCAAGAAACATACCAAAAATTAGTAGCATTTTTCAAGGAATAAACGCTCATGATGTAAAAGAGGATGTGAAGAAACTGCTTAGTTCCGAGTCAGAAGGAACTAAGCAGCTTCTCAGGTTTGATGAATAGTGGGACTGGTGACTGAAGAGCTTGTAGGTACCGTGTATCAGTTCTCGCGAAAGAGACGTCCAGCCTATTGTCAAAAGATTGTTTATGGAAAATATTTATTCGGAATAAGGAAAGGTGATATGTTTTTTTTTACGGTCTCTTTTACGTAAATTTTATAGTCAGATTTGTTGTTTCGATCGTTTAAAAAAGGCAACAAATCCGAATCCAGCGGAGGCAAAAAGGGATAAAAGACCGAGCGGTAAGCAAAAGAATGCTGGTTCTACTAATATTCCGTTGTTATTGATATAAGGCTGGGAGCAAAGATGAATAGCAAATAAAATCAATGCACTAGCGAAAAAAAGCAAAGAAATATGAATAGCTTTCATACGCAGCACCTCCTTTTTTTATAATTATAGGATAGATAGATTAAGAATTCATAAATGTGTCAAGTTTGTTAGAACGTGAACAAAAAATACCATCCATCTATCATAAGTAAGTTTGGAGCAAAGTTATCTCATGATAAATGAAAAAGGATTCATCCATCATATAGATAGGAAGTTCATTAGTATATGTCTAGACCAATAATGGAAAATATGAGAAAATAATAGAAAAAGTTTAGGATACCCCCCAAAAAGAATTTCCCCAAAAAATCGATGTATCCTAAACTTTTTTATTTTACATAACAATCATAACAACTGTGAAATAAAATTACAAACGATAACCTAATATGTATTCGAAAGCCAGTTTTATCCGGAGAATGCTTGATTCATCAAATATTTATTTTTATTTTTTAGAAAATAAGAAACAAAACTAATAAAAAAAAGAAAAAATAAATTTTTTCCCTACTGTATACTATCCTTGTTATCGCATCTAATAAGTCACTCGAATAATACCAATACAACCTTCTCCAAAGATGTGATAACATACGTTCTAACCCACCGACTATTGATGTTCTGTACCACCCTTACAGAACCCGAAAAGCCACTACCAAATATTTGGTAATGGCTTTTTAGGTTTTAATGGATTTTTTACTTTTTCTGTTATAGTAGGATTCTTCCTTTTTTTAAAAAATATTTAGTTGATTGAGTTAGTCGAATACAATCGTCAATTAGATGGAGGGTTGTCAGAAGAGAAGAAGTTATTGAAAACACAAAACGCACCTACTGTTATCATCCAGTAGATGCGTTTAAAGAGAAGAACGAGAATCGTCCATATGAGGGTTTCCACTCCTTATGCAGATTTTTTTAATTCTTGCACTGCTTGTTCGATCGTAACACCTGTTGCTACATGATTGCTATTTTCTTTGTCAAAAACGACAAAGAGATTCAAATCCGTATCCAAGGTTACTCGATATTGTATATCTTTGTTATAGAATGTCATAGCCATTCTCCTTTCTTTAAATACTTGCTGAAAGGCAACGAACACGTTGATAACGAAATTCCATTTATAAGTATATCACCAGTTGAAAGGTTTTCATAGTTAAGAAAGTTTAAAGTCAAAATTTAGCAATCATGTTGTAAAATAAAGTGGGGAGGGAACACAATGACAACTATATTTATAAATGCAAGTCCAAACAAAGAAGGTATGACTAGTAAGTGGGGAGCGAAAGTTCTAGAAGGAATAGATTATGAGAGGATCGATCTTGTAGATTTTCATATTGCCCAATTAGGTCAAGTCAAAGCTAATGATGATTTTGATGCCGTCATGGATAGATTGGCGAAGGCGAACTACGTAGTTATTGGTACACCGATTTATTGGTGGGATATTAGTGGACTGCTTAAAACGTTTATTGACCGTTGGACAGAATTATTCCAAATCGGACTTGATTCAGAAAACGCGCCATTACACCAGTTACCAGTACTATGGATCGTTCAAGGAGCAGCGCCAGAAGAAGCCATACCAGGCATAGAGAGAATGCTAGAAAATATTAGTAAACGATTCGTGATGGATTCACAAGGAATACTATATCAAAAGAAACAAATCTCTGAAGCAAACAGACAACTTAAACAAATGCTAGTATATAAAAACAAATAAATGGAGAACAATAGGCGGCTCAAACGCGGTTATCCAACTTTTTTATCGATTCGAAGACAATAAGTTTTATATTTTATTGCATTATTCTTGTGTTATTAGAAAAAGCATGATATATTAAATAAGTAATCTATTTTGAAACGTAATTTGAGCGATATATCTACATAGATAAAACTCCTTTTGCCTATCAAATATTTATTGCAACGAAAAAACGTACATTGATACGTATCAGGAGGAATTTATTTATGAATAACGGTACAGTAAAATGGTTCAACGCAGACAAAGGTTTTGGCTTCATCACTGGTGAAGATGGAAATGATGTATTTGCACATTTCTCAGCTATCCAAGGCGACGGTTTCAAAACTTTAGAAGAAGGCCAAGCAGTGTCTTACGATGTTGAAGATGGTCAACGTGGCCCTCAAGCAACAAACATTGTTAAAGCTTAATAAAAATTGACTTTTAACCGTCTTTTCTTTCGAAAAGACGGTTTTTTTTGTACGAAGAAATTCATTGATCGTTGAATAGGCGGAAGGATGTTTTTCTTGGTGCTTTTTTTGCTTCGTCCTTTGCTTTTTCATTTCATAGCTGTGTTTGTTTGTCAATAGGTATTTTCGAGAAGTATTTTACATAAAGTGGTGTATCGATTATTAAAACAATAAAAAAACAGATCAACTATTACTTTTGCATAATTATTTAAAGAAAATTAAAACGAAAAAGCCTAATAGTAGTAAGATTTTAAAAGGATTTTTTTGTTTTTAGATAACGATATTTATTTGATTAATTTTAATTATGTCTTTTATTTTAAATGTATTGAGCTTATTTTTTTTATTTAAAAATAACTATGTTATGTATTATGAAAGTTATAAGAGTTTTTAAATAAAATTTAAGAACATTTAGAAATTATTAAGCTTTAACTGAAAATAAAAAAACGAAATGTTATTATTTTAGTCTGTTTTCAGGGGGGGATAATCTTATGATAAAAAAACTATTTTTACTATCAACATTAACACTAGCAATGGCAGGTTGTTCTACAACCGATTCGGCAACTGAATCAACAACAGAAACAACTGAAGACACGACAGAAGAGGTAAAAGTTGAGACGATCACAGAAGCCGAAGTCGACGAAGCACGGGAACGCTGGGCAGAAGCAATCATAAGTATCGGTGCAGCAAGCGAGGAAGGTATGGAGGAAGCAACAGAAAAAGCAGAAGAAGTCATCGAGACATTGTATGCATACGACGAAGGTGCTGTGCTTTTTAAACCAACTAAAGCTGCAGAGTTACCATTCAGGGCAACAAAAGAAGAAGCACTTTCTTATTTCGTTGGCGGTGATATCAGCGAAGATTCTGGTTTTGCGTTAGAACCTTGGACAGACATCCGCTTCGACAATCATGAAACGATCATCGATACGGATTCAGCAATCGCATCAGGAGAATATTACTTTACTTCTGGGAAAAGGGGTGATGAAACAAAAGTAGAATATACTTTCGGATTTATACGTGATGACGAAGGTAACCTGAGAATCAACTTGCACCATTCGAGCTTACCCTACGTTGGTTAAGACTTTTTCGATGAGTAAAGAGTAGAAGAGTTTTTCATGTTATATTAGAGCGTGGGACAAAAGTAAAGAAAAACTTTTGTCTCACGCTCTAAACATGTGTAAACGGCGGAAGCAGAAGCAACTCCTTCGGAAATAAGCTGAAATTCACAAAGATTTGAAAAGCAATTTTCGTGAATTACCTCTTATTTCTTGGAGTTAAACGCTTCTATCCCAGCCTCTTTTTTAGGTAAGATAAATTCCTTTTTGCTCCAAATTTGCTAAACACTCTGCTAGATACACTACATCATGTTCCGGATAAATCGGAACGCTACGTTCTACAGTAGGCAAATCAAAAAATGCTTCGCATGATTTGCCACGGTACATAGGATCTGTCCATTCAGGTGCTGGGCTGTAGCCACGCTTTTCCATTTCGTCCATGACAAGTTGATGATATTGAAATAATTTATAAGGAGAATAGTGGAAGACATAATCTACAGTAGCGTGTTTCTTTCCCCAACCATTTCCTCTTAACGCACAGCATTCTCGATGTTGTCCTAAAAGCTGCTGACGAGGAAGCTTTGAAATCAATTTTTCATGCCATAAACGCATAGATACATCTCCTTTTTGTACATAGTTTGTTCACTTTAAACATTAAATGAAAAAACCAGCACAATAGCTGGAAAAAATCATTTCAGTTTGCTTGCTGTTTCTGAGCGACCAATCAGGTAGTCAACGGAAATATCGTAAAAGTCGGCGATGTAGATCAATTCAATGATACTTGGAATTTCTTCCCCTTGTTCGTATTTACGATATTTGAATAAAGGAATACTTAACGCGCTAGAAACAGCTACTTGGGATAAAGATCGGCCAGTTCTTAAAAAATTCAGACGACAACGTAAAGTATCCAGTAAAATAGCTTCTTCGATACTCATTTAATCACCTTTCATCATAATAGGATAGTTGTAATGACCATAGAAAGCTACACAAGCAATCAATAGGACTCAATGTTTTTTATTTAAACGTATCAAATAAAGAATGACGATTAATAGAGACAAAACCAACCCTGATAATTCTTCTACAAAAACACTATCAGGTTCAAAGTAGTTGTAATTAAAAACCTTCCACATAAAATAAATAACCGGAAGAGTCAAAACAGCTAAATAAAGCCGTTCTTTGTTCCAATGCATAAGATAAAAAATAATTGCGATCAGGACGACCGAAGGCAACCAAAACAAAACTCTAACCAACGTAATCATGTAACGGACTCCTCAACGTTTCTTCTAATAAAAGATAACATGTTATTGCATACATCACAAATGAAATGCTAGGAAAATCAAAGAAGAATAGACCGATGAAAAAGCGGAACAGCTCTCTGCTCATACGCGAGAACTGTTCCGCTAAATACAAGTTATCTATCTAGAAAAAATCAATGGATTGATATTTAAGTAATTCAATACATATAAAAAGAGGACGATTGCATTCATTAAAAAGGAAAGAATGATGATCCCGTAACGAATAGAAACATATTTAACAAATATTTCTGTCTGGACACGTGCATATTTTTTTCCTTTGTAGCTGATTATCATGATGAGAAGGAGAAGGGTGATCACACCTTGGAAAATCATTCCAACAAACAGGACTTCTGAACTTTGATGATTGTATTGGAGAAAGTAAGCTGCTGCCGCAACCAAATCGAATAAAATCGCAATAAATGGCAAAATAATCACTCCTAGCATTGAGAATCTTTAAAAGAATAACATTTCTTCTAAAATAAGCAAGTAAAAAATAGTCAAGTTTCAAGTCAAGTAAATAAGAATAAATATATCATATTATTTATATTTTGAAGCTTGTGAGCGTCTATAATTCGTGCTATAGTTAAAAAGTAACTAAAATATATCTCATGATGATGTACCTTTAGCTCAGTTGGTTAGAGCAGACGGCTCATAACCGTCCGGTCGTAGGTTCGAGTCCTACAAGGTACATAAGAGGTTGTGAAAAAGCTGCCCTGCATCAACTAATAAGAACAGCCAAGTAAAAACAGCTTCTCATGTTTGTTGAATATTGTGACTTGTGACTGAGGAGTTGGCAGGAGAACACTGTTTACCAAGGTGTCATGGAAAAGCCAATATACTTTTGTAGAAAAAGCACGTAAGACTGAAAACAGTTCTTCGTGCTTTTTCTTTTTTATTTGCTTGCTAAATGATAATAGAACTTATATAAAGAATAGACTGTAGCATACGTGTGACTGTCTATTTTTTAGGTTCAATGATCGAAACATTGAAATCTTTCAGAAGTTCCAACGCAGATTCTCCATGTTTTCTACTAGAAACTAACGTTTGATCAACAAAAAAGTCAGCTTCAGGAAACGCACTCTGCAAGCCTATCAAATTAGAGAGCACACATAAGTTTGTTTCGATCCCAACCACTTCGATCTCTTTTTGTTCTTCTTTGCTTTCAAACAAAGTCTCCTTGATTTCAGCTAAAGTTTCAGGGGGGATCGTAAAGTAATACTTTTTGATCACTCGTTCATTTCCTTGGGGAGAAAGAAGAGGGATCGATTGCAAATCTTCCCGTTCCTCTTCTTTGTCCTTCAGTTCGACTGGAATATCCCGTGTGAATAGAATATATTCCTTGTTTTTGCGTGCTTTAGCTAATCGTTTAGCAATGCGTTCCGCCAATTGGTCTGATTCTGGAATATAAAATTCGCTATTTGGATCAAGAATATGATTTTGCATATCGATAATAACTAACATTTTCTTTCCTCCTACGTTCATGACGTCATTTTTTTATTTTCAATAGAAGTTTTTTAAAATATAAGCAACCCCAGCTTCCTCATTCGTCAGTGTTACTTGGTTTGCAATTTCTTTTACTTGCCGCTGTGCATTCCCCATCGCAATACTCAACCCACTATAATTCAACATAGCAATGTCGTTTTCTTGATCGCCAAAAGCCATGATATCACTCGACTCGATTCCAAGGTAATCCGCCAGAAAAACAAGTGAATGAGCTTTAGTGATACCTGTAGGCGTGATTTCTAAGAAATGCGGATCAGAGAATACTGAATTGATGCCGTCTGCTTGCAGATCTCTTTGTAACTTCTGTAGTTTTTCTTCACTCTTATCTGTTAACGCTAATTTAAGATAGCTAAGAGAAGGATCTTCTAACATATTTAAAATTTGATCAAAAGAATGATTCTGCAGATTGAAATGTTCATAATAGGGGTCGTCTTTGACAAGATTTGACTCATCGAATGTCAGCTGATCATCTTGGGTTTCTCGGCTGGCAATAATTGAGATTTTTGCTTCTTGAGCATAGAAGAAGGCTTTTTTCAGAGTATCGATATCTATTTTCGAACGTCTGAGAACCTTTGCCATCTTTCCATCCTTCATTTCAGCAATCAGCGAACCATTGGAAGAAATCAAATAGCCGCCGATCCCTAATTCGGAAAAAATATCTTTAGCAGAAATGCTGTTCCTTCCTGTAGCTACTGTTACGATTCCGCCATTTTCATCAAATTTCCGAAGTGCCTGGATATTTTCTTCTGGTATCTTTCCATTTCGATCAAGCAAGGTACCGTCTAAATCAATCGCTGCTAGTTTCATTTTATCTTCCTACTTTCTTTTTACATATCTATTTTCCTGTTACCTTAAGATTAAATGAGAAATTAAAAAAATGAAACTAACTTGCTTTGCCGTTATGAATTTTTTCAAAAAACATTCTTAAGAAAAAGGTGGCTATATATAGTAGTTTTTGGTCAATACCTTTGAATAAAAAGCCATGAAAAACAAATAGTTAGCGCTTACCAATGCATTTTGTAATAAAAAAAATTTAAAATATTCAATGAAAACAAAGCATATATTTTGCTTTAAAGCCAAATGAGGAATATTCTAGATGTAGAACAGGTTAGAAAAAGATTAGAAAAAGGAGTGATTTTGATGGAGAAGAGATACGGCGTAGTTCCTGTGGTGACTGCTTCAGACGAAAATTATGCTCCTTACTTGAGCGTGATGATCGCAACTGCATTAGAAAATTGCAATAAAGAAAGACGCATAAAATTTTATGTGATTGACGATGGTCTATCAGAATATAGTAAACAAGGATTGGAAGAAACGGTAAATAAATATTCAAGTAATGCAAGTATCCAATTCCTGACAGTGGAAAAAGATATCTACGAAGACTTCCTAGTCAGCGACCATATCACAACTACCGCTTACTTAAGAATTTCTTTACCCAACTTATTAGCTAAAGAGGATTATAAGAAAGTCCTTTACTTAGATTCAGATGTGTTAGTGCTAGACGATATCGTAAAACTATATGATGAACCATTAAATGGAAAAACGATCGGCGCCATTATCGATCCAGGACAAGTGAAAGCATTGGAAAGATTAGGAATAGATTCCGATGACTTGTACTTCAATTCAGGGGTGATGGTGATTGACATCGATCAATGGAATAAAAAAGAAATTACAGAAAAAACTATCCATTATTTAAGTGAAAATGGTGATCGAATCATTTATCACGATCAAGATGCTTTGAATGCTGTCCTTTATGAAGATTGGGAACAACTTCATCCAAAATGGAACATGCAGACTTCTTTGATTTTTGAACGACACCCAGCACCAAATGAAAAATATGAACGTCTGTATAAAGAAGGAAATGAAAAACCTTCAATCGTTCATTTTACAGGACATGATAAACCTTGGAATACGTTGAAAGATCATCCGTATACCAATTTATACTTAAAAAAATTAGCACACAGTACTCTAACGAAAGTAGGCGAGATCAATGAATAAAAAAGAAATAGCAGTAGTCGCAAGTTGTAACACAAAATTCGTACCGCATTTAGCTGCGTTATTTGTCTCAGTATTAGATAATTGCAACCCGTCTAAATTTGTTCGGTTCTATGTGATTGACGACGATATCGATTTTGAAAGCAAACAGCTTTTACGTTTCTCAGTGAAAAATGCACGAATGAATTCAGATGTAGAATTTTTGAAAATCAATAAAGAATTCTTTACAAATGTAGTAATCAGCGATCGTATTCCAGAAACAGCTTATTACCGCATAGCGATTCCGGAATTGTTCCGCGGCACGGAAGTTGAACGTATCTTATATATGGATTGCGACATGATTGCTTTACAAGATATCTCTAAATTATGGCGTCTTGACTTCGGTGATTCAATCGTAGCAGCTGTTGAAGACGCTGGGTTCCATCAACGATTAGAAAAAATGGAGATTCCAGCTAAATCAATGCGTTACTTCAACTCAGGATTGATGCTGATCAATGTAAAAAAATGGTTAGATGAAAATATTACGCAAAAAGTATTAGACTTCATCGAACATAATCCAGAAAAATTAAGGTTCCATGACCAAGATGCATTAAATGCAATCTTACATGATCGTTGGCTTCCGCTTCATCCGCGTTGGAATGCACAAGGCTATATCATGGCTAAAGCAAAGAAACATCCAACAGCAGCAGGTGAACGTGAATACGAAGAAACACGCAACAATCCTTACATTATCCATTTCTCAGGACATGTGAAACCTTGGAGCAAGGATTTTGAAGGACCAACGAAGAAATATTACGAAAAATATGCAGGGATGACGGCGTTCCGTTGTGTGGCTAAATTCCCTAAATATCCAAAATATGCAAAAATTCAACAAAAAACAGACGTAGTTGTTAAATAATACAAGACTACAACTGAACAGGGGGAGTAGGAATGGAAATTACACTGTCTAAAAATGCAGTAGAGACGTTAATCGAAAAAGTGGGGGAAAATACAAAAATTGCACTCGCTCTCATCAATGATTCCGATCCATTTTTAAGGGATAAAGGTGCTTTTGCAAAAGGCAGCTTTTTCCAAATCATTCCTTTTGTTTCGGAATTTGGAGAGTATGCAACAAAAATCGAGCATCCTTTACTGGAGATCTATACATCTAAAGTAGAACAAAGTTATTTCGGTAAACGACTAAACATGGACTTTAATAAACAGCTTGACAGCTTCTCATTAGAAAATGAAAGTGCAGTACTCGATTATAATATCAAATTAAAGAACTGCTTCTTCAGCTAATCGTTTTTGAAAAGTCCAGAAAGGAGGTATACATTGAGATACTACTTTGTGGATGATGAAAAGAAAGTCACAGAAACAGATGAAAACAAATACAATTGGCTTATTCTCGATAATAAAAAGCCAGAAGAGATCCAGCAGGCAATCAAAGAATTCGAGCTTCCAGATGATATTTTCGTAGGCACGGAATATCCGGAAGAAGTTTCTCGGATGGAGCGCCTTTATGAGACCAAATTAGCGCATCCATTTTCTTTGGTTGTGATCAATCTGGATCAGTCAGATAATCGTATCGAAAAAAAATTGACACCGATATCTTTTGTACTTTCCGATAATCTCTTGATTACATGTATTGATAGAAAGACCGATTTCGTGGATCGCTTGCTGACAAAGCATGGAGATCATTTAAACTCGTTTGAAAAGATCATCACGTATACATTACTGGATATTTATACCCATTACGTGAAAGAACTAAGAGAAATGAAGCATAGAATTGACGCTTTGGATAAAGCAGCTCGTAAAACGACGGAGAATGAGGAACTGTATAAACAGGCAGATCTTGAAAGAGACATTGTGTATATCGATCATACCTTAAGAGATCAGCAGAAAACGATGAATCAATTATGGAATTCTGAAACGTTTATCAAACGTTTAGACGATGAACAGTTGCTTTATGATGTCCATTTGAGGCAGCGCCAAACAGAAAAAATGATCGAGATCTATCGAGACTTATTGGAGAGTATTGGTGATTTATTCAATGGGATGATGGACAATAATCTAAACCACATCATGAAATATCTAGATTCAGCTGCACTAATCATCTCCGTTCCGGCGTTGTTTGCAGGGATTTGGGGAATGAATACAGGAGGGTTGCCGGGTAAAAGCTCTGCTTTAGGATTTATCCTCGTAGTATTCGGCTCTTTGATAGCAGCGGCGGTTTTAGGCTACCATCTATACCGAAAAGATTATACGAATTAAACAAACTATTTAAAACAGGTATCAAACAAAGAAATTTGTTTTGGCAATACAATTTAGAAAAACTAGGAGGAATACAGCAATGACAGAACCAAAATTAATCGATCCGCGAAATCTGTACCATACGGAGAAATTTCCTAAGCAAGATCAGGATACGCCAGCTTTACAACAGAACATGATTCCTGTTCCTGATTGCGGAGAAGAATCCTATGAGGGCAGTAATCAGCTGGAAAACCGACGTGTACTCATCACTGGTGGCGATTCAGGGATCGGTCGTGCAGCAGCGATTGCATTTGCTAGAGAAGGTGCAGACATCGCTCTTCAATTCTTCCCAGGAGAAGAAAAAGATGCAGAAGAAGTAGCTAAATACGTCAAAGATGCAGGACGTAAAATCGTCTTACTACCATTTGATCTTCGTGATGAACAAGCACCTAAAGAAATCATTGAAAAAGCAGTAAGTGAGCTTGGTGGGCTAGATACGATGGTATTGAATGCAGGACAGCAAATTTCTTGCCAGTCCATTGTTGAACTGCCACTTGAACAAATCAAAGACACATTCATGGTCAACATCATCGCTATGTTTGCTTTAGTGAAAGAAGCAGTTCCGCATATCCCAGCAGGAGGAGCGATTGTTACAACAACATCTGTCCAAGCCTTCAATCCAAGTGAACATTTATTGGATTATGCAGCAACAAAAGCTTCAATCGCTAACTTTACGATTGGCTTAGCAAAACAACTTGCTCCTAAGGGAATCCGTGTAAATGGCGTAGCACCTGGTCCAATCTGGACACCGCTGCAACTAGACGAAGGCCAGCCTTCTGATTCAATTCCTGAATTTGGTCAGCAAAGTTTACTAGAACGTGCAGGTCAGCCAGGAGAATTAGCACCGGTCTATGTCTTCTTAGCATCGAATAAAGCAAGTTATGTCACAGCTCAAATCTACGGAGTAACTGGTGGAGAAGCGATCAACTTATAAAAAGTTGATCGTTTCACCCCTATGAGGAGGTGCGAAAATGAATAAAGGAGTAAAAACGCTTGGAGTGATCGGAACGTTACTTTTGCTATCTATACTTTTGTTTGCGATACTATTAAGTGCAGCCTATCCACTGCCTTTTCAATTAGAGAAGTTTCGATTCTTTTCCATCACTAATTCATATGTGCAACAATATGTATTCTGGCTTGCTGTTGCATTTGCTATTTTGACGATTATCACGTTGCTTGTTTTCTTGTTTTATCCAAAAACGATCGGAACCTTTTTACTGAAACATGGTGATGGGGAGTTGACGTTGGATAAAAAAGCAATCGAAGGAATGGTTCGTTCTCACTTGCATGAAGATGAATTTATCCATTCACCAAAAGTAAATGTCAAAGCAACGAAAAACAAGATCGCCGTCAATGTAAAAGGGGAGTTGAAACGAACTTCAGCACTCATTGGTAAAACGGGAACATTGATGAAAGAAATCGAAAACGAAGTACAACACATATTAGGCACAAAAGAGTCAGTGAAAGTATCCGTGAAATACACAGGCTTTGAAGAACCAGCTAAACAAAGTAATGACCGCAAACGAGTAGAATAGGGGGGACCAAAATGAAAGAACTATTTTCGACATACAAGCTCCCTATCATCTTTGGGGTACTTGGGTTGATATTAGCCGTTTTATGGATAACCGTCGGCTTTTTCAAGACTTTATTGATCTTGATCATGGCCGCTATCGGTGTCGCTATCGGTTTTTATTTGAAACAAACGAAAATCTTAGATCACTATTTTAAATCTTAGGAGGAAACATCCATGAATAACAAAAATAATAATAACAATAAAATGAACAACCAAAAACCAGTGTCTGCACATCCAGACCCAACGACACCAAACCAATCAAATGGTGTGAACGATGAAAAGAACAAAACAGCACCAGTATCTGCACATCCAGATCCAGTCGTGCCAAATGTTCAACAAGGTGTAGAAGAAAAGAAACATGACGCAGAAAAACATGCGCCTCATCATCCCGGCTCTCCAGAATCTAAAGTTCCAGAACAACATGATGCAATCGATCCTTCTAAACCATTAGAGGAACAAAAGCACCCTTCTGATCATGCGAAAGCACAAGAAAAACTTGGTTCTGAACACTCAAATGGACAAGAAAAATTTGGTTCACAACATACAAATGACCAAGAAAACCATGACTCTGAGCAGGAAGATTCGACGCGCGGTGAGTTGAATTATGAAGACAAAGTGGTGCAAAAAATCATTGGAATCGCAATTGAACAAGTAGACGGTTTATTATCTGCAAACGGTGGTTTCTTCTCTAATGTGGCAGGAAAACTTGTGAATACAGATAATGTAACGGCTGGGATCGAAACAGAAGTCGGTAAAAAACAAGTAGCAGTTGACATGGATATCATTGTGGAATATGGCAAAGATATCGAAAAAATCTTTGAAGAAATGCAAGAAGTAATCGGCAAAGAAGTAAAAAATATGACACACTTAGACGTCATCGAAGTTAACGCTAACGTAGTGGACATCAAAACAAAAGAAGAATTTGAAAAAGATCAAGAAACAGTGCAAGACAAAGTAACTGACGCAGCGAAAAAAACCGGTGAATTTGCTTCTAATCAAACAGATAAAGTAAAATCAGCAGCTGGAAGCGGCGTTGAAAAAGTAAAAGAAAATACAGAGCCACGCGTTCAGTAATAAGGAAGCAAAACATTAGGAGGAACGAAACATGGGATTTATTTGGTCACTTATCGTCGGAGGAATTATCGGAGCAATTGCAGGAGCAATCACGAATAAAGGTTCTTCGATGGGGATTATTGCAAATGTCGTAGCAGGTTTAGTTGGATCAGCACTTGGCCAAGCATTATTAGGTTCTTGGGGACCAAGTATTGCAGGAATGGCAATCGTACCATCATTGATTGGTGCCATCATTTTAGTACTGATTGTCTCATTTTTTGCTAGAAAACTGTAAAAAGACTTTTAATAAAAAGGTCGTGAAAAAGCTGTTCTGCATCAAGTAATAAGAACAACCAAACAAAAATAGCTTTTCATATTTTTCGTTTGGTTGGGATTATTATCGAAGATGCAAGCTTTTTATTCGAAATAAGGGGCTGTGACAAGATTTTGTCATAGCCCCTTGTTTGTGTGGGTAAATTCCCAATTAGATTTTTAAAAGTTTTTTAAAGAAAAACCAGTATGTTGACCAGTTTTTCCTTAATTGTGTCTTTATTGATACAGAGAAGCTTTCTCCACCTTTTTTTAATAAAACAATGTCTCCCTAAATTTTCTTGAGAGAGGGAAGGTGAACATACAAAATAGTACGACCACTTGAAAGACCCAGATGATCCACAAATGAATCGTATGATACTGATGAAGTAAAAAGCAATGGATCAGAAACTCAAAGAGATTGAAAAAGACAAGGAAGAAATAATATCTCTTTTTTACTCTTGTCTGTTTTAGCCAATAATAGCTCGTAAAGTAATCTAGACAAACAAATAGAAGTAAACAAAGTTTCGTAAGAGCAGTAATCGCATCATGTTGCTCAGCTAGACGATTGACGAGCAGAAAGAATGTTGGTAATGGAATATAGATCACGAGTAATGAAAGAAAAAAGTAAACGATGAATGGCATACTATTTCTCCTAATTGTGTGAATTCGTCCTCATTTTAAAATAACGATATTTGTTTGTGAAGCTTTTTCGTGTCGTAACAAATGTTATCTAATTTATTTTTAAATAAATAATCATTATTATCAAATTAACGTTAAAAAGAAAAATGAGTAGTGGATCGTTGTTATTCGAAACATTCTGTCAAAAACTCCATATTAAATGGTAAAAAGTGGCATTACATAATAGAAAGAACCCCTTTACAGTATAAATGTGGGAGTTTGCTCCCGCATAAAAACAAAAAGAAAGGAGTGGGAGACACCCAGTTACGATTATGGGGGAGAGAACTACATATTCAAAGATCGTAAGAAGGGGAACAGAAGCAATTCACGTACAATGCTGACCGTCAAGTTTGTCACAACAAATGATCGTTAGGTGTTTAGCAAAATAAATACTATTTGATCGATCAGACTTGTGTCAATTGAGCAAAAGCTACGGAGGTTAGAAACAAACAAAACTATTTTTACACTATTTATTTATGTTTAAAACAAGAAAATAGCATACCTTCTTTGCTGACGGTTTAAAACAGACCGCTATTGATCTGTATAGGAAAAATAAAGGAGGTAAAACATTCATTGAAAAAAGTAAAAAAGTTATTGACTAGTACACTATCGTTGGGACTGGCTCTAGGGAATATGGGCGGCACCGTAGTAGAAGCCGCTTCTGCCTTACATTCGATTGAATTACCAGTATTAAGGCAATTACGCCCTCAGGAAGAGAAAGAACAGGAAGAAACAAAGAAAGAGGAAAATAAACCACGAGCATCTACCTTGCCACGATTACCAATAGAAGAAAAAAAAGAAACAAACCAAGTTGATTATATGTTCCCAGAGACACGATTGACTAGATGGACAATGGAAGAAGTGGTAACAGAATTAATGGATTTTTATGAACGATATTTTGTATACAGATTCAATGAAGCGATGGCAAATCATGACCATTCCTTTACGCGTGGGGAATTTTTAGAACTAACATATGACACAGATATGGATGTTCATGATGTACCAGAAATTGATTCTCCAAGTTTTTCTTCCAATGTACTTTCTTCACTTGGGATAACTAGCACAAGTATAGCAATCGGATCTACTTCAGATGATTTTTCTGCTTTTGTAGATACAAAGAGCGGGAATTGGAGATTTAGGGCGCTGATGGTTAATTGGGGCGACCCCTATAAGATAAGATTAACTAGGATAGGCGACGAACGAAACTTAGGTAATGAAAGTATAGAGCTACGTGTTCAAGTGTATCTTTCCGGACCTAATGCGTCTCATAGACAACACAGATTAATAAATTTCCACTCTGCAGCAAAATCAATGGGAGAGCTTGGAGTCGAAGCCAAATCTGGCACACATAATTTATGGGAAGGCGATGCGGTACCAGATCCTTCTGATTATGTGACGATTGATCGGAGTAATGTCAAATGGGATCTGAAGACAGAATGGGAAACTCCACCTAGAATGGATACAATTGGTACTCAAAATACTAGAATCAAAGTAACTGAAGATACTTCTGGCAGAACGACTACTGTAACTGTGCCGATCACGGTTCAGGATAGAGCACTACAAATCACTGGAAAGGCTGGTCCGCATTCCATTTACGTGAGCGAAGCAATCCCTAATCCTGCTGACTACTTTGAAGTGAGAGACCCTCTTGGACAGACCCATCAGTTAGAGTGGCTCGATGCTGATACGAGCTCAGTTGGTACGAAAACGTGGCGGGCAAAAGCAACGGCTGCTGATGGACGTGAAGCTACTGGTTCGATCACGATGGATATTCTTCCTCAACCAGAGTTAGAACTAAAATTGAAGGATGTAGAAGATCGACATCTCGGTGGAAATTATCCTGCACTTTCCTCTTCATTCCGTGAATATATCCAAGAAGCGACGATGGAAGGGCAAAGGCTTAATACAGCTGACTTAGAGTTTGTCGCCGCTGAATCAACAGAGCCAGATTCTTCTATCGTAGGAGAACAGGCGCTCAAACTGACTGTTCAAACGAGACACCCTGTTACAGGTCGAATGATCAAAGGAACAGCTGAAACAACAGTCAATATTCGTTGGGGCGACACGTTCTTATTGAAAGCCCATGATGGACGATCAGCTGGAGCATACGCTTTCCAGTTGAGGAATGGGAATAATGCTCGAATCGTGGCAACTCGAGGATTAGATTCTCCTCTCGATGAACGGATTGGTCTTGAAGATTCGTTGTATTACTCTATTGAGGTGCTACGAAATGACCGACAAGCTTATTACCATGAGGTGCCGGGAAGAGCTACTCTACAGCAAGTGATCACGACATTCGGAAATGGAAATGGATACCTTGATGTACAGTTGGGCGATATCATCAATATTCACCATCCACAAAAGAGTGCAGGAAGCTCAGTCTTGATGGTAGAAGAAGAAGAACAGGACTTCACTTACGGAACAGATAACGCCTATTATCGTGTCACAGCTTTCGGATTTGAACCACTTCCTGTACTCCCTGATCCGGCGATCCAACTGAAATTGAAGCCAATGGAAGAACGTACATTAGGAGAAACTTCTGCGTCACTGGCAAGTACGTTTAAAAATTATATCGAAGAAGCCACTTTTGAAGGGGAATCAGTTGCGATCGAGGATTTAGAATTCGTCGCAGCAGAATCGACAGAGCCGACGAATACGATTGCTGGCAAACAAGATATTCGGATCACGGTACAAGCGAAACACCCGTTTTCTGGGGAGACGATCAAAGGAACAGCCGAAACATCGGTCAATTATCTTTGGGGAGATACATTCATGATCAAGTCAAGCGAAGGTGGCTCAGCAGGAGCTTATTCCTTACATCTAAGAAGTGGGAATGCAGCTAGATTAACCGTTACCAGTGGGTTGCCTTCAGCATTAGATGAACGGGTCGGTACGGAAGAATCGATGCACGCCTTGTATTATTCTTTGGAAGTCCTGAGAAACAATCAGTCAATCTACAATTATGAGGTACTTGGTAGAGGAACTCTGCGGCAAGTGATCAATAACTTTGGGAACGGGAATGGCTACTATGATGTACGATTGGATGATGTAATCAAGATCTATCACCCACAGAGATCACCGAACAGCTCAGTTGTCATGATCGATGAAGAAGAACGGGATTTCACTTATGATTCCGAATATGCTTATTACAGAGTGACTGCATTCGGACTAGAACCGATTCCAGTGATGGAAGCAGAAGGGACTTCGCAAACATTCTCTTTGAGGGAGGACGTCAGCACATTAGATGTCAAAGAACTAGTCAAAGATGTCACGATCAATCATCAAAGTATCTCAGAAGATCGTTACACGATCGAACAAGTGTCAGAGATTGACACAAGTACAACTGGAAAACGAACGACAAAAGTAAAGATTACGATGAATGATGGGTTAGCTGAAACCGAAATCGAAGTGCCTTATGAAGTACAGTGGGGAAGTACATTCGTTCTTCGAGGACTGGAAGAAATGACCGTAGGCGCGTTTAGTTTATTAAAAGAAGGCGATCAGTTAGCAATCCATGCTTCTCCTGGTTCAAGCAACACGGACTTGAATCGTCCAGTGAACAATCCGTTCGGCAGAGGAATCTATTATGCCATCGAAGTGCTTGAAAATGACACGCGAAAATACAACTATGAAGTAACAGGGAATACCTTGATCCGTCAAGCAGTAAACGGCTTCAACAACGGGCAGCCGTTAGCAGTCAATGTAGGAGATACCATCAAAGTCTATCACGCGGAGACACAAGGAAGAAATCTTCTGATGATGGATGAAATGGTCAGAGATTACACAGGTGGTTCTAATTATGCCTATTACAGAGTAACGGAAGAAGGATTCGAGCCATTTACAGATATCAAGGCTGATCCGATTTCACAAGAACTGCTGTTAGGACATGAGACGAATACAGTGAATCCGGCAGAATTGATCCAAAATGTGACATTCAACGGACGTCCGCTAACGAGTGATCTTTATACGGTGGAACAATTGTCTAACTTCGATACGACAACAGTGGGAGAAAAAGGGGTTCGTGTGAGAGTAAGCACGACTGATGGTACTGGGTTCACAGAAGTGAAGATCCCTTATGTAGTGAAATGGGGAAGTACGATCCGAGTCAAAAACAATGACGGCGCAACGATTGGCGCATTCAGTCTAATTAAACAGACAAATCCGAACAATCAGAATACTCAAATGATGATCCGAGCATCTCAAGGTGTGGCAAATACAGAGTTGTCCAAAGTAGTGCATGATTATTCCGATCGCTCGATTTATTATCAATTCGATGTGATGAACAAAGATAATACCACTAGCAGATTCACATATGATGTAACAGGAAACCGAACGATCGAACAAGCATTGTCTCGATTCAATAGTGGACAGCCATTGAATGTCAACGTAGGAGACATTGTCAGGATCTATCATACGAAAGAGTTTAGACGAAATATGTTGATGGAAGATGAGCAGGAGAAGAACTTCACTTACGGTTCTCAATATGCTTATTATGAAGTCACAGAATATGGGTTCGAACCAAGCGGGAAAATTGATGTAGAAGCTAATAAAGTAGAAATCCCACGAGGTGCAACGGATCTCGATCTTAAATCATTTATCAAAAATGTAAAAGTAAATGACAAGGTCATTCCAGAAAATCTTTATACAGTCTCTTTAAATTCTGAAATCGACACATCGACTCCTGGTCGGAACAATGTCGCAGTCAACGTGACGACTGACAGTTCTTATGGCGGTTTTTCAACAGAATTGAATATGCCGTATGAAGTACGTGATCACACGACGGAATCCAGTACGAATGAATCACAAAATAATAACACGAATAATGATGGAACAAGCGGCAGTACGGAACGAAATGAAGGAACGACACCAAGCATCCAAGATGATCCAACAACAAGTGCAGATAATGAATCTTCACTGAATATGCCACAAACCAATGCAACTAGGAATACTGCATGGACGTTGATTGGTATCGCGTTAGTAGCAGGCATAGGGACGATTGTTATGAGAAGAAAAGCAAAAGAGAAAGTTGAAAATCAATAACCGTTTTTTGCTTAAGTAAGAAAAAATAGTTCTCAAAGTTCCTATTCCTAAAACAGATAAACGATATAATATAATTAAAGGCACTCAATAAGGGAAACCGACATTGAGTGCTTTTACATTTATCTATCAGGGTGTATCAAAAGAATTTTGTTAGAAAGGGGTGGAAACATGTTGAATCTTCTCTCAAAAAAATTACAACGTCAGTTGAATCTGTTAGAAATACTATTCGAGGAGGAACGTTGCCGTCTTAGTCAATTGGAAAAAAGATTGGCAAGTTCTGGAAAAACATTGCGGAACGATTTTATAGAAATCAATACATATTCTTCCGATATCCAAATCGTCACTGATCGGGATGCTGGTGTGACAGCTATATTTTCACCTGCCTTCACAAAAGATCATATTTATCAGATCGTGATCTCCCAATCTACTGAATATAAATATTTAGAAACCATACTGCTACATCCAAAAGAGAATTATTTAGAATTAGCAGAGTATCTGTTTATTTCAGAAAGTACATTGCGAAGAATCGTAAAGAAAACCCAATCAAAATTAAAAAAATACGATTTGAGGATCAAAGGGTTGACTCGGATTGTCGGAGAGGGTCAGGTGATCGACGGTCTTACAGCTCGTTTGCTGATGGAAAAGTATCCTTCTCCTGCTAGTATTTTTAATCGTTCTTTTAGCGAAGCAATTTATGACGTGGTTATCCTATTTTTAAAAGAAAATCAGCTGTATGAGGTAGCAAAAAATGATCCGAAAACCTTATGTTTTTTACATTTTTTTATTGCTTGTCGTATACAACGATTCAACAAAAATAAAATGGAAATGGAGCAAAAGAAAATCAGCTGTTTCACCTTTTCATTCTTGGAGAAAAATCACTTGAGCCATTTTTCTTTGCCATGGGAAGAAAAAATCTGGCAGTGGATATTTGATACAGAAGTCATCCATACTGCTTTGAAAATAAGAAATGCAAGCGAGCAAAGAAAGTATCATTTTTGTATCAGTAATTGTTTAATGACATGGATGGATTGCTTGGAAAAAAAATATCAGTTGGAATGTGAGAACAAAGATCTGATCGTTCAACGATGTAAAGAGATACTGACACAACCACGATTTCCAGAATATATCCTAAATGATACAAGCCAGACAACGATAGTCGATCCGCCGATTTTAGCCTGTTTATATGAAGAACTGAAGGGCAGGATGGTTGATGACTGCAGAGAAAAAGGATACGTCATCCCTGAACTCGATTCATTTGTTCGCCATGCTATCTTAGAAATTCTTTTCGACTGGCCGTTATTGCTATCATACATTGAAGGGAAAGAAAATAAATTAAAAGCAGTGATAGTCATAAATACAAGAAAAAAACAGGCGGATTACATAGCAAAAAGATTGCAAAAAAAATTGGGAGACTATTATCAATTTAGTGTCATGCCAAACTTTAATCAGAAAGAAAAGAAATCATATCATCTAGATATCGACTGTATTATTACAAATGTAATGATTGATGATGAGACAAACATTCCGGTCTTCGGTATTTCTCTATTTCCAAATCAACGTGAGATCCAAAATCTTCTCCATTTTTATCAGGAGAAGTACCAAGTAGTAGAAGAAAAGTCTCTCTACGTGTAAATACGTATCTATAGACAACAAGATATTCCATCAAAATAAAATATCTGAGTAATAGATGTAATGACCGCTAAAGTTCTCGTACATCTATTATTCAGATTATTTTTTTACTGATTGTTATGTTTTATATTCCTTTTTTTGGTATAGGATCGGGGTCTTTTTGGTAACTTAATAAATCCCCCGGTTGACACTCTAATACTTCACAGATTTTTTCGAGGGTAGAAAAACGGATAGCTTTTGCTTTTCCGGTTTTTAGAATAGAGATATTTGCCATCGTAATACCCACTTTTTCACTCAATTCTGTTACACTCATCTTTTTTTGAGCCAATACTACATCTAGATTAACGATAATAGCCATGTCGCACCTCACACTGTCAAATCATGATCTGTCTTAAGTAAAATCGCGTGTTCGAGCAGATTTTCCAACACGCTTGTCAAAGTATATACGGCAAAAGGAATGAATACGACAGCAATTCCTACCAACATCAAACCAGGAGCATCATCTAAATCAGCCACTTTCAAAAATTTAGGAAGCAAGCCGAAAAAGGCGAAGCCAATAATCAAAATCGTTCGTTCGATTTTTTTGAGAATGTCCAAGCTTTGATTGGAAAAGGCCTGGTTTTCTTCGATTTGTTTCAACAGTCTCAATAAGAAATAAGCAATAATAATCCCTAAGAGAAGGGCGAAGTAGATGACAGAAACGAATAAAGTCGTCTGCCAATCAAAAGTGAATCCTTTTTCGCTTGTAGCAATCTGAGTATAAAAAAGTATACCGAATAAAATAAATACGGCACTTATACCTAAAACAACAAACTTTAATAATAATGTTTTTAATTTCATTTTTATCCCTCTTTTATCTTTGATAGCTAAAATATAGCAGGATAATTATTGAAAAGCAATTAATTTTTATCGAAAAACAATAAATTTTTGCTTTTTTTAGCAAATGTGGTTTTATAGTATTTGAGAGTTTTAATTGAAGTTAGCCTTTGATTCTTTTTGATTTATAAGGAAACTTTTAAATATGTTATTTACAAATAGTTAGTAAACTATGTTACAATTTTTATGGGGAAAAACTTAAAAAATAAATTTTTTTATTCATAATTGCTGTTTATTTTGTTATGTAAAACATGCATAAAGTGAGGTTCTAAAATTGAATATTTTACAGTTAAGTTATTCTCTACTCATATCAGGGCAGCTGATGACGATGTTTGTTGGATTGGGCTATTTGAACAAGAAACTAAGAAATAAAAAGTATGCTTTATTATCAATCTTAGTTATCCTATTAATATCGGTGCTTTATCAATGGATAAATGTAATTGCCACTGGTTTGGTATGGCTAGTCATGTGTGCTCTCGTGATTTATCATGAAGAGACGCTTCAATCAGCTTTATTCTATGCTTCGTTATCTATTATCCTACTTATTTTTTCTAATTATCTGATTTACGTTATCTTAAAATAATTATCTATAATGATGCATGATTTGGGTATATGTTTTTTATCAATTATTTTATATTTATGTTTCGCATTTTATTTAAGGAATCATATATTAAAAAAAGTACCCCTTGAATCGATGGTATATGATATTAGTAAGTATACTGTTATTGCTACGTTTTTGATTTATTTCATTTTTCTTATGATTGAACGCTTTTCAGATTTAGACTGTTTCATGAAGGGTGCTCATGGGATCTTTATGCTGGCATATAGCCTTTTTGCTATTCTTATCAGCTTTTTAGCTGTTTATACAAAAAAGGCAGAATATAAAAGTAAAGAAGAAAAGAATCGAATGGAATATCTTATCGAATATAGTGAGCAAATCGAAAAAAGTTATATGGAAATACGCAAGTTCAAGCACGACTACAAAAACATACTAGTTTCTATGGAAAATTATATCCAAAGTAATGATATAGATGGGTTGAAACATTTTTTTTACTCCCACATCAAGGAAACTGGAACCCTTTTTGATCAGGAATTGTTAGAAATGTCACCGATAAGAAATCTTGAAGCCAAGGAAATAAAAAGCATCGTTTTGAGCAAGTTGTATCTAGCTCATGAAAAAGGAATAGAAATAGACGTAAATGTGCCACAAAAATTGGATTCTTTCCCCGTTCCTTCTATCATGCTAGTTCGGATGCTGGGGATCATACTAGATAATGCAGTTGAAGAATCTTCTATTATAGATAAGCCGAAAATCTTGTTTGCCGGATTGAGACAAGAAGAAGCGATAACCTTTATTATTGCCAATAAATGTCGTTCTGATATACCTGATTTACATCTATTAAAGAAAAAATCTTATTCATCAAAAGGGAAAGAACGTGGGATTGGTCTAAGCAATCTTGATGAATTAGTTCAGTTGAATAAAAATGTGTACTTAGATACTAAAATCGAAGAAGGACAGTTTATTCAAATACTGACCATTTGGGAGGGGTAGAATCTTTATGTTGAAAATTTTTGTTTGCGAAGATGACGGAACATTTAGATTAAAATTAGCAAAGATGATTCAAAATTATTTAATGATGCAAGATTATGACATCAAATTTCAAATGGATACCTCGGACCCTGAAGTGTTGCTTTCATATATACGTTCAAATAAAACAGAAGGCATCTATTTTTTAGATATTGACTTAAGTTCCAATATGAACGGAATCAATCTAGCCGCTACGATTAGAGAATACGATCCACTAGCAAAAATTATTTTTGTGACCAGTTACACGGATTTAGCTTATCTCACTTTTTTGTATAAAGTAGAAGCAATGGATTATATTGTGAAGGGGAACGATACACTGCTGCAAGAAAGCGTGACAAAATGTATCGATGTGGCTAACCAAAGATATCTTGATACAATTTTACCTACAAGAGAACAGATTCGTATTAAGAGTGGACCAATCAATACAAAATTGTTCGTAGACGAAATCTTGTTTTTTGAATCCAGTCCTGTTCCTCACAAAGTGATCGTTCATCTTGAAAATCGAATGCTAGAATATAATGGAAAAATCAAAGAGATCGAATCGTTTAGCCCGAGCTTTTACCGTTGCCATCAATCGTTTGTTGTAAATGTGGATAATATTTGTTCCATCAACAAGAAGGAAAGAACGATCCTTATGTCTAACGGAGAAAAGTGTCTTGTTTCCACCCGAAGTTTAAAAAAATTATTGATTGCATTTAGCAAAGGAGCGTGACGAATGTCACGTTCTTTTTTTATAGAATAATTTAGATATAAAGAATATAAGGGCTTTATTAAGAAAGAAAACACTGCAGTTATGTAAAAAAAACGCGCACTTTTTACTTTTTAATATATGCATCCTTATTTTTAGTATAATCAAAAGTGAGAAAGTCTAATGGTAATAAGTCAAGACAAAAATGAAACATAGTTTTATTGAGTCACCTGTTTTGAAGCGCACTTAACTAGACCCGACCAAAATCAAAATTTTTTCGGGTCATTTCAAGGATTTGCGTCAATAACAAAGTGTTATTTATCTATCACGCTCCTTGGGGGCGTGTAGAGTTGATGGTTACGTAGTAGCGTATCCACCAGACGCGTAAATTTTCTTGCGGTTAAGACGAGAGCTCGTTTGTGTTGATGTTTTGGAACCTCTTTATATTTGCTTTGATAAAAAGCTTTATATTCGGGAAGATAATTTTTTACAGAGTTGGCAGCTTCAACTAAGTAATAACGGAAATATCGATTCCCTTGTTTTGTCAGAGGCGTGTTTTGTGACTGATAGTTCCCGGATTGTTTGACTTTCCAGCTTAATCCAGCATATTTTGCTAATTTCGTCTGATCTTCAAATCTTTCGATTTGACCGATTTCAGCGATCAATCCAGCGGCGTAGACTTTACCAACGCCTGGAATACTGGTTAAGCATTGGTATTCTGGAATAACAACCACTAATTGTTCGATTGCTTTATCTAGTTCTTTGATGTTCTTTTCAAGAGCCCGTATTTCGCAGACAAGAACACCCAGAACAATATCAATAGACTCTTGGGCTACAGATCCTAAGCGATAGCTTGATCTGATAGCTCGTTGAATCGCCTTGGCAATTTTTTCTGGTTGCTTGAACCGACCTCTTCCTTTTTCTTGAAGTAAGTCACAGAAGGCTTCCAAAGGAAGCTCAGCTAACTCATCGAGGGTGAAGTCTTCTGTCATAAGGGAAATGACTGTGGCACTAAAAAGACTTGTCGATTCGTCTCGCATTTCTCGAGCAAGCGTATTGCATTTGTACGTTAGATTTTCCAGAAAATGTTGTTTTGTACGAGTTAATTGCTTAATGAGTTGATAGCGAGTACGAGTTAAACGCTGTAAAGCCATGTATTTCTCTTCTTTGATAGGGGAAGTTGTGAATCGTTGGATACGCAAAAAGTCAGCAATTCTTAATGCATCGTTTCGATCAGTTTTATCCTCATCAAACATGCGACTGAACTGTTTAATCCGAAAAGGATTTTCAATCGTTACAAGTGTATTGAGTTTCTTCAGCTCCTCATCTTCGTGAAAAAACATGGAAGGGTGAAAGCTGTACATGGACGTTGATTCCATACCAATCACAATCTGATTAAAGTGATAATTCTCATTGAACTCAAGAATCATATCTCGTATGGATGTGGCACCCTCAATATCATTGGTAACAGGGATTTCAGACAATATAGAGAGTTGATCATCGTCAGTTAGAAAACAAACATCTAATTTTTCAGAGCTAACGTCAATACCGACAAATAATTTCATGGAAGAAGGACCTCCTTTCATTTTAAATTTTGGAAAATGCTTCGATACTGTGGGATTCCCCAGAAACTCACTGTATAGCCACAACCTCGCCTAATAGAATACGGTGATAAAAGAGCTAGAAGCTGCCTTCCAACTACTATTTGAAAGTCTAGTCCATTATCGAAACAGCTAATGAGTTGGTAGTGATAACAGTGGCACGGGTAACAGACTTTACAAGGTAGACAAAACTACAGGGGTGAGTAGCAAATTCCCGTTGGATCCTTTCCATACATCCATTGTACTCTGAGAAATCACACAATATCGAAACAAATTCCGGAAGGAATGTGTTATTCAATAAATTTTATGATTTATAGACACCTTGAAAGAAAACTGTTAGACAAAATATATTTTACGAGGGGTGAACGATATGCCAAATGAATATCTGTCTCTTGAAGAGAAGCTGTCAAGCAAGATGAGCAGAAAACTCGGAGAGAAATATGGGTTAACAGAACTGGAGGAAGCAAAAGTCAACTATGGATTAGCGATCCTGTTCATTAATCTTTTCAAGTTCATGCTTATTTACGTATCAGCGTTTTTCTTACATAGCATTCTTGCTGTGATCACCACTCATTTGTCTTTTATTGCTGTACGAAGATATGCAAAAGGATATCATGCAAGCCGAAGCATGGCCTGCACGCTCTATAGTATGGGATTATTGGTGGCGCTACCTGTTTTGGCTAATCATTACAATTTGGAACTTACACGCTACGAATATTTCATCGGAGCAGCTATTCTTAGTATGGTTTTAGGAATCATTGGTTCCTTTATCGCACAAGACCAACAAAAAAGAAGAAGCGTAAGAAACAAACTAGTTATAACAGGAATAAGCCTCACGCTGATCGGTTCAGTGATTCCAGCAAATGATTCAAGAGTCATGATATTACTGGGTATGTTGACCGCAATCTTACTTGTATTCATTCCAAAAAAAGAAAGGAAGATCATCAAATGAAACACACACAAACTAAATTTAGTCTCTCACATGCAATCACAACAATTGCTATCAGCGTTGCCGAAAAGGCTGTAATAAGCGGAAGTACCTGTATTGGTTTAGTTTATGAACCAAAAGTACCAGAAGCATTAAAAAAAGAAGTAGAAAAATAAGTAAAAATAAAATGGATTACCGAATAAAAAGTACCGTAAGTCCTAAAAACTGTGCCAACAGATCGTTGACACAGTTTTATTTTTTTCGATAGTTTTGTAACAAAAATACAAAGATGAAAAAGAATAAAGATTCCCATAGAGTAGTAGTCCAACTGAATTCTTTACTGATACCAAATACCATATTTCCAAGATTCGATACAATCAAATAGCCAATCGTTATGATCAATGAATAATACAATCTTTTCATCATAGGACATACCTCGTTTTTCTTTATAAGAATAGTATAAACCAAAGAAGAGAATAAGAAAAATGATAATAGAAAAATAAAGTAAAAACGCAATAAAGTAACTTAAGTTATTTTATTGCGTTTTTTTCTTTACTGAAAAATTTTAACAAATAAATAGAATTTTGTAATAATAACTGAGCATAATCTTTGCAATTTTTAATCTTGAATAATATCCTTTAAGTATAGCCAGCAATCAAAAAGAAATAGAGAATAAGTGAGTAGTTGTTATTTCAGTATCAGAATGACAATAAAATGCCGTTATAATCCAATATCGTTTGGTAGCGCTTTATTTATTGGTGCTAAACTAACTGTTCGCTCTCTATACTGTGATTGTCGGTAGAGTTATTTACAGGGTAAAAATAAGTTTATAGGAGGTGGAAAATGAATAAGGGGTTAAAAATAACCGGTGTTATCATGAGTTTGCTACTACTTTCAGTGTTTCTAGCAATTGCGTTAATTAATGCGCCGTATATTATGCCTGAACAATTGGAACGATTTCGCTTCTTTACCTTAACGAATTACTACATGCAACAATATATTTTCTGGGCAGCTGTAGTATTTGCCGTTCTTGCTATTATCATCTTGCTAGTCGTTCTTTTCTATCCAAAATCAAGAGGAACTTTCGTTATGAAACGGGAAGATGGCAAATTGACGATCGACAAAAAAGCGATCGAAGGGCTGGTACGTT
This sequence comes from Enterococcus sp. M-BR2, assembly GCF_056612775.1. Lineage (NCBI taxonomy): Bacteria > Bacillati > Bacillota > Bacilli > Lactobacillales > Enterococcaceae > Enterococcus > Enterococcus sp. M-BR2. The sequence goes on from NZ_CM152743.1 coordinate 767,418, forward strand.
CCCATTTACACGAAGAAGAGTTCATTCATTCACCTAAAGTACGGATACGTTCAACGAAAAATCGAATCCATATCCATGTCAACGGAGACTTGAAGCGAACTTCTTCATTAGTAGGGAAAACAGGTGTACTGATGCAAGACATCGAAGAAGAAGTGACTAGAGTACTTGGAACAAAAGAAACAGTCAAAGTGGCAGTCACATACAGCGGTTATGAAGAACAAGAAGATACAAGAGACTACAAGCACTCTCGAGTGGAATAGGAGGGCCAAATAATGAAAGAACTATTTTCAGCATACAAGCTCCCTATTATCTTTGGGGGTCTTGGACTACTGCTAGCTGTTTTATGGTTAACAATTGGATTTTTCAAAACATTGTTGATCATCATTATGACAGCAATTGGCGCAGGAATCGGATTTTATTTGAAACAGACAGGAATAGTGGATCAATTTTTTAAATCATAGGAGGAAACAAAGATGGAAAACAAAAACATGAACACAACAAATGGATCAGTTTTGGCAAATGAAAAAGGGGAAAACCGCATGATGAATGGTGAATTGACTTATGAAGACAAAGTTATCCAAAAAATCATCGGCTATGCATTGAAAGATGTAGACGGTCTATTGACATTAGATGGTGGATTCTTCTCAAATATGGCTGAAAAATTAGTCAACACAGATAATGTAACAGCAGGTATCAATACAGAAGTAGGAAAGAAACAAGTAGCTGTGGATTTAGATGTGATTGTAGAATACGGTAAAGACATCGAAGACATCTACAACCAAATTAAAGAATTGATCAGTACTGAAGTAAACAATATGACACATTTAGATGTTATCGAAGTAAATGTGAATGTTGCAGACATCAAAACACAAGAAGAATACCAAAAAGATCAAGAAACAGTACAAGACAAAGTAACAGAAGCAGCAAAATCAACAGGACAATTTGCTTCACGCCAAACAGATAAAGCAAAAGCTGCTGTAGGCAAAGGTGCACAAAAAGTCAAAGAAAATAACGAACCACGTGTACAATAAGAAGTAAAAAGTCAGTTAGGAGGAATTTAAAATGGGATTTATTTGGGCATTAATCGTCGGAGGTATCATCGGAGCAATTGCAGGAGCAATCACGAATAAAGGATCATCAATGGGAATCATCGCAAACATCATTGCTGGTTTAGTAGGTTCAGCCATTGGACAAGCTTTATTAGGAACTTGGGGACCAACAATTGCAGGAATGGCTATCATTCCATCATTGATTGGTGCAATCATTTTAGTATTAGTCGTTTCATTCTTTGCACGTAAATTATAAGCAAATTGAAGAAAAACTTATGTTGAAATGAAGAACACATTTGAGAACCGCAGCGAAACTTGCTGCGGTTCTTTTTTATATGAAGTATTCTTTATTCCTTATGAAAAAATAGCTTGAAAAATAAAAAAAGACGAAAATAAACGGTTTTCTATAAAAGAAAATCGTTTATTTTTTTGTCTTTATTTGGTCAAAACGATAAAAAAGCACAGCACACCAAGCTTTTATTGATTGTCTGTCTTTTATAAATACAAGAATGTATTTATAAAAACAGAAGAAAAATACAAGTAGATTTTTTTTTATACTCGTAAACGTAGAAAGGAGGCGAAAAAATGAATACATTACCTATCAATACAGGAGATACAGCATTCATGATTTTATGTACAGCAATGGTTTGCTTGATGACTCCTGGTTTAGCATTTTTTTACGGCGGACTGGCACGAAAGAATAATATACTGACGATCATGACTCAATCTTTTCTCTCAGTTGGGATAACAACGATCATGTGGATATTCGGTGGATTCGGATTGGCATTTGGACGAGATATTGGCGGTATGATTGGAAATCCGGCAGATTTCTTTTTGATGAGACATGTTACAAGCTTCCCCAACATGTTCCATGGAGCGACGATCCCATTTTTGATGTTCTTTCTTTATCAACTGATGTTTATCGTGATTACTGTTCCTTTGATGACAGGAGCTTTTGCAGGGAGACTGAATTTAAAAGGCTATATTATCCTTGTTGTTTGTTGGAACCTGCTGATTTACTTCCCTGTTTGCCATTGGATATGGGGCGGCGGATTTTTGGATCAGATGGGATTTAGAGATTTCGCTGGCGGAGCAGTCATCCACACGACAGCTGGATTCGGTTCATTGGCATGCATCCTCACACTTGGACAGAGGAAGATTCCTATGGGCGAAAGAAATCAGCATAGCAGTCTTATGGCAGCTGCTATCGGTACAGGTCTACTTTGGTTTGGCTGGTTCGGTTTCAACTCTGGTGGTGCACTTCGAGCAGATAATCAAGCAGTCAATGCATTTGGTTCAACATTCATCGCTCTTGCATTTGCGATGGTTACTTGGTTGATTATTGCAAAAGTAAAAGGAAATGGCTTTGATTTTGTCGACGTACTAACAGGATCCGTTGCTGGATTGGCAGCCATTACGCCTTGTGCTGGTTATGTAGAAGCAAAAAGTGCTATGTTGATCGGAATCATTGCTGGAATCGTCTGTCATGCTGCTGTTGATTTTCGTAAAAAGAAACAATGGGACGATGCACTTGATGTGTGGGGCGTCCATGGAATGGGCGGATTCACAGGGACGATTCTGATCGGAATTTTTGCATCTAACAGCCATTTATTAACAAATCCAAGCAGCTGGTACTTCTTAGGAATCCAAGTGATTGGTGTCATCATTACTGCCGTGTATGCCTATGTGCTAACAACAGCGATTCTAAAATCAGCCATGCATTTCACAACGATCACTACTACAAAAGAAGAGCAGGAAGAAGGATTAGACTTTTTCTTCTTTGGTAACAAACGCAATTGAAACAAAATCAAATAGAAAAGAGGAAGATTCATGCAACAAAGCAAAACGAAAATTCCTGCAAAAAAATTAACGTTCTTCGGCTTTTTAGCCATGACGATCTCAATGGTCGTTTCACTATATGAATATCCCACATTTGCGACCTCTGGCTTCAGTTTAGTATTTTTCTTGTTATTAGGCGGTTTGCTATGGTTTATCCCTGTGGCATTGTGTGCAGCAGAGATGGCAACGGTGAAAGGCTGGGAAAAAGGCGGTGTCTATACTTGGGTCAGTCGGACATTGGGAAAACGATTTGGATTTGCCGCTATCTTTTTCCAATGGTTTGAGATAACTGTTGGTTACTTGACTATGCTGTATTTCTTAACTGGTACATTATCCTATGCAACGGGAATCGACGCTATACAAAACAATAAATTTCTGAAATTGGCCATCTTATTGATTATTTTCTGGGCTATTTTGCTCTCTCAGCTAAAAGGAACCAAATACACTTCTTTAATTGCTCGAATCGGTTTTGTAGCTGGGATCTTATTGCCTGCATTAGTCTTGTTTGGCTTAGGGATCCACTATGTCTCTTCAGGTGCTCCACTACAAACGACACTTTCTATGAAAACATTGATTCCTGATTTTTCAAAATTACCTACGCTGGTTGTTTTTGTTTCCTTTATTTTAGCGTATATGGGAGTAGAAACATCTGCTAGTCATGCAAATGAAATGGAAAACCCTAAAAAGGATTATCCATTAGCAATGTTTGTATTGGTCATTCTGGCCATCATTTTAGACACTTTTGGCGGATTGACTGTGGCTACTACAGTCCCTCAACAGGGTTTGTCTCTTAATACAGGAGTGATCCAATCGTTAGAATTTTTATTAAGACACATTGATCCAAGTCTTGCATGGGTTGCGAAAATCCTTGCGATCCTTGTTTGTTTAGGTGTCATCGGAGAAATAGCTTCTTGGGTAACTTCTCCTTCAAAAGCACTTCACGTAGCGGCAGAAGAAGGATTACTTCCTGAATATTTTGCGAAAGAAAATGCACATGGTGTTCCTGCGCATTTGATGATTGCAAATGGGATTGTTGCGACAATCTGGGCAGCCGTCTTTACATTAAGTGGCGGGGGGAATAATCTTTCGTTTCTTGCAGCAATGTCATTGACTGTTGTGATTTACCTAATGTTGTACTTTATGTTTTTCGCGGGCTATTTGAAGTTAGTATTTAAAGATGAAAGTCTTGAAAGAGCCTATCAGGTTCCAGGCGGAAAAGTTGTAAAAGTAATCGTTGCTTGTTTAGGTCTTTTGACTTCACTTTTTGCTTTTTGTATCTCATTTGTTCCACCTGCAAGTATCGCAGCTGGACAGCATGGGATTTATGAAACGATTCTGATCGTTTCTTATCTTATCGTCTTAGTTATTCCATTTACGATCTATGCATGCCGTCATAAATTCCAGCATGCAGAAAAATAAAAAATGAAAGCTGGTTATTCAAATGGAAGGAAAAGAATTAGAACAATTGATTGGAAAAAATTTCCACTACTATCAAACGGGACAAGTGGCAGACTACATTCCAGCATTAGCTGAAGTGGATCCAAAACAATTAGGTATGGCGATTTATGATCTTGATACAAAACAACTGATCGAGGGAGGAGATGCCGATGTACGTTTTGCCATCGAAAGCATGTCAAAAGTTCCCGTATTGTTATTAGCAATCAAAGATAACGGAATTGAAAAAGTCTTTCAAACAATCAACACAGAACCCACCGGATTTGCTTTCAATTCTATCATGAATATGGAGATCAATCATCGCAAACATCCGATGAACCCTTTTGTTAATGCAGGAGCGATTGCAACAACCTCTTTGATTGCGGGAAAAGATGCAGATGAAAAATTTGAACGGATCATATCATTTATGAAAGAAATCTGTGATGATCCTGATATCACATTGAATGAAGAAATCTATCATTCTGAATCAAGAACAGGTGATATCAATCGCTCTCTTGCTTATTACATGAAAGGCAATCAAATGATCGAAGGAGACGTTCCAGAGATACTCGATGCCTATTTCAGACAATGTTCCGTCAATGTCACCGCTACAGGTATAGCAAAATTAGCTGCTGTATTGGCAAATAAAGGGATCGCTCCTTGGGATGACAAACGGCTCATTACTGAAGAAAGTGCAACGATCGTCAAATCGATTATGACAACTGCCGGTTTGTATGATGAATCAGGCGAGTTTTCCGTCCATGTTGGTGTACCTGCCAAAAGCGGGGTAGGTGGCGGCTTGATGGCAGCTGTGCCAAATCGTTACGGTATAGGCGTCTTCAGTCCAGCATTAGATCCATTCGGTAACAGTGCAGCTGGCATCCAATTACTGAAGGACGTAGTCAAAGAACTAGATGCTGATATCTTCGAATAACCTTTCTTGAAAGTGGCTGGGGTAAAAGTCCAAGCGATGCCAAGTTATCTAAACGATAGCTGGGATTGTAAGCTTGATCGACTTTTGTTCCGGCTTCTTTTTTATTGGTTTTTGAAAGGGATTTTCTAAACAAAAAGTAAATAAAAAAGCGATTCGTGGATATGTTTAAATAAAACTATAAGAAAAACTGGAGGCGTGTATCAGGAATGCTGGAAAAATACATCGAGCGAAATATATTTAGGAAAGTGTATCTATGCGAACAATTATTTGAATTCCAAGAAATAGATATCGAACAAACAGCTATTTCACTAGGGGTGACCACACCGACGATCCTTCATGATCTAGAAAGTCTAGCCGAGTGTTTGGAATATTGCATAAAAGAAAAAATAAGAGAGAAGCATAAGTACAAACTTATATTTAAACGAGGGATCGCTCTTTCTGAGCTTACGCAATTTTTGTATGGTCAATCTTATTTTTTAAAGTTTTTAAGTTATTATTTCAAGGGCATATTCACGAGTACAGAACTGGCTGATCTTGAATTTATTTCTTTGAGCAAAGTATATACGATCAAAAAGAGCGTCTTGGATTTTTTCAAAGAAAATGATTATTTGAAAAATAAAGAAATCATTATTCCAGAATTTGATTCGCGGAATATTCTGCTAGCTTTAGTACGTTATATCAATTGGGAAGGATATGAGAGTAAAAATCCACATGTAGAAGAAGCTTGTAACGAGCTGATCGATTATGTAGAGACTCATTTTTTTAAAAGGAGATATTCGGAAGATGAAAAGTCCTTTATCATACGGGGAATAGAGATTGCAATTGGAAGAAAGACGTTTCCCCTTGAACTGAAAGAAGAAGATAAGAAAAGTGCGGAGACGAAGCCATTATTTCAATTAGTCTGTCAAGGATTGGAAGAGCAAAAAGGGATGTTACACTTACAGGAAGAAGATATCTATTATATTTTCTCTTTGTTCAATAGCAGAAATTATACCAATGAGAACATGGAGCTGTTAAGAAAAGATTTCGAAGTTGTGTATAAAAATTTTGTTCTCAATGACCTGTCACTCAATGAATTGATTTTACAGATTCTCCCAGTTGCTGAAATCGACGATGCAGACAATTTTATTTTTAAGCAATCCTTTTTACAATTTGTCCGTACGTTGTGGGCTGACGGTCAAGTATTTTTACCGGAACGAATCTATCTACTGTCAGAAAAAGAACAGCTTCTATACAGAAAAATAGTAGAAGTGCTAGACGATTGGAAAAAGAAAAACCAAATTCATCTAAGATGGAATGATAATTTCATCCGAAAATTTGTTAAGAGTCTTTCTTTGATTACCAGAGAACAGATGATACAGCAAGAGATAGAAATATTTGTTGTTTCAGAAAGTTCAGTCAAACAATTTTTTTATCGAACTCAATTTCATTTGTATGCTGAAGAAGATATGGCTGAAATAAACCCCATTCTATTTCGTTCTTTAGAAGAATTACCTGATGAATGTTTGTGTTCAAAAAAACGAGTGGTTTTATGCGATGCTGCTAGCTATCAAACTGGTTTGGAAACGGAAAAAACAAAGGTCTATCCTATCTCGTTAAAAGGCGCAAACATCCTTTTGTATCGTATTGCTCAAGAGCTTCATTTATTAAAAAAACATATTTCTTGAGGAAATCTTAAAGCAAGACAAAAATCAACTTTCTACAGAGCTTTTTAAAAGACTGTAGAAGTTTTTTTATTTGTGATCTGTTTTGTGCGAAGAACTACTTATATAACAAACTTTCTCTGAATTTTTTTAAAAATACTATTGACTTAGAGTCAACTCTAAGGAGTAGAATAGATAAAGTGTTACAAATCTATTTTCAACTAAAAAGAAGATAGTACGGAGGAGAGAATGCATAATGAGTACAGCATTACATGTATTGGATACAATCAATAGTCCAGCAGATGTCAAAAAGTTATCTGTTGAGGAAATGAAACAGCTGGCAGAAGAAATGCGCCAAAAGATCTTGCAAAAGGACAGCGATGTAGGTGGGCACGTTGGTCCGAATCTAGGTGTAGTCGAATTAACGATCGCTTTTCATTATGTATTTGATTCACCTAAGGATAAAATCGTATGGGATGTTTCCCATCAATCTTATGGTCATAAGCTGCTAACTGGTCGGAAAAATGGCTTTGAAAAAGGACATTACCATGAAGTAAGCGGGTATTCCAATCAACACGAAAGTGAACATGATTATTTTACAGTGGGTCACACATCTACATCTATCAGCTTAGCTACTGGGTTGGCTAAATCCAGAGATTTGAAGAAAGAATCAGGAAATGTGGTAGCATTTATTGGAGATGGCTCACTAAGTGGCGGCTTAGCTTTTGAAGGGCTGAACAACGGCGGCGCTTTACAGACCAATTTAATCGTATTAGTAAACGATAATGAGATGTCTATTGATGAGAACCACGGTAGCTTATATCAGAACTTAGCAGAGCTTCGTCAAACTCACGGTGAAAGCAGTAATAACCTATTTAAAGCTATGGGATTTGATTATCGCTATGTGGATGATGGAAACGACCTAGAAACGGTGATCCGTTTATTTGAAGAAGTAAAAGATATTGATCATCCAATCGTACTTCACGTACATACGGAAAAAGGCCGCGGTTATCAGCCAGCGATCGATAATAAAATGAAATATCATTGGCACGTCCCATTTGATCTGTCTACAGGAGAAGCAAAACAGGCAGCTTCTGGAGAAACATTCAATACGATCATCATGGATTATCTGGATAAAAAAGTGCAAACAAGTACAGCACCTATTGCCGCTGTCAATGCAGCAATACCAGGCGCCTTTGGACTGAAAACATTCCAAGAAAAACATCCAGATCATTATTTTGATGTGGGGATCGCCGAGCAGCATTCCATTACGTTTGCTTCTGCTTTGGCTTCTCAGGGAGTACGTCCAGTCGTCTTCCAATCAAGTACTTTCCTGCAACGGGCATATGATCAATTATCACATGATTTAGCAATCAACGAGAATCCAGTCATCATTTTAGTTGGTGGCGGAACGATCTCTGCTAGTGATCGAACACACCAAGGAACGTTTGACATTCCTTATTTATCAAGTATCCCGAATATCAAATATCTTGCTCCAGCAACAAAAGAAGATATGATCTCTATGCTAGATTGGGCTTTTGAGCAAACAGCACAGCCTGTAGCTATTCGAATCCCTACTCATGGTGTGGAACATGGTAAAGCTATCGCAAATGATTACAGTATTCCAGCCTATCAGACAGTGAATAAAGGCGAAAAAGTGGCAATTTTAGCTTTAGGTGGTTTTCTTGGACTAGGAAAAGAAACAGTGGAAGCTTTTAGAGAAAAAGGAATCGAAGCAACATTGATCAATCCAGGAACAATCACAGAAAATGATGTAGAAACATTAGATAAATTAAAAGAAGCCCATGAATTAGTCATCACATTAGAAGATGGTAGTTTATCAGGCGGATTTGGTGAAAAAATCAGTCGTTATTATGGTGATTCTTCAATGCATGTGCTGAATTTCGGTGCAAAGAAAGAATTCACAGATAGTGTTCCAACAGTTAAACTTTATGAACGTTATCATTTGACACCAAGCCAAATCGTTGAGGATAGTCTACGTGTCTTAAATATTCAATAATCCATCGTATTTTCCATCCAGATAATCGTTTATACTGGTATCTGGATGGTTTTTATTATACGAAACAAAGGAGTAGATGCTATTATGTATCAAAAAGTAGAAGAATATTTCAAAAAGTTTCAAGAAAAATATCCTAGGTATCAATCAGAAGAACTAAGCTTTTTTTCATTTGGGAATACAGAAGAAATGGCAGATGAATTGAGTGAGTTAGTTGTAAAAAAAATAAAAACCGGTACATCAAGTGGATATGATCTATATAAAAAAGAGAAGGAACCTTTACCAAAAGTGGGTCAGTTAGATGTGGTTCTGAATGGAAAAAATGAACCAGTTTGTATCATCAAAAATATAAATGTGACTATCTTGCCTTTTAGTGAAATCACGGAAGAACATGCTTGGAAAGAAGGAGAAGGAGATCGAACGTTAGCCTATTGGCGGAAAGTCCATACTGACTTTTTCAAGCATGTCTACAAAGAAGCACTGAACATGGCATTTACAGAAGAGAAGCTAATCGTATATGAAGAGTTTGAAGTAATTTTCTTTTAGCAAGAAAGGCTTGCTAAAAGAAAAAGGATAGCTACTTTATTGACTCTTAGATAGAAAAGGGTTACATTTTTATAAGAAGATGTATTTCTAGAGAACGTCATTGGAGGAGATAGTGTGGATGTACTGGAAAAAATAAAAGGTGGGGTTGTCGTTTCTTGTCAAGCTTTGGAAAATGAGCCATTACACAGTTCTTTTATCATGGGGAGAATGGCTTTGGCTGCAAAAGAAGGCGGAGCAGTTGGTATTCGCGCAAATACAACAGAAGATATCAATGAAATCAAGCGAATCGTTGATTTGCCGGTAATAGGGATTATCAAAAGAGATTACGATGGATCAGAAGTATTTATTACTGCGACAGAAAAAGAAGTGAAAGAACTTTTGGAGACGCAAGCTGAGATCATTGCACTGGATGCAACTTCTCGTAAACGTCCGACAGAAAAAACAACAGCTGAGCTTGTCCAAATGATCCACGATCACGGTCGATTAGCCATGGCAGATATTTCTACTTTTGAGGAAGCGCTTCAAGCGCAAGAAGATGGTTTTGATCTTTTGTCTACGACATTAGCAGGATATACAGAATATTCTCGAAAAACACAGGAGCCTGATTTTGATTTGTTGAATCAGATCATAGAACAAGTCAATATACCAGTAGTCATGGAAGGCCATACTGACTCTCCAGAACACGTAGAGAAAGCCTATGAATTAGGTGCTTTTTCAGTCGTGATTGGATCTATCATCACCCGTCCACAATTCATCACTAAAAGATATGTCGAAGCCGCGAATAAAGCAAAGAACTAAAAAACACGTACGGCACAGATTCTTGACAAAAAAGAAAAATTAATAGATAGTTTAAAGCAGATTCTAAGAAGAAGAGGAAAGTGTTGCTTTTCCTTTTGTCTTCGCAGATCTGCTTTTTAGCGTATTTTATAGAAAGAAGGCGAGACCATGTTTGAACGAAGTCCTTCAGAATTGACAGAACGTGAAAATTACAAGTTGCTGATTGGTTCAGTTATCCCCAGGCCGGTTGCAGTAGTAACGACTAAATCCGTAAATGATATAGTGAATATCGCACCCTTCAGTTACTTTAATATTGTCAGTTCGAATCCACCTATCTTATCCTTGGCGATCCAGAGAAAACAAGATACAGTAAAAGACACAGCAAAAAACATTCTTGAGACAAGAGAAGCGGTCATCCATATCCTTGATGAGGACAACGTAGAAGAAGCAAATAAAACAGCAGCTAATCTGCCTAATGAGGAAAGCGAACTACACTTGACTGAATTGACTTTAACGGATTCAGCAATCATTTCAGTACCAGCATTGACAGAAGCAAAAGTTCGTTTTGAGACAACCTTATATGAACATGTCGAGATACGGAATAAAAATAAAGTAACAGCTGATTTATTTTTGCTAGAAGTACAGAAATATCATTTGAATGAAACAGTCTATGATGAAAAGACGGGAAGAATCGATCCAAGAGAATTGAATGCTATAAGCCGTTTGGCAGGAAATGATTATGCAGCAATAGGAGAAATTTTCACGATCGCACGTCCCCAATAAGAAGGAGTAATAGTTATGTTAAAAATAAGTTATAAACCATCAGCAGATTCAAAAGAAATGGGAAAAGAATACGAGACAGTGAATGATTTTCTGCAAGGGCAGTATTTAGAAGTTCCGCCATTACAAGATCATTTTGTCGTCACCAAAGTTACTTTAGACGGCAAAGAAATAGGAGGGTTATTCAATTACTTAAACAAATAAACATTTATTCTGAAAAGTGAAAATCATATAAAAAAACACTAAAAATAAAAAGATTATCAAGGAATCCTAGCACAATTGAACGAAACTGCGCTGGGATTTTTTTACGTTATTTGTTATTTTTTCCTAAAAAATATTAAAGATTGTTAAATTTCACTATTTCATTTCAAATTTCATTGCCTATTCATTAGGAAAAGTCTATCATGGACTCGTAAATAGAATATAGTAATAACCTTGTTAGGTGAGGCTCCTATACAAACATAGGCTATTGCCCAGAAACGTCGAAAGTCGCCAATGGGTAAAACAGAAACTGTCGGATTAAGGCTTTTTCCAATAGCTAAGAATGTTTTCTTTACGTTGTATAGTGCTAAAACTCGGACGATGAGATGATGCTAGGTCAGAATTCTTGTTCGAAAAGGTTTCTGGCCTTTTCTTTATAGTTTCAAGACTGACTTATTTGAAGAGACAAACTCGCTCCTTACCTGACAAGTGGATTACCGTGGGAGGAGGAGATGCGGTGAAAAAAAGAAAAAAGATCGATTGGTGGATTTTGGGTCCTTATTTGACTTTGTCCATGATCGGTCTTTTAGAAGTATACAGTGCTAGTTCTTATCGTTTATTGCAAGCAGATGAAAATACAAAAAGTCTATTATTGCGCCAACTGATTTTCATATTTTTGAGTTGGGGCGTAATCTTCTTAGCTCGTTCAATCAAACTGCACTATTTACTTCACCCTAAAATAGCAGGATATGGTTTAGCTTTATCGATTTTCTTTTTGATCTTAGTACGAGTAGGAATATTCGGTGTCACTGTCAATGGCGCACAACGTTGGATTTCTCTGTTTGGCATTCAATTCCAGCCTTCAGAATTAGCAAATCTTTTTCTGATTTTTTATCTAAGCTGGTTTTTTCGTGACGGAAATAATCCGCCAAAAAATCTAAAAAAACCTTTCCTGATTACAGTAAGCATAACTTTGTTGATTTTATTCCAGCCAAAGATTGCTGGAGCATTGATGATTCTTTCGATTGCGTGGGTCATTTTTTGGGCAGCAGCAGTTCCATTTAAAAAAGGAATCTATCTGATTGTTACTTTTTCTGCCTTATTGATTGGAGCAGCCGGCGGAGTATTATATTTAGGAAACAAAGGCTGGCTTCCCCAGATGTTCAATCATGCTTATGAAAGGATTGCAACTTTAAGAGATCCTTTCATAGATAGTCATGGTGCGGGCTATCAAATGACTCATTCGTTTTATGCACTATACAATGGTGGCATATGGGGGAGAGGATTAGGAAACAGTATCACAAAAAAGGGATATCTTCCAGAGACAGAAACAGATTTTATTTTTTCGATCATTACAGAAGAGCTTGGGCTAATTGGTGCATTGTGTGTACTTTTCTTATTATTCTCATTATGCATGAGAATCTTTTGTTTAAGCAGTCGTTGTAAAAATCAGCAAGCTGGATTGTTTCTTTTAGGATTCGGAACTTTGCTATTCGTTCAGACGATAATGAATGTGGAAAGTATCGCAGGGCTTATGCCAATGACTGGCGTGCCATTACCATTTGTTAGTTATGGAGGAACAAGTTATCTGATCCTTTCTTTAGGGATCGGGATCACGTTGAATATTTCTTCGAAGATACAGGCCGAAGAGTTGCCGCTCTATCGACCTGAAAAACAATAAAGAGAAACTGAGAATCTCTCAGTTTGAATTATCATAAAGGACTATCTTTTATTTTTCAAGCGAGAGATTCTTTTTAGAAAGAGGAATTCGCAATGAAAGTATTTCAAAAAATCATATTATCTGTTTTGTTACTGCTTACACTAGTAGTCGGCTTTTTTTCGATTGAATTTGTCCATGGATTTTCGTCTGCAAAACAGACCTCAACTGTAAAAAAGGTAGATCCGAAAAGTGTCCCTACCACACTAAACGTGGCTTTGATTGGTTCGGATGCCCGTTCGAAAGACGAAAATGGTCGCTCAGATTCACTTATGGTTGCACAATACGACCAGAAAACACAACAAGCAAAACTAATCTCTATCATGAGAGACTCATATGTCGATATACCAGGTTACGGAATGGATAAAATCAATGCAGCGTACTCTTACGGAGGAATTGATTTATTGAACCAAACATTAAAGGAAAATTTCAAATTTGAAGCCCCGTATTATGCAAGTATCACATTTCAAGATTTTATCGATTGCGTCAATGAACTGTTTCCTGATGGAGTAAAGATTGATGCAGAAAAATCTTTAGATTTAGATGGCGTATATATAAAAAAAGGGAAGCAAGTAATGGATGGCAATACGTTACTGCAGTATGCTCGATTCCGTGAAGACGAAGAAGGGGACTTTGGGAGGATTAGAAGACAGCAACAAGTGATTAAAGCTATCTCTCAGCAGCTGAAAGACGTCACTTCGATATTTAAATTACCGAAAGCGGTGGGAAAACTACTTGGCAGTATCCAAACGAACCTTCCTGAGAGTGTGCTACTGGATTGCGGTATGGATTTCCTCAAAGACGATAATAAAAAGATCGATACATTATCCGTACCAGTAGACGGCAGTTGGGACTTCAACGACAATACGCCTTCCGGAAGTGTTCTGGAATTAGATTTGACCAAAAACCAAGAAGCAATCAAAAAATTTCTGAATAATTAAGTAAAGAAAATAAAATAAAAGAAGTTAGAAATAACAATTTATGTTATGTTCTGACTTCTTTTATTATGTTAGAATAAACAGGTATAAATAGTGAAAATAAAGGAATAACAAGCAAAAGAAGGAGGAAAAAATGAAAAGAAGTGACAAGCACGGCAAAAATCGAACAGGCGCTTATATTGCCGGCGCAGTGATTTTAATAGTAGCTGCAAGTGGCGGTTATTTTTACTACCGGCACTACCAAGAAACCCAAGCAGTAGAAGCTGGAGAAAAGACGGTTGAGCAATTTGTCCAAGCTTTAAACAAAGGAGATTATAACAAAGCTGCAGGAATGGCATCGAAAAAGGCAGCAAATAAAAGTGCATTATCTGAAAAAGAGATCTTAGAAAAATACCAAAATATATACGGTGCTGCCGATGTCAAAGGACTTGAGATATCAAATCTAAAAGTAGATAAAAAAGATGATTCTACTTATAGCTTTTCATATAAAGCAAAGATGAATACCTCATTAGGTGAATTGAAAGATCTTTCTTATAAAGGAACATTAGACAGAAATGATGGAAAAACCACGATCAACTGGCAGCCTAACTTGGTTTTTCCAGAAATGGAAGGAAATGACAAAGTAAGTCTGACCACGCAAGAAGCAACAAGAGGGAACATTTTAGATCGAAATGGGGAACCATTAGCAACAACCGGCAAACTAAAACAATTAGGAGTCGTTCCAAGCAAACTTGGGGATGGGGACGAAAAAACAGCCAATATCAAAGCCATTGCTTCTGCATTCGACTTAACAGAAGATGCTATCAATCAGGCTATTTCACAAAGCTGGGTACAACCCGATTACTTTGTCCCATTGAAAATCATTGATGGAGCAACGCCAGAACTTCCAGCTGGAGCTACCATCCAAGAAGTAGACGGCAGATATTATCCTTTGGGTGAAGCAGCTGCTCAACTGATTGGTTACGTGGGAGATATCACAGCAGAAGATATTGATAAAAATCCAGAATTAAGCAGTAATGGAAAAATCGGACGATCTGGTTTGGAAATGGCTTTTGATAAGGATCTTCGTGGGACTACAGGTGGAAAATTAAGCATCACAGATACAGACGGTGTCGAGAAAAAGGTTCTGATCGAGCATGAAGTCCAAAACGGAAAAGATATCAAATTGACAATCGATGCAAAGGCACAAAAAACAGCTTTCGACAGTCTAGGAGGAAAAGCTGGATCGACTGTTGCGACAACGCCAAAAACCGGTGATCTTCTTGCGCTTGCTAGCTCTCCAAGCTATGATCCAAACAAAATGACAAACGGGATCTCACAAGAAGACTACAAAGCTTATGAAGAAAATCCTGAACAACCATTCATCAGCCGATTTGCGACAGGTTATGCTCCTGGCTCTACGTTTAAAATGATCACAGCAGCAATCGGTCTCGACAACGGCACTATCGATCCAAATGAAGTGTTGACGATCAACGGGCTTAAATGGCAAAAAGATAGTTCTTGGGGATCGTATCAAGTAACTCGTGTTAGTGATGTGTCACAAGTAGACTTAAAAACTGCTTTGATTTATTCCGATAATATATATATGGCACAAGAAACGTTGAAAATGGGGGAGAAGAATTTCCGTGCAGGTTTGGATAAATTCATTTTTGGTGAAGACCTTGATTTGCCAATCAGTATGAATCCAGCACAAATTTCTAATGAAGAGAGCTTTAATTCAGATATCTTGCTAGCTGATACTGGATATGGACAAGGCGAACTTCTAATTAATCCTATCCAGCAAGCAGCAATGTATTCTGTTTTTGCCAACAATGGCACACTTGTCTATCCTAAATTGATTGCAGATAAAGAGACAAAAGATAAGAAGAATGTCATCGGCGAAACAGCAGTACAAACGATCGTGCCAGATCTGAGAGAAGTTGTGCAAGATGTAAATGGTACAGCACATTCTCTTTCTGCTTTAGGGATTCCATTGGCAGCGAAAACTGGTACAGCGGAAATCAAAGAAAAACAGGATGAAAAAGGGAAAGAGAACAGTTTCTTGTTTGCTTTCAACCCTGATAACCAAGGATATATGATGGTTAGCATGTTGGAAAATAAAGAAGATGATGATTCAGCAACTAAACGAGCACCCGAACTATTACAATACCTCAACCAAAATTATCAATAAAGAACGACTTCATAACTATAGTAAAAGGACTGTGACGGTATCGTCACAGTCCTTTTTTCGAATAAACGACAGGTTCACGACCACTTTCTGGGTCACTCACACTTCATAAACTTTTTTTGTAAAATATTTCAGAACAAGTGGAGAAATAAGTGTACTTAATAAAATCACGATTACTAAAGGTGAATAGTACTGTGGTTCGATCAATTGACTTTGCTGTCCAATTTGCAAAATGATCAAAGCCATTTCTCCACGCGAAATCATACCAGCACCGACCATCAATGAACTATGTTGAGAAAAACCGGCAATCTGAGCACCAAAATACCCTCCAAGCAATTTGGTCAAAATTGCTACAAGCGTCAATATAGAAATAAAGAGAAGCTGCTCACCAAAGTCAGAAAAATCAACTTCTAATCCTACACTGACAAAAAATACTGGTATAAATACTGCATATCCTAAAGCTTCAACATTGTGGTATACTTCTTCTTTGACCTTTGTCTGACTGACTGCTATCCCAGCAAAAAAGGCACCAATGACAGAACTAAGACCTACAAGATCCGCTACGTAAGACATACCTAAACAAATAACTAGCGATACGATGATAATAGAAGAATTTGCGTACACTTTTTCTGCAAATGAAAGCAAGAAGGGTGCAATCCATTTGACTAATAAGAAAATAAAAACAAAGTAAACGAGCTGTTCAATCAAAACAAGCGGTAAAGAAGCATTGCTAGAAGCTTCTCCAGTGAGAAAAGATAGACTGAAACTTAGGACTAAAACGACTAAAATGTCATCTACAACAGAAGCACCTAAAATAGTTGAGCCTTCTTTCGTATTCACCACGTTTAGTTCCTTTAATACTTCAACTGAAATACTGACAGAAGTTGCTGCAAGAATAATCCCAAAGAAAATCGCTTCATTTCCCGAAACTTGGAATGCTTCGCCTGTTAGCCAACCAAAAACAACAGGGAAGATGATTCCGAGTAAAGCAACGAACATGCCTGGTCGGAAATATTTTTTCAAAAGAGATAAATCACTTTCCAGACCAGCTAAAAACATCAATAAGATTACACCAATCTCCGAGAAGTCATGGACTAGAATATCCGGTTTGACCCAATTCAATCCAGCTTGTCCTAGCAAAACACCAACAAGTAATTGTCCGATTACTGCTGGAATACCTAATCTCCTAGAGATATGTGAGCCAATCGTTGTTGAAATCAATATCAGGCATAAAATACCAATAAATTCCATTCTCATCATTCCTTTGTATAAAATATAGCCCGAACTTAGCATAACATATATTATTGAAAAAATAGGAAAATATACTCATAAAAAAACCAACAATCCAAAAGTATTTTTTGGTTTGTTGGTTTTTAAACAGTCTATTTTAATAACTAAAAACGATTAACGTATAGTCATTTTTCTTACTCTGATAAAATTGATGATTTCCTGGATGCCCATGAAAATCAAGATGAAACCGAATATTTGAAATAGAACCATCAAGCTTTTGAATGGATTAAATAATAAGACGAATCCGCCAATCAACAACAGAATACTATAAACACTCCAACTTTTAGCTTTTGTATTCATGCTGAAGAACAACTGGAACAAGCTGTTGATGATAACAGCTAATCCAAGAAGAATCGGCAGGATAGAAACGATTGCAGGTGCAAAAGCATAAACGATCAGCGCACAGATCAGGAAAAAAAGACCACTAAACAGACCGATACTCCAAGAACCTGTTTTCCTTTTAAAACGGTAAGCCTCAAAAAGATTCAACACCCCAAGCAAAACAAGATAGGCAGTGATCAGATAACCGATAAAATGAAAAACAGCAGAAGGGTTTAGCACAATCGCAATCCCAGAAATAATATAAACAGCAGCTCTTAATAAGGCATATTTTTGAATATTTTGTTTAATCGTCTCAAACATATAAGAAAACCTCCTTTGACTTATTTTAACGTGAACTAGTCATTTTACCAAATCAAACGTTACAAAATGAGTGAAGGAGAAGAGCTTCTTAAGGAAGATCATTTTCTGAGGATCTTTTCCATTTTTTTGCCTTTTGCTAGCTCATCGATCATTTTATCTAAATAACGAATTTCTTTCATCAAGTTATCCTCGATGTTTTCTACTCGCACACCACAAACAACACCCGTAATCAAAGAACGAGAAGGATTGGGGGCAGGGGCTTCCGCAAAAAATTGTTCGAAAGTCACTTGTTTTTGTAGTTGCTCTTCTAGTTCTGTTTGGGAATAACCTGTCAGCCAGCAAATGATTTCATCTACTTCCTCTTTTGTACGATCTTTTCTCTCTGCTTTTGCTACATACATAGGATAAACGCTTGCAAAACTTGTCTTAAAAATACGATTTTGCGCCATAATCAGTCACCTTTCTTCTCTCAAACTATTTACTACTTATAGTATATAAGAAAAAGAGAAGAAAAAGTGATTATTCAAAAAAAAGACAAGAAGGATTGTGACAAAATTCTTATCACAATCCTTTTTTTCGAATAAACGGTGTTCTCATGCCTACTCCTCAGCCACAAGTTACAATATTCAACAAACATGAGAAACTGTTTATTGAAATTGTTCCTTGTGACTCGGAGCTGAACGGCAGGCTCACAACCTCTATCTGTCTTTTGTACAATCTTTATAGTTCAAGTGCGCATCAGATAATCGAATGCTCCTAAAGCTGCAGTAGCTCCTGAACCCATTGAAACGATGATTTGTTTGTATGGACTATCTGTACAATCACCAGCTGCGAAAACGCCGGGGATATTCGTTGCGCCATTTTTCTCGGTCACTATTTCATTTCTTGGGTTCATTTCGATCGTTCCATCTAGCCAATCCGTATTAGGGAGTAAGCCGACTAGAATGAATACTCCTGAAACAGCTAGCGTATGCATCTCCATCGTACGGCGATCGATATAGGAGAGAGATTCTACCTGATTCGTACCGCTGATTTCTTTCGTCGCTGCATGTTTGATAACAGTGACATTCGCAAGAGAGACTAGTTTATCCTGTAAGATTTGATCTGCTTTTAATTCTGGTAAGAATTCTAGAACATATACATGTTTTGCTAACCCAGCCAAATCAATTGCTGCTTCAACACCAGAATTACCACCGCCAATAACAGCAATCTCTTTTCCTTTAAATAGAGGACCGTCACAGTGTGGACAATAAGCAATTCCTTTATTTTTAAACTCTTTTTCGCCCGGTACATTGATAGAACGCCAGTGCGCACCTGTCGCAATAATTGCAGTTTTTGCTTGAAGTGATATACCGTTAGCCAAGCCGATATTGATAAAATCTTGCTCTTTATTTAAGGAAACAGCCTCTTGATTGATCATAATATCGATAGGGTAACTATGCACATGATTTTCTACTTGCTGCATTAATTTTGGCCCTTCTGTGTAAGGGGTACCAATCATGTTTTCAATTCCCAGTGTTTCAACGACTTGTCCACCGAAGGAGTCAGCAACAATCCCTGTGCGGATTCCTTTACGTGCTGCATAGATAGCTGCACTACTAGCTGCTGGTCCGCCACCGACCACTAATACATCATAAGGTTTTTTTTCAAATAATTCTTCTTCAACCAAAGGACCAGTGATTTTTTCAACGATTTGTTCGATCGTCATGCGTCCGCTACTAAATTCTTCACCATTTAAAAACACCGTTGGCACTGCCATGATTTGTTTATCATCAATTTCTTTTTGGAACATACCGCCTTCAATCATCGTATGAGTAATATTTGGATTTAATACAGCTAATATATTCAATGCCTGTACAACGTCCGGTCAATTGTGACAAGTCAAGCTAACATAACTGTCAAAATGCAGCTTTTGTTTGATTTGTTTGATTTTGAGGCTCAAAGACTCACTGATTTTTGGTGCCCGTCCACTAATTTGTAACAGTGCTAGTAAAAAAGAAGCAAATTCATGACCGAGGGGGATACCAGCAAAAATAATTCCACTTTCTTTGCCAAGAGGGCTGATAGAAAAACTAGGTGTCCGCATCAACTCTTTTTTTTCCCAAGAGATTTTAGGAGACATTTCTGATATTTCCTTCGTAAATTCTGCTAATTTTTGACTATTTTCACTAGTATCCAAACTAACAGAAAAAACAATAGGAGATTCAATCAGTGCTAAATATTGTTCGAGGTTTTGTTTAGTTTCTTTATCTAACATGTCGACCACCTAAATTTTTCCAACAAGATCAAAACTTGGTTTCAATGTTTCGCCACTTTCTTTCCATTTTGCCGGACAAACTTCACCTGGGTGGGTACGTACATATTGAGCAGCCCGTATCTTATCAATCAGTGCACTAGCATCACGGCCAATTCCATCTGCATTGATTTCCATAGCTTGAACGATGCCGTCTGGATCAATAATAAATGTTCCTCGTTGAGCTAATCCTTGTTCTTCATCCAACACATCAAAAATACGAGAAATCCGATGCGAAGGATCGCCAATCATCGTGTATTCGATTTTACCGATAGCATCTGATGTATCATGCCATGCTTTGTGAGTAAAATGGGTATCTGTAGAGCAAGAAAAGACTTCAACACCCAAAGATTTCAAGGTGCTGTATTGTTCTTGTAAGTCTTCTAGTTCAGTGGGGCAAACAAAAGTGAAATCTGCTGGGTAGAAACATAGGATGCTCCAATTCCCCATAAGGTCTTTCTCGCTAATTTCTAAAAATTCTCCTTGATGATAAGCTTGAGCGTTAAATTCTTCGATTTTTTTCCCAATCAATGACATAGTAAAACCTCCAATAATAATTATTTATTTATAATGATTGTAATTTGGTTGGAGTTAGAAAGTCAATGAATATTTTGTTATTTAATAAAGATTACTCAAAAACGCTGGTTAATTATAAAATGGAAGAGGCATAAGAAAATACAACTACTTGAAATACTCAGGATAACGTTGAGTGACAGTTTCTTGTTCTTTCAGCATCATGTGCAAGTGCAATCCCGTTTGAAAACGAGCTTCTTCTGGTTTTTTATCGACTAATGCTCTGAATAAATCTTCATGTTGTTCCATGATCGTTTCCCATGGAAGCCCTTGTATGGTCACTCTTAACCAACGAAAACGTTCTAAATGGGTATTGTGGTCATCTAACCAGTTCCAAACTTCTTTTCTGCCGGCAATTTCGAAACAAGCTTCATGAAATAAATTATCTGCACGAAAAAACGCACGTTCATCCTTTATTTGGGCTGCTTTTTCTTGTTCTTTTAAAATCGTTTCTAACACTATTCGTGTTTGATGGTCCAATTTGGAACAGCATTCAATCATGATTTGCTGTTCTAATTGTTCTCGAACAAATCGAGCATTTTCTGCAGAATAGAGATTGATTCTTGAAACATACGTACCACTTTGAGGAACTGTGTACACGAGTTCTTGCTGACGTAGTTGAATCAATGCTTCGCGAATGGGGGTCCGGCCGATAGAAAGATGTTCCTCCAGCGCTTTTTCAGATATTTTTCTTCCAGGTTCTAGGTCCGCATAGATGATTTGTTTACGAATCGCTTGGTAAGCTTGAGATTGCAAGCTACTTTTCATTTTTATACCTCCAAAATCATTTCTATGAACGTAGTATAACAGAAGAGATCTGAAAAACAATCTGATATGTCACTTTAACTCGTAGATTTGTACAAATAGTAAAATTTTGATTGACATAGCGGTTTTTATTGCATAAAATTCATTTGAAGACAAAAACTGATATGTTAGTTTAGGAGGGGAAAAATGATTGATTTAAACAACTGGGAGAACTTTATTCCTGAATTATCTCAAAAAGAAGTAGAAATACCTCATTTTGACCGTGCATCATTAAGAGAAACTGGACAAAGAAATCCTGTCTGGATCCATTTTGGTGGCGGAAATCTTTATCGAGGATTTCATGCAGAAATCGCTCATTGTTTAGCGGATCAAGGCGAATTGCCCACTGGTGTCATTGTTTGTGAAACATTCGATGAAGAAATAATTGAAAAGGCTTACCGAGTTTTTGATGATTTGATTCTTGAAGTGGTCATGCCAAGCAGTGGAAAATTTGTCAAACGTGTATTAGCTGCGACAGCTGACAGTCTGTATTGTCATCCAGATTGTTCGGAACACTTTGCTAAGATGATTGGTCACTTTGAAAATCCGAGTTTACAATTAGTTACTTTTGCTATTACTGAAAAAGATTATCGATTGAAAGATACAAGTAATAAATATATAGGACCGATTGCAGTTGATATAAAAAATGGTCCGAAAAAGCCATCACATACGATGAGTATTCTTGCTGCACTACTTTATAGACGGTTTTTATCGGGAGCTTGGCCGATTGCACTTGTCTCTACAGATAATTTTTCACAAAACGGCAGTCAATTACGTACTTCGTTGCTAACGATTGCAAAAGAATGGCAAAAGGAAGGTTATGTACCAGAAACATTTATCCAATACTTATCGAATGAAGAAATCGTTGCGTTTCCATGGACAATGATTGATCGTATCACTCCGAATCCTTCCATATCAGTTAGCAGAATGTTGGCAGAAGAAGGTTTTTTAAATATGTCGATCTTGCAAACCGCAAAGGGAACCAATATTGCGCCATTCGTCAATACAGAAGATATCCATTATTTAATCATGGAAGATCATTTTCCAAACGGACGTCCGAGATTCGAAAAAGCTGGAGTGTTCTTGACTGATCGTGCAACGGTAGATAAAGCAGATACGATGAAAGTGACGACTTGTCTTAATCCTTTGCATACGGCTTTAGCTATTATGGGTTGTTTACTGGGTTATAGGAGTATAGCTGAAGAGATGAAAGATCCAGATTTGTCACTGTTAGTTTCTGAAATCGGGTACAATGAAGGTCTTCCAGTCGTAGAATCGCCTGGAATCATTGATCCAAAGACCTTTCTTGAAGAAGTAGTCACTGTGCGATTTTCTAATCCAAATATTCCTGACATGCCTCAGCGAATCGCCACGGATACCTCTCAAAAGGTGGCGATTCGTTACGGTGAGACGATTAAAAAATATATGGAAATAGAAAATAAGGACCCGCAGACTCTTGTGTTCATCCCATTGATTCTCGCTGCTTGGCTTCGATACCTTATTGGCCTTGATGATCAAGGAAAACCATTCACACCGAGTCCAGATCCTTTGCTGGTGGAACTTCAGCACAGGCTTTCTGATATTCAATTGGGTACGCAAGATACCTCACATATCCAAGAGAAAATTGTTCCTATTTTGTCAAATAAAGAAATTTTTGGTGTAGATCTTTATCAAGCTGAGATTGGCAGAAAAATAGAAGGAATGTTCATCAAAATGTTGGCAGGACCCAATGCCGTACGAAAAACATTACAGAATTACTTACAAGAACATGGAGGAACTTTATAATGGAAATGACTTTTAGATGGTACGGTTCACAAGAGGAAAAGATTGCTTTAGATGAAATCAGACAAATACCTGCAGTCAAAGGTATTGTAGGCACATTGATGGATATACCAGTAGGAGAAGTGTGGCCTAGGGAACGGATCAAAGAATTAAAAGAAGAAATTGAGTCTCGTGGATTGACACTAAAGGTTATCGAAAGCGTCAATGTGCATGATGCCATTAAAATTGGTTTACCATCCCGTGAGCAGTATATCGAAAACTATAAGCAGACGATTCGAAACTTGGCAGAATATGGAATAGAAGTCATCTGCTATAATTTTATGCCTGTATTTGATTGGGTCAAATCTGATCTTGATTACCGCTTAGAAGATGGCTCATCTACGTTAGCTTTTATATCCGCTGATATTCCAGCTGATCCAAAAGAAATCGTCGAACGCATCGAACAGTCCAGCAATGAATTCGAGTTGCCGGGGTGGGAACCTGAACGCTTAGCTCATATCAAATCTTTGCTTGAAGCGTATGCATCAGTAGACGAAGAAAAACTTCGAGAAAATTTTGCTTATTTTCTTCAATCAATCATCCCGACATGTGAAGAGGTAGGGGTCAAAATGGCTGTACACCCAGATGACCCGCCGTACTCGATTTTTGGATTACCTCGAATCGTAAAGAATCGAGAAGACCTAGATTGGTTGTGCCGAGTAGTAGACAGTCCTTCTAACGGAATCACTCTTTGTACAGGAAGTATTGCAGAAGATCCAGAAAATGATGTGTATGAAATTTTAGCAGAATTTTGCCAAAGAGACCGGATCCCATTTGCTCACGTTCGAAATATCAAGTTTTTAGATAATCGAGATTTCTATGAGGCACCGCATAAATCAGAATACGGTTCATTAGACATGTACCGTATACTAAAAACAATGTATGACAACGGATTTGACGGATACATCCGCCCTGATCATGGCAGAATGATTTGGAATGAGACAGGAAGACCAGGATATGGCTTATATGATCGAGCATTAGGTGCGGTATATCTAAATGGATTATGGGAAGCAATTGAAAAAGGAAACGAACGTAAAGAAAACCAGTAAATAATTTATAATTTTATTATGTAAACGAAAAAGATATTCAAATTTTTGTGACATAAATCCGTATGCTTTTCAACAGTATACGGATTTATGTCACTTCTTTGGTCTAGGAACTAGAGGTTATCTTGATTTTCTTTTTCCGATTGGTTCATAAGAGCCTCTTCTTTTAATTCAAAAATATATTCTGAAATCCTCATAATCACTTTTTTCCAATCTTCTGGTGTGATGATTCCCTTTAAAATATATATTTTTTTGATGTGGGAAGGCAACTGTTTCAAAGGGCAGTCACTGATAACGATGTTACAGTTCTCCATAAAATCGTTTTGTATTTTGATCGATTCATTTGAAAAAATTTGTTCTATCTTAACAATCAAATCTTTACTGATATAAAAATCACGCGTATAGTTCACACCAATCACGATCAGCGGTTGTTTTTTGTAACGATCATATAAATGTACTAGATCTTCGACCATCCATAGCACATTTTCTTTTTCTAAAATATCTGGCAGCATATGTTGATTTTGTTCTCTGAAATCCATGTAAAAACGTTCAATAGCTGTTTGGATTTCTTTCAATACGTTATGCTCTTGATAAAGCATAAAAGTAGGAAGGGGCGTATTTGGTTGATTGAAGTTAAGAAATCCATTATAAAGTTTATTTCGTGCGAACGCCAACGAGTAAAGAATCTTTTCTTTTTCAGGCATAAGCAAATCAAATACAGTACAAAAGGATTCCACCATTTTTCTTGAATAAAGAACATGAGGAACATTTGCTTTTCTTAAAAGTTCGTATTGCTCCAAACTTGTTTTTTCTGATTCGATTTTCGTGATAGAGAGCCGAGCTAAAATATTCACTAGGATGCGTTGTTCGCGACAAATTGGCAGATTGGGACGCAAAATATCGACAGAGGGATCAATAAAAAAGTCAATATATTCATACTCCTCAAACTCTCTTTGCACACCTTTTACAGAAGTAGCCGGAAAATTCTCTTTACATATTTTCAACAGCAAATATAATTTATCCATCATACCGCTATTCAGTCGGTCAAGTACCTCTTTTTTAAAAAAAGTATTCATCATAAAAGCAACTACCTGTGGTTCTTCATCATAAAAATCTGTAGCAGTACTTGAAAAGATATTCCAATAAATATCTAATGCTGCATATTGGATTTGTACTTCTTTTCCAGAAAAGGACTTTCTTCCATTATTAGAAAAGGAGACAGACAAACCATACAATGCTAAAAATGCATTGATTTTTTTCATTTTCGTATACAGATAAGAGGCACTATAGTTCGTTTGCTGACTTAAACTGATAATCGAATTTGTCTGACAACTGAACAAAGAAGTCAAGATCTCATAACTGACCGATTCGTTGCAGTACCTTCCAAATAGACGATAGTAGCAATAAGCCGGATCAATTCCTTCAAAATTCAACTTCAAAAAAGGTTTTTGTTTATCAATATGCAATTCTGTTAGATTGAGACGCTCAAAATCTTGTTCTAATTCTTTGATGTATAATAAAAAATTTGATTCAGACATATGGAAATGATCTGCTAAATATTGTGTAGTAATAAAGAAACGATGTTCAGACAGGAAAAGAAAAATATCTAATTTTGTATTGCTTTTTTTCTTTAAAAGATACGTTTTTATCGCTTCTTGGGTTTGCATGAAGGGCGCTCCTTTTTACTTAAATTGTTAAAACTTGAAAATATTACTGTTTTTTTCATGAATCTAGACAAAAAGACAGTAAACATATAGGCACAATCTCTACTATCTTATTTCTTGCATACAAAAAAATCAAGGAGTGAGAGAGTTATGAGATATCCAACCATCTTAATCTCAACATTTACAGCCTTAAGCTTATCGCTTACTATAAATCAGACAGTGCATACAGAGGAGATAGGAACAGCAAATTGGGCAGAAACCAAATGGGCCAATGTTAATCGAATTACTTTCCAAGATGAATTTTCTTCCTTCAATTCAGGTGTCACAAAATTGAAAAAAGGACAAACAGCGACCATCAAAGCAACAGTTGATTATTCGGGAGACTTAGCACCGATACGACAATCAGCTGTTACATTTGAGAATGTTGACCCTGCTTTATTGATCAGTTACGACGAGAATACTTTGTCTATCCAACACAAGCAAGCAACATTTACTTTCACCGTCACATTAAATCAGGACTTGCTAAAACCAGCACTGTTTACTGTCAAAGTAGCAGATGGCTTACCGAACGATCTTCATTATTTGACGCCGTATAGTCAACGGCAGACAGTTGAGCAAGATTCAGCAATCGACTCAGGAGGAGGAGATCTTGTTGGGGAACCAACGGATAAACCAGAAAATGAAAACAAGCCTGATATACCGCCTACAGAAAATCCAGACGGAGAACAGCAACCGGAAATAGAATCTGGTGAAGAGCCTGATACAGAAATGAAGTCGGAGCCAGACAATGA
Organism: Enterococcus sp. M-BR2; assembly: GCF_056612775.1. NCBI lineage: Bacteria > Bacillati > Bacillota > Bacilli > Lactobacillales > Enterococcaceae > Enterococcus > Enterococcus sp. M-BR2. Next base: position 794,384 of record NZ_CM152743.1, read on the forward strand.
ATCAAAACCTGAAACAACTCCCGAAGAAAAACCAGGCACAGATAATGAAACCGAGAATCCAGAGAAACCAGATGTGACTCCAGAACCAGATACAGACTCTAGCAACGAAGCAAGACCAGAAGAAAAACCAGACACGGATAATGAAACCGAGAATCCAGAAACACCAAATAGGGTTCCTGAAGAAAAGCCAGATGTGTCCCCAGAAATGCCAGAAAAAACACCTGAAACAAATATAACGGCAAAAGAGATAAGCACCCAAAAGGATGAAAAGAAAGAGAGTCAAAAAATAGATACAACCATTCAACAAATAAATAAAGAGAAGCAGAATACACAAACACAACGATTTGATAACCCTTACCCAGCTGAGACTTTAAAAAGTAGCAAAGATACAATCCTTGCTAGTCCTGATACGAAAAATAAACAGCTGCCAAAATCTGGAGAAGCACAAAATAAAGTCATACTGTGGAGCGGAATCATTCTATTAGGCATAACAATGATGTTTTCTGTAAAAAGATTTAAACAAAATAGATGACACTGACATTTGAAGAATGTCGGAGAACACATTTTTACAAACGAAAAAGTAATATTAATAAAACGACCCTGAATAGCAGATTCTAAATCTGATATTTAGGGTCGTTCTAATTTTTATCTTTCTTCATTTTTAATTTAAAGGAGATCTGTTTCTCTTGGTGAATGATTCGGAATCTTTTTCACTTTCAGCACATCTAAAAAGAAGGTGAAGATCGGAATGCCGACAATCAATCCCCAAACGCCAAAGAATCGTTCACTAACAAGCAAGACCACGAATGTATAAAAAATCGGCAAGTCTGTTTTGCTAGACATTAATTTTGGGTTCAGTACATAAGATTCGATCAGATGCACAACCAAAATCGTCATCAGGATATAAACAACATCTCTGATTCCTCCTTGTGAATAAGCAATGAAAGATAGAGGAATACAAGAAATAATAACGCCTGCTACTGGGATCAGACTTAGAATGAATATCATAATTGCTAAGCTCAGCAGTTGGTGAAAGCCAAATGCGGCCAAGGCAATAGTTGTGAGCAGGGTGTTTAAAAGAGCAATAATAAATTGAGCTTCTAATACTAAGCCAAATGTATTGACAAACTTATCGGCGAAATAATATAGATCTTGAAAGAACCAAGAAAACTCACTTTTTAGAAATAACCGTGAGAAAAAAATCGTTTTTTGCTTTTCAATCATAAAAAAGAAACTTAAGATGAACGACATAGCGAACGCCACTGCCAGTTTTCCTATATCTTGTAAATAGCCAAGCGCAATTGACGCGCCATTTTGAAGCTGTTCAAAGAAATCGTTCCGCTCGATATAATTGTGGATGTATTGTAAAACTGGATCTGCATCTTTTGGTTGATGCTCGTAAAAATCAATAACAGATTGGATCATATCGAATGTTTGATGAATAAGCATCGGGATATACTTTGTGAATGCCAGATAGATAAGATAAACGATCAATGTATAAATCATGATGGCTAAAATACCTGTAGGGATTCGGACAAATCGCTGAATGATTTGAACAAGGTGGATCATCAAGTAAGTAAAGATAAATGTGAGTAAAATGGTTGTAATCATACTTCTTACTAAGAAAAGTACAAAAATGACAGATAATAAAACCGTGAGGCGGCGTATTTTTTCATTCGCCAAAAAACGCTGATAAACGGACAATTTGACAACCTCCAAATAACAAAAATAAACACGTTATTCATTATATGATGGAATACGAAAATAAGAAAGGGAAAGAGCAAAAAGAAAAACCGCTAAATGACGTTATCTTATGAGTTGGTTTTCCTCATAAAATCGTTCATCTAGCAGTTTCAGCCCTTTTTCTGGTCTTGATGAAAATTATCTAGCATTTTTCGGGTCAGATGTTGCAGTGTATCCAATTCTTCCTGTTCAAGCGGAAGATAAGACTTGATCTTTTGTGGAATACCTTCTGCTTGTTTTTGCAACGCAACTCCTTGAGAAGTGAGCGTAACATTTACGATTCTTTCGTCATCCGTTTCACGCTGACGCTTGATATAATTTTTTTCTGCTAACTTCTTCAGTAAGGGGGTTAGCGTACCAGAATCCAGACACAAATCATTTCCTAGCTCTTTCACTGTAGTCTTTTTCTTTTCCCATAAAACTAGCATCACAAGATACTGGGTATAGGTAAGATCCAGCGGTTTGAGAAGGGGAGTGTAGTGCCTGATGATCTCCTTAGAGGCGGCATATAAAGGAAAACATACTTGATTAGCTAAATATAGATCTTCCATTTTTCCACCTCCGCTGTTTCACTATAGTGTATCATAGCGGATTTACACAAAAAAGTCTATTCACTAACAGCTTTCAGAGTAACTTCGATATTTCCAGCTGTCGCTTTTGAATAAGGGCACACTTTATGTGCAGCTTCTAATAATTCTTGGGTTTCTTCTAGAGAAAGGCCTTCGATAGATCCTTCAATCTCTACGCCTAAGACAAAGCTCATTTCACTTTCGGAATAAAGAGAAACTTGTGCGCTGACAGTAGAAGCGCCAGAAATATTTTTTTGTTGTTTAATCAACTCCAATGCACTGTTGAAACAGGCACTGAAACCAGCTGCAAACAATTGTTCAGGATTTGTTGCGTTTTCAACACGTTTACCAGGAGCTGCAATATTTAATTCGAATGTGTGATCAGGATTATGGACTTCTCCAGAACGTCCGCCTGTGTTGATCATTTTTGTAGAATACATTTTTTTCATAAGATTACCACCTTTTATTATATTTGATGCAATTAGATTGTACACAATTTAATTATAAAAAGCAAAGAAATTGATTATTCAAGAAAAAAGAGAAAGCACATGGAACAAACTTGCTTCCTCTAATAAGAATATTTACAAAAAAATATCAGTGACAAGAACTAATCCCATCATAAACTTTACATATATTTTTCAAAAAGTTGTTTTCTTTCTTCAAAACTTACTTCACGATGAACCTGATGAAGCATCCATAAATAACCAAAAGAATTCCTGAACATCGAATTGGTCACACCAAAGTCCATCATTTCTGTCATTTCTTGGATCTCTACACAGCCATTTCGTAATGCTTTATTATGTGTGTCCTTAATGTCAGAGACGATGATATTGAACCAGATCGTATTTGGATGTTCAGCAGTAGGGGCAGTCAGACCAAGGGGCGGATTGTCATCCAGCATATGGAACCTCGTGCCATACAAGGAAAAAATGACTTCATTATTGCCTCTAGGATACTCTGTTGCCTCAATCAGTTCTATTTCATCAAAGATCGTTTGATAAAGTTTTAGAGCTTTCAAACTGTCATTTAATACAAAATCGATTTCTGTTCCTTTATGCATAAAATTCTCCTCTCTTTTTCAATCGAACATTTACTTACTTCTTCTATTATTATACCAGTTAAAGAAAACGCATTTAAAATAATAGGGTTGATTACTTACCAACTCATTCGATTGGATGATAAGTAAATCCGCGTCCCATTACTTCTGCTACGCTGTTGACAATGACAAAGGCGCTTGGATCAATTTCTTCTATCAGAGGTTTCATTCGAGAGAATTCATGATCGGTCACAACGATCAATAACACTTCTTTTGACTTTCGGTTATAGCCGCCTTTTGCCTCCAGCAAGGTAAGCCCGCGTCCGATTTCAGCACTTAAGCGAAGGCGAATGTCTTCCAAAGAATGTTCGCTCATAACCATGACGGATTTCTTCCGATTGATCCCTGTTTCGATATAGGTCATGACGATTGAAGTGATTGCAATAGATAAGATAGCGTAAAGAAATTCTTCTATTCCAAAAACAAACAGATTGAGAGAAACGACGAAAGCATCTGTAAGAAACAGGCCGATCGAAGTGTTCAAGTGGAAATATTTTTTAAAAATGAGGGGAGGGATCGTCGTGCCACCACTGGAAGAGTTATTTTTATATAAGATGGCCACTCCTAAAGCAAAAATCGCACTTCCAAAAATGACAGATAACAACCGATCTGAAGTAATCATCATCTCTGGTACTACCGCGATGATCAAAGGAAAAACTAAGCTTCCAAAAAGCACTTTGAAAAAAGGTTTTTTACCTAAAAACAGAAGAGCTAGCACTAACATAGCGATATTCAATACTAAAATGACTATAGCACGGTCAAAACCGAAAGCAGCTTCCAGTAATATTCCTAGTCCGCTGACACCACCAGCAGCGATATGATGAGGCCCTAAAAACATATTTATAGCGACTCCTAATATAAAGAGGGCAAAAATAATTTTGACATATGTCCATATAAATTGTCTTGTTTCTTTCATTTATCCACTTCCTTTAGTTGATTAATAGTATTCTTATCTTATTATAACTTATTTTTCACTATAAGTTAACTTCGTTTAAGAAAAAAATTAGGCTTGGCTAATTTAGGAAACTCATCTTATCTGAAATCACTCGATCAAGCAAAAACTCTTAAAAAACTTTTTCGATTAGGAGGATCGAATATAGAGAGCAGAGAAACAGATAAACTAAGATAATTATAGAACTCGAAATAGGTAGAAAATAGATTCAAAAACTTTTAAAAGTTTTTGAATCTATCTGTTGAATTCGCTTAAAAAGTAATAGAAAAGTGCCAAAAAAACTGTTACCGATAACATTTTTGAAAGCGTTGTCTTTTCTATCTCTATCACTTATAGTGAGGACGTAATATTAAATCGCAAGGAGGAAATCAATGGACACAGCTGCAATTTATCATCGACCGGAAAGTGAATATGCATTTCTATATACGAATACAAAATTCCGTATCCGGCTTCGTACTCGGAAGAATGATATCAAAAAAGTATATGTGTTAAGCGGAGATCCGTATACCATAACAACTGAAAAATGGTATCAAAAAGAACGACCAATGAAAAAGTGTTTAAGTACAAATGTTCATGATTATTGGGAAGTTGAATTGACAAGTGAAACAAGACGATTACAATATGCGTTCCATGTTATTGGAGAAGACAGCACGGATTGTTTCTATGGTGATCAAGGTGTTTTTCCTTATCGAAAAAATGTGATTGCTGAACCAAATTTTTATTTTCGAATGCCTTATTTCCATCAAATTGATCGCTTCGTTGTACCAGAATGGGTGAAAGAAACAGTATGGTATCAAATTTTTCCTGAAAGATTTGCAAATGGGGATAAAGCAAATGATCCCGATCATACTTTGGCTTGGGGAAGCAAAGATCCAGATCGTGAAGATTTCTTTGGCGGGGATTTACAAGGTGTGATGGATCATCTGGATTATTTGACAGACCTGGGTATCAACGGAATATACTTTTGTCCCATATTTAAAGCTACATCCAATCACAAGTACGACACGATCGACTATTATGAAGTCGATCCCGCGTTTGGAGATAAAAAACTTTTAAAAAATTTAATTGATGAAGCACATAAAAGAGGGATACGTATCATGTTTGATGCTGTATTCAATCATATGGGAATCCATTCGCCCCAATGGCAAGATGTACTCGAAAACGGAGAAAAATCAATCTATAAAGACTGGTTCCATATCCGCTTTTTCCCAGTAGATTCCTATCAGATGACTGATGTGCCAGAAACTGCTGAAAATATCCCATATGATACTTTTGCTTTTACTCCATTCATGCCCAAACTAAATACAGCAAATCCAGAGGTTCAAAAATATTTATTAGATATTGCCACCTATTGGATAAAAGAATTCGATATTGATGGATGGCGACTAGATGTTGCTAATGAAGTGGATCATCATTTTTGGAAAAAATTTAGAGAAGAAGTTACAGCCATCAAACCTGATATCTATATCCTGGGAGAGATCTGGCATTCCTCACAGGCCTGGCTGCAAGGGGATGAATTCCACGCAGTAATGAATTACGCATTTACAGATTCAATTAAAGATTATTTTGCAAAAAAGAAAATTACAGCTTCGCAAATGGTCAGTGGAATGAATCATCAGCAAATGCTTTACAGAGATCAGGTGAACGAAGGGACATTTAACTTATTAGATTCTCATGATACTGCAAGGATCTTAACTCTTTGTAATGGGAACAAGGAATTGATGAAATCTGTGATGACTTTTATGTTTCTTCAAAAAGGATCTCCATGTATCTATTATGGGACAGAAGTAGGGATGACTGGTGGAGAAGACCCGGATTGTCGAAAATGTATGGTCTGGGAAAAAGAAAAACAAGATCTAGAACTGTTTGGTTTTATAAAAGAACTCGTTTCTCTTAGGAAACAGTTGTCTAAGATTCTTTCTGAAGGGGCTACCCAATGGTTAATAGTAAATGATCGTGAAGATAAGCTCTATTTTGTACGTGAACTAGAGGGGCAGATTATCCATATTTACTTCAATCAGTCAGCAGAACCTTGGATAGTAGAACAGGAAAATGAGGTTATTCTTAGTCAAAATTGTCAGTTATTAGAAGATGGGAAAGCAGAGATACAGCAATACGGATTTTTGATTATGTGTTGAAAACTGTTACCGGTAACAGCAAGAAAGCGTTTGCAAATAAAGATTTGTGCCCATTATAATAGTGGTGTAACAGCACGTTGAATACACAGGAGGAAATGAAGATGAAAAAAAGAAGCGCGAAAAAGTTAGGTTTAGGGTTAGTCTCTTTAGGAATCTTAGGCGGATTAGCGGCTTGTGGCAATGGTAATTCTTCAGCAGAAGGGGAAGCGGAAGAAGGGAAAACGTTAACAGTCTCCGTTGATTCTGGATATAAAGATTATATAAACGAAATAAAAGATACATTCGAAAAAGAAAACGATGTGAAGATCAAGCTGGTAGAAAAGGACATGTTCGATCAGTTAGAATCATTAGCGTTAGATGGGCCTGCTGGAAAGGGACCTGACGTTATGATGGCAGCATATGACCGGATCGGTGCGTTAGGACAGCAAGGACATCTGGCGGAAGTAAAACTGGGAAATGAATCAGCTTACGATGAAACAGACAAAGCCCAAGTGACTTATGATGGAAAAATCTATGGAGAACCTGCAGTAATCGAGACCCTTGTTTTGTACTATAACAAAGATTTAGTCGATACAGCACCAGCGACGTTTAAAGATTTGGAAAATCTATCCAAAGACAGTCGTTTTGCTTTTGAGTCAGAAGCAGGAAAAAATACAGGATTTTTAGCTAAATGGACTGACTTTTATTATTCCTATGGTTTGATTGCAGGTTACGGTGGCTATGTATTCGGTGATGATGGTACAGATCCTTCTGATATCGGTTTGAATAATGCAGGTGCTGTAGAAGGAATTTCTTATGCAACAGATTGGTTCCAAAATGTTTGGCCTAAGGGAATGCAAGACATAAAAAGTGCAGGAGACTTCGCCAGCCAGCAATTCATGTCCAACAAAACTGCAGCAATTATTGACGGCCCATGGCAAGCGCAAACATACAAAGAAAACAATATCAATTATGGTGTTGCAAAAATTCCTACTCTAAACAATGGACAGCCTTATCAACCATTTGGCGGAGGAAAAGGATGGGTAGTCAGCAATTATGCTAAAAATAAAGATCTCTCTCAAAAATGGCTCGATTATGTAACGAATCAGGAGAATCAAGAGAAATTCTTTGAAATGGTAAATGAAATCCCTGCAAATCAACAAGCTCGGGAAACAGCCAAGGCTAAAAACGATGAATTAACAACAGCTGTGATCGAACAATATGAAACAGCTCAAGCAATGCCAAACATCCCAGAAATGGGTGAAGTTTGGACAGGTGCAGAAAACTTGATGTTCGATGCAGCATCAGGTTCAAAAACACCAAAAGAATCCGCAGATGAAGCAGTGAAAACAATCAGTGAAGCCATAGAACAAAAATACTGATTAAAATGATAACCGTCCATTTTTATAAAAAAATGGAACAGGTGCTTCAGATAGAGGTGGCAAGAGCGAGATGGAAAATTATCTTGTTCTTGTTGCCATTATCTTAAAAGTAGTTTGCGGTTTAGCAAGTTTAGAGGGGGCATTCAGATGCAGCAAGATAAAACAAGCCAGATCAACGAAAAAAAAATCACGCTTTGTTCACTTATTCCGGGGATGGGGCAGTTTGTAAATGGCCAAACTTTTAAAGGTATCGTTTTTTTCGCAATATTCGTCCTATTCATTGGTCAGATGTTCTTGGGCGGATTTCATGCATTGATAGGATTGGTTACTTTGGGAAGTATACCAATGGAAGATCATTCATTATTTATTTTGATTGAAGGCACTTTGCAATTCATCATTACAATCATTTTCTTGATTTTTTACGCTTTGAATCTTCTAGACGCCTATCGAGTAGCAAGGATGCGTAAAGAAGGGAAAAAAATCAATCGAACGATGAAGGAAGTCATACATAATATAGGTGATGAAGGTTTTCCTTATCTATTGACACTTCCCGCGTATCTTCTCATGATTTTTACCATCATTTTCCCAGTCTTAGTCACATTATTTACTGCATTTACCAATTATGACTTTAATCATATTCCACCAGCCAGTTTGATTGATTGGGTAGGGGCTAAAAACTTTTTTAGCATCTTCTTCTTGAGTTCATATCGCAATACTTTTTTTGCAGTCTTTTCATGGACCGTAATCTGGACGTTATGTGCAACAACTTTACAAATCACCCTTGGTATTCTCACAGCGGTTGTTGCTCACCAAAAATTTATTAAATTTAAACGTATTTTCGGTATCATTTTCTTATTACCGTGGGCGGTCCCAGCGTTTATTACTATCATGAGTTTTTCGAATATATTCAACGATAGCGTAGGTGCCATCAATACTCAAGTTATTCCTTTCATAAACCAGCTTCCATTTGTAGATATCAGTGCAATCTCTTGGAAAACGGACCCGAACTGGACTAAAGTGGCAATCATCTTAGTTCAAGGATGGTTAGGATTTCCCTATATCTATGTAATGGTTACAGGGATTTTACAGTCGATTTCTGAAGATTTGTATGAAGCAGCAAAAATCGATGGAGCAAATGCATGGCAACGTTTCTCAAATATCACACTGCCAGCTGTATTTCTAGTTGCGGCACCAACGTTTATTACCCAATATACTGGGAATTTCAATAATTTTTCTATGATCTACCTATTTAACAATGGAGGGCCCGGAAGCGTGGGTGGAGGAGCTGGTTCTACAGATATCCTGATTTCATGGATTTATAAACTTACGACTGGAACTTCTCCGCAGTATTCTATGGCTTCAGCCATTACGTTGATCATCTCCATCATCGTTATCTGCGTATCTTTGCTAGTGTTCAAAAAGACAAATGCGTTCAATATGGGGGATTAAACAATGAAAAAATTTCATTCGAGTGCACGATTCCAAAAACGGCTTTCTCACTTTTTTACTTACTTTTTTCTTTTACTGTTATCAGTCATTATTATCTATCCACTTTTGATCACAGCAAGTACTGCCTTCAAGTCAGGAAACATTGCGGCTTTCAGTTTGGATTTTTCAAGCGACTGGACTTTAGGGAATTTCACGCGACTGTTCAGTGAAACACTTTACGGGACGTGGTATAAAAATACGTTAATCATCTCTGTCCTAACGATGATCGTACAAGTAACTGTAGTAACTTTAGCTGGCTATACGTATAGCCGTTATCGTTTTATCGGACGCAAATCAAGTTTGATGTTCTTTTTAGTGATTCAGATGGTACCGACTATGGCAGCATTGACTGCCTTTTATGTCATGGCTTTCTTATTAGAGGCACTAGATAAGTATTGGTTCTTGACGATGATTTATATAGGCGGTGGGATTCCAATGAATACTTGGCTGATGAAAGGATACTTTGACACAGTACCAATAGATTTAGATGAATCTGCTAAACTTGATGGGGCAGGGCATTTCAGGATTTTTTTCCAGATTGTATTACCTCTTGTCAAACCAATGCTCGCCGTTCAAGCATTATGGGCATTCATGGGACCTTTTGGCGACTTCATGCTAGCGAAGTTCCTGCTCCGAACACCTGAAAATCAGACTGTTGCTGTCGGCCTGCAAACATTTATTTCTGACGTGACAAATCAAAGGGTCTCCCTCTTTGCTGCTGGAGCAATTTTGATTGCTTTACCGATTTGTCTATTATTCTTCTTTTTACAAAAGAACTTTGTTACCGGCCTGACATCTGGCGGGACAAAAGGATAGGAGCAGAGGATCATGCAAACATTTCCGTTAAATTATTTTTCCACTTTACGTACGCCAACTCAAGTGTTTGCGGGACGCAAACTATTATCATGGCCCAAATTTTTCTTGATATTTGTATTTTTAGTTTCCTTGATGGTCATGCCTGTGACTCTTTTTTATGCCAATCAGATCCAAGGGATTCCATTAGAACAATTTCTATCCGTTCATTCGTTGATCGATGAACAAGGAACCAAAAAATTTTCTGAACTTGAATTATCTGAAACTGGGTTACAATCATCGCAACAAACGATAGCTGTGACCCCTGAAATTTTGGTAGGTGTGTCTTTATCTGAGAAACAACAATCCGATCATGGAACTTTTATTGATTTTGAGAAGGAACAATGGGTGATCCAACAAAAGGATAAATCTGGTATACGCCGCTATACGATGAATTATAGTCCATCTTTCCAACCGGATTCTGTACGTACGCCGGAAGATTTCCAACGATTTTTAGAAAGAGAATTTTATGCCAGTAATCGTCCAACAATCATTTTATCTTATAGTTTAAGTCTTGGTCTTGTCCTATTTATCATGACGAGTCTCATTTTATTCGGTGCTTCCTTTTTCTTGTGGATGACAAGAAAAAGCCAACTCTCATCCATTCATACATTCAAAGAGAGTGCAAATTTGATGCTGAATGTGATGGGGATAGGATCCATGGTAGCAGCAGTTGTAGGGTTTATCCACTTTGACTTTATCTTGATGCTAAGTGTCCAAACAATGATAACTGTCTTGCTGCTTTTATGGGTTTTTGCTAAGACAAAATTCAAAGATAAGCGTGTCGAATGACAAGTTTAAGTGATTTGTGCGACAATGAATGTGAAAAAAATGAAAAATAAAGTAGTTTTTGAAAAATTTCTGAAAAAATTAAACTTCTTAGTTGATTCTTTTCTTTTTTAGTATTAACGTAATAGGGTAGTTTTTTTAAGGAGGAAAATCATGTTAGAGAAAACTTTATACAACCAATTATTTTCACGTTCTTTCTCGCTCCCTGTCGAAGTAAATTATTGGGACGGTACAACGAAACAATACGGAGATACGGACACTCCTCCCCAAATCAAAATCAATATCCATGAAGAAATCCCAATGAAAGAGATTACAAGCAACGCTTCTTTGGCACTAGGAGAAGCCTATATGGATCATCGAATCGAGATCGAGGGAAGTATCCAAGCATTAATCAACGATGCTTATCAGCAAGCAAACAGCTTTTTACGAGGAAAAGATTATCTAAAATGGCTGCCAAAGAAAGAAAAACATACAAAACAAAAAAACAAAGAAGATATCCATGCGCATTATGACTTAGGTAACGACTTTTATAAACTTTGGCTAGACCCAACTTTGACTTATTCTTGTGCCTATTTCAACACACCTGAAGATACGTTGGAACAAGCACAAATCAATAAAGTCCATCATATTTTAGACAAACTCTTTATCAAAGAAGGCGAAACGTTGCTTGATATCGGTTGCGGCTGGGGAACATTGATGTTCACTGCTGCCAAAGAATATAACGTCAAAGCAACTGGGATTACTCTAAGTGAAGAACAATACGATTTGATCACAAAAAAAATCAAAGAAGAACATTTAGAAGATAAATGCCGTGTATTATTAATGGATTACCGTGAACTAAAAGGCGAAACGTTTGATCATATCACAAGTGTAGGTATGTTCGAACATGTAGGTTCTGAAAATCTTGAAGGTTATTTCAAAGTCGTAAAAGATTTATTGAAACCAAAAGGAACAGCTTTGATCCATGGAATCAGTCGACAACAAGGCGGTGCGACAAATGCTTGGATCAATAAATATATTTTCCCTGGCGGTTATGTTCCTGGGGTTACTGAATTAGTTGATAATATTACAAAAAACGATTTGCAATTGATCGATTTAGAAAGTTTGCGTCGTGACTATCAATTGACATTAGAGCATTGGACAAAAAATTTCCATCAAGTCCAAGATCAAGTCACGAAAGAAATGGGTGATTCCTTCTATCGAATGTGGGATCTATATTTACAAGCTTGTGCAGCGTCATTTGAGTCAAGCAATATCGATGTAATTCAATATTTGCTTGTTCAACCTGGAAATAATGATATCCCAATGCATCGTGCATAATTGATATAAAAAGGCAGTTTAAAAGCTATTTAATTATTTAATAAATGGAAGCTAAGTTTTATGATGCTCCCGAAGTGAGATTTTAGTCTAACTTCTAGGGTTGTCTCTAAAGCTTAGCTTCTTTTTTATTTTCATAATAATAACGTTGTTCTTTAATTTTTAAACATGACAGAAATTTTTTTCTTCGTTATACTTGTATAGAATACTATTTTATAATAAAGGAGATAAAATCAATGAAGAAAACTGTTATTTATACTAGTTTATTTGCGGCTTTGTTTTTAGCTGCTTGTCAATCAAACACCAATCAAGGAACATCTGGGAATACATCTTCAAGTAGTGAACAACGCTCTTCTCAGGTATCGGAATCCTCAACAAACGCAAGTACATCTTCGTCTAGCCAAACAAAGAATTCGAGCGAGGCAATGGGCCAGTCAGCTATCAAAGTGTCTGCAGCTCGTGCGATTGAATTGTTTAAAGATAAGTATCCAGATACTGCTATTACTAGTTTGGAACTAGATAGTGATTGGGGATCTTACTTCTACAAGATAGAAGGTGTCGATGATCAAAAAGAATATGAAGCAAGAATTGATGCTCAGAATGAAAAAATGGAAACAGAGAATCCAGAAACGCTAGATCGAGAGGATCAAAATGGTCAAAAGAAAAAAGAAGATGGTCTAGCTGTTGATAAATTAATTACAATTGAGGAAGCAGCAAAGATTGCTGTCGATAAAGTAGGAAGCGGTACAGCAACAGATTGGGATCTGGATAAAGATCTAGGTACTACTTATTGGGAAGTCAAAGTAAAAAATGGTAATCAAAGTACATCAGTCAAGATTAATAGTGAAACAGGGGAAGTGCTATCAACCGAACAGGGTGATTAAGAAATACGTTGAAAAACAAGAGTTGATTTTTCTTTTAGTCATGATACACTAGATAAAATAACTTGTTTGAAGGAGCGATTTACTTGAGTTTAGAAACGACCTTTGCCAATCATACCTTTGCTAACCCTTTTATGAATGCATCTGGTGTACACTGCATGACTACCCAGGAATTAGACGAGCTGGCTCATTCAGAAGCAGGAGCATTTATCACTAAGAGCTGTACAATCAATGAACGAAAAGGAAATCCCGAACCACGTTATTTTGATGTTCCTTTAGGCAGTATCAATTCTATGGGGCTTCCAAACTTAGGCTTTTCTTATTATCTAGAGTATGCTCTTGCGTATGAAAAAGCGCAGAAAAAACCAAATCAACCATTATTTTTTTCGATCGCCGGGATGAGTGTCCAAGAAAACTTGGAAATACTTGGGGAAATAGAAAAAAGTGGTTTCAAGGGGATTACTGAACTAAATTTATCTTGTCCAAATGTGCCTGGTAAACCACAACTAGCTTACGATTTTGAGGCCACTTATGAAACATTGAAAGAAGTATTCAGCATCTTTTCTAAGCCGTTAGGGATCAAATTGCCTCCTTATTTTGATTTTGCTCATTTTGATCAGATGGCAGATATCTTGAATCAGTTCCCGTTGACATATGTCAATGCTATCAACAGTGTGGGTAACGGGTTGTATATCGATACAGACAAAGAAGCAGTGGTCATCAAACCAAAAGAAGGGTTCGGCGGCATTGGGGGAGAGTATATCAAGCCGACTGCTTTAGCAAATGTCCTCGCTTTTTATACGCGTTTGAAACCAGAAATCCAAATCATTGGTACAGGTGGGATTCGGACAGGACAAGATGCATTTGAACATCTGCTATGTGGCGCAAGCATGTTACAGATTGGTACCGAGCTTCATAAAGAAGGGCCGGAAATTTTTTCTAGAATCATAAAAGAATTAACGCAGATTATGTCAGAAAAAGGATATACGTCAATTGACGAATTTAAAGGCAAATTACGCAACATTTCATAGCAAAAAGACGAAGGTCATGATTGATCTTCGTCTTTTTTTATAAAAAACACTCGTCTGTTCATTCATGTGCAAGCGTACTCATTGTATGTTAGACGAACTTGTGGGAAAATAACAGGGGCAAAAAGGAGGATACTATGAAAGATGCAACAGAATTAGCGAAAGGACTTAAAGAAAAAGAATTTAGTTTTCAAGAATTAGCTGATGATGTACAGAAAAAAATAAAAAAACAAAATCATGAATTGAATGCGTTTGTTGCACTTGAACCATTCGAGAATAGTTCCACTGAACGATTGATTCCCCAGTCAGAAAAAGGACCATTGGCAGGTATTCCATTCCCTTTAAAAATGCTCGGTCAAGAAAAAAAGGGATGGCTAGCTACTTCAGGATCTCGTTTATTTGAAACACATCGAGCTTCTCATACATCCAATTATGTACAGCAAGCAGAAGCGATAGGGCTAGTTCCTTTTGGACAAACCAATGCGCCAGAGTTTGGTTTCAAAAATATTACAGACCCCGTCATCTATGGCCCAGCAAGAAACCCCTGGAACCTTGAATGTACACCTGGCGGATCAAGTGGAGGCGCTGCTGCTGCAGTTTCAGCGGGAATCGTTCCTTTAGCTGGCGCTAGTGACGGTGGTGGTTCTATTAGAATACCCGCTTCGTTTTGCGGATTGATTGGGCTGAAACCTTCGCGAGGGACGATGCCAGTTGGTCCATATGCTTGGCGAGGATGGCAAGGAGCTGCTATTGATTTCGGTTTGACGGTTTCTATGAGAGACACGGAGGCTTTATTTTATGGGATGAGAAGCATCCATTCCGGTGCGCCATATCAAGTATCGCCAGTTGAGTGGCAAACACATCCAAGAAAAAAACATTTGAAGATAGCTTTTTGTGTTGATTCACCGATCCACTCACAGATTAGTGAAGAGGCAGTACTTGCTGTAAAAAAAGCTGTAGATTTCCTTGAAAAAGAAGGACATGATTTGACGGAGATTCCTTACCCACTAGATGGTCGTAAACTGATTAGGTCTTATTATCAGATGAATGGCGCAGAGACAGCAGCAATGATCCACTCGATTGAAGCAGGCATCCAGCGAACTGTCAGAAAAGAAGAACTTGAGCCGATCTCTTGGACTTTGTTCCAATATGGTCAGAAACTTTCTGCCGCTACTTACATTGATTCTCTGCATGTATGGGATGAAGCAGCAATTGTCATGGAACACTTGCATCAAGAATATGATTTATTCCTTTCACCAACGACTGCATTTACTGCCCCTAAAATCAGCGAAGATTTGCAAAGTGATACGATAAGAGCACAGATGAAACACATCCATGATTGTTCTGAAGTACAAGCTTTAGAAGTTGTTTCTTCTATGTTTGAGGAAAGCTTGAAGATCACACCTTATACACAATTGGCTAATCTGACTGGACAACCAGCAATCAGCTTGCCTACTCATTTGACAAAAGAAAACATGCCTCTCGGGATTCAATTTATGTCCGCCAGAGGAAGAGAAGATTTGCTGCTTCAAATCGGCTATCTATTTGAAGCAAGTCACCAGTTCCATTTACCAAATCCATGGAAATAGCAGAAACAAGGAGAAGAAAAAATGAAGAAAAAAAGATTGTTTGCTCTAATAACTAGCGTCTTTTTTATTTTAAGCGCTTGCGGTACAGCTGCCGCTAACCAAGAAGATCACAGCTGGAGTAATGTGAAAAAAAAGAAAGAATTGGTAGTAGCAACTTCTGGCACACTATTTCCCGCTTCTTATTATAATGATCAAAATGAATTAGTTGGTTATGACGTAGACTTGGCGAAAGAGGTAGCCAAACGTTTAAATGTCAAAATCTCCTTTAAAGAATACAATGTGGATGGACAAATCACTTCTGTTTCAAAAGGAGAATCAGATTTTGCTGCGAACGATTTTGGTATCACAAAAGAAAGAGAAAAAAAATTCTCCCTTTCAGAGCCTTTCAAATATTCATTTGACAGTATGATCGTACGAAAAAAAGATGATTCAGGAATCCACTCACTTGATGATCTTAAAGGAAAAAAAGCAGCTGGCGAACCCAATACTAGCTATATGCGTTTAGCGGAAAAACACGGAGCTAAATTAGTTACTTACGATAACGCCACGAATGATCAATATTTAAGCGATGTAGCAAACGGTCGAACAGACGTTATTCTAAATGATTATTATTTGCAGAAAATGGCCGTATCTGCTTTACCAGATATCCCCGTAAAAATCTTGGAGAACGTTTATTTCAATGAAAACGAAAGTGGTTTTTTATTGAAAGAAGGAAATGATGCTTTGAAAAAGAAAATCGATGGCGTATTAAAAGAGATGAAAGAAGATGGGACGACAAAGAAAATATCTGAAAAATATTTTCAAACTGATGTTTCAGTCAAACCGAAAGAAACGATGACTGAGTCGGTGAGTGATTGATGTACTTTCCTCTCATTGATTTTTCCCTCATGTGGACTTCACTTCCTTTCGTACTGCAAGGCTTGGTATACACATTAGGGATCGGCTTCGTGTCTTTTGTTTTAGGAAACTTGGTAGGGTTGCTTTTGACAGTTCTAGGTCTTTTGGATTGGCTACCTCTGAATGTATTTATTCGTTTTTATTTATCGTTCTTTAGAGGTATTCCCGCACTAGTCTTGCTGTTCTTGTTATATTTCGGGTTACCTTATCAATTAAGTGCCTTAACGGCTTCAGTCATCTGCTTCACGATTACCAGCAGTGCATTTATTGGTGAAATCTATCGAGGATCACTAGCAGGCGTTTCTTCAGGTCAGTGGGACGCTGGTTTAGCTTCTGGTTTTTCTTTCTTTGGGGTATTGAAATATATCGTTTTACCGCAAGCCTTTCGAATCTCGGTACCGGCACTCAGTAACGTAGCTATGGATTTAGTGAAAGGTACCTCATTAGCGGCAACGATCACAGTGCCAGAAATATTTCAAAAAGCAAAGATCATAGGTGGTCGGACATTCGACTATTTTTCTCTCTATATTTTAGTTGCACTGATTTATTGGATCATTTGTATCGGGATCGAAAAAGTGCAACAGTATTTAGAAAAACGTTCCGTCCATCAGTCAATCTGAAAAATAGAAATGGTGCTAACGTGACAAGCATCATTTCTATTTTTGTTTCTTGTGTATTCTGTCTAGTATTTTAAAATCATTTCATGTAAAATGTAAGACGAAAATATGTTCGGAGGTAAAAACATGAAGACCCCGCTAACCATCGAAATAGAATCCTCATTATACCAATATTGCATCGAGCAGGGCGGCTTAGTCGTAGAAGAAGTCACGATGCCTGATGACCAAGGAATTGTAGATACGCTTAGCTGCTTGACAAAATTTGATGGCAGCCGAGAATGGCGATGCTATGAGCTGAAAGTGACAAAAGCAGATTTTCGTTCTACAGCCAAACTGTCATTTGTCGGGCATTATAATTATTTTGTTTTGCCAAGTAAACTATATGAAGAAGTGAAAACAGAGATCCCTACAGGAATAGGTGTACTAGTATATCGCCCGTACACGATCGAAGAGGAAATGCCTGCATCTGGTACATTTATGATTGCGAAAAAAGCAGCAAAGAAGGAGCTTGCTGTACCGGAAGAAGCTTTGACAAACCGTTTTATGGCTTCTTTATTCAGAGAAGTAAGAAAAGCAAAGCAAATGGAGCGAGGCGTAAAATATTTTCCAACAGATCAATTGTACAAAGAATTGAAAAGACGTTCAGAAAACCAAGATCCCTTTTCTAACGAACGATACTATGAACGATTTTTAGAAGAAATAGCTAGTCAGGCAATCAATGAGTTGCAAGAAGAAGTTGCTGCGCTTCAACATGATTATGAATACTTAAGGCAACAACAGCAGATCCGGCGGTTGCCCACAGAGCCATTGGAGTGAAAAATATGTACTATCCTTATTTAAGAGGAAAACAATTTGACCTATTAGCATTAAAAGAAGCATTGTCGCGAGGATTGCTCTCCAATAAAATCCAACCGGTAATCGAACCAGTACGTGATTCCGCTACGCTTAAAAACGTGATCGAATTATTTCAAAAAAAGCACCATCCAATCGCTGTAATCCAAAATCCCCAAGTAGGACAATTCAAATTATTCGATCAGCATGTGCACAGTTGGACAGTCAAAGAACATAGCTCTGTCGTCTCTGCACAGATTTTAACGCCAGAAAATCTTAACGACGTACTGGATTCACCTCCAACATTTCTTGTATTCGATGGACAACACTATCCAAAAGACGCAGAGGTGTGGAAACAGCTGGCAGGAGTCGATTCGAAATTCTTGATACCAGATGCTAGTCGCTTTCGCATCTGGCTGCCCGAAAATAAAATTGTGATCCGTGACTCTTTTCGAACGAGAAAGCATGTTGAAAGTTATACAGATAAAGCAGACGATTTTTTTAGTGATGACTATCTTTTTTTCCACGAAGACGGATATAGTGGATTTTCTGATTTCACGATCGAAGGCAGCCGTTATTTCGATAAAGGGTTTCCTAGCCGAGCGCTTGCTATCCATCTAACGTATATCGATGCTTACGGTAATATCCGCGTAAAGCATTTTGTCTCTGACAGTAATGATTCCGCTAAAAATCAAGCATTGAAGTTTCTTGAAGCAGGAGATAAAATGAAAAAATGGATCATGCGTCACCATCATCAGCTCTTAATCACATCAGGAATGATTGAATTACTGGCTCTCTACCAGCAACAAAAATTTCCAGGACTCGGAGTATTGAAAAAATGGTCCCTAATGCATCATTTGGAACTTATCAGTCAACTACTGGATCATCCAAAAAATTGGCTTAGAAGTTATTCAAAAGTTCCTGAACTGTATGAAGTGATTCAAAAATTAGAGAATATAAATGAAAAAGAAACAGAAAAGAGGTAACTGGATATGTATATTCGGTTAACAAGAAAAGAAGAAGTAGAAGAAGTGGTAAAAATTATTGATGCTGCAGCGGAATTTATTGCTTCGCAAGGCTCTCCCCAATGGCAGAACGGGCAGAAACCAACAAAAGAAACGATTTTGAACGATATTGAAAGAAAAGAAAGCTATGTATTAATAGTCGAAGATCAAATTGTTGGAACAGCTGCATTAGTCTCAGGCGTGGATCCCGTTTACACAAAAATAGATGGTAGTTGGAAAGAATCAACTGGTCCTTATTTATCGATTCATCGTGTTGCTTTAGCAGAAAGTACTCGAGGAAAAAAACTAGCAAAACCGTTCTTAGAACATTTGTTGACGATTGCAGCCAGCAAAGATATTCAAGATGTCCGTATCGATACTTATCCAGCTAATGAACCGATGGAAAAGACCATCTATTCTGCTGGATTCACTTATCAAGGAATGATTGAATTCCCTTTTGAACATGGTGAAAGAAAAGCGTATCAAAAAATAATCAAGTGAGTATAAAAGCATCTTCACAAGGATGAAGACTTAATAATATGAAAAAACAACTAGCTGATTGCTAAGAGATTGGGACAGTAGTGGTGAGCTTCAAGAAATAATTTTCGAAGAAGCTACTTCTGAAACACCGTTCATCGAGAGGTCGTGACACCATTTTTGTCGCGGCCTCTCAGCTTATCTTATGGCTATTTAGCTAATCTGTTTCTATCAATAATCCTTTTTTTATTTTATCTACTGCTTCTTGGAACGCTCCATCGTTTGATACGACTAAAAGTGTGGGAATAGCTGTCAACCGTTCCAGTTGAGCTAAGTCTTTCGCATAAACTGCCATTCTGGCCAAAATCTGTTCGGGTGAATCTCCACGCTTTTTCAGGCGCGATTGTAATGTTTCTTTAGAAATCGTAATAAAGATCGGACGGACTACCGTGCCAAAATACTCGTATAAATGCCAAAAACCATTTGCCGTCAAAACGGCATAACAATTTCCTTCCTTCAGTTTTTTGGTAATCTCTGCTTTGCTGGAACCATATTTATGTTGAGCATATTGATCCCACTCTGCAAACTCGTCTCGCTTGATCATCTGATTGAATGCATCGTCAGATACAAAATAATAATCCTCTTGATCTTTTTCTCCAGGTCTTGGTGATCGATTCGTGTAAGTAATGATCTTTTGTTCGGGCTGAAAAACAGCTTCTGCGAGTGAAGTTTTCCCAGAACCAGAAGGTCCGATAAACACATAGCAATAATTCATCATCATTTCTCCTTTGATATTTGAGCAACTGAAAAAGCTTTGGAAATATTTCCAAAGCTTTTGAAAGCAACGTCGCTTTTTTTGTTTATTATACCAGTAATCCAGTCACAATAGCACTTAAAAAGCTGACTAAAGTCGCTGTTAGCAAAATTTTCAATCCGTGTTTTGCGACAAGATTTCCTTTTTCTTCATTTAATCCCTTCATCGCGCCAGAAATGATCCCGATAGAAGAGAAGTTGGCAAATGAAACAAGGAAAACAGATATGATCGCTGTTGTGCGTTCAGTAAAATGGAAATGACCGTTAGCTAATTCTGTCATAGCAACAAATTCATTTGTAACCAATTTAGTCGCCATGATACTACCAGCATCCACTGCTTCTTTCCATGGGATTCCACTGATGAAGGCAAGAGGGGCAAAGATATAACCTAAGATCTCTTGGAAAGTAATACCGAATATCCCGTGAAAGATAGCATTGATCATGGCAATCAAGGCAACGAATCCGATAAGCATAGCAGCAACCGTGATTGCCACATGGAAACCATCAAGAATGTATTCTCCCAACATTTGGAAAAAGGTCTGTTCTTTGTTTTCTTCAATAATTAGTTCGTCTTCTTTTTCTTCTAATACATAGGGATTCACAATCGAAGCCAGAATATATCCGCCAAATAAATTCAAAACAAGGGCAGTGATCACATATTTAGAATCGATTAGTGCCATATAAGATCCGACGATTGACATAGACACTGTAGACATAGCCGAGACACTCATGGTGAATAAACGTTTCTCAGATAAGAAAGGTAATTCCTTCTTTATGGAAATAAATACTTCCGATTGCCCTAAAATAGCAGAAGCTACTCCATTGTAGGATTCTAATTTGCCCATTCCGTTGATTTTACTTAACCCAAGACCAACGGCTTTCATAAACAATGGAAGAATTTTGATGTAACGTAAAATCCCGATAATAGCAGAAATAAATACGATTGGCATCAATACGGAAAGAAAGAAAGGTGCACTTCCTTTATTTGCTACACCGGCAAAAACAAAGTCAACACCCTGCCCAGCAAAAGCAAGAAGATGATCAAACATTTTTGCCAATACAGAAACAACCGCTGTACCAAAAGTTGTACGTAATAATACGAAACCAAGAACAAGCTGTAAAACGAACATCACAATTAGTGGTTTCAATTTGATTGCTTTTTTGTTGCTGCTGATCAAAAAAGCAAGACCTAATGTGACAAATAAACCAATAATACCTAATAAATAACTCAAATAATCACTCCTATTCCAAATTCCGTTTTATTTTACCTGTTTTGTAAATAAAATACTAATCTTTAGTGAAATTTTCATTACTTTTTTAGAGTAAAACGCATTCATTTCCCATTAGAATACAAAGCAACCAAAATAAATTAAAAAAACAGATAAAAGACGCTAAAAAAACTGATGTTCCATTGTTTTTTCGTATTTCAAATAGAGAGGGAAAGTAAGTGAAAGTATGTGAAATAAAATTTATCCTATTCTTGTTTTTTCTTTCAAACTGAATATCCCTCAAGAAGGGACAAGAAGTGTATCCACTTAGTAATGGCTATAAAAAAACGAAACTATTGTTTAAGCTAATGCTAATAGTTTCGTTTTCAACCTTTATAAGTGAGTTTTTTCTATTGGTAGTATAGATTTTCTGAAGGGTAAACAGGTGCGCAAGTAATATCGATTCCTAGTTTTTTCAATGTTTGTTCATCATTTTTATTGACCATCACAGTGGAGTGGGCTTGTGCTCCCTCAAGTTCAGCTAGTTTATCATAAGCAACTTGAGCGATTGGATTCGTTACTGCACTGATTGATAAAGCGATCAAAACCTCATTGATGCTTAGTGCATCCAAAGAGGAATGAAGTGTCTTTGACTTCAATCCTTGTATTGTTTCAAGAACTAATGGTGATAATAAAGGAATGCCATCTGCAATATGCGCTAAATGTTTTACTGCATTTAAGATGACTGCCGCTGACGCATCCATCAATGAGCTTGTACGTCCAGTAATAATGATTTCATCTGGTAATTCGATGGCAATCACAGCAGAAGGATCTTTTGTAGGACTTTGTGCTTGAATTTTATCTGCATAATCATGGGCAGGAACGACAACGTTTCGGTCTTCAGGGCGTAATCCGACTTCTTCCATAATCAGTTTGATTCGATTAACTGCTTCTTCGTCAATCAATCCTTTTTTGAAGTCACACTCTGTTTGGAAATAGCGGCGGATGATTTCTTGTTTAGAAGCTTCTTGGACAACCGCATCATCCACGATACCAAATCCTACACGATTCACACCCATGTCAGTAGGAGATTGATAAACAGATTCTTTACCAGTAATTTTTTCAATAATACGTTTGATTACAGGGAAGGTTTCAACATCTCGATTATAATTTACAGCTACTTTATTGTAGGCGTCAAAGTGGAAGGAATCGATCATATTGACATCCTTCAAATCGACTGTGGCTGCTTCATAGGCAATGTTCAATGGATGTTTCAACGGAACGTTCCATACTGGAAAAGTTTCGAACTTGGAGTAACCAGCTGCATGTCCTTTTTGGCTTTCATGATACAGTTGGTTCAAACAAGTAGCGAGTTTTCCGCTTCCTGGTCCAGGAGCTGTCACTACAACGATTGGTTTAGCTGTTTCAATGTATTCGTTTTTCCCAAACCCATCTTCTGAAACGATTTTTTCTACGTTGACTGGATAGTCTTCGATTTCTGAATGTTTATAGACTTTGATATTTCGTCTTTCTAGTTTATTGATAAAGACTTTCGTGGCAGGCTGGCCGCTATAGCGAGTGATAACGACACTGTTGATCAATAATCCATAACCGCGTAATTCATCAATCAGTCGCAAGATATCCATATCATAAGTAATCCCATAATCACCGCGGATCTTATTACGTTCAATGTCTCCGGCATAGACGCAAATCAGTATTTCAGCCTGATCTTTTAATTTTTGTAGCAATTTGATTTTCGCATCTTCTTCAAATCCTGGAAGTACACGTTTTGCATGTTTGTCATCCACTAGCTTTCCACCAAATTCCAAATATAATTTATCATAGTGGTTCACTCGTTCCAAAATATACGCGGACTGCTCTTCAATATATTTCTCTGAATCAAAACCAATTTTTTTCACTGGGTTCCCTCCTTAAGTACTAAAGCATTTTTTCATTTTTTTTTGGATTCGTCAACTGGAAGAGTAAAATTCCTCAAAAAAACAAAGAAAATGATTTAAACCAACTTGTCTAGATAGTTATTCATTGGTATGATAGTTTTTGATAAGGAAGGTGCTACATGAAAAAAAGACAGAAAAAGAAAAACGCATATAAACACTATATCCGTTCGATTTTTACCGGTTATGAAAAAATGCTTGAAGATCCCGAATTAGAACAATTGACGTTTACTTATTTAAACGAAGAAACGCAACTAACTCGTGATGACCATCAGCGCATTCATTTCACAACAAGAGATCTGCCTAGTAAATAAAAGAATATGATAAAAGTCATTGTATTCGATTCTGTCCTATCAGATGAATCAGATATCAAAGACTAGTTGATCGAAAAAAAGGCTGTGCCAAATTTTGGTGCAGCCTGTTTTATGGAGCATTGCCCGCTCTTTTTTATAACAATTTTTTACAGAAAATGGTACTATTGAAGTATTAATAAGTGAAAATCAGATGAGTAAGAGGAGGCAAGTAGTATGAAAGAGCCAGATACAAACACAAATTACGAGCAAGGCGAACTAGAGGAGACGAGCACGAATCAGGATACAGCAAAAGAATCGTCTTCTTTTTATGATATCAAAGAAAAAGCAAGCATGAATCTTTCCCAATTATTAGAAGATTTACAAGCTTTTGAAAAAGCTGTCCGCGAAGAAGATATTCCTGAGATCTACCGTTTGTACAACGGCAGATTGAACGAAGAATTAAAACGAAGCTCAAATGAAAATCACGAGATTGACCAATTGCTGATGCGTAAGATCCATGATCGTTTTTTGCAAGAATTTCCTTTTATGGAACAAGTAGAAAGCATCTCACCAACGATGAGCTATTACAAAATCGGCACTTATTACCATGATCGCCCTACAATTGGTATCGATGCAAGTTTGCCAGAAATTTTTGTTTTGCCTAAGATCGATGAAGAGTGGGAGAAATATTCCCAACCGGAGACAACGGACTATGACAAAAAAATCAATGAGCTAGACGCAAAGGTGATCACAGCTCAGACAGAGATTGAACGTCTAAACGAACAGATAAAAGAAATCAATCGGCAGATGACTGATTTGGATGATAATAAAGGATTCTTGAATCGTAAGAAAATCGAGGAAGAAATTCAAGAATTAGAGAAGAAGAAGCAAGTGCTATCTAATGAAAAATTAGGCTGGCTTCCTTATATCGAGACACCTGAAACAATCCAACAGCAAAAAGAAGCATTGAAACAAGAAGCAAGAGCGGACCAACTTCGCGCAGCCATCGTAGAAAAAGAGCAACGGCAAATCAGTCGCTATTTCGGTAGCAAAGAGGGGTTTGGTCAAGCAATCCATGAATTCTTGATGAATTATCTTGGTAATGAAAATCCTAATAATCAATCTAATGAAGGAGGTTCCGAGTATGAATGAACACGATGAAGCAGAATGGACAAAAAATGAATCACAGACAGAAGATCATGAAGAAACGAACACTTCATTAGAGGAACAAACCAGTAAGCCACTGGATGACACAGAAGAAGTCCTTATGCCAGAAGAAACAAAAATCCATGAAAAAGAAAAAGTAACTCCGACAAATACGGATACTTCAGAAAACACCCATGCTTATGAAGTATCTGAAAATCCCGGATATTTAGAAGGAAAAGAGCAAGATTATCAAGATATCGTCAGTTTGATTGAAACAGCGGAAGCAGAATTAGCGGATTTACGTATGAGAAAATATTTGATTGAATCAGATTTTCCCGAATTATTAGAATCATATGACCGCTTTATATTGAATGAAGAACCGATCTCAACGATTGGAAAAACAAGTCTGATCGAATACTTCACATATGAATTACTGAAACCGTTGAATGATATTGGTCTGGAACGATCAAATTCAGCTTATGACACATGGAAAACAAGACATTTCTCTATCAATTATACGTTGAATGGACAAAACGAATTAGTCTTTTCCTTTGTATTACCGACCATCGATCAACGATACCAAGTGGAATCGATGAGTCTTCTAAATGTATCACCAGAGACGATGGAAATCGATGTCCAGGATGATCGAGTGCTTTCTTTGATCCGATACTGGTCAGTTGATCGAGTATTCTCAGCAGGACAGATTACGATCTTCAATCACAAATTGAATCAATTATTAGCCCATGCTAGAATGCTTGGTTTTACAGTTAATCAGACACTACTAGACAATACGAAGCCACTTCGTTTGAACCTTCAGAGCGAATTTGAATTGACGAATGAAGTATTGGATGATATTTTTATCGTGGCGATGAAAAATCCCTCCTATGATATGGAAAAGATCAACGAAACTACTTATCAAGTACGATTAGATAAAGGACAGTCTTTAACGATAGCAACAAACGAAAAAGATCAAACGGTCTTGTCGATCTCATCTGGAGATTACCCACGATCCGTCATTGATTTCTTTATCAATTACGAATTCTTGGTTCCGTTAATGGTGAGAAAGTCCTGATTGGATAAGTTGGATTACCAGAGGTCATTCAGATAATTCTGTTCCAAAGGACTTGCGGCAGTTATCCAGAATAATTGTCACAAGTCTTTTCTGTATGTACTGAATGAACGTGAATCATCTGCTGGTGAAGGAGGAGTTACATCAAGAATGACCACAAATAAAATCGCCCAGCTTAGCTTATTGTCTGCTGCTTGTGTAGCAGGTAGGATCGCTTTTCAATTTATTCCGAATTTCCAGCCAATGACTGCTATTTTTTTATTTATAGTACTTTACTTAAGCTTGAAAGATGCGCTAATTGTCATGAGTCTTTCTATCGCAATCAGCAGTTTTTATTTTGGTGTGGGTCCATGGGTCATCGGTCAGTGGCTCAGCTATACCGTCGTTCTGGCGTTGTTTTCAATTTTCTACTCGAGAAGAACAATTCAAAGGAGTCTCTGGTTAAAAGGAACCTGCTTTTTTCTAGCAGGTATAGTTTATGGAATAGGGATGACTGTTTTCGATACGCTGCTCTATCATTTACCTCAACCTTGGGTCTATTACCTTCAAGGGGTATCGTTTGATCTGATGCACAGTATAGGTAATGTTGTGTTCTTCCTTATTTTTCTGCCAGTCGTCAAACGTTTTTACAATCATTCAGGAGGAAAAAATGAAAAAAATAATTTATAGTCTGCTTGCAATGAGTGTCAGTGTACTCATGTTGACAAGTTGTAGTACAACCAAAACACCATCGACTTCAAACCAAAAGGAGGAAGTAAAAACATCGCAAAAAGCAACGATCACGTTACAAGAAAATGGTCAAAACTTTTTGAAAAAAGAAGTGACTTTCAAAAAAGGAGAAACTTTACTGACTATTTTGAAACAAAATTTTGAAGTCGAGGAAAATGATGGCTTCATCACTTCGCTTGAAGGGCATTCTCAGGATGAAAAGAATCAAACCTATTGGATGTTTACTGTGGATGGGAAAAGTGCTACTACTGGGGCAAAAGAGATCGAATTGAACAATGGACAATCGGTCATTTTCAATTTATCTAAATTATAAGTTTCATAAAAACTGTTAAAGGGCGGATATTGCTGCTCTTTAGTCAGTTCACTTGATGAAAGAAGGAAAAGAATATGAAAAATTTTAAAAAAAGCGGAATGTTTTCCGTAATTGCTGCTCTAGGGGCTAATATTCTAGTTGCTATCAGCAAATTTATCGGCTATGCAATCAGTGGCAGTGCCGCCATGCTGAATGAAAGCATCCATAGTATCGTTGATTGTAGTAATCAGATTTTGCTGCTATTTGGCGATAAACAAGCTAATAAAGGTCAGAGCGACTTGCATCAATTTGGTGAAGGTCGAGCAAAATACTTTTTTAGTACGATCGTCGCAATGATGCTTTTCTTCGGTGGGGGAGCACTAGGGGTGATGGAAGCTTTTGAAAAATTGACGCATCCATCCCATGAAGTTGGTAATCCAATCATTGTCATTGCCATTTTGTTATTTGGTTTGGTAATCGAAGGAAGTTCTTTGCGTGTCGCAATGAAGGAAATCAAAGAATTGAATACTGAAAATCTTTCCACGATGCGCTTTTTGCGCGAAAGTCGACATAGTGAAATACTGATTATATTTACGGAAGACTTGTGTGCTGTAATCGGTTTGGTCTTGGCTTTAGCGGGAACAATCTTGACTTATGCAACCGGGATTGCTGCATTTGATGCTATCAGCGGATTAATGATCGGTTTCTTACTGATGGGAGCTGCGATTTTCCTAGCAAAAGAATTTTATAGTCTGATCATTGGTGAAAGTGTGACAGCAAGCGATTTATCAAAAATCAAGTTAGCCTTTGAACGACCTGAGATCAGTCGGCTAATTGATATCAAAACCGTTCATTTAAGTCCAACGGAAATTTTAGTCGCTGCAAAAGCAGATATTGTTGGAAACAAAGAAAATGAAACGTATTCGATCATCAATGATATTGAAAAAAATATGCGCCAGTCTCTTCCTGACAAGAAGATGTATATATACATTGAAACAGATAAATATGACCCAAATTATTCTCACAAATAAAACGTATGTTCATGAATTGAATCAAAAATGAGAAATATATAATCTTGTTTTTAAATAAAACGGCTACAATTTAGCGAATTTATGTTACAATGAGTCCGCTGTTTATTTGTTGTAATTAAAGGAGATATTTTAATGAACAAAAAGAAGAGTGCGCCATGGCTTCAAGCTTTGCATGCAGTGATGCCGCTTTGTATAAGCTATATACCAGTGGGATTAGCTTGTGGAGTATTGTTGCAAAAAGTTGGATTTGATCCTCTCTTATCAGGGCTGTTATCGATTCTGGTCTTTTCCGGCGGCGCGCAGTTTTTAGTTGCATCTATGCTTACGACGCAAGCATCATTTGCAACGACATTATTGATGGTTTTCTTTTTAGAATTACGCTATACATTATTAGGAGCAAGTCTTGCCGGTTTTATGAAAAAAGAAAAGCGGACGTTTTTAGCTGTCTTTTCTCAATCACTGAATGATGAAAACTATGCGGTGAACTACTTAAAGTTCTCAACTGACCCCTCTTGGAACAAAAGAAAGGCTTTATATGTCAATTGGTTCTCAATGGCTGCATGGGCCGGTAGCAACATGATCGGTAATTTTTTTGGCTCGGTGATTCGAGTAGATGCTGACCTTGTCCATTTTGCTTTGACTGCTATGTTCATTTTTATGTTTGTCATGCAAATGAAAAACGCACTACTGATCTTTACAGGTTTGTTTTCAGGTGTATTAGGGGTGATCTTCATGGTATTATTCCAAAACACATTCGGCTTGATTGCAGCTACTGTTATTGCTTCATTTGCCGGATTCATGCTGGAGAAGGCATTTAAAAAAGAAAAAGCCAAGAAACTAAGGGATCGCGGCAAAGATGTCAATGAACCGCTCTTCAACTTCCCAGAACAGGAGGCCAACCATCATGACTAAACTATATTTGCTGTTTTTAGTTGCTTGTCTGTTCATCGTTGCGTATATCCCGCGCTTGTTCCCGATGCTTTATTTTACTCATCGAAAAGTGCCATCTTGGTTTAGTGACTGGATGAAGTATGTACCAGTAGCATTGTTTGCGGCGTTAGCTTTCAAAGATGTCTTCATTACTCATGAACATCTGGATATTGCTTGGAATATCAAAATAGCTGCAATGATTCTAGTAGCAGGTGTGGCTTACAAAACACGTTCGATGGCGTTGTCAGTTTTGACAGGACTTGCGTCTGTCTTTTTACTGTCCATGCTTTAAACTGTTTTATTCCCTAAAAAACAGAGATTGCGACATAAGTTGTTCAAACTGATCTATCCAAACTGCATTTGCATCAGCCAATTGTGGATGCAAGTTCATTTGTTCGGATAAAAAGATTAGTGTTGACTTATGATGCAAGCTCTTTTTTGTTTTAAGAATTAAAGAGGGATTTGTCCTTCTATGTTTTTTTGCTATAATAGGGAAGATGTTTATTTTATGAAAGAATAGTTGAGGGAAATTAGATGAATAAAAAATTGATGCAAGGAACATTTTGGCTAACCTTTGCTAATCTTCTATGTAAAGTTTTAGGGGTAGTCTATTTGATTCCCTGGCTGAGTATGATGGGGAACAATCAAGATGGTATGCTTGCTACGACATTATACAATGTTGGCTATCTTCCATATGGATTGTTCCTGATGCTTGGTACAGTCGGATTTCCAAATGCGATTGCAAAAAAAGTAGCTGTAGCAACAAAAGAAGGAGATAACGCTGCTTGTCGGCTGATTTTTCGAAGTACGATCAATATCATGTTCGTCATCGGTATCGCCTCTGCTGCGTTGATGTATTTATTTGCTCCTTTATTAGCCGGAATCAGTCCAATCGCTAACGTTAACAACGGGATATTAGCTATCCGAAGTTTATGCCCATCTTTGGTTGCTATCCCGATTTTGAGTGCAATGAGAGGATACTTCCAAGGGAAAAACGATTTACGACCTTATGGAACTTCTTTGATTATTGAACAAGCTGTACGAGTGATCGTTATCTTGGCTGGTACTTATTACTTGCGCGTATTGACTGACGGAACCATATTAGAAGCTGTATTGATCAGTACAGTTGCTTCTTTCTTCGGTGGGTTAGCTGCGATTATCCATATGTATATCGTCGGACGCAGAAAAGACTTCTTTGAACTTAAAGACTTTTTGATTTCCAGTCGTTACTTCGAAAGAGAAAACCAATCTGCCTCTGTCTCTATCATTCGGGAAACACTACCGTTCATTTTTGTCGGCTCCGTCATTACTATCGTTCAAATGATCGACCAAGTAACGATGAAACCACTGCTTCACTTTTTTCGTCCAGAGATTGCAGATCAGCAACTGGAATTCTTATTCAGTCGTGCTTCTGTTAATCCAAACAAACTGACATTGATCCTGATTTCCATGGTAGGAACAGTTGCTATAAGTAGTTTGCCAATACTAAGCACAATGAAGAAAAAAGATCGTTTACAAATCGAAAAGACAGTAGGAGACAGTTTTTCGATTGCGTTATTGATCCTTCTTCCTTCATTGACCGGGATGTCTTTATTAGCTGGACCGTTATACACATTGTTTTTTGGTTATGATCCTGAAAGTGTTGGTTATTTCCAAATGGCTTTGTTAGCTTCTTTGTTTTTCTCATTATTCACGATCCTATCAACGATGCTTCAATCTCTGAACCACCATCGTTTTGCGATTCGACTAACTGTAGAAGCAATTATCCTGAAAGTCATCTTCCAAGTAATCGGACTAGGTCTAGTTGGCGGATACGGGATGAGCTTATCAAATGGCTTGGCATTCGGTATCGTCTTTGTTCGTGGGTATCACTTTATGTGCAAAGAATACCGAATAGCACCTTTAGCAAAAATCAGCAGTTTTTTCTTAAAAACTTTCCGATCTACCTTGATTATGCTTGCGGTATGTTTCATCATTTTCTTTTTGCTGAATCAGCGATTGCCAATGGAATCAAAAAGTTATGCAATGGTTTATTGTGTGGCTTTAGGAAGTATTGGGGGTTTAGTATTTTTATTTTCTCAATTCGGAAAAAATGGGTTCCGAATGTTGAAAAATGTTAAACATCGTAGCGGAAGCAAAGAATAGGCTAACTAGTCGTCTTTTTGCTGTCACTAGAAAAACGGCAACTCGTATGATTACGCTTGTCGTTTTTCTATTTTCCAATTTTAGTTTCATATCTAATCTTACTTATGATATAGTTATGAGGTCTGGAAAAATTCTTTGAAACGAGGAAATTAAACACATGAAACTTGCAGTAGTTACAGATAGTTCGGCGTATCTGCCGGAACGTATCAAGAACCATCCCGACTTATTCGTGATTCCAATCCCTTTGATTATGGATGGGAAAATTTATAACGAAGGAATCGATATCGAAGCGGATGAATATTATGGACTTTTAAAAAACAGTAAAGATTTTCCTACTACTTCACAACCTGTCGTAGGGGAAGTTTTGGCTTTATATGAGGAATTGAAAGAGAAAGGCTATGACACGATTTTAAGTATCCATCTTTCTTCAGGTATTTCTGGTTTCGTCAACACCTTATTTGCGATGAAAGACGATATCAGTGGAGTAACGGTCATTCCTTATGACTCTAAGATCACTAGTATGCCGATGGGACATATGGTAGAAGCTGCCTTAGACTTAAATGATGAAGGTCAGCCCCTTGATGAGATACTTGCGCATGTCGATCGAATTCGAGATAATACTTACGCTTATCTAATTGTAGATGATTTGAACAATTTAGTACGGGGAGGGCGATTGACCAATGGCGCTGCACTGATTGGTAGCCTATTGAAAATCAAACCGATTCTGACATTTTCTGAAGGAAAAATTGTTTTATTCGAAAAAATCCGTTCAAGTAAAAAAGCATTTGCTCGGGCTGAAGAAATCATTGGCAAAAGAAATAACGAAATACAACCGCCAGTCAAACTTTATGTGATACATGCAAACAATTTAGAAGTAGCGATTGCGGAAAAAGAGAAATTGCAGAAAAAGTATCCAAATGCAGAAATCGAAGTTGGTCATTTTGGACCAGTCATTGGTACACATTTAGGCGAAAAAGCCATCGGCATCGCCATTTCAGCGCAATAATTCCTTTTATTCAAAAAACATACCAAAAATATTCTAACATCATCTTGCTCTTTATTCACGTGATAAATGAACGTGTAGAAGAGCAAGATGATGTTTTTATGTATTTCTAACAAACAGGCTCTTTTTCTTTGCATTTCTCTCTTCAGTCATTTATAATGTCGCATATAGTTTAGTGAATTAGTAAACTACTGATTTACTAATTCACTAAAAATAGAAAGACGAGGAGTTAAAATCATGGAAATACCTACAAATTTAAAACATAAACCAGTGCTCGTTGTAGAAGACTACGATAAAGTTGATGGAAGAAATGCATTGAATACGGACGCAAAAGGTCTTTCTCTAGGTCTCGCTCAATGGAATGACCGTGGAAAAGTCGACATATCAGGCAAAGTATGGCGACATACTGGAGAAAAATGGTCTCGACAATCAGAAGAATTACCAATTACACGTATTTTAGACTTAGCGATCTTAGCTGCACAAGGAAGTTTATACTTCCAAGATGCTTATCGTTATGAAAAATTCTATGATCCAGAAAATCCAGTTGTGGACATCATTGGTTTGCAGGGAAACCGGATGACAGTCGAGGTAGATACCAAAAATCCAAAGATCGATGAAGACATTATTTTGTATTACGATACACTACAAAAAGACGGAGAACTGATTGGGGAACGATTCCGTATTTTAAAACGTCTTTTAGATGAGTTAGGATATTAATAGACAGAGATGATCAAAAGGGGAAGAGAAGTATGGAGAATTTCTCACTAACAGAAAACCGGACCTTTTCACGGCTAGAAAAGCAAATGATCTGGAAGAAACCGAAAAGTCATCGGACAAGTGTAGAAGAGTGGCGGATCGCCTCCGAAATCAAAGAAAATTGGCAAGATCCTGAAATGAAAATCAGTAACGTTCTTTTAGAAGGAGACGCCGGATCGGGTAAGACACAGTTAGCAAAAGCACTATCTGCTGATTTGCAACTTCCCTATACAAAAGTGACATGTTTTGCAGATATGGATAAATCAGATGTGTTCGGCGCCTTATTACCTGTAGTAGATTCCGATAAAGAACAAGACCAAGAATTGCTGGAAGCTATTTACCAAACAGATACACTTGAAGCTGTACTGACACTGATCCAGAACCATTACGGCATTGATTCTTTTTCTGCCAAAGAAAAATTAGCAGAGTTAGTTCAAAGAATCGAAGCCGATTATCCAGATGCAATCCATTATAGTTATTATCCTTCTGAAATCGTTCGAGCGGTTGAAAAAGGATATCTATTAGAGATCCAAGAGCCGACTGTCATCCGTGATGCTTCTGTTCTTGTGGCACTTAACTCAGCGCTCGAACCAAATGGGATGTTGAATTTGCCAACAGGAATCATTCGTCGCCATCCAGATTGTATTATTGTCATTACCACAAATCGAAACTACCAAGGAAATCGACCCTTAAATGAATCCTTAAGAGATCGGATGCAGCATGCGGAAAAAATGGATCTTCCTGCCTTAGAAGTCATGGCAGAACGTGCGATGGCGAAAACCATGATTCAAAATCAAGAACTCCTTATGAAGATGGCAGAGATTATCCGTTTATTGGATGAAACTGCAAAAGCAAATGCCATCAAAGCTGTAGCAGGAATGCGTTCATATTTTTATTGGGCGAATACCTATAAGCAAGGACAAAATTTACTCCAGTCGATTTATCCAAAAGTTTTGTATAAATTATCCACTGATCCAGATGAATTGGCAATCCTTGAGCAAGCTTTGTCTGAGAGTGGATTGTTATTAGAACTTCAAGACATTTTGAGAAAAGAAAAATGGGGCTATCCTCAAATAGAACCTCAATCTGAGCATGCAAAAGGAAGAATTATCAGCGCCGAAGAAGCAAACGAACGAAACATCACTGAAGATGCTGAAGAAACTTTGCGCTTAGATGAAAAGAAACAACTGTCTGATGAAGAACCAAATGTGGAAGAAGAGAGACTAGAGAAAACAACAGAAAAAAACGAGATGCCTCCTCAAATGCAAAAAGAACGCAGGAGCGATATCGAAGGGAAAAATCAGAAGGAACAACAACAAACAGAAGAGGATTCCCAAGAAATGTCTGCTTCTGACATGGAAACACATGATAAGGAAATCAAGAAGCAATTAAATAAAGAAGCGCGGCAAATCATGAAGGAAACGATTCATGAAAAAGAAGGTCTCATCGTTCACCGACCAGCTTTCCAAGGAAAAACGCAAGAAGCACGTGAACTACAAATGCAAGTCATGCCGATAGTAGAATCACTTAGCCGACAAATTTTAGAATTACTGGATAATGAACAAACAGAGACGTACCAAAAGGGAAAATATGAAGGACAGCGGTTTAACGCAAGTAGAGTAGCATATGGTGATTTGAGAAATTTTGACAAAAAGAACCCGCCACATGAGCAACCTTCCTTAGCGGTAGCTGTGCGGATCGATGAATCTGGATCAATGATAAGGGATAATCGGATCGAAGCGGCAAAAAAAGCAGCGATCGCCATTGCCGAATTTGCTAAGAAAGTCGATATCCCCTTGTTGATTTACGGGGATACAGCAGACCGTTCAGCAAGAGAAAAGACTTCTTTGTTTTCTTATAAAGAATTTGAAGACGGGTTTCAATGGTTAAATGAAAAATTAGTCACTATGAAACCAAGACAAAACAATCGTGATGGAGCGGCACTTCGTTTAGCAGCGGAAAAATTAAACAGACAATCCGCCACAACCAAACTGTTGCTTAATATTAGTGACGGTCAGCCAAAGGCGTTGCCAGATTATACTGGCAAAAAAGCAAAAGAGGACATCCAGTCTGTTTTGAAAGAATACGAGCGTCAAGGCATATTATTTGTTTCCGCAGCCATTGGTCAAGACAAAGAAGAGATCAAGTCGATCTACGGTGAAAGCCGTTTTGTAGATATTACTGACCTAAATGAATTTCCCAAGCAAATGATTCAATTGATTGCCCGTTATCTATGATAAAATAAAGCTCAACGAACGCATTTAGCAGATTCGTTGAGCTTTTCGTTTCTAGTTACCGGTAACAAGGATACTTCTAAAATAGAATCGGTTATAATCAAGAGGGACCGTTAAAGTCTAATGGTAATAAGTCAAGATAAAAATGAAACATAGTTTTATTGAGTCACCTGTTTTGAAGCGCACTTAACTAGACCCGACCAAAATCAAAATTTTTTCGGGTCATTTCAAGGATTTGCGTCAATAACAAAGTGTTATTTATCTATCACGCTCCTTGGGGGCGTGTAGAGTTGATGGTTACGTAGTAGCGTATCCACCAGACGCGTAAATTTTCTTGCGGTTAAGACGAGAGCTCGTTTGTGTTGATGTTTTGGAACCTCTTTATATTTGCTTTGATAAAAAGCTTTATATTCGGGAAGATAATTTTTTACAGAGTTGGCAGCTTCAACTAAGTAATAACGGAAATATCGATTCCCTTGTTTTGTCAGAGGCGTGTTTTGTGACTGATAGTTCCCGGATTGTTTGACTTTCCAGCTTAATCCAGCATATTTTGCTAATTTCGTCTGATCTTCAAATCTTTCGATTTGACCGATTTCAGCGATCAATCCAGCGGCGTAGACTTTACCAACGCCTGGAATACTGGTTAAGCATTGGTATTCTGGAATAACAACCACTAATTGTTCGATTGCTTTATCTAGTTCTTTGATGTTCTTTTCAAGAGCCCGTATTTCGCAGACAAGAACACCCAGAACAATATCAATAGACTCTTGGGCTACAGATCCTAAGCGATAGCTTGATCTGAT
This sequence comes from Enterococcus sp. M-BR2, assembly GCF_056612775.1. Classification (NCBI taxonomy): domain Bacteria; kingdom Bacillati; phylum Bacillota; class Bacilli; order Lactobacillales; family Enterococcaceae; genus Enterococcus; species Enterococcus sp. M-BR2. Next base: position 830,420 of record NZ_CM152743.1, read on the forward strand.
AGCTCGTTGAATCGCCTTGGCAATTTTTTCTGGTTGCTTGAACCGACCTCTTCCTTTTTCTTGAAGTAAGTCACAGAAGGCTTCCAAAGGAAGCTCAGCTAACTCATCGAGGGTGAAGTCTTCTGTCATAAGGGAAATGACTGTGGCACTAAAAAGACTTGTCGATTCGTCTCGCATTTCTCGAGCAAGCGTATTGCATTTGTACGTTAGATTTTCCAGAAAATGTTGTTTTGTACGAGTTAATTGCTTAATGAGTTGATAGCGAGTACGAGTTAAACGCTGTAAAGCCATGTATTTCTCTTCTTTGATAGGGGAAGTTGTGAATCGTTGGATACGCAAAAAGTCAGCAATTCTTAATGCATCGTTTCGATCAGTTTTATCCTCATCAAACATGCGACTGAACTGTTTAATCCGAAAAGGATTTTCAATCGTTACAAGTGTATTGAGTTTCTTCAGCTCCTCATCTTCGTGAAAAAACATGGAAGGGTGAAAGCTGTACATGGACGTTGATTCCATACCAATCACAATCTGATTAAAGTGATAATTCTCATTGAACTCAAGAATCATATCTCGTATGGATGTGGCACCCTCAATATCATTGGTAACAGGGATTTCAGACAATATAGAGAGTTGATCATCGTCAGTTAGAAAACAAACATCTAATTTTTCAGAGCTAACGTCAATACCGACAAATAATTTCATGGAAGAAGGACCTCCTTTCATTTTAAATTTTGGAAAATGCTTCGATACTGTGGGATTCCCCAGAAACTCACTGTATAGCCACAACCTCGCCTAATAGAATACGGTGATAAAAGAGCTAGAAGCTGCCTTCCAACTACTATTTGAAAGTCTAGTCCATTATCGAAACAGCTAATGAGTTGGTAGTGATAACAGTGGCACGGGTAACAGACTTTACAAGGTAGACAAAACTACAGGGGTGAGTAGCAAATTCCCGTTGGATCCTTTCCATACATCCATTGTACTCTGAGAAATCACACAATATCGAAACAAATTCCGGAAGGAATGTGTTATTCAATAAATTTTATGATTTATAGACACCTTGAAAGAAAACTGTTAGACAAAATATATTTTACGAGGAGTGAAACGATATGATACAAGAACAAAAATGGTGGAAAGAAGCAGTAGGCTATCAAATCTATCCGGCTAGTTTCAAAGATAGCAACGGCGATGGACAAGGAGATATCAATGGGATCCGCGAAAAACTTGGATACTTGAAAGATCTTGGCATCGGATTTATCTGGATCAATCCAATCTATCAATCTCCATTTATTGATAATGGTTATGACGTAAGTGACTATCAAGACATAGAAAAGCGATTCGGCACGATGGAAGATTTTGATTTATTGCTGAAAGAAGCACATGAATTAGGAATCAAAGTTATTATGGATCTTGTCATCAACCACAGTTCGGATCAGCATCAATGGTTTGAAGAATCGAAGAAATCCAAAGAAAGCCCTTATCGAGATTATTACATTTGGGTCGATGGAGTAGATGGCAAAGAACCAAATAATTGGACATCGATTTTCGGCGGCTCTGCTTGGGAATATTCTCACGAAACAGGACAGTATTATCTGCATGTCTTTGCAAAAGAACAACCAGACTTAAATTGGGAAAGTGAGAAATTGAAAGAAGAACTATTCAATATGATTCGATGGTGGCTAGATAAAGGGATAGACGGATTTCGCTTAGATGCGATTTCTCATGTAAAAAAAGATGAATATTCAGTAAAAGCCACAGAGAACCCTTTTTCACCCTTTCAAAATGTCTCGGGAATCGAAGAACATTTGACTGATTTAAAACATGTTTTCGAAGAGTACGATATCATGACAGTCGGAGAAGCAAGCGGCGTCACTGCAGAAGAAGGGCCGGAATGGGTAGGAAAAGACGGTTATTTCGATATGATCTTTGAATTCGATCATATCCATATTTGGCAGCAAGAAAAAGAAGGGCAATTAGACGTCCTTAAGTTAAAACATGCATTAAGTGCTTGGCAAACTTCCCTAGATGGTATCGGATGGAACGCTTTATATATGGAAAACCATGATGTTCCTCGTGCCGTTTCTGTGTTCGGAGATACCCGTCCCGAATTTTGGGCTATGTCTGCAAAAGCAATCGCTATGATGTATTTCTTTTTGCAAGGAACGCCATTTATTTATCAAGGACAAGAAATCGGAATGACGAATATGCCTTTTGAATCGATCGATCAAGTTGATGCAGTGGATTCGAAAAGACTATATGAAAGGCTTCTTGCGGAAGGTAAGACAAGAGAAGAAGCATTAGATATCATTCGTGAAACCACCAGAGACAATAGCAGAACACCCATGCAATGGACTTCAGAAGAATATGCCGGCTTTTCTACACATGAGCCTTGGATGATCACTAATCCTAATACCAAAACGATCAATGTAGAACAACAAGAACATGAACCGGATTCGATCTTGCAATTCTATAAGAACATGATCCGCATTAGACAAATCAATAAAGGCCTGATATACGGTTCTTATAAAGAATATCTTCATGAACATCCACAACTATATGTCTATGAAAGAGATTTAGAAGATGAACAGTATCTTATTATGGTAAACTTGACGGAATCATTTGCTGACTATGAACTCCCAAAAGAAGCAGATCAGTCATGGACATTGCTCTTATCAAATTATTCTAGCGGAAACTTTGAAAAAAAAGGAACACTAGCCCCTTATGAAGCTCGGCTGTATAAAACAAACAATTAAAAAACTTCCTCGTTAAAGTTCAATAGTTGGACTTTCCGAGGAAGTTTTTCTGATTTACCCATCTTAATAATTTGCTCTAGGACCACCGATATATTTAGGACGAGAGCGAAGGGCTGTCACATGGGCTTGTCCCAAGGTTTTCAAACGAGGTCTGACAGGCACTTGGACATGTTTGATATGCATACCGATCGAAGTGTCACCGATATCGATGCCGGCTTGCCCAATTACATGCTCCACTTCGACAGGGTCATTGAACTGCTCAAAAGCAGCAACAGAACAAGCACCTCCAGCGTGTAATGCAGGGATAACAGAGACGATTTCGAATTTTTTTGCTTCTGCCACTGTTCGTTCTACCACCAATGCTCGATTCAAATGTTCGCAACCTTGGACAGCTAAGGCAATTTCTTTAGGATCTAATAGCTCTTTTAACGTACGGATGATCCACTGACCAACTTCCGCACTGGAATTTTTTCCAATATGTCCACCGACGACTTCACTTGTGCTGCACCCTAAAACAAAGAGATCTCCTTTTTTCAAATGTGCCTCAGCCAATACGTCATTAACTATTTCAGTCAATTGAACTTTCAATTCTTTTTCTGACAACTTCATTCTCTAAAACCTTCTTTTCAATTAATATTGCTTCCGTGCTTGAATACGTTGAAGACTTGCAGTTATAGGAAAGGCAAGACCCATACCGATAAGATTTTGAAAGGTATTCCCTGGGATAGAAGCCACTCCAGCCGGCCAATCATACAAAATCCAACCGGCGATACCATAGCCGACGATCATAACTAAGCTTCCTAAAAAAAGACCAAATAGCCACATGCGAGTAGAAGATTTACTGAAAGATCCGGCAACATATCCTTGTAATCCGTGAATCACTAATGAAAAAATAGCCCATTGCGGATATCCTGAAATCAAATCGATTAATAGACCACTGGAAGCACCGACAACTAATCCACCCATTGGACCATAAAGAAAAGAAGCAGTATAGATTCCAGCCTCACATAATGTCACAAAACCGTTCGTAGCCGGTACAGGGATCAAAATAGTTAATGAAAGTGCAACGGTCAACGCAATCAACATCGCATAGATTGTTAGTTGTTTAGTTTTCATTTATCGTTCCTCCTTTTTGGATACCGCCAGACCAGACGCTTCCTGTATGATCATTCATCAGCACACCATTGGAAATACAATGGGCAACAAATTTTTTACTTTCTGCTACGGCTTTTGAAACGTCTGTTCCTAATACAAGATTCGCTGTTATTGCAGAAGAAAAGGCACAACCGGCACCATTTACTGTCGGGGTATCGACTTTTTTCTGAGAAAACACCTCATGATGGTCAACTGAATAGAGAAGATCCACAGCTTGTTCGCCAGCCATCCTTGTGCCGCCTTTTATTACAATTTTCTTTGCTCCTGAAGCAGTGAGCTCTTTAGCGAGATGGATCATTTCTATCAACGAAGAGGGGAGAGCTTGACCAGAAAGTAAAGCAGCTTCTGCCAAATTAGGCGTAATCATCGTAACAAGTGGAAAAAGTTCTTCGATGAGCTGCGAAATATACCATTGATTGATCACAGTTTCAGTTTCTTTGAATGCCAAAACAGGGTCTAAAATGATTGGGATATTTTGTTTTGCTTTTATGAAGTCTCGAACAACCATGATTGCTTCACTTGAATTTAATAACCCAATCTTGATTCCATCTAATGAAGTCATTTGATCAATTGAAGCCAACTGTCGTTCAAGCAATTCTGAAGGAATAGATTCCAAGATAAATCGCCCATTCGTATCTAGTACCCCTATAGATGTCAAGGCGCTTAGCCCGAATAAACCAAAATCTTCAAAAGTTTTTAAGTCTGTTTGGATTCCTCCACCAGCAAATGGATCAGAGCCACCAATCGTCAAGATTCTTTTCATAACATTTCCCTCCATGAATAAGAGTATAACGAAATTTTCAAAAAAGAAAAACAGCCAATTGGCATATTTTTATCTCATCCAATTTTCAAAAAGAAGCGAAAAGGGAATGTGACAAAAATCGTGTCACATTCCCTTTTTCCAAATAAACGGTCTTCAATTAACTGGCCCTCGATATTAGCTCAACAAACGGTAAAATATAAGGAACTATTTTTGTTTGGCTGTTCTTATTACTTGATGCAGGACAGCTTTTTCACAACCGCTTAAAAACGATTAGTTGTTTTGTGTTTTTAATTCTTTCTCGATTTGAAGCCGCTGAACTTTCATTGTAGCTGTTCGCGGGATTGCATCAAAGTCACGGATGATAGGGGCGTTCAAACGTGGAAGTTCATGGACTTGCTCCCACCAGCGATTCCAATCCATTTCTTTATCAGGAGCTAAAGCAATAATCGGCTGTGGAGAATGATTTTTATCTCTTACAATCACTACCTCTGCCAAAAAATCTAACGAATCTAATAAAAAGTCTTCAATAGCTAATGTACTATTGATCATTTCGATCAGATCCACTTGCCGATCTTTCAAAAATAGGTGGCCATGTTCATCCATAAAACCGTAATCTCCGCTATCCCACCAATCGCCATAAACATTTTCTTGGAACCGTGCATCTTCCTTATAATAAGTCAAAGCCCGTCCTTTAGACAGTAATTTTATATGACCATCTGTATTTTCAGGAAGGACGTTCCCGACTGAATCTGTGATCCGTGCGCTTGTCATGTCTTCCAGTCCAACGCCCATATCTCTTGCATCACTCGTTTTCAAACTGTCGAGTGTATGAGCCTTAAGAATCATTGGTCCACATTCACTTTGGCCATATACTTGAAGAAATACCGCATCTTGTGTTATTGATGTTCGCAAAAATGTTTCCATTGTCTGATTGTTTATGGCATCAAAAGTAGAGTGATAATAACGGATGCCAGAGAAAGCTTTTGGATGTTCTTTAGCAGTAAAACTCCACTGAACAAAGTTATTCGGATGAGTCTCTAATGCGATTGGTCGGTAGGTTTCCAACATATGAATAACTTTTGAACTTTGCGCGTCTGCTAAAGGCATCATAGGAAAACCCATGGACATCAAAGAAGAGATGCCAATATTGAATCTAGAATGTACGGGGGAAATGTGAAAAGCAATTAATTTCTTTTCTGAAATTTTTGCAAAAACAGTTTTTTGCCATTTCGTTCGCCAACCCATAGAATGAGCGGAATTACAAATAAGCTTAGGGATACCAGTTGTACCAGAAGTATGGGTCATATAAGAAATTTCATTTTTAGCTAAAAACGATTGGGGAACAGGAAAAGTAGGTTGCTCCAGTAAATAAACAATAGGAATCTGTTTTGATTTAGTCCCGTTTGAAATTTCTCCCACTCGTTTTTTTGTCTCATCATCAAATAAAACGAAGGGGTCTTCTAAACGGTCGATAAATACTTCCATTGTCGCTGTTGGTAGATGATAAGAAGTCATGACAGGCACTGCACCAAGGTAAGACACAGAAACAGCGAGAAGGTATGTGTCAAAAGCGGAACTCTTATAGATAATGACTTTGTCTCCAGATTTCACACCAAGATGGGCCAATTGATAAGCTCGATCTAATACACTTTCAAAGCATTTTTTGTAAGTTGTTTCAAGTCCTAACTCAGGAAAAGCAGAAAGCGGCTGATCAAAGATAATCGGGATCTCGGAAAAGCCAGCTGCAGCTTCTTGAAAATTCGTAAATAAATTCAAAGGGGAATACATTATGGTCTCCATCATTCACACTCCATTATCTTTTGTTAAGTAATATACAAACTAAAGATAATCGTAACATAAACCTTTGTATAATAACATATTTTATTGTGAAAAAAGTTCAGATTTCTATGTGACAGAAACCTGAACGAATGTCGCTAATTCATGATAAGAAAAATCAACCATTTTTTCCCAGATTTCTTGAAAAGAATGGGAAGATAGGTATCGATTACCACATAAATAGTTTACCGCGTCAGCATCATCTAAATATAGTTCAGTATAATAGCGATAGGTTTTTCGGCATAATTCTGGTGATACATTCTTATACACTGTGATTTTGCTCAAAATTTGGCGAATAGTCCGAGGAGAAATTTGTTGATCATGCGAGGAACGAAAAACAAAAGAATTTTCGTCCGTATTTTGTGCTGTTAACTTAAAATAGTTCTCCAGAAACGGCATCGCTTCTTTTGGTATTGGTACTTTACTCAATCTGTTTTCTTTTCTATTCAGATTAAGAATCTGCTTGGTCAAAGATACATCTTTACGTTTAAGTTCTACTACTTCATGGATCTTTAATCCGCAATACAGAAGAATGGCAGTAATCGCAAGGTTCCTCGGTCTATTTTTTTCTTCAAAGCTAGCTTCTCTGCTTGTTCGAAAGCCTTCAATCGGGATAAACAAATGCTCAAAATCTTTGAAAAGTTCAGCATCGATATATCGCGGAGCTGCTTTGGTTGTTTCCGGTAAACTTGTACCCAAAAGAGAGATCTCTTCTTCAATCAGTCCTTTTTGATACAAAAATCGTAAAAAATGATTTAATGAATATTGCTTCCTCGAAATCCCGTAATAGCTATTTTCAAACAATTGCTCCGTTTCTTGGTTCGCTGTAGTTTGGAACGAACGAGTATGTCGATAGATTTTAGCTAAGAAATTCTGATAATCTTGTTTTTCTAGACGGATAATCAGCTGGTCATCCACTTCTTCAGAAAATACTTTTCTCAAATAATCAGTAAACAAATGGAAATCTTTTGCATATTCATAGCGACTACCTAATGATAAAGAAGAACGATTTTCTTCTAAAAACTGTTGAAAGACGGAAGGGAGCAAATGTGTACGTTGTTTTAATTTTTCTTGCAGTTGTTTTCTAGTTTTGCTGTCCAATACAAATCCCTCCAGTTATTGTTCGTTTCCTTTATTTTACCGCATTTCTTCAAATGAGGATAGAGACTTTGTCTTGCTTTGATAAAGAGCATCCATGTAACTGTCTTTTAAAAGTCTTTACAAAACCAGAGGTGATTCTCTTAGTTTTTAAGAAGCCCTTAAGTTTCACTTGCAACAATAACTACAATTTCAAATAAAAACAGGTGAATATATGTCAGCTATTCTATTAATTCCAATCTACGAACCCACAGAAAACACTGTATTCTTCATTAATCAATTAGCACAATCTGTAAACGTACCGATTATCATTGTTGATGATGGAAGTGGGAAAACCTATCAAAAACTGTTTCAGCGAATGGAACATCCTAATATCACTAAAATCAGCTACTTTGACAACAAAGGCAAGGGATATGCATTAAAATTCGGCTTTTCAGTTATACTTGATTCCTATCCAGACATTACTGGCATTGTCACAGCAGACAGTGATGGTCAGCATGAAATCGAAGACATCCAAAAAATGCTAGTGGCAGTAGATCGATTAGCTGGTCAGGAATTCCTTTTGGGTGTAAGAGATTTTTCGTATGAAAACACGCCCTTTCGAAGCTATTTCGGGAATCGAATGACGAGCGGTTTTTATTATCTTTCCTCAGGTATCCACTTACAGGATACACAAACAGGACTGAGGGGATTTTCTATCTCTAGTTTATCTGAACTGCTCAAAATCGAAGGAAATCGGTTTGAATATGAAATCAATCAACTGCTAGTTTTACCAAAGATCGGCTATCGAATGACTACGATCCCTATCAAAACAATATATAGCGATGGAAATAAAGGTTCCCATTTTCGAATATTCCAAGATTCCTATCTTGTTTATCGTCCGTTCATTCGTTTCTTTTTTTCTTCGATTTCCTCTTCATTGGTGGATATTGGACTATTCTATTCCATTATATTTTTTATTGGAAATCATACAATGGCTTCTTTGTTGATTGCTACCATACTTTCTAGAGTACTATCAGGAATTTTCAATTATCAAATGAACCGACATTATGTGTTCAGAAAGCAAAGAGCCCATACTGCTTTTTATAAATACAGCTTATTGTTTCTCTTTCAACTAATTTTAAGTTGGCTAGGTGTGTCAATCCTTTCGGTTATTATTCAATCGCTTTTGCTTTGTAAGGCTGTTGTAGATATTTTATTGTTTTTTGCCAGTTTTTCTATTCAAAGGCGCATAGTCTTTCGTTAGGAGGAAATTTATATGAAACTTTTTTTAAGAAAAAAATATATGTGGGCATGTCTATCGAGTGTTTTCTTTTTAGGAAGTTCAAGTTGTATATTACTAAAAACATTTGTTTTGCCTCAGGAAATAGCATCAGTAGAAACGATATCCAAAGAGACTTCCAGCTCGACGACAGACACAAAAAGCACGAGTAACTCAAGTTCTTTTGAACCAGTGATTACAGATAATAGCTACCAAGATGAAAATATCAATATCACATTATCTTCAGAACGTGTTGATGAAACCACAGTTTATGTTGCTGATATTACAGTAAGCGATTCTAGCTATTTAAAAACAGCTTTGGCAAACAATACGTATGGACGCAACATCAAAGAAACTACATCTGCGATCGCACAAGAACAACAAGCAATTTTAGCGATAAACGGAGATTATTATGGTTTTAGAGATAAAGGATATGTACTTAGAAATGGCACACTATATCGTGATACACCTAGTGATGATGAAACGAAAGAAGACTTAGTAATTGATAAAAATGGTGATTTCTCAATAATAAAAGAAGCAGAAACATCTGCTGAGAAGCTAGTAGAAGAAGACGTACATCAAGTTTTATCTTTTGGTCCTGCTTTAGTTGAAAATGGAGAAGTCACTGTTTCTGAAGATGAGGAAGTGTCGCAGTCGATGAAAAGTAATCCACGAACCGCAATTGCTCAAGTTGGAACAAACCATTATCTCGTTGTTGTTTCAGAAGGTCGAACAGATAATAGTCAAGGGTTGAGTCTCAGCGAACTAGCAACTGTATTGAAAAATCACGGAGCAAAAACCGCATATAATTTGGATGGTGGAGGATCAACAACACTTTATTTCAATGGAAAAGTCATTAATCAAACAGTCGGCGGAAGCGGAAACTCTGAACGATCTGTCAGTGATATCGTTTTTATAGGTTAAGAAAAGGGGTATAGTTATGAATAAGAAAAAAGCATTTTATAGTTATTTTATTAGTTCAGTCCTTCTTTTCATCTTTCAATGGATTTATCATCATTTTAGCCACGGGGTCACTTCACAAGCCTTGAGATGGGTCTGGGTTATTCCAATGGTAGGAGGGGCATTCCTTTTTATTTTCAAAAAAATATTAAATACTTTTCAAAATCGCTTGGCTTTCAATTTATTCAATACTGGTTTGACTAGCTATATCGTCGGGATGATTCTTAAAGGAATATTAGAAATAGCTGGGACTTCCTCACCTTACATAGGAATTTATCCTATGATAGGAATGATTATACTGGGAATCAGTCTCTTTATCTATATAAGTAGCTTACTTATTCACGGATTGGATAAATAAGACAATCGTAATAAATGGAAATATAAGGATTTTTTTCAAAAAATTTCCTATAGGAATAAATGCACAAATGACTATTTTAGTGATATATATTTTGCTATTAGCATAGATATTCCGAAATTTCAATTAAAACGTTTTAATCTAATTCCAATCTAAATATTTGTAGAAATCAATCGTCTCCTATAGAATAAATTTATAAGTAAAAATATACCAATCATAAATCTATTTGCTAGGAGGAATTTACATGGAAGACAAAAATTTAACAGTCATCGGTAGCTACAGCACAAGGGATGAAGCATTATCAGTAATCGAACGATTACGTAACGAAGGGTATGATCGAGATGATATCGTTATTTATACTACTGATGAAGCAGCAACTAGACTGGGATTCGACGGATTATCCGGTATAGATGTTGAAACAGATGAGAATCGTATGGATGGCGAAGAAGATCGTTCTTTATGGGAAAGGATAAAAGACACTTTTTCTTTTGATACCTATGATTCTGAGACGGCTACGCCAGAAAATGATCCTTTATATCAGTATAGAGGAGATATTTCTGCTGGAAAATTTGTCATCACAGTAAAAGGCTATCGTCAGCCAGAAACAACAAAAGACACAATGGATACGCAAGATACAGTTACCTCGGCAAGCACAATGGGAACAGGACTAGGAACTGGGACTGGCACTGATCCAATGGACGTAGATGGCACGACAGGCTTTCAAAATACAACAGATCCATTGAATATGACACCAGGAACTGATCCGATGGACGTACCTGGCGAAGCTGATTCTATGAGTACAAGAGAGACTGAAGACATTGATCGCAAACCAAATCTAGATGATGATACGATTCAACTAAAAGAAGAAAAATTAGATGTAAATACACATGATGTTACCACTGGAGAAGTCGACATCCACAAACATGTGGTCAACGATACTGAAACGGTAGAAGTACCGGTCAAACGTGAAGAAATCGTCATCGAGCGCAAACCAGTAACAGATCCATCTTCACAGGGTACAGACGAAAACTTGGAAGATGACACAATCACTATCCCAATCAAAGAAGAGCAAGTAGATGTTAGCAAACATACAGTTGTTCGTGAAGAAGTGGGAATTCATAAAGAAGAACATGAAGACGTTGAAAAAGTGACAGAAGATGTTAGCCGAGAAGAATTGGATATTGACACAAGCGGTGATGTACACATTGAAGACCGCAATAAAAAATCTTAAGCGTAAGCTAAAGAGGTTGTGACAGAAGAGGTCCGCTTCAAGAAATAAGAAGGAATTTACGAAATTTGTTTCTCAAATTTTTGTGAAATTTCGGCTTATTTCCGAAGAAGCTACTTCTGGAACACCGTTTATTCGGAAAACAGGGCTGTGACAAGATTATTGTCACAGCCCTGTTCCTAGTATGTTTTAGAGTTAAGCATTATTTTTTAGGCTTCAACGGTAATTGGACTTTAAAATCAACTCCTTGTGGAAGATAATTGGATACAGAAATTTGTCCGTGGTGCTGTTCGATTATCTGTTTTGCAATCGCCAATCCAAGTCCGTAACCGCCAGTTTCCTTCGCACGAGATTGATCTTCCCGATAAAATCGATCAAAGATTCTTACTTGATCTTCTTCACTGATAGAAGGGCCAGTATTCTTTACGTGAATCAGCCATTCTTTATGGTTAACAGACGAATCTAAAATAATTTTATCTTTTGGATTCGTATATTTTAAGGCATTATCTAGCAAAATAACCAAAACTTGATGGATCTTTTTTTCGTCAATTGGTACTTCTGATGTTGCCTCGTTATGAAGGATAAACTCCTTTCCGTCTATGGTGGCCATCTCTTGAAATGGTTTAACAAGGTTTTCGATATATTCCTGTGTATTGATCATTTGTTTTGAAAGTAGCTGCTGATCAGAATCATTTCGGGCAATCGTCAGCAGATCTGAAGTCAATCCAGTGAGCCGTCTCGTCTCTGACAATGCTTGAGCAATACTTTCAGATTCCTCAATGATGGTATGATCAGGTTTGGTAAATAGATGTTCCAAACTATTTTGAATAATCGTTAACGGTGTACGTAATTCATGAGAAGCATTTTCGACAAATTCTTTTTGTCTTCTCCAAGAAAGAATGATAGGGCGCATGCTTAGACTAGACAAGTAATAACTAATGCCAATTGAGATAAGCCAGAAAACAACCATACACAAAATCATAATTGTGCGAAAAGTTGCTAATGAATTTTTGATTTGATTTGTATTTTCTAAAATTTGGATATAGGCAACACCAACTTGATTCGTCTCTGCTTTTTTTGTTATCGAGCGGAAGGAGAGGGTAGACGAGTCGTTTTCTTCATTTAATTCAATATTTTGGATGGTATTCAGATTTTTTGTATCCATTTTTAATTCTTTGATCTGATTGAAGCGTCCACCAATAGCTGCCTTATTCAATATCTCACCATTTTCAGACCACAAGATCACTTGAGTGTTAAATCGGTCATTTGATGGTTCCATCAATGGTTGTTCCATGTTTGTTCTGTTTTGTTCCATTTGATTCGGGTTCAAAAAGGGATCACCTTGCTGATACCTTTGTATCTCTAATTGTACTGTCCGAGAATCAAAATCTGTTTTCTCTAATGAAAGATCCGTTTCTCTATACGCAGATTGGTTCAATATCTGTAAAGTAATGAACCCCAGAAGAAAAAAGATCAAAGCAAATGCAGCTACATTCGTTATAAAAAAACGGCTACGTTGCTTACGCGTAATATCTCCATTCATTGCATCACACCCCTTGCAATATATAACCAACATTACGTAAAGTTTTGATTTCTTTATCTAGTCCAGTACTGCGTAGATGTTTCCGTAAATTGCTCATGTAAACTTCAACAACTGTAATCGTCGTATCAGAATCAAATCCCCAGATCCGATCAAATATCTGCTCTTTTGTCAAAATGATTCCTTTATTTTGTAAAAAATAAACGAGTAATTCAAACTCTTTTCCTTGTATGGGCAAAACTTGTTCTTTGTACAATACTTCATTACTTTTTAGATCACAACTGATATCCTTATACTTCAGAATGTTTTCATCAAAGAGACCAAGCGATCGTTTCAATAATGCTTTCACGCGCATGATCAATTCTTCTCGATAGAACGGTTTTGTCAGATAATCATCTGCACCACGTTCAAATCCTTCAATCTTATCTTCCAAACTATCTTTTGCTGTCAAAATCAATACAGGAGTCTGTATTTTTTCTTTCCGTAACTTTGCTAGGACTTCATAACCATTCATTTCCGGCATCATCAAATCCAAGATTGCAAGGTCATAAACACCGCTTTCCAACTCAAACAGTCCTTCACTACCGTTATAAACTTGTGTTATCTCACCAATTGTTGTGAGTATTTCTTTTATATTGTTTGATAATACTTTATCGTCTTCTATTACTAACAGTTTAATCATTTTCCCACCTCATTCATTTGGTCACTTTAGTTTATCATGGAAAGCATAAATAAGACTTAAATAAATTTTTTATGACTCATGTTAAGGTTTTATCGAAAGATGTCTTAGACAATTTATTGATAAGAAAAAAACAACATAAGTGACAAAATGTCACTTTGAAGTTACACTATTCAACGAGTGACATTTTGTCACTATCAATCTATCATAGGGAGGAAAAACAAATGTTTCTAGCTATCAAAGAAATTCGCTATTCTAAATTACGATATGGCTTGATCGTCGGTATTATGTTCTTGATTGCGTATGTCGTATTCATGTTGTCAGGACTAGCGAATGGACTTTCAGAAGAGTTTAAAAAAGCAATCGATGATTGGGACGCACAAGAGATTGTTTTGTCGGAGGATGCAAATCAAGTATTTGCAGCTTCACAATTAACAAGAGGAGATCTGAAATACATTGAAGGAGGAGAGAAAGCACCAATCGGATTGTACAGCGGAGCAATCAAAGGAAAAAATAAAGAAAATGTTACAGTTTTCGGCACAACGAAAGAAGCATTTTTATTACCAAAACTCACGAAAGGGCATGAATTTAAAACAAAGAATGAAATCATCATCTCTCAAAATCTGGCTGATTCAGGCTATAAAATTGGAGATACGATCAAAATTGGCAGTTACGACGATCCTTTGACGATTGTCGGTATCTTTCCTGAAACTTATTACACAGTTTCTCCCGTCATCTATGCATCCCTAGATACGTGGACTGCTTTGAAGTATGGAAAACAGCCGTTTGCTTCTGAAGAAGAACAGCCGATCAATGGGATCGTAATAAAGGATTCAGCTAAAATTTCGAAAGAAAAAACATCGAAGGATCTACAGTTATTAACTATTGGGACATTCATTGAAAGTATTCCTGGCTATTCTGCCCAAAATATGACCTTAAATGCGATGATATACTTTTTGTTCTTAGTGGTTGCTGCCGTGGTCGGTATTTTCATGTACGTGATGACACTTCAGAAGACTGCTATTTTTGGAGTAATGAAAGCACAAGGGATTAAAAATTTCTTCATCGCTAAATCTTTAGTAGCACAGTCCTTTATTGTTGGGGTGGTAGGCGTTCTGCTTGCTCTTTTGTTTGCTTATTTGACTAGTCTGATTTTACCAAGCGCGATGCCTTTTGCTGTTTTTTGGTCACAATGGTTGCTATATAGTGGGATTTTGATCATTGTCGCAATGCTAGGCGGATTGTTTTCGATACGTACGATAACCAAAGTAGACCCAATTACAGCAATAGGAGGTTAATAAAAATGAAAAAAATATTAACGATGAAAAAAGTTACCAAAACATTTGGTTCTGGTCATACAAAGGTCTCAGCTTTGAAAGCAATTGATTTTTATGTAAAGGAAGGAGAATTCGTCAGCATCATTGGTCCTTCTGGTTCAGGTAAAAGTACTTTCCTTACCATTTCAGGAGGATTGCAAACACCGACTTCCGGAGAAATAGTGATCAACGGTCACTCTCTAACTGAGCTTCCAGAAAAAAAACGAGCAGATTTACGCTTTAAAGAAATTGGATTTATTCTCCAAAGCTCTAATTTGATTCCTTTTTTAACGGTAAAGGAACAATTTGAACTAGTTGACCAAGTTACTTCAAAAAAAGAAGATTTAACAAAAATCGATTCCTTGCTGCAATCTTTAGATATCCAGTCACTTAAAAATAGTTATCCTAAAGACCTTTCTGGTGGAGAAAGACAGAGAGTGGCAATTGCTCGCGCTTTATATAATGAGCCAAGCTTGATCTTAGCAGACGAACCAACAGCTAGTTTGGATACAGATCATGCATATGAAGTCGTCAAATTACTAGTTAAAGAAGCTCATGAGAAACAAAAAGCGACTATTATGGTTACTCATGATGTCCGTATGATTCAATGGAGTGATCGCGTTTATCGAATGGAAGATGGGTACTTGACAGAAGAAGAGAAAAAGAAGGAATGAATCCTTCATGACAATGAAGAGCTATCCACGTATAATCAGAGATAAAGGAGAGATGTGGATGCCAAAAGAAACTTTTTTCAATTTATCGAACGCAAAGAAACAGAGAATCGATGACCTATTACTGGAGATATTTTGCTCACAGCACATCAGCCAAGTCAAAGTCTCAGAGATTGTTGACAAAATGGGGATGTCGCGCGGTGCTTTTTATAAATATTTTCAAGATTTGGAAGATGCTTATTTGTATACGATCAAAAGCAGTTCTCACATAGTCCATCAAGATATCTTAAAATTCATTAGCGAAAACAAACAACATTTCTTTTTGGGGATCGAAAAATATTTAGAGAGGTGCTGCGACTTAGATCACGAAAGTATCTATTGGCAAAGGTTATACTTGTTAACCCAGCGAAATGATCAGCAGACAACCAAACGTAGAGAACTATCGGCTGATTCTCCAATGAACAAAAAATGGCTGGAATTATTAAGAATCAATCATTTCTCCATTCAATCGTCGGAAGAAGCAGTTAGTTTCCTATACTTTTCCATGTCCCTCGTAATGAACACATTGACGGATCTCATTGCAAATAATTGGACAAAAGAAGAGTTGTTAAAAGACTTTCGCCATAAATCTCGTTGGATTGCTGAAGGTATACAATAAAAAGAAACAGCTATGTCTATTTGTCCTGATATTTTTATCAGGATAGTAGAGTATACATAGCTGTTTTTTGATTGTTTATAGTTCAAATAAGCGGATCAGTTCTTCTTCATTTGCGAATGACACACTATCATCAATCAACCTATAAGGAACATGGGTATTCGGAATTGGTTGATTCGTGACGATCAGGTCATACTCAAGAAGATTGTACTTCGAAAGTTGATCTTCAGTGATAGCAGTTGTTTCAGAGTGAATCTTATGCACAGCAAGAACATCACTGACATATTTTTCAATGTATCGACTATGTCGAAGACTTAAATCACTGACGATTAGTATTTTTTTATCTGAAGTATAATGGTGTATTTCAGGATTACCGATAAGCATCCAAAATATATAGCTAGATAAATAACAAATCAAATTTCGATTCAGTAGGGTGGAATAAAATTGAAGTTCTGCACGAAATCCAGCATATAGACGTATATGGCGATGTTGCATCTGTTCTGCAAAGTAAGTGGCGCGAATCGTCAAATGAGTCGTGTCGTATGGGAAGATACGTGAGAAAAAATAAATTTGAGTTAAGAGTCGAACAACAAATTCTTCGTTTTTTTCTTTGCAATCAGCAGATGAAAATGAACAGTAGGATATATTTCTTCGTATTTGTTCACTGATTTCATTTTTTTCTTTCTCCGAAAATTCCGAAAAAATCGTATTGACAAAATAGTTCACTACTTTTATATAGCTGCTGTACTTCAATTTCCCTAAAAGATTTTTCAAGATCAAAAAGTCTTTTTTATCGATATTTATCAACTGTACATAAGAGTCTCCAGCTTTCCATTCGAATGGATTTCCTTGTGATTCCCGCATAAGATGCACAACAAAATACATAATAAAGAAAGATTGCTCATAAGGACTTTCTTCCTGAAACAAATTCAACTGACAATTATTCTTGACCATAATTTCTTTGATCTTCTTTTTTTCGATTGGAAATGGCAACGTGCGTCTTCCGTAGTAACTTAAAAAGAAAAAGGTGACAAAGATACGCAGCTGGAGCTCACTTTTCAGGCTAGTCAACTGAAACCCTTGATCGACGATTACTTTTAATAAATAGCTTTCTAAAATTTGATTGCATTGTTTCAACTTACGCGTAAAAGAAGAACGACTAATCGAGATTTTTTCACAATAATACTCGATCGTTTTGCCCGGATTGACAATGATTTCATTTAATAGACGACTATTTGTAGAACTTTGTGACATTTCCATCAGAACATTTAAATAAGCTGGTACATTCAAATGTTCAAGACGATACCCCAATTTTTGTGAAGGTTGAATCGTTATATCCGTTCCCCAGCGGATTTTGATCTCTTCGATATACCTTACAAATGTAGATTCTGAACTACCAATTCGTTTGGCAAGTTCTTTTTTAGTCATCCACTTGTCAGAAATGGACAGAATTCGAATGATTTTTTCCATCTTTCTATAGTTTCCTTCCAACAACCTGATCATATGTTTTTCTCCCTCAACCCTTTTCTTTCAATGAAACGCTCAATAATCGAAGGAATCAACTTCATAAATGAAACCAATTGGTATGAAAATTGGTGTGATTCCCTTTAGCGCCCTTCGTATAATAATTATCATATTAAAATAAATAAAATTATGTAACGCCTGTTTATTTTAATAATTTTCACTATTCACGTCAAAACAGAAAAAAAGAAAAAGGAGGGGAAAAATGACGACCACAGGGAAGAAGCTGAAAGTTGTTTTTGTGCTGATATTATTGAGTTTATCGAACATCCTGCCTGTAACTGCAATAGCAGAAGCTGCAGATAATCCAACAATGTTAGAAATCATTTCAGCTGAAATCACTTCAGATCAATCTGGGAAAAAAGCACTGAACGTCAAACTAAATGCGAATAACAACAGTACAAAAAAGGTAGAGAAGGAAATTGGTCTAGTTGAGAATTACTTAAGTGATGTGGAAAGAAAGGAAGGAGATGGCTATGCTTATCAGGTAAAAAGCGGGAAAACCATGCTGGAAATCTCACCAAATACTAAACAAACGATCAATCTAAGTCTTCCAATCGATCCAACACTTTATCATAGCCAGACAAATAAGCTGATCGTCGATAATAAAGAGTATGACATTACTGATGCGAAAGAACACAAGAAAGAGACAGAAGTGTCAACATCAAATACAGACGAAACAAAAGAAGGAGTATCAGAAGAAAATGAAAATTCTGTCAGCCCCTTTACATTGCCTAGATTGTCTTTGCCGGCTGTGACTGTTTCAACTAACCAGACGATTTCTACAGAGTATACGACAGATGATCAAGGCACTTATCCTAAAGCCAATTGGCAACCTACAGGAAATACAAATGTTCTTGATCACCAAGGTAATAAAAATGGATCAAATCAATGGGATGGGATAAATTCTTGGGATGGAGATCCTAATGATCGGACTCATTCGTATATCGAATACGGGGGAACAGGCAATCAAGCAGACTATGCGATACGTAAGTTTGCAAAGGAGACAACTACACCTGGATTATTTGATGTTTATTTGAATACCCGTGGAAATGTACAAAAAGATATCACACCTCTTGATCTCGTATTGGTCGTAGACTGGTCAGGAAGTATGAACGACAATGATCGGATCGGTGAAGTAAAAATCGGTGTCGATCGTTTTGTCGATACTTTAGCAGATAGCGGTATCACAGACAAAATCAATATGGGATATGTCGGCTACTCCAGCGAAAGATATAGCTACAGTAACGGTGCAGTACAGATGGGTTCATTTGATTCAGTGAAAAATCAAGTAAAATCCATTACACCTTCACGGACAAATGGTGGTACTTTTACACAAAAAGCACTAAGAGATGCAGGAAACATGCTATCCGTTCCAAATGGACATAAAAAAGTGATCGTCTTGCTGACGGATGGTGTACCGACATTTTCCTATAAAGTACAGCGAGTACGCGCACAATCAAGCAACGATTATTACGGTACCCAATTTTCCAATACTCAAGATCAGCCGGGAAATACTTCTCGAATTGCAAGAAGTTATTATGCACCTGATCAAAACAACCAATCCAGAAGAATAGACAGCACATTTATCGCAACCATTGGAGAAGCGATGGCGCTCAAAGAACGAGGAATCGAGATACATGGTCTTGGTATCCAACTTCAAAGTGATTCAGCAGCTGGTCTATCTAAAGCAGAAGTAGAGTCTCGTATGCGGAAAATGGTTTCAGCAGACGAAAAAGGAGACCTTTATTACGAATCAGCCGATCATGCAACAGATATCTCTGAATATCTGGCTAAAAAAGCTGTACAGATCTCTGCAACTGTAAGCAATGGACAAATAAATGATCCAATCGCAGAACCATTCATTTATCAGCCTGGTACACTTTCAGTCAAGAGTGTGGGGACAAGTCCTACAACGGTCACTCCATCTATTTCCATAGAAGGAAATACCATCAAGAGCAATCAGATTTATTTAGGAAAAAACCAAGAAATCCAAATTCATTACCAAGTGAGGATCCAGACAGAAAATGAGGACTTCCACCCGAATTTCTGGTATCAAATGAACGGTAGGACGACTTTTCAACCAAGTATTGACACTGACGAACTAGCTGAATTCGGTATACCATCTGCTAAAGCTCCAGGAGTCAATCTTCACATCAAAAAATTATGGGAAGAATTTGACAATAATCCAGCTAATCGTCCAGATCAAGTCACTTTTGAAATCCAACGGAACCATACAACAGATGCTGCAGCTTGGAAAAACGGATATATCCGCATCACTAAACCAACTAAAGATACTGCAAATACGTGGGAACGTGCAGACATCGAAAAACTGTCTGCAAATAGTGGAGAAAGTTATCAAGAGATACTATCACTGCCTCAATACAATAATCAAGGTCAAGCATTCAGTTACCAAACAATCAAAGAACTTCCTGTACCAGGATATGATTCTCAACAAATAGATGCACTGACATGGAAGAATACTAAACAATTCACACCGTTAGACTTAAAAATAACGAAAAATTCCTCTACAGGAGAAAAGGATCTCATTGGCGCTGTTTTCAAATTAACAGGAGATTCTATTGATACTTTACTAACTGATAATGGTGATGGGACCTATTCTCTTCCGGAAAATGTCAAATTGCAAAAAGAAATGACTTATACACTGACAGAAACAAAAGCTCCAGAAGGACATGAATTAAGCAAAAAGACTACTTGGAAAATCAAGATTGCTTCTAATGGTACGGTAACCGTTGATGGAAAAATAGTCACTACTTCCGATGATACGATTCAGTTGACCATTGAAAATCCTTTTATTGAAATTCCTATAGCAGTACGTAAGTATACGATGCAAGGGACGGGCAAAGAGATGAATCTTAAAGGTGCAGCTTTTGCCCTACAGAAAAAAGAAACAAACGGTGCTTATCAGCCAATGGACAACCAAACAACGAATGAAAAAGGTCTTGCCATTTTTGATTCACTCACACCTGGAGAATATCGAGTCGTTGAGACAGCTGGTCCTGCAGGATATGATACTTCACCGGGAAATTATGAATTCCAAATCGATAAATATGGAAAGATTATTTACACGGGGAAAAACATCGAGACAACGAATGGCATGTGGACGCTTACTCATCAAAATCGATTAAAAGCGTTTGACCTGACAGTACACAAAAAGGAAGACAACGGACAGGCATTAAAAGGAGCCAAATTCAGACTGCAAGGACCAGAAATAGACTTAGAATTGCCAAAAGATGGACAAGAAACGGACACCTTTTTATTCGAAAATTTAAAACCTGGAACTTATAAGCTGACCGAAACCTTTACACCAGGAGGATACCAAGGACTAAAAGATCCAGTTACTATCATCATAAAAGAAGATGGATCGATTCAAGTGGAGGGACAAGATTATGAGTCTGTTCTTTCACCAGGAGCCAAAAACAACCAGATTTCTTTAGACATCACGAATCAGGCAAAAGTACCATTACCTGAAACGGGAGGAATTGGCCGCTTAGGAATCTATCTAGTAGGGATGATTGGTTGTACATTTTCTATTTGGTATCTTTTTTTCAAAAAAGAAAGAGGGGGCAGCTAATATGAAAAAACTTGGTTGGCTTAGTATGTGTCTCTTCTTATTACTATTTAAACCTGTTTTTACTCAGGCAGTAACAGCAACAGAACCAGATATGGTCCAGATCACTTTGCACAAATTACTGTTTCCAAATGGCCAACTACCGGAAAACCAGCCAAGTGATGGACAAGAAAAAGAGTTATTGCAAACGTATCGGGGATTGAATGGAGCCACATTTCAAGTTTATGATGTCACAGAATCTTTTTACCATTTACGAGAAAAGGGGAAAACAGTAGAGGAAACACAAACAGAGATTGCAAAAAACGGTGTGTCTTCTGGCACGTTTATCGCAGAAGCAACGACCGAAACTCTGAACAACGAAGATGGTATTGCTTCTTTTTCTCTACCTGTCAAAGATCATAAAAAAAGAGAGAAAGCGTATCTTTTTATTGAATCCAAAGCACCAGAAGTCGTCAAAGAAAAAGCAGAGAACATGGTAGTTGTTCTACCTGTATATGGACAAAACGATCAAGAACTTTCATCTATCCATTTGTATCCTAAAAATGAAGAAAATAACTACCCTGATCCTCCTTTTGAAAAGGTATTAGAAGAATCGAGGGATGATTTTACGATTGGTGACAAAATCACTTATTCCTTGCACACGACGATCCCTATGAATATCTTAGACTATCAAAAGTTCGTATTATCAGATAGTGCGGATGGAGCATTAACGTTTTTACCTAATAGTCTAACGGTTTCATCGAATGGACAAAAGCTATCAGAAGGATTTGTCATACACACGAAACCACACGGATTTGAAATTGCATTTTCGATTCCTTCGCTAGAAAAATATGCTGGAAAAAACCTGAATATTTCTTATCAGATGCAGCTAAACAGTACAGCTCAGGCGAACAAGGAAATCAATAACAACGGAACACTAGATTTTGGTTTTGGTATCAGTACAAAGAAAGTCTCTGTATATACAGGGAGTAAGCAATTTGTCAAAATCGAGACAAATAAACCAAACAAACGATTAGCTGGCGCAGTATTCCTTATTAAAAACAAAGCAGGAAATTACCTCCAGCGAACAGCCAATGGATACAAGTGGACAAGTAACGAATCAGATGCGCTTCACCTGACCTCCGATAAAAATGGGAGAGTGTAAAATATTTTGTGTAAATAGAAAAAAGGAAATCCCTTCTGTAGAATAGAGTTACCACAACACATTCACAGAAGAGGGGACTTCCCTATGAACGATTTTACTACAGAAATTCTAAAGACTCTAGCGAACAAAGGCGATTTGAATGAATTATTCCGTGTCCATTTGGAGAAAGCAGTCAATACGCTTCTCAAAACGGAGTTAACGGCTTTCCTAGATTACGAAAAGTATGATCGCATTGGTTTTAACACGGGTAATTCTCGTAACGGCTCCTATGACCGTACGGTCAAGACCGAGTATGGGGAACTTCATCTCCAGATTCCGCGCGACCGCAATGGCGAGTTCAAGCAACAGACTGTTCCTGCTTATAGACGGACGAATGACACGTTAGAGGAGACCGTCATTCACCTCTTCCGAAAAGGTATTACCATGTCGGAAATCGCAGACTTGATTGAGAAAATGTATGGGCATCACTACACGCCCCAAACCATGTCCAATATAACAAAATCATTTACAGAAGAGGTAACGGCGTTTAAAGGGCGGGAGCTTCATGACCGTTATGCTGCTATTTATATGGACGCAACGTATATTCCGTTAAAGCGGAAAACCGTCGCCAAGGAAGCTATTCATATCGCAGTTGGCATTCGCCCGGACGGATCAAAGGAAGTATTGAGCTATGCGATTGCACCGACTGAATCCATCACGATTTGGGAGGAAATTTTATTGGACCTTCAAGAGCGCGGTTTGAAAAATGTCCTCCTGTTCATCACGGATGGCTTAAAGGGGATGGTAGGAGCGATTAGTCGGTTCTATCCCAAAGCTCGTTTTCAACATTGTTGTGTACACGTTTCCCGTAATATCAGTCACAAAGTGCGTGTCGATGATCGTAAGGAAGTCTGTGATGATTTTAAAATGGTGTATCAAGCCTCATCTAAAGAGGTGGCGTTGGAAGCACGTGGTGCTTTTGCGGAAAAATGGAAAACCAGCTATCCAAAAGTGGTTGAATCGATTCTTTCGAACGATCACTTGCTCACTTTCTATGATTTCCCCTTGGCCATACGCAAGAGTATTTATTCTACGAACTTGATTGAATCCTTTAATAAGCAAATCAAGAAATACAGCCACCGCAAGGAACAGTTCCAAAACGAAGAGTCGATGGAACGTTTCTTAGTCTCGTCTTTTGATACTTACAACCAAAAATTCCTAGGTCGCAGTCATAAAGGCTTTCAACAGGCCGAAGGCGAACTTGAACAAATGCTAAGCCAACTGATTGAGAATTAGAAACAATCTGCAGTAGGGAAGAATCATTTACACAAAATTATTGACGCTCCCAAAAATGGCGCTTTTTCCATTATCGGGTTGAGAACAGGAGATTACTGGTTAAAAGAGCTCAAAGCACCATCTGGTTATATTTTAAGTGAAACAGAAATTCCGTTTACCATTTCAACTAGTCTCTCTGAGGATAAAGAGACTGTCGGTAGATTGAAAGTAGTGAACAGAAAAGAAAATAGTCGTCCATTTCTTCCTAAAACAAACGAAACGAAAAACATCCTTCTAGTCGTTGTTGGCATGGTGTTCGCAAGCCTTGCAATATGGTTGTTTATTAAAAAAAGAACAGGAGTGACAAAATGAAAAATCATAAAAAAATAAGCATTATATTAGGCGCACTTTTTCTTATTTTACCATTAATCACAAGTAGCTTCGGTGCAAAAATAGTGTTTGCGGAGGATACAGCAGCTCAAGTCATTCTCCATAAAAAGAAAATGACTGATTTACCCGATCCTTTGATTCAAAACAGTGGAAAAGAAATGAGCGAATTCGATCAATACCAAGGATTAGCCGATATTTCATTTTCTGTTTATAACGTCACTCCAGAATTTTATGCGCAACGGGAGAAAGGAGCGTCGGTGGATGTAGCAAAACAAGCAGTCCAATCTCTGACTCCTGGTACACCAATTGCATCAGGAACGACAGATGCGGATGGAAATGTGACTTTATCTTTACCTAAAAAACAAAATGGGACAGATGCAGTCTACACAATCAAAGAAGAACCAAAAGACGGAGTGACAGCTGCCACAAACATGGTGCTCGCTTTTCCTGTATATGAGATGATCAAACAAACAGATGGCTCTTATAAATATGGGACAGAAGAATTGGACACTATCCATCTCTATCCTAAAAATATAGTTGGTAATGATGGAACGTTGAAAGTAACCAAAGTCGGTACTGCCGAAAACGAAGCACTAAACGGTGCAGCATTCATTATTTCTAAAGAAGAAGGAACACCAAGCGTCAAAAAATATATCCAAAGCGTCACAGATGGATTGTACACTTGGACAACGGATCAAACGAAAGCCAAACATTTCATTACTGGTCATTCTTATGATATCGGCAACAATGACTTTGCCGAGGCAACGATTGAAAAAGGACAGTTGATCGTCAATCATTTAGAGGTTGGAAAATATAATTTAGAAGAAGTAAAAGCTCCTGATAATGCAGAAATGATTGACAATCAAACAAACACACCGTTTGAGATCTTGGCAAATAGTCAAACACCTGTAGAAAAGACAATCAAAAATGATACGTCCAAAGTCGATAAGACAACTCCACAATTGAATGGAAAAGATGTCGCAATCGGAGAAAAAATCCAATATGAGATCTCTGTTAATATTCCTTTAGGTATCGCTGATAAAGAAGGAACACAAAACAAGTACACGACATTCAAACTCATTGATACTCATGACGCTGCTTTGACATTTGATCATGAAACTTCAGGAACGTATGCGTATGTCTTGTATGATGGGGATAAAGAAATCGATCCAACAAATTATTCTGTCACTGAACAAACAAACGGATTCACGGTTTCAGTTGATCCGAATTATATTCCTTCACTCACTCCTGGTGGTACGCTGAAATTTGTTTACTATATGTATTTGAACGAAAAAGCAGATCCAACAAAAGGGTTTTCTAACCAAGCAAATGTCGATAACGGACATACAAATGATCAAACACCACCGTCAGTCGATGTCGTTACTGGCGGCAAACGATTTGTCAAAGTAGATGGTGATGTTGCATCAGATCAAACACTTGCTGGAGCAGAATTCGTCGTTCGTGATCAAGAGAGTGACACAGCCAACTATTTGTCGATCGACCCATCTACAAAAGCCGTCAACTGGGTTTCGACGAAAGAATCAGCAACAGTTTTTTACAACCACAAACAACGGTTTAGTTGATGTGACAGGTCTCAAATACGGCACGTACTATCTGGAAGAAACGAAAGCACCAGAAAATTATGTTCCATTGGCAAACCGCGTAGCATTTACTGTCGATGAACAATCTTACGCAACAGCAGGACAGTTGATTTCTCCTGAAAAAATACCAAATAAACACAAAGGTACACTTCCTTCAACAGGTGGTAAGGGAATCTATCTTTATATTGGTGCAGGAGTGATCCTTCTATTGATTGCTGGATTGTACTTTGCTAGACGCAAGCATAGTCAGATTTAATCTTTGTACATGAATTGGAAAGAGGAGCAGTAGCTTACGCAATTGCTCCTTTTTCTTTTATTAACAACTAGTCAGCACAAGGAGAACACAAATGAAACCAAAGAAAAGGAAACTTCTAGACCTGCTAATGATTCTTCTGCTTCTGTCAGGGATAGGCGTCTTGGCTTATCCATTCGTTAGCGATGCGCTGAATAACTACCTAGATCAGCAAATCATCTCTCATTATCAGCAACAAGCAGTAAAAGAAAATGAAGCAGTCATGGCCAAAATCCAAAAAGACATGACAAAGAAAAACCAGCAATTAGCAAAAAAAGGAGGAAATCCCGGTGTCGATCCCTTTACTAAGAAAAAGGAACCAGTGAAAATGGACAAAACCTATTTTGAAAAACATACGATCGGCGTTCTGACGATTCCTGAAATCAATGTCCATTTACCGATTTTTGACGAAACAAATACCGTGCTGCTAGAAAAAGGCGCTTCGTTATTGGAAGGGACATCTTATCCTACTGGGGGAGAAAGTACGCATGCCGTTATTTCCAGTCATCGGGGACTGCCTCAAGCAAAGTTGTTCACTGACTTGCCAAAACTGACTTTCGGTGATTCTTTCTATATCGAGATCAACGGACAGACACTTGCTTATCAATTCGATCAGATAAAGACGGTAGAACCAACTGATACAAAAGACCTGAGAATCGAAAAAGGGAAGGATTTCGTGACACTACTGACTTGTACACCTTATATGATCAACAGTCATCGCTTACTTGTCAGAGGGCATCGCATTCCTTATCATGCAAAAAAAGTACAGAAAGAAGTACAGAAAGTATCTGAGAACAAACGTTTCTTCCTGTACGGATTGATAGCTATAAGTATACTGATTTTTCTGTTTCTTATTTATCTTTTTCGGCAGACATTTAAAATAAGAAACAGAAGGTAACTGTGTCTCTTTTCTATGATAGATATATTCAAATCAATGCGTAAACAAATAGACTGGCTGAAGTTTGAAAAAGAAAACTTCAGCCAGTCTATATTTATAACGATATCAAAGAAAGCTTATCTCAATTTTTCCGATATTCTTTAAGAAGGCCTTTTTGCATCAATTCTTGTTTGTTTTTCAAGTTGCGGATATTCTCTTCAAAATTTTGAGAATATATCACTGAGAATAACGTATTTAATACGTAATCGAAGGCAATTTGAGAGGAGAAAGTCGCTACTTTAGCAAAATCATATTCCTCCTGCGATATAACAAGACACATATCAGCCTGTTTGGCCATTTCTGAATGCTGATTTCCGGTAATCAATAATGTTGGAGCTCCTACATGCTTTAGATAGGTCATTATCCGTTCATAATGATGAATACGACCGCTGTAGCTAATAAAAACTGCGCAATCCTCGCTAGTCAAATTGGCTGCATTCCAAGAAGAATCGCTATATTCTTCGGCCAAGATCAAAAATTTATTCAACTTGACCATTTTATTCTGGAACTTCCTTGCCGTGATTTGGGAATCACCTTTTGCAAAAAGAAAAATTCGCTGTGCGTTGTTCAATACTTTACTGATGTTTTCCAAATCTTGATGCTCGATCTGCAATTGCGCTTTTTTTATTGACTGGATCGACAAATCTGCCATTTTCTTTGCAATTTGCTGTGTGTTATCTTCACTTGAAAAAGGAAAATTAGGATCAATCGTTTGATTAAACTGGGCAATCAATTGATGAACTTCCCGTCCTAGTTCGAAACGAAATTCTTTAAATCCGCTGAAGCCCATTTTTTTGCATAAACGAATGATAGCTGAATGGGAAGTATACGTAGCTTTTGCTAATTCTTCAATCGTCATGTAGACTGTGGCTTCGATATTCCTCCGAATATAATCAGCGATCCGTTTCTCTGTCGTGGTAAACAACTCTTGTTTGGTTAATTTTTCTTCAATAAGCATGATCTGACCTCCAAATTCTATCTTAACCAAATGATAACAAATGTTTTTCTGAACTTTTTTGCCAGAATAGCTATTATAGACACTTTCTATATTTTTCTAAGATATACTGAAAACAACAATAAAAGGAGGCACAAATCATGCTTACAATCGCTTATCTCGGCAATGGAAAGAGTACAAATCGCTATCATTTGCCATTTTCAAGAAAACTTACGGACAAAATCAATATCAAAAAAATTTTTTCCCCATCTAAACCAGTGTGGGAAACATTTGAAGACATCGAATATACCGATCAGTTGTCTGATCTTTGGAATGATCCTGAGATCCAATTAGTTGTCATTACTACACCAAGTCAATTTCATTATGAATATGGAAAAATGGCACTTGAACATGGAAAGAATGTATTGGTAGAAAAACCTTTTGCAGAAACTTCAAAGGAAGCAGAAGAGTTATTTGCATTAGCAAAAGAAAAAGGGCTATTTATCCAATGTTACCAAAACAGACGGTTCGATTCTGACTTCTTGACAGTCCAAAAAGTAATCTAAAGCGGGAAATTAGGGGATATTTTAGAAGTAGAAATGCATTACGATTATTTCAGACCGGAAGTACCAGAAAATACACATGAATTTTCTACTGCAAACAGCTATTTATATGGACATGCTTGTCATACAGTAGACCAAGTTCTTTCTTATTTCGGCGAACCAGATGATATCCTCTATGATGTTCGTCAACTATTAGGGAAAGGACGAATGAATGATTACTTCGATTTGGACTTTTTCTACGGAAACATGAAAATTTCGATAAAATCCAGTTATTTCCGTATAAAAGAACGTCCAAGTTTCGTCGTTTATGGAAAAAAGGGGATGTTCGTGAAACAAACGAAAGATCGGCAAGAAGAACATCTTAAAATGTTTTATATGCCTGATCATGAAGACTTTGGGATCGACTTGCCCGAACACTACGGTGTATTGACTTATATAGATGAACAAGGGGATTATCATGAAGAAAAAGTGATTTCCGAGGTCGGTGATTATAGTCGCGTCTACGAAGGCATTTACGAGACATTAGTCAATGGCGCTGAAAAAGTCATTAAAGATGAAGAAACAATCTTACAGATGAAAATTTTGGAAGAAGGAATCAAAGACATTCAAGAATCAGAAAATAAAAGATGAAAACATGACATATTTGTAAGAATCGGGTTTGTTTTTTGACGCACAAACTGTCTTATTGTACGATGAAAAAGTATAGAATTACTAGGAGGAACCAATATGACAAATTATGATGGTGAAAAACACAAACGATTAAGAGGTTCAATGGCCCCTAAAACGGAAGATGAAGTAGCTTTAGCAGGTACTAATTCTGGTGAAACAGAAGATAAAGAAGAATCATTAGCTGGTACAAACTCCGGTGAAACAGAAAACAAAGAAACAGCTTTATCTGGTTCAAATTCCGTAGAAGAAGAATCAGAATCTAACGAACCTAATCACCTCGAAAAAGATATCGAAAAAGCGGTTGAAGAGGTCAAAGAAAAATTTGAAGAACTGACTTCAAAAAATAAACACGATCATCATTAATTCATAAAAGCAGGGAGCCATTTGGTCACCTGCTTTTTTTATGTAACTCGATAGAGGTCGTTTAGTACAGTCATAAAAAAAATCTAACTGTAAGTTGTACCAAACAATCCTCGCTTTAAAAGCGGTATCATACTAGAATACAAATAGGAGGTGAACAGCGCTGTGAATTACAAAATTAGTTATCTCCTGAAAACACCCAGAGAAATCAGTCTAGAAAAAGCAGCCGAGATCATCGAAGTAAATATAGACGAGGCAATTAACCAACTAGCTCCCTTTGCCGAATATATGGATGAGACCCATATCCGTCTGAAAAAATTTCGAGCGATCGACTGGGCAGAAAAATACGTGAATATCACTCGCTTTGAAGCGGTGTACACCGAACAAGAGCGTAGAGATCTTCTTTATTTGATGGTCTATTCGAATACCATACCTATTTCTGTATTTCATTTTCAAGACTTTCTTCAGGTTTCTAAAGGAACAGTCCTATCGGATATCAAAAAAGTAAGAAAGGAATTAGAAGGGGAAGAATGTCAGCTGACATATACTAGAAAAGCAGGCTTTAGGCTACTGGGGGCAGAAGTAATATTGAGAAAGGAAGCAAAAAATCGCACCGCTCGTTTAATGCAATCGCTTGCTGGAAGATTTGGTCTCACGTATTTAAACGCAATGCTTTCTCTTGATTGTTATGCAAAAGCTAGAGATTTGTTAGATAACACAATCTCTCTATCAGATCTACGCTTTGCACCCAATCGAATGGATGAGTTAGCGTATTATTTAAGTTTGACCACTAATCGAATGGGGAAAATATCTGTAGAAAAGGTAAAAGATGCTGAACTTTTAGCTTCTCTTGCAATCAATGACATCAGTCGACATGTATTGACTGGCTTAGGCTATTCCGAACATCTAGAGTCAGAGATTCTATTTTTCTCTCTTTGCTTAGCCTCCATTGTTGAAGGAGATATCCAGGAGCCTGCGCTTGATTTTTTGCTGGAATGTTCTTCAGAAGTCATCCATCGCATGGAATTCCTGATGGCCATAGAATTTGATTCATTTCGTGAATTATTGATGAATGTCTTTTATCACTTGGTACCTGCCTATTTTCGTATTTCTTATTCTTTTTACTTGCCTAATGTGATGATTGATCAAATCAAACATCAATATGCTACCATCTATGAAATGACAAGAAAAGCATTGCGTCCGTTAGAAAAACGGATAGGGAAGAGCATCCCTGAAGAAGAGGTTGGTTTTTTCACTATACTATTCGGCGGAGAAATAAGAAAAGTAGATGAAGAAGAAAGAAACAGAAAAATAAGAGCCGTGATCGTCTGTCCAAGTGGCATTAGCTCTTCATTGATCTTAAAAAGCGAACTTCAGCAATTATTCCCGATGATCCTTTTTACAGAGACCAATTCAGCTGATCGCTTGCACGAGGTTGATGAAACTTCTTACGATATTGTTTTTTCTACTGTGCCTCTCACGCTTACGAATAAGAAAAAGTCACTGTATGTCCTACAACCAATCATGACTGACTTGGAAAAAAACCAGCTGATCAATCAAGTACAAAGAGATTGGCTGATACCAGGATTCTCCATGCCTTCTGCTCAAGAATTGCTAGCTGCGCTACTTCCATATATCGAATTAAAAGAAGGTGTAGATGAAGAAAAGCTCTATCAAGTCTTAAATCGTAAAATGAACAAACTTTTAGAAAAGAAGGAGGATCAACGTCCTATGCTATCTGAATTATTAACAGAAGAAATGATCCAATTATCCGATCAACCAAAAAAATGGCAAGAAGCAATCACACTTGCCGCACAGCCACTATTATTAAAGAATAAAATAGAGAAGAGTTATATCAAAGCGATGATTGAACGTGTGGAGCAGTATGGTGCGTTTATCCACATCGGTGACCACATCGCACTGCCGCATGCTCGTCCGGAAGACGGCGTAAACGAAGTAGGGATGTCTTTGCTGAAACTTCAACAACCAGTTGATCTAATCGATGATCCTGCTCACCCCATCAGCTTATTTATCTGTTTAGCCGCTATCGATAACGAGGCACATCTTCGAGCGTTGGCAAATTTAACCAAGCTGCTTTCTAATAAACAAAATCTTCAACAGCTATTACAAGCCTCAACAAAAGAAGAAATACTAGCAATCATAAAAAAGGGAGACGAATAACATGAAAATTTTTGCAGTGTGTCAAAGTGGATTAGGAACAAGTTTTATGGTAGAGATGAACATCAAACAAGCTCTTGCAGATCTTGGAGCAGATGTGGACGATTTCGAAGTAAGTCATACGGATGTTGGGAGTGTATCTAGCGATATGGCGGATTATTTCTTCATTGAACATTCTTTGAAAGATACACTTACTTCTATACCGGATGAAAAACTCGTGCCGTTGCAATCGATCATCGATAGTGATGAAGTAAAAGAAAAAGTAGAACAGATTTTGTCAAAAGAATAAAAATGATTCAAGGGAGGAAATATCAATGGATAAATTGTTGAATTTGTTTGTTTCAATCGTCAGTCAGCCCTCCATCCTCGTTTCTCTGATTGCACTGCTTGGGCTTGTTCTGCAAAAAAAGAAATTTTCAGAAGTGATCCAAGGAACCATTAAAACATTTGTCGGGTTCTTAGTATTGATTGGGGGTGCTGGGCTGATCAGTAATTCATTAACCCCTTTCGCTTCGATGTTCCAAACGGCTCTGCATACCCAAGGTGTAGTTCCAAGTAATGAAGCAGTAGTGGCGATTGCTTTACAACAATTCGGGACACCTACTGCCTTGATCATGCTAGTAGGGATGATCGTGAATATTCTACTTGCTCGATTCACAAGATATAAATTTATTTTTCTTACAGGTCAAGCGATGCTTTACGTTTCTTGTCTGACAGCAGTCATTTTAGTAAGCGCTGGATTTACTGCAAACGTGTGGATGATCTTATTAGGAGGGATTTTTGAAGGAACACTATTAACTATTACGCCCGCACTTTGTCAACCATTCATGAAAAACATTACTGGGAACAACCAAGTTGCGCTAGGACATACCGGCAATATCGGTTACGCGTCTAGCGGGTGGATCGGTAAGTTCTTTGGAAATAAAGACCGCTCTACGGAGGACATAAAGATTCCTAAAAGTTTCAGTTTTTTGCGAGATTCTACTGTATCGATCATGCTCTTGATGTCAATCGTATATGTCGCACTTGCCTTATTAGCAGGTCCTGGATTTGTTGAAAGAGAATTAAGCAATGGAGATAATGCTGTAATCTTTGCATTGATCCAAGCTGGAACATTTACAGCAGGGTTTGTTATCGTCCTTCAAGGGGTTCGGATGGTGTTGGCAGAAATCGTTCCAGCATTCCAAGGAATCGCTAAAAAACTTGTACCTGATTCTAAACCAGCGTTAGATGTCCCTATCGTTTTTCCATATGCACCTAATGCTGTATTGATTGGCTTTTTTGTCAGCTTCTTTGTAGGAACACTATCGATGTTTGCCATGATAGGCTTACAGACTACAGTTATCATCCCTGGAGTAGTTGGCCATTTCTTCTGCGGAGCTGCTTCTGGTGTTTTCGGCAACTCGACTGGCGGTAGAAGAGGGGCGGTATTAGGTTCTGCTTTCAATAGCTTATTGATTAGTTGGTTGCCATTATTTATCCTTCCGGTATTAGGAGATCTTAAAATCGCTTCTTCTACATTTGCCGATACTGATTATCTAGTACCAGGACTTGTACTTGGGAAACTAGGAGAATACGGTCAAATGGCATTGACAGTCGGAATCATCGCTTTCTTTTTACTTGTCGTATTATCTAGCTTTCTTTTTGCCGGAAAAAGAACAAGGATTGTTTCTAAAGAACAGAATTAAGCAAGTTTCAAAATAAAAACTGCTTGGACAATATCAGAAGACGATCGAATGTTTTCTGATATGTCGCAAGCAGTTTTTTGTTTTATGCATTTATTATTGAATGGCTTGTTAAGACAAGTGGCTGTTTTGCTAGAAGAGGATAACTTTTACCATTCATTTTCACTGTTCCGCCTGTTCTATCAGAAGTAATCACGATCTTATCTTCTGTTTTTTCCAGCGAAATCATTCCATCTTTGATAGGTAGCGTACAATTCAGTGTTTCAAATGAATCTAGATTAGGTTGTATCATAAATTCTTCATAACCTGGCTTTGTTGGATACAAACCGATAAAATAGCGTCCTAAAAGATAGATTGGGCTTGCTCCCCATGCGTGGCATAAGCTTTTTCCATAAGGATCTCCGTACATACTGTACTTTTCATTTCCTGTTTGAGTAGGGTCGTATTCTTCCCAGAAAGTTACCGCATCATGAGATAACATCCCTCCCCAATAATCAAGAATCGTTTGGTAGACGATTTCCGTCTGTCCGAGTTTGCATAAGGCATCTTGTTCATAGAATTTAAAATAGGGTGTAGTAATCTGTGTGATAGTATCATTCAATAAGACATTCTTTAAAATCGATTGCTGTTGTTCTTTGTTAGCAAAATCGAATAAAACAGCGAAAATATTCGCATGACGCGTCACATTTCTTTTCCCAGATTCATAGCAATCGATAAAAGCGCCAAGTTCTTCATCCCAAAAGTAGTCAAATAGGTTTTGTTTCAATACCTGATATTTTTCTTGATAGAGATCAGTAGGATAAATTTCAGCCTCTCCATATGTTTCAGCTAAGATATCTCCGCAAGTGATCATAGAGTGGTAGGCTTTCAGTAATAGGACTTGTTCTGCAGCAAGCGTTCCTTCTTTATCCATTTCAGACCAATCAATAAAGATCCAATCTTTTTCTCTTCCATAAATAAACCCTAATTCATTCGTTTGTTCCATCAAGTACCTCATCAAGGATTGCATCTTAGGATAGACAATGCGTAAAAATTCGCGGTCTTTCGTCATCATATAGTGGTTTTCGATGCCAATCATCCATAAGATCGAATAGTCGACAATCGTATTCATATGTTGCTTGATTTCATTTTGTCCTCTTAATGCGAATATCGTTCGCTTATTGATTTCCTCGTCAAAGAAAAGATATTGATTGATCATGAATGATTGATACGCATCTCCAGACCAAATCCAGCGATCTCGTTTGATACCGTCGATAAAAAACAAATCACTACATAACTTGAAAGTTTCTTCTGATACTGACCAGATCTGATCCAATAAAGAAGAATCGCTTGAAAAAGTAGCTTGTTTCGAAAGAGATAAAAATTCATGAAAAACTTGAAGTTGAACCATTCCAGTAGAAACCTCTGGTATAAACAAATAGCGAAAAGCGCGTTTACGAGCTTTCATTTTTCTTGTCATTCCAATTTGTTTATAGTAACAATACTCGATATCCATAGCTTCTACATCGGACTCTCCATAACATAGAGTGATGGATTCGATAGGATCGTCCAGAGACATTAGTTCTACACAGCCATTCACTGCTCGTCCAAAATCGAATAAGACTCCTCCATTAACTTCCCTTTCAGTAACTGGATGGACACATTCTTTTTGATAATAGATTTGATTTGGATCTTTAGCGATATCGACATAGAGTGGACTCCAACCAGCTGGGTATTCTTCAATAAAGTTGCTTGCTGTCCAGCCGATATCTGATTTTATTTCATCTCCCTCGATAAACATCGCTGGTAGCCCAGATGTATGTCCAACGAAGATCCGGATTTTTACTTTGCCAGCCGGACAAGTCAGCCATTTTCCAGATGGATGCTTTTCCCCATTAATTTCTACGTACCCAACTCCTTGGATCGTCACTTTGAACATGGAAGGATGATCAAGAAAGTAATATCTCTTAAACTTGACGTTCCGATGACAATCATCCATGTACCAGTACGCCGGCCAGTCGAAACCTCGTTCTTCTCGTTGGAAATTTTGTAGCAGTCCATGGCGGATCTCAAAGTCTCCAGGATACCAAAGCCATCTATTTTGTGATTTTTCATTTGTCATTTTGCGCGACCTCCATCAAAATTATTTTGTTGTCAATTGTTCTTTTATTTCTTC
Organism: Enterococcus sp. M-BR2; assembly: GCF_056612775.1. Taxonomy (NCBI): domain Bacteria; kingdom Bacillati; phylum Bacillota; class Bacilli; order Lactobacillales; family Enterococcaceae; genus Enterococcus; species Enterococcus sp. M-BR2. The sequence continues at coordinate 865,965 of NZ_CM152743.1, forward strand.
ATCTACTCTTATTACTGACTTTCTATTCGTCCTGTATACCACTAGAACGCTAACAAGCGCGCTAATCAACAGCAAGATACTGCCATTAACGAAAACAGCAAGTGTCTTACTTCCAAGAGAAACAAAAGAGAGGAAAAGCAAACCATATGGTGCAATGAAAGTGCCTAAATTAGCGCCAACTAGTAAGATCGAGGTATTGAAATTCTCCGCATGCTTAGGCGCTTGGATGCTCACTTGGTTGAATAAATAAGGAATGAATAACGAAAAAGAAATCCCAGTTAAAATCGCGCCAAATCCAATCACATACAGATTCATGGCACTGGCAATCAATACAAAGCCAATACCCATCAGTAGTAAAGAAAGAGTAAGCATATAACGATATGCTTTTGCCTGAAGCCAGCCAAAACAAACTCCGGCGGCCATACTTGCCAACTGCATGATGGTCAAGATATTCGCTGCATTGGTTTCGTCTCCTAGAGAATAGGTCGTCAAGACTGTGGCTAATTTGATTGAGACAGCGTTATATATCACGATGATCAGTAAGAGAAAAATACCATAACTAATCATTTGGGGATTTGTTTTGATTACTTGTCTTGCTGAAGCTGTGCCTTGTACTTGAATCTTAGTTGTTTCAGGTCTAGGAACAAACAAAACAAACAAGATTAAAATAGGTAAGCTGATGGCGTAGACTAAAAAAGTATATTGCCAGCCGAACTGTACTAGTTGTCCTGCAACAAATGTCATTAGAGCTGCACCAAATCCCTGAAATGCACTTTGAAAACCAATCATAGATGCACGTTCATCTCCGTGATAAAAGGCAGCAATCATGCTGACTGCCAAAGAATTGATCAATCCGAAGCCAATGCCTAGCCCAGCTCGTGAAGCTAAGACGATACTGTAACTTTGCGAGAAGAGGGGGAGGACACCACAAATCGATGCAATCACTAACCCGATGATCACAGTCTGTTTTTGTCCGATTCTCCTAGCAATAAAACTACTAAACAAAACGAAAATAGTGACCATAAAAGATGGAGCAGTCGTTAATAATTCAACAGCAGATAAAGAACGCGTGGCATAAGTAGCTGACATACTGGGAATCGCTGATGTGACCGCACCAGCAGAAGTCAAAATAAGAGAGACTGACAGTAGAGAAAATTTCATCATTTTTTTATTCATACACATATTCCTTTCACTTTTTGTAAGCGCTTATCAAAAATATAGTATGAAGTAGCTCTTCACTCAATAGCGGAACCACAGGAAATTCATGTCCTAACCATAGAAAGTCTTTGTGAAACCCAAAATAGCTTTGCATATAATTGCAGTACAGCGTAAACTAATAAGCGAAAGAAACTGCTTACAAGAAGGAGGAAGTCAATTGGAACTAGCTGAATTAGATACTTTTTTGCGTAATGAAGAATCAATCGAAACTCTGCAGCGTGAACAAGGAAAGAATGTCAATGACTTAAACTTAGCTTATCATCTTCAGACACCACCAAAAATCCACCGAGGAGATTTATTTCAAAACGGAAATATTCATATCAGTAAACACCGTCGATATGCGGAAGTTCCTGAGCATACACATGATTTTGTTGAGATCAATTATATGTATAGCGGAAGATGTTCACAGGTCATCAATGGGGAAAGGGTGGATATGGAAGAAAGTGACGTGGTAATCATTGATAAAGAAGCTACTCAAAGAATTGAATACACAGGGCAAGAGGATATTTTAATCAACATCTTATTAAAGGAAGAGACCTTATCTACAGAAATATTGAACCATTTGGCAAGCACCAATAATCTGCTTTCTTCTTTTTTGATCAATGCAGCAAAAGAAAAGGGAGAACATACGCAATTCATTCATTTTCATGGCGGAAAAGCGAGTCGTTTGACGCATTTGATTGAAAATATGCTGTTGATTTATTTTGATACATACAGTCATAAAATCCGTTCACTAAACCTATATATATCACTACTACTAATCGAATTGACTCATTTATTAGAACAGCAAACCTTTTCGTCAGCAGATGGATACGCAGAAAACGAGATGCTTGGTATATTGGATTATATCGATAAGCATTTTACTTCTTGTACGTTAAAAGAAACAGCGGCTCATTTTGGCTACAATCCGGTCTACCTTAGTAATAAATTGAAAATGTATTTTGATGCTTCTTTTCAAGAATTGGTTCTACAAAAAAAATTTGACTTTGCATTGGAATTGATTCAAGAAACGAGTTTTTCGTTGGAAGAGATTGCTAATCGCATCGGATATAAACAAACCACTTCTTTATTCAAATTATTCAAAAAGTATTCAACATGTACGCCCAATGAATGGAGAAACCCCCGATAAGAAGAACAGTCTGACATGTAAAAAACAGATAAGACTATTCAAAGTCTTACCCGCGTATTAACTAAACTCAATCAAGAGAAGCAGGAAGAAGTTGATGGCACTATATAGGAGATAAGTTGCTATAAATAGATGTTTTAGTAGTGGCTGTTTCCACTTGTGCCTTCTCTTCATTTGATAAATACTCACTAGTAAGCATACAGTGATGATAGATACGCTGATCTTTCTAATTTGGAAGATTAGCGTCCAGAGATGGGAATCCATTGTTAATTGGATACGTGGCAGAAAAAAATAGAGGACACTCAAAAAGACATACTTTATCCAAGATGAACCATTGGACTTATTCTTAATAATATTCACTCATTTCAATAGGTTAGTCAGACAGATAGGCTTTTGTTTGGTACATATCATAAGGTATATCCGATACTAGTGTACTCATTTCTTATCTTCCAATAAACATATAGAAGGAACAGTTTTTTCATAAATAAGAAAAAGCAGTTCCTTTTTTAAACTTCTTTTATTGTATCCTTTAGATAATGTGATTGAAGAAGGGAGGAGGAGATGAAAATGGTAAAGGCTTGGTTGAGTGGTTTAGCTGCTTACAGCGTTGTTGGACAAACTGATTTATTTTCTGCGTTCGCTATGTATTTGTCTAAGTATCGTTTTGTATTATTAGGTGCTCTTTTTTTCGTGATTCTATTAACTGTTTTGTTGAGCAAAAAGATGTCCGCAAGTTCAAGTACGAAGAGTAAAGCACCTAGTAATAAGGGTTTTCAGAAGCAGCAGCAATATAAAAACTATCGTAAGTGATATTTTCTATCTCTTTAAAGAAATCAAAGGATGATACGGCAATTATTTACTATTTACAATGAGGTGAAGCATGGGAAATTTTGCATTTATCATAACTTTTTTAAGCGAATTTGCTGTCTTAGCACAAAATGAAGGAACTGGTATTTTTGCCACCTTCGTTGCTATGTATCTCATCCGATACGGATTATCCACTTTTTTTGCCGTCTATCTGTTCATTTTTATCGTCAAACAGTTCTATGAATATCTAAAAGGCACCAGTATACGAAAAAACAAACGCCGATTTAAAAGACAGTTAGCTGCATCCTATAAAATACAAAAGAAAACGATCCAAGAAAATTATGAAAAAGGATTGACTGATACGGACAAAGTAAAGAAAAACGTTTATAACAAAACAAAACTTTAGATGTGACAATGAGGGAGCAGAGCAAATGGATATAGGGATTGCAATCGTAAATGAAGGGATATTGATTTTAGGTGCGATTGGCTTTTTATTATGGTTAATTATTTTTGGCTTGGTTTTATTTTCAGTTCTAAAGCGTACAAGGAAAAAGTATAGCTTTGATAAAGGTGGAGCTAAAGTAGCTCCATTAGTGATAGCGTTAGTACTTTTAGTTGTGTTGGCAGGGTACATGGGTGTAATCGTTTATCAGTTATCTGTTGTACGTATTTAGGAATTCGTTTCCATCAAAAATTATAATAACAGCTATTATAATTAACATATTGATAAAATGAATAAACAAGACTATAATTTCCATGAAAGTAACAAATAGTTATGAAAAAGGAGCTGTTTATTCATGAAAAAAACAAGTCGTAAAGTAGTAATCGTCGGTACAGGTTTTGTTGGAACAAGTATCGCTTATGCAATGATCAACCAAGGAATCTCTAATGAATTAGTCTTGATTGATGTGAACCAAGAAAAAGCAGAAGGGGAAGCACTGGATCTTTTAGATGGTATGGCTTGGGGCGATGAAAACGTTGCTGTATGGTCAGGCGGTTATGAAGAATGCAAAGATGCAGATATCGTTGTTATCACAGCTGGTATCAACCAAAAACCTGGTCAATCTCGTTTAGATTTAGTTAAGACAAATGCGTCAATCATGCGCCAAATCGTCAAAGAAATCATGGGATCAGGATTCGACGGAATTATCGTTGTTGCTTCAAATCCAGTAGATATTTTGACATATATCGCTTGGAACGAATCAGGCCTGCCAACATCACGTGTTATCGGTACTGGTACAACATTGGATACAACTCGTTTCCGTAAAGAAATCGCATTGAAATTAAAAGTAGACCCACGTAGCGTTCACGGCTATATCTTAGGTGAACATGGTGATTCAGAAGTTGCTGCATGGTCACATACAACTGTTGGTGGTAAACCAGTTTTTGAAATCGTAGAAAAAGATCATCGTATCGCAAAAGACGAATTAGATGTAATTGCTGATAAAGTTCGTAATGCTGCTTATGAGATCATTGATCGTAAAAAAGCAACTTATTATGGTATTGGTATGAGTACTGCACGTATCGTAAAAGCTATCTTGAATAACGAACAAGCTGTATTGCCTGTATCTGCTTACTTAACTGGTGAATACAACGAAAAAGATATCTTTACAGGTGTGCCATCAATCGTTGACGAAAATGGTGTTCGTGAAGTTGTTGAATTATCCATCAACGAAGAAGAAAAAGCAATGTTCAGCAAATCAACAAGTGCTTTAAGAGAAGTATTGAACACTGTATTATAAGAAATAATGAGTAAGAACTAAAAAGTCAAAAACTGCTTAACAGATATTTCAGCTGTTAAGCAGTTTTTTTATTGATATCTATAGGTAAGCAAATAAACGGAATGATTATAATCGATTCGGTCGAAAATGATCCATACGTATGAAATGTAATCTGCTGATTAAATAATCGAATCGATATCAGTGACAACTAAAACTTAAGTAAATGATTTATCTATGTGATTAAAAATCCTTCAGTGATGGCAAACATAAATACAGTGAGTCGTAACCTGGATTAACTGTATAAAGAAAATGGTTTTTATCATTTAATTAAACGTTAAAAAAGAAGAAAAACTACAAAATTTTTTTATAATTTTGCACAAGTAGATTTTGATGGAAAAATGACGATTTTTGATAAAAAAACGTTCGAGAGAGGTTTATTATTTTTTAAATCTACTTCGTATAATATATATTATGTAAACTAAAATATATAAAAAATCAATCCACTAGTTCTAAACCACTATTTCCTACTCTTCACACTTTTGTATTCCTTTTAAATCAATTATTTCAAAATTAATCCATATTTTTATGAAAAAACTATTTTGTATGAACAACCATACAAAAAATCAGCATATTCTTTAATGACATGCTGATCGAATGGAGAAATAAATTTTTTTAATTCGTTCATTTTATTGCGGTTTGTCGTAAATAATTGGTTATCTTGGACTTCAGTGAATCGAAATCCAATGAACTAGTGGTAATCATTATAATAAAATCAACAGCTTCTTGACGAGAAAAAGCAACTGAACAATTATTCAATTGAAGAAACAACAGCATGGCAACAAGAGCAGTTCGTTTATTACCATTATGAAAAGGATGTTTTTTAGCTAAATTAATTGCTAAAATTGCCGCTTTTTCATAGACTTCGGGATAGAGTTCTTGATTAAATACTGCTTGTGAAGGCTGTTTAACTGCCATATCTAATGCATTGGCATCTTTTATACCAATCATTTCGCCTGGTGAGTAACGTAAAATAACTTTTGCGTTGATTTTGATAATTTCTTTAGTCGAAAGATACCTCATAAATCAACCAAATCTTTTAACGCGTCTTCATATTGATTCATGATCGAATCAACTAATAAATCAATATCAGGTTCTTCTTGTGCTTTGATCATTCGTACAGAACCATCAGATTGAAAAACATAACTGATTGCGTCACCCGTCTGCACACCCATGAATTCTTTTACTTCTGGTGGGATAGTTGTTACATCGCTATTGCCGGATTTTCTAATTTTATACTTTTTCATTTTTTTCATATTTCGCCACCCTCTATATTCTATATCATTCTATAGTAAGTACATTATATTTAAGTATATACATTTAATCAATGTATATACTATTGATTTACTTTTTCTTACGGAAAAACGAAAAAGAAAAAAGTTAAAAGAGTTTGTGACATGACTTTTGTCACAAACTCTCGTATTTTTAACCAAAATATTGATGGAATACTTGTGTAATAACTGGTAGGAAATAAATAATGATCATAGCCCCTACCACCATCAACAATTGTTTACGCTGTTTCTTTCGCTTCAACATGCTTGTCGTTTTATGAAAAAAATAAGTAGCGCTTTTAGCTCCTGCAGTCAAAGTCGATAAAATCAGCGTTGGTGAATATGCTGTTTGATTGTGCGTCAATGACAGCAACTTCGTCCCGTAATCAGGATACTTTAGAAATGCTTGGTATACAGCCACAATCGTGATTGCTCCCATAAGATAATTTAAAAATGAATGCACTTTTTTCAAATAAAAAAACTCCTTGCTATCTATATAAAATCAGCCTACCCCAACATTTTTGCTTGATTGACTGATATTTTTTGGTTTTATTGGTATTTATATTCTCACTTTTCGGAATAAATATTCTGCTATTTCATTGTTTTCATTTACTCTACTTCGTTTTCATTATTTTTTCTTGATGTTTCTTTGTTTCCATCAACTGCTTTTGTTCCGCTGTTTTCGATCCATGGAAAAGAAAAACCGATCGTCATATCTTCTTTTAATACTAAAACTGCATCGAATTTCCCTTTTTTACCAGTAAAACCTTTGACAACTTTACTTGTCTTTCCTTTTGAAAGCAAATCTCTGAGATTTGTTTTAGTCAGCTTCTTTTTAGCTACTGTTGGCCACAATTTGAAGTCGCATTCCGGGTTCAAACATGTAGCGATTTTAGGATAAAGCATGACTACCCCTTTTTTACATTTTGGACATCTTCCTAATTGGTCGTTTTTCTTCTCCATCGCTTTTATCTGGCGTATTCCGCTGATCTCATCTGAGAAATCTACCTTATCGATTTGATTAGGTACTTCTGCCAATAAATGTAAGATGAATTTTTTGATGTTTTCTAAAAAAACAGATGGCGTTCCTTCTTGGTTACCGATTTTTCTCAAGTATCCTTCCCAGCGTGCAGTCATTTCTGCACTTGTCAGCAATGGTTCATTAGCTACTGCCTTACAAAGAGTGATTCCTTTTGGCGTAACGATTATTTCGTTTTTATTGACTTCGATGTAATGTTTCTGCTTAAGATTTTCAATGATATTGGCCCGTGTAGCTTCGGTCCCTATTCCTTCTACTTCTTTGAGGATTTCTTGCGCTTCATCATTATCCAGCGTTTTTCCCGCAGTTTTCATTGCTGTGATCAAGGTTCCTTCGGTATAGGGTTTCGGAGGTTGTGTTTCTTTCTCCATACTTTTCAGCTCTACTTCTGCTTCTTCATTTTCTACGATAGGAGGAAGCGTCTGAGCTTCTTTCTTTTTTGACTTGATGCGCAAGATTTCCTGCCACCCTTGCTGTAATGGGATCTTTCCGGTGCTTTTTAGCTTTAATTGCTGTACACCCGTCGTGACAGTCGTCTCTTCATAAATATAATCTGCGGCAAACATAGCCACAGTGGTACGTAAGACTTGCAAATAGATTGCTTGCTGTAATTTAGATAGCTTCGCAAAGCGTGCAGGAGTCGGAATCGTCTTTGTCGGAATGATTGCGTGATGTTCTTGAACTTTTTTCGCATCGACATACCGTTTCTTTGCTCTGATCTCAGTTGTCTGTACTTCTTCTATTCCTAAAAACTTTTTATAGTTTTGCAGATGTTTAACCAGATACTGATGCTCATTTTCTGTGATATAAAAGGAATCCGTTCTTGGATAGCTTAGAAATTTGCTTTCATACAATCCTTGAGCAGCATCAAGTGTGGCTTTAGCACTTGCTTTCATTAGCTGATTCATCTTTGTCTGCAAACTAGATAGCGAAAATAAACGTGGGCTATGCAACCTCTTTTCCTTTTTCGTAACTTCAAGAATCCGTCCGTTTTGCTTACCTAAATGCGCTCCGAGTCTCTCTATTTCCTTTGTTAACTCTTCTTGTGTTTTAAATGCTTTTTTTGGTACGATTTTTCCTGAAAATTGTCCTTTGTTTGTCGTAATTAAACCTTCTCCTTCAAAGTATGTTTCTTTTTTGAAGTGTTTGATTTCTTCTTGCAGCTGATAAATCATGTAAAGTGTCGGCGTTTGTACACGACCAAGAGAAAAACTACCATCAATCCCTTTTCGTTGAAGCAGTAAGCTATATAATGGGCTTCCGTTCATTCCAATCAGCCAATCAGCATTCTGCCTTGCTTGCGCTTCTTTATATTTTGGAAAATAGTTCTTTCCAGGTTGGAGATTCTTAAAACCTTCATATATTGCTTCTTTTTCAAGAGAATTGATCCATAAACGTAAATAGTTCTTTTCTTTAGAAAAGGCGTTTGCTTGACGAATAATCGACCACGCGATGGCTTCACCTTCTCTATCACCATCTGTTGCAATAATGATGGTATTGGCTGACTGTAACTCTCGCTTTACAATCGAAAATTGTGCACGTTTGTCCCTTGGAACTTCGTAACGGAAGGTTTCTGGGAAAATAGGCAAATTTTCTAAAGACCATTTTGCCCAACGCTCTTCATAAGCTCCTGGAGCAACCATATCTACCAGATGTCCAAAACCATAAGTGATGGTTACTTCACCAGCAAACAATGGATCGCTGATTTCATAATACCCTTCATGCCGCTTTCGCTGTTGGAAGGTTTCGGCATAGGATTTTGCTTGTGAAGGTTTTTCAGCTAGTATCACCGTCTTCATCTTCTGACCTCCGTTACTTGATTTTTTGCGGACTTCTCTATTATGGAACATATTTTCGCATCTGGCAATAAAAAAAAGATACCGTATAGTCGAAATAGGCACAAAAAACATCAAGCCAGCAAACGATGTTCCGTTTGCTGCTTGATGTTTCTAGAAAATATTCATCTTTAGCTGTCACTCTTGGTTAATCTGCCAATTGATGCCAAATCGATCAGTTACCATCCCATACAACTGAGCCCACGGAACAGCATCCAGCGGCATCTCAATCTTACCACCCTCAGCTAAGCTTTCAAATAGACGCTTCGTTTCCTCTTCATTTCTTGTTTGGATGACTAAAGAAACATTATTTCCAACAACTAATTCAGGACCAATTCCTTCTGGCGTATCTGCAAACATAACTAATGTATCATAAATGTTCAACCGTGCATTCGTGATTAGATTTTTTGCTTCTTCTGGCAAGTTCATTTGTTCTATTCCAGGCATTTCACCGTATGTGGTGATACCTGATGCTTCAGTCTCAAAAACTTTTTCATAAAAAGCGATGGCTTCACGAGACTCATTTTTGAAGTTCAGATAGATATCCAATGTAAACAGCTCCTTTCTTGGTTATAATCTATCATAAGAAAGCGTTTTTTTACGAGTGAATCGTTTGATTGATTCATGACAAAAGCCTTGTCGCAACTTCTTCTTAATCTTTTTTATGATCATTTATTCAAAAAATCTGTAATAGCTGATTGATTCATTTGATTATCAATTTCAAGAATGCTACCAGCATAATCACTTTGCCCATAATTCCACGAACCGTCTACTGGCACACTTATTCGATCAATGCCACCAGCTCCTCGTGCAATCGAAAAGAGGTTTTTCGTCAAGAACCAAGCAGTGACATCTGTGGATGTATACCCTAAAGCTTTACCAGCTGCATAAGGTGCACGAATCAGATTCAATGGATTCTTCAATTGGCTGAAAATAGCGTTCATTACTTGCTGTTGGCGTCTGACACGGCCAAAGTCTCCTTCTTCATCCATTCGGAAACGTGCGTACTGCAAAAGAACATGTCCATCCATCTTCTGGACCCCTTTTTTAATATCTACACCATCCAGATTCAGATCTTTTTCTGCATCGATCTTCACTCCGTTCATGAACAAGGCATCGATCACTTTTTCAAACGATTTGAAATCGACTTTCGCATAGTATTGACAATTGATTCCAAAATTTTCTACTAAAGTTTGACGCACTAGATCGGCTCCTCCGTATGCATAAGCTGAATTGATCTTATTTTGTCCTACCCCTGGGATCGTAACGAAGCTGTCACGCATAAAAGAAATCAGTTTCGGCTTATGGGAAGGACCATCCAACTGTAAGACCATGATCGTATCAGCTCGTCCAGCATCTTCTCCGCGTGTATCACTCCCAAGAATCAAAATATTATGCGCACCATTTGTCGCTTTTTGCCCATGAAAGGTTTCTGAAGTCGCTGCCTCTAAGCTTGTGTCATGTTCAGCTACATATTTACCAATAAAAAATGAGATACCTGAATAAAGGATCAAAACAAGCAAAATCGATAGAATGATTTTTTTCCACGATCGTTTTCTTCGAGATTTCAACGGTTTGTTCTTCTTTTGCCGATTGAAAAATTTTTTATTTTTTTGTTGTTCTTCTGTTCTTGGTGCATCTCTATATATCTGTTGTTCGTGTTGGTTCAAATGTTCAAATGAGTGCTGCTCTCTTTCATAAATACGGGTAGCATCTTCCTCATTTTCCATACGCGTTCGTTTTCGTTCTCTTCTAGCAAAAATACTCCCCGTATCCCGCTTCAGAGGTTTCGCCTTCTTATGGATGTCCTTATAGCGATCCATCCGACTCATTGTGGTTCCTCCTCGTTTCTTACTGATAAATAAAGGATACGATAACCAATCGACAAAAGCCTATCATTTTTTGATAATTTAATAAAAAATAACGAAATAAATGCTTCGATACATAAAGAATTACTTTTCTTGAGACCGTTTATGCGAGAATAAAAAATCTTTATCTATTATCCTTTTTTAATCAAACAGTTTTTCAATCACATGGATCGGCATCTTTTCCTTTGTCCATAATTCAAACGCGATTGCTCCTTGGTAGATCAACATGCCAAGTCCATTGTATCCTTTTGCTCCTACTTTTTTTGCTTCTTTTAATAAACGTGTTTCTCTAGGTGCATAAATCAAATCAAAAACCGCTAGTTTCTCATGCATCATGTTTATATCTAAGAGCGGTGACTGATCGATTTTCTTTCCCATCCCGATATCTGTTGCATTGACTAGAAGGCAGCTTTCTTTCAAGTCTTTTCTTAATTGATACGTATCGGCAAAATCACGAACTTTTATCTCACAAGAAGTTCGATAGCTGAGTTGTTCGAATGTTTCTTTTACTTGAGCGAATGTTTGATTGTTTCGTTTATAAACTACAATTTCCTTAGCACCGTCTAACGCCGCTTGAACAGTGACTGCCTTTGCTGCCCCTCCAGCGCCCAGCAGAGTCACTTTTTTCTTTTTGACCGAAATCCCAGCTTCTTGTACGGATTCCATGAAGCCCGCACCATCGGTATTATAGCCAATCAAACGACCTTTTTCGTGCACGATCGTATTCACTGCTCCAATCAATTGTGCTTCCTGGCTTACCTCATCCAGATAAGGAATAACCGCTGTTTTATTCGGCATCGAAAGGTTCACACCTAACATATCAAAAGTTCGTATACTTTCGACTGCTTGCTTCAAATTCATTGGGTTTACTTTGAAAGCTAAATACACCGCATCGATGTTGTTTGCTTCAAAAGCAGTATTGTGCATCAATGGAGATAAACTGTGAGAAGCTGGATCAGCAAAGAGTCCAGCTAATTTGGTTTGTCCAGAAATCATCTTATTCCTCCTTTGTTCTTACTTCAATAAAAAAAGCCACTTAGCGTTTGATACGAAAAAGTACGAAACGTCTAGGTGGCAAAGTAGCAAATTCTTTTCTCATCGTTCACTTGTCAGAGCAAAGAATATTCTATTTAATTGTTAAAATCATTGACTACGTGATCCTACAAAACACCCAAATATGTTCCAATTGTTTATTGTTTTAAGTATAGGATGAATCAAAGGAAGATGTCAATGAGTTTTCAAGTCCTTCTACTGAAAGGAGACTTTCTGTCGAAATCAATCTACTACTTCTTCAAAGAACTGCAAAAGGTCGCCCATTGTCAAATGTTGCTTTTCTTTTTCAGAAAGATCCTGAACAATTTTTCCTTTTTGGAGTACGATCAGACGATTTCCGTATTTCAAGGCGTCTTCCATTCGATGCGTGATCATGAGACAAGTCAATTTTTGTTCATTGATCCGCTGATTTGTTAACTGCATTAATGCTTTAGCTGTTTTAGGATCTAAAGCGGCAGTATGTTCATCTAATAACAGTAATTCAGGAGCCGTGATCGTCGCCATCAGCAAACTTAATGCTTGGCGTTGACCGCCAGATAATTCCCCTGCTGGAGTATCCAAATGTTGTTCTAGGCCATTACCGACTTCTTGACATAGTCTGAAAAAATCTTCTTTTTGATTTTTCAAGTTACGTAAACGGAATTTCCGCTTTTGCCCTCTTTTTTGTGCAAGTAGCAGATTTTCTGCTACAGTCATCCGGGGAGCCGTTCCCATCTTAGGGTCTTGGAAAACCCGAGAAAGGAATCGTGCTCTTTTTTCTTCTGAATCTTTTGTAATCAGCTGATCTTTAAAAGAGATCGATCCTTGACTGAGTTGAAGCGTACCAGCGATGGTATTGAACAGTGTGCTTTTTCCAGCACCATTCCCGCCAAGAACAGTGATAAAGTCCCCTTCTCTGATTGTAAGGTTGATTTCATCCAATAGTACTTTCTCTTCATTCATCCCATTGTTTACGACTTTTCTGCCGTTTTTGATTGTCAATATATCTGTCATTACTATGCCTCCTTCTCAAAACCCGTTTTTAAGTTCAGTGCTTTCTTCAATTGCGGGATCATCAGACAAATAGCTAAGATGATAGCGGAGAACAACTTCAGATAAGTCGTGTCAAACCCTAGTTTGATTACTACTAAAATCAATAGTTGATAAATGATACTGCCGACAACAATAGCAATCAATCTTTCTGCTAGCGTCAATTCTTGGAAAATCACTTCACCGATGATGATGGAAGCAAGACCGATGACGATCACGCCAATCCCTTTATTTACATCTGCATATCCGTCATTCTGGGCAATCAGCGCACCGGATAATGCAATGACACCGTTCGACAAAGTCAAACCTAAAATTTTCATACGATCGGTTTTTATCCCTAACGACCGAGCCATCGTTTCGTTGTCTCCTGTCGCAATATAGCCTTGACCTAAATCTGTATTGAAGAAGAATAGCAGTACAGCAATCAAGATGCCCAAAGAGATGAAGCCAAGAAGGACTGTGTCAAAGTAATCAGGTAATCCAAAGCGATGAAAGCTGTCTTGTAGAATCGGATGATTCAATAAAGATAGATTTGGTGTTCGCATCACAAACAAAATAACTGAGTTCAATCCTGACATCACTAAAATCCCTGCTAGAATAACCGGTATCTTTCCTTTTGTATAAAGTAACCCTGTAATGAGTCCTGCTACCATACCAGCACCTACGCCCAATAACGTAGCTAAAATCGGTGCTACCCCATGAGTGATAGCTGTCACACAGACAGCAGCACCTAATGGGAAGGACCCTTCTGTCGTCATATCAGGAAAATCTAAGATCCGATAGGTCATGAAAATCCCTAATCCTAATATTGCCCAAAGCATGCCTTGTGAAATAGCTGATACGATCATTTGTCATCCTCCTTAGATGTTTCTTGTTGCGACTCATCTGTAATGATTTTGGCTTTTTCTTTCATCGATTGAGGAATAGTGATTCCTAAGTGATCAGCCTGAGATTGATTGATCACTGTATCCCCTTGATCAAACATATAAACAGGTGTCGTTTCCGGTTTTTCTTTTCCGCTCGCAAGTTTTGCCGCCATCTTACCGCTTTGAAGCCCTAATTGATATTGATTGATCCCGATTGTTGCTAGTCCGCCTTGTTCTACCATTGTATCAACAGAAGGAATGACGGGGATATTTGCTTTATTCGCTTCTTTAACCACTGTCTGCATAGCATTGGCAATCGTATTGTCTAATGGAACATAGATAAAATCGACTTGTCGGCTCATCACTTGTACCGTTTGTGCAATCTCATTAGTGGAAGGCACCGCATATTTTACTGCTTCTAACCCTTCTTTTTTTGCAGCTTCTTCCGCTTGTGCTACTTGGTATTTTGAATTATCTTCCGAAGAAGCATACAAGATCCCGACTTTTTTTGCATTTGGCAGCAAATCAGAAGCAAGCTTGATTTGTGAAGCAACAGGTGGCTGATCAGAAACACCTGTCACGTTTCCACCAGGTTTCTCTAAAGAACCAACTAATCCAGCCCCCACAGGATCCGTTACAGCACCTAATACAACGGGAATCGACGAAGTCGTGTTTGCTAATGATTGAGCAGCAGGCGTTGCGATTCCGATCAAAACATCAGGATCGGATTGTACTAGCTGTTGACTCATTGTGGCTAGCTTGCTCTGATCGGCTTGTCCATTTTGAAATTTGATTTCAAGATTTTCTCCTTCTTTTAATCCTTCTTCTTTCAGACCATCTTTGATCCCTCGATAAATCTCATCTAATGCCGGATGGCTCACATATTGCAATACCCCGACAACTGTTGTTTTTTTTGTCTGGTTCGTCGAAGTACTTTCTTTTTCTCCTGAGGCTTTTCCATAAATAAATGCACCTGCTAAATAAACTAAAATAATTACTACAACTGTTATTAAACGTTTGTTTTTCATTTTTTCCTCCTGCAAAGTCAATCTTTTTATTTATTAAAATCAGGCAAGTATCCAGTCTACAAAAAAAGACAATGGCCAAAACGGTCATTGTCTTTACACAAAAAACCGCATAGATAGGATCTATGCGGCAGTCAATGTTCATGTCTAGCATAGATACAAGCTTTAGAAATGCACTCTAAAAAGTTGTATCTATGGGAAAGTTTCACCATTAATACAACTTATCTACGCCAGCTGCGCCAATTTTTTTTGTTCTCTGCTGAAATACGTTTTGATAAGTTCATTACAGGTCACCCTTTCCTTAAGAATTGATTTAAGTCTAATCGAATTTTTGAATTTCGTCAACTATATTTTTTATTTTTTTCATTTGTTATTTTGAAGATCAAACATCACTTGTTCTGATAATTAAAAATAGCGCTATATAGAGCCACCATTTCATCACGTTAACAACTCAATTAGCAGTCTCGGCATTTGGGGAAGCTGTTCCTGTTCTATCCATTTCTTCTTCTAATTGTTTAATATTGGCTAACGGTAGTCGATTCAGCTCAGGGATCAACTCCTTATCAAAATCAGTTATTCCTCCCTTACCCGCAGTTATCCGATTTGCTTCTTTTCCTCCATCAAAGAAAATAAATGTCACTTCATCCGTTCGTATGTTATATTTTTGTTCCAGTTCATGTACGTCATAAACGATCGGATAATAAAAGATCGGTCGATTCAATTCTTCCATAAGCTCAGGGTCATTAAAGACATCCAGCATATCCTGATAGGTTTTCCCGTTCGGTTTGCTGAACATCACCGATATCGCTCGGCTTTGTTTGATTTTCTGATCCGCTTGACTGTAATCAAAAGGTTTTAATTTGCTGGTTGGTATGGATGAATAAACGAGACTATTTACTTGCTCTTCTCGGATTTTTTCCGGCAACAAAAACATCGCAATTGTTAGTAGCAATGATAAGATGAGCAGAAACACAAGACGTCGAAAATACTTAATTGGATTTTCTGCGAATGACACTGAGAAATGATCATTCATTTCTTGTACTCTCGATTTAACTGCTTCCCAAATAACAAACACCTTCTTTTCTACTTTTTCTCCTATTTTTTATTATACCTAAAAATTTGGATTTCAACGATAAAAACACTGTTTTTTATGTAATTAGTCCAATTTTTTCTAGACTTTTGCTTCACTATTCGGCCAAATTGGTTTTTCTTCTTTTTTTCGTTATAATGAATATACTTATGAAAAGAAATGAGGAATGAACCATGTCCTTTGATGGTGTATTTACCCATGCGATGGTCAACGAATTGCGTGAAACGTTACTATCTGGCCGGATCTCGAAAATCCATCAGCCTTATGAAAATGAAATCGTGCTGGTGATTCGTTCACGCGGCAAAAACCATCGATTATTATTATCTGCGCACCCTAGTTATGCTCGTGTACAGATTACCCAAATCGATTATCAGAATCCTGATAATCCGCCTAACTTCGTGATGATGCTTCGAAAGTATTTGGATGGTGCTATTTTAGAAAGCATCGAACAAATCGAAAACGATCGAGTGATCCATTTTCACTTTGCTAAGCGCAACGAGTTGGGCGATTTACAGAATATCATATTGATCGTTGAATTAATGGGGCGTCATAGTACGATCGTCTTAGTTAATCAAGAAACTGGAAAAATATTGGACGCGATCAAACACATAGGAAGCTCTCAAAACACTTATCGTTCTTTGCTTCCCGGCGTAGAATACATTGCTCCGCCAAAACAAGAGGTCTTGAACCCATTTAGCTCCGATAAAGAAAAAATCTTCCAGCGACTTTCTCAAACTGAACTAGAACCAAAAGCAATCCAATATCAGTTTCAGGGAATCGGTTTCGATACTGCTCAAGAGCTGACCAAGAGATTGCTTGAACGTCCTAATGAAAAAATGGTTGTTTGGGACGAATTTTTCTCATCGATCATCAATCACCCAGACCCTACTTTTTACGAAACGACAAATAAAGATTTCTTTACGCCGATTGTTTATCAGGTATTTTCCGAACAAGCATCTGCTGTGACAACTTATCCAACACTCAGTCAATTATTAGATAGCTATTATCACGAAAAAGCGGAGAAAGATCGGGCAAAACAACAAGGCGGAGAACTGATCCGAAAAATCGAAAATGAACTAAAACGAAATAAAAATAAATTGAAAAAACGTGAACAAACACTCAAAGAATCCGAAAACGCTGAGAATTACCGTAGAGATGGCGAACTACTTACTACTTTTCTGACACAAGTACCACGTGGCGCAAAAGAAGTTGTTTTACCTAATTATTATGAAGAAGACCGGCCAATCAAAATAGCATTAGATCCGGCGTTGACGCCAAATCAAAATGCACAGAAATATTTTCATCGATACCAAAAGCTGAAGAACGCCGTTAAGTTGATTGGCGAACAAATCCAAGAAGCCAAAGATGAAATCCAATATCTTGAATCTGTCTTGTCTCAACTGGAAATTGCCGGTCCGATGGATATCGAAGCAATCAAAGAAGAATTGACTGCTGAGGGCTATTTGAAAAAGAAGACACAGAAAAAACAAAAGAAAAAGAAACCATCTCAGCCTGATCAATACTTTTCTTCTGACGGAACGCTCATTCTTGTTGGTAAAAACAACCTTCAAAATGACCAGCTGACAATGAAAACAGCTAAGAAAACCGACTATTGGCTCCATGCAAAAAATATCCCTGGTTCGCACGTCATCATCAAAAGTGATCAACCTTCAGATGAAACAATTACCGAAGCTGCCGAGTTAGCTGCCTATTTTTCAAAATATCGATATTCTGCCCAAGTACCAGTTGATCTTGTACAAGTGAAGCATATCCGCAAGCCAAATGGTGCCAAACCTGGTTACGTCATTTATGAAAATCAGAAAACAGTCATCGTGACACCAGAAGAAGAGAAAATTATAGCTATGAAACAAAACGGGTAATGAATGTATTTTCTTAGAATCATATTTTCGTACTTTTTCATAAAAACAATCAGTTATAAATTGCTTTCTATAAAAAGAGGGGTTGTGACAAAATTCGTGTCACAACCCCTTATTTCGAATAAACTGTTTTGTTTGGCTGTTCTTTCTACTTAATATCAGTCAGATGTTCCGTCTGCTTTTCTTAATTCTGTTGGTCCAGTAACCGAGGAAGCTCTTTGATAAATCTTTGAGCTATTTCACTGAGCGGGCGCTTTGCCGAATAAATGATATAAAATTCATTTAGCTCGCCTTCTGCTAAAGGAATTAACCGCAAGTGCTCACGAATTCCTCCAATCACAATACCAGACCCTGAAGCGTACGCATCAGTTTCAAGAACGATATTCATCAAAGTCCCTCGATCACTGGTATAGATCACTGTTTCTTGATCAGGAATCTCGATAAGGTCTTCATAAAAATACGGAAAATTATTTCCATCCTGTGTAAAACGAACTTGAGGATAAGATAACAATTCTTCTTTTGTGATCTCTGCGTGTGTAGCTAGCGGATGTCCATGCCTTAAAAAAATGTGTGTTTTAAATTTTCCAATGCTGCGGCCACTTAGTTCTCCTTGTTGCAAATATCTTCTGATACCAGCTTGATTATGCTCGTTCATATAAATAATGCCGATTTCACTGTGCTGCTCTTTGACTTCTTCGATCACTCTCGCCGTCGTCGTCTCCATGATCCGAAATTGTTTGATTTCATCTTTGAATTCCTCGAGTAGCTGTGCGGTCAAAGGACCTAAGAAATCATAATGCTGGGCAGCGATTGAAAAATTCTCTCTCTTTTCACTCGTTAGATAGTGACTTTCTAATGTATCAAGCTGAACCAAGATTTTTTCGGCACGATTTAAGAAATCTTGTCCTTCTTCTGTTAAATATGCACCTCGATTCGTTCGAGTAAATAGCGTGATTCCTAACTCGGTCTCTAATTCTTTGATACCAGCTGAAAGACTTGGTTGTGAAACAAACATTTTCTTTGCAGCTTCTCTGAAACTACCATTATTTGCCACAGCGACCACATATTTCATTTGTTGAATATTCATTGCTCAAACTCCTCAAAATAATAAATTTCTCTTCCATTCAAGGGTTGAATTGGTCGGTTGTTCGGCTGTGCATACTGCCCTTTGAAGGGTAGAAGAAACTCTTGGTTCAATTTTTCTACATGATCCATCACAAACCATTGGATTGGTCCGCTGGTAGGTGGAGTTGTCAATGAACCTACATAATGAAAATGGCTTTTTTTCTCTGGAAAAAAGACATCTGGATTTACCCAGTGTTCATGTTTTTCTAAATTCCATCTCTCTCCATTTTCTTGATTATAAAACCAACCTTCCTGTTCCATTAACTGATACATGACGCCCACGACCAGATTCTCTTTTTTGCTGTTCATATGAACAAAATGAAACTCAATATCTTCCTGTTTCCCGTCGATGATATGTTCTGATGGTAAGTGGAAATGAATATCTGTCAAATAATAGCGTTCTTTCTTGAACTCTACATAACTGAGTTGATCAAAAGGTACTAAATGAATCGTATTTTTGAATTCCTTGTCAGTGAAGCGTTGCTTTTGATAATGAAACGAAAGTGTCTCTCCTTTCATTTTTATTTCTTCACCTTTTGTTAAATGAATAGGTGACTGCAACGGAAATTCCGCACCTCTCGCAAACCAATCACATAAATTCGCCCAATTTTCCGGACCTCTGTCTCCAGAATAGCCCCATTCGACATCCATATTCTTTTTCAACTATACTTCCCCCTGCATCTCATATCGTTTTTATTTTTCTTCTTTCTTTACAATCGTTGAGACAGTTTCTAAAAACGCCTCTTTTCCATAAAATTCCTGGTTCAATAGTTCCGGAAATATCTCTTTAAAGAAATACTGAACAGAAGGCCGATGTTCAAAGCTTTTGATAGTAGTCACTGCCTCAATGAACATCTCCTTGTAAACTTTTTCTGGATTATTTTTGATGATTTCATCAAAAGACTCATAAAGAAGGTCAACCTTATCTGAAATGGCTAATAGTTCTCCTTCTACAGTTTCATCTTTTCCCTCGAACAACCGACGGCGATAAACTTCTTGGAACTCAGCTGGAATCTCTTGATTGATGAATTCGTCCGTCATCTTTTCTTCAACTGTTTGCAGCATCCCTCTTAATTCTTTGCTTGCATATTTCACTGGTGTTTTGATATCACCAATAAAACGTTCTGTGTAGTCATGATTCAGTGATTTTTCATAGAGCAGTTTCCAATCGATTGGCTGCCCATTTGCTTCTTCAATATCTCCTAGAACTTGCGCAATAGATGCTACACGATACGAATGTGCTGCGACTGTATGCTCCGTATATTTAAAAAAACCAGGTGCCCTTGTGATCGTCTCTAAATTGTTCAATCCTAAAATAAATTCATTCAATCCCATAAAAGTTACCTCCCTTTGAGATTTCTTTTTCCGAATATCATATCATTAAATAACTGACATTCGCAACATTTCCGCTCTTTTCCATTTTCGCAACAGCTCGCTTACCAAAAAATAGAGAAACTCTCGATAGAATAGAGTGCAGAGAAGAGATTATTCTCTTTTCTCTGCTATTTAGTCTTAGCAAAATAAATTTTGCAAAAATCAAAAACTGATCACGATAGAAGTTTCTTTTCATATCTGATGAAAAGATACTTTTCGCAATCAGTTTTTGGATTGTTTTTATATCGATTGATAGCCATTTTTTCTCACAATCAATTAATTATATGCTTAAGATTCTTGTTCAAAAATTTCACGAAGTTTCGGGGCATTTAAATCTTTTTCAGATAGTTGAATCAATCTATATCGTAAGTTTCGATTATTTGAATGATATCGTTCAAGTCATCAATCACGATATCTGCTTGTGCCTGATCAAGGGGCAGATCTTGCTTTAATGCAATCGTATATAAATTAGCTGCTTTTGCTGACGCAATACCAACAGGAGAATCTTCTACTGCGATGCAATGTCTACCATCCAATGCATTTACTGCGATTTGATAAATTTCTGGATGTGGTTTGCTTTTAGATAGCTTTTCTCCTGAAATGACAAAATCGAAGTATGGTGCTAAAGCATTCTGTGTCAGCATTTTGTCGATTTCTCTTTGAGGAGAAGAAGAAGCAAGAGCAATTTTGATACTTTTCTTTTTTAAATAATCCAAGATGTCTTCCGCACCCTTTCGCAGTGCTATTTTAAAGTCAATAGGATGTTTTTCCCGGTACGCAAGGTATTCTTTTCTAAGATCAGCTCGTTGGTCTTTTTCTGAGACCAATACTTCCCAAATCCCATTTTCTGTCAGTCCAACGAAATCCAACTTATTCGTCGAACCTGGTAGGATGTTTTTTTCTTTGAAAAATTGCATACGTCGATCAAAATAAAAATTTTCTGAGTCAATTAAGACACCATCCATATCAAAAATCATGCCTAAATTCACAAACCTTCCTCCTATCCATAAATAATTTCATGAATCAATCGTAATTCCAACGTGGAAATCTTGATAGTATACTCACTCTCTATTTCGAAAAAGGCACGATGGATCTGTTCCATTTCTGCACCTGCTTGAGTCGTATATTCCTCTATATCTTCTTGTTCATCCACACTTTCTTTCCTTAAAATTCGTTCAATCATACAGCAGCAATGTAGGTATAGTAAAAACAACTTACTATTAGATAGAGTGATCTCTAAGGTTTCCTCAGCTACGGATACAGCACTTTGCACTAAACGCAACAGTTTGGTTGCGTCCAAAATCGTTAAATTTTCGATGATTTTATTAATTGAAAAACTGAACATCAGCTGTTCTTTTAAATCTTTATCACGTATGTCAAAATAATCTTGTAGAATTGAAATGAACTTCTCAACATCTTCACCGTTAATTAAATGATCAAGACCAATATAAGGAACCTGTTCGATTTTGGGATCTTCTGTTCCTACAATCATCAATACTTCATATATTTGGAAAGGATCCTCATACATTTTATTTTTTTGCAATTTTTTGTAATCATACGGAATAATCGTCAATTCTTTGCAATGATTTTCTAAACAAGATTCCAAAATCTCTTGTATTTGAGTAGCTGAACCTATTCCGGTGTAACAGCAAGTTAAGATTGCCTGTGTTTTTTCTTTTTTTGGTAGTATTAGTTGTTTTTTTACTTTGTTTTCTATATCGATTTTTTGGCTGATTTCTGCGATAGACATTTGTCTTTGAATCAACTGCCCAATCTCCAATACAAGAGGCGTAGAGACATAATCGATAATCAGCAGTGGACCACGTATTTTATCTGCTAGCTTTTTTCCGATTTCGTTCAACGACCCCATATCTACTAATAAAATCAACCCGGCGTCCGTTTGATGATCATTGATAAAGCGAATAACTTGTTCTTCTACTTTAGCTAACGTGATATTGATTGGCATATCATAAGCTTGAAAGATATTCTGCTTCAGTATCCGATTGCCTACGTTCGCCATACTGCTAGCAGTAGAATAACCATGAGCTAAAATGATACTCTTGATTTTCTTTTCTCCTAGCGTGATCTGCAACCCATGAAAATAAAAGGAAATAAAAATCAAATCTTCCTCTTTAAAATCTTGATCTAATTGTCGAGAAATATGTCCTAGTACTTTTTTAGCATACCAATAAGAAGTATCTATGGAACTCGAAACCAATTCTAACAACTTGTCTTTGACACTTTGCCATTCATGATTTTCTGCAATCATATCTGTGTTGTTTTTATGGTAGAGATACTGTGCTAGGGCAATCACACGATTACCATCTTGTTCCAATCCGTAGTTTTCATGCATCCAATCAAAAGTTTCTCGTATCTGATAGGTTAGTACAGAATAAAATGATTCTTCTTTCGAATAACTATCTTTAAAAATAAACTCGTCCATCAAATGATTGATTCGATTTACCGTATGATCAATAAAATCTTTGATCATTAATTCTTGCTTTTCAACTTTTTGATACATTTGCACTATTTTTTCAAATAACTGTCTGATTTGCCTGTCTTCTGAAGATTCTAAAAAGACTTGGTTAGCTGTATGCGGCAAATATTGGCGGTCTGGTAAAGCTTTAATCGTTTTTTTTAGCTGCTCTTTTAGCTGCATGGTATTTTCAGTTGGAAGATCCTTCAAACGAACTCGAATAGACAGACTATTTTGGTTTTTGGCGTACGCACTACCGCAGACATATTTCACGATGTTCTTTATCTTCCCTACATTGCCTTCTAAGTCACTATTAAGCAAAAAGTCCACTAGTTGATAACTTACATCGATGCGTTTTGACAAAATATTCGCTTCATTGATAAAAAATGTGTCTATCAGTTGCATACGTTCTGATTGCGGACGACGTTCATAATTCGGCAACATGACAATCACTGGCAAACGGCGAATAAAGGTCGGCAAAAATGTTTGATAGACATTCTCAGTTGTTGCAAATATCATACGGACGTTTGCTTTATGTCTGATTGCATTGTCCCCCATCGGTGAAATTTCTCCTGTATCCATAAATGTAAAAAGCTTTTCTTGCCCTTCATCACTTAAGCGGTGAACCTCATCCAAAAATAATACGCCATTATCAGCTTTTTCTATCAATCCAATATGTTCTTTTTCTGCTCCGGTAAATGCTCCTTTGACATGGCCAAACAAAGCAGAAGACAAGAGTTCAGGATTGTTGAAATATTGGGCACAATTATAAGAGATAAACGGAGCATCTTTTGGGATGACCTTTTCTGCTACAGCATATTCATAGATTTTTTCTGCTAAAAATGTTTTTCCTGAACCGCTATTGCCCCATAAAAGAATAGGTAACCCATTCCCAGGATAAAGTACTGCTGTTTTTATTTGATCAACTGCTTCTCTTAAGCTGCCATTTACTCCAATCACCGTTTCTAATGCATTGGCTTTTTCTGCTGCAAATAAGTCTTCCCAAGTTTCATATTCAGATTCTCTGTGAAAAATGCCAAGTTCAGCTAAAGCTTCAACATGTAAAAAAGAGACGGGGTAACTCTTGACCTTGACCAATACTCCTTCTTTCATTCCTTGATTTAAGTAGAAGCTTGTTGTACTTCGATTCAAACCGACATTTTCGCTAATTGATAAAGCTGAAAAATCTTCTGCATGATGCTCACTGTAATTTTTTGTCAGCTCTTTTAAATATTTTTCTACTTTTTTGTTCATGATCAACACCACCCAATTTACTCTTGCTCAATCAATTGTACGAGAATAAGAAACCCTTTTCAATGCAAGGGAAGAAAAGCCGAGGCACTTGGCCTCAGCTCTAGTTTAATACTCTAATTTCCACATATAACGACGCTTTGTCAGTGGATGCTGGCGTACTTCAGCTAATTCTTCTGCATAGACGCGGAATACTGCTGTGATGACGAATGGATTGAAGTAATCAAGAACCTCTTTCGCAATGTGGGCAGACAGTCCCCAATCCAGTGCATCTACGATTTCTATTTTTGCATCGAAACGATTCAAAAAAGTCAGTGCTCGGGCATCCATTTGACGCGTACGACCATCATTCATCAATAAGATAAATGGTACGTCTTTGTCCGTGATTTCAAATGGACCATGGAAAAATTCACCAGAATGGAAAGTACCAGAGTGAATCCATTGCATCTCCATCATTAAACAAATAGAAGTGGAATACGCAACTTCATGAGTCGCTCCTGAACTCATAACATATATCACCTTTTCATTTTTGAAACGTTCGGCGAATTTTTTTGCTTGTAGACGTGCTCCCTTTGCACTTTCTTGCGACAAATCATAAATTTTGTCGAAACCATCCATCATCTTATCGTAGTCTTTATATCCTTCGATCTGATTTAGTAGTTCAACTGCAAGTTCTAAGCAGTAACCTGTTTTTTCTAGTTTTGCTGCGTAATCTTCTGTGAAACGATGATAAATCACATAGTCTGCGTCTTTCGTTAACGGAGAATCTACGCTATGTGTTAAACTAATAACTGTGGCACCTTGTTCTTTCGCTACTGCGTTAGCTTGAACAGTTTCAGGAGTCGTACCTCCCAATGAAGCTGAAATAACTACAGTATGATCGTTGATCGAGCGAGGTGTCGCATAATTGAATTCATTTGCCGTAAAGTGGCTGATACGTAATTTGTTTGCGTTTTGTTCTAAAAAATATTTTGCTGGATATAGATCTGCTTTCGATGCACCACAGCCGACAAATACGATGGACTCCACCTCTTTGTTCGCGATGATTTCTTTGACGATATCTTTTGGACTTAATGTTGAATTCATGTTTGAATTCCTCCTCATACTATTTATTTTTAACCTAAATTAGGTTGGTCCCTTAATTAAAAATCCCGCATAAACTTAGTAAAACACCACCAGCGATACAAATAGTGAGCATCAAACCGGTCCTAACTTTCTTTTGCAACAACCAA
This sequence comes from Enterococcus sp. M-BR2, assembly GCF_056612775.1. Lineage (NCBI taxonomy): Bacteria > Bacillati > Bacillota > Bacilli > Lactobacillales > Enterococcaceae > Enterococcus > Enterococcus sp. M-BR2. Next base: position 891,305 of record NZ_CM152743.1, read on the forward strand.
TACATAAAAAACGTCAGCCCTAAAGGAATCAACTGGGGCATGATATTATCTAAAACATCCTGTAAAACAAACGCCTTGCCGAATCTTAGCGGCGTGGTGATCCCAATCATACTAGCAATCATGGCTCCAATGACCATCAAACCGATAATCGTACAAACATACATCACTTTATCCATCAAACCTTCTTGATACAGTTTCGCTAAATATTTATTCCCAGTATTATAACCAATTTTTCCGCCATAATATGTAACGAAAAAGGACGGAATGAAGGAGATGATAATGGCCAAGATAGGGCCTAAGATACTACCTTGCTGAGCGAGATTGATTCCAAAGCCAAAGGCCAAAACACGTATGGTTCCTTGGAAGAAAGAGTCTCCGATTCCTGACAAAGGGCCCATAAGCGAAGTCTTCAAAGCACTGATGGTTTCCGGATTGAAATTCTCTTGATCTTCGGCATATTGTTCTTCCATAGATGCTGTTAGTCCTAAAACGAATGAACTTGTTTGCGGCGTACAATTGTAGTAAGCCATGTGCCGCTCATAAGCATCGATTTTCTTTTGTTTGTCTTCTGGCTTGTCATAGATTTTATCGATGATTGGTGCAATACCATACATAAATCCCATATTCATTTGTCGTTCGTAATTCCACGAAGCTTGTATTGCCCACGAACGCCAGAAAAATTGCCAATACTTCCAACTATTTTGATCTTTCTTAGTCATAAAAAAACTCCTTTCTATAAATCATCTAAAGGATCAGGTTCGCTTACTGCTGTCCTATTATCTTTATCATTGAATTTGACTTGTGCCATCACAAAGGCCACAATGCAAGCAAAAGCTGCGATACCTGTGATGCTTAATCCGGAGTAAGCTGTGATTAGAAAACCAAGTAATAAAAACGGGATCATTTTTTTCGTCAACATCGTTTGTAACAACAAAGCAAAACCATATGCTGGTAAAATTTTGCTTGCTAAAGTCAGACCATTTGTCAACCATACTGGGATACTGCTCACGATATTTTTCACTAAATCTGTTCCAAAGTAAACAGCTAAAAAGATAGGGATAAAATACATCAGTGAATATAAGACCGTACCATAGATTATGTGGATCCGTCGTGCTCTGCTGAACTTTCCTTCATTGATTAAATTATCTGCCCAATGTGTCAGATTTGAGAGTACCGTCCGCATCAATATTCCAAGCATTTGTCCTAATACAGAGATTGGAATGGCAATAGTCAGAGCAGTTTCAGCATTGGAGCCAGATAGAATAGCAAAAGCTGTAGCAATAATGGACGCCATATTCATATCTGGTGGCGCTGCTGCTCCGATATTTACCAGACCAAGCGACATCAATTCCAGAGAAGCACCAACCAACAAACCTTTTTCCAAGTCACCTAATACTAACCCAACTAACGTACTCACGATTAAAGGCCGTTCAAAATTCATCCTCCCTAGTAGTCTAGAGTCCAAGATGCACATGATTCCGACCAGACCTAAGGCAATCGATTGAAACAACATAACGTAAACTCCTTTCTTTTTAAATCATTGTATTCAAATCCTCTTTTTTGGAGGTTGGAACCTGTTGCATGAACTGTTTGATGCCCATTGATTTTAGTACTTTCGCATCTTCTATCTCATTTTCAGTCAAGAAGATAGCATTACTGAATTGTTTTGATCCTTCTTTTTTTATGATGCCTCCGTAATTGATTTCCTTAACGTTTGAGTAACTTTCGCAAAACTGACGAACATCCTTGGTATTTCCAAAGATCATCATGATGTTTTCACTCAATGCTTCTATTTTAGATATTTTTGTCAAGGTATTTTCAACGGTAAATATATTGAGTTTGATTCCTTGAGGTTTTGATAGTTCTAAAGACATTTTTTTAAATTCATCATTGGCTGCTTCATCATTCACCACCAGAATTCGGTTGATTTGTAAAGATTTACTCCAAGAAAACACCACTTGTCCATGTAACAATCGGTGATCGATACGAATGAACTTGATCATAGATCATCTCCTCCTTCATTTGATTTTTTTAGTAATCGATTGCAATCAATCAATGACTGCCGACTTTCTTCAATAATCAATTCTAAATCTGCAGCAGCAATTGGGTTAACTTGCGTGGCGATTGAAATCACTAAGGGTAGATTCATTCCTGTGATCAAGCGTATTGCTGGCTCTTTCTTTAACAGTCCTATCATTTCATTATTGACACTTCCTCCTAAGATATCTGTGAGAATAAATAGATTTTCTTTTCCTAATTTTGAAACTATACTTTGTATTTGTTGCTCTATCGGCTCATCTTCATCGCGATAAGCCGATAATGCATAAATATTAGTGGCAGGTCCCAAGATCATTTCAGCTGTTTGTTTTAGACCTTGAGATAATGCGCCATGACTAGCTAGAATAATCGTATTCATTTTTATTTCCTCCTCGCTGACAGTTTTATATAAAGCAAATACCGTGCCAACTTCTGTTCAGCCTGTAAAAGCTATAGTTACAACTATTTCCCAACACTTTTATCATTTACTGATAAGTGTTCAATCTATTTTGTAAAAGTGTTGAACTGCTTTTCTACATATATAAAACAAAAATAGCCTCTCGACTGTGGGATAGGAACACAGTTGAGGGGCTGTTTTTGACTCGTTGAAGTCGTTCATACTTTGTGTAATCAGCGCTATTGAAGATCATGCATATGTATTTTATGGATGTATCTCCTCATCCAAATCATCCATGCAGGGTTATGAAAAAAATAAGGATACAGTTACATAAACTGTATCCTTAAAAAATATAACGGTGTAGAGAAATGGTAATTTAGAAATATTCAAAATAATATAGCTTTATTTCTTCAATTATCTAAGTATTTTTGTACTTAAAACTGCCAATTTTCAGGATCTTTTTTCCATTCTTTTAGCAGAGTTAATTCTTGCTCATCGATATAACGATCTTCTAAAGCTGCTTCGATCAATACAGAGTAATTGGTCAACGTCATAAGAGGGATTTCGGCTTTTTCGAAATTTGCTTTTCCTTTTGGCAACTCATACGTAAAGATAGCTGCAACACCAAGGATAGCTGCACCTTCTCTTTTTGCTGCTTCAGCTGCTTCCAAGACGCTACCTCCTGTAGAAATCAGATCCTCGATCACAACCATCTTCTGACCTTCAACTATACGCCCTTCGATTTGGTTGCCTTTCCCATGATCTTTCGCCTTACTTCGAATATAGACCATTGGCAAGTCTAATATTTCCGCTACCCATGCAGCATGAGGAATTCCTGCCGTTGCAGTTCCAGCAATTACTTGTACTTCAGGGAAAGCTTCTTTGATTTTTCTTGCTAAGCCTTTTGCGATCTCTTTTCGGACTTTTGGATAGCTCATCGTGATTCGGTTATCACAGTAAATGGGGCTTTTGATTCCACTTGCCCAAGTAAAAGGATTACTTGGATTTAAAAATACTGCTTCAATTTCTAATAGATCTTTTGCGATACTTTGTTCTACATTCATTTTAGGTTGGCTCCATTCTGTTTGAATCGCTCGGTATGCTTCATAAGGATCAGTTGCCTGTGTGATTGGTCGTCCCACAACGATGAAAGTTGAGCCAATCTCTCTTGCTTGAGAAGGTGTGACTACTCTTGTCTGATCTCCTACGACTGTTCCTTCTGGTCTTATCCCTGGAGTTAAGCAAACAAATTCATCTCCCGCCGTTTCTTTGATCGCTTCTACTTCCCAAGCAGAAGAAACCACACCATCTAATCCTGCTTTTTTGGCACAGTTAGCGTAATGGATCACACTTTTTTCTAAAGGAACTTCGATTAGTTGGTCTGCATGCATCTCCTCTTCACTTGTAGAGGTAAGTTGAGTGATAGCTAGAAGTAGGGGACGTTTCCCACCTTCTGGCGTTCCTTCTTCTAATCCACGCATTGCCGCCTCCATCATGCGAATACCGCCAGCTGCATGAACACATGTGACATCAACACCAAGCTTTGCCAGTCCCCGCATTGCTTTTTCGACCGTATTCGGAATATCGTGAAGTTTCAGATCTAAAAACACATCGTGACCAGCATCTTTTAAATAACGTACGATTTCAGGTCCTTCTTGGTAGAACAATTCCATTCCGATTTTCACAAACAATTTTTCTTCTTCTGGGAAAAAAAGAAGAAAGTCTTCTACTTCTTGCCAAGTTGAAAAATCTAATGCAATGATTGGTCGTTGGTTTAGTTGGTTCATCGTTCACGTTCCTCTCTCACTTCTTTGATTAATCTTTCCAGTGACTCAATACCTAGTTCGTTCATTCGCACTGGGAGCTCTTTGATTAGTTTAGGACAGATATAGGGATCGGTGAAATTCGCAGTCCCTATAGCTACAGCGCTTGCTCCAGCCATAAACATCTCAAGAACATCGTCCACTGTCTGCACGCCGCCCATCCCAATGATTGGAAGATTGGATATACTTGCCACTTGATGAATCAAACGGATAGCGACAGGCTTGATTGCTGGTCCGGATAGTCCACCTGTTTGATTGGCTAAAATTGGTTTTCTTGTCTTAAGGTCAATCCGCATACCAAGTAGTGTATTGATCATTGTAAATCCATCTGCCCCTCCAGCTTCGATTGCCTGAGCGATTGGAACGATGTCTGTCACATTGGGAGATAGTTTGACATAGACAGGAACAGAAGCAACTTTCTTTACTGCTTGTGTTAATTGAAAAGCAACGTCAGGATCTGTTCCAAAAGCGATACCGCCATGCTTGACATTTGGACAGGAAATATTCAGCTCGATTGCTTTCACATTTGGCGCTTCGCCGATTTTGCTACAAACTTCTACATAGTCTTCTTCACAAGCACCAGCAACATTTGCGATGATGGGTAACTCATTGTACTCCTCTAATTCTGGAAGAAGTTTATTCATAACAACGTCTAGACCAGGATTTTGTAAACCAATCGCATTCAACATGCCAGATGGTGTTTCCGCCACTCTCGGTGTGGGATTGCCAAAGCGAGCATTTGGAGTCGTTGCCTTGACCATGATCGAACCAAGCTGATTCAAATCATAGTATTTTCCATATTCTTTGCCAAAACCGAAACAGCCGCTTGCTGGCATGATAGGATTTTTTAATTCTAGGCCAGGAAGTTTGACTGCTAAAGGATTCTCATTCATATAATTACCTCTCCTATTTTAAAAATCGGTCCTTCGTCACAAACTTTCACACTTTTTGTTCCTGTTTCATCTTCCGGCGTATGACAAACGCAAGCATAGCAAGCCCCTATCCCACATGCCATGCGGGATTCTAATGATAACTGGACATTTTGATGCGAAGAAAACAGCTGTTCCACTGTCTTCAATAACCCGTTTGAACCACATGCAAAAACTGCTGTAGGTTTCGTCTTCGTTCCTAATAATAAATTACCGACATTTCCGTGCATACCGTATGTGCCATCGTCAGTAGCGATTCTTGTTTCTCCAAGACGATTAAATTCTTTTTCATAATAAACGACTTCATGTGTGGCAAAACCTAAAAAGTGCGTTGGCTTGATCCCTTTTTTGACTAACTGCTTTGATAACTCATACAGAGGCGGGACACCGATTCCTCCACCGATTATAAATACTTCGTCTCCTGTATGAAGATCAGATAAATCAAAGCCATTACCTAAAGGGCCCATAACATCTAAATAGTCTCCGGCAGAAAGAGTAGAGAAAACGCTAGTCCCCTCACCTTCCACCCGATAGATAATACGGCAAGTATTTGTCTCGTGATCGATATGATTCAAGCTAATCGGTCGGCGTAGCAGCAAGTCTGCACGCGGCACGAGGATATGCAAGAACTGTCCTGGTTGCTGCATTTCTTTTACTAGATCACCTTTTAATGTCATTTCAAAAATCTTTGGTGCCAGCTGTTTTTGCTGAACGATTTCCATCATTTCTTGTTTCATCTGTCCCCTCCTGTAACGGATTTTCTTCTTTCGGTCTTAACATGTATACACCGTTAAATAGGGTTGGTTGAAAATGCACGGGATTCCATCACTCGAACGATCGCATCTGCTGTGTCTAAAGAAGTAAACAACGGAATACCATGTTCGACTGCTTCTCTTCGGATAATGAAGCCGTCTTTAGAAGCATTTCCCCGATCTTTATCAATCGTATTGACAACCACTTGTGTTTTACCATCTCGTATTAAGTCGACTACATTTTTTTCTGCTGCTTCCTCAGAAATTTTCGCAACTGTTTCAATAACCAAACCATGTTTTTCGAAATAGGCAGCTGTATGTTTCGTTCCTATCAGACTATAGCCGATTTCTGTAAAACGTTTAGCCAACTCTAGTGCTTCTTCTTTTGTTTCATCCGCAATCATAAACAATACGGCTCCATATTCAGGCAAGTGTAATCCAGAAGCTTCGAATGCCTTGTACAAAGCTTTGTCTAATTGTCTGTCAGACCCCATTACTTCTCCAGTCGATTTCATTTCAGGCCCTAAGTAAGTATCGACTTTCTGCAATTTAGTAAAAGAAAAGACGGGCGCTTTAACATGGACTTCTTTTGTTTCCTTATAAAGTCCGTTTTCATAACCAAGTGCCTTTAATTTCTCTCCCAAAATAGCTTTCGTCGCAATTTGTGCCATTGGAATTCCTGTCACCTTACTTAAGAATGGAACAGTCCGACTTGCTCGAGGATTGACTTCGATCACATAAACCTCATTTTCATGGATGACGAACTGGATATTCATCATCCCGACACAGTTCAAACCTAATGCTAAACGGATCGTGTAGTCTTCGATCGTTTTCTTGATTGATTCAGATAATGTTTGAGGTGGATACACAGCCATTGAATCCCCTGAATGGACACCGGCACGCTCAATATGTTCCATGATCCCTGGAATGAGTACTGTTTCACCGTCACAAATCGCATCCACTTCGCATTCGCCACCAAGCAAATAGCGGTCCACTAGTACTGGATGTTCTGGAGAAGCTTTCACAGCATGTTCCATGTAGTCTTCTAAATCTCGCTGATTTTCAACGATTTCCATCGCACGCCCGCCTAATACATAGCTTGGACGAACAAGTACTGGATAACCAATTCTCGAAGCGATAACCACGGCTTCTTCTTTACTTGTAGCAGTATCCCCTAAAGGTTGAGGAATATCCAACTCTTTCAGCGCTTGCTCGAATAAATCACGATTTTCCGCACGATCCAAGTCTTCAATCGTTGTCCCTAAGATTTTTACACCAGCAGTAGTCAAAGGTTCGGCTAAGTTGATTGCTGTCTGACCACCGAATTGAACGATTACTCCTATCGGCTGTTCTAGCTCGATCACATTCATCACATCTTCGAAGGTCAATGGCTCAAAATATAATTTATCCGAAATAGAAAAGTCAGTAGAAACTGTTTCCGGATTGCTGTTCATGATGATTGCCTCGTATCCTGCCTGCTGGATTGCTTTGACAGAATGCACAGTCGCATAGTCAAATTCAACTCCTTGTCCGATACGGATAGGACCAGATCCCAGTACTAGAACTGAGGGCTTTTCTGATCGTGAACTTTCATTTTCATATTCATAGGAACTATAAAAATAAGGTGTTTTTGATTCGAATTCCGCTGCACAAGTGTCAACCATTTTATATACAGGAATCAAGTCATTTTCTTTTCTCATCTGGCGAACGGCTTCTTCGCTTATTTCCCACAGCTCCGCCACTTTTTTGTCTGTAAAACCGTTTTGTTTCGCTGTTTTCAATATCCTGTCATCCAACGGCTGCTGTTTCAACTGCTGTTCGATTTCTACGATATGCAACAGTTTATCTAAAAAGAATAAATCGATTTTTGTCAAATCTGCCAATTCTTCTATGGTGTACCCTCGTCTAATAGCTTCAGCTACATAAAACAGGCGATCATCTTGTGCTCGAACCACTTTTTGGATTAGGTCATCGTCCGTGATGTCTGCCAACTCAGGAAGTTCGATATGGTGTGTACCGATTTCTAAAGAACGCACAGCTTTCAATAAAGACTCTTCGATATTCCGACCGATAGCCATCACTTCACCAGTTGCTTTCATCTGCGTACCTAAAAGCCGTTCTCCGTTTTCAAACTTATCAAACGGCCAGCGAGGAATTTTAGCTACAACATAATCTAATGCAGGTTCAAATTCTGCAAAAGTCGTTCCTGTTACAGGATTTTTCATTTCGTCTAATGTTAATCCAAGCGCTATTTTAGCAGCTAGCTTAGCGATCGGATAGCCAGTCGCCTTACTTGCTAACGCCGATGAACGAGAAACACGCGGATTGACTTCAATCACATAATAATTAAAGCTATGTGGATCAAGAGCAAGTTGGACGTTACAGCCTCCTTCGATCTTAAGTGCTCGAATAATCGAAAGAGAAGCATCACGAAGCATTTGATATTCATGGTCAGACAATGTCTGGCTAGGAGCAAACACGATAGAATCACCTGTATGGATACCCACTGGGTCAAAATTTTCCATGTTGCAGACAACGATTGCATTATCAGCCGAATCTCTCATCACTTCATATTCAATTTCTTTAAAACCCGCAATACTTCGTTCAATTAAACATTGGGTAGCTGGGGAAAGACTTAATCCATTTTCTGAGACTATTCGTAATTCTTCTTCATTTTCACACATGCCTCCACCAGTTCCGCCTAAAGTAAAGGCTGGACGAACGATGACGGGATAGCCGATTTTATTTGCAAACGCTACAGCTTCTTCTACTGTATTGACGATTTCAGACTCGGGGATTGGCTGATTCAATTCTTTCATCAACTGTTTGAATAAATCACGGTCTTCTGCTTGATCGATCGCAGAAAGCTTCGTTCCTAGAAGTTCTATGTTCAATTCTTCTAAAATACCTGATGCTGCCAGCTCCATTGCCATATTGAGGCCTGTCTGTCCGCCTAAAGTTGGAAGGAGAGCATCTGGACGCTCTTTTCGAAGAATCCTTGATACAAATTCAAGTGTGATCGGTTCGATATATACTTGATCTGCCACTTCTTTGTCAGTCATGATCGTCGCAGGATTAGAATTTACTAAAACCACTTCATATCCCTCTTCTTTTAAAGCAAGGCAAGCTTGTGTTCCTGCGTAGTCAAATTCTGCGGCTTGACCAATGATGATCGGACCAGATCCAATCACCATAATTTTCTTGATATCTGTACGTTTCGGCATCTGTTTACTGCTCCTTTCCTGCATCCATCATTTCCATAAATTCATCAAATAAATGTAGTGCATCGTGCGGACCAGGAGCAGCATCTGGATGAAACTGCACACTGAAAGCGGGATAATCTCTGTGTTTGACTCCTTCTACTGTTCCGTCATTTACTTCTACATGGGTTACGATGAGTTTTTCTGAATCAATCGTGGCTTCATCGACTGCATAGCCATGATTTTGAGAAGTAAAATCAATTCTTCCGGTCGCTACTTCTCGTACCGGGTGATTTAATCCTCGATGTCCGAATTTCATTTTATAGGTATCTGCACCGTTGGCTAAAGCAAATAACTGGTGACCAAGACAAATACCAAAAATCGGTACTTTTCCTTGGATTTTTTTGATCATTTCGATTGCTTCTGGCACATCTTTTGGATCACCAGGTCCATTCGTCAGCATGACTCCGTCTGGTGATAACGCTAAAATCGTCTCGGCATCTGTGTTATAGGGAAGTACTGTGAGGTTACAGTTTCTTTTACTCAATTCTCGTAAAATACTATGTTTCAAGCCGAAGTCAATGACGATAACTTTCCGTCCTGTTCCTGGACTTGGATAAGGTTTGTTAGTGGAGACTTGCTGCACTTGATTGGTTGCTAGAACGGTTGCTTTCAGCTGATCAAATGCATGTTCGAAGGAATCTCCAGCATCAACGATACTTGCTTTCATCGTTCCGACTTCACGGATTTTACGAGTAAGGGCGCGCGTATCGATACCTGATATTCCAGGAATCCCTTTTTGTTTCAAAAATGAATCTAGCGTCATTTGGTTTCGCCAGTTTGAAGCTACACGCGCGTGCTCTTTTACTACTACTCCTTTGCATGTTGGAGAAATCGATTCATAATCATCTCTATTTACCCCATAATTGCCCACCATAGGATAGGTAAATGTAATGATTTGACCGTTGAAACTTTGATCGGTGATGGTTTCTTGATAACCAGTCATACTTGTTGTAAAAACGATTTCTCCGAAGACATTTGCATCCGCGCCAAAAGCTTTTCCTTCGAAAACTGTTCCATCTTCTAATATAAGCAAACGTTCCATATTTTTATTCTCCCTTCTGCCACACAAGTTTTCCGTTGACAAAAGTCATTTGTGTTTCACCTTTTACTTTCCAGCCGATAAAAGGTGTATTTTCCCCTTTTGATAAAAAGTCTTCTTTATCGATCGTGCAAGTTTTTGTAATATCAAAAATTGCTACATCAGCGGGTGCGCCGACTGTCAGCGTTCCTGCATTCAAACCAAAAATCTCAGCCGGTTTAACTGCCAGCCAATTGATTACTTGTTCCAATGTGAATTGTCCAGTTTCTACAAAATGAGTGTAGATCAGTTGGAATGCTGTTTCGCTTCCTACTATGCCAAATGGCGATTTCATGAAGCTTTGGCTTTTTTCTTCTAATCCATGTGGGGCATGATCTGTAGCGATACAATCGATCGTGCCGTCAAGCAAACCTTCGATCAAGGCTTCCCTGTCCTTCCGTCCTCTTAGCGGTGGATTCATTTTCCAAAAGCCGAAATCTTCGGGAATATCTTCATCGATCAAAATAAGATGATGGGGCGAAACTTCCGCTGTTACGTGGATTCCTGCTTTTTTTGCGTCTCTGATTACTCGGACACTCTCTTTAGTAGATACGTGGCACACATGGTAATGAACACCAGTTGCTTCAGCTAGCAACAGATCTCTGGCGATTTGAGAAGACTCGGTTACACTTAAGATCCCGGGAAGACCCAGTTCTTCTGCCTTCTTGCCAGCATGCATAACACCGCCAAATAATAAAGATTCGTCTTCTGTATGGGCTACTAGTGCTTTATTGTTTTTCGCAGCTTCTTTCATAGCCAGATACATCGTTCCAGCCGTTTGGACACCTACACCGTCATTTGTGAAAGCAAAAGCACCTTCTTCAATCAGTGCTTCTTGATCAACTAATTTCTCACTTCGCAGATTTTCTGTGATTGGCGCATACTGTAATACCTTCACAACTGCATCTTTTCTAATGATGTCATATACTTGTTTCAGCTTTTCTGCCTTATCAGGTACAGGATTTAAATTCGGCATCGCGCATACAGTAGTAAAACCACCACGTGCAGCTGAGCGAGTTCCAGCTTCGATCGTCTCCTTGTATGTAAATCCTGGCTCTCTCAAATGGACATGGACGTCCACTAAACCAGGTGTGATCAATTGTCCCTTTGCATCAAACACTTCATCAAATTCGGCTTCTGAGAATCCTGTACCGATTGCTTTGATTCGCCCATCTTCTATCCAAATTTCTGCTGGTGTCGTCATATTTTTTCGTGTATTGATCTGACCGTTTTTAATGAGTGTTTTCATTTTTCCATCCTCCTATAATTACGCTTTTCCATTTAGCACTGCTTCTAAGATTGCCATTCTGACAAAGACACCATTGCTCATTTGTTGAACGATTCGTGACTGTAATCCTTCCACTAATGAATCAGCTAATTCCACATCGCGGTTAACTGGTGCTGGGTGCATAATGATTGCATGTTTTTGCAGCTTCTTCGCACGTTCAACTGTTAAACCATATTCCTGATGGTAGCCTTCTTTTGAGAAGCTTTCTTTTCCATCATGGCGTTCGTGTTGCACTCGAAGCATCATCATGACATCAACTTGATCTAGTAGTTCGTCCAATGGCATATAATGTCCGTATACTTCGAATTCATCGTCGTACCATTCTCTAGGACCTGAGAAGAATACTTGTGCACCTAAGCGTTTCAACATCTGCATATTGGATTTCGCTACCCGAGAGTGGGTGATGTCCCCTACAATGGCAACTTTCAGTCCTTCAAAGTGTCCAAATTCTTCATAAATGGTCATCAAATCAAGCAAGCATTGGGTTGGATGCTGTCCGCTTCCGTCTCCCCCATTAATAATCGAGCACTGGATGGTTTTGCTTTGTATCAGTTCGTCATAATAGTTTTCATCACCATGACGGATGACCGCTACATCTACACCTAATGCAGACATCGTCAGTACTGTATCGTATAACGTTTCTCCTTTTTGGACAGAGCTTGTACTTGCTTCAAATTCAATCACTTCAAGCCCTAGTTTTTTCTCCGCTACATCAAAACTTTTATGTGTGCGGGTACTATTTTCGAAAAAGAGGTTTGTAGCAAAGTACTGGCGCTTTTGCGGAGTCCAATTAGCCCCTTGCTTGAATTCTTGCCCTCTGCGAATCAAGCCCATAACTTCTTGGTCAGTAAGTGCCTCAACGGTCAATAAATGCTTTAAACTGATACGTTCTGATTTGATGATCATAATGTTTCCTCCTTAGTTTTCTTCGCTTCGTGAAGTTTCTGGTAAGATAAGATTTAAAACGATGCCAAGTACAGTTGCTAACGCCATTGCCGACAATGTAAATGTGCCTACTTCAAAGACAAGTCCGCCAATTCCTACTACTAGTATAACTGAAGCAATCAACAGATTTTTCTTTTTGTCAAAATCGATTTTGTTCTCGATCAAAATCTTCATTCCGCTTGCTGCAATGACACCAAACAAGATAAAACTGATTCCTGAGATGACTGGTCCAGGGATACTTAAAATCAAAGCGCTTAATTTTCCTACGAATCCCAAAACGACTGCAAAAACTGCAGCTCCCCCAATCACAAACACGCTATGGACGCGTGTGATAGCCAGAACACCAATGTTTTCGCCGTAACTTGTTACAGGAGGTCCACCAACGAAGGCTGCTACGATTTGTGCTAAGCCATCACCTGTCAACGTCTTATGAAGACCCGGTTCTTCAAAGAAATTACGTTTAGTTAGTTTATTCAATACCATAAGATGGCCGATATGCTCTGTCATCGTCACAAAAGCGATGGGCGCCATTGTTGTGATTGCTCCAAGATATAGCTTTGGTTCATATTGTAAAAATGGAATCTCAAAGTTAGGAACAGCAAACCAGGCAGCGTCTACGATTGGCTTAGTATCCACGATTCCAAACAGCAAGGCTACGATGTACCCGCTAATAATACCTAGTAAAATCGGAATCAATCCGAGAAAACCTCTTAGCCACATGTTGAAGAAGATGGTCAATCCTAATGTGATCAGTGCTACGGCAATATACTTGAAATCATATGTGCCTTGATTATACATAGCATTTGTTGCTGCATTTGCCGCAAGTTCCAACCCGATAACCATGATGACTGGGCCGACGACGATCGGAGGCAAGATTTTATCTAGCCATGCTGAACCGATCTTTTTGATGATCAGCGCAACAATCAAGTAGACTAATCCAGTTGTGACTGCTCCTTGTGCAATCGCTGGATAACCATCTGTTTTCATCAAAAGCTGCATCGCTGCAATGAAAGCGAAGCTGCTTCCTAAGTACGCAGGTATCTTTCCTTTAGTAGTAAATAAGTACACCAATGTACCTAGTCCTGAACTGACTAGTGCGATACCTGGATCGATCCCTACTAAGATAGGTACTAACACGGTTGCTCCGAACATCGTGAACAAGTGTTGTAAACTTAATCCAACCCAATGTCCTGGGGTTGGGCGATCGTGGATATCTAACACCACGTCATCATTATGAAATCCTTTTTTCTCCGACATGTTTCTCTCTCCTCTAATCTTCCTCTTTCAAAATCATGATGCGATCTTGTCCATCAAGCTCTTGCATCTCTACTAAAATCTCTTCCGCCCGAGATGTTGGAATGTTCTTCCCAACATAATCTGCACGGATTGGCAATTCTCGATGCCCACGATCTACTAGGACTGCTAATGAAATTTTTCTTGGTCTGCCAAAATCCATTACTGCGTCCATTGCCGCTCGAATCGTTCGTCCTGTATACAAAACATCATCAATCAAAATAACTTCTTTTCCTTCTAAGGAAACTGGGATGTCAGAAGAATGAAGTTCCGGTTCTTCTGGATTTTCTTTTTTGTCATCTCGGTATAAAGTGATATCTAGTTCTCCTACAGGAATATCGATATCTTCTAGCTGCTTCAGACGTTCAGCGATTCTTGATGCAATGTAGATTCCTCGTGTTTTGATACCTACCAATACGATATCTTGGATACTATGGTTTCTCTCGATAATCTCATAAGTAATTCGAGTCAATGCTCGCTTCATCGTTACCTGATCTACTACTTCTTTTGCTTGCATTTTCATTCCCCCTACTTTTTTGCATAAAAAAACTCCTGCCCTAAGAGGACAGGAGGAATGTTTAGACTGAGCGTATACTGATACACTGATAGCTATACTATGTCAATGAGCAATTTACTTTATGGCGCACCATACGTATCCTTGCTCCCACCCTTCTTAGCCTCACGGGACTAAACTTAAAGGAATTCTATTAAGTTTTATGCTTTCGTTGTTAATTACTATACCGTTATCTAAATTAAAATGCAATGTTTTTTCTTAATTTTTCTAAAGTTTTTTCAAAAACTTCTGGAAGAGGTGCTTCAAAGATCATCTTTTCGTTTGTAGTCGGGTGCGTAAAACCTAACATTTGCGCATGGAGAAATTGACCATTGCCTTTCAAAGTTTTCTTCGGTCCGTATACTGGATCTCCAGCTAACGGATAACCGATATACTTCATATGCACGCGGATCTGATGTGTTCTTCCAGTTTCCAGTTTTAATTCAACTAGAGTAAATCCTTCAAAACGTTCCAATACAGTAAAATGCGTGACAGCTGGCTTTCCATCTTCTCTTATCGCCTGCATTTTTCGGTTTTCTTTCGAACGGCCGATTGGCGCATTGATCGTGCCTTTTTCGTGAGGAATCTCTCCATGGACTAAAGCAACATATTTACGTAAAGAAGTCTTATCTTTTAATTGCTTAGCTAATGATTCATGTGCCTGGTCATTTTTGGCAACCATCAGCAAACCTGAAGTATCTTTGTCGATTCGGTGGACGATACCCGGTCGGATAACTCCGTTGATCGTAGAAAGATCCTTGACATGATACATCAGCGCATTGACCATTGTACCATGCGTATGACCTGCTGAAGGATGAACGACCATTCCTTGGGGTTTATTGATTACCGCGACATCTTCATCTTCGTAAACAATGGTCAACGGGATGTTCTCTGGGACAACATCTAATGTTTCTGGTTCAGGGATCAAGACAGTGATCTCGTCTCCTTGTTTTACTTTGTAATTTGCTTTGACTGGTTCTCCATTGACAGAAACCGCACGTTCTTTCAGCCACAATTGAATTTGCGAACGGCTGTAATTACTGAATAGATTAGTCAATACTTTATCGATCCTACCAGATTCATGATAAATCGTTGTTTTAAGTTCTGTCATTTTTTTCTTTGATCCTTTTCATCTAAAATAATATAAATTAATATACAGATCACTCCGCATACAAGTGTCACATCTGCTACATTGAAAATTGGAAAGTTCATAAAGTCTGTTTGAAACATATCTACTACATAGCCAAGTCGGAGACGATCAATAAAGTTACCTATCGCACCAGCTAGAATCAGGCTCAATCCAATCATGAACCAGCGATTACCTTTTTCACGATTTTTAATCATCAATGTGAGAATCACAACGACTGCAATGAGTGTCACTATAGTAAAGAACCACATCTTCCCTTCTAGCATACTCCATGCGGCTCCAGTGTTTCGAATATGATTCAGTGACAATATACCTGGTATAAGACTTTTCGTCTCTCCAAGCGCTAAATTATCAGTGATCCACCATTTGACCAGCTGATCCACTCCCACTAGCAGAGCGCTGAATATCCAATAAATAATTAACAAAAAATCAATCCTTTTCTATTTGTTTATAAATATCGCGAGGTCGTATGATCCCAAGCAGATTACCATCGGGATTACCATCTTTAGTGATAAGTACGGCTTCCAAAGTTCCTTGCTCACGAAACATCGCTTCAACCTCGTAAATATGTGTTTTAGCTGGAACAAAATGATAATTTGTGTACTTCCCATTTTGGATAATCAAATCCAATGCTCGTTTATTTGTTAAATCAACAGGACCTTTTTGGCTTTCTTTTGCTAGCCAAAATCCGATATTCCGTAAAGTAATCAATGCTACAAATTTTCCTTTATTATATAACGGAAACTGTGAATACCTTTTTTCTGCTACTATCTTTAACAGTTCAAGTAGCGGAAGATCTTGCTCAAAACCGGTTACACGTTTTGCAAATCGAGGTAGTACGGTTTCTGGGCGTATCAGTTCTTGTTCGATCAGCTGGATTCGCTTGACTGTCCAATCATTTGGTTCTGCAATGACAAAATCGACGGCGATTCGGTCATGGACGATTGCATTCCTTAACTGAGCAAGCTGTAAAAGATCATCTTCATATTTTCTGATCATCAATTGTTTTCTTTGAGCTAGGCGTCTGACAAGTTCGGTAAATCCCATGTTTCGTGCATTTCCCATCTCGTCTCTCATCCATTTTTCGATTCGATTGAAACTGATTAAAAAAAGATCAGAGTTTGCCATAATTTTCCTCCTTGATCAAATATGCCCGGTTTTTTATATAGAAAAAGAACGCAAACATCACGACAACTGCAAAAAAACTGAAAAATAGATTTTGTAGGAAAACGGCCCCCAACCCAGTTGCCAGAAATAAGAACGGGTAGATTTGAAGAATCAAACTATTCATTGTGATCACATAAACAGGCTTTGCTTCTTTCACTGTATAAACGGGGCTTTTTAGCCAATAAAAGGTGACCTGCATCGTAAAGGGAACTTCCAGATCAAGCGTTATCTTTTGTTCATGATTGAGAAAACTGCGTTTTTCATTATTGATTCTTAATTGAATCGAGCTGCCCATACCGTAAAAACCGGTTTTTCTTATAAATGTCGTTTTCATCGTACCCTCCTATTATGCTTTAGTATAGCTCAAAATACAATAAAGAAAAAGAATGATCCTAGTGCAAACACAATTAATCTCTTGACACCTTCAAAAAAAGAAGCTGTAGTCAAAATACAGCTCCTCTTATGTTTAATGAAAGTCATTTAGTATACGGTAGATTATAATCAAGCTTAAAACAAACCAAATACTTCTCCGTCGTTTGTCACGTCCATATTTAATGCAGCAGGTTTTTTAGGCAAACCAGGCATCGTCATAACATCCCCAGTTAAGGCTACTAAAAATCCTGCCCCTACTTTTGGGATGATTTCTCGGATGGTGATGGTGAAATCTTCAGGTGCGCCTAGCAATGAAGGATCATCAGAGAATGAATATTGGGTTTTCGCCATACAAATCGGCAAATTATCCCATCCATTTTTCGTAAATTCTTCTATTTGTTTTTGCGCCTTTTTACTAAAAACAACACCATTTCCTCCGTAGATTTTCTTGACGATTGTTTCAGTCTTTTCTTGTATCGTTTCTTCTAGGAGATACAATGGCTTGTAATCAGCTTCTTTTCTATCAATCAATCGTACCACAGCTTCTGCTAAATCAACGCCACCTTCTGCTCCATTTGCCCATACACTTGCTCTTTTAGCAAGGATTCCCTGATCTTCGCACAAGTGCTCCAGCAGTGTAAGTTCACTATCTGTATCTGTTACGAATTCATTGATTGCAACGATCACAGGGAGTTGGTATTGTTCCATGTTACGTATATGACGTTTTAAATTTGCAAAACCTATTTTCAAAGCGTCAAGATTCTCATTTTTAAGTTCATCTTTTTTCATTCCGCCATGCATTTTCAATGCGCGGATTGTTGCGACGATCACCACTGCATCCGGCGCTTTTTTCAAGTTAGGTACTTTGATATCTAAAAATTTCTCTCCGCCAAGATCTGCACCAAATCCTGCCTCTGTGACAACGTAATCTGCTAATCTCAATGCTGTCTTGGTAGCTAAAATACTATTGCAGCCATGGGCGATATTGGCAAACGGTCCCCCGTGGACAAAAGCTGGTGTTCCGTAAATTGTTTGTACAAGATTCGGCTTGATGGCATCTTTCAGCAGTAATGCCAGAGCGCCTTCTGCTTTCAAGTCTCCAGCAGTCACAGGCTGACGGTCAAATGTATAGCCGAGAACGATTCTTGCAAGACGAGCCTTTAAATCTTCGAGGTCTGCCGCAAGACACAAGATAGCCATGATTTCGCTAGCAACTGTGATATCAAACCCATCTTCTCTTGGGACACCTTGGATTGGCCCACCCAAGCCAACGATTACTTTACGCAGTTCACGATCATTGAGATCAACTACCCGTTTCCAAATCACTCGGCGAGCATCGATGTTCAATTCATTTCCTTGATGAATATGATTATCTAAAAGAGCAGATAATGCATTATTAGCTGTTGTGATAGCATGCATGTCACCAGTAAAATGCAAGTTGATATCTTCCATAGGCAATACCTGTGCATATCCTCCGCCTGCAGCACCACCTTTGATTCCCATCACAGGACCAAGTGAGGGTTCTCGCAATGCAATAACAGATTTTTTATTGATTTTATTGAGCGCGTCTCCTAACCCTACAGTGATTGTTGACTTTCCTTCGCCAGCTGGTGTTGGATTGATGGAAGTAACTAAGATCAAATGCCCTTCAGCGTTATCCTTTGAGCGATTGATTCCAGAAAAATTGATTTTCGCCTTATATTTCCCATACAGTTCCAAATCGTCTTCCTTAAGATCTAATTTACTAGCTACTTCAATAATCGGTTCTAGATCTGTTTCTTGTGAAATTTGCAGATCACTCTTCATTTGATTACCCCTTTTCACGAACTTTATTTAAAAAAATACCTTCTTTGTTAAGATATGCCAATTATACCTTGTTTTATTCAGAAAAAAAACATTAAATTACGGGTTTTTAATTTATTTGACGTACTTATAAATACTCTTTATAATGAAGGCTATGATCAGACTTTAGAAAGGTCGTGAGTGCTTTGACCACAGGAATTGTAAAATGGTTTGACAACAAAAAAGGATACGGCTTTATCAGTTATGATGACACAGAAGAAATTTTTGTACATTTTACTGCGATTGAAGAAGAGGGATTCAAAACTTTGGAAGAAAATCAAGTGGTCGAATTTGAGATCATCGAGGGGAATCGAGGAACACAAGCTGCCCATGTCAAGAAAGGCAGTGTTCACACTTCCGAATCCAGTATACATTGATTTAGATAATCAAATAGAGTGAGACGTTTAACGGGTTGATCCGTACGTCTCACTCTTTTCTTTTCCTACAAAGATTCATTTCTTCAGGGCCTATTTTTTAAAATTAACTTTTTCTATTTTTCGTATATGGGGTATTATTTCTTTGCTGTTGAGAAGATGGTCCTACTTTAGGCCCACTTTTTTCAAGATGATCAAAAAGAACCACTTGATCTTTTTTTCGCATCATAAAAACAGATGGGGCTTTCTCATTTTGCAATGTCATTTGTACTCCTGTATTAGTCGGTGTCAAAGATCGAATCTGTCCGACAGTTATTTCCCGGTCTTTCCAAAAAGCAGCATAGCGTATGATTACCGAGTTGGATTTTAAAATAAAAGAACGCCGCCATCCTAGAAATAGAAAAACAAGAAAAACACCTAAAACAATATTGCTTTTCCAATACGGACCTGTGTTTTCTAAAGAAAGAATCAGACTAAAAAACAGAATGATCAAGGTCAATGACCAATAGATGATCGTATGTGCCAATTCAGGCTGCCATCGAATATTTTTTTTCATTCTCTAACCTCTCACCGATTCAGTAATGATATAATCTTACCATAACATTAATTTGAACAAAAAGGAGAATCTCTTTTTATGTTAAAAGTATACATTGATGCCTCTACAAAAGGCAACCCTGGACCTAGCGGAGGAGGGATCTTGATTGTCTATCAAGGTAAACAAGAACAGCTATCTATTCCCCTTTCTGTAGGGACAAACCATCAAGCAGAGTTCGAAGTCTTTTTAAAAACTTTAGAATTTCTAAAGAATAAGGGTTTACAGAATGAAACGATTTTCTGTTTTTCAGACAGCAAAACACTGGTTTCTACAGTCGATAAAAACACAACGAAAAACGAGCTTTTCCTTCCCTATCTCCAAAAAATCAAAGAACTTCTGCACGACTTTTCCTTGTTAATCCTACAATGGTTGCCCGAAAACAAAAACAAAGGGGCAGATAACCTCGCACGACAAGCCCTACAAAAACAATTAAAAGAAAAATAGACTCTTCGAAGAAAAAACTTTAAAGAGTCTTTTTAGTATCTTGTCTTTAATACAAAAGATAATTGTGATCAAAAGTGATTTCCAAATGATAATCTCCGATTTTTTCTTCTATTTGAATACGTAAAATTCTTTCGAGTTCTGTATCATCAAATTGGAATTTTTCAGGAACAACTACGTCAAACTGCAATGTTTTCCCTTGATGGATGACTCTAAAATCATGTATATCGAGCCCTCTACCTGTTTCAAAAAGAATTTGCTTTAATTGATGCAAGATATTATAGTATTTTTCGTTATCAACAGGCATTGGGTCCAAGTGACAGACAAGTTCTACGTCTAAAGACTTTTTGAAGTCTTTTTCTATCAGGTCAATAATCTTATGTGCTTCATTCAAATTCATTGATTCATCTACTTCGATGTGGACTGATGCAAAGCGTTTATTGGGTCCATAGTTATGCACCAGCAAATCATGATAGCCAAGTATATCGTCGCAGGCATTCAAGTGTTCTTCCATTTCTTCAATCTCTGCTGACGTTGGGCGACTACCTAATAGCTCATATACAAAATTCCGAAGCATCGTTAAACCACTATAAAGGATATATAATGCTAAAGCAAAACCGATATATCCATCGATACGCCATGCAGTTACCCATTCGATTGCTGCTGAAAGCAATACAGCCAGTGTAGTAAAGACATCATTATAACTATCTGTTGCTGTAGCTCTCAATGTTTCAGAATCAATGGATCGTGCAATAACCTGGTACATTTTTCCTTGTGCAAATTTCAAAAAGATGGAAATGATCAGGACAAAAAAGACGATGGGTGCTAAAGAGACATTTTCTGGATGGATGATTTTTTCAACGGATGACTCTAAAAATTGAAATCCTACATAAGTAATGATGATCGAAACAAATAACCCACTGATATATTCGAAACGTTCATGTCCATAAGGATGTTCCTGATCCGCTGGCTTTGCAGCAATTTTAAATCCAATCAAAGTCAATATAGATGAAGCAGTGTCTGATAGACTATTCACTGCATCAGCCATAATGGAGACACTCCCTGAAAAAAGCCCGATCATTAGCTTAGAGACAAACAAGATTAGATTCGTAACCAATCCTAATATGCCAGCTAGTACTCCTTTTTTTGTCCGCTGTTGCGGTATTTGTTTCTTTTTTTCTTCTTGTTTCTTAACCAAGTTTTTTACCCCTTCTAGTTTGCTTGTTGCTCAGGTAAAAAGATGGAGAGGACAATTCTTTTCCTCTCCTCTCTTCCTTTTTCCATCTATCATGCGTCCTACTATTCATTCAAAGATGGCCGTTATTCTGGTTTTAATGGCGTTGCTGCAAATAACGCTTTTGCTAGTAATGGTGTTATGATTCCCGCTCCTATTGCTTCAGGTATCCCATTGATTGCTGCAACTCCTGCTAAGGTTTTAAATAAAAGAGCAGAATCTACACCATAGGCATCTGCCGTTGCACCTGTATAAAATAATCCCATGAATCCTAACACTAAGACTGTATTGACCAATGAACCTAATACCCCTGCAAAGACCGAGCTGATCGTTATTGATTTATTTTTTTGATAAATCCAGTGGAAAACCAAACCAGCTACTAAGCCAACAAGCACTCTGGGAACTACCGAAATAATCGGGTTCGTGAATACCAATGTATCAAATGGCGTTGTCGGCATGGCGTAGGCACGGACAATTGTAGCAATTCCCCAAAACAGGCCAATTACCATCCCATCTTTTGGACCCAATACTACTGCGGCAATAATTACTGTAATATGAATAATCGTTAAACTAATGAACCCTAATGGAATAAAGCCAAGCCAAGGTACCATAGCTTGTACGATGATGATTGCTAATAAGATAGCACGTAAGACTAGTCGAAAGGTTTTATTTCTGCTATTCATTTTTTTCACCCCTCGTAAAATATATTTTGTCTAACAGTTTTCTTTCAAGGTGTCTATAAATCATAAAATTTATTGAATAACACATTCCTTCCGGAATTTGTTTCGATATTGTGTGATTTCTCAGAGTACAATGGATGTATGGAAAGGATCCAACGGGAATTTGCTACTCACCCCTGTAGTTTTGTCTACCTTGTAAAGTCTGTTACCCGTGCCACTGTTATCACTACCAACTCATTAGCTGTTTCGATAATGGACTAGACTTTCAAATAGTAGTTGGAAGGCAGCTTCTAGCTCTTTTATCACCGTATTCTATTAGGCGAGGTTGTGGCTATACAGTGAGTTTCTGGGGAATCCCACAGTATCGAAGCATTTTCCAAAATTTAAAATGAAAGGAGGTCCTTCTTCCATGAAATTATTTGTCGGTATTGACGTTAGCTCTGAAAAATTAGATGTTTGTTTTCTAACTGACGATGATCAACTCTCTATATTGTCTGAAATCCCTGTTACCAATGATATTGAGGGTGCCACATCCATACGAGATATGATTCTTGAGTTCAATGAGAATTATCACTTTAATCAGATTGTGATTGGTATGGAATCAACGTCCATGTACAGCTTTCACCCTTCCATGTTTTTTCACGAAGATGAGGAGCTGAAGAAACTCAATACACTTGTAACGATTGAAAATCCTTTTCGGATTAAACAGTTCAGTCGCATGTTTGATGAGGATAAAACTGATCGAAACGATGCATTAAGAATTGCTGACTTTTTGCGTATCCAACGATTCACAACTTCCCCTATCAAAGAAGAGAAATACATGGCTTTACAGCGTTTAACTCGTACTCGCTATCAACTCATTAAGCAATTAACTCGTACAAAACAACATTTTCTGGAAAATCTAACGTACAAATGCAATACGCTTGCTCGAGAAATGCGAGACGAATCGACAAGTCTTTTTAGTGCCACAGTCATTTCCCTTATGACAGAAGACTTCACCCTCGATGAGTTAGCTGAGCTTCCTTTGGAAGCCTTCTGTGACTTACTTCAAGAAAAAGGAAGAGGTCGGTTCAAGCAACCAGAAAAAATTGCCAAGGCGATTCAACGAGCTATCAGATCAAGCTATCGCTTAGGATCTGTAGCCCAAGAGTCTATTGATATTGTTCTGGGTGTTCTTGTCTGCGAAATACGGGCTCTTGAAAAGAACATCAAAGAACTAGATAAAGCAATCGAACAATTAGTGGTTGTTATTCCAGAATACCAATGCTTAACCAGTATTCCAGGCGTTGGTAAAGTCTACGCCGCTGGATTGATCGCTGAAATCGGTCAAATCGAAAGATTTGAAGATCAGACGAAATTAGCAAAATATGCTGGATTAAGCTGGAAAGTCAAACAATCCGGGAACTATCAGTCACAAAACACGCCTCTGACAAAACAAGGGAATCGATATTTCCGTTATTACTTAGTTGAAGCTGCCAACTCTGTAAAAAATTATCTTCCCGAATATAAAGCTTTTTATCAAAGCAAATATAAAGAGGTTCCAAAACATCAACACAAACGAGCTCTCGTCTTAACCGCAAGAAAATTTACGCGTCTGGTGGATACGCTACTACGTAACCATCAACTCTACACGCCCCCAAGGAGCGTGATAGATAAATAACACTTTGTTATTGACGCAAATCCTTGAAATGACCCGAAAAAATTTTGATTTTGGTCGGGTCTAGTTAAGTGCGCTTCAAAACAGGTGACTCAATAAAACTATGTTTCATTTTTATCTTGACTTATTACCATTAGACTTTTATTTATACTAATCGTAAAAATTTCTGTCACTTTCGTCAACTAAAGACCATCCGAAATCGACCATTTGATTAGATGCGCTCTTCTATTCCATCGAAAAAAGTATGAGGGCAAGACTATTTGTCTTCGCCCCCATGATCGTGTTTCGTTCAATGATTGAACAGTTGTTTTTTTCTATCAAACATAAACGGTCTATTGTTGCGCAAGCCATTCTTTCGCAGCTTTAAGTGCATCTGGAATACCAGCAGGATTTTTCCCACCAGCTTGTGCCATATCTGGACGTCCACCACCGCCACCGCCTACTTTCGGTGCGATTGCTTTAATCAAGTCGCCAGCTTTTAGTCCAGCTTCATTTGATTCTTTCGTCATTGCCGCTAGCAGACTGACTTTTCCTTCTTGTTCGTTTGCTAAAACAAGAATGTCTGAAATATTTTTTTGTTTCCATTGGTCAGCTAATTGACGCAGCTGATTCATGTCTTTCACTTTTACTTGTGCTGCAATGATTGTTTTTCCATTGATCCTTTCTGGATTCTTGAATACATCACCGGCTTGTTGATTCGCTAACTTGCTAGCTAATTGTTCATTTTCCTTTTGTAGCTCTCTTACTTGCTGTTGCAATTGTTCCGCTTTTGAAACAACTTCCTTCAATTGAGGTGATTTAACAATTGTTGCTACTTGTTTTAGTTGTTTTTCTTCTTCTTCAAGTAGTTCATACGCTTCTTTGCTTGTTACAGCCTCGATTCGTCGCACGCCTGCACCAATTCCTGATTCAGAAACGATTTTGAAGATTCCGATGTTTTCTGTGTTTGCTACATGTGTGCCTCCGCACAGTTCGATTGACCAACCGCCAATATTGACTACGCGAACGTCATGTCCGTATTTTTCACCAAACAAAGCCATTGCACCCATATTTTTGGCTGTATCGATATCTGTTTCAATTGTTTCAACTGGGATAGCTTCCCAGATTTTTTCGTTGACGATTCTTTCCATTTCAGCTAATTCATCTGAAGTGATTTGACCAAAATGGGTAAAGTCGAATCGTAAATGTCCAGGAGCGACTAAAGAACCAGCTTGATTTGCATGCTCGCCAAGTACTTCTTTCAATGCTTTGTGCAGTAAATGGGTTGCTGTATGGTTTTTGATGATACGGTTGCGCATCGATTGATCGATCAATAGATGATAAGTTTGTCCTTCGCTCATTGGTGCTTTTACTTCTACTGTGTGCATAAATTGACCATTAGGCGCTTTTTGAACATCTGTAACAACTGCAACGATTTCTCCTGCTTCATCCATGATCCAACCTTGGTCTGCTACTTGGCCACCCATTTCTGCATAAAAAGGTGTTTGGTCAAAGATCATTTGAGCTTCACCTTCTGCGATTTCATTCAGAAGAGATTCGCCTTTTACGATGACCAATAATTGACTATCTGATTCTTGCTCCGTGTATCCGATGAATTTACTTTCTACTTTGATATCTGTCAATAAAGCAGATTGTACACCCATTGATTTTTCTGTACTACGGGCAGAGCGAGCACGTTCACGTTGTGCGTCCATTTCTTTTTCAAAACCAGCATGATCAACTTTCAGTCCTTCATCTTCTGCCACTTCTTCCGTTAATTCTACTGGGAAGCCATATGTGTCGTATAATTTGAAGATGTCTTTTCCTGATAGAGTCGTACCGTTTTCGTTTTTCACTTCTTGGATCACTTGATTCAAGATTTCCAATCCTTCATTGATTGTTTCATTGAAACGTTCTTCTTCTGTACGGATAACTTTTTCAATAAATTCTTTTTGTTGAAGTACTTCAGGATAATAACTTACCATGATTTCCCCAACGACAGGGACTAAACGATATAAGAATGCTTGTTCAATACCTAATTTTTTCCCATGCATGACCGCGCGACGAAGCAAACGGCGTAAGACATACCCTCTTCCTTCATTCGATGGTAATGCACCATCGCCAATAGCAAATGAAAGGGCCCGAATATGATCTGCAATTACTTTGTAAGAGATATCTGTTACTGGGTTTTCACCATATTTTACTTGTTTGCTTAGCTTTTCTACGGCGTGGATAATAGGCATAAACAAATCTGTCTCAAAGTTCGTGGGCGCATCTTGAACGATTGAGACCATACGTTCCAATCCCATGCCCGTATCAATGTTTTTATGAGGAAGTGGTTCAAATGTATTATCAGGTTTATGGTTGAATTCTGAAAATACCAAGTTCCAGATTTCTAAATAACGTTCATTTTCTCCTCCTGGATAGTTTTCAGGATCATCTTCTGCTAAATCGTTATAAGCTTCTCCTCGGTCATAGAAAATTTCTGTATCTGGTCCACATGGGCCTGCACCGATATCCCAGAAGTTGTCTTCTACATCAATAATGTGATCTAACGGTAGACCGACTTCTTCATGCCAGATGCGTTTTGCTTCTGTATCTTTTGGATAAACTGTTACATAAAGTTTTTCTGGATCGAATGCCATCCATTTTGGATCAGTCAAAAATTCCCATGCCCAGTGGATGGCTTCATTTTTGAAATAGTCACCAATAGAAAAATTGCCCAGCATCTCAAACATCGTATGGTGACGTGCTGTTTTACCGACATTTTCGATATCATTTGTTCGAATAGACTTTTGGGCATTTGTGATTCTTGGATTTTCTGGTACAACTGAACCATCAAAATATTTTTTCAATGTTGCAACACCAGAGTTGATCCATAATAAGGTTGGATCGTTCACGGGGATCAAAGACGCACTAGGTTCAATTGTATGTCCTTTAGATTGGAAGAAATCAAGAAACATTTGTCGAACTTGTGCACTACTTAATTGTTTCATATCATTACCTGCTTTCTATAAATTAAATACAAAAAAACACCATTACAGCCAAGGACGAAAACTCGCGGTACCACCTTGATTGCAATGATGTGTAATCATTACCTCTTAAACTCGATAACGCTGAGCTGCGTCGGTATTTCTACCAAAATAGAAAAAGGGAGCAATTTGATTAGTGACTATTCTTTTTTCAGCCAAGAAAGAATTTTCTGTGAGTCTTAAAAAAACAAATCATGTCCTTTTCGTACTTTAATAAGTATACGCATTCTGTCAATCACTGTCAATATCTCAATTACCTATTTTTATTTCCTTTTGGTCATATTCCATATTTTTTGGTACGATAAGGATAAAGAAATCAATACATCTCTGTTATTCATGATAAGGAGGAATATGATGAAAAAAATAGTTGGCGCAGATGAATGGATCCGCGCAGCTAGCTGCTTTTTGAGATATCAAGTTTTTGTATTAGAACAAGGAATTCCTGCAGAACTAGAATTCGACGGAAAAGATATCCCGCAACAAAACTATTATCTATTTCTTGATAAAAAAAGACCAGTAGCCACATTGCGTTATGAAAAGAAAACACCTACTTGCTTCAAGCCAGAACGCTTTTGCGTAGCAAAAGAATACCGAGGAAAAGGGTTAGGCGGTCAGTTGCTTGAAGCTGCAGAAAAACGGGCGATGTCAGAAGGTTGTCAGACTAGTTATGTAGTAGCTGAAATGACGGCTGTAGATTTTTATGAAAAACAAGGGTATCATACTTGCACGAAACCTTTTATTGAAGATGAAGTACTTTGTATCGGAATGGAAAAAAGTCTCGCTTAAAAACAAGAGATTGTGACAAAAGGCGTGTCACAATCTCTTGTTTTTTATTTATGCGAATTTTTCTTATTTTTACGAGCAATACGACTTTGCTGTCTGCGTTCGATTTTGCGTTCTTTTTTATTTTTTTCTGCAATTGCCCAATCGATTTTTTTCTTATAACCAGGCTTGATCTTTTTCTTTTTCTTCTTCACAAGTCCAATCAGAGTTGGGTCTAATACATCCTTTGATTTTTCTCGTTTGGTACGTCTATTACGATCATATGTTTTAACGATTTCACCATTTTTGATTTCTTTCGGTTCAAATGAGACGCCTAATTTCTCGATCGCATCAATGGCTTGTTCATCGTTTGGTGAATACAACGTAATGGCCGTTCCTTTTAAACCATTACGTCCAGTACGTCCGACACGATGGATAAAGAAGTCCAGATCTTCCGGGATTTCTGCATTGATAACATGAGAAACACCTTCGATATCGATTCCTCTAGCAGCTAAATCAGTCGCTACAACATATTGATACTCCAGATTCTGTACTTGTCGCATCACTCGTTTTCTCTCTCTTGGTGTGATGTCCCCGTGAATCTTTGCTACTTTCAATCCTTGGTTTT
Organism: Enterococcus sp. M-BR2; assembly: GCF_056612775.1. Classification (NCBI taxonomy): domain Bacteria; kingdom Bacillati; phylum Bacillota; class Bacilli; order Lactobacillales; family Enterococcaceae; genus Enterococcus; species Enterococcus sp. M-BR2. The sequence continues at coordinate 919,573 of NZ_CM152743.1, forward strand.
TCAAATAATCAGCAATTTCATCCACATGCTGTTTTGTATTGGCAAATACGATTGCTAAATAAGGATGACCAATCGTCAGCAGTTGATAAATCATTTGATTCTCATCTTTACCTTTTGTTGAGATCAGCCAATTTTCGATATCTTCAGAAATAACTGCTTTCGGCTTGATTTCTTCAATGATTGGATTCTCCATATATTTTCGCAAGAATGGACGCAGTTTTTCTGGAATAGTGGCAGAAAAGACTAAGAACTGCAATTTTTCTGGTAACCGACTTGCAATTTGGTCTACTTCATTTAAAAAACCCATATCCAATGTCATATCCGCTTCATCAACAACAAATGCAAATGCTGTGTGAATCTTCAACGCTTGTTCATTCATCATGTCTAATATTCTACCTGGCGTGCCTACTACGACCTGTGGCTGCTGATGGTGCAGACGGTTTAACTGACGCTGTTTGTCTGTCCCCCCGACAAAATTCGAAACACGGATCTCCGGTGTAGAAAATTTAGCGATTTGTGTAGCTGCTTCATAAATTTGTGCAGCCAGTTCTCTACTTGGAGCTGTAATAACAACTTGTACTTCCTCTTTATCTGCATTGATTTTTTCAAACAACGGCAACAAAAACGTATGTGTTTTTCCTGTACCAGTTTGAGATTGCCCAATGATATTTTTTCCTTTTGCAATTAAAGGAATCAAACGTTCCTGGACCTCTGTGGGCTGTTTGAAGCCCTTTGCGGCTAACGCTTCATTGATAAATGGTTTGAAGCGAAATATATCAAAATTATTCATTCGTGCACCTCTTCTCTTTAAATTATCACGACTTTGGCATTATAACATAGACAAAGTATTTTTGCTCAGCTAATTTCGAGAATCATCATCCTTTGTTTGAGCAATCGTGCTAACGGTATATGTGTGACTAGCTTTTTCATAAAACAGAATCCGTTTTTTTCTCAAAAATGATAGCAAGATATTTAAAATAAAAATACCTTGCAGTAGCAAGACACCGAGAGAAATGAATACTGCACTCATCTGCAACACCGTATTCGTTGTCGAATTCATGATTTGCTGAAGCAACTGCCCCAACCAGCTTAAACCATAAAAAAGAAAATATAGATACCCATAGCGGATGATCAATGCTTTCAAAGAAATTCGCTCGCGGTCTTGCTCCACCAAGCGGATGCGTACAATTTTTTTCCCAAGTGTCCATCCATTGGTTATAAACGGTACAATCATAAAGTATAGCCCTACTTCCAATAAAAGCCACCAGATATGAGAAGTAACTGTCCCTGAATCGAACGCAAGTTTAAAGAAAATCGCTGCGATAAAATTGACAATAGATAAAAATGTCCAGTCGATCAAATAAGCGACCAAACGTCGTGTCAACGAGACAGTTTTTCCTTTTTCATAAGAAAGTTCATCCATCCGTCTTCTCGTAGGAAGCATAAATGTAAATAACGGCGTAACAACAAAACCAATGATTCCACCCAATGTATTTGTCACTAAATCATTCACATCAAATAAGCGGTATGGTCTTGGGTAGATAAAATAAAGGCCACTTAGCTGCGTCAGCTCAAAAAATAGTGATAGACAGAAACTAGCAATCATCGTTTTCATAAAGGAAAGCCGGAAATAATATCTTAAATAAATGCCAAATGGTATGAGTAATAAAACATTAAAAGCTGGTTCCAAAAACACACTCTGCTTCATCGCCGGCAGATAGGTACTAGGTTCAGATAATACCAATACCGTGTTGTCTCTGAAATGTTGCCATGAAGCAAATAAATGCAGCTCCATCTTTGGTCCTGTCATTTGGGCAACCGTCTCCTTTGCCGGAAGTGGTAAGATTACCAGAAAGTATGCACACAATAAATAGAAAACAAAGGAATACAAAATAACTGCCCTTGTTACTAGAAATGTTCCATACTTTCGATATTCATAAATAAAAAAAACAGATGAAATCGCTAAGGCTAAAAATGGAAAAACAACCAGCGCAAAACGAATCGGTTCGATATAACTTGCCATGTGACTCCTCCTTGATTCTTTGTATCTCCCTTATCTTAGCAGTCCTTTGCTGTTTCAAGCAAGTAACGAGGCTATTATTTCTCATTTCTTTCAAAGTAAAGTAAGATAAACTCAAAGGGGGTGTCGAGATGCTGAATATGTACTTTGTTTTTGGCGTACCTATTTTTTTACTGTTCCTTTATGCAACAATTGCTTATGTAAGAAAAAGAACTACGATTCATTATTTAGGATTTATTCTCCTGATTATTTCAGGTTTCATGCTTGTCTTCAACCTTCAGACTTGGCAGCAAGCGCTTTTTGAAATGGATAAAATGACTCCACATGCTTTGTCTAAAATGATTGGCTACCCTGTCTATCTGATTTGGCTTCCCATTTTCATTTCTGGTTGCTTGGTTCTATTAAATATTTATCGCGGTGTACGCCGAATATTTCTCTTACGCAAAGCAAAATAACAGGCAGAAATCGGTTGAACCCGGTTTCTGCCTGTTTTCTCAATTCAAATGCATACCGATCCCTGGTCCTAGCGGTAGCTGGAATACATAATAGAGAATAAATAAAATGATCCATGTGATAGTTAGACTTACAGCATGTGGTAGCATTATGGAAATAATCGTTCCGACACCGGTTTTCTTTTGATATTTCGTGGCAAATGTAACGATCAAAGCAAAATACGGCATCAGTGGCGTGATAATATTGACAGGAGAATCAGCTACTCGATAAGCACCCAAAACAGCTTCTGGAGCTACTCCCAACTGATAGAGTAATGGAACAAATATTGGGGTTAAAATAGCAAATTTTGGTATCGCTCCCACTAAAATAAAATCAAGAATAAGTGCTAGTGCTAAGAAACTAAGTAACAAGGCTAAGCTGCTCAAATTCATATCTTCAATAATCGTGGCTGAATTGACTGCCCAAACAGTACCTAAATTAGTAAAATTGAAATATGAAATGAATTGGCTAATGATTAACAATAAGAAAATCATCCCGCCTAAGTTGCTGAATACTTTAATAATCGGATTTACTACATCCAAACTGGATTTGACTTTTCCAACTGCCTTTCCAAAACATATCCCTGGAATCAAAAATGAAATCAAGATCAAAGCGATTAAACTATCCATAAAAGGTGTAGAACCAATCAATTCATCAGTTTCAGGATGGCGAAGTGGGGCACCACTTGGTATCGTAATCAACAGGATAAATGCCAGTACCACTGTAAATCCCCAAAAAGCCCAATGTAAGCCTTTCGATTCATCGGTAATCTCATCGTTAGCAATCATTCCTTTTTCTTGGAAAGTTCCTAAGCGAGGTTCAATGAGTTTTTCGTTAATGATAGTGGAAACAATCACTACTAAGATGGTTGATGCAATCGAAAAATAAAAATTTGCCATTAAATCAACAGAATAGGATGGATTAATGATATGTACTGCATCATTTAATATTTCGGTAAGCATTCCATCCACTGGCGTAATAACTAAGTTGACACCAAATCCTCCTGAAACACCTGCAAAGGCCGCAGATAAACCTGCTAAAGGATGTCGCCCGACTTTATAAAATACTGCTGCACCTAATGGAATCAATACTAGATACCCAGCATCAGAGGCAATACTCGACATTACGCCAAGAAGTACTAGTACCGCTGTCAGACTAGATTTTGGTACTACCTTTACCAGCTTTCGAATCATCGCACCGATTAAGCCAACCTCTTCTGCAAATCCTACGCCTGCCATCGCCACTAAAGTGACTCCAAGAGCCTGAAAGCTCATCAAATTTGAGACGATCGAAGTCAACATAAAACGGATCCCTTCACCACTCAACAAACTTTTTACATGTGTAGTAGTAAGCTCTAGTGCTCCTGTTTCAGCATTAATAGCATCAAACGTAACGTGTTGACCCATTAGATAAAAAATATGAGACAGTACTCCTACAATAACGATCAAAATTAAGAATATAATAGCTGGATGGGGCACCTTGTTCCCTAGTTTTTCTACTGTATCTAACACTTTATCTAATCTAGAATGTTTTTCTTTTGGCATCTATTCTCCTCCTTTTTCAAACCAGATGAAAGAAAAACAAGCTTTTTCTATCATCTGGTTCATTTTTATTTTTAGAAGCTTCTTTACTTCAAGGAAATTGCCGTCTTATTCTCTGCAATCTTTCAAACTTTCATGAATATTCTTTTTTACTGAAGGATACAAACGTTACGAGTGTGAAAATAGTTACGACTGATTGGTAACGTTTTTTCTATGAATACGTTTATTTAACCAAACGGTAGATTGCTTCAGCGTAAATAGCTGTTGCTTTCAAGATATCTTCTACGTACATATATTCATTTGGCTGATGCATTACATTTTCTCTACCAGGAAATAAACTACCGTACGCACATCCTTTTTCCAAGATTCGTCCATACGTACCTCCACCAATTGTTTGTTCATAACCTTTTTCCCCAGTATGTTTTTCGTAAACAGACAATAATGTTTGGATGAATGGATCATCTCCTGAAACATAATGCGGAGTCTTGATATCTCCAATTATCGAAATTGATACTGATTCATTTTGAAGGACAGTCAGCAAGGATTCTTGAATTTTTTCTTTTGTAATCCCTTTTGGATGACGAATATTAAGAATGATCTTTTTCTCTCCTTCTTGCTGATAAATGAATACATTAGCACTTGAAGTCACTTTTCCCATCACGTCATCTTCATAATCGACCATTAACCGATGCCCATTAAAGTCTTCATGCAGATAATTGGCAATGACAGAAAGATAAGCAGATCCTGAGCTGTCTAATGGATATTGATGCAAAAAGTCGGCGAGATAAGTTCCCGCATTGATACCAAATTTTGGTTCTTGGGCATGTGCAGCTTTTCCATACAGAACGAAGGATGCTTCTCCTTCCTTATATTCAAAAGTCCCTTTCAATTTTTTGTCATCTAGATATTTTGTATATCCAGCTTCTAAAGAAGATAACTTTTCCAAATCAGGAATTTCCAAGACGGCTATTGCCTCGCTTGGTACCATATTTGCACGCAAACCAGAAGAGAATCTTTTCAGTTGCATTTTGTCTGCCTTTTCTTCCTTCAAAGAAAAACTCAGCTCGAAAGATAAAATCCCTTTTTCACCATTAATGATTGGGAAATTGGCATCTGGCGAAAATCCAAATGCTGGCATTTCTTCTTTTTCCATATAATGATGGATACCTATCCACTCACTCTCTTCATCTGTTCCGAAAATGAATCGAATTTTTTTCGATGTTGATAATTGCAGTTCTTTGATAATTTTCATCCCATAATAGGCAGCAATACAAGGACCTTTGTCATCACTTGAACCTCTTGCGAACAATTTCCCTTCTTTGACGATTGGTTCGAACGGATCAGTTGCCCACCCTTCTCCTGGCGGTACGACATCTACATGTCCTAAGATACCAAGTGCTTCTGCTGTTTCTTCCCCATATTCTATATGTCCGGCTAGATTATCAATGTTTTTAACTCTGAAGCCATCTCTTTCCCCAAATGACAGTACTTTTTTCAATGCTAAAGCAGGACCAGCACCTAGTGGATATTCATCTGTCTGATGTTCGATATCCCTTACACTATTGATGCGTAGCAATTCACTTAAATCCTCTAGCAACATCTCTTTTCTCTTTTGTGCTTCTTGCAACCAGTTTATTTCCATAAGATCCTCCTTGGTAGAAATGACTTAATTTCTTAACGGGTATTTATGGTCAAAAGTTTGTTTCCAATGAATTTCAAATCATTTTTTGCTATCTACGTTTCAAATAAAGGTAAAACGGGACACCAGCAAGTGTCAATGCAATCCCCATCGAAGCTAAAAAAGTTTGAGTGATAAGTGTGCTTGATACAATAAAGGTTCCTCCAATGATTGCTACTAATGGGATAAACGGATACATTGGAACTTTATATGGTCGAATCAGATCAGGTTCTTTTTTACGAAGAAGGATGACACCAACAAAGACCATCGTATAAAAAATCCAAATGACAAAGATCAGCATATCTGTTAGTGTATCAAAACCACCGACCATCATCATGCCAATAGCGATGACTAGCTCTAAGATACCCGCGGCTACAGGAACTTTAGTTTTATCATGAAGTTTAGCAAAAAGCTTGCTAAAAGGCAGGTTGTTTTCTTTTGCCATAACGTAAGGAAGACGCATTCCAGTAAGAGTATAGCCATTGATAGTTCCATAAACAGAAATCAAGATACCAACTGTGACTAGTCTTCCACCAAAGCCGCCAAAAATCATTTTTGCAACATCACTTGCCGCATTGCTGTTTCCTACGACTCCGTCGATAGACGCAGTTTTTAAGAAAACCGCATTTACTAATAAATAAACGATCATGATTCCGATGATTCCTAAAGAAATGGCTTTTGGCAAATCTTTCGCCGGCTTTTTCAATTCTCCCGAAATATTTCCTACGTGTATCCAACCGTCGTATGCGAACATCGTTGCTAGTAAGCCAGCTCCCAAAGCAGAGAAAAATGAAAGGTTTTCTCCTGCTTGGATCGGAAACAGTTGGAAGTCTACTCCTTCTTGTCTGAATAAACCAAAAATAACGATCACAAACAAAGGAATGAGTTTGCAGACAAGCGTAATCGACTGAAAAGCTCCTCCAGCTTTAGAACCTAAAAAATTGATCAGCATGATCGATACAGCAGCTGTAACAGCTACAGGAACAATCATCGACTGGGAAAGATCAAATAAATTGACGAACTGTGTACCGAAAATGATCGACAAGGCTGCTACATTTGCTGGAAAATAAATCACGACTTGAGCCCAGCCAAGTAAAAATGCTGCTGTATTTCCATAAATCCGTTCGATATATTTGATCATCCCGCCTGTTTCAGGAATAGCCGCTGCCAATTCAGCTCCTGTCAGTCCTGCACAAACAGAAATCACACCACCTAGAAACCAGGAAAACATATGCAAACTGACGGTACCTGTTACTTCTGCTACGCTTGCGGCTTTGAAAAACACCCCTGCACCGATCACTGTGCCCATAACAGTCGATAAAGCAGTGAAAAAACCCATCGTACGCTTCAATTCATTTTCCGTTTTTACTTCCTTTATTGGCGTGGCTTGATATTCTTCCATTACTTACCTCCTTACATACCATAGCCAAAAAGTATAGAAACCTTTTTGGCTATAGTTCTTGTTTTATACCGTCTCTGCTAATTTTTCTCTCAGTTTTTCCAACATATCCTTTGTCATTGCATCTAAATCGTATTTTGGTGAAAAGTCCCATTCCTCTTGCGCACAAGAAACATCTAGTGAGTTTGGCCAAGATTCTGCTATCGATTGACGCACAGGATCGACATCGTAATCCATTTCAAAATCTGGTATGATTTTTTGAATAGATGCTTTGATTTCTTCAGGCTCAAAAAACATTGCCGATATATTAAAGGCGTTTCGGTGAACTAGTCGATTAGGGTCTGCGTTCATGAGCTTTATAATGGCATCGATCGCATCTGGCATATACATCATATCCATTGATGTACCTTGATCAATAAAACTAGTGTACTTTCCTTCTTTGATTGCTGAATAATAAATATCGACTGCGTAGTCTGTCGTACCGCCTCCTGGCAAGGTCGCATAAGAAATCAATCCAGGGAAACGGACACCACGAGTATCTACGCCATATTTCACATAATAATAATCACATAGTAGTTCTCCAGCTACCTTCGTTACCCCGTACATGGTTGTAGGGCGCTGAAGAGTGTCTTGTGGGGTATGATCTTTTGGAGTATTTGGACCAAACGCGCCGATTGAACTTGGCGTAAAAAATTTCAGCTGGAATTCTCTAGCGACTTCCAATGCATTGACCAGCCCAGTCATGTTCAAATCCCATGCTAACTGTGGTTTTGCTTCTGCAACAGCTGACAAAAGAGCAGCCAAATGGATCAATGTGTCCACTTGATATTGTTCTGCTATGCTGCGCATTTTTTCGTAATCCATTACATCTAGGATCTCAAAGATATCGTTTTTCCCAATGACTTCAGGCATGCGTATATCTGTCGCAATGACATTTTCACTGCCTAGTTCTTGACGTAGCCGCGTGATCAACTCTGAACCAATTTGTCCTAAACATCCTGTCACCAATACTTTTTTCATGATGATCCTCCCTGATCTTTTTTTACTACTATCTTCAGATGATTAACAATATATGCGTGAACATGTTCTCTAATTTTAAATATGCGAAAAAAATAAATTAGTTAAATAATTTCCATTTCTTTTCCTATTTTTTGATAAATCGCTACTGCTTCATCAAGCATTTCCTTTGTATGTTCCGCAGTCGGCATATTTCTGATTCTACCTGTCCCCAGAGGAACAGTTGGATAAACGATTGGTTTAGCATAAATCCCATGTTCGATCAGTTTCTTAGAGAAAGTCTGAGTCACTTTTTCATCTCCTAAAATAACTGGAGTGATAGGTGTTTCAGACACACCGATGTTATAGCCGACTTTTTTCAATTCTTCTTTAAAATAATTAGCATTTTCCCAAACTTTTTCGACAAGTTCCGGATGTTCTTGCATCAAAGAGATCGAAGCCAACGCAGATGCAGCTGCTCCAGGAGTTAGCGAGGTAGAAAATAGAAATGGCCGGCTTCTGGCTTTCAACCAGTCAATCAGTGTTTTTGAACCAGCTACATAACCCCCAACAACACCTACAGCTTTCGATAACGTACCCATTTGCATATCAATTTTGTCGCTTAATCCAAAATGTTTGACGGTTCCTGCACCTTTTCCAGTTACACCTGAGCCGTGCGCATCATCTACATAGGTGATGAGTCCATATTTTTCGGCGATTGGGATGATTTCCGGCAATCGTGCAATGTCTCCATCCATGGAGAAAACCCCATCTGTGATATACATGATTTTTTTATATTTCTTACTTTCTACGGCTTCCTTTGCTTTATTCTCAAGGTCTTCCATATCTTGATGTTTGACTCGGATGATTGTTGCTCCGGATAAACGACATCCATCAATGATAGATGCATGGTTTAATTCATCCGATAAGATAGCATCTTCTTTTGTCATTACTGCAGAGATAGCGCCCATATTACAGTTGAATCCAGATTGAAAGGCGATTGCAGCTTCTGTCCCTTTGAATTCTGCGATTTTTTCTTCTAATTGTTGATGGATCTTCAGCGAGCCATTGATTGTTCGGACTGCACCTGCTCCTACGCCATAAGTTTCAGTTGCTTCAATACATGCTTTCTTCAATTCTTTGTGATTGGCAAACCCGAGATAATTGTTGGATGCCAGATTGATCATCTTTTTTCCGTCTACGATGATACAAGCACCATTTTCGCTTTCTAGTATATCGATCGTGTTGTACAATCCCTTTTCTTTCAGTTGCTCCAATTCTCTCTCCAAATACGTCATTAACTCTTTGGAAGACATGGTCTCCACCTCCATATTCATCTGTCTTGCAGAACATCCCAAACATATATCTTGTCATTCATCTACGAAGCAAGTATGCCACACGATTGGTAACGCTTACATTAATTATGAGAGTTATTTAACCATATTTTTTATTTACTGCATCTTTTTACTTTCCAAGAACTTGGATAGTATGAAAAGTTAACTTTTAAATAATGGTGGTATATTGATTTACCTAGAAAGAAAACACAACAAAACCATTGTTGGAAGCTAGCTAGATAAAATCTAGTATATTCTGAATTTTTAAACTATTTATCGCATAGACCAATAAAAAATAAAAAAATAAGCAAAAAGCTTTCATCTTTATTTATCAGCAATTTTTAATCTTATTATCTGATCATTTTTTCACAAAACATTTATATTGAATTTGAAAAAAGACTGTGATAAACGTCTTATCACAGTCCCTTCTTCCGAATAAACGGTGTTCTCCTGCCAACTCCTCGGTCACAATCTCCATCATTTTTTGTTATTTTTGATCCAATTTTCTGGTGTGAAAGATGGATCGTCAATAGACCACTCTAGAAAAAATTCTTCTAAAAATTCACGCATAAAGCCTTCTCTACGTTTGGCTTCTTTGTATCCGTAATCAGTGTTCATTTTATCAGGCAACAAGAACAGTTTTTCATAAAAATGATTGATCACTGTCGTGCCTTTTCGGTAATTTTTTTTATCCTTGAATGTTTGTGGATACAGTTCAGAATCAAAAATCGGGTGTCCATGTCCTCCACCGAAATAAGCAGTTCGCAAAATGCCGATTGCTCCTAACGCTTCGATACGATCAGCATCTTGAACGATCTTCCCTTCCAAAGATAGTTCGACTGCTTCAGAGAGATTTTTAGAAAAGGACATATTTTCGATAATGGCAAAAATCATTGAAATCTGTTCCTCTGTGATTGGCAAAGAGCGAAGAAATACACGAAGTTGTTGCTTTGCTTCGTTCTCATCTTTAACGACTTTATCATCAATCGTATCATGCAAGTAAGCTGCTGCAAGCGTCACAAAACGGTCTGCCTGCGGTTCCGTATCCAAAATTCTCTCTGCTAGCTTGACGACTCTTTTGGTATGATCGCTTCCATGTCCCGTTTGATCATGTGCTAATTTTTCCATGCTATAATCAGCGATTACTTGTAATTTATCCATCCAGTCCACTTCTTTCTTAAGTAAATAGCTGAAAACATCTAATCGATTAGATGAATTCCAGCTATCTTTATAAATAGGTTTTATTTTACCTGATATACATTGAAATATAGCTCTCTCATGTAATCGATCAGATATTGCGGATTAAGTGGTTCATGCGTTGCATCCATAATCAATTGATTTGGCTTTCTAGATGCACCATATTGATGGATATGCTCTGACATCCAATTTTTGATTGGAGAGTAATCATCTGACGCTAGAACATTTTCCACATCTATTTCTTGCTGCAAAGAATGAAGTAATTGTGCCGCATACATGTACCCCAATGCATAAGATGGAAAATAACCAAAGCTTGCACCTGACCAATGAACGTCTTGTAGGATACCTTCCACATCATTTGTTGGTCGTATTCCCAGATACTCTTCATATTTTTGATTCCATATTTCAGGTAATTCAGCAACACCTACGCCTTCATTGAAAATCATTTTTTCGATTTCATAACGAATGATGATATGGAGAGGGTAAGTCAAACTGTCTGCCTCGATACGAACCAAACTTGATTGTGTATGTTTCAATGAACGATAAAACTTGTCAAAAGGAATATCATCGAATGTTCCTTCTGCACATTCCTGGAAGAAAGGATATTGCTTTTTCCAGAAGCTGCGACTACTTCCCACAATGATCTCATTAAACAACGATTGTGATTCATGAATACCCATTGATGTGCCTTGATAAACCGGTGTATAAGCATATTTATCATCGATGTCTTGTTCATACATTCCATGACCAGCCTCGTGGATCACTCCAAAAACAGCCATTTTGAAATCTGTTTCGTTCCAGCGTGTCGTGATCCGTGCATCATTTGGATTGATTCCAGTCATAAATGGGTGGACAGTGTCATCTAGACGACCACGACTAAAATCATAACCAAGTTGTTCGATCACTTTTACTACAAATCTCTTCTGTTGTTCCTTTGTCATTCTCCGATTTAAGAAGTCTGTTTCAGGTTCCGTCCCTTTTTCTTGGAGCGCACGGCGGATCGTAAGAATTCCTTCTTTGAGTTGATCAAATACCTTATCGAGGATTTCAACAGTCATCCCAGGTTCATATTGGTTAAGTAGAACATCATAATCTGTCTTTTCTTCTTTTTTCCAATAAGGTATCAATTGTTTTGTCAATTCGATATTTTGGTTCAATGCTTCTTGAAAATCAGAAAACTGTTGTGTTTCTCTAGCTTTTTGCCATTGACCATGAGCGGAAGAAACAGCAGCTGTATATTTTCTCATGAGATCTTCCGGTACGCGATGTTCTAAATCATACTCTTCTTTTACTTTGTCAAAAACGGACGTTCCGACTTCCGATAATTCTTCCGGATGTTCAGAAAAATAGCGAATGGCTTCTTTAATTTTTGGACCGATCTTTTTTGAAAAATAAATACTGTAAAGATAGCTATCTACTTCACTCCGGTATTCACTAGCTTTTTCTGGCATACCTGTTTGTGTATCCCAATCGAGGATTCCTAAAGCTTGTTGTAGAAGATTGATTTCTTTTACTTCTTGTAAAAATTCTTTTTCTTTCATTCCCTATTCCTCCAAATATCCAATTGAATGAATCAATTAGTCAGATTATTCGTCTTTCTCTTTTTTTCTAGGCGGACGAGTTCCCCAATACTGGAACAGATCCGTACGCAAAGCACCATTATACAATTTTCTTTTTTTGGTTGCTTTTTGTCCGTAAAATTCCTCAAACGCTAAGTCGCTAGTCAAGATATATTTACTCCATGTTTTTAATGGACGGAATACATCGCCCATTTCTTTATATAATTTTCGAACGGTTTCTTCTTCTCCTAGTCGTTCTCCGTATGGCGGATTAGCAACGATGACCCCATATTCTTTATCTGTCTTGAAGTCTTTCACTGCTTGTTGTTTAAAGACAATCGAAGAGCCTAGTCCGATTTCTTCAGCATTGGCTTTGGCAATTTCAATCATTCGTCCATTGATATCTGAACCAGTAATATCTAATACAATATCATAATCTGCTTTTTCTTCTGCAGCTGATCGAACATTTTCCATGATTTCCTGACTGAACCAGTCCCAAGATTCGCAAGCAAACTCACGATTGAATCCTGGTGCGATATTATGGCCTATTAAGGCTGCTTCAATACAAAGCGTACCTGAACCACATACAGGATCATAAAATGGACGATCTTTCCGCCAATTTGTCAGCATCACAAGCGCGGCCGCCATGTTTTCTTTCAATGGTGCACCACCTTTTTCTAAGCGATAACCACGTTTGAATAAACTTGGTCCTGTCGTATCCAAAGTTAGCATCACATGGTCTTTCAGCAAAGCTACTTCCAATTGGAAATGTGCGCCTGTTTCCGTCAGCGGAACAGAAGCTGGACGATGATAATACGTGCGAAGACGTTCAACGATTGCTTTTTTTGTGATTGCCTGGCAATCAGGCGTACTATATAGTTTCGACTTGATTGATTTTCCAGCTACAGGGAAAGCTGCATCTAGTGGAAGAAAATCTTCCCAAGGCAATGCTTTTACGTTTTCAAACAATTCATCAAACGTATACGCATCGAATTCCCCAACCACGATTTTTACTCGATCTGCTGTACGTAACCATAAATTAGCTGTAGCGATTGTTTCCATTGTTCCTTCAAATCGTGCACGTCCGTTCTCAACTTGGCATTCAATTCCAAGATCTCTTAATTCTTTACCAACCAGTGCTTCGAGACCGCTTGCCGCAGTTGCGACGAGGTTGAATTTCCTGTTTTTTTCCATACATAATCTCCTTATTTATAAAAAAAGGGGGGTGGGACATCAGTCAGTCCTACCCCACGCTTTTACTCAAACTCCGAATAACCGGTGACACAAAAGTCTGTTTTGTAATAAGAACAAAATACTTTTGTCACGACCTTATTCCCTGATGTTTGCGGTTTTCTATAAGCCATGTTCTGTACTTTGCTTTTCCAGGGAGAAAAAGCAAAGTGGTAACCATCTATCTGCAGTTGTACTGCCTTTTTGTCTTGTTCTTCTTCCAAACAAAAAGCGCCCCTACCATTGTTTGGGTTGCTCGCTCGAGGGGTTTACCGCGTTCCACCGGATGGGTTTCCCCAGCCGCTTCGTCACTGTGGCACTTTCAAGGATACTTAAGCATAGCCGAAGCCTTAGCTTGTTTTCCTGCCGTTACTCCAAAGAGTACCTTAGCTTATGTTTTCGCTAAGCACGAACACTACAGGCATCACAGCCTGTGCGAGCATGGACTTTCCTCAGCCTGATCAAGTCAGACCGCGATTACCCGAAAACCGCAAATTCATTAGTCAAAAATTAAAATTGACGTGTTTTTTCATTATCATCTAAGCTTGTATCTGCATTTGTGTAGTTATTTGGATTAGGTTGTGCTGGTTTAACTGCACTTGCTTGTTGATCAAGCTTTTTACCAAATACTTCACGTTCAAGGTTTGACAAGCGTTTTAAGATATCGAAATTGGTTACTGCTGCGCTCTTCGGTACTTCTGTTTGCTGCACACGTGTTTGAGCTGCTCCTTGAGTTTTAGATAATTGAGCTACTTTTGCACTCAATCGATCGTTTTCTTCTTGTAAAGCAAGGAGTTCTTTGCTGTAAGTTTCATAATCTTTGATGATATTGTCTAAGAATTCATCAACTTCAACGGGATCATAGCCGCGCATTTTTGTTTTGAATTCTTGTTGTAAAATGTCTTTAGGACTATAAACCAAATTCGCCATATTTACACCTCTAGTTTTCATTTACGTAATAACATTTCTACCTTTTTCATTGTATAGGAAAAAAGTTGATAAATCAAACACAATATCGATTATTCACTAAAATTTTGAAGATCGTCCATGCTGATCAGCCGAATTTCGTAGGGATGATCCGCTTGGTAATTCTGTGCATCTTCAAAAAAATACTTCGTTTTCCCAGGGAATTCTTCATCATAGATCAGCAGACAGCCTACTGTATGTTCAATTATAAAACGAGTATGATTCTTTAGCTGACTAGGTGATTGGTAGGGTTGATGGCTAACAGCTTCGACATAATCTGCTAATTGCTCTGCTAATTGTTTTTTCTCTTGGTTCCCTTCATTCCAGTTATTACCAAAATCAGCAAAAGGATACAAAATACCAATGGAAAGTTCCGGATATTCTTCTTTCAATTCCGCTACTGTTTGCACGGTCCATAGTTCAACGCCCAAATTCCCACTGACAAGTACCCATTCCACCCCTTCTTCTGCTAACTGTCGGAGTTCCCTTTTTAAAACATTTTTAACAACTTGGATTTTAGGGTCATTTTCTTTAAAAACACCGAGTTCGAAACTTCGATACCCAGACACATAGATTACTTTTGACTTATCCATCTCAGATTCCTTTTCTTTCTATCTGCTTTTTTGCTATAATGTGGCCTAGGAGTGTGATTAAAGATGGTATTGCGCTATCCAAACGGCCAACCTTATTATAAGAATGCCTCTCCCGTCGAAAAAATTCAAGAAAAAAGAAAACAAATCACCGAATTCGGCAATCGGGGGATGCGCTTTGAAGAAGCAATCAATGAAAGTAATGAGTATTATCTTTCCCGCGGGTTGGCAGTTATCCATAAAAAGCCTACCCCTATCCAAATCGTGAAAGTAGACTATCCTAAGAGAAGCGCTGCTGTAATCAAAGAAGCCTACTTTACCCAAGCCTCAACCACAGACTATAATGGCGTCTATCGAGGCTTTTACTTGGACTTTGAAGCAAAAGAAACCAAGAACAAAACATCGTTTCCCTTTAAAAACTTCCATGCCCATCAAATCGAACACATGAAAGCATGCCTCGAACAAAAAGGAGTCTGCTTTGTCTTATTATGGTTTTCGACATTGAAACGCTGTTTTTATTTGAATAGTGTTCATTTGATTGCTTACTGGGATGCTCAAAAGGAAAAAGGACGCAAATCACTGCCTTTATCATTGATCGAAGAACTAGGAATAGAGATCAAAACTGGTATTTCTCCGCGGATTCCTTATTTGGACGCGGTTGACTTCTATTTATCAACATTATCTATTGAAGGAGAAAGCAAGAATGGCAAATGAACAAACTAGAAGCTCTAGACGACAGAAACAGCCTACTCCTAAAAAGAGTGTGAAGAAGAATTCTGGCAAAGGTTCTGGGAAGACTTCTGGACCACATAAAAAAGGATTATTTATTAAAATCCTTTTAGGCATCCTCTCGTTTTTCTGTATCCTCTTTTTAGCAGGTGTAGGACTGTTCTGGTATTACGCAAAAGATGCACCCGAATTGACAGATAAAAAATTGGACGCTACCGTATCTTCCAAATTATATACACAAGATGGCGAATTATTCGAAGATCTAGGTGCGGAAAAGCGAGAAAAGATTTCTGCAAATGAATTACCGAAAACATTGGAAGATGCGATCGTGTCAGTAGAGGATCGGCGTTTTTATAAACATATCGGGGTTGACCCTATTCGGATCATCGGTTCTGCCCTTTCTAATTTCACCTCTGGCGGTCTACAAGGCGGAAGTACTTTGACACAACAATTGATCAAACTGTCCTTCTTCTCCACCAGCGCCGAGGATCAGACCCTGAAACGTAAGGCTCAAGAAGCGTGGATGGCTGTAAGATTGGAACAGAAAAAATCGAAACAAGAAATTTTGACCTACTACGTAAATAAAGTGTACATGTCAAATGGTTTGTACGGGATGGAAACAGCTTCTGAGATGTACTTTGGTAAGAAACTATCAGAACTTTCTTTACCACAAACAGCATTGCTTGCTGGAATGCCGCAAGCCCCTTCTGCCTATGATCCTTATGTTTATCCCGATCAGGCGAAGAAAAGACGAGATACTGTTTTGTATACGATGCTTCAAAACGAAAAAATCTCTCAAACAGAATATGATCAAGCTGTCAATGTACCGGTAACGGATGGTTTGCAAGAGCTAACTCAATCTGATGACAACACTAAGATCGTCGATAATTATGTCAAAGAAGTCATCAATGAAGTACAAGAAAAAACAGATAAGAATGTCTACACAGACGGTTTAGAGATTTATACGAATTTGGATCTGGATGCTCAAAAGAAACTATATGATATCGTCAATACGGATCAGTATGTCTCTTATCCAGACGACGAGATGCAAGTTGCCTCCACGCTTATCGACACAAATACTGGGAAAGTCAAAGCCCAGATTGGCGGGCGTCACATCGCAGAAGACGTGACTTTAGGCAACAACTTAGCAGTGAATACTTCCCGTGATTTTGGTTCTACGATGAAACCTGTCACAGATTACGGACCAGCTTTTGAATATTTGAAATATTCTACTGGAAAAACTATCACTGATGCGCCGTATAACTATGAAGGCACTTCTACTCCTGTAGGAAACTGGGATAATCAATATATGGGCACCATTACTTTACGCCAAGCACTTTACTTATCCCGTAATGTTCCAGCAGTCAAATTATTCAATGAAGTCGGTTCAGATAAAGTGGCTTCTTTCTTAAAAAATCTTGGGATCGAATACAGCACGATCCATCAATCGAATGCGATCTCTAGTAATACGGAAGAACAAGATGGGACAAAATACGGAGCTTCTTCCTTAAAAATGGCAGCAGCCTATGCGGCTTTCGCCAATGGAGGAACCTATTACAAACCTCAATATGTTAATAAAATCGTCTTCCAAGACGGTACAGAAGAAACTTATGAACCTGATGGAAAAACAGCCATGTCTCCAGAAACAGCTTATATGATCACAGACATTTTAAAAGATACAATCACTGAAGGTACTGGTACGAATGCGCAAATCGCTGGGTTATATCAAGCCGGTAAGACCGGAACATCAAATTATACAGATGACGAATATGCGAAACTTGGTATTTCTTCTGGTGTATATCCAGATATCCTATTTGCGGGCTATACACCAAATTATTCGATTTCCGTGTGGACAGGTTACAACAAGAAAATGACACCTGTCACTTCAGAATCGTCACACGTGGCCTCTGATGTTTATCGCGAGCTTATGCAATATGTTTCAGCTAACGTGACAAATACAGACTGGGAGATGCCAAGCGGTTTGATTCGTGTGGGCGGTGAACTGTACTATAAGGATCAATATACAGTGAAATCAAATACAGTTGCGCCATCAACAACTATTCCTTCTTCCAGCTATGTCCAGGCTCCTGAAAGCTCAACAACAGAGACGACGACTCAAACTAGCTCTACTAGTCAAAGTGAATCAACCGCTGAGTCCTCAACAGAAAGCACGACAGCAGAGACAAGTGAGCCAGCGTCATCAACGACGGTTCCTTCTTCTTCATCTGAAGAAAGCTCGACGCCGTCTTCATCTACTCTTCCTTCTTCCAGTGAACCAGCAACTAGCGAAGCGGATGCTGCAAATGACCATACACCATCCAGTAGCACCTCAGCTTCTGGAAACAGATAGAAAAAAGAAACCACGTCTACAGGCGTGGTTTCTTTTTTAGCGTCTTTTCTTTTAGGCGCATCCGATTTTTCCCATCTTGACATATTGATAGCAAAGGACACACCTCACACTTAGGATTTCTTGCTGTACAATGATATCTACCGAAAAAAATCAGTGTATGATGTGTCTTTACCCATAATTCTTGCGGCACTTTCCGCATCAGTGTTTCTTCTACTTCCATGACCGAGGCATCTAGTTTGCAGATCCTCAGTCGTTTTGAAACACGCTCAACATGGGTATCTACTGCGATTGCTGGTATCCCGAATGCATCTCCTAATACGACATTTGCCGTTTTTCTGCCCACGCCAGGAAGAGACATCAATTCTTCTCTTGTCGTTGGTACTTGTCCGTCGAAACGTTCAATCAGCTGCTGCGCACACGCTTTGATATTTTTTGCTTTGTTACGATACAAACCAATCGTTTTTATTTTGAGGATGATTTCATCGATTGAAGCATCTGCTAATGCATCAGGTGTCGGGAAGGAGGCAAACAAATCTGGCGTTGCTTTATTTACTGATACATCTGTCGCTTGGGCACTTAAGATCACTGCAATCAATAACTCAAATGGATTATTGTGTTTCAGTTCTCCGTGTGCTTCTGGGAACATTTCATACATCGTTTCTAGAGCTTCCATCGTCTTTTGTTTGCTTAACATATTCTGCTACTCCTCCAACCAATTTTTCAGCGAAACTTTTGGCAATTCTTCTTGTTGAGTCGGCTGTTCTACTTCTCTTTGAAGAAGTTGCTGTTTCCTTCGTTTTTGGTCTTCTTCTACTTGCTGTTTTGTACGTAGATTTTTTCTTTCCCACGATAGCAAAATGCGGTCAATGTAATTAAAACTATAAGCCTGATTCAATACGGCTTCCCGTAGTGCTAGCTTCAAAATTTCCGGCTGATAATGGTCTTCTTCTAGCCATTGACCAATCCGCTGGAACTCGATCGAAGAAAGCGGGCGTCCAAATTCTTGTTCAAATAATTGATACACTGACTGGATTTCTTTTTCTTGTATTTTTTCTTCGTATTTTTTTTCTTGTGTTTTTAAATACTCACCTAATTGATCATAAATAGGGTAAAGATTATATCGATCTGCTTTTTTACCATTGACAATCGTCGTTTCTATCTTGATAAATCCATTTGTTACGAGACGATCCAGTATTTGAAAAATCTGGTCTTGTTTGATTCCCATATCTATAGCAATCATCTGCAAATCAGGGAAAGTATCTCCTTCAAGCTGTGCCATGTGCAACTGTAGAACAAATAAAAATTCTTCAGATTGCAGACCGATCCTATGATAATTTTTAAGTAAAAGATTAGATATGACTGTTTGTCCAGCGCTTAAGTATTTTTCTAAATTCAACATGATTTCTCCTCCGCTCAATCACAGTATACGTAAAAAAAACATGGGAAGCAAGAACAGGTTTCTTTTCTATTGCTTCACTGATCGGTCAGATTTATAGTGTCGTCTACTTGATTTTTGTTTGTTTATTTTTTTGATGTGCATTTTCACTTTTCGGAATAAATAAGTCAAGTAGATTTCGCTGCTCCTCATAATGTTGACAAGGAAACAAAATTACTGTACACTTTTTTTGTTTCCGAGTTAACATTATTGTATAAAGGAGTTTTTTAAATGTTCAGTTTCACAAATAAACATTCTAAAGTTTTTGGATATATTTCTGTCTTATTCACTGGATTAGGATTTACTATCGTCAGTCCTGTACTTCCTTTTTTAGTGCTTCCTTATTCCCACTCCGCACATCAGCAAGCTTTCTATATCACTTTGCTCATGTCTGTTTATGCTCTAGCTGCCTTCTTATCTGCCCCCATTCTCGGTAGCTTAAGTGATCATTTCGGGCGTCGTCCGATCCTTATTATCAGTTTATTAGGATCAAGTATTGGATATTTGATTTTTGGTTTAGGAAATTCGATATGGATGTTGTTCCTTGGTCGTATCATTGAAGGATTGACAGCAGGAGAAATCTCCACCTTATATGCTTACTTTGCCGACATCACGGAACCTAATGAAAGAACCAAAGTTTTTGGATGGATGGGTGCTTTAGTCGGTATAGGAACAACGCTTGGTCCTATTATAAGTGGTCTATTAGCTGAATTGGGAAATTCTGTTCCTATATTTATTGGAGCACTCTTTACTTTCTTAAATGCCGTTTATGGCTACACATTTATGCAAGAAAGCCTTCCAATAAAAAAAAAACGTTCAGTAGATTTAAGTTTCTCCCATGTAAGACCTTTTCACCAATTACAACAATTATTCAAGATTTCATCCGTTATTCCTTTATTGACAGTCGGTTTTGCTGTTTGGTTAGCGGCTGGCTCTCTGCAATCTATCTTTTCTCAATTTTCGATTGACACCTTTCAGTGGAAAGCGGGGTTGGTTGGTTTAAGCTTCTCTTTGATTGGAATCTTGGATATTGTCTCGCAATTATTCATTATGCCTCGATTGCTCAAAAAATTTTCAGAACAGCAGATCACAAGAATAGGAATGTGCAGTGAAATCCTCGCCTATCTATTCATCACATTATCTGGAATTCTTCTACTGCCGGTTTTGTTTTTATTTGGGATTATCTGTTATGGTTTCGGCGATTCTATTTTTACTCCTGTATTCAATGGCCAACTATCCAATTCTGTTTCAGAAAACCAGCAAGGTCTTGTAATGGGCGGTACCCAAAGTATACAATCTCTATCGCGCGTCATCGGCCCGCTAATCGCAGGACAGCTTTATGCCGCAGCACCAGTTCTTCCGACGATATTCGGGTTTTTGCTTATAATCTTTGCCTATTATTATTACAATATAAAACATTAGTTTCATTTGCTACTCCGTATAAATTCTCTGTATCGACCGATAAAACGAAATACTATGTCAAATTCTTCTTTTGACATATTTTCAAATACAGCAGCATCTCGCTGGACCCATTTTTGATGTAGTTGCTCGTGTCTATTCTTTATTTTTTGTCCGATTGGCGTCAATTGAAAATAGATTTCTTTTTTATTCTCTTCGCTTTGATAAGTGTTTATGATCCCTCTGGCTATCAGTTTTTTTGTTAGCTTACTGATGGCTCCTCTAGTCATATAACTAGCATTCGCTAATTTTGTCACGTTAGGATCAGGGATTTTCCCGATATGTTCAATCACTTCTAGTTCATTTAGCGTAAATCCTGCAAATTCTTTTTCCATTTCTGGTTTATTACGATGAATAATCTCATTAGCTAAATCCAGATATTCTTCTATTAGCAGCTGTCTTTTATCCATTTCTACACCTTCTTTTTCTTTCATTATATTATTTTTTTGTTTCCTAAACAACAAAGTTAAAAGGATTTTTGTAGTAAAAAAGAGAATGAAATCAAGAAAAAAGGGGTTTGACAAAAATGTCATAACCCCTTTTTCCGAATAAACGGTGTTTAAACATCATCTTCTGTTTCTAGTTCATACGGCTGTCCTTCATATGTGTACTCCGTATTCAACGTGCCGTCATTTTCATCTGAGTAGATACGCCGACTGAAAGGAAAACGATGAGAAGCATTATCTTTCGCATCTTCTGCTGGCATCGTATAATATTCCTCTTGTATTTCATTCAATTGAGAGAGCACTTGCTCCGCCAACTCATCTATATTGATCGTCGACTCCTTCGCAACATTTTTATAATCTTCTAAAAATGCATCTTGTTGGACAAAATATTCTTTATTCATCTTCTTTCTCACCTTTCTTTTCAAGTTCAAGTAAAACTGCTTGTTCTTTTACGTAACAACTTTATCTTTGTTGCTTATTGTGACAAAAAATGCGAAGAAAGACAACTAATTGTACTTTTCACAAAAAGACAGAGGGTCGTGACAAAAAATACGTCACAACCCTTTTTCCAAAATAAACGGTATTTAGTCAAAACTAAACAGCTTTTTCCTAACCGCTCTCGTCTGTCTTTCTTTATTGTGCTGTTTCGATTTCGCCTAGCGCTGCTTGTGCAAGTAGGTTCAAGTAATTCCAAGGACGGTCAAAATGTGGTTGGAAGAAGAAGTCTGAAAGAGCAAGATCTTCTACAGTCATTTTATTTTGAACAGCTAAAGACATAGTATTTGCTGATTGCGTAATGTCGTATTTAGACATGAACTGAGCACCAACGATACGATTTGTGCCTTTTTCATAAACTAACTCCATCATTACTTTTTCGGTAGTCGGCATGAACTCTGGACGATAATTGTCTTCAAATACCGTTGCTTGGACTTCTAGATCGTTCAATGTTGCGCTTTCTTTGGTCACTCCTGTCGAGCCAATCGTCCAGCCAAAGAGATAAAGTCCTGAAGTTCCTTGAGTCCCACGATACGCCATTTTATGCTCTGTCAAGTTATTTCCTACAAGCAATCCTTGGCGCACGGCATTTGTTGCCAGAGGAATATAGTTTTGTGTGCCACTTGGATTGTAGTTGACTACTGCTGAATCTCCAGCGGCAAAAATATCTGGATCACTTGTTTGCATGTATTCATTTACTTTGATTGCCCCGTTTGGCAGTGTCTCTACTTTTCCTTCGATCAGTTTTGTATTTGGACGGAAGCCCACACATAAAATGACCATATCTGTATCAAATGTATCTGTTGGTGTAGCTACTTGTTTCACTTTTCCTTCTTCATCTGTGATGAATTCAGTAACATTTTCACCTAATGCAAGAGTGACACCACGGTCTGTCAATTCTTTTTCTAGGATATCTGTGAATGGTTTATCTAGATATTTGTTCAAGATGCGATCTAACCCATCAATCAATGTTACTTGTTTTCCAGATTCGACAAAAGCTTCGACTAATTCAATACCGATATACCCACCACCAACGATTACTACACGTTTTGCTTCTTTCGCTTGTGCAATGATTTCATTTGCTTGGTTGTAGTTTTTGCATAGGAGTACATTTTTTGCATCAATTCCACTAATCGGTGGGATGATAGGCCATGAACCAGTTGTCATTACTAATTTATCATAAGAAACCGTTTCTGTTTCTCCTGTTTTCAGATCTTTTGCCGTCACTGTTTTGTTTTCTGTATCGACGTCTGTTACATCGTGTTCCATTTTAACTGTTGCTCCTAATGAAGATAATTCTTCAGGGTTTGAGTAGAACAAGCCTGCTGGGTCTTTTACTACTCCGCCGACATAAAGTGCGATACCGCAAGATAAGAAAGAAATATTGTCATTTCTTTCATACACTGTCACTTCTGCTTCTGGATGATTTTTTAAAATACTTTTTACAGCTGCAGTACCTGCATGAGTACAGCCAATTACTACTACTTTCATTTATGGTCCCTCCGATTAACATTTTGTCCTTCGACAAAATTACTATAACAGAAATAAAACGGATACAACAGTTTAATGCTTGTGAATTCACAAAGGTTTATTTGTAGTTTTACTCATTTACAATCATAGAAATCCATTGTTAGCAAGATTCTTATTGTGATAACATTCACTTTAACGTTTGTCCTTGTGAATAAAAGACAAAAAAATAAAAAAAGCTAGCGTTTTTTTACGTAGCCAGCTTTTTTAAGTGTAACACTTGTAGAAACTGTTTTACATTTGTGCCTTTTTTGCTGATTCTTTACAGTCTGGACAAAGTCCATACAATTCCAACCGATGTTCGTTAATCTCAAAATCAGTCAGCCTACTCGCAGCCATTTCTATATCTTCTAACCCTGGGTAATGAAAATCAACGATCTTACCGCAGTTTTCGCAAATCACATGATAGTGACGCTTTGAGCTGAAATCAAAGCGACTAGAAGCATCGCCGTACTTCATTTCTTGAACAAATCCAATCGAAGTAAACAGACGAAGATTGTTATAAACGGTCGCAACACTCATGTTTGGGAAACGATGTTCAAGTGCTTTATAAATCTCATCAGCTGTTGGATGGGAATGATGTTCAATCAAATATTCTAAAACCGCATACCGTTGAGGTGTGATTCGAATGTTCTCTTTTTTTAACTTTTCGATAACCTCTTCGACTAACTTATTTTCCATGTAAACACCCCACGTTGTTATTCTCGTCCTATCATACTATTTTTACATTTTAAAATCCACTTAACATGAAAAGAAAATTCAATTTTATTGTATTTTAATGAAAAAAAGACGTAAAACAGTCATGTTCACCATTCTACGTCTCTATTCAACTAACTCTTTTCTTATCATAGATTTTTGTGTTTTCTCTTTTCATCTGTAAAAGCCTTCCACATAAACCTATTTATAGAGAAACAAGTTTACTTACATTTCTTGGTAAAGGGCTGTAGATAAATAACGTTCACCATTGTCGGGAACGACTGCTAATACCTTTTTGCCTTTCCCTAGTTCTTTTGCGACTTTTAATGCGGCAGCAATTGCAGCACCAGATGAGATACCAACTAAAATCCCTTCTTTTCGTCCGACTTCTCTAGCTGTTTCCATCGCTTCGTCACCAGTCACGGAAAGGACTTTATCATATACAGAGGTATCCAATGTTTTAGGGACAAATCCTGTACCGATTCCTTGGATCTTGTGAGGACCCGCTTCTTTTCCTTCTAAAATGGCAGATTCTGCCGGTTCTACCCCTACTAATTCGATTTTTGGATACACACGTTTTAATTCTCGGCCAGCGCCAGTGATTGTCCCGCCTGTCCCGATACCTGCGACAAAAGCGTCCAATCCATTTACTCCAAAGGCTTGATGAATCTCTGGACCAGTCGTTTTTTCATGTACAAGAGGATTTGCTTCATTTTCAAATTGTAATGGTAAAAAGTAGCCATTTTCTTTTGCCAAACGTTCTGCTTCTCTAATGGATCCAGAAATACCATCCACACCAGGCGTCAGAATCAACTCTGCGCCGTATCCTTTCATCAATAAACGTCTTTCGATACTCATCGTCTCAGGCATCACGATAATGACTTTATATCCTTTCGCGACTCCTACCATCGACAATCCGATTCCTGTATTTCCGGAGGTAGGTTCAATGATAGTATCTCCTGGTTTCAGTAATCCATCATGTTCCGCTTTTTCTATCATACTTAGAGCAATCCGGTCCTTTACACTTCCTCCTGGATTAAAAAACTCAAGTTTCACAAATACATCTGCTGAATCTTCTGGTACGAGTTTATTTAATTTGACGATTGGCGTTTTACCAATCAATTCGGTGACTGAGTTATAGATAGCTGTCATCTTCAATTCCTCCTTGTCTTTGCTCTTCCCTACTTATCATAATACAATCTGTTCATTTCTGGCGAGTGATTCGTCTTTGACTAGTAAAAAAAAGACAAAGATATACCAGATATGGTCGTTTCTTTGCCTTTTTATCTAAATCACACGTTTAGTTCTTGTCCGACTAATAAAGAATAACTGGACATGGACATGCCGTTTTTCGCCATTAGATCATCAACAGACATGCCAAATTTTTGTGCAATATCCCATAGCGTATCTCCTGATACAACTGTATATGTTTGACTACTATTTGTATCCGTACCTGTTGTCGACGATGATGATGACGTTGAAGTCGTCGTAGTAGTTGTTGTTGTTGTACTTGTAGTTGTTGTTGTCGCCGAACCAGTTGATGGTGTATCAAAACGGGTTAAATTATAAGTATTAATCAATGAGTTCAATTTGGTTCCATAATCTGGATCAGTAGCGTAACGACCTGTCAAGTACGCTGTTGCATCATAAAAACTTGTTGTATTGCTTTTCCATACACCAGCATAATGATAATCGCCTGTTGAAAAACTGGTTGAACGAAGAACATTTGCGTGGTCTTGGAAGGATTCCCAATAAGAAGAATATTTTCGGAATGGTTCATTCATCGTTACCCATTGTCCGTTTACATATTCTTTGGTTGCCATATAAACGACCTGTCCGTTATAGCTTCCTTTTACACCGAACAAATTATAATTGGGCGCACTAGCTAATCCGGAAGTACCATATGCACTTTCCAACAACGCTTGAGCGATCATGACTGAAGCATACAAGTCATTACTTGCAGCAACTTCTGATGCAGACCAGCCGATTTGATCGATAAACGCTTGAGGATCAGCAACTGTTTGAGATCCTTGTTCATCTGCATGAACACTTTGCGGTACCGCTGTAACCATCATCGGCCCAACTAAAAGACCCGTTCCAATTAAAGGAGCAATCGCTTTTTTATTGATCACCATGTTTCTTTTAGGTCTATGGTGTCGGGCACTGCGGGTCTTCAGCTCTTGCATTCAAATTCCTCCTCAAAATAAAAAAACTTACTAAAAAGTTCTCTTCTTAAAACAAACTTAATTAATTAAATTATACTTTTAATTCTCAAGAAACACAAACTAATCCGAAGAATTCTTTGTTTTGTCATTTAAATGTAATATAAAAGAAAACGAAAAGTAACATTGATTTATTCTTACCACCACATAAAAAACAGCTGCCTCCAACTTGCAGACAGCTGTCTTTATCATTCAAACAATGATTGGTGTCTATGATAATTGATTGTACGTATTCACAACATTTTCTACTGTAAATCCAAACTCTTCTAAAATTTTAGCACCAGGAGCAGATGCACCGAAATGATCGATGGTAATCGTTGTTCCTTCTGTACCCACATAGCGTTCCCATCCGAATGATGCAGCAGCTTCGATCGCCACGCGTTTCTTCACTGCTTTAGGAAGTACGCTTTCTTTGTATTCAGAAGATTGTTTTTCAAACAGGTCGAAGCTTGGCATAGAGACAACAGAAACATCTTTCCCGTTTTCTGCCAATTCTTTTTGAGCTTTCACGGCTAAATCAACTTCAGAGCCAGTTGCAATCAAAATACCTTCTGGTGTTTCTCCTTTAGCTGGAGAAAGAACGTATGCGCCTTTTTTGACCATTTCATCTGCTACTTCTTTTGTAGAAGGCAATACAGGAAGGTTTTGGCGGCTCAATACAAGGATAGTAGGCGCATCACTAGTCTCCATCGCCACTTTCCAAGCAGCACGTGTTTCATTTCCGTCTGCTGGACGAATCACTTGGACACCAGGCATGCAACGAACAGAAGCTAATTGTTCAATCGGTTCGTGTGTTGGTCCGTCTTCTCCGACAGCAACGGAGTCATGTGTCAAAACGTAAACAACAGGCGTATGTTGAATCGCTGCTAAACGAACAGCTGGTCTTAGGTAATCGACAAAGACAAAGAATGTTCCGCCATAGATACGAGTTCCGCCATGAAGTTGGATACCATTCATAGCCGAAGCCATCGCAAATTCGCGAACGCCAAACCAGATGTTACGTCCTTCATAATGTTCAGGAGTAAAATCTTTATCAGCAGCTACCATTGTATTATTGGAACCTGATAAATCTGCTGAACCACCCCAGAAACTTGGTATAGCTTTCGATAATTCTTGGATGACTTCTTTACTTGAAACACGGCTTGCTTGACTGCTTCCCACTTCATAAGTTGGCAATTCTGCATCCCAGTTTTCTGGCAGTTTTCCATCAAAGGCATCTTCAAATTGTTGTGCTAATTCAGGATAAGCTTTTTTATAATTGGCAAACATTTCATTCCACGCATCTTCAGCTTTTTGTCCTTCTTCTATCATTGTTTGATGGAAGCGGGCAGCTACTTCTTCGGGAACAGTGAAGTCTGGATAATCCCATCCGTAAACTTCTTTAGCCATCTTGATACCATCTTCACCAAGAGGAGCACCATGAACAGCAGATGTTCCTTCTTTAGGAGCACCGTAGCCGATGACTGTTTTTACTTCGATCAACGTTGGTTTATCTGTTTCAGCTTTTGCTTCTTCAATCGCTTTAGAGATTGCTTCTAGGTCATTTCCGTCTTTCACTAAGATATGTTGCCAGCCATATGCTTCATAACGAGCACCAACATTTTCTGTGAACGCTTTTGAAGTTGGACCATCTAATGAAATATCGTTTGAATCATATAAAACGATTAATTTACCTAACTTCATATGACCTGCCATCGAACTTGCTTCTTGAGAGACTCCTTCCATCAAGTCTCCATCCCCACAAATTGCATACGTATAGTGATCCATTACGTTGAAGTTTTCTTTGTTATAAGTGGCTGCAAGATGTGCTTCTGCCATCGCCATACCAACAGCCATTGCAATTCCTTGGCCTAATGGGCCTGTAGTAGCTTCTACACCATCTGTATGATGGACTTCAGGATGTCCCGGTGTCTTAGAATCCCATTGACGGAATTGTTTCAAATCATCAATTGTCACTTGATAGCCAGCTAAATGAAGTAAACTATATAACATTGCTGACCCATGTCCTGCTGAAAGTATGAAACGGTCGCGATCAGCCCAATTTTTCGATGTCGTTGGATTTACTTTCAGGTGTTTTGTCCATAACGCATATGCCATAGGTGCTGCGCCCATCGGCAATCCAGGATGTCCTGAGTTTGCTTTTTGGACTGCTTCAATACTTAATGTACGAATTGTGTTAACGCCAAGTTGGTCAATTTTGTCAAACAAAATAACCCCTCCTATTAATTTAGGTTTTTTTTACCTTTATTTCTTACACTCTCATTCTATAAGATGTCAAACGAAAAAGCAATCATTTTCAGTATTTTTTACTAAAAGTTGTCATTTCGGTTGTGTAAGCCTTTTTTCTTTTGGATTTCTTTTAATTTTTCCGGGGTCACGTCATTGCCCTCAGGATCGACGACTTTCATTCCTTCGATATGATGACGCATACCGGAACGAAAAGCTTCCAAATACTCTTTACGCAAGTTGATTTGTTCTTGTTCTTCGGCTTTCGAGAGACCATTTTCCTTCTTTTTACGTGCAAGTTCATTGATCCGCTCTATTTTTTCAGGTGACAGCATGCTCAGCCCTCCTTTTACTCTCCTTCATATTATATAAAAACTGAAAAAAAAACAACTAGATAAACTAAATAAAATACGAACATTCGTTTGATTTAGCGCTTTTTATATGGTACTATTTATTTATCAAGTGAAAGAAGGTGTACCTTGTGGCCCGACAAACTGAATCAAGACAAATTGAAGTCTTACGTTATATCCATGAACAAGTAACCCAAAAAGGATACCCGCCAACTGTCCGTGAAATCGGGGAAGCTGTTCAGCTTTCTTCTACTTCTACTGTTCACGGTCATCTTGCACGGCTTGAAAAAAAAGGGTTTATCCAAAGAGATCCGACGAAACCTCGTGCAATCGAGTTGACAAAACAAGGTTTAGAAAAGATTGGGATTCGTCCAACAACTATTCCAGTACTTGGCGTAGTAACAGCTGGAGAACCAATTTTAGCAGTAGAGGATGCTTCGGACTTCTTTCCGATCCCTCCTAATCTTTCTTCTGAAGAAGGCAGTCTCTTTATGCTGACGATTCGTGGAGATAGTATGATCAATGCTGGAATTTTGGATGGCGACAACGTGATCGTTCGGAAGCAGGAAACTGCACAAAACGGTGATATCGTCATTGCAATGACTGCAGAGGATGAAGCGACTTGCAAACGATTCTATAAAGAAAAAAACTACTTCCGTCTTCAACCTGAAAACGACTTACTCGAACCAATCATTTTAGATCAAGTATCTATATTAGGACGAGTAGTAGGGCTTTATCGTAGTCATATCTATTAATTAGTACTAAAAAAGAAATTTTTTAAAACCGAGTTTGAGACCATTGTCTCAAACTCTTTTTTCGCCCAAGTTCTTCTTCTTTCAAATTTTTATCGCTTCCCTCTTTACAAACCGAACAAATATTCGTATACTAAATATACGAACAATTGTTCGCATAAATTAACGAGGTGAGAATTCATGAAATCAATGAGACGTCTTGGCTTAGTATTAACTGTTTTGTTTTTAGGTATTATTATTGGTAATTTCGGCATACGTCCAGCTTTACTTGTGTTTGTTCCGTTATTTACTTTGTGGTTTATGTTGTGGGATGAAAAGAAGTACCGTCAATCTGAGCGGCGCAGAATTCATGAAGATCATTTCTATCATGAACCCTACTACAGATCCAGGCAATCATAATGAGGATTGACTGCTAATTGTTCAAAAGACAAAAAGTTAAACTTTTACGAGGGTGTGACAAAAAATGGTCACATCCTTTTTTTCGAACTTTTACTGGACTTTGACTGGCTCCATTTATAAAAAAATAGCGACCCTCAAGCGTCAGAGTGCCTATCTGACTTTTGAGGGTCGCTTCAAAATCGCTTCTTTATAAATTATAAATCGCTTTTTCTGCTTAATATTCCATTAATGTAATAATGTCGTATCCTTTGATTTTGTCGCGTCCATGGAGATCCATCAATTCGATTAAAAATGCGCAGCCTACGACTACACCACCTAATTGTTCGATCAGTTCGATTGTCGCTTTGATCGTTCCACCTGTAGCCAGCAAATCGTCACAAATCAGCACACGCTGACCTGGTTTAATGGCATCCTTATGCAATGTCAATGTATCTGTTCCATATTCTAATCCATAAGTCACTTCGATGGTTTCTCGAGGTAATTTTCCTTTTTTGCGGACTGGTGCAAAACCGACTCCTAACTCATAAGCAACAGGACATCCTACGATGAACCCACGTGCTTCTGGTCCAACTACCATATCAATTCGTTTTTCTTTTGCATAATTTACGATTTGCTTCGTAGCTTCCCGATAAGCATCACCATCTGCCATCAGCGGGGAAATATCTCTGAACACAATTCCTTTTGACGGATAGTCGGGAATACTGGCAATATAATCTTTTAAATCCACTCTTTGTTTCCTCCTAGGTTGTTAACCATTTCTTTATGGTAGGAATATCGCTCAAAAGCAAAAATTCCTCAACTTTGATTTTATTTAGCCGCCGCTGGTATAATTTGCTCTCAGTCAAAGGATGACTTTCTGGGCTGGCGACTTTTTGTAAAACACCGTTCTCTATTGTAACAAATTTCAATTCAAAAAACACCTGTATCATAAAAATTAATAATTTTTCAGGGATATGCAAATATTGGGCTACTGCTTTTATTTTATGACGTATATCTATTCGTTCTTGAGAATGGATCAATTTAAACAATTTTGCGTACTGTTCTCTTGTGCCTACCCCATTCAAATAAGCCTCATCAGGTGAAATCCCCATCAGATAAACACGATTGAATGAATAAGACCCAAAGACTTCTTTCAGCTTTGCTAAATCATCTGGACAATCCATAATAACCAGAGATTTCGGTTTTCTTTTTTCAATTACTGCTTGTATAAAGTCCATTCCTTCGAAAACAATCGCCGTTTCTTGGATGCTCTCCGGCACGAATTTCAACGTCGAAGAATCAAAAGCTAAATAAAGACTGTCTTCAGATGTTCGGCTCTGTTCACGGAAACGTTTTGCCCGCCAATCAAATACCTGCAGACCACCTACTGCAAAATCAGATACCATCAGTTGTGGTTTCTTACGTCCATTCCATTCATTGATCGAAAGCTTTCCTACTACATCTACTAGATTATTCAGCAGTTCTTCTTCTTGAGTTCCAAAACCAAAAGCGACCGCATCAAGCTGACTAGATTCATCGGAAAGGACAAATTTCAGATGCTGTTGGTTTGCTCCGATTTTTTTGACATTCGCTGCTTGGACTTGCCGAAATAAAAATTGAGGTAAAGGATTATCTGTACCAAATGGCGCTAATAATTTTAGTTCATCAATACGCTCTACTGTTACTTCATTCGGAAGTAGCACTTCATCAATTCTTAATTCAGGTCCTCTTGTCAAATCGATTTGACGATCGACTATATATTGGTTCATCTTCTCCTGTAGTATTGTGACATTTTCACTTGGCATCGTTAACCCGACTGCTGCATGATGTCCTCCAAAATAAGTAAATAGATCTCGCATCTGGTCAAGCATTTCAAAAAGGTTCAAGGCTTCAACACTACGTCCAGAACCTTTAGCTGATCCGTCTTCTTTTAAAGTAAGAACAAGCGTTGGTTTACCAGTTTCGTTCATTATTTTTCCTGCAACAATACCTAAAACACCTTCATGCCATCCTCGGTTTACCAATAGATGGATATGATTCTCCTTATTGACCATTGCTAATGCTTCTTCTGTTATCTGCTCTACGATTGCTTTTCTTTCTTCATTGATTTCATTCAATTTTTTTGCTTGAATGGATGCCTCTTCTTCGTCAAACGTTGCAAGCAATGAAACGGCAGGTCGCGGGTCGCCCATTCGACCAATGGCATTTAGTCTGGGCGCAATCGAAAAGCCGATCGTTGTTTCGTCTGCATCCCTCATTTTTATGCCGCTTTCTTCAAACAGCGCCTGAAGTCCTATCCGTTCTGAATGATGGATGGCATCGATTCCTAATGAAACAAGGATTCGATTCTCATCAGTCAATGAAACTAAATCGGCGATTGTTCCTATCGCTACTAAATCCAAAAATTCTGCAGGTGGTTCTTCCAACAATGCAGAAGCTACTTTGAATGCTACTCCGACTCCTGCCAGATCTGGAAATGGATATTGCCCCGCTGGATGACGAGGATGAACAATCGCATAGGCGTCTGGTAATTTCTCAGGTAGTTCGTGATGGTCTGTAATGATCACGTCTACACCAGCTTGCTGTGCATATGCTACTGCATCATTTCCTGCTACCCCGTTATCAACAGTGATGATCAACTGGATGCCTTTTTCGATCTTTTCTTGGTATACCGATCGATTTGGTCCATACCCGTGCTCAAATCGATTTGGCAAAAATACTTCTACTTCTGCGCCAAGTAATTCCAGTGTTTCTTTCATTACCGTTGCACTGGTGATTCCGTCTGCATCATAATCACCGTAAACGAGGATTTTTTCTCCACTGATTACAGCTTCTTGTATTCGACTGATTGCTTTATCCATATCGTGCATCAGATACGGATCATGTAGTTCTTGTTCCTTTGGATGTAAAAATCGGTTGATATCCTCTTCCTCATGGTAACCTCTTTGCCACAGTAACTTACCGACAAATGGAGATAATTTCAGTTCACGGATCATTTGGAGAAAGGATTCAGAAGGCTCTGTCTCGCTTAACTTCCAATCAAAATTTGCTTGTCTCACTTTCTCACTCCTAACTTAGTTATTATAGCAAAGGAAATCAGCAAAAAAAAGCAGAAAGAAAGAATAAAAATAGATCAGATCCGCTAGACTGATGTTCAGCAGGACCCGATCTTTTATACGACCATTTATGAAATATCCCTATTAGTCAAAATAATTGAAGCTTTGTTTTGGCACTTGCGTTTTTTGTTCTTCCGGCGCTTTCAGTTGACTGATTTGTGTTGTTTTCGCTTGTAATTCCGCCTGGTAAGCAGCTTCCAACTCCGCGCGTTCGTTTCTAAACTCGCGTTGCTGTTCTTCTTTTGCTTCTTCAATTTTCTTTTGCAGATCTGTTTGGTATTCTGATATTTCCTGAGTCAGCTGCTTGATTTGCTTTTTTTGCTGCCATAGTGTTGCCGAAGCAGTCAAGAATACGATCAGTGCACCAATCAGCGCAGAACCGATGATCACTAAGATCAACGGTGCAGAAAAGGAAGTGAAGCCAAAACTTACAGGGACATTTTTATTGTTCAATACAGCAAAAAGAACAATAATCAAAACTAAGATAAATCCAAGAATCACATTGCTTTGCTTTTTCAATTCCTCCACCTACTTTTTGTTAAAAATTCCGCTGGCTAAATAATCACCAATCGTTGGAAACAGCGTATAAAATTTTGATGCAACTTCTAAAATAAACGGTTGATTGATTTCCCGTTTTGGATGTCTCATATTGCGGACAATCATTTTTGCCAACTTAGTAGGTTCTAAAACGATTTGCCCGACTTTTTCCAAATAGCTTCCGCTTGGATCAGCCTTGTCAAAGAAATCTGTCTCGATTGGACCTGTATTTACTGTCGTAACAGCTACACCAAGTGGTTTCAATTCTAATCGCAAGGCGTTGGAAAAGCCAAGGACTGCAAATTTCGTGGCAGAATAAACCGTTGATTTTGCAGTTGCCATTTTCCCAGCCATTGAGGCGATATTAATAATATGTCCTTGTCTTCTTTCTGCCATATTGATCGCAAATTTTTGTGTCAAAACCATCATTCCTAAGATATTGACTTCAAACATATCGTACGCTTTTCCGAGATCGAATGTAAGGAAGTCCTCGAAAATACCAAAACCAGCATTGTTTACCAGAATATCGACACGTCCAACTTCTTCCATTACTTTTTCATATAGTTCATCCACACTATAAGGATCGCTGACGTCTACTTTGAAAGCATAAGCCTCTTTGCCACTCAAGCGTCTGCACTCGTCTCTGACACCTTCTACAAATGCCATTCTTCGTGCGCAACTTATAACGATTGCTCCTTGCTTTGCTGCTTCATAACAGATTTGCGCGCCTAGACCACCTGAACTACCTGTTACTAAAACAACTTTATCTTCTAAATTCATGCCTCATCCTCCTCACGAAATGGTATCTCAATGCTATCAAAATCTTTCATGATCGTTGTGTTTTCAAACACTTCTTTTGCTTCTTTTTCAAGCTCTAGAGCTGCTTTTCCTAAATATCTTGCACTGATATGAGTAAGCAACAACCGTTTTGCCTGCGCTTCTTTTGCTACTTCAGCAGCTTGATGAGTCGTGGAATGGAAATAGTTATGCGCCATTCTTGCTTCATCTTTATTAAATGTGCTTTCATGTACCAGAATATCACTGTTTTCCGCAAGCACAACAGAATTATGTGTTTTTCTCGTGTTCCCCAAAATAGTCACGATCCGCCCTTTTTTATTTGGGCCTACGAAATCTTTTCCATTGATCGTCCGACCATCTTCTAGTTGGATCGTTTCCCCTTGCTTTAGCTTGCCGTACAGTGGTCCAGCAGGAATGCCTAATTCTTTCAGACGATCCACCTGCAATTCTCCTTTATGATCATGTTCAACCACACGATAACCGAAACTGTCGATTCCATGATTTAGTTTTTTTGCATAAACAGAAAATTGCTGATCAGTAAAAATCGGGTCTGTTTCATTTAACTCGATGAATTTCAGCGGATAACTTAACCGTGTTTGCGAAATGCCTAAAGAGACTTTTATGTATTCCTCTATCCCTTTTGGCCCGTAAATCTCTAATGGCGTATCCCCACCTTGAAATGAACGGCTGCTGATGAGTCCGGGAAGCCCAAAAATATGATCGCCGTGTAAATGTGTAATGAAAATTTTTCCGATTTTTCTCGGACGGATAGTCGTTCGCAAAATCTGCATTTGCGTGCCTTCACCACAGTCGAATAACCAAACTTCATTACGTTCGTCTAAAAGTTTCAATGCTATGCTTGTCACATTTCTATGTTTTGCAGGAACACCTGCGCCTGTTCCTAAAAATTGTAATTCCATAATCTACCTGACTTTCTTTAAGTTCCTCTTTAATTTTAGGGGAAAAAGATAGGATAATCAACCGTAAGTCGAGAAAGGCTTCAAATAAAAATAATGTTCTTCTGTGATAACGTTTTCTTTAAACTCCTTTAAACTCCATTGTAAAAACAGCAGCGAATCCTTTTGAGATTCTCTGCTGTTTTTATTAATTTGAAGATTCGGAACTCTCATTGTCATCGGAAGATTGCGGATGTTTGTCCTCCCAAGTCTTTTGGGCAGCTTCTTTCGCCTGCTTTTCGGCTTCCTTCGCATCATGCACATCTTTTTCGACATCTTCATAATCCAAACGGGTAATTTCTCCGCCTAATTCCATCATCACTAATTGATTCAATGGACGATTGTCTTCTTCATCCGCAATCAAAATCAGTCCTGTAGCTCCTTCACCGATTTTATTTCCTACAAAGTCGAACACAGTCTGAGCATCTTTTATTTCTTTTGCATCTTGTGTCGCACCGATCATCCCTCCAGCAAACCATCCTAATAGAATCCCTAGCGGCCCACCTAATACGCCAACCAACATACCAATCAACCCACCAGTAGAAGATTTGTTATTACCAGTAAAGTCGATAAAATCTTCTATTTTGAATTGATGGGTTCCATTGGGATCATGGCTGACAACGGCCATCTGTTCTCCTTTGATCGAACGAACAGCATGGAGTTTTTTGATTTCTGAAAATGCCTGATATGCTTGGCTTTCTACTTGAAAATTTAAAATGATTACTCGCTTGCTCATTGAAAACGCCCCTTTCATACCTTCTTGTTATTTATTTTACCTTTAATTGTAAAATAAGAAAAGAAAAGCACTCTTTTCTACCTAATAAAAAAGGAGAATGGCCTCAGCCATACTCCCCTTAGATTTGAATCTATATTTTTTGGTATTTGTTTTTATTTGTTTGCCTATTCGACAAATTCAAATTCAAATTCACCGATACGGACAAGGTCGCCATCTTTCGCCCCACGTGCTCGAAGTGCCTCATCCACACCCATACCACGTAATTGACGAGCAAAACGCATTACCGTTTCATCATGATCGAAATTCGTCATTTGGAATAATTTTTCGATCTTCTCACCGGATAAGATCCACGTTGCATCTGAATCACGATTGATTTGGAACTCAGGACCTTCTGGATTGAATCCATAGTGTACAGTTTCTTCTTCCAGTTCTTCCTCGTACAATGGGAATTCTGGCGTTACTTCTAACAAGTCTGCTGTAGCATTCAATAACGCATCCAATCCTTGTTGAGTCACTCCAGAAATTGGAAATACTGGGATATCATCAGCGAATTCGTCTTCTTTTTCCTTGTTCAGCTGTTCTTTGAATTTCACTAGGTTTTCCTGTGCATCCGGCATATCCATTTTGTTAGCCACGATGATTTGCGGACGCTCTAACAAGCGTAAGTTGTAAGTAGATAATTCTTTGTTGATGGCAAGATAGTCTTCGTAAGGATCTCGTCCTTCCATCCCACTCATATCGATCACATGTAAAATAACTCGCGTTCTTTCGATATGACGAAGGAATTGTGTACCTAGCCCAACACCTTGCGAAGCTCCTTCAATCAACCCTGGCAAGTCTGCTGCGGCAAAACTTCTGCCATCACTTGTAGTAACCATTCCCAAGTTAGGGACTAGTGTCGTGAAATGATAAGCGCCGATCTTTGGACGAGCAGATGAAATCACAGATAGCAAAGTCGATTTTCCAACAGATGGAAAGCCTACAAGCCCAACGTCTGCCAATACTTTCAATTCCAGTTCGATTTTTCGTTCTTGTCCTGGTTCCCCGTTTTCAGCAATTTCCGGTGCAGGGTTCCGAGGAGAGGCAAACCGAATATTTCCTCGTCCGCCACGTCCCCCTTTCGCCACAACTAGTGTTTGACCATTTTCAATTAAGTCTCCTAAAAGAGCACCAGTCTCTGCATCTCGGACAGTGGTTCCTTGCGGTACTTTCACATAGGTATCTTCTGAACCACGGCCGTGCATCCCTTTACTCATTCCATTTTCACCTGGCTGCGCTTTGAAATGGCGATTAAAACGAAAGTCCATCAATGTACGCAAACCTTCATCGACGACCAAGATGACATCACCGCCACGACCACCGTCTCCACCAGCCGGTCCGCCGTCAGGAACGTATTTTTCGCGACGAAATGCAACCATTCCGTCTCCGCCCTTGCCAGCTTTCACATCGATCGTTACTTGATCTAAAAACATGGACATAATTAAGTCCTCCTATTATTCAATTTATTTATTTGACTGCCTGAATTTCCACAATAAACAAAAGTCTTCCTTATTTTATCGGTGAAATCTGTTTTTGTCTATCATTTCAGCAAAAAGATTGATTGCCTTCTTCTTTTTTTATTATTTGGTAAGGTTTCCAACCATTTTTCTGCTATCGAGTATAATTTTTTGACAAAATATGCTTTGCGTAGCAGAATAACAGTGTATTAATTGAGGATGCCTTTTCATAGCACCCCTAATAAAGGAGGAACTTTTGATATGACAGTAAAAGTAGGTATTAACGGATTTGGGCGTATCGGCCGTCTGGCTTTCCGCCGCATCAAAGAAGTATCAGATGATATTGAAGTAGTAGCAATCAACGACTTAACAAGTCCAACTATGTTGGCACAATTATTGCAATTTGACTCTACTCACGGTACTTTTCCTGGCACAGTTACTGCAACAGAAGACTCAATCGTAGTGGATGGCGAAGCAACGCGTGTTTATGCAGAACCCGACGCAAGCAAAATCCCTTGGGCAAAAGAAAACGGTGTAGATATCGTACTAGAATGTACTGGTTTTTATACATCTGAAGAAAAAGCAAAAGCACATTTAGATGCTGGTGTCAAACGAGTAGTTATTTCTGCCCCAGCTGGTGCAATGAAAACCATCGTCTATAACGTCAATGATGATACATTAGATGAAAACGACCGAATCATCTCAGCAGGATCATGTACAACAAACTGTTTAGCACCTATGGCTTATTTCTTGAATAATGAATTTGGGATCGAAGTTGGTACAATGACAACAGTCCATGCCTACACTTCAACCCAAATGCTGTTAGATGGACCAGTAAGAGGCGGTAATTTACGTGCTGCTCGTTCAGCTGCTGACAACACTATTCCAC
This sequence comes from Enterococcus sp. M-BR2, assembly GCF_056612775.1. NCBI lineage: Bacteria > Bacillati > Bacillota > Bacilli > Lactobacillales > Enterococcaceae > Enterococcus > Enterococcus sp. M-BR2. The sequence continues at coordinate 958,167 of NZ_CM152743.1, forward strand.
ATTCTACTGGTGCTGCAAAAGCAATCGGCTTAGTTATCCCTGAGTTACAAGGAAAATTACAAGGACATGCGCAACGTGTTCCAGTCGTTGATGGTTCATTAACTGAATTAGTTTCAGTATTGAAAACCAAAGTAACTGCTGATCAAGTAAATGAAGCAATCAAAAAACACACAGTTGACAATCCTTCATTTGGGTATGATGACCGTCAAATCGTTTCTAGCGATGTCATTGGCACAACTCAAGGTTCGATCTTTGACCCAACCCAAACAGAAGTAACAACTGCTGGCGATTTCCAACTTGTCAAAACTGTTGCATGGTATGACAATGAGTACGGATTCACTTGCCAAATGATTCGCTTACTAGAAAAATTCGCTAACTTGTAATTTAATAAATCAAACAATAAAACAAGCCTTTGACTGGGTCCAGTCAAAGGCTTGTTTCTTTTTATCCTCTTGCATTTAAACTAGTTCAATGAACATATTGGCTTAAAAACTGTTGGACTACTTGCTGATACTTTTCAGGATCTGTCTTGTATGCTTCCGCATGCTCGGCTCCTTTTACAACATACTTTTCTTTTGGTCCCTTCGTTGCACGATAGACCTTATCCAACATTTCAAATGGTACAAATGTGTCTGCGTCTCCATGTATAAATAGCATTGGACGCTGGTTTTTCTTCAATTGATCCACTGCACTTGCCTCACCGAAAAAGTAGCCGGCACGGACTTTTGTCACTAGACTCGTTACTTGCATAAGCGGAAATGCTGGAAGACTAAACATATCGTCTAGCTGATACGCAAGCTCATCATGGACAGAAGAATAACCGCAATCTTCAATAATTGCTTTTACGTTATTTGGTAATTTTTCTCCGCTAGTCATCATGACAGTTGCTGCCCCCATGCTGACACCATACAGAACGATTTCTTGCGAGTTTCCATTTTCTTCTAACACTTTGTTGATCCACTGCACATAGTCTTTACGCTCTGGCCATCCAAATCCAATATAATCCCCTTCGCTTTTTCCATGCCCTCTTGCATCAGGAACAAGGACATTGTAGCCCATATCATGGAACATCTTTGCATAATTGGTCATCGTTTCAGCATCTCCCATGTAGCCATGAGCAACTAGAGCTGTTTTTTCACTTTTCGTTTCAGCAGGAAGATAAATCGCTGATAATTTCAGACTGTCTTTCGAAGTGATTGTCCAATTGCTTCGGTTCTCTTTTGAACTAAACCACTTATGTGCATCCGTTTCTTTGGATGTCTGTGTTGTACCTGGTGTATCTTCATCTAAAAAGTCTTTCTCAGACGGCACGACAGCATAATTATAAAAATAATTCCCTGCAAACAATAGCGCAATGATTAGAACTAGGGCAACGCCTAGAAGGATTTTCATCCAAAGTTTCATAATTTATCCATCTCATTTCTCTTTTTTCATCTAACCTTGAATTAGTATAATCAAAGAATCTCTACTATGCAATGTTCATTTTTATAACCTATAAAAAAACAAAATAAAAAAGCAGAAATAACTGGCTATTTCTAGCGGATTATTTCTGCAGCAACTCATTATCTATTTTTTATTTTCAATTAATTTAAAGCTTGACCAAGGTTTCAAAAAGTCAAGGAGGAACAGTTCGTCATCTGAAATTCTTCCTACAACATTGACCCGTCCGTCATTTTTCATGTCCTTCAAGGCGATTTGTGTTTCTCCCTTATATTGACCATACCCATCATTATCAATCAGCACATCACCATGATGCATATCTCGCGTATTATGAGGTGGAAAATCTTTTTCTTTATAATATACACGAGTCATCGTCGAACGAAGGATATACTCTGAGCGATCTCCTCGATAACTGTGGAGGTTGTCAAATAAGCAGATTCGTTCGTTTTCTGTAATCCCTTCTTCCGTATCTACTTTCAATGTTGGATAATCTGCATTAAAAGCTTCTGCCATTTCTTTCAATTCTTCTTCGCTTGCATACGCATTTCCAATAGAAATATCATCAATCAGCCCTGTAAGGATCAAATGCTTCACTTGTGTAGCAATCTCAAGGTCTCGGTGGTCTTCTAGTGTGCACAAGCCATCTTGTGTAGGCCAAGGGCCAAACTCAGCGGATTGCGAATTGACGAACGCCATCGTATTCAAATTATATTTTCTAAATTTTTCTGAACAAAAAACAAAATGGTCGTAGCCTAAACCAGAATATCGATGAGGATAAAAATTATGAGAACCTAATAAATTATCCGTGTTTGGCGAATAACTCATGATGTTGTCAACATAATTCGTGCCCGAACTCATATTGATCTCGATTTTGATACCGAAAGGATTACGCGTCATTTTTGCTTCTTCTGCTCCGGTGAACCCGATATCTAAGCGAACTCCATAGGCACCCATCTTATGGAAAAAAGATAAGTCATCGTAAGAAATCTCCAACTGTTCAAATAACGCTGGATTGATATCCACCATTACTTCCATGCCTAGGCTATTCGCATAATCAACTACTTCTTTAAATTCTGAAAGAACTTTTTCTTTGTCGTCGTTGATTTGCAGTAAACTGGTAAAAACCCGTTTATACCCATACTTATGAGCTAAATCCAAGTACGCTTTGTCCTTTTCAAATGTTGATCGTTCTGGATAAATCGAGATTCCTAATTTTCCCATATTACCATTTCCTCCTGCATCTTTTCGTTTTTGTATCCACTTACATTATAGCAAAGACAAGACAAATGGTCTACACCTTTTCTTTTTCTTTTAAAATAAATGATAAATTCCAATAATTTAAGTAGGTATTTCTCCTCTATTTTGTTATCATTAAAGATAACAAAATAGTAAATTGGAAAGGAATAGTTATGAAGAAAAATAAAGTTATTTTAAGTATTAGTTTAGCTGCAGCATTATTGTTTGCTGGTTGTTCCGCAAAAAGTACGACTTCTCCTAGTTCATCCGCTGAAAGTTCAAAGAGTACATCCACTGCGGAAAGTACAACTGCCAGTAGTGTCGATTTGAATGCATTGGAATTGCCACAATTGACGAAAGATGTAGCTGAAAATGAAGATTTGGTCGAAATGGTGACAAATAAAGGCACAATCAAAATCAAATTATTCCCTGAATATGCACCTAAAGCAGTTGAAAACTTTATGACACACGCAAAAGATGGTTACTATAATGGCTTGACTTTTCACCGCGTCATCAAAGATTTCATGATCCAAGGCGGCGATCCTAAAGGCGATGGCACTGGAGGCGAAAGCATTTGGGGAGAAGGATTTGAGACAGAGATTAACAACCACCTTTACAATATAAGAGGTGCGTTATCTATGGCTCGCTCACAAGATCCTAATAGTAACGGCAGCCAGTTCTTTATCGTTCAAAATTCAGATGACATGCATGATGGTCTTTTAAAAGATGATTACCCTCAAGCGATTATCGATGCTTATAAAAACGGCGGTTATCCTTCCCTTGATGGTCAGTACACTGTCTTCGGTCAAGTGATTGAAGGAATGGATGTCGTGGATGCTATTGCAAATGTCGAAACAGATAGTTCAGACAAACCAAAAGAAGAAGTAAAAATTGATAAAATCAATATACTGCAAGAAGCAAAATAAACAGAACATAAAAATAACGTCTGAATCTAGCAAATATGACAAAATGTGCTAGATTCAGACGTCTTCTTTTTACATAAAAAAGCAGGTAAGCATCCTTCTATTTTTCTATAACAACTTTTTTATGATCAAGCATTTTGGTTGACGATGAACGTGAATTCACACTCACAGACTTTTTTATCATCTACATATGCTGCAGATAACGCTGTACCGACTGACCCCTTCATTTTGGTGATTTCAAAATGACATTTCAGTACATCTCCTGGAACAACTTTTTGACGGAATTTGGCCTTATTGATTCCACCTATATAAGCTCGTTTTCCTAGGAACTCTTCTGATTTTAGGATAAGAATCGAACCTGCTTGTGCCAGTGTTTCTAGGATCAACGCACCCGGCATCACTGGATTGTCAGGAAAGTGACCTTGGAAAAAATCTTCATTGATCGTTACATTTTTTGTCGCCACGATCTTTTTTCCTGGTTCTAATGTATCTACATAATCAATATAACAAATAGGATAACGATTAGGGATCAAGTCCATTACTTCAGTAGCAGATAATACGTAAGACATAACTAAACTCCTTCTTTCAGGCAATTGCCATTTTCATTACTTTGACTATCAAAGTATCATATTCCTAAATATTTAGCAATCTTTTTTTAATTTAAGAAAAAATAGTTTGACAATCAAAACATTTTGACTAATAATTAAGAAATCAAGAAGTTATTTTAGCTATTATTTTCTATTTTTTACGACTATCAAATTTTTATCAGAAACAAAGGAGAGTCATTATGTCATTTCTAGAAGGAAAAAAAATCGTCATCATGGGCGTCGCTAACAAAAAAAGCATTGCTTGGGGGTGCGCTGAAGCAATGTTGAAACAAGGGGCAGAGATTATCTATACTTACCAAAATGAACGAATGAAAAAATCATTAGTCAAATTGGTCGGCGAAGAAGCATTCACTGTAGAATGTGATGTTTCTAGCGACGAAAGCATCGAAAAAGCAATGAATGCCATCGGTGAATATGCTGGAGAGATCCACGGCCTTGTCCATGCAGTTGCTTACGCCAACAAAGAAGAATTGTCTGGAAATGTGTCTGATATTTCCAGAGACGGCTATCAATTAGCTCAAGATATCAGTAGCTACTCTTTGATTGCTGTATCAAAATACGCACAACCGTTTCTTGCACCAAATAGCGGAATCGTTAGCATGACTTATCTAGGTTCAGAGCGCGCAATCCCGAATTATAACATGATGGGTATCGCGAAAGCTTCTCTTGAAGCAGCTATCCGTTATTTGGCAGCTGAGTTTTCACCTAAAGGCATCCGAGTCAATGGTATTTCAGCTGGAGCAATCAAAACATTAGCTGTTACAGGGGTTAAAGACTATCAAAAACTTATCCAGTTATCTGAATCTCGTACGCCTGATCAGCAAGGTGTAACGATCGAAGAAGTCGGTAATGTTTGTGCTTTCTTGATTAGTCCTCTTTCCAGCGGAATCATCGGTGATATTATCTACGTTGACAAAGGTGTCCATCTTTCATAATCCTTTTGTTGCATTCTTTAAAGCAAAACATATAAAAATCAGGAAAAAACTTTTTAAAGTCTCTTCCTGATTTTTTCTTTTTTACGTTTTTTCAACTTATTACTTTGAAATTATTCCACGACTTCAATCCAGCCTTCTGGTGCTTCTATGTCCCCGAATTGAATACCTGTCAATTCATCATACAACCGCTTTGTTACTGGTCCTACTTCCGTTTCGCTATAAAATACATGCAGGTTGTTATTGTGATAAATCCCGCCGATTGGAGAAATAACAGCCGCTGTACCACATGCACCAGCTTCTGCAAATTGATCTAGATCATCAATGAAAATATCTCCTTCTATTGCTTGAAGTCCTAGTCGTTCTTCAGCTAATTGCAGCAAAGAATATTTCGTGATACTTGGTAAGATAGATGGCGATTGCGGGGTGATGAATTTTCCGTCTTTCGTAATCCCAAAGAAATTTGCTGCCCCTACTTCTTCGATTTTCGTGTGTGTGGCTGGATCAAGATAAACACAATCTGAGTAATCCAGTTCTTTCGCTTCTGTTCCTGGAAGTAAACTTGCTGCGTAATTTCCGCCGACTTTTGCTGCGCCAGTTCCCTTAGGAGCAGCACGATCGTAATCAGATACAATAAAGTTCGTTGGTTTTAGCCCACCTTTGAAATACGCTCCTACTGGCGTACAGAAGACGACAAATAAGTATTCTGGAGCAGGATGGACACCGATGTTTTCACCGACCCCAATCAGTAAAGGACGCAAGTATAATGTAGCGCCTGTTCCATACGGAGGCACGAAAGCTTCATTTGCTTTTACCACTTGCTTAACAGCATCAACGAACATTTTTTCAGGGACCATCGGCATCAGCAAGCGTCTAGCACTTTGATTCATCCGACGACTATTTTGTTCAGGTCGAAAGAGATTGACCTTCCCGTCTTTTCGACGATAAGCTTTTAGACCTTCAAAACATTGCTGACCATAATGAAGCGCTGGAGAGCCTTCATGAATCGTCAGGTAATTATCTTCTGTCAATTCCCCTTCTTCCCATTGTCCGTCTTTCCATTTGGCAATGAAACGCCAAGGAGTTTTGATATAAGAAAATCCTAAATTATTCCAATCGATTTGCATATATTTACCACCTTCGTTATTTTCTCCACATTTTATCATTATCCATATTGTTTGTCATTTTATTTTCAGCTTTTTTCCTTCATTATAGTTATTTTTGCTATTTCCTTTTTTGAAAACTTCTTGGTACAATACAGAAAGAATCAAATTTTAGAAAAGAGGATTTTATGTTTTCATTATTAGCAACTGCCGGTACGACAGACTCTTCTGGCGAGACATTGACAGATCAAGCTGTCAGCAAAGTAAATGCGTTTCAGCGGTTTTGGGACGGGATTGATTGGGACGCTATTTTGGCTGCCTTTATCCAAAAAAGTTTATATCTGGTTTTTTTGATCATCCTTTTTTGGATTCTTCACCGTGTGGGAAAATATCTGATTGATAAGTCTTTTAATCAGTATTCTAAAAAAGCCATTCTAAACGAGAGCCGCTTAAAGACTTTACATAGTCTTTTAAATACTATTTTTCATTATACCCTTGGTTTCTTCTTTATCTATGCAATTTTATCTGCTATCGGTGTACCGATCGGATCACTTTTGGCTGGTGCCGGAATTGCAGGTGTGGCGATCGGTCTTGGTGCCCAAGGGTTCATGAGTGATGTTATTACCGGATTTTTTATTATCATGGAACAACAGATGGATGTTGGAGACTACATCAAGTTAGCAAACTTAACGATTGAAGGAACCGTCGTATCTGTTGGTATCCGTACCCTTCAGCTAAAAGCAACGGATGGTACTGTCCATTTCATCCCGAATCGAAACATCACCACGATCAGCAATCTTTCTCGTGCAAATATGCAAGTACTTTTAGATATCCGGATCGTTCCTGAAGAAGGATATGACAAAATCTATGAGATCATTGATCGAGTAAATCATACATTAGCTGAAAAATACCAAGAAGAGCTTCAAACTGAACCTTCCATATTTGGTTTAGTGGATCTTGGTAATAGTAATTTTGCTATTCGTACGGTCTGCTACGCATTGAACGGAAAACAATATGCCTTAAAAGAAGAGTTTTTGAGCTCCTATGTCAAAGAATTGACAGCTTCTGGGTTCACGATTCCGAACAGTCCAATTGCTGTCGGAAAATAATTTGGTCAAACGATGCAACGGATCTCACTAAAAAGAGCGTGGGACAAAAGTAAAGAACACTTTTGTCCCACGCTCTAAACACGTATAAACGGCGGAAGTAGAAGCAAATCCTTCGGAAATAGCTGAAATTCACAAAAATTTGAAAAGCAATTTTCGTGAATTTCAGCTTATTCCTTGGAGTTAAACGCTTCTGTCCCAGCCTCTTTTTCAAGATAAAGTCAAAACTGGTACGCTTTTGTTTCTACTTATTTTTTGATTATCTTTCAGTTTCTCGTTCTTTAGCTCACAATATCGATTTGTTCTTTTAATTCTTCGATTTTTGGAGACAATATATTGCGACGTTCTAATTCATGCACCATGAAGTTTACGGCTTTAAGCAGCTCTTTCCTTGTGATGATTCCTTTGAAAACCCGTTCTTCTGTGACAACCGGTAAAAAAGGCGAATCAACTAACAAATGGAGTACTTCTTCTAGTTCCCAATTTTCATCAATCGTCGGAACATCCGTTTCTGTTACATCAGCAACTGTTAGTCCTTCTAAGGGATCCATGCTGATTGTTTGCAAGTCAATCATTTTATTGACCACATCTGATAAACTTACTAGTCCTACAAAGTGATCATCTTTTCCTAATACAGGAATTTTGGAATAACCGACCTTCGATAAGACAAGTAAACCATGGGATAATGGATGATGGTACATAACATTTGCCACATTTTCTGCAGGAATCAAAAACGTTTCCTGATTTTCCAGCAGCATTTCTCTTACTATAGGTCCAATCATCTGATGGCCTCCATTTCTATTTCATTCAACACTACTATTTTACCGAAACCGGATGCAAAATTCACAAAATAAAGCTTATTTTTATTAAAAATTAGAGTTTTTTTATTCAGCGCTCTCTCGAAAAAGAAAAGGCCAACTCTTCAACTGCCTGATGGGCACGGTTATAGTATTGAACAGAAATTTGGTCATCTAAACTTTCAATAAGAGCATATGATGGGATTTGGATCGGGCCTCTAGGTTGAGAAATGCTTCCAGGATTCAAAAATAGGATTTTCTGATCCATCTCACAGCCTATTTGATGGGTATGACCAAAAAACACCATATCGGCATTTGCAGCTCGAGCTTCGATTGCTAACTGTGTCAAACCAAATCGGACATTCGATAAATGACCATGAGTCATGAATACTGTATCCTGACCAGTTTGGATCACTTTTTTCTGTTCGAATCCTGGTCCATAATCACAATTACCTTGAACCACTTGGAATGTATCCCATAATGGGTCAGAAGCTTCTAATTCCGAATCACCACAATGGAAAAAGATATCCACTTCAGAATGATAGCGATCTACTAAGTCAACGAGGATATCTCTGTCCCCATGATTATCACTTACTACTAAATACCGCATCTATCTCTCTCCTTCCAGCCATTGTTTCCACTCGGCACTCAATTTTTTCATTGCTTGAGCCCGATGACTGATCTTGTTTTTTTCTTCGCTCGATAATTCTGCTGCTGTTTGTTTCTTACCTTCTGGGATAAATAAAGGATCATACCCAAAGCCGTTTTCGCCAGATGGTATACGTGCTACTCGACCGGGCCATTCCGCTTCTACTACAAGGCTATCTTTTTTTGGTGCCGCGAATACTAGTGTACAATGGAATTGTGCTGTTCTTTTTTCATCTGGTACATCTGTCAATTCATATAATAATTTGGCGTTATTCCCCGCATCACTTTTTTGTTCCCCTGCAAAACGTGCAGAATAGATTCCTGGCATACCGCCTAATGCATCCACTTTCAAACCTGAATCATCTGCTAAGACTGGTTGATCAAGTAATTGTGCAATCGTTTCTGCTTTTAATCGGGCATTTTCTTCAAATGTGCTGCCAGTTTCTTCTACATCTGGCAATTCAGGATAGTCAAGTAATGTTTTTACATGATATCCCGCTTCTTTGAACATATTTCGAAACTCTTCTGCTTTTCCTGGATTTCTTGTCGCAATGATGATTGTTTTTGTTTCTTCTATCCGCTCATTATCTTGAGCAAATTCTGTTAGCAAAGCATGTTTTTGCTCTTTGATCAAATCTTCAATCGCGTTTTTTCCAAAAAAGAGCATTTCATTCAACTGTTCTCCATCAAACGTTGCTTCTTCTCCAGTTCCTTGAATCTCCACGAATTTTCCTGATTCTGTCATCACGAGATTCATATCTACAAGTGCTGCGGAATCTTCTTGATAGTCCAAATCTGTCACGCAAGTCCCATCCGGCAAGATCCCTACGCTAACTGCAGCAAGATGCTCTTTAATTGGATCTTCTGACAATTCCTTTTCTCTTAAAAGCTTTTCAATTGCTAGTCTCAACGCGACGAATGCCCCAGTGATGCTAGCTGTTCTAGTTCCGCCATCCGCTTGGATCACATCGCAGTCTATGATGATACTACGCTCTCCCAGCTTTTCCAAGTCTATTACTGCACGCAAGGAGCGACCAATAAGACGCTGGATTTCCATTGTTCTACCAGAAAGTTTCCCTTTGCTGCTTTCTCTACGATTTCTCGTACTCGTTGCTCGAGGTAGCATACTGTATTCAGCAGTTACCCACCCTGTTCCTGTTTCTCTCAAAAAGGGCGGTACAGAATCCTCTACTGTTGCAGAACAAATAACTGTTGTATCACCAAAACGGATCACAACCGATCCCTCTGGATATTTGAAAACATTTGTTTGAAGCTCCAGTTTACGAAGCTCTTGGGCTTTTCTCCCGTCATGACGCATCCTTATTTCCTCCTAATTCAATATGATCTACATTTAGGTGTCCGATTCCAAGCCAGTCTTCGGCTATTTCTTGGAAAAGTTTAGCAGATCCTGTTGTATAAAACTGACATAATGTCCGTCCATTTTGCGGTGAATTGCTCAAATTGAAATAATCGAGTAGCATAGATACTTCACCTACTGTTTCTGCTCCAGAATCGATCAGTTGAACATTTTCACCCACTACATTTTGAATGATGGGGCGTAATAATGGATAATGGGTGCATCCCAAAATCAATGTATCGATTTTTTTAGTCGTTAACGGAGCTAATGTTTCTGCCACGATTTTTTTTGCCACAGATGAATGGTATTCATTACTTTCGACAACTGAAACAAATTTGGGACAAGCAAGACTTGTCACAGTCAATTCTGGCACTTTCTCTTTCAATGCTTTTTCATAAGCTTGACTTTTTACCGTACCAATCGTACCGATAATGCCAACTTGTTTATTTTGTGTTTTTTTTACTGCCGCTCTTGTACCGGGAAGGATCACACCGATGACTGGAATAGAAAGAGCAGCTTTGATTTCTTCTAAAGCAACCGCAGTTGCGGTATTGCAAGCAATCACTAGCATCTTGATTCCTTGCTCCACCAGATAATCCGTCATTTCCCAAGTATACTGGATTACCTGTTCCGCGGGTCTAGGGCCATATGGGCAGCGTGCTGTGTCTCCTACAAATAAAATATTTTCATTCGGTAATTGTTTCAGGGCTTCTTTTACTACAGTCAAGCCGCCGACACCTGAATCAATAAATCCGATAGGGCGATTATCTGTCAATCGTATCATCCTTTTTTTCAATAAATTCTATCCTCCCTATTGTGTACTTTTTAGCGTGAATTTTCAAGTGCTCTCACTTGCTTAAAACAATCAAACTCTCTTTTTTTCGAATGGAAAGAGGAAAAGCGGTTGTGACTTTAGTCTGCCACAACCGCTAAAAGAATCATCTATTAATAACTGTACCGTCTCTTTTCCAAGTAACCGGAAAGCAGAGAAAGCGCGTAACACACCACGAAATACATAAGTGTCATGATGATGAACATCGGAAGCACATAATTGGTATTCTGTCCATAAATAATACGTGCTTGATGAGAAAGTTCAGGTAAAGAAATGATTACTGCTAATGAAGTATCTTTGATCAGTGAAATCAATTGGCTCACAATTGCCGGAATCATTGATTTGAATGCTTGCGGCAAGACGATCGTCCGCATCGTTTCTACATAAGTCAGTCCTGTTGACAATCCTGCCTCCATCTGCCCTTTCGGAACAGCATTAAGTCCTGCTCGGAAAATCTCCGACAGCATAGCTGATTCAAAGATCGTCAATGCTGCAACAGCGGACCAGAAGATGTTCATCTGAATACCAATCTGAGGCAAGGCAAAATAAGTGAAGAAAATGATCAATAATAATGGAAGATTTCGTATGATATCGATCACAATACCAAGGATTTTGGACAAGAAAGGGATGTTCGCAAAACGAATCACACCTGCCAGACCACCAATCAAGAAACTGAAAATGATCGAAAACAATGAAACTTCAACAGTAACCTTTAATCCTTCCAATAAAAAACGGACATTCATCCATGAAAAAGCGCCGCTAAAATCCATGTATTTCCCCTCCTTCTATGAACGAACCGCCCATTTTTTCTCAAGATAAACCATTAAGTAAGATAACGGCAGCGTAATAACTAAGTAAAATAACCCAACGATGATATACGTATCGAAGGTATTGAATGTTTCACTGGCGATCAAGTCTCCTTGATACATCAAATCCAAACCAGCTACGATTGCTAAAATAGACGAGTTTTTCACAAGATTAATAAATTGGTTGCCTAATGGCGGAATAACGATTTTGAATGCTTGCGGCAAAACAATATAACGCATAATTTCTGAATAGGTAAATCCAGAAGACAATCCTGCTTCTGTTTGGCCTTTTGGTACGGTTTGAATCCCTGAACGTACCGTTTCAGCAATAAAAGCGGATGTATAGATAGTCAATCCAATCGTCCCAGCTTGAAATCCGTCTAGATTAAACCAATAAATCGGTACGACAACATAAAAAAACATCACGATAATCAATAATGGAATGTTTCTAAAAAATTCTACATATGCCTTTGCTAAGGCACTCACTATTTTATTCTTTGATAATTGGAAGATTGCCATCAACGTTCCGATAATCAAACTAAACACAAGTGCTAAGACACTCGAAAACAATGTGATCTTGAACCCGTCGACAAAGATTGGTCCATAAGTCTGTATCAATTCGCTCATTGCCTCTCCCCCTTACTCTACTTTTCCTTCAGTTTCATTTGGAAACCATTTTTGATAGATTTTATCGTATGTGCCATCTGCATGCATTTCCTCTAGCGCCTGGTTAACAGCTTTCAAGAAGTTTTCTTGTCCTTTGTTGATTGCAATTCCATAAGGTTCATTAGTAAACGTTCCGCCGACTAATTCGTACTCTGGATTTTCATCTGCAATCCCTAACAAGATCGCATTATCCGTAGTCATCGCATCTCCCTGGCCAGATTGTAAGGCAGTAAATGCTTCTGCATAATTTTCCAATTCCAGAATGTTTGCATCTGGTGCATGCTGTCGGATATTCGCAGCCGACGTAGAACCTTTGACTGCTAGAACTGTTGTAGAAGCATTCAAATCATCTACACTTTTGATTCGGCTTCCCTTCTTTACCAACAAAGCTTGGCCAGCATCGAAATAGACATCTGAAAAATCGACTTGTTTTTTTCGTTCATCTGTGATCGTCATCGTCGCAATGATTGCATCGATGTTTCCGTTTTTCAATAACGGGATCCGCGTTTTAGAAGTGACTTCAACAAATTCCGCTTTTCCATTTTCACCAAGGATCTTTTCAGTGATAGCTTTTGCAATATCTACATCAAATCCTTGTACGGTTCTGCTCTCAATATCCATCATTCCAAATAATCGAGTATCATATTTGACACCCCAGATGATTTCATTGGTAGATTTGCTTCGCTCTAAAATATCTTCATTTGCCAACCCATTTCCTTTACATCCGGCTAGTGCAAGAAAAGCAATGCCTAAAAGGAAAATCAGGCGTATCTTTTTAAACCTGCGCATCTTTTTCCTCCTATCAATGATTGATAACTTTACTGATAAATTGCTGTGCTCGGACTTCATTTGGATTTTCGAAAAAGTCTCTCACATTTCTGCTATCTTCCAATACTTCTCCGTCAGCCATGAAGATGACACGATCCGCAACTTCTTTGGCAAAGCCCATTTCATGCGTCACGACAATCATTGACATACCATCATGCGCCAATTTTTTCATGACGTCCAATACATCACCAATCATTTCCGGATCCAAAGCAGAAGTAGGTTCATCAAACAGGAGCATCTCAGGATTCATCGCTAAACCTCTGGCGATTGCCACCCGTTGCTGTTGTCCACCGGATAACATGGAAGGATAAGAATCTTTCTTATCTAACATATTGACAGTTTTCAGAAATTTCTCCGCGTTTTTGATTGCAGTTGCCTGGTCTTGCTTTAACACTTTGATTGGTGCTAATGTAATATTTTCCAGAACGGTTTTATTAGGATACAAATTGAAATGCTGGAAAACCATGCCGATATTCTTTCGGACTTCTGTCAATTTTGTCCTTTTATCATGCAAGTCAGCATCATTAATTAGTAGCTTACCTGAAGAAATCATCTCTAATCCATTGATACAGCGAAGCATCGTGCTCTTTCCTGAACCAGAAGGACCAATGACAACGACAACTTCTCCTTTCTCGAATTCGAGATTGATATTTTTTAATGCGTGGAACTTGCCATAATATTTATCCACGTGATCAAATTTAATCATTGCCATAGAATTACACTCCCATTATTATTTAGTAAGATTTCTTTTAAAGATGTATAATAAAATACATTATATCTGATAGTTTAGTAATTTGTAAAGTTTCTTAGAACGTTTATTCTCGCATAAATATTTCTTTCATTTCTAATCTATTAGTTATTTTATCCTCTTTCCTTGTTTTTTCCTTAGGAACTGTTGTTTCTTGTCAGGAAAAACGGTAAGATATTAAGTGCTCAGACTTACAAATCGTAAAGAGGTGTCTTTTTTGAAAAATATTATTTTAACGGGAGATCGACCAACTGGGAAGCTGCATTTAGGGCATTACGTCGGTTCTCTAAAAACCCGAGTGGCTATGCAAGCAGATGAAGACAACCAACTGTTTGTCATGATTGCTGACATGCAAGCACTGACCGATAATGCTAAAAATCCTGAGAAGGTTTCATCCAATGTCTTGCAAGTTGCTTTAGACTATTTAGCCGTGGGATTAGATCCTGCAAAATCTACTTTATTTATCCAATCACAAATTCCGGAATTAGCTGAGTTAACCATGTATTATTTGAACTTGGTCAGCGTAGGACGCGTTCGTCGCAATCCGACTGTCAAAACAGAAATCGAACAAAAGAAATTCGGTGAAAGCGTGCCTACAGGATTTTTTATCTATCCTGTTTCTCAAGCAGCAGATATCACTGCATTCAAAGCGAATCTCGTTCCTGTTGGCGAGGATCAAAAACCAATGCTAGAGCAGACACAGGAAATTGTACAAAGCTTCAATCATACATATGGTGAAGTCTTGGTGGAACCAAAAGGCGTATTCCCACCAAAAGGAATGGGTAGATTACCTGGAATCGATGGAAATGGCAAAATGAGTAAATCGTTAGGAAACGGTATTTATATCTCCGATCCTGCCGATGTCTTAAAGAAAAAAGTCATGAGTATGTATACTGATCCAAACCACATCCATGTACAAGACCCTGGACAAGTAGAAGGGAATATGGTCTTCACCTACTTGGATGTATTCGGAACAGATAAAGAAGCAATTGAAGAAATGAAAGCTCATTACCGCCGCGGCGGACTTGGTGATGTAAAGATCAAACGATACCTCATTGATGTATTGGAAGCTGAATTTGCACCGATCCGCGCGCGCCGAGAAGAATTGGAAAAAGATCCTTCAGCTGTTATGGAAATCTTACGTAAAGGTAGTGAAGAAGCTGCTAAAGTAGCTGCACAAACACTTTCTGAAGTAAAATCAGCAATGGGGATCAATTACTTCCATTAATACACCGGTGAATCCATCTTAGTGACATCATTACCAAACTCAAAAAACCGAACAATAGTTGAGTAGCTGCTTACTTGCATGCGTACGCTCTCTATCGTTCGGTTTTTTGATGTTCAAAATCAGAATCAGAGACTTTCACTTTAGTTGAAATAATTGGCCAGTTCTTAGTCCGTGACGACTTGTTTGTCGATCACTTGAGTGGTTTCTTCAAGAAGTGTCGTATACTGCTTTTCACAGTTGATCAGTTTTTTCAATGCATCTTCGTATTCATTGATCGGCTGAGTGGCGACCACAGCTTCAGTGACATTCCCTTTTTCAAGTGCGGATATTTTGTTCAACTGTCGTCAAAGAAGGGCCAAAAGCTGTGTCCCCCTCATTTTTATTGGTAGTTTTTTATAGATTTTCTACTATTTCTTTTCTTACTAAATAGTTCCTTTATTCTCCATATTTAATGAAGTGTTTAAGATATTTATATAAGGTAAACAAAGAATATACTATCGCTATTACAATTACTGGAATGATTAAAAATCTAGTTTGAATATCAAAAAACATTAAAATATAAACGATTAGTAAAAAGCCTCCTACAAAAAAAGCAATAGATGAAGCTCCTAATGCACCTTTTTTTGAACTTCAATCGGTTTATCTTTAAAAGTATTCCCAGCAACTATTCCATACCATTTGCCTCTTCTAAGTTGAATACCAACGATTATTAATAAAAGACCAAGAACAACTAACATGAACACCACTACCACCTCCTTTAATCTCTGAAGTAGCCATGTGCAAAACGTCTGAAATTCAATTAATGATACACTAAGAAAAAATGGTTGGGATTACCACCTCGGTCATTTTTCCATATTCAGCAGATTAAATGTCATGATTTCTTATCCAATAAACCTCTTATTAGTATATAGCCAAAACTGTTCTTTGAAAATTAGCGATAAAAATAATGATTTTCCTGTTCATTTAAAATCTAATTACTTGTGTAATAAAACTCTCCCTTTTCAATTTCATCTTCTCTTTTTTTCATACTTACATAGCCGTGTTATTGATAGTCTTTCACTGTGAATACGACGGCTCGATAACTACCTATTTTTCTGATTTTAGAAATTTATGGAATCTACCTGAAAAATAAAAAAGAGCAGAACCGAAGATGGATCTGCTCAAGTATCTACTCTATATAAAGAGTTTTTAAAAAAACATTTTCAAAAGCATGGACGACTGATAACTATTTTGCTTCTAACTTTTAACGAATACTTGCTCCAAGCGTTTCTGTCAAAGCTTTTGTTACCTTATCCATTGCTTTATTGATTTCTTCATCTGTCAATGTTGCTTCAGGATTGACGAATGTCAGGCTATAAGCCATGGATTTATGTCCTTTTTCGATGTTTTCTCCTTGATAGACATCAAATAATTGGATATCTGTTAAAAATCTTCCGGCAGCAGAATCGATAACTTCTGTTAATTCCTGATTTGTCACAGTTTCTTTTACAAGCAAAGCGATATCCCGGCTGACTGCTGGGAATTTTGTCACTGCTTCAAAAACGATTCCTTTTTGAGCAGCTTCCACTACAGCAGATAAATCAAACTCAGCTACATATGTTTCTGGAATATCATAACTTTTGGCAATTGTCGGATGCACTTGACCGACAAAACCGATAAATTGTTCGCCAAGGTAAATCGCAGCAGTTCTTCCAGGATGCATTTCTTTTATTTCTGTCACTGTTTGATAATGGATATCTTCATGGATACCTAGTTGTTCAAATAAGTTTTCTAAAAGACCTTTGATGGTGAAAAAGTCTACGTTTTGTGCTTTCGTCTGCCAATCTTTTTCTTCCCAAACACCAGAAATAGCGATTGCTGCATGTTTTACTTCTTGTGGCAGATGTGCGCGCGGATCATTTTCTTGGAAGAATACCCGACCGATTTCATATAAAGCAATCTCTGTATTTTTTCGAGCAGTGTTATAACTGATATCATCTAATAGTCCGCTGATCAAATTCATTCGTAATACAGAACGTTCTTCGCTCATTGGCCAGTCCAAACGTGTAATATTACTTTCTTTTATAACAAACTGTCTTGATTTTTCTTCTGTTGTCAATGCATAACTGATTGCTTCGCTCAATCCGCTTCCTTCAAAGATTGTACGAATTTTACGAGTAGTTTCTTGTTCTTTTGACAAGCTTCCAGCAACCGTTTCTCCACTTGGAAGTGTAGATGGCAACTGGTCGTATCCATAAATACGAGCAACTTCTTCGATAATGTCTGCTTCGATTTGGATATCCCAGCGTCTTGGTGGTACGACTACGGAATAAACATGATCCTTTTCTTCATAGCCAAATCCAAGTGCTTCAAAAATCTCATTTACTTCTTTAACGACAAGAGATGTTCCTAAATATTGATTGATGCGTTCAAGTGAAATCTTCACTGATACGTCTTCTGCTTTGATCTCTGAACCTTTGACCGCGCCTTGTAGAACTTCCCCACCTGCAAGAGAAACGATCATTGCTGCAGCAACCTCACTGGCTTCTCCAACAGTTGCATGGTTGATCCCTTTTTCAAAGCGTGCAGAAGATTCGCTACGCAAATTAAATTGTTTTGCTGTACGACGGATCGAAATTGGATCAAACAAAGCAGATTCCAGTGCCACTGTTGTTGTTTCATTCGTGATCTCTGAATCTAATCCACCCATGACACCAGCTAAAGCAACTGGTTCTTTGCCATTAGTGATGACAAGATTGTCAGTTGTCAATTTCCGAGATTCTCCATCTAACGTGACTAATGTCTCATTTTCTTTTGCATGTCGGACAAGGATCTCGTTTGATTTCAATTTGTCGTAGTCAAATGCATGTAGTGGTTGTCCGAATAAAAGCAAAATATAGTTCGTCACATCTACTACATTGTTGATTGGGCGGATGCCTTCATTCATCAAAAGATTTTGCAGCCATTGAGGACTTGGTTGGATTCTTACTCCTTCAATGATGCGGATTTGATAGGCAGGAACGACTTCTTTATCTTCAACTGTCACTTGGATCTTATCGCTAGCAAGTTGTGATGATTCTACTAATTTCTCGTCATCGAATGTAGGCGTCTGACGATAGATTGCTCCAACTTCATAAGCTACGCCACGCATTGACAATGCATCTGCACGATTTGGTGTGATAGACAATTCAATGATCGAATCATCCATATCTAAATAAGAAAAAACTGGATCGCCATTTACAGCTTCTTGTGGCATATAATAGATACCCTCAGCGTATTCTTTCGGTATAACACTGTCTGAATAGCCAATTTCTTGTAACGAGCAAATCATGCCATTTGATACTTGACCACGCATTTTCCCTTTTTTGATCTTCACATTTCCAGCAATCCGTGAGTTAGGAAGCGCAACAATCACTTTGATTCCGACCTTCACATTAGGCGCTCCACAAACGATTTGAGACAGTTCGTCTTCGCCAATATCGACTTGACAAATAGAAAGGTGATCGGAATCTGGATGTGGTACACATTCCTTGACTTCACCGACAACGATTTTTTTCAAGCCTTCTTCTGGAACCGTGATTCCCTCGACTTCGATTCCTGTTACAGACATTTTATCCGCTAATTCTTTTGGTGTTACATTCGATAAATCCAAATAACGATTAAGCCATTTATATGAAACTAACATCTTCTTACTCCCCCTTGAACTGACTTAAGAAACGTAAGTCATTTTGATAGAAATTACGGATATCATTCACTCCATACCGCAACATAGCTACGCGGTCTGGTCCAAGGCCGAAAGCAAAGCCTGAATATTCTTCTGGATCGATTCCTGACATCTTCAACACATTCGGGTGCACCATGCCAGCTCCTAAAATCTCGATCCATCCAGTGTATTTACATACGTTACAACCGGCACCACCACATTTGAAACAACTGACATCTACTTCTACTGATGGCTCCGTAAATGGGAAATAACTTGGACGCAAACGGATTTCACGATCTTCCCCAAACATTTTTTTCATTACGACTTCTAATGTTCCTTTAAGATCGCCCATCGTGATGTTTTTATCAACAACTAGCCCTTCAATTTGATGGAACTGATGGCTGTGGGTCGCATCATCTGTATCTCTGCGGAAAACTTTTCCAGGCGAGATCATTCGTAGAGCACCCTTAGAGAAATCATGCTTTTCCATTGTCCGTGCTTGGACTGGTGAAGTATGTGTCCGAATCAATATCTCGTCTGAAATATAGAAAGTATCTTGCATGTCCCTTGCCGGATGGTCTTTTGGCAGGTTCATCCGTTCGAAATTGTAATGGTCAGACTCTACTTCGTAACCTTCCACGATCTGATACCCCATACCTACAAAAATATCTTCAATTTCTTCCATGATTTGTGTCACGATATGACGTGTACCATGCTTTACTTTTCTACCAGGCAATGTCACGTCTACTGTTTCTTTTGCCAAAGCCGCATTTAACGCTTCTTCTTCTAACACTTGTTTTTTTCGCTCTATTTCTTCTGTCAAAAGGTCTCGGATCTCATTTGCGAAACTTCCGACTTTTGGACGTTCTTCTGGACTTAGATCTTTCATCCCACGCAATACTTCTGTGATCGGTCCTTTTTTTCCTAACGTTTCAACACGTATTTGATTTAATTCTTTTAAATCTTGTGCCGCCGTGATTTTGACGATTGTTTCTTCTTTCAAGCTCTCTAATTGTGCTTGTAAAGACATGTGCTTGTTCCTCCTTTAAATTCCAAATACAAAACAAAAAGACCTCATTCCTGTTAAGGAACGAGGTCTTCGCGTTACCATCCTAATTTGCGATAAATAAACTTACATCGCACTCTTACTTCGTTAACGACAGTTGCCGGTCTGATAATGATCAGACGAACTCGGAAAGTGAACTTCATTTTTCAAACACAGGACCTGTTTTCAGTCTGTGACAGATCTCCCTGAACTGGTTTAGCCAAACTACTCTTTTTCGTCATCGTTCTTTTACTTATTCGTATGGACTATAGTTTACAAGATTTTTTTTACAAAATCAACCGCATTCTTCCTCTGTGACCCATTTTTCGCTCCAAACTTGTATTTGACGCATTGCTTTTTGCAAGTCTGCTCCTTTTTCAGTCAAGAGATATTCTGAACGGCTTTTTTCACTACAGGCAATGTTTCGAGTGACTATTCCTTCTTTTTCCAATTCCTTCAAGCGTTCGACCAATACCCGATCACTAACCATCGGGATTTTTGCCGCAAGCTCGACAAAGCGTTGCGGACCATTTTCGAGTAGTACATCGATAATCAATCCGTTCCATTTTTTTCCTAAAATAGAGAACGTTTTTTCAAATTTAGGACACAAAACGAATTCTGTCTGTGTTAGCTCCATCATACTCACCTCTTCCCAGAGTATAGCATAATCCTTACAAAATATAAGTCAAGTTTGCTCAATTATAATTATTTATTAATGTTTATGATTCGTTTCACTCGAAGTAAAATTAGGAAAACATTTTCTACAGGTTTATTCAGTGCTTCTGTCATTGCTTGTTGGTAAAGTCTTAGCTGTTCCTGATATTTTTGGACGATCGCGTCTATTTCTGCTGGATCATCCGGATGTAAAATGAAATCTGTTTTAAAATCATAGATATGGAGATGATCTTTTTCTTCTAAGTATCCATCGACGATTCCGTGGATCAATAGCTCATCTTCCTGATTTGGATAGTCTTGAAATACTTCATCAGCAGAAAGCAGCATGGAAAAAGGTTGTTCCCGTTTTACGTTTTCTTTGTTGGCAATCAACTGTTGCCCAAGTTCTGTTTGAAAGAACCATATAATAGAAGAAACATCTACTTTTTTTGCGACCTTTTCGTCTATTAACCGTTTCTTTACTAATTCCTGCAACTTTTGATTGATGCTCTCTGTAGTTGGCATCTCTAATGGCAGCAATTGCAATAAAGCATGGGTAGCTGTTCCAACAGCAGCTGCCGACACTTGCCGATCTTTTTGTAAAAATTTTGGTTCTGCTAGTTGTTCTTGCGTATAACGGAATTGACGAGATGCTGCCTTTGTCTGACTACTTTCCAGAGTCAAGCGTGATTCTTGTGTATCATCTGGATCTTCGAATAATCGTTTGATCTCAGATACAGATTGATAACTTGTGGTTTGCGAAGAAGCCTGATAAGGATATTCATAGGCTAGACGTTTTTGTAACGAATCTGCTAATACAGTTTCCTTTTCTTTCACCTGCTGATCTAAGTTAACCAGTTCTTTTTCAGCAAGCAACTGTCTTTGTTCAATGATTGATTGCTGATTCATCCATGAAATGGAAAACTGTGCATTTGAATATTGAAGGAGAGAAGTCGAAACTTCTTCCTCTAAGTATTTCTGCATTTCAGGATGACGGATCAATCCGTAACCAATCCAATTCATCAAGCTGCTTCTGCCCTTCAAACGTAGCTCAGGATCAAAAACCAACTCCTCATGATCAGCTGCTTCAGACCATGTTTGGATCATTTGCTCTTTATTTTTATAGGAACCGACAATGAAAAGCTTTTGTTCTGCCCGAGTCAATCCTACATACAATTTACGCATTTCTTCCGATAACAATTTGTTTTGCTTTGCCAATTTGATGGCTTGAAATGGTAACGTATCATACAGTACCCGTGTTTCAGGATCCATATAGCGAATACCTGCTCCAAGTTTTTCTTCAAAAGCATACCGATTGCGTAAGTCTTGTAAGTTGAATTCTTTCGTCATATCTAACAAAAATACAACTGGAAATTCCAAGCCTTTACTTGCGTGGATCGTCATTACGCGAACAGCATTATCTTCTATTGAAATGACTGGTTCTGCTAAGTCTTTGTCTTTTTCTTGCATTTTTTCAATGAAACGCACGAACTGATATAATCCTCTGAAAAAACTTTGCTCGTATGCTTTGGCACGATCGACCAATGCATAAAGATTGGCTTGTCTCTGTGCCCCTGCTGGCAGACCGACCACATACTCTAGATATCCCGTCTCATAATAGATATCCCATAGCAAGTCAGTGATCGAAGAACGGCGAGCAAGTTCTCGCCAATGATCTAGTTGTTTGCCAAAATGTTCCAGCTTAACCGCTAATTCATCTTCGTTTGATGCTTGATAAGCAAGCACAGCATCATAGTAAGTATGTGCACGGTCGGCTAATCGGATACTTGCTAATTCTGGTTCAATCAAACCCACGACTGGCGAACGCAATACAGCTGCAAGCGGAATATCTTGATAGGGATTGTCAATTAATTGTAGCAACGAGATCATCGTGCGAATTTCTGTCGCTTGAAAATAATTTTGAGCATCATTCATCTCCAAAGGAATATCCAATGTTTTGAAAATCTCTAAAATTGTTAAGTTGTTCTTTTTTGTAGGTGTCAAGAGAACAATGTCTCTGTATTCTATCGGACGATCTTTCTTTGATTTTTTATCATAAATCATAAAGGAAGAATCAATCAATTGACGAATCTTCAGTCCTGTCATAAAAAGTTCGCCTTCTGTTTTGTCCTCCAGTATATCGTCAGTGGGAATCTCGATCTCTGATTCTTCCTGTTCTTTTTCATAGATCATGATTTCTGGCTCAAACTGTTCATTCTCTGGAAAGTCTGAAAATCCCTGTATCAGTTTGGCTGCTTCGTCATAATTGATTTGACCAACTGCTGGATCCATTAGTTGTTCAAAAATAAGATTCGTAAAAGAAAGGACTTCTTTTCTAGAGCGGAAGTTCTCAGCCAAAACGATCCGACGTCCGCCTTCTTTCTTTGAAAAATTCTCGTATTTCCCGATAAATAAACTAGGATCTGCTAAACGGAAAGAATAAATGGATTGTTTGACATCCCCAACCATGAACATATTTCCTTTTGTATCATCAGGTTCTCTTAGCCAGTATAAAATGGCTTCTTGTAATTGGTTCACGTCTTGATATTCATCTACCATTACTTCTTTGAATTTTTTTCGATAATGTTTTGAAGCTTCACTTGGCAGCCATGCATCTTTCGTTTTTTCTGTGAGAATCTGCAACGCTAGATGTTCCAGATCATTGAAGTCCAATACGCCTTTTTCCCGTTTACGCATACTGAAACCGTCCATAAAGCTTTGCGTGACTTTTGTCATTTCTTCGACTAACGGTAGTGCTTTTTCCGTTAATTCTTCCATTTGGCTTGGTGAAACAGGAAAGTAACTTTTACTTATCTGCTGAATCAATTTTTTTGCTTTATCCCTCATGCCCTTGACTTCATTGGATATTTCTTTCAATTCTGCTTTACGACTGCTCTTAAAAGTTGAAAAAGTCAGTTGTTCCAAACTAGCATAAGCATCTTCTAACCGATCTTGCGAGAAAGCTTCATAGATATTTTTGATCTGCTGTTGTTCTCCAGCTACTTGCTCATGCATTTTTTCTAATCCTTCACCTTGTGCTAACTGAGTCATCTGTTCATATAATTGTACACATTGGTATACATCTGCCAAAACTAAAGGACGGATTTGTTCTTGATATAATCGAGATTTCGCTAGCCCCTCAGTCAAACGATAATTAGCGCTTAACTGTTCTAGCCATTTTTTGGGGTCAGGGTTGGCACGGGCAAACTCATAAAGCGAAAATACCAGATTCGTCAAGCCGTCATCTGAACGATCATTAGAAAAATTCATTGTTAATTGGAAAAATCGTTCATCATTTTCTGCATAAAGTGCTTCTCTCAGCTCGTCCCACACATCCTCCTTCATCAAGATCGTTTCTGTTTCATCTGTTAACATGCGAAAGACCGGATCAATATCAATTAAGTAATAATAACGTCGAATAACTGTTAGACAAAAAGCATGTAAGGTTGAGATATTCGCTGTGGGCAATAAAACTAACTGCTTAGTAAAATGCTGTCTTCGTACAGGGTCGCTTTCGCTGTTGACCGCTTCTTGCAATGCCTCTTGAATTCTTTCTTTCATTTCTCTTGCAGCTGCTTCAGTAAATGTCACAATCAGTAATTCATCGATATCAAAACCCATTTTTAATTTTTCAATCACTCTTCGAACAAGCACTGTAGTTTTACCTGATCCGGCAGACGCAGAGACTAACAAATTATCTCCTTGATCGAAAATCGCCTGCCACTGATCATCTGTAAATCGTTCATTTTGCGGTTTTAAAGGAATTTGATTCACTCTTCTTCACTCCTTTTCAATATTCTGCGCAGTGCTTCTTCCTTATCTATTTTCTCCAGACGGTGGTAATTATTTTCTTTCAGCATCACATCAAACGTACAGATGCTTCTGAATGGACAAAATTCACAGGCAATTCGCTGTTTATCTTTATAAGCTGGGTTCAGTTTGATTTCTCCGGAAGTGATTGCATCTCCAGCTAACCGCATATTTTCCCGATTATGCGCCATGAACAGTTGCAGTTCTTCTTCCGTGAAAAATTTATCTTTGCTGAAACTACCTTTTTGGTATTCATCTTTCGCATTTTTTTTCACTGGATAGATCAGTGATTGTTCTTTTGCTTCCAGTGAATGATCTAGTACTTCTAAAAGAGCGGGATCATCGACAAAAACGCCATCATAACTAAATTTTTTCAATGTATTCTTCTCTACATCATCGGTCTCCGTCAATACAGGATTATGAACATGTAAATAATATGATCCTGCTGGTTTAACAGCCGCCTTTCCAGTCAAACGTACCGCATCCATCAATGCTACGTCCAGATACGTCAATAATTGCATAGCCATGCCATAATAAGCTTCTGTGACATCGAATGAACGTCCACTAGATTTGTAATCAATAACGCTTAACCAAGTATCTTCTTGTTCAGAAGCTACATCGATCCGATCGATTTTTCCTCGAACGTGGAGTTTTCCACCATTACTCAACGGTAATTCCAGACCTGTGATACCTTTTGCTCCAGCAATCTGACCAAATAAAATCTCCGTCTGAAGAGGATGCATGCCCGTATTTTTGCTCTGTTTTTGCAAAGCCCATGCTACTTTTTGGATCGTCTGTCCTAACTGATAGCGGATATAGTTCATTCTTGCGGAACTATCCAATATCTCAAACCGAAGTTCTCCGAACACTTCTTGCAGCACTTTTTCAGTAAAGTCTTTACGCTGCGCATCGGTCATATTCACTAAGGATAATTGGTTTGAAAACAGTAGCTTGAAGAAACGATCCAATGATTCATGATAAAAATCACCTGTTGCTGCTGGAGTCAAACCATAAACAGTTCGTTCTTTCAATTTCAACCCAAATTGCATGAAGTATTTGTATTCACAATTATAAAAATTCTCCATACGTGAAATCGAAGTATAAATTTCTTTTCCATAAAGCTCTTCCGCCATTTTTTCTGGCATCGAAACAGGCACATTCAAATGTTCCTGACTTTCAAAGATTTGTAAAGCAAAATTGCGCCATGAGGAATTCAGTACTAATTCTTTGAGCTTTTGCCAATGTTTTGGTACAGGTTTCTTTTCATCTAAAGCTAATCGATAAATCCTATTGACTGTATTGATTCCGCTTCTGTAAGTTCCTACATAACAATCAGGATCGCTTTCGATTGTCAAATGCTCTTTTCTCTCGACGGGAACTGATAAATATTCTGTGATTCTGCGCAAATAAGGAGACATCTTCAGTGAACCATCTGTGTCATAGCTTTGTGCATAGCTAAGATATAATCGATCCGTTCCGGAAAGAAAAACAAGGTAGGCTTGGAAAGGCTCAAAAGAGATACTTTCTTTTGATGGGTCGAATAAAAACTGTCCATCTGGCAAAGCTTGATTTAATACTTCTCGTTCTTCACTGGACAACAATCCTTTTGTTTCTTTACGGTCTGGAAACACTTGATCATTCAAACCTAATGCAAAAGTGACGGCAGCTTGATTCGGTCGAACTAATTCCAAACGGTTGATTCGCACTTGGTCGATTGCGGTAGGGATTTTACCATAACTTAGATTTTCGAGACCACTCGTAATGATTTCTTGGAACAGAGACCAGTCAAAAGCCGATTCACCATAAATGACTACATATTCATCCAGCAGATCAATCAGCGCTCCCCATGTCTGCTCATGGTTTCTTGCCGCTTCTAAGTTTCCTCTGTCTACTTCCTGATTACGCCAAAACAATAATTGTTGCTGTACACCACTTTGAATCAAAAATTGATAAAAAACATTTGCGGCCGCTTGACCTGTTTTACTTTTCTTTATTTTTTTAAAAAATGCAGGTACAGATTTCTGAAATAATCGTCTAATCGTATTTGACTGTTCTTCCAGATACTGTACGTCTTCAATCTGTTCTGCTTCAAAATCATACGCCACAAACTGCCAGTCTTTTTCACGCGTCCAGTAAGTGCCTTGATAATTATAAGCAAGTGCAACATTTTCTGTGATGTCCAATTTTTTCCTGAATTCATCTCGTTCTTGTTTCCATTCATCCAGTTCGGTTTCTGTTTCCATCGATAGGAACAATTCCGTCTTGAAAAAACGCATAATATCACTTAGTCGATAAGAATATCGGTCAAGAGCGAACAGACTGTTGACCCATTCAATCAGCGGATGATTTTCCATCATTTGTTCTTCATCGATATAAAAAGGAATCGCCATTTCTTGAAAGATTGGTCGAAGAATATTTCCATATAAGGACATATTTTTTGTCAGTACTTGGATATCACGATAACGGTAGTTTTCTTCACTGACTAGCCGTCTGATTTCAACAGCTAGCTGTCGGACTTCCTCAGTTGGATTTTCAGCTTCCCACAAATGGAGAGCCTCTTGTTCCCCTAATTTGCGGACGGTTGCTTTCTTTTGGCTGGAAGTCTCTTCCCACATCGTTTGCAGCAACTGAAGCTCTGTCGGACGATTCTGCTCTGGCGCAAAACGATCTACTAATATAGGAACTTTCCGTTCTCTCGCACTTTGAAAAAGACGGAAATAAAGCTTTCCAGTCTCATGAAAGAGCGTAAGTACTTCTGGAAGATCCGCTGTATAAGGACGATCCAACAATAAATCGACAACTAATTGCCCCTTTTCCATCATTGCCTGCAGTAATTGATACTCTTGCCCATTGATTCGGGAAAAACCGCTGACGATAAATTGGACGTTGGTGAAATCTTGTGTCTGCATATAATTTGCTAGTATAGCCAGTGCATCTTCATTTGATAGTGCACGTTCGGTCAATTCGCTGTCATAAGCTGAAAAAATCAGCTTCAAGTCTTTCATTTTAAGTTGCTGGTCTTCTGCATTCGGTGAATCACCAAATAAAAGCATCAAGTCTTCCGGTTGAATATTCCCTGTGCGCAACTCACTATAGAGTTCTTGCAATTGGCGAATAAATCCTCTTTTATTGATTTCTCCGCGAAAGATCGTTAATTCTTCCTCATGTTTTTCTAAAATCTGTCGCAAGATCATCGCAGATCCGGATTCTGATAATTCATTTCCTGTAAGAAGGGTTGTCTGTTGCAGCAAATACCAAGCCAGACGGTAAAAACTGAATACTTGAACATTTGTTGTGCTGAAAGCTTTTTTCCCGCTTCTTCTTCGCATCTCCGCTAAAATTTCTTGTTCCTGTTCGAATTTGCTGTAATTGGGAACAAGGAAAAATACTTGGTTGCTTGCATCTTGGTCGAGCCAAGCTGATGCTTCGTCAATCAAGACTTGACGGTGATCTTTTTTCCCGTTTCCAAGAATAAATTGTAAAGACATGCTTTTCCTCCTTCAACACATGATACGGTGCTTCTTTATTATATCAAAAAATACTGAACATTTGTTCTATATTCTTCAAATTATATACTTTTATGGTTCTGATATTTCTATCTTTTTTGAGTATACGCAAAAAGACAGGAATCGCTACAAATAAGCAATTCCTGTCTTTTCGTGAGTTGATTAATGGATAGATCCCATTAGTTTTTTGATTGGTTCTTTCACAGTAAATAGCAAGATACCACCGACGATTGCTACTGCACCGATAATACCGAAGTAGGCAGATTCTGTTCCTGGTGTGTAGAAGCGTGCAATTTGTGCATTGATTGCTTGTGAAGAAGCATCAGCTAAGAACCAAATAGCGATTGTTTGTGATTCAAATGCTCGTGGTGCTAATTTCGTTGTCACAGACAAACCAACTGGTGAAAGACACAATTCAGCAATAACCACGATGAAGAAACTTCCCAACAACCACAATGGACTTACTTTTCCACTTGTTCCGTAAAGCATACCTGGCAACATCAATAGTAAGTATGATAATCCTGCAAACAAAAGACCAAGAGAGAATTTCACTACTGTAGATGGTTGGCGTTTGCCAAGTTTTGTCCACATTGTTACGAATACCGGCGTCAAAATAAAGATGAAAATCGGATTCAATGATTGATACCAGCTTGCTTGGATCGTCACACCAAATAGTGTAGATTGCGTACGTTCACTAGCAAATAAAGCTAAGATAGATGAACCTTGTTCTTGTAATGACCAGAAAATGATTGCTGCAAGGAATAATGGGATATACGCCCATACTCTTGGTTTTTCTTCAGCAGTTACATCTTTTGAAGTCAACATTTTGATAAAGTAATACAACGGTAAGATAATCCCCAATGCACTGATTGTATTGACAAAAAAGTCGATTGTCAAATGACCAGTTAATTGTGCGCCACCGAATACTGCAACGATAACAACAAGTGCGATGATCAAGTTACGGATGAATCCTTTACGTTCTTCAGTTGTCAAAGGATTCGGTGGTGTTGTACCCACTCCGTCTAATGTCTTGCGCCCTTGGATGATGTATTGTAATAATCCAAAGAACATCCCAATAGCAGCTAAAGAGAACCCTAAATGGTAGTTATATTCTTGACCGATTGTCCCAACGATTAGTGGTGCTAATAACGCCCCTAAGTTGACACCCATGTAAAAAATCGAAAATCCTGCATCTCTTCGCAAATCAGTCTTTGAATAAAGATGTCCGACCATGCCAGAAACGTTCGGTTTCAAAAAGGCGGTTCCAATAATGATCAATGCCATTGAAACAAATAATGTACTTACACCAAATGGTAAAGCCAAGACGATGTGTCCAAGCATAATGAAGACTCCACCAAAGAATACAGTGCGTTTTGCTCCTAACACTCGGTCAGATACCCATCCGCCGACGATACTAGACATGTAGATCAGAGATCCGTATATCGACATGATAGCTAATGCTGTTGCTCGTGGTAATCCAAGTCCCCCGTTGGCAACTGTATCGTACATATAATAGATAAGTAATGCACGCATACCATAATAACTAAATCGTTCCCACATCTCAGTGAAGAACAAAGTTGACAATCCCTTCGGCTGCCCGAAGAAGCCCTTGTCTTGCTGTTTTTCCATAATCTATACCCCAATTCTTTAAATTTTCAGAAAATATTATACATCTTTACCGAAAAATTTAACTAAAAAACTTATTTAAGAAATATAAACTAATTTTCTATAAAAACAAGTAATTTTTAATGGCAATATCATAAAAAAAAGAAGATAGAGATTTAATAATTATATATCAGACCGTTTTTTCAAATAAGCAAAAATTCCTCAAACACAACAATGAAAGCGATAACCAAGAAAATCCTTTTCTAACGATTTCCCTTATCAAAATTGTTTTTTGAACTTCGCTTATTTTTTGTGAGCATATCTATTTACTTACTTTTTGTAAGATGATATACTTCATTTCGTAATCAATTAAAAAAATGCAAAACGCAAATCAAAGGAGAAATTTTATTATGACAACTTTTACTGACACTTTAAAAAACCGCCGTTCAATCTATCATCTAGGACGTAACGTTTCACTTTCTAATGAAGAATTGACAGCTTTGATCAAAGAAGCAATTAAAGAAAGCCCAACTGCTTTCAATGCTCAATCAACACGCGCAGTTATTCTTTTCGGAGATGCACATGAAAAACTTTGGGAAATCACTGAAGAAGCACTTCGCCCATTGACTCCAGCAGAAGCTTTTCCAAATACACAAAACAAATTAGCTGGTTTCAAAAATGGTTATGGTACAGTATTATTCTTCAAAGATACTGACGTGGTAAAAGGTCTACAAGAACAATTTGAATTATATGCAGACAACTTCCCAGATTGGTCAGAACAATCAAACGGAATCGCAACAGCGAACACTTGGGTAGCATTAGTTGATAAAGGATTGGGCGCAAACTTGCAACATTACAACCCAGTTATTGACGAAGCAGTTGCAAAAGAATGGAATATCCCTTCAAACTGGAAACTACGTTCACAATTAGTATTCGGTTCACCAGAAACACCAGCTGGGGAAAAAGAATATATGAACGATGCAGATCGCTTCCGTGTATTCGGATAATTTTACTTGAAAAAAACAGAGGTTGTGACAAACATCTTGTCGTAACCTCTGTTTTTTATTCTGGATCGATCATAATATCAATCTCCGCCTCATCGTTCAAGCGTTGGGACAAAAATGGAACTAATTCTTCTAATGATGCAGAAAATTTCAGCATTGGTCCCCGCCATCCGTTTCGGAAAAAATTCATTTTTACAATTTTAGAACCTTTTGGTTGGTACAACACGATTTTATTTATTTCAGAAAAAGGAACACCTTTTTTATCAAAGCTATTCAAGACAAGCCCTTCTTCTGTAATTCCTCGACTGTCCAACAAAAAACTAATAAAAATCATCGCTGACAAAATCCCTTTTGCCAATTCATCTGCTGTAGGCTGACTGATGAGTGTGTACCAAACGACTAGTACTACTAAGAATGGTATGACCAAGTAAACCCATCGATTCCGAACAGTCCGATAAATAATTTCTTTTCGAACCAGCCAAAGAAATAAGAACATAACAACAACGAATAAAAACAATAGAACCGTAAAAAATGTTACCATGACAACTCGCCTCGCTTTTTCTTCTCCTGAAAACAGGAAAAGAATACTGATTTACCTTCTCAAAGAAATTGGACTTGCAGCACGCCGCACGTCCAATTATTTTCTTTATTCAAATGTATCATATTTTGCAACAACCATGCTTGCTTTTTCATCTAATAACTCTTGATCCTCTGCAGCACATTGGGCAACTTTGACCACGGCACAGTTTGTCATTTTTGATACAACTTCACCAATGACCGTTTTTGTAAAGCCAATTGGTTTGCATGCATATTGCTCTCCTAAATTAATCATTTCTTCCGTCATCAAAATCCTCCTAAACTGCTGGAACTTTTCTCCATATTACAACTGATATTTTTTGGAGATTTAATTATTTGATTTTTTGTTTACAGTCAAAAATCAACCTTACAGGCATTATAGCGTACTGTTTTCGTTTTCACAATTAAAACAGCTGTTGTATCTAGAAGAATTTTTTCTAGAATAATAAATAATATTCCTCAAAAACTGATTATTTCTTACATATTTAAATAAAATACTTCCCTTCCCAATAAAAATACACTTATAATAGGAAAGATAAACAGCTGAAAAGGGAGATTTCCAATGAAGAAAAAAACATTAAAAAAACTATTGTTTCTAGGAGGTACAGCTACTCTTTTATTAAGCGGTACAAGTTATTACCTACATATCCATTCTCCAGAACATACAATGAATACTACACAAAAAAGTTCAACACAAAAAACGAAAAAGACAAAAGAGAAAGCAGAAGTTTTGCTAGATGTTCCATTAGAGAGCCAGTTTGACTCTCCTTCTCTAGAAAATGGCTGCGAGGTCACTTCGCTTTCCATGCTTTTATCTTTTTATGGTTATGAAACGACTAAAAACCAGTTAGCTGAACAATTGGATTACGTCCCTGTTTTCAATGCAGACGGGACTCACGGCGATCCTAATGAAGGATTTGTTGGAGATATCAGTGGCGGAGACGGGGCTATGGGCGTCTATGTTCCTCCTGTTGCCTCTCTTGCTCAACAAATCGTCCAAACGGATTATCATACTTTTCCAAAAACAGACGCTCAACTAGATGATATCAAAAAAGCTCTATCTAAAGGAAATCCTGTATGGACTTCCGTGACTATCAATTTTGAAGTCCCTGATGAAACTGATTTTATGACTTGGACAACAAACAACGGAGAAGTAAGAGTCACTCCACTTGTTCATGCTTGTGTAGTCACTGGATACGACAAAGAAAATATTTACGTCAACGACCCCTATGGCGTAAAAAATCGAGCAGTACCGATCAATGATTTTTCGGCTATTTTCACTGCAATGGGTGGACAAATGCTAACTTTGGAGAAAAGCTAGTAATTAAAGTAAAAATCCCTTATACTCTAGATACCGAACCTTTGAAGGGAGCACAGATAATGGAAAAATTCACTCATAAAAAAATGGATCCAAATGAAATTCCGATTATTTTTGTCCGTGACCGCAAAGGAAATGTTCAAGGTAAAGTTTCTATTAATGAGTGGAACAAACGGCGCAGACCTGCTACCATCAATGAACTAGAAATCAAACTGTATCGTCAAGCTCTTGTCTATTATGGGGACCAAGAGTATGGAAAAGCAATCGATTTATTAAAATTTCTGATCGCTCGAACGGAGTACACCCACTTTGAATATATCGAACGTTTAGCAAACATTTACCATATCATGAATGAACCTGTCAAAGAATATCACTTGCTTGACTCCGTCTTGTCAGTAGCAGAGCGGATTGCCCTTCCTGCTGGATTGGAAAAGAAACTGGTGCGCCGCCTTTTACGAGTAAAACAACAACTATCTGATCAAGAAAAATAACTTGCGTTTTTTTAGAAAAGTGCTATGATTATTTTGTTGAATAAATGGGATGTAGCCAAACTGGTAAGGCACTTGACTCTGAATCAAGCAATTGTAGGTTCGAACCCTGCCATCCCAATTTGATGGACTTGTTGATAAAAAATGAACCCCTGAAAAAAGATTAATCTTTTTTCAGGGGTTTTTGGAATATTTTTATTATTTATTATATAGTTTACATAATTTTATTATAATTAACAATTAAATCTGTAGCACTCATACAGTAAATTTAGCCAATAATTGCTAATGCTTTTTC
Organism: Enterococcus sp. M-BR2; assembly: GCF_056612775.1. Classification (NCBI taxonomy): domain Bacteria; kingdom Bacillati; phylum Bacillota; class Bacilli; order Lactobacillales; family Enterococcaceae; genus Enterococcus; species Enterococcus sp. M-BR2. The sequence continues at coordinate 991,408 of NZ_CM152743.1, forward strand.
CGGAACTTTTTCTCTAGGAACTTCTTCATACGTTTCTATGTGCGCTCCTTTATTGCTGATTTTCAAATAATGATTTTCTTTTAACACAGAAAGTCCATTAAATTCAATTGTACGCTCTTCCCCATCGACATTAGCAGCTTTTTGAACATACCTTGCAGTTCCATGTTCATTTACTTCCTCTGGTTTTTGTGTTTTTACATAGACCTCACCTTTTTCAACTAATGGATTTAGTTGATCAAGTATACCAGGGATTTCCCCGTAACTTCCTTCAGTATAGTATTTCAGTCCAAATAGCAAAATACCACTAATCGCCGCCAATCCTATCAAATATTTAATCACTTTCATCTTTCTACCTCCTTGTTATATATTCAGTATATGGGGCAATTAGAAAAATTCCATCCGACCTAAGTTGGAGATTTTTCTCCTACTTTAGAAGCGAGACACAAGTGTTTTTTTAGTAAAAATGATCGTTATTTGATATTATGGAGGTGTGGATAATGTAGTTTTTCTCACTTTATCCATGTTAAAAAATCAAGTTGATGGCAAAGGATGTGTTCAAAATGAATCAAGAAGAATTATTTCAAAAAGTCAAGGAAATGATAAAAGGCGGCAACTTCGACGGCGCAAAACGATTTATCGAAGAACATAAAGAACAACTAGGTCCTTACAAAGAGAAAGCACAAAATCTTCTAAAAGACGTAAATATCGACAGTGTGAAAGACAAATTCAAAAATCTATTTAATAAGTAGGAATTTTCATTTCTGGAACACCGGGAATCAGAAGTTGTGAAAGAGACGTTCAGCCTTATTGCCGATAGGCTGTCTCTTGAACACCGTTTGTCCAGAAGAAGGGACTGTGACACGATTTTTGTCACAGTCCCTTCTTCTTTCTGAATCATCCTTACTAAAATAAGCGTGTTGGATCATAATGATAAGTCACATTGCCGTTCAGCGATGCTTTTCCTACCACATATTTACGATTCTCCAATTTCAGCCATGCTTCTCGAAAAGCCATCAATTCTTCTCTTTTTACATCAATTTTTTCGATTTTTCCATCAATCAAATCTTGGATAAGTTGTTCATATGGATTCATTTTTTTCCTCCATTTGCTGTTAATCAATAAGTTGTAAAAATAGGTTCATATGCCTTTTTAGTATCCAGATCTTCTCTGACTTTGACTGTCGTATAAATGATTTTTTCTACTGGGATACTATAATAACTACCTTCACCGTTACTGAATCGGTGAACGTCTTTCTTTGCTAAAATACCATTGATTTTATTCGTCAGTACACGTTGTTCGACACTATTGCTTACAACATAGTAAATCACCCGAATATTATTGATTAAATGCAAATCGATTTCTAACACTACATGATCCATGAAAATTCCACTCCTTCTTTCACTTTGATTATAGCAATTTTCCCCTATAAATTCAAAAACAATACATATTTTACTGGATAAATCCATAGAACTGCTTGCGCCTTCACGCACAAAGTGTTATTTTGTATCTTGGACTTTATTTATTGGAGGCAATAGTATGATTGCGATCGGTCAGTTCGTTTTTTATATTCCTTTTTTTATTATGCTAAGCATTCTTTTCTATTACATAAAATGGACGAAAAAGAGGTTTTCAGTTTTACTGGCCTCTTTACCTGCCGTATATTTTACTTATCAGATTTTTTCTTTTAGACATTGGGAAACAACATCTGTATTAGTGATACACATCATCGAATTGACGCTTGCAGTAGTTTTTCTAATCATTTGGATTTATTTTTTATATAAAAATCAGAATTGAATCCTAGCAGTTTCAAAAGAAAACGATTAAAGATCAGCAGAGATTTGCTGTATCTTTAATCGTTTTTTTCTATTCTGTGATACCAAAAAAATGTTTGAATCGGTGAAGAAGCGTTCCTTGTTTTAATTCTACAAATTCTTGTGCAATCGGATATTTTTCTTCCAAATTTTCTTTGTTCTTTTCAATCAGACTTTTTGCTTCTTCATATTTTTTATCTGCACATAATACTTTTACTTCCTGTAAAACTTTTCCTGCTTCCATTTACCTCACCCTCTTGCCTTTTTTATGGCTTTAAGTTTGATTTAAGCTATACGCATTATTCTATATTCATCCCAAATAACCTTTTTTCATTTTTTACTCCTCGAACCAGTCAGTTTTCTAAAGACTGATTGGTTCGTCTTTTTTATTTTTCATCCATTTTATGCTGCTCTTCTGCTAATTTGTCTAATGCTTTGAGGGATGTGACGGTTTTCGCATAATCATAGCTGTATAATTCTGTAAATTTATCAGGCAGAACAAACCACGCTGGATGGTAGCCGTTCGCAGTGATTGGGAATCCTTTGTCTTGTTGATTATCTCCATCCCACCTTACAGCAACACCTTTTTTTCCTTTCCACTTTATTAAAGCAATCGAGTATCCTTTTTTTGTTTGTGTGCCGTCTTCAATAATTGCTAAAATTTCTATTTTTTCTTTTGGTGCACGAACTTCTTGAGGGCGAACCATTTTCTATTCCTCCCTTATCTAATTACTTCACAACCAATACACTGCAAGGGGCATGTGAAACGACATAAGAAGCGGTCGATCCTACTAGTGCTTGTTGTATCGCTCCTTTTCCTGTCGCTCCCATAACAATCAAATCAATATTTTCTTGTCCAGGGATGACATTGGCAATCAAATTTCTTGGATCTCCAGTTTCAACTATTGCATGGATCTCAGCAATACCGAACTCTTTGGCATCATTGATTTTTTTCAGCATGGCTACTTCTGTTGTTTGTTTTTCATCTGCATAGATTTTTGAAAAGGCATAGGCACTATGGGTCAGCTCAACTTTGTTGATGATTGACACGATAAATAAGTGGGCTTCATTGTCCTTTGCTAAGTCAAGGGCTTCAGCGAACGCTTTGATCGATTGTCTTGATCCGTCAACTGCTACCATGATGTTCTGGTATCTCTTACTCATTGGAACCGCCTCCTTTTTCTTTTATTGTAACATCTCAAGCAAAAATACAAAAAATATACGCAATGTGTAAATAAAATGATGATTAATAGCAATTTTTTTCAAGTTATTTATACATTTCTGTTCTCATCAGAACTCTTGTTCTAAACCTATTATTTCTGCATTATGTGAATTTCCTCATCATTTTTCACATGAGATGAACATCATTCTGTTACAAAAAACGTGGATTTGTCATAAATTGTCATGCTTCTTTTACCTATGAAATATTTTCACGTGTTAAAGTATTCCTCGTTGAACACAACAAATAAAACTTTTTAACGAATAAAGGAGATTTTTCATGACATCACTTAAAACTTTACTTTTTGGAACAACTTTGGCTGCCGGTGCTGCATTCTTCATGGGAACGACTGCTCATGCGGACGAAGCTTATACCGTTCAATCAGGTGATACTCTATCAACGATTTCTCAAAAATACGTTGGTGACAACTCCTTGATCAATGCCATTGCAGAATCAAATTCAATTTCTGACATTAACCTGATCTACTCAGGACAACAATTAACGATTCCAACAGAAGGCTCTACACAAGCAGCTGCTGAACCTCAAGCAGCCGTTCAAGAAGCACCAGTCCAAGCTGAACCTGTTCAAGCTGAACAACCTGTTGTACAAGAAACGGTTCAAACGGAAACACAAGCAGCCCCTGTTGCTGAAACACAATCTGCTACAACAGAAACAACGGCAACAAGCACGAATGCTGCAAAAGAATGGATCGCACAAAAAGAATCAAGCGGTTCTTACACAGCAACGAACGGACGTTACATCGGACGTTACCAATTAGATTCTTCTTACTTGAATGGTGATTACTCTGCTGCGAACCAAGAAAAAGTGGCAGAACAATATGTTGCTTCACGTTATGGTTCTTGGGAAGCTGCGAAAGCATTCTGGGAAGCAAACGGTTGGTACTAAGATTCATTATTTGAACGTTTAAACACATTCAAAATAGGAAGAGGCCATGCGAAAGAATACATCGCATGGCCTCTTTTTGAGTTGTTTTGTCACATTAGAGCGAGTTTTTTGCTCATCTATTACTTCTATGACTTTCTTACCGAAATCTATTTTATATCAGATTTTATAAAAAAATACCGATGGGATCTCTCCCTCGACATCTTTTCTCAGTATATATAAAAATTATGCGGCTAAGAAGATTCGAACTTCCACGAGGTCGCCCTCACTAGCGCCTGAAGCTAGCGCGTCTGCCAATTCCGCCATAGCCGCATCATATGTTCTAGTTTAGGATTACATTTGTTTTTTGTCAAGAACATATTTTTTGTTCTTTTTTATCTCTACGCGTTTTCCCTCTTGCAACCAATACAAATAGTTCATCCGAATAACTCCATCATCTATTGAAGGGCGATAAAAAAATTCTGTTTTTTCCATAAGCTCAATTTCACTTTTCAGAAAATTGGTCACATGATGCGGGACGCTGTCGATGCAAACATAGACATAGTCAACAGCACGAATTCTTTCAAATAGTGCTTTCTCCCCGTACTCATATGCATCGATTCTTTCGACAGTTTCTACATATTTCTGCAATCCTTTTACGAATCCTTTTATTTGTTTGTTCCCGATCACAGCAATTTTGAGTGATGATGCCCACTTTTCAGCGTCTATGCTCAATTGCTTTTTACTTGACTGTTTAGATTTTTGTCTTGTTCTCTTTAGATATTTGTCGCTTCTTCTTTTTGACTTATTCTGTTCAACGATAGGATAGCAATACCTTAGATATACTGGACCGTCTACTATTTTTTGATGTACTCGTACTGCTATGCCATCTGTTAAAAGATCTTTGCGTTTAAAGCTCTCTTCTACTATCAGTGGTCTTCTTTGCTCCGTATTGACCTCATAGAAATAAATGTTGTCCTCTTCTATTTCTACAAAACCATAAAAAATATTTGTTTCTTGATACTGCAAATTATTCGCTTGTTGTTCAAAGATCCATTGATACCTATTGAACAGCTTGTTCAGCTGATTGAACTTATAAAATGATTGGGTATCTAACTGTTGGATCAATGCATGGATCAGATTTTGTTTTTTCTTTGCTAATTGTTCTGTTTGTCGCTGGTTGACTTTATACAACTGTTGCAGTTCTTGTTTTTTCTTCTCCATGATTTTCAGATACGTAGCATTTCTATTTGAAAGCTTTTCTAATTTCTTGTTCAGTCGATCATTTCTTTTCTTTAATAAACCTGACGCTTTATGTATGCTCTCTAGATAATGTTGCATTTGGCTATTTTTTTGCAGCAAATAAATGATGATCTGGTTACGTTTTTGGAGTTCCTGAAGTGCGTGATTATCTGTATCCCAGCCCACTTCTTCTAATTTTTGATACAATAGTTCTGTTTTCCTCTGCTGTTCGATGGCTTTTTGTCTCATCTCTTCTTTTTCTACTTTTGCTTGTTGGTGCTGTCGTTCGAGTTGCTGTGACAGCTCTCTGATGTGTTTCTTGTCCTCTCTTCTTTTCTTGCTCACAGTAGCTACTTGTTTTTTTGCTTTACTCAATTCTTGCTTCAATTGATTCATTTCATTGTTTAAACGAACGATTCTGGGATCGGTAGCTATTTTATTTTGCTGCTTTTTCTTCGTTTCTTTGTTCTTCTTTTTCTCTCGATTCAGCTGTTTTTGCTGCATTTTCTCCAACAACTGTCTTCTTCTTTCGTTTTGATACTGATCATTTTTTGCTTCTGTTTGCCGCCATCCTTCTGGAATTCTTTTATAACCGCTAAAGTAGTTCACGAGATCTCCTTTCTAGTGATCATAAGCAACGGACGAAAAAACTTTAAAAATAACACATTTATTAAAAATTCAATTTATCTTGAACTTTCAATATCAATCAATAAGATCATTTTTAAAAGATAACGAGGATTCATCTATTATAAAAACAATACAATAAATAACAAAAATCTGCAATCATTTATTTTGTTAAATTATTCTTAATACGATACATCACAAAAAAATAAAAATAAGAATGGCTATTCGCCAAAATAGTGCTATAGTAGAAAAAATATGTTTACTTAGGAAGAGGCGGATTCGATGAAATTGATCAAACTATGGGAAGCAGATTTGGAGAAAGCTTATCGGCTGCAAACTAGCTTCGGACCAAACGAGAATGGATTTATCAACAGTGCTTATGGCTATACACTTGCTGAATTTTTAGATTATGTAAAAAAATGCGAAAACACTTCTTTAGGTATTGATCTTCCTGAGAATTACGTTCCCGCAACCGTCTTTATTTTGGAAAATGATGGACATGAGTATGTAGGAATTTTTAATCTGCGCCATAAACTGAACGAATCATTAAGAAACGGCGCTGGCCATATCGGTTACGGCATCTCCCCTGACTATCGTAAAAAAGGATATGCAACACAAGGTTTAGCATTAGTACTACAAGAGGCAAAAAAAATCGGCATCGATGAGGCACTTTTGTCTGTAAATAAAAAAAATCTTGGCAGTCTTAAGGCGCAGCAAAAAAATGGGGCCACGATTTATCGTGAAGATGAGAAAGAATACTATACGAAAATCAAATTGATGTAAAAAATATGGATGGCAAAAGAAAAGAGATTTGAATGTCCTTTATCAATAGAACACATTTATTTGATTAACTTCTAATATAGCAGACAAAATTTTATAAACAAAAAAACCTCTTATCTCTTTTCTTCTAGAAAGGATAAAAGGTTTTTTGTTTTTACTATTTGCTTCTCATAGCTAGTCAGTCAAGATCCCTATCGAATCCCCAACGCAATCCGTGCATAACGGCTCATCTTATCGGTCGTCCATGCGGGATACCAGACAAGTTTTACTTCTGCTTTCGTTACTTCTGGTACTTCTTTCAATGCGTCATGGATAGATTCTGTTAAAATATCGGCTAGTGGACAGCCCATAGTTGTTAGCGTCATTTTGATGACTGTTTCTCCGTTTTCAGGATTGAATTCTATATCATAAATCAAGCCTAAGTTGACAATATCGATTCCTAATTCAGGATCGATCACCATTTCCAAGGCAGCAAGAATACGTTCTTTGATCAGTTCTATTTCTTGCGCAGACCGTTCTTGGTTTGCTTCGCTCATCGTACGACACTCCTTAACACGATTTTTATTTATCATACTCTTTTTTTAACTACTTGTAAATGAGAATTTAGAAGGAAGATTCTCGTTTAAATTTATAAAATGTCCTTATTAGATGGGATACATTAAATTCATTCTAAATAAAACTGATTCCTCATTTTTTTTGTGAACGATTTTTTATTTCTGGCAACACACCTGTTGTTCGATACATTTTTTGTTCGTTTTCATTTGCAAATCGGCCAAATACTGAATGAGTTGGTAAAATATTGATAAATGCATCGTCGTCGATTTCATGAACGATCTGATCAAGATCATACATTTCATAGCGGGTGATGACCATCATGATCATATTTCCTTGTTTTTTTGAATAGCCACCGACAGACGGAAGCAATGTCATTCCACGTACCATCCGTTTCGCTAGTTCTTCTGTTACCTCTTCCGGTTTGACGGTCACGATCATCGCTGTTACTTTTTGATGACTCGTATGGATGGCATCAATCACTTGAGTCATTGCATAAATGGAAATAATCGTATACAAGGCACTTTCCCAGTTAAAGAAGAAGCCTGCGATGACTACAATGATCCCATTTAGAATCAGCATGTAATTTCCGACTGTTTTTCCAGTTGTTTGTGAAAGCACAAGAGAGATGATGTCCATTCCCCCAGTTGTAAAGCCCATTTTTAAAGATAACCCTACGCCAAGACCTAATAAAACACCGCCTACTAAGGCATTCATCAAAATATTATCAGTGATCTGTCCGACTGGAAGTAGCATCGTCATCACTGATACGCATACAACGTTCACAAAACTAAGGATCGTTGCTCGTTTTCCTACTTTGAGGAACCCTAATACAAACACAGGGATATTCAAAATAAAAATAAATGTTCCTGTGTCTACCTTGATATGAAACCATTCATATAAAAGCGAGGAAATGATTTGAGCGATCCCATTCATCCCTGCAGAAAAGACATTGGCTGGAATCAAAAAATAATTTAAAGCGACCGCAGCGGTCAATCCGGTTATCAAAATAACCACTATTTTTTTTAATCTTTCATTTTTATGATACGCAGTCATAATTTTGCTCACAAGCACCTCTCCTCTACTTTGTTATTCCAAATGTAAGAATAACAGTTTATCTATTAAAATAAAATACTTCGAACTCAAATGAGAAGAATTTTAGCAAACAAGTAAGAATCTGCCCCATTCCTATGATAAGATAGATGTATAGTAAACTTATACGTATATCAGGAGGGTTCTTATGGCAAAAGATGCTAGCTTCGACATTGTATCAGAAGTCAATACAGAAGAAGTAAAAAATGCGATTCAGCAAACAACAAAAGAATTGACTAATCGATTTGACTTCAAGGATTCTACGGTAGAAATCAAATTAGAGAACAGCAATCTAGTTGTCTTGAGCGATGATGATTTCAAAATCGAACAGATCAAAGATGTATTATTTGGTAAGTTGATCAAAAGAAATGTGCCAATCAAAAATATCCATTTTTCCGAATCGGAACACGCGCTAGGTGGCAAAGCTCGTCAAACTGCCGATCTTGTCAACGGAATCGATCGTGAAAACGCGAAAAAAATCACTACAGCTATCAAAAATGAAAAACTGAAAGTAAAAGCACAAATCCAAGAAGATCAGATTAGAGTGACAGGTAAAAACCGTGATGATCTTCAAGCTGTGATTGCTTTATTACGTAAACTTGACTTACCAATCGAGTTGCAATTCACTAACTATCGTTAATGAAAAAAACGAGGCTGACATCTGTCATCCCTCGTTTTTTTGATTTACTGCTTCTTTGGATGACCAAAAACGCTGTATTCCTTCTTCCAATTCTCCAACACTTCGTACTTCTCTTGCTGTTTGCCAATGTTGTGGGAATAAACGTCGATAAGAAAAACGAGCAAATCGTTGATCTGCCAATACTACGATTCCTTGATCCGCCATGCCACGAATCACTCGACCACCAGCTTGCAAGACTTTGTTCATTCCAGGAAGCTGATAAGCGTAAGCAAATCCAAGGTGTTCCTTCTCATCATAATATGATTTGATCAGTTCCTGCTCATGATTCATCTGCGGCAAACCTACACCTACAATCATACTGCCGATCAATCGGTTCCCTCTCAAATCGATTCCTTCTGAAAAAATCCCACCAAGTACACAAAATCCTATCAATGTTTCATCGGGATCTGCTTGGAATTTTGCTAAAAATCGTTCGCGTTCTTCTTCATTCATGTCCGTTTCTTGAATCAGCACATCGCTGTCAGGATATTGCTGTTTGAATGCTTCCGCCGCAAGGTCTAAATATTGATAAGAAGGAAAGAAAACGAAATAATTTCCGACCTTTCCATCAGCAAAAGCATGGATTGTCTCAACTAATTGTGCCAGACTTTGTTTCCTTTTTCGATAAGTCGTCTCTAAGTAATTTGCGATGAAAACTTGCTGGTTTCCTTCTGGAAAAGGACTCGGCAGTTTGTAAGCGAGACTTTTTTGTCCGCCCAGTGTTTCCTGATAATAAGATAGGGGTGAAAAACTCGCAGAAAAAAGGATACTGCTTCTTCCTTTATCCAACGAATGCTCAAGAAACAAGCTTGGATCAATACAAAACTCTTTTACTATCAGATCGCGATACGTTTTTTCGACCGTTGTTTCATAGTGATCATCATAAAATTCACTGACCTTCAAAAAATGAAGCAAATCAAAATAATAAGGAAGCAATTGTTCTTGTGATGGATGCTCAGGAAATTCTGCTAGCCATTCTTTGATTTTTTCGCTTAATTGATAACCTGCCTTTACTAAAGATTCAGCCGGTGCTTTTTGATGATGATAATCCCAATGATCTTCTTTTGCTATTTCTCGGATCGAATCAAATTCTTTCAATAGTTTGTTGAAACGACGATGGAGTTTTTTGAATTCCTTTGGTATAGCTTCCTTACTTCGTTTCGTTTTTTCATAAGATAGTTCTGCCGAATACATCTCTCGGGAACGATTCACCAAATTATGTGCCTCATCAATCAAAAACAGATAATCCTCGTTTTTTTCATCTTCAAAAAAACGTCTTAAATAAACAGTGGGATCAAACAAATAATTGTAATCCCCAATGATCACGTCGCACCAGATACTGACATCTAATGATAGTTCGAAAGGACAAAGTGTATGCTTCCTTGCATAAGTTTCGATGACTTCTCGAGTGATCTGATTCTCATGATTCAAAAGATCCCATAATCCTTCGTTGATACGATTGTAATAACCATTGGCATACGGGCACTGATCTGGATTACAGGTCGTCTCATCTAAAAAGCAGATCTTATCTTTAGCCGTCAAAGTGACACTTTTTATTTCAGCTCCAGTATCTTTTAATGCTGTCATGGCATCTTCAGCTACTTGTCTAGTTATTGTTTTGGCCGTTAGATAAAAAATCTTTTCTCCCTCTTCTTCCCCTACAGCTTTCAAAGCGGGGAATAACGTAGAGATTGTTTTTCCAGTTCCGGTAGGTGCTTCTACAAACAATTTCTGTTTCGTACGGATTGTTTTATAAGCAGCTACTGCTAGTTCACGCTGGCCTTTCCTATACTCATCATGGGGAAATTTCAAAGCCATCAAAGAGGCATTGCGTACAGTACGCCAGTTTTCTTGAAAAACAAGCCATTCTTTATAATCTTCAGTCAGTTTTTTAAAAAAAATTTCTAACTGCTCTCTTGTCTGATGTTCGACCTTTCTCGTAATCACTTCTTCTGCCGTCTGAAAGTAAGTCAACTGCAGATTTATTTCTTGTAAATCATGCTCTTGACTATAGATATAGGCGTATACCCTTGCTTGATGAAAGAAAAGTTCCACTTGTTCTGGTTCTAAATCTTCAAATCGTGGTTCGGAGGTTTTGATTTCATCTATATAATAAATACCGTCTCTTTTGAAAATACCGTCTGCACGGCCTTCAACGATCAGGTGATATTCATCTAATGGAACTGTTGTTTTTAAAAAAACTTCTTTTTCATAGTCTTCTCCCGCATCTTTTTGGAGCTTGCGGTGGATTCTTGCTCCTTCCAATGCAGTATGGCTACTTTTTTTACGATTGTCGATACTTCCACGTCGCAAAATAAATTCTACTAAGTGCCGCACAGATATTTTTGACTGTTTGATCATTTCCACCACCTCTTTCTCTCTAAGATTACCTGAAAAAGCCTAGTTTAGCAAAAAGAGCTCTCTTTTCAAGCATAAAAAAAACACCCTGCTGATTAGGCAGGGATATAGGATATAGAATTTGGATTTTTGGATGAGTCTAATGTAACAAGGACATATTAAAATGCTATGAAAACTTACTTTCCTTCTCTTTAGAATATCCAAATACTTTTCATATAGTCTGATAATTCAGATAAGTAAAGAGAAATAAGTACCTGTTTTTGTTTCCTAGCAATGAATGCGTTATACTAATGGATGAAAGAAGTTTTGGCTATCAAGGAGGAATGCACATGCATATCGAAAGATTAAAAACAGGAATGATTGAAGAAAACTGTTATTTGGTCTACAACGAAGAAGCACTTTTGATCATTGACCCTGGAGAAGATGCGGAACAAATCAAACAAGAAATCAAAAAAACAAACCAACAACCGGTAGCGATTTTACTTACCCATACCCACTATGATCATATTGGTGCAGTAGAACCCTTACGCGCATATTATCAAATCCCGGTGTATGTCAGCCCACTAGAACAAAAATGGCTAGGTGATCCGATTTTGAACCTTTCTGGACTCGGACGACATGATGATATTGCTGATATTATTGTCTCGCCTGCAGAATATGAATTTGAAATGAAAACTTATACTTTAGGAAACATGTCTTTTCGTGTGGTCCCTACTCCAGGGCACTCCATCGGAAGCGTTAGCTTTATTTTTGATGATTTTGTCGTTTCTGGCGACGCCCTATTTAGAGGAAGTATCGGTAGAACCGATCTGTATACAGGAAATTTAGAACAATTACTTCACAGTATTCGGACCCAGCTGTTTGTTTTACCTGATGAATTTGCAGTCTATCCAGGACATGGTGATGCAACAACGATTGAACAGGAAAAAAGGACAAATCCTTTTTTCAATCGTTAAAAATGATTTAGGAGGAGAATAAAATGACAGAAACTACACTTTATATCGTACGGCATGGAAAAACGATGTTCAATACAATCGAACGCGTACAAGGCTGGTGTGATACGCCACTCACAAAACAAGGACAAGAAGGCATCCATTATTTAGGGCGCGGGTTAAAAGATGTCGACTTTTCTTTTGCTTATTCTAGTGACAGTGGTCGGGCGATCGAAACTGCCCGTATTATTCTAGGAGAACATTCTAAGGGAAAAGAAATTCCTTATTTTATCGAGAAACGGATCAGAGAATGGTGCTTCGGGTCTCTTGAAGGCGGCTATGACATGGAAATGTGGGGTGTGATCCCTCGCGTATTGAATTTTAAAACATATGATGAAATGTTCACCACAGAAGTTTCTTTTGAACAAATTGCCAATGCTGTATACAATTTGGATACGGCTGGATGGGCAGAAACTTATGAAACATTACGAGATCGTGTGTGGACAGGATTTGAAGATATCGCCCATCACTGCGAAAAAAACGGCGGCGGAAATGTTTTAGTCGTATCACATGGTTTGACGATTGCCTTCTTGCTTAATCTGATCGATCCTAAACAGCCTGTTCGTGCTGGTCTTTTAAATGGCAGTGTAACAAAGGTTACTTATGCAAACGGTCGATTTTCTATCCTTGGTATCAACGATACGTCTTATATCGAAAACGGGAAAGCACATAGTCGAAACTCGTTTTTATGATGGGATATTTTAATTTTTAACAGAGAATCATAAAAGGCAAAGTCTGAACGAGGGCTTTGTCTTCTTTTTTTCTCTTCGTATTCTTATCTGCTTCATTTCTCAAGTTTTTCTTAATATTAAAAAACAGATTGGGTTTATCAAAAAATAACGGTATACTATAAGATGTATCTTAATTGGGAAGGAAGGAATTTATGTTTTTTGCAAATATTATCAAAGCAGTGATTCTCGGTATTATTGAAGGAATAACGGAATGGCTGCCCATCAGTAGTACTGGTCATCTGATCCTAGCAGATGAATTCATCAAACTGGATGCCAGTTCACAGTTTATGTCGATGTTCAATGTCGTTATCCAATTAGGGGCGATCTTAGCTGTCGTCGTTCTTTATTTTCACAAATTAAACCCCTTTTCTCCAAGTAAATCAACGATAGAAAAAAAAGATACTTGGACACTTTGGTTTAAAGTGATCGTTGCTTGTATACCAGCCATCATCATTGGTTTGCCTTTGGATGATTGGTTAGAAGCAAATTTCCACAAGTTCTTACCCGTTGCCATTGTTTTGATCGTTTACGGTATTGCCTTTATTATTGTCGAAAAACGTAACAAAAACAAAACACCTCGTTGGACTTCGCTGAATGACTTTACGTACCAAGCAGCTCTTCTTGTTGGGTTATTCCAAGTCTTGGCACTTGTTCCCGGAACATCCCGTTCTGGTGCAACGATCCTAGGAGCTATCTTGATTGGCGCTTCGCGTTTTGTCGCTACAGAATTCTCATTTTTCTTAGGGATTCCTGTCATGTTTGGCGCAAGCGGCTTGAAGATCGTCAAATATTTAGCTGAAGGGAACTCATTCAAAATGGAAGAAACTGTTGTTCTTCTTGTAGGAACATTCGTATCTTTTGTGGTTTCTGTCTTAGCTATTAAATTCTTATTAAGTTATTTGAAGAAAAACGACTTTACCGCTTTTGGCTGGTATCGTATTATCCTTGGTATCATTTTAATTGGTTATTGGTTTATCGCAATGTAAGAAAAACCAGAACACTTCTCTTGTATGAGAAATGTTCTGGTTTTTTTATTTTCTTTAATGATAATTATTATAAACAATAAAAACTATATAAAGCTTCATAGCCATCTGATAACCATTATCGTTCTCATTTAGCTGTTTTTATTATCAATTACATTGTTATTATGCTATCCTTGTTTTGACAAGGAGGACTGATAACGATGACTAATCAGAAAAAAGCTTTTGCAGCAACAATTGGCTGTCTTTTATTTATGATTGCCGGTTTTATTTTCGACCGATTCTCTCTTACCATCACCCCACTTTTTTATATCAGCGCTATTATCATCGGTGGATACAAACAAACATCGGAAGGCTTGAAAGAATTGTGGAATGACCGAACACTGAATGTGGACTTATTGATGGCTTTAGCTGCTATCGGTGCCTGTTTGATTGGTAATTACTTTGAGGGAGCAATGTTGACATTCATCTTTTGTTTAAGCGGTGCATTAGAGGAATACACGACCAATAAAAGTCAAAAAGAAATTACCGCTTTGATGAATCTTCAACCACAAAAAGCTCAGTTACTAAAAGAAAACGGACAAATGCAAGAAGTAGATGTTTCGCAATTAAAGGTGGATGACTTGGTGTTCGTCGCTAAAGGAGCGGCTGTTCCGATCGATGGTTGTTTAGAAAGCACACAGGCAACAATCGATGAGTCTGCATTAAGCGGTGAATCTGTACCTGTAGAAAAATATTTAGGAGATGAGATGTTTGCAGGAACGCTGAATCAAGGAAATCCCATTACGATTCGAGTAACAAAAACGAGTGCCGAAACCGTCTTTGCTAAGATTATCCAATTAGTGGAAGAAGCACAGAATACGCCAACTCAAACAGCTTCATTTATCGAACGGATCGAAAACAATTATGTAAAATTGATTTTGCTTGCTGTGCCTCTAATGATCCTTCTCCCCCACTTTTTCTTAGGTTGGAGTTGGGATGAAAGCTTTTATCGAGGAATGGTATTACTAGTCGTGGCTTCTCCTTGTGCGCTTGTCGCATCTGCTACTCCTGCTTCTCTAGCTGCTCTTTCAAATTCTGCAAAAAATGGGATTCTAATCAAAGGCGGGATTCATTTAGAGAAGCTTTCTGAATTAAAAGCGATTGCCTTTGATAAAACAGGAACACTCACTAAAGGTAAACCAGTTGTGACTGACAGCTTTTTCTTTGATGAGAAGGATTTGGCACAACAACTTCTTGTTGCTATGGAACAAAAAACGACACACCCTCTTGCTCATGCGATTTTACAATATTTCGATTGCACAATACCCGAAGCAATCCAATCCCTATCAATAGAAGAAATTACTGGTTTTGGCTTACAAACTACCTATTTAGGTGCGCAATGGAAAGTTGGCAAACACGCTTATGATCCTGAGACGATGAGAATCAGCAAAGAGATTGAGGAAATGATCGAACGTTTAGAAAATCAAGGAAAAACTGTAATCTATCTGTCTAAAGATCAACAGTTAATCGCTGTTTTAGGTCTGTTGGATATTCCAAAAGCAAATGCCCAACAGGTGATTTCTTACTTTAAATCCCAAAACATCCATACAAGTATGATAACTGGCGACCATTCTGGCACAGCAAAGGCTATTGCTGAACAAGTAGGGATCGAACATTACTATGCAAGCTGTACTCCGGAAGAAAAAACACAACTAGTCAAAAAAGAAAATGAACTTTACCAAGTAAATGCGATGGTTGGTGATGGAGTCAATGATGCGCCTGCTTTAGCAGCTGCTTCATTAGGTATCGCTATGGGACAAGGAACAGACGCCGCTATGGATATCGCAGACATCGTCTTAATGAAAAATGACTTAGATAAATTTGTCTACAGTCATCGGCTGTCTTTAAAAATGCGGCGGATCATCAAACAAAATATTATTTTTTCGATTCTTGTTATTCTCTTGTTGATTGCTTCTAACTTCCTGCAATTTTTAAATCTACCTCTTGGAGTTGTAGGACACGAAGGAAGCACAATATTGGTTATTCTGAATGGCTTGCGTTTACTAAGACCTTTACCTGCTCTTTCTGATTCTTCAAAAAAATGTAAGTCTTGTCCACTATACAAAGCGCGGCTGTCTTCTGTTAAATAAGCGAAGTGTTTTTTATAATCGCCGATTGTAAAATTAAGCTAGACAACTAAAAAAGTCATTTGTGCTACACTCAAAATAGTTCCGACCAAAGAATTATAAGGAGTGAGTACAAATGACCTATACCCATCTTACAACGGATGAACTTGTAATAATAGAGTCTTATTTCAAAATTAATCAATCTGTTGCTAAAACTGCCCATTGCTTGAATCGTTCAAGACAAACGATCCATAAAGTATATCTGTTCTTCAAGCAAGGAAAATCAGCCTTAGAATATTATCAACAGTATAAGAAAAACAAATCAAACTGTGGTAGACGTCCGCTTGTTTTACCCGAGGAACAATCAGAATATATTCAAAGAAAGGTTGTTCAAGGATGGACACCCGATGTGATTGTTGGTCGTGCAGCGTTTCCTATTAGTTGTTCTGCTCGTACCATTTATCGTATGTTCAAAAAGGGGCTATTTGATTCTTCTGACTTACCGATGAAAGGCAAGCGTAAACCGAATGGACATCAAGAAAGACGTGGAAAACAAACTTTCCGCCGCTCTATTCATGAACGTGAAAAGGATTATAGCCAATTCTCAAATGAGTTTGGTCACCTTGAAGGTGACACTATCGTAGGTCTGAAACATAAAAGTGCTGTAATTACCTTAGTTGAACGATTATCAAAAGTTATCATCACATTGAAACCGTGTGGTAGACAAGCGATTGATATTGAAAAAAAATTAAATCAATGGTTTGAATCTGTACCGAAAAACCTATTCAAATCCATCACTTTTGATTGTGGAAAGGAATTTTCAAATTGGAAACAGATCAGTAATGTCAATGATATTGCCATTTATTTCGCTGATCCAGGAACGCCGTCTCAAAGAGGCCTAAACGAGAATTCTAACGGATTGTTACGTAGAGATGGTTTATTGAAATCTATGGATTTCAATTCAGTAGATGAATTTTTTATTCAATCTGTCGCATCTAAACGAAATAATATTCCTAGAAAATCACTGGATTATCGAACACCTTTGGAAGTATTTTTGAGTTACGTAAGTATTGATGATCTGTCTAACTTAATTTGACAATTAAGAAATTTTATTTATTTTATGAAAAAAACAGCTTATGAATAGATCTTGAAGGATGAATTCCTACTTTTGCAACTTTCCAAAAAGATGTTATGATTGTTTCGAAGAAAGTGAGGAATATATTTTATGGAAAGTTGGCTTTTTTTAGGAATTATTTTACTTGTAGCAATTTTAGCTAAGAACCAAAGTCTGATGTTAGCGGCAGCTTTTGTGTTGATTATGAAGCTCATACCAACCTCTCGTTCCTTTTTCCCTTGGCTTCAAGGCAAAGGAATCAATATTGGTGTGACGATCATCACTGCAGCTATTCTGATCCCTATCGCAACAGGAGAAATCGGTCTACGTGATTTATTAGAAGCCTTTAAATCCCCTATCGGCTGGGTAGCTGTTTTTTGCGGTGGGCTAGTGGCTGTCTTATCTTCCAAGGGCGTAGGATTGATTGCTTCTGATCCGCAAATCACTGTTGCGCTTGTTTTTGGCACGATTTTAGGTGTTGTCTTCTTAAGAGGAATCGCCGCCGGACCAGTCATTGCTTCTGGCATTACTTATTGTATCTTACAAGTATTTGCTTTAGGAAAATAGATCAAATTTTGCCTATTTTTAGGAGATTCTTAATACCCCCAATTTACTGATCCGTGATATACTGACAACGAGGTGATACAATGTTCGAAAAATTGAAGTATTTCATAGGAACAATTGGCTGGTTTCTTTTAGCGGTACTTTTGATTCTAGGCTTAGCTTATCTTTTATTTCCTGATTTGATACAAAATGTGTTAGATACTGCTTTTTGATTGACCTATTAGAATGATATAGGGATGCTCCTGCGATGCAGGGGCTTTTTTTAAACAAGGAGCGAGCGAATGAGATTCCCTATTGAAATCGATGCACTTTTTTCTTTTTGGCTCTTCTCCTCTTTTTTGTTATACTAGATTACAGTGGACAAAA
The DNA here is from genome assembly GCF_056612775.1 of Enterococcus sp. M-BR2. Classification (NCBI taxonomy): domain Bacteria; kingdom Bacillati; phylum Bacillota; class Bacilli; order Lactobacillales; family Enterococcaceae; genus Enterococcus; species Enterococcus sp. M-BR2. Next base: position 1,009,502 of record NZ_CM152743.1, read on the forward strand.
GAAGGAATGATTGCATCCGCTTTAACGAATATCAAAATGGAAGAAACAGTACCTGTTTTCAGGTTACTTTGGAAAGAAAGGAAGACGCTTGTGGAAACTTTTGAAGGTCTTTTAATTGATACGTATGTTTTACAAGAACAGCCAATGATGCTGACTGGAATCAACTTGCAGCTTGAGGACCGTGTGATCAATGGACTGCTTAAAGATCGCTATTTGGCAAAGTACATCTTACGTTTGCCACTAAATAAATATGTACTGGAAGTAAGTGGCAAATGGAACCGTCGAAATCAGTTAGTCATTAAAAAAATGTTGATAAAAAATATTGATGAATATATTAAAATAATCGGTACACCAGAATAACCTTTACCGATCAAAGGTGACTGGTTATAAAATAACTGCAGTTTCTTAATAGAAAAACAAAGAACAATAGGGAATCGTATCCCTTTTCAAAAAAAACTTTGCAAACGGTTCTCTTTGTTATATAATGACTTAGTACCAAACATTCCCATTCAATCTTTGTTTAAATAGATAAATAAAAATCTAGTTTGGTTTGACGCTATTGCCTCCCACAATAGCGTCTTTTTGATTTTTTCAGCTTCATTTATCTGTTTTTACTGATAAAAAGTTTAAATAAAAGACTGTTAAGGAAAAAAACTTGTCATGTTCATATTGCAAAGCGCGCTGCCTTTAGGTATAATAATGAATGTTGAATTATGCGGTCACACGCGTAAGAACTTAAGTTATCGGAGGTGAAACTAATGCCAAACATTGAATCTGCAATCAAACGTGTTCGTACAAGCGAAAACGCTAATGTGAAAAATTCATCTCAAACAAGCGCTATGCGTACTGCAATCAAAAAATTTGAAGATGCTGTAGCTTCAGGTGCTGACAACGTAGATGCGTTATATAAAGAAGCTGTTAAAGCTATTGATATGGCTGAATCAAAAGGTCTAATCCACAAAAACAAAGCTAACCGCGACAAATCTCGTTTAAGCAAAAAAATCGCTAAGTAAAAGAATCGGCTTCGGCCGGTTTTTTTATTTGTCAAAAAAACCAAAAGCAACCGGTATTCTTGCATGCTTTTGGCTTCTTCTTTCTTCCTATCGATTTCTCAACAACTGCCCTGTGCGCAAAACGAAAAGTTGAAAACTTAATTTTTTTTCGATTTGCCCCGTTTTGATTTGATAATCCATTTCGACTAATTGATCAAATAATTGTACTAGCAACTGTTCATCGAATTTCCTTACTTCTTGCATGGCAAGTTTTACACGGTAAGGATGGATTTTTAATGTTTCTGCAATATTGGCCTGCTGATAGCCAATCTTTACAAGAAATTTTGTCTGTAAAAACAAACGTAATTGAGAAAGTAAAATCGCATTGATTTTGATTGTTTCCTCCCCTTGCATGACTAAATCTTCATATAAACGCAAGGCTTGTTCTGTCTTCCCTTTTAAAATATATTGGGTCATGTCAAAAATATTATGTTCCAATGTTTTAGGAACTAATTGTTCTACTTCTCGAACAGTGATCTGCTGTTGATTTTGTCCATAAAGAATTAATTTCTGTAACTCTCTCATCATTTTGGATAAATCTAAGTCAGTCAACCGCAAGAATAAATCAATGGCGTTGCGTTCCATTTTGATGGAGGAGTTCTCTAAGGTATTCATCAGATATTGACGTACTTCTTTTTCATTCAACTGTTGGACGTTGATGATGGTTGCTGTTTTTTTCAATTGTTTCGTTACTTTTTTCCGTTCATCCAACTTTTCATATGGTGCAAAAAATACTAATACAGTCGATTCTAGTGGTTCTTTCAAATAAGCTGTCAGTAAATCAGTATTTTGTTCGATCCCATTGTTTACTTTCTCACCTGTTAAAAAATATGGGTTCTCCACAAATACTAATCGTTGATCTCCGAAAAACGGCAATGTCTCTGCTTCAGCCACTACCTCCTCTAAACTTGCATTTTCCATGTCAAAACTTAAAAAATTTAAATCATCTTCGCCCTCTAATTTGATTTTTTTAACTATTTCTGCCCGAACTTGATCTTGGAGAAACTTTTCTGTTCCTAAGATCAAGTAACAAGATGCAAGTTTTTCTTTACGTATTTTTTGTAACTCTGCTTGTATACTCAAATTACTCACCACTTTCAAAATTATCCTACCATGAGAAGATGAGAATTACTAGTCTATCATTGTTTCCACTAGACCATGAGGATGAAAAACTGGATGCCAGCGATAGGTGATCATTCCTTGCTGATCGGTTCGCCATGTTCTTATCTGATTTTCTTCTAGCGCCTCCAATACTTCGCTGTGAGGGTGACCATAACGATTATTTACTCCGCAGGATATAATTCCATGTTTCGCTTCAATACGGGAAAGAAAATCCGTATTACTTGATGTGCGGCTACCGTGGTGACCTAATTTGACTACGTCGGCTTTCAAATTAGGATAAATAGAAAGCAACTGTTCTTCCATCGCTTGATTCAAATCACCTAAAAACAAAAAACGGCTATTGTTATATTCCGTCCATAAACCAATTGAATCTTCATTTCTTCCTTCTCCCTTTTCAAAAGGGGTCAATACATAAAGATCATAATAGCCTTTGATCCTGTCGCCATGTTTGACTTCAATGATTTTAGTGCCATTTTTTTGAGCTTCTGTTAAATGCCTTCGCAACGGTTCATTTCGTCCAGCGCCCCAGCCAATATAAATTTTTTTGATGGTGAAATGCTGAGATAATGTGGACAATTCTCCCACATGATCCGTATCGTCGTGTGTCAAGATGAGTTTATCGATCACACTTATTCCCTGTCCTTTTAGGTATGGAACGATATTCCTTTCAGCAGGAGGTCGTGCAATACCTTGCGCCCACTTTTCCCTTTCAAAGTGTAACTTCCCCCCCGTATCAATCAAAATCGTTTCTTTTCGAAAAGGACTTTGCAAAAAGATACTATCTCCTTGACCAACATCGATAAAAGCGATCGTTGAAGAAAAACGTAAAAATGGCAAAGTCAATAGCATCAAAGAAAACAGACCAACATAAAACAAGAGTTTCATCGGCTGCTCGTTCAATCTATCCATACAAATCAGTAATCCGAAAATATATACCCCTGATAGCACAAGAGGTAGACGCCCTATAACAAGAGTCGATCCTGAAAACGAATCGATCATTCGTTCAAACAAGATCAGTCCCTCTTCTATCAGCAAAAGTAAGGTTCTCGGCAACCAGCGATTGAAAAGCGTCAGAAAGAACACACTAGGAAGAAAAAGAAACTTGAATACTGGTGCAACCAGTAATGTAAAAAGACTGCCTAAAAGAGGCCACTCATAAAAATGCCATACAATCAACGGCATCGTGATCATGGTAAATAGGACATGAGAAGCCGTTTTTTTCATCCAATCTCCATCAAAAGAAATCAGGATAAACAAAAAACTCATGAAAAAACTAAGCTGCCCGCCCGCATGAAAAAGAAATCGAGGATCAAATAGCAAAAGAAGCCAAAAGACAACTGCAAATAAGTCCATAGAGGAGTAACGTTTATTCAATAATTTGACTAGCAACCGCAATAAAAACAACAGACTAGCACGCAAGACAGAAATAGAACTGCCTGCAAGAGAAACATAACAGATAGTTAGCAGGCTCAACGGAATGATGCTGACGTGCAGTGGCCATCCGATACGTCGAAACAAATAATACAGCCACCCTAAATAAAATTGGATGTGTAATCCCGATAGGCTGAATAGATGCAGCAAACCACTCTCCCTAAAAATTTCTTCTGATTCTCTGAAACCTGAATCTTTATAGCCCCATAATAAAGAATTGATATATACACTTGTTTTTTGCGGAAATTCAGATTGGACAAAAGAAATAAAAGCGCCTCTTTTTCTCTGGAGCCAATTTCGCCAATGATTTTGTATGGTGATTTTTTCGACCCTTTGAATTTGGAATCGACCAGAGATTCTATGGTTCCTGAAGTAAGCTTCTTGGTCAAAAGTATAAGGATTTCGCTTTTTTTCGGGAGAAATAAACTCGCCTTCAGCTGTCAATTCTATCCCCTTCCCTCGGAATCCAAGCCAAGTTTTCAATTCCTCTTCGGTGTTTACTTGATAAGAAAGCTGTACCTTCTGTTTACTCTCTGACAATCTTCCTTCCATTGTCAAAAAACTGCCATTCGCACGAATCGTATCTGTAGATAAAGTCACTTGCGCAGCTGTTTCTTTTTCCTCTAAAAATGAATATTCTTGTAGCTTATAAGAAACGGATACCATTATGCTACCCACAATACAGAAGTACGCGATAAAACGTCCTTCTTTTAGCGAAAACCACAAAAAAATTCCGGCAAGAAACAAACGATAAATCCAATTGTCCGTATCATACAACAAACAAATAATCATCGACGTAACTGCCGGAAAAATCAACCGATTTCGAACATGCCTTTCTAAAACGCTAGACATGTTTTCCTGTTAATTCATTTTGAAGTTTTGAAAAATGCTGCGAGTCTAAAGCAACTTGGTGTACAGATATGCCTAATTGTTCAATCAACGCTTGAGCATACGGATCATTTCGATAGTCATGGAGATAATTGATTCCTTTAACACCAGCTTGCAGCAAAGCTTTTGTACAAGCTAAACATGGAAAATGCGTGACATAGATTTCCGAACCTTCCGTCGGGATACCGAGTTTCGCGCACTGTAGCAGCGCGTTCATCTCTGCATGGATCGTTCGCAAACAGTGTCCATCTACAATATAGCAGCCTTCATCTATGCAGTGGACATCTCCACTGACTGCTCCATTATAGCCGCCAGCAATGATCCGTTTTTCCCTAACAAGTGTCGCTCCTACTTCTAAACGTGTACACGTGCTGCGTAAAGATAACAATACCGCCTGAGCCATAAAATACTGGTCCCAGGGAATGCGTTTGTTTTGAGTCTTATCAGTAATTTTTTCTTTGTTCGTATCGCATGGTTTTGAAGATTTTTCTAACATGGTTACATTCCTCCGTATTTTCAAGTTGGTCAAAAAAGCACTCCATTGCTTAAACAAAATATTCTTTAAATATACCGAATCATCATGTCTGACAAAAGAGCATATGCTTCACTGCCGAAATGAAGTCCGTCATCCATTAGCCTCCATTTATTGCTCTTTTCAGTTGGTTCTGAATCATTCTATTTAATTGTAACGAAGTTTTTTAGTTTTTCAACTGTCTTTTCACCGATACCAGAGATCTCCTGCAAGTCTTCCACTTTCTGGAATGATCCGTTTTCTTCTCTAAATCGAATGATTTCTTGCGCCTTGACTGAACCGATCCCAGGAATCTGCTGGAGTTCTGAGGGACTGGCTGTATTGATATTTATTTTTGAAGGCTCGGTATCTGCTGTAGACTGTTTTCCTTCGGGGGATGCTGACTGATTAAGATGTTCCGGCGGCTCTTCACCTACAGCAGGGATATATAGGACTTGCTGATCTTCTATCTTCGCAGAAAAGTTGATTCGATCGCTATCCGCTTCTTCTAATAATCCTCCTGCGCGCTTTAGTACATCATAGACCCGTTCTTCTGAAGAAAATGAATAGATACCAGGCTCCTTCACACTTCCTTTGATATCGGTATACATAACCTTTGGACGAACATCCTCTTCTACAGTATTTCCTTCAGGCAATTGATTTTCTTCACTGGAACTAAATGGAGAAAGTATTTCTTTTGCAGCGATTTCTTCTGGTTCTCTATGAAATAACAGATTTGACAATAAAAAACCACTGACTATACAAAAAATAAGAACTACCGTAGACATAAAAACGATTAACTTAGGGGAGGTGAGTATTTTCTTGTTGATTTTTTCTATCATTATTTCTTTTTACAAAGAATGATCAGTAAAAACCATTCATTTCTCCTTTCATTTGAAATCGAAGAAACAGTGTGCTCTGACAAAATCGTCCCTTCAACATCTAATTACGTCAATTTTTTCTTTTTTTTTAGCAGAAAGATATTTTGACGAAAAAAAAGGATTGTGACAGAAAATATGTCACAATCCCTTATTCAAAATAAATAGTAGTCAATTAGCTCAAAAGCTTGCATCTGCAGTAAATAAATCCAAACAAAAGAGGAGAAGCTGTTTTTGCGTAGCTATTCTTATTACTTGATACAGAGTAGCTTTTTCACAATTTTTTTAATTGGTTCATTTCATTTTCTCTAGATAGTCAAGCGCATCTTGTACTGTTTTTACTGGTACGATTTTCATAGAGGAATTCAATTTTTTGGCAGCGGCTTTTGCTTCTTCATAGTTGGTTTTTATTTCAGGATATTTTTTCTTAACATCGTCTGAGATCGTATCATCTGGTGCAAAGAAAATCTCTACACCGGCTTTAACCGCGCTTGCTACTTTTTTATCGATTCCTCCGATTCGGCCGACTTCTCCTTCGCTGTTGATCGTTCCAGTTCCGGCAATTTGCTTACCATGTCGCAAATTTTTACCAGTGACCTGTTCATAGATTTCTAAAGTGAACATCAATCCTGCTGACGGCCCACCAATAGAGCCAGAATTAATGCGAACATCTGTATCTGATTCGATCTCTGTATGATCAGTAAGTGTGATGCCTATTCCTGCCTTTTTATCTGTTGGCAACTCAATCAGATCACCAGAAGCTGTTTTTTCTTCACCATTATGCAAATAACTGATTTCGATTGTTTGTCCAACTTTTTGGCTTTTTACATAATCCATAAATGCTTCTGTACTTTGAAAGCTTTTGCCGTCTACTTTTGTTACTGTATCTCCTACTGAAAGCTTGCCAAAAAAGTTCGATGTCTTCTCTACGCTCATGACATATACGCCTTTGAATTCCATTTTATAAGGCTTGCCTGCAAGCTTCAACGCTTGTTCGATTGCTGCGTTTTGGGAAGAATCCATATAATACTGTTGCATTTGATTATATTCTTCATTTGTTGCCCCACCAGTCAATTCTTCTTTACTAATCAATTCTTCAAAGGGGGCTAGTTTAGCCTTTAGAGCCAAAAATCCGGTAGCTTGCCTGATACCGACGGATGTAAGAGAGAAAGAGCCAGAACCTTTGTCTTCTTTGTCATTGACTGTAATTAATTCTTTCAGATCAATCGTTGCTCCTGGTGATTCCACATAATATGGCAGAGGAACTACTACAAATCCGATGATCAACATTCCAAATATGATAATCAGTACTGTTTTGAACCATTGTTTAGCTTTCATTTGATTCACGCTTTCCAGCTAGAGCTTCGTTGATAACTGGCGGTAAATAACTGCTTACGTCTCCACCAAAGTGCAGTACTTCTTTTAAAATACTGGAACTGACATGGCTATATTCTGGTTTTGCCAATAAGAACACCGTTTCCAATTCCTCGTTTAGATGATGGTTCATCTGAGCGATTTCTCGTTCATATTCGAAGTCTTTGATACTCCGTATTCCTCTGACCAAGGCATCCGCGCCGATTTCTTTTGCCGTTTCCACTGTCAATTGATTTTCCTGATGTATGACTTTTACATTAGGAAGATGTGCCACAGCTTTTGCAATCAATGTCATTCTTTCTTCTGGAGGAAACAAACTGTTCTTTGAAGTATTGATAAAAACACCAATTACCACCTCATCGAATAATTTAGCCGCACGCTCCACTGTATCTAAGTGTCCTTTTGTAAAAGGATCAAAACTTCCTGGGAATAATGCACGTTTCATCGTTTTCCCTCTTTTCTATAGATAGTCACAGCTGTTATGCCATAAATCTGTTTTCTTATTTGATGAAATCCAGCCACAGATTCTGGCAATTCGACTGTTTTATCCGTTTCGCATACGATAACTGCGGTTTTAGAAAAAAGTCCCAGTTCTTCCATTTTATGGATTTGATCAATGATTTTTTGTTTTGCATACGGCGGATCAAGAAACAAGTAATCAAATTGTTGTTTCTCTGTTGCTAGCCGTTCGATTGCTTTGTCCGCATCAAGTTTTATTGTGGTAAACTTCTCTGGTTCTTTCGTAATCTCGATGTTTTCTTTAATGATTTTTAGCGCTTGGTAATTTTTGTCTACGCATACTGCATGACTACAGCCTCTGGATACGGCTTCGATAGCTAAACCTCCGCTTCCTGCAAACAGATCCAATACTGTCTCTCCATCAAAATAGGGTCCAATCATATTGAATATGGATTCTTTTACTTTATCTGTAGTTGGTCTGGTATTCGCCCCTGCTAAACTTTTTAAGCGGCGTCCGCCATAATTTCCTGATATTATCCGCATCTACTCACTCCTTAGAAATGGTACTGGTACTAGTATACCAAAAAAAAGACAAAAAAATACTTGGACAATGATCAATTTTTGATAGTTGTCCAAGTTATTTTTCTATTAAAAAACTGCTCATAAGAGATTTTTAAAGATGTTCAGCTAATCGGATTTCTGTATTCAGCTCTTCGATTTCGAAACCTTCTTCTTTTAATACCGTTTTATTACCTATTTTATCAGCAAAATTCATTTCGATATCTGGTCGGTAAGAACGTTCTACGTTTCGAACAAAATGTAATTTACGGATTCGTTCTTCTGTCTCTTCAAATGTCTCTTCATTCAAGTAAAGAACGACATATTTCATTTTTCTTGAGACATAATGCAACAAGCCGAACTTTTTTAGATTCTTTAATTGTTTTAAGCTGTAGACCCATACGATCAGCCCGCGTCGTTTTATTATTTCAAATTCACTATTGTCAACTTGCATGACAATTCCCTCCGCATCCAAAGTGTTTTTTCGTTTCAAAGAACGGACTACCTGCATCTATCTTGATTTCATTAGAAACTTCTTCAGCAAGTGCTTGGACAATTTGATCCAACAGACTTTGTAACTGTGTTTCACTATACCTAAAAGCTGCGACATGCTCATTCAGATCAAGCTGTCTTTTTGCTTTTCGAAGAGCACGTTTTTTTTCACGGTAATCAGGTGCATATTCACCGTATGCCGCTACATTTTCAAACACCTTTTTCTGCGACAGGAACGCTTCTTTTAATTGGCAGACTTCTGCAGATTCTTTCATTGATTGTTTATGTTTGAAATAAGAAGCCATCGTTTTACTCTTTTTTATCATTTCAGCGACTCGGAGGCATTGATCCTCCAGTTGAAACAGCTCTTCATTAACGATCACTGCTATCACTACTTTCTCCGTTTTCTTCTTGCAATAAGACTAACATATTTTCTTTAGAAAAAGCAATGCCTAATGAATCCGTTCCCGGATCCATAAAGCGGTCATGATTATATGGATCGCTGTACCAATATAAAAACGAAAAAGTAGCGTCGATTGCTGGATGAATAAACAGTCCACTAGTATTTTCTAATTTCTGTTTACTGATTAACTTCTCCAATTCATCATTCGTCAAGGAAAATTTCGTTATCGTTTGTCCACTACCTAGCGATTTTTGCCAATCAGCCATACGTTCGTCTGACAAGATTTCTTCAGGCTTTGTCAAGAAATCATGTAGCAGCAGCCGACTGTGGTTTTGAAAGGCAAGTGGTTGGTTGTATATAGGAAGTTCGTCTTCTCTTCTAAGCATGTTTAGTAAAGTCGTACTTTTTCGTTCTTTACCGCGATTGATCGATTCCCAGTCAGCCGATTTATCTGCTTCATAATGTGGGAGACCTTCACCAAACACTTGATACGGTAAAAGTTTCAAAAGACTATCTTTATCTAAATATACAACTGAAAACAGACCGTTAGTTGTTTGATCAAAAAACAAAATAGCAAAAGTGTCGTTATCAAAAGCAATCAGTGGACGATAATTCATATCCTCTTCCATCAGTTCGATTCCAACTTCTGTGTCATGATACTCAAAAGTGAAATTAGTATAGATAGTCGTGAGCTTTGTTAGGTCCTGCATCGTCATCCCTAAATAAAACGGCGTGATATCAGCAGGTCCTGTTTGCAGTACTTTAACAGTTGTGACCATGCTATCTTGGACATTCACTTCAAAAGTGAGATGACTGGCTTTGTTTTCATAATATCTTGTTTCAAAACCAAACCCACTAGTTAATCGATCATAGGATGGTCCAAAATCTTTTTCTAGCTGTTCGATCGGTTTTCCAATATAAGTAGAAAAACCAGTTGCTTTAAGCTCCTGGTATTTCCACGTTGTCATTTGATTTGAGAGTTGTTGATCAGAGTTTTCCTTCACTTCAAGTTTTGGCGGGAACAAGACTGGTTCCATATAGAATGCCGCAATAACTAATAGCAGAATCAGCCAAAACAAACCCAGTCTTTTCATATTTCCCCACCTTTCACTTATTATTTTTCAGTCACTTCAATCAAAAGGTCGCCAGATGAAATCGTGTCTCCTGAAGATACATATACATGTGCGACTTCTCCGTCAAAACGTGCTTCGATGGCTGTTTCCATTTTCATTGCTTCAGTAATCATCAACGTGTCGCCTTTTTTGACGTTATCCCCTTTTTTCACTAATACATCAAGCACAGAACCAGACATCGTTGCTCCGATTTGTTCTCGATTTGTTGGTTCAGCTTTCAATCGAGTTTGGACCGCACTGATGATTGAATTATCTTTGATAGTGATTTCACGTCTTTGCCCATTCAAATTGAAGAACAGTACGCGATTTCCTTCGATATCGGGTTCTCCGATTTCATCTAAACGAATGATAAGCGTTTTTCCACGTTCGATTTGTACATTAATTGTTTCACCTAAACGTATCCCTTGGAAGAATGTTGGTGTATCCAGTAATGTAACATCGCCAAATTGATTGTACGCTTTTTGATAGTCCAAAAAGACTTGCGGATACATCAAATAACTTAATACTTCGTCTTGTTTTGGTTCATAGCCGATTTTTTCTGCCAATTCTTTTTTCACTTCGTTGAAATCGACTGATTTCGCCAATAGACCTGGACGTTCACTCAACGCGGGTCTGCCCTTAAGAATGATCTTTTGCAGTTTTTCAGGAAATCCGCCGACTGGTTGCCCTAGTTCTCCTTGGAAGAAAGTTACTACAGATTCAGGGAAACTTAGTGTTTCGCCTTTTTCATAGATGTCTTCTTCTGTGAGATCATTTTGGACCATGAATAGTGCCATATCTCCTACGACTTTAGATGATGGAGTTACTTTAACGATATCGCCAAACATCAAATTGACAGTATGGTACATTTGTTTGATTTCATCCCAGCGATGACCTAGTCCGACAGCTTTTGCCTGTTGCTGCAGATTCGAATACTGTCCTCCTGGCATCTCATGCATATATACTTCTGTTTCAGGAGCATTCAAGCCATTTTCAAATGGTTTGTAATACATACGCACATCTTCCCAATAATGGTTCAATTTCTGTGCATTTTCAATTGTGATTTCTGGCAGCCGTGGCCCATTGACCAGCGCATAATACAAGCTGCTCATGCTAGGCTGACTCGTGTTCCCACTCATTGCACTCATTGCTACGTCAACGATATCTACTCCTGCTTTTGAAGCAGCGGAATAAGTGATAATCCCGTTTCCACTAGTATCATGAGTATGCAGATGGATTGGCAGATCCGTCGTTTCTTTCAATTCACTAATCAAGCGGTAAGCTGCTTGCGGTTTAAGCAATCCAGCCATATCTTTGATTGCAATGATATGCGCACCCAGTTGTTCTAGTTCTTTTGCCATGTCTTTATAATACTGAACATTGTATTTTGCTCGGCTTGGATCGTTGATATCGCCAGTATAGCAGATAGCTGCCTCTGCGATTTTACCAGTATCCCGTACAGCTTGGATACTTTTTTCCATTTGAGGAGTCCAGTTCAGACTATCAAAGATTCGGAAAACATCAATCCCTTGTGCTGCTGCTTCTTTGACAAATTCCACCAGTACATTGTCAGGATAATTAGAATACCCAACGGCATTTGATCCCCTGAAAAGCATTTGCAGCAATGTATTAGGCATTAAAGAACGGATTTTTCTCAATCGTTGCCAAGGATCTTCATTCAAAAAGCGGTAAGCCACATCAAATGTTGCTCCCCCCCACATCTCACTTGAAAAGAGTTCAGGAAGACCTTCTCCCGTTAAGCGTGCAATCTGCTTGAAATCCTTTGTCCGAACACGAGTTGCTAGCAGACTTTGATGGGCGTCTCTAAATGTCGTATCCGTCAACAATAAATTTTCCTGTCCTTTGATCCATTCGACCAAAGCATCGGCACCATTTGCATCTAATACGTTCTTAGCCGTTACGTAATCAGTTCTTGTGATTAGATCTTTAGGCATACGTGGTTCTTCATAAAATGGTTTTTCGCCACTTTCGATACCTGGAAAACCATTGACAGTAATTTCACCGATATATTTCATCGTTTTATTTCCGCGGTCTCGTAGTCGAGGAAATTCAAATAATGTTGCTGTACTATCGATAAAAGTTGTTTTTGCATTTCCTGATTGGAATTCAGGATGTGTGATGACATTTAGCATAAATGGAATATTTGTTTTTACTCCACGGATCCTGAATTCTTTCAAGCAACGTTCCATTTTCTGAATGGCTGTTTCAAAAGTAGCGCCATGCGTACATACTTTTACTAACAATGAATCAAAATACGGCGTCACCACATAGCCAGCGTAAGCATTCCCTACATCCAGACGTACGCCAAATCCGCCAGGTGAACGATACGTATCGATTTTTCCTGTGTCTGGTAAAAAGTTATTCAACGGGTCTTCCGTAGTGATTCGGCATTGAATAGCCGACCCATTCAATTTGATTTCTTCTTGCTGAGGCAATCCGATTTCTTTATGCAAATCTAGCCCTTGGGCAATCAATAGTTGCGTTGTCACGATATCAATATCTGTAATCATTTCTGTGATCGTATGTTCCACTTGGACGCGAGGATTGACTTCGATAAAGTAAAAATCATCTCCTTCAACAAGAAATTCTACCGTACCCGCATTGACATACCCAACATGTTTCATCAATTGGACAGCTGCCTGACAAATTTTTTGACGTTGCTGTTCGTTCATAGAGACACAAGGCGCTACTTCTACTACTTTTTGGTGGCGACGCTGAACAGAACAGTCTCTTTCGAAAAGATGGATGACGTTTCCATGTGTGTCACCAAGAATCTGTACTTCGATATGCTTAGGATTGGCGATGTATTTTTCAACATACACTTCATCGCTACCAAAGGCAGCTTTTGCTTCGCTTTTTGCACGTTCGTAACCTTCTCTTGCACTCTTTTCATCATGAGCCACACGCATTCCGCGACCTCCGCCGCCTAGAGCTGCCTTGATCATAATCGGATAACCGAATCGTTCAGCAAATTCCAATACATCGTCTACAGAAGCGATTGGACCATCTGTACCTGGAATTGAGGCAATTCCTGCTTCGATGGCTGCAGCTTTTGCTTTGATTTTATCTCCAAAAATATCCAAATGATGCAGTTTGGGTCCAACAAAAGTGATGCCCTCTTCCTCGCACCGTTGCGCAAAATTCAAGTTTTCCGATAAAAGACCATAACCAGGATGAATGGCATCAGCCCCGCATTCTTTCGCGATCGAGATGATTCCTTCAATATCTAGGTACGCATCAATCGGTTTTTTTCCTTGTCCTACTAAATATGCTTCGTCCGCTTTAAAACGGTGTACGGAATATTCATCTTCTTCTGCATAGATTCCAACAGTTTTAATTCCTAATTCTGTACAAGCACGAAATACACGTACAGCGATTTCACCCCTGTTAGCAACTAAAACTTTTTTCATCGAACCACTCCTACATCTTTTTTTATTATAAACCTAAGCTCTTGCGTTTTTCATCCGCACTAATGTTAAGGACAAAGCCGACACAGATCGAAAGCATCAGCAAACTGGATCCTCCTTGACTTAAGAATGGGAATGTAATCCCTGTCAGAGGAATGACACCAGTGATTCCTCCCAGATTGACAAACACTTGGATCAAAAACATTGCGCCGATCCCAATGCACAAAAGCGAATTGAACGGATCTCTTGAACGAATCCCTACAAGAATAATGCGCACGATCATAAAGAATAGCAACGCTAATATCAAAATCCCCATAATCACTCCGAGCTCTTCCACTACGATTGCATAGATAAAATCGGTTTGTGCTTCTTGTAAAAATCCCTTTTTCTGGATACTGTTACCTAACCCTCTGCCAAATAACCCACCATTGAACATGGCATAGTAGCCGTTAACTAATTGATGGCCTTTATTTAATTCATCCGAGAAAGGATTTTGGTAAATAGCAAAGCGATTATAGATATACTGTAAACGCCCAGGCAAGATTTTTCCGTTTGTAATATTGATTAGCCAGATCGTAAAAGTACTTAAACAAAAACCGCCTACTCCTACAATCAAAGTATACACATAATTGACTCCGCTGGCTAAAAGCAGAACCAAAATAATCAAAAAGATAACTGCCGCATTCCCAAAATCGGGAAGGATAGCGACCAAAGCAGTCAGTCCGATAACCATTGCAAGTGGACGTTTTACAGTCCCTAGGAAATCTTTTTGTACACTGTTTTGCCTTTTTGATAAAGTCAGAGACAGATACCAGATAGAAATAATCTTTAGGTATTCGGCAGGTTGGATCGAAAATCCTGCAATTTGAAGCCAACCTTTTGCACCATTGATTTCTTTACCGAAAAACACAACGATTAGCAGCAAAATCGTCAAAACTGCGATGGCTGCCATGATTAAACGCTGGTTTTTCAAAACATCTGTTTTCATTTTGTAGAGTAGTGCGATAGCAATCAAGCTGAGCACCCAAAAAATACTTTGGTTAATGACTGATGCGGACGGATTTTGTCCGTTTTCTAATAATAGATACGACGTAGAACTATATACCATGATCAAACCCAAAACACATAAAATCAAATAGGGAATCAAGATACTATAGTCTAATAGATGCCTTTTTTTTACTTTCTTAGGCAAGTCTATTCCTCCTTGCCAACTTCTTTTTTATCATAATTTTCTTGGTAAACCTCACTGTATAACTGATTCAATTCTCGTTCCAGCTCACTTAACATCAGCTGCCCCTCGTTTTTTTCGATTACTCCTATACGAACAGCAAACCCGACTTGCTGGGAGAAACCGTACATCTGTGTATCTACCACTTCTTCGAAGGCTTTGCATTGCGAGATACAGAGACTGTTATTTTGGTTTCGGATTAATCGTTTGATCCGTTCTGCTTCATCATTTAATACTTGGATCGCAAGTTTTTTCGACAAAGAATCCATCTGTGCTTACCTCCCGTTCTAATTCCTCAATTATAACATATTTCATTTTCATAGGGAGCAAAAAAACAGATTTAACCAGTTGTTTTTATTCATTTTTACGTAATGGTCCTTCTTGCTTATCCAGAACATTAGGATCCATATTTTTTATCCGAGATAAAAAGGCTTCTCCGTATTTATCAAGCTTGCTTTGACCAACTCCCTTTATCTGAAGCATCTCCAGTCTGCTTGATGGACGTATTCGGCTCATTTCTTTCAAGGTGGAATCTGAAAATACGACATACGGGGGAACGCCTGCTTCTGATGCTAGATCCGTTCGAAGTTCCCGCAAAACTTCAAATAGTGTATCGGTCTCTTCATCCGACAGCTGCTGGACTTTCTTGGGTTCCTTTCGATAAACAGCTTCTTGTCCTTTTAATACTTGGATCCCTCTTTCTGTTACTTTCAAGATAGGATATTCTCCATCAACGGTCAGAAGATAGCCATTCGATATCAAATATTCAATCAACTGCATCGTTTCTTTTTGCGATTGATTTTTCATCAGTCCATAGGTAGATAAACGTTCAAACCCTAAGGCTCGCAGCTTTTGTTCTTTCGATCCTGCTAAGACTTTCATTAGCATCTGCTTGCCATAATTCTCCCCCATACGTTTCAAACAAGAAAGGACCATCTGTGCTTGTGTCGTTACTTCTACTATTTCTCTATCATCTAAACAGTTACCACAACGATTGCACGGACTGCTTGTCTCGCCAAAATAGTTTAGGATGTATTGCTGAAGACAGGATTCTATATACGCGTATTCTGTCATCGCTTTTAATTTTTCATATTCTTTTTGCTTTTGCTCCTCTTCTCTTTGGGACTGCTGGATAAAAAACTTTTGGACCTGAGTATCTTGAGGAGCGAAAAGCAGGATGGCTTCACTGGAAAGACCATCTCTTCCCGCACGACCAGCTTCCTGATAGTATGCTTCTAGAGAGCCAGGGATTTGATAATGGATAACAAAACGGACATTGCTTTTATTTATGCCCATGCCGAATGCATTGGTCGCTACGATTAGCTGTAAGCGATCGTATAAAAAGGCCTCTTGCATTGCCGTTCGTTCATTCTCATTTAGGCCACCATGATATCTGCCTATAGAAAATCCAAATTTTTTAAGCAAATGATAGATTCGGTCTACTTCTTTTCTCGTCGCTGCATAAATAATACCAGATTGATTTTTGTTGATTTTCAAATACTCGACTAGATACTGTTCTTTTTTTTGGTCTTTCACTACTTGAAAGCGGAGATTTTCCCGTTCAAAACCAGTCTGGATGTGATTGCCGTCAGGGATTTTTAAAAGTCGTTTTATGTCAGCGGCTACTTGTATAGTTGCTGTAGCTGTCAGTGCAACAATAACAGGTCGATTTGGCAGTTGATTTAGCTGTTTCGCCATTTGTAAATAACTTGGACGGAAATCATGCCCCCACTGAGAGATACAATGCGCCTCGTCAATGGCAATCATACAGACGTTCCATCGATTCATCGCTTGAATGAAATCCGGCATGATAAAACGTTCTGGAGCAATATAAAGTAAACGATACTGCTGCCTATCGATTTCTTGGAAGCGCCTAGCTGTTTCGTAACCATCTAACGAGCTATTGATAAAAGTGGCGGGTATACCTAATTGATTTGCTGCATCCACCTGATCCTTCATCAGAGAGATCAAAGGGGATACA
This sequence comes from Enterococcus sp. M-BR2, assembly GCF_056612775.1. Lineage (NCBI taxonomy): Bacteria > Bacillati > Bacillota > Bacilli > Lactobacillales > Enterococcaceae > Enterococcus > Enterococcus sp. M-BR2. The sequence continues at coordinate 1,026,419 of NZ_CM152743.1, forward strand.
ACCACAGTAAGCCCATCTAATAGTAAAGATGGAAGCTGGTAACAGATTGATTTCCCACTTCCGGTAGGCATGATCCCTAATACATTTTCCTGATCAATGACTTTCTGGATAATTTCTTTTTGACCAGGTCTAAACTTATCATAACCAAAGTATTGTTTTAATAAGTCGTTCATCTTCCCGCTCCTTTCCCTTGCCATTTTACTTCGGTTTTCACCGAAGGACAAGTCGGCCCTCTCGTGAAACATAAGTGCGATATGAAACAAAAACACATCGGAGTTAAGTTCTTTAAAAGTCTTTAAAATGTCTTTTGGCGTATTTTCTGAATTTATGTCCATTGACAACGATGACTTCTCCACAGAAATGAGTTGGACAAAAAAAGAAACCAGCTATTTTTTATAACAAGCTGGTTTCTCTCTTCATCCTTTTACAGATTATTTTTTCTTTTTAGATGCTTTTTCACGAGCATTTTTCTCTAAAATTTGTTTTCTCAAGCGAATGCTTTCTGGTGTTACTTCGCAATATTCATCATCATTCAAGAATTCCAAAGATTCTTCCAACGTCAATTGTTTTGGTTTTTTGATAACAGATGTTTGGTCTTTAGTAGCAGACCGTACGTTTGTCATTTGTTTTGCTTTCGTGATGTTGACAGTCAAATCATTATCACGGCTGTTTTCTCCGATAATCATTCCTTCATATACTTCTGTACCTGGTTCTACGAAGACTGTACCGCGTTCTTCGATACTCATGATAGAATAGGTCGTTGCTTTTCCGGTATCGATTGAAACAAGCGCACCTTGGTGACGTCCACCGATTTGACCAGGAAGCATTGGCAAATATTGATCAAAAGTATGGTTCATGATTCCGTAACCGCGTGTCATTGAAAGGAATTCAGTTGAATAACCGATCAAACCACGGGCAGGGGTCAAGAATGTCAAACGGATTTGTCCGTTTCCTGTATGGACCATATCTTGCATTTCACCTTTACGTAAACTCAAGGATTCGATGACACTACCCATGTATTCTTCTGGTGTGTCGATTTGTACGCGTTCAAACGGTTCGCATTTTACACCGTCGATTTCTTTTTCAATAACTTCTGGACGAGATACTTGCAATTCGTAACCTTCACGACGCATGTTTTCAATCAAGATAGACAAATGCAATTCTCCACGACCAGAAACAGTCCAAGCATCTGGAGAGTTTGTTGGTTCAACTCGTAAAGATACATCTGTTTGAAGTTCTGCCATCAAACGTTCTTCAATTTTACGAGCAGTTACATATTTACCTTCTCGACCGGCAAATGGTGAATTATTAACTAAGAAAGTCATTTGCAATGTTGGTTCGTCAATGTGAAGGATAGGTAACGCATCTTGATGATCCACAGGAGTAACTGTTTCACCGACAAAGATGTCTTCCATACCTGAGACAGCAATCAAGTCTCCAGCTTTTGCTTCTTGAATCTCTAGACGTTTTAGTCCAAAGAAACCAAATAATTTCGTTACACGGAATTTCTTAACTGTTCCGTCTAATTTAATTAATGCTACTTGGTCGCCTACTTTGATTGTTCCTCTAAATACACGTCCGATTCCGATACGACCTACATAATCGTTGTAGTCAAGTAATGAAACTTGGAATTGTAATGGTTCGTCGCTATTATCGACAGGAGCAGGAATTTTTTCAATGATCGTGTCAAAAATAGGTGCCATTGTTGGTTCTTGATCTGCAGGGTCGTCTGATAAGCTTGACGTACCATTCAGTGCAGACGCATAAATCACAGGAAAGTCTAACTGATCATCATCTGCTCCCAATTCGATGAATAGTTCAAGTACTTCATCAACGACATGCTCAGGACGAGCAGAAGGTTTGTCAATCTTGTTTACGACAACGATTGGTGTGATATGTTGTTCCAATGCTTTTTTCAATACAAAACGTGTTTGAGGCATTGTTCCTTCATATGCATCTACGACCAACACGACGCCGTCAACCATTTTCATGATCCGTTCTACTTCGCCACCGAAGTCCGCGTGTCCTGGAGTATCCATGATATTTACGCGAATTCCTTTATAGTCTACAGCTGTGTTTTTGGCTAAAATCGTGATACCACGTTCTTTTTCTAGCGCATTTGAGTCCATCGCACGTTCTTGCAATTGTGTATGTGCGTCTAATGTATCTGATTGTTTTAACAGTTCATCAACTAATGTTGTTTTTCCGTGGTCAACGTGGGCAATAATTGCGACGTTACGGATATCGTTTCTATAATTCAATGTAACTAACTCCTTTTTTATTGGTTCTTTATGACAGGGCAAATTTTACTCGACTGCTAATTATAGCAGACTTTTTTCATGAAATATAGTAAAATGTTTTCATTTTTTCGAGAAAATTAATCTTTTGCCCGTTTTTATCATCTTTGTGAATGTTTTCTACCTTTTTTCAGCCTTCTTTTTTCAAAAGGTCTGCGATTTCTGCATATGCACAAGGAGTCCCTGCTAAATAGTATTCCCTTTTATCAAAGGTCAATGGAGTGCCAAAAAGACCGCTTGTTACCATACCAAACTCTTCCAATAAGACATTTCCCGCTGCATAATCCCAAGGACTGAGGTTCGAAATGTAAGCAATATGGTTTCCTTTCAAGATTGCGGCTAGTTCAAGACCTGCACACCCGTACATACGTGTTCCCATGCTGCTTTCCGCAATCTCTCGGATTCCATATTTATTATGACCGAAAAGATAGCTATTCACACCAAGTAAGCCTTCTGATAAAGATTTATTTGCTGGTTTAGGCATTGGTCTATCATTTTTGTAAACACCTATTCCTTTTCCACCCCAAAAAAGCTCATTTCTCATGACGTCATAAATGAAACCAAGTTTTCCAACGCCGGATTCATAAACAGCGAGCATGATACAAAAATTTTCCCCTTCAATCACGAAATTCAATGTGCCATCAATAGGATCAATGATAAAGACTCTTCCATCAAGATCTGCTAGTTGATTATACCCTTCTTCTTCTGCCAATATTTTCGCCTCTGAATCATAGGAATGGATTTTTTCGATTAGAAAATTCTGGATGTTACGGTCAACATTTGTCACTAAATCCGTTCGATTTGATTTTTGCGAGATCGTTAATGTTTGTTGAGAAGATTGGATTTTCTCACCAGCTTCTTCAAGCCATGATTTGATATGATCAATCATCTGTTCCATTTATCTCACCCGTTCATTCTCAAAGTTTTGTTTGGATTTTTTTTTGCTTGCTGCACTGTACGATATAAGGAGTACCCGGAAGCTTTCTCAAATTCCCGACCCAATCGTTTTTCTTCTCCGATGGATTTGACAACTGTTTTGAACTGCTGATAGGTCTTCAAAAAAGCTTCATTGTTTATCCCTTTTTCGTTCGCACGTTCCAGATCTTCCCACATCTTCATTACAATGACCATTTCATCTGTTGTCCAGTCTAAATCAAGTGGATACTGATATTCTTGCATCTTCAACTCTCCTATTTCATATTCTTCTTTAGTGTAGCATAGGAGACGGTAATAAACCAAGAAGTAGTCGTATCACAAGTTTACATAATTAAATTATTGATAATAAAAAAGAAATAAAAAAGGAGACTGAAAACTTACTCCTTTTTATCATTCTTATCTATTATTAAGTTTCTTCGTATTAATTCCAAAAAAACTTGATTTATCTTAGATGATCACGTGTAAGATTGCTTGTTTTTCTACTCTTGGCGAGTAATTGAGAGTTAATCACTCGGATTGTCTGGCCGTTTTTGTTTTTTTCTTCCATTTGACGTTCTGCTTTCCTTCTTAGCCTTTCTTGTACTCCATTATTTATAAAAATTTTTTCTTCATTGATAAGTTTATCAAAGCTAGGGTTCATGATTTCACGAAGGGTATGATCTTGATTTTTAGCGTATGTTTCCCATAATGTATTACTTGCTTCTATATCAGATTGTTCTCTAAGCGCTATAATCGTATTTTTTTTATACCAAATCAATTCAGAATCATCTGCAAATACTACTTGGCTTCGTTCAATTCCTTTACCTTTACGCTCAAGTACCTCGAGCAAAGAAGGTCCATCGATATTAGCATTTCGGAGCATGATAGTTTCAATCTTTGCGTATTTCTCGGAATCTGCGTCAAACAAATCAGACAAATGATCAAAGAAGCGCTCTTCAGTTCTACGAATCAATTGTCTAATCTGTTCTATTTGTGGTTGTTGATCAAGTGATAACGATGGGTCAATTTGGATGCTTGCGCCTACCTCAGTTCCTGGAATTTTCATTTCTAACTTCCTTCTTTCCCATTTGATGGATACATTACTCAAATATTTCTGTTTATTTTTTATGATATCAGTTTATGTAATAAAAATACGTACCATTATTTTCCAGAAAAAGAAAAAAACGCAACTGATTTCTCAGTTGCGTTTCGCCTATATTATTCAAATCAAATATGAATTGGCAAGCCTAATGCTAATTCCGAAGCATCCATGACGATTTCGCCAAGAGATGGATGCGGATGAATCGTCAAGGCGATATCTTCAGCATTCATTCCTGATTCGATTGCTAAAGCTAATTCAGAAACCATATCGCTTGCACCGACTCCCCCGATTTGTGCACCAATCAGCACGTTATCTTCGATTGTCGTAACTAGACGGATGAATCCTTCTGTTTTACCAAGCGATAATGCTCGACCGTTCCCTGAAAATGGGAATTTATATGCTTTTGCTTCGATACCAGCATCTTTTGCTTCTTTGATTGTCATACCTACAGAAGCCAATTCAGGATCAGTAAAGGCTACTGCCGGCATTGCTTTATAATCTACAGCTACTTTTTTGCCAGAGATTGCTTCAGCAGCGATTTTTGCTTCATAACTGGCTTTGTGTGCTAATGCCGCCCCTGGAACGATATCACCGATGGCATAGATATTGGGTACGTTCGTACGTCCTTGTTTATCTACCGTGATCAATCCTCGTTCTCCTACTTCGACACCTGCTTGTTCTAAGCCCATATCATCCGTATTCGGACGACGACCTACAGTGACCATCACATAATCAGCAGTAACGGATTCTTCTTTCCCATCCACTGCATATTTCACTGTCACGCTGTCGCCGTTATCGACTGCTTCTTTCGCCATTGCATTCGTTACGACTGTTACGCCTTTTTTCTTGAAATCATCTTCTACTAATTTTACTAGATCTTTTTCGTAAGTTGGTAAAATTTGTGGTGAGCCTTCAAGGATCGTTACTTCTGCTCCTAAGTTTGCGTACGCTCCGCCCAATTCGGCACCAATCACACCGCCACCGATGATCACAAATTTCTTAGGTACTTCTTTCAATGCTAATCCGCCAGTAGAATCTAACACACGTCCTCCGAACTTAAATCCTGGAATCTCGATTGGACGGGAACCTGTTGCGATGATTGCGTTATTGAACGAATAAGTTTGAGCTGAATCTGGATGAATGACGCGTAGTGTGTGATCATCTACGAAGAACGCTTCTCCTTCGATTGTTTCAACCTTATGTTTTTTTAATAGGAAACCAACACCAGAAGTCAACGTATGAACAACTTTGTTTTCTTTCCATTCTTGTGTTTTCGCAAAATCTAGTTTGACATTTTCACTAGTTACTCCAAACATTTCAGAATCTAGTGACTCTTGATAATGGTGTCCTGCAGCTATCAGTGCTTTTGAAGGAATACAGCCGACGTTCAAACAAACACCGCCAATATACTCTCTTTCAATGATTGCTACTTTTTGTCCCATTTCAGCAGCGCGGATGGCAGCTACATAGCCACCAGGTCCCGCACCGATTACAACTGTATCTAATTCTACAGCAAAATCTCCAACTACCATTTGTTTATCATCCTTCCATCATTAATAGCTCTGGATCAGCTAAAAGACGTTTGATATTATTCATTGCTTGTTGCGCAGTTGCTCCATCTACGATACGGTGATCGAAACTTAATGACAGTTTCATCACACGACCGACAACGATTTCGCCTTCAGCATTTACGATTGGTTGTTGTGCAATCGTTCCTACACCTAAAATAGCTACTTCTGGATAGTTGATGACTGGTGTAAACCAACCGCCACCTACAGATCCGATATTGCTGATCGTAATCGTTCCATTGCGCATATCTTCTGCAGATAGTTTGCCGTCATGAGCTAATTTTGCTTTCTCATTGATTTCGTCTGCAATAGCAAACATTCCTTTGCGGTCTGCATCTTTCACATTTGGTACATATAGTCCGTGATCCGTATCAGTTGCAATACCGATATTGTAGTAATGTTTATAAACGATTTCTTGGTTTGCATCGTCGATAGATGCATTCAATACTGGGTATTTCTTCACAGTCGCTGTTAAAGCTTTCACGACATATGGCAAGAAAGTAAGTTTCGTACCATTTGCAGCAGCAACTTCTTTAAATCGTTTCCGGTTATCCCATAGTTTAGACACTTCTACTTCATCATGCAATGTCACGTGTGGAGCTGTATGCTTACTGTTGACCATTGCTTTAGCAATAGCTTTACGTGTTGGTGTCATTGCTACACGTTCTTCCAAATCTCCTAAGTTGGACTTGAATGGTTTTGCTGTTGCAGGTGGTTTGCTTTCTGCTGCAGCAGCTGCTTCTTTCGGCGCTGCCGCTTCTGGCGCTTCTGATTTCGCTGGTGCACTGCTTGGACCACCTGTCAAGAAGTTTTCGATGTCCTCTTTTGTTACTCTGCCACCTTTTCCAGTTGCAGTTACTTGTGAGATATCTACATCTTTTTCGCGGGCAAATTGACGAACAGATGGCATAGCCAATACACGTTTATTTGGATCGGCAGCTTCAACGACACTTGCTGAACCTGATGTTTCCACTTTTTCTTTTGGTGCTTCAGCTGATGGCGCACTAGTTGATGGTGCACCATTGTGTCCAGGAGCATCGATTTCTACTAACACGTCCCCAACATTTGCTACTGTGCCTTCTGGGACAATCACGTTTTTAACTGTCCCGGTTACGGGTGACGGGATTTCTTCTACTGATTTGTCGTTTTGAACTTCTAATAATGTATCATCTTCATTGATTGTATCTCCTGGTTTGACGAACCATTTGACGATTTCACCTTCTGCAATTCCTTCACCGATATCCGGTAACTTGAATTGGAAGACTCCTTCGCTTGACGATCCAGCTGATCCTGTATCAACAGTTGGTTCAGCAGCCGGGTTAGCTGGAGTTTGGGATTCTGCGGCTACACCACTGTCCCCTTCATTGTCTTCGTGTCCTGGTGCATCGATTTCTACCAATACATCCCCAACATTTGCTACTGTACCTTCTGGAACAATGACATTTTTAACCGTTCCTGTTACAGGTGAGGGGATTTCTTCTACTGATTTGTCGTTTTGAACTTCTAATAATGTATCATCTTCATTAATCGTATCTCCTGGTTTGACGAACCATTTGACGATTTCACCTTCTGCAATTCCTTCACCGATATCCGGCAATTTAAATTGATAAGCCATGACTTTGTTTCGTCCCTTCTTTTCTTAAAATTCCGCGATTTCTTTTACTTTGTCTTCGATATCTTTTGCGTTTGGTAACCAAACATTTTCTGCTTGTCCAAACGGGAAGACTGTATCAGGTGCAGAAACTCGTCCGATTGGGGCTTCTAATGAAAGGATAGCGCGTTCTGAGATCTCAGAAACTACTTGCGCAGCAACACCCGCTTGTCGTTGTGCTTCTTGGACAACGACTACGCGACCCGTTTTTTCCACGGATTGAATGATCGTTTCTACATCTAATGGCGCAACTGTACGAAGATCAATGATTTCAACAGAGATATTTTCTTTTGCAAGATTATCTGCTGCTTTGATTGCTTCACGCACCATTGCCCCGTATGTGATAACAGATACATCTGTTCCTTCACGAGTAACTGCTGCTTTGTCCAAAGGAACTTCGTAAGCTTCATCCGGCACTTCTTCTCGGAATGAGCGATATAGTTTCATGTGTTCTAGGAAAACAACTGGATCGTTACTTCTAATAGAAGAAATCAATAGTCCTTTTGCATCGTAAGGATTTGATGGGATCACTACTCGAATACCAGGAGACTGGGCAATCAAACCTTCTAAATTATCTGAATGCAGTTCTGGTGTATGAACACCGCCACCAAATGGTGAACGGATCGTGATTGGTAGATTTCTAGTACCGCTCATTCGATATCTTGTACGAGCCATTTGAGCTACTACTTCATCCATTGCTTCGAAAATAAAACCAAAGAATTGGATTTCAGGAACTGGACGAAATCCTTCCAACGCAAGCCCAAAACTCAACCCTGCGATTCCAGATTCAGCTAAAGGAGTATCGAATACTCGGTCTTCTCCGAATTTTTCCTGCAATCCTTCAGTTGCCCGGAAAACTCCTCCGTTTTTCCCAACATCTTCACCAAAAACAACGACATTCTCGTCATTTTCTAGTTCAAGTGCTAAGGCATCGGTGATTGCTTGGATCATTGTTTTTTGTGCCATGATTATTTCGACTCCTTCGCTTCATAAATTGCAATTTGTTCTTTGATTGATTGTGGAGATACTTCGAACATGTTTTTCAAGAAATCTGAAACCTTTTGTTTTGGAACTTTGTCGGCTTCTGCGATAGCTGCTTTGATTTCTTCTTTAGTTGCTTCAATCACTTGTTCTTCTTTTTCTTCAGACCAAAGTCCTTTTTCCGTCAGATATTTACGGAAGCGGATCAATGGATCTTTTTTCTGCCATTCGTCATCTGTGTCTTTTGTACGGTAGCGTGTTGGATCGTCCCCAGATAGTGTATGGGGTCCGTAACGATAAGTCAGTGTTTCGATTAGGACTGGTCCATTTCCGCTGATCGCCCATTCCCGTGCCATTTTAGATACAGTATACACTGCAAGCGGATCCATTCCATCGACTTGAATACCTGGAATCCCAGCTGCGACAGCTTTTTGTGCAAGTGTTTTTGCTGCGGTTTGTTTTTCACGAGGTGTAGAGATCGCATACCCGTTGTTTTGGATATAAAACACAGCATTTGCATGGTAAGCGCCAGCGAAATTGATTGCTTCGTAAAAATCACCTTGTGATGAACCGCCATCACCAGTATAAGTGAAGACAACATTTTTCTTGTTGCGTTTCTTCAAACCTAATGCAACACCGGCTGCTTGTACATATTGTGCACCGATGATGATTTGTGGTGGTAGAGCTTTCAATTCTTCTGGATAAGAATTACCTGCAGCATGTCCTCTAGACCATAAAAATGCTTGGGATAAAGGTAAACCATGTTTTACTAGTTGAGGGACATCTCGATAACCTGGAAGAAGAACATCTTCTTTATCAAATGCATACGCGCTGGCCAGCTGACTTGCCTCTTGTCCTGCAGTTGGTGCAAAAAAGCCTAGGCGTCCTTGGCGGTTCAGCGCTGTGGAACGTTGGTCTAATACACGAGACCATACCATGTGAGTCATTAATTCAACGAGTTCATCATCGGATAAATCAGGTACTAAATCTTTGTTAACTACGTTTCCATCTTGATCAAGTGCTTGATATACTGGGAAATCTGCATTGACTTCATCTAGCAGTGCTTGGAAGTCGATCGGTGCTTTTTTGTTTGCCATTTGTCACACATTCCTCTCTCATCTATAAGAAAATCTCTTCATTCTGCGATTGAAACAGCGAATAAAACTGTATCACTATTTAACCGTCTTCATTAATAAATTATCATGGATTTATGAGAAATACAAGCTAAAAGCACAAATTTTCACGATGAAAGGAAATTATGTCAATCCGCATATTAACAGCTTTAGTGAATATAATCACAATGAGGAAAGCGTTTTATATTTAGGCTGTGTTTTTTCTATTTTCTAATCAAACTTACAATGATCTGTTTCTATTTAGAAACGCTGGTGTTATACAGTTTTGCTGCAACTATTTATTTTCTTAAGATATCGTGAATGGCTATACAAAGAGTGTATTTTTCTCTAATACTTTGCCTCGTCTTCTTTTTACGAAAAAAAAGAAACAGCCGGAAATTTAAATCCCAGCTGTTATATTCTTTAATCTTTTTACTTTGTGAAATTATTCTGTTAACCACTGTTCTAAAATTTTCATCTTTGAATAAAACAACGATATGTTGGCTTCATCTAGACGACTGTAATTGATTCTGATTCCATTTATATCTTGCCCAAAAAGTAGACTTGGTGCAATTCCTAGACCCAAATCTACTACTTTTTCTGCTAGTTGAGGGTCCAGCTTTTTTCCATCCCAAGTGATCCAAGCATAATAACCACCTAAAATCGAATGAAGCTTGAAAAACGATTGAGACTCCGCCCAAATGCTTATCAGTTGGCTTTTTTCTTTCAATTTTTTTCTTACATCCAACATTTTCAAATCAATTGCTTCATCAAATATATTAGCGGCCGTGATTTGTGTAAGGATGTTCATCGAAAACTCCATCATTTCTTGCGCTTTAGCTAGTTGCGAGATAAAGGCCTCTGGTCCGATCAACCAACCGATTTTCGTTGTTTTTCCTAAAATTCTAGATAACGAACCGACATATAATACATTATCCGGATCAATCGTTCGTATAGGAAGAACTTCATCTTGGTTTAGAAATGAAAGGTCCGTAAATACATCGTCTTCAATAATTGGAAGCCGATACTGCCGACACAATTCTACTAGCTTTTCTCGTCGCTTTTGACTCATCACTTTTCCTGTAGGGTTTTGAAAATTGGGGTTGATCAGCACTGCTTTCAATTTATTTTTATGGATCGATTCTTTCAGTTTTTCTAAGTCGATCCCTTCTTCATCCATCGGTATCCCAAATAAACGCGTTCCTGAAGCTTTGAAAAGAGGTAATCGGTAAAAAAAAGAAGGTGACTCTACAGCTATCCCCTCTCCAGCAGAAAGAATCGTTTGTAAGATCAAAAAGATTGCTTGCTGACCACCACCAGTCACCAGAAGCTGGTTTAGGGAAAAGGTCAGTTCAAATTTACTTTCCAAATACTGTTTGATTTTGTTACGTAACGGAGTATAGCCTAAAAGATCCATTTCTTTTTCTTCCACTAAGATTTCTTCAAGAGAATAAGAAGGAAACTCAAAATTCGGCAAAAGCTCATCTGGCATCTCACTCGCATATAAGTCAAGGAACAATGTTCTTTGGCTCTGCTTTGCTTCTTTTATTTTTTGTTCATACCAATCCGTCTGTTCATAGCGAGGTGAGATCATTTTTCGCCAATCGATTCTTGGAACGGCGAATTTCCCCCATTCAGTCTGATTGACGAACCAACCGCTACCACGTTTACTTGTTAATACGCCAAGCTCTCTAAGTTCTTCCAATGCATGAACAACGGTGGAACGATTTACACCAAAAAATTGCCCTAGTTTTCGTTCCGATTCAAGTTGATCTCCAGGATTGATTCTTCCACTTTCGATTTCTCTCATGATCTGTTCCATGATTTGACGATAAATCGGTCCTTGTTTTTTCTCTACTTTTCCCCACATAGTCCTCTCTTTTCTGTTGTCCATTCTTTCTATTGATTTTACCGAATTTACGAGAAAAAAGAAAAGCTTTTTTTGCAAAACATAAAAAACGGAAGGTTCTGTTATGAACCTTCCGCTGATATTTTACTCATTATTTAGATCGTATCTCCATTAAAAATCGAATTTTTCACGATGACATAATCAACTTTCCGAATGGATTCCAGATCTCTTCCTCCAGCATACGAAATAGATGACTGAAGGTCTTGTTGCATTTCCACTAGTGTATCTTTCAAAGATCCTTTATGTTGGATCCAGATTTTCTTTCCTTCAACATTTCGTTTTTCACCTTTTTGGAATTCTGAAGCAGAACCAAAGTATTCTTTATATACAATTCCGTTTTCGACTTTTGTTTCGCCAGGAGATTCCTCGTGACCGGCAAACAATGAGCCAATCATAACCATTGTTGCTCCAAAACGGACAGATTTTGCAATATCGCCATGTGTTCTGATCCCACCGTCAGCGATGATCGGCTTACGAGCTGCTTTCGCACACCATCTAAGAGCGGCCAGTTGCCAGCCTCCAGTTCCAAAGCCTGTCTTGATTTTTGTAATACATACTTTTCCTGGACCAATCCCGACTTTTGTTGCATCTGCACCCGCATTTTCCAATTCACGGACGGCTTCCGGTGTACCAACATTACCGGCAATCACAAAAGTTTCAGGCAAATATTTTTTAATATGCTGGATCATATCAATAACTGAGTTAGCATGTCCATGTGCGATGTCGATAGTGATATAATCAGGATTTAGCGATTCTTCTGCCAACTTCTCTATAAAGGAATATTCCTCTTTCTTGACGCCAACACTGATTGAGGTAATCAATCCGCGCTTTTTCATTTTTTTGATAAACGGAATTCGGGCTACTTCATCAAACCGATGCATGATATAGAAATAACCATTTTCCGCTAAGAATTCTGCAATCGTTTCATCAATAATCGTCTGCATGTTGGCAGGCACTACTGGCATTTTGAATGTATGTTTACCTAATGTGACCGTTGTATCACATTCAGAACGGCTATTTACGATACATTTATTAGGAATTAATTGAATATCTTCGTAATCAAATACTTTCATTACATTATCCTCCTGATGTTCACATCCAGTAAAACACGAACATTATTAATTTAATCAGGGCTTTTTTTAGCGCCCTATGTAATTTAACTCAATTAAGCGAAAAAATCAAGAGCAAAAAGAGAATTTATACGAATGGTTAAAAAACATACATTATTTTTAGTCTATACAAACGAAGCAATGAATGTTCGCTTTTAGCGAAAAAAAGGCTGTGACAAATGTCTTGTCACAGTCTTTTTTCTGAATAAACGGTGTTCTCCTACGTTGTCCGTTTTTTCTTGTTATACAAGTCTAATACAACGGCTAAAAGCAAGATCAACCCTTTGATCGCCTGCTGCCAATCTACCCCAACGCCTAAAATCGACATGCCATTGTTCAATACACCCATGACCAAGCCACCGACAATCGCCCCCATAATCGTTCCGATGCCGCCAGATGTCGAAGCACCACCAAAATATACTGCCGCCATCGCATCTAGTTCCATCGAAGTACCCGCTTGAGGTGTCGCCGCATTTAACCGAGCTGCTAAAACTAATCCAGCTAAAGCTGCCATGACTCCCATGTTGACGAAAACCCAGAACGTGATCCGCTTTGTTTTGATTCCTGATAGTTCAGCCGCTTTTCGATTTCCGCCCGTCGCATAAATCTGGCGACCTGCTACTGTTTTATTTGTCAAAAACCCATATGCCGCGACGATCAAACCGAGAATGATCAAAATGATCGGATATCCTTGATAAGAGGCAAAGATATAAGTTATCCCTAGTACAACGACTGCTGTAAATACCGCCTTTACCAAGAAAGCTGTTGGAGATTCCACTTCAAATAAATGATTTTTCCGACGATTTCTTGTTCGCCATTGTCCAACAACTAACACGATGGTGATGATCATTCCTAAAATCAATGTCAAGAAGTGAAGGCTACTTCCTTCGCTTAAGTCTGGTAAATAACCCGTAGACATTTTTTGGAAAACAGCTGGAAAAGGTGCCAGAGATTGGCCTCCTAGAACAACTTGTGTCAGTCCACGAAACATCAGCAATCCTGCTAAAGTCACGATAAACGCCGGTATCCCAGCATAAGCTACCCAAAAACCTTGCCATGCGCCGATCAACCCGCCTACTGCAAGACATGTGATGACTGTCACCCACGGGTTCATTTGGCGATTGACCATCATCATGCCCGCAATTGCACCAACAAACGCCATCACTGACCCTACCGACAAATCCACATGACCTAAGAGCACAACTAATAACATCCCTGCAGCTAGTACTAATATATGACTATTTTGCAAAACAAGGTTAGTTATATTCAATGGACGCCAGAAAATACCATCTGTCATCAATTGAAACGCAATAAGTAGTCCCGCTAAAATGATCACCATGCTGTAGCGACCAAAAAGATCAGCTGCTCTACTTTTCAAATTTAGTTTTTTCTCTTTTTTATCCGTAAGATTTTTTGCTTGTTCCAACTTACCCCACCTCTTCTTTCGTCATTAATTTCATCAAGACTTCCTGATCTGCCTCTTCTCGCGAGACTTCTCCTGTAATACGTCCTTCGTTCATCGTATAGATCCGATCACACATTCCTAAGATTTCAGGAAGTTCAGAAGAGATAAGACAGACAGCTTTGCCATTTGCTGCCATTTCTTCGATAATCGTGTAGATCTCATATTTTGCCCCAACGTCTATCCCACGGGTTGGCTCATCTAAAAAAAGAATATCGGGTTGTGTCATCAGCCACTTGGATAAAACGACTTTTTGTTGATTCCCACCACTAAGACTACTGACAATTTGATGGATGGAGTTTGTTTTTATACGCATCTTTTTCCGGAAATTTTCTGCCTCAGTTACTTCTTTTTCTTTATCTAATACTCCTTTTTGACTTATTTTATCCAAACTGCTCAGCGTCACGTTTTCCCGAATATCCATCAGCAGATTCAGTCCTAAAGATTTTCGGTCCTCCGAGACATAAGCGAGTCCGTTTGCAATGGCTGAAGGAACGGTCTTAACTGATATCTCTGCCCCTTCCTTTAATATACGTCCGGATATCTTGCTTCCATAAGAATGTCCAAATAGACTCATAGCGAATTCAGTTCTGCCCGCTCCCATCAGCCCAGCTATTCCTACAATCTCTCCTTTTTTCAAATGCAAGTTGATATGGTCGTTTATGATTCGCTCCTGATCAAGAGGGTGATAGACCGTCCAGTCTTCTACTTTAAAATAAACTTCTCCAATATCCGGTTTTCTTTCAGGATAACGATCAACTAAATCTCTGCCCACCATCCCGCGAATAATACGCTCTTCGCTGATCATTTCATTTTCTAGCGTCTCAATCGTCTGTCCATCCCGTAAAATGGTGATTCGATCTGCGATATCCACGATTTCATTCAGCTTATGTGAAATAATGATGGAGGTTACACCCTGCTCTTTCAGCTCTCGGATCAATCTCAGCAAATTCGCGCTTTCTTCTTCATTCAATGCAGCGGTAGGCTCATCCAAAATCAATAGACGGACGGATTTTGATAATGCTTTAGCTATTTCAACTAGTTGCTGTTGCCCTACGCCAATCTGGGATACTAGAAGATTCGGGTCGATAGACAAACCGACTTTGTTCAGCAATTCATACGTTTTCTTTTCTGTCAGTTCCCAATCAATCACGCCTCTTTCTGCTTGTTCATTTCCGAGAAAAATATTCTCTTTTACTGAAAGATAAGGACTTAATGCTAATTCTTGATGAATGATGACGATGCCTTTTTCTTCACTATCTTTCAAATCTTTGAATTGACACAGCTTTCCATCATAAAAGATTTCCCCGTCATAGGAGCCATATGGATACAAGCCGCTCAAGACATTCATCAATGTTGATTTTCCCGCTCCGTTTTCTCCGCACAATGCATGGATTTCCCCACGTTCAATCATCAGATTCACGCAATCTAACGCTCGGATTCCAGAAAATTTTTTGGTGATATCTGCCATTTTTAAAATACAATCCGCCATAATTCTTATCCTCTCTCTGACTTAGATCTCTTTAGTTCCTTGTTTGGTTCCTCTCAATTTTTCAGATCGGATTCTTTATAATAATCTGTGTCGATCAGCTCTGCTTGATAATTATCTTTATCGACAGATACTGTATTTGCTAAATACGTAGGAACAGTTTTCACCCCATTATCATAAGTTTCAGTATCATTGACCGGAACCTCTTCTCCATCACTGATTGCTTTGATCATTTCAATCGTATTTTTTGCTAAGATACGTGTGTCTTTAAAGATCGTTTGTGTTTGTTCCCCGGCAATGATCGATTTGACGCCAGCAACTGTCGCATCTTGTCCAGTAATCACAGGTAAAGGTTTACTTTCACTCCCATACCCCACGCCTTTTAATGACGAAATGATTCCTAAACTTATTGGATCATATGGCGACAAAACAGCATCCAATGTTTGGTCAGTATAATTTGCGCTTAACAGATTATCCATCCTTGCTTGCGCCGTAGAACCATCCCAGCGAAGCGTAGCGATTTGACTGAAACTCGTCTGTCCAGATGGCACGATCAACTGACCGTTGTCCATATATGGTTGTAAAACAGACATCACTCCGTTGTAATTAATTAGTGCATTGTTGTCGTCAGGCGAGCCACCAAATAATTCAATCGTGAATGGCCCTTTTCCTTCTTTCAATCCTAAGTGCTCTTCAATATAAGCTGCTTGCGATACACCTACTCCAAAATTATCAAAAGTCGCGTAGTAATCGACATTTTCTGAATTCATCAGTAAACGATCATAGGCGATTACCTTGATATCTGCTTCTTTTGCTTTAGCTAACACATCAGTTAAAGCTGAACCATCGATAGAAGCAATCACAAGTGTATCTACCCCTTTTGTAATCATATTTTCGATTTGCGCTACTTGATTTTCTACTTTATCTTCTCCGTATTGAAGATCTGTTTTATAACCCAGTTTTTCTAATTCTGAGACCATGTTGTTCCCATCAGCGATCCATCTTTCTGCTGATTTGGTCGGCATAGCGATTCCTACATACCCCGTACTATCATCTGCAGATCCTGAATTGCCACACGCACTTAATAGAATGCTTGCGGTCAAAATAGCGATACTCCCAAGAATCTTTCTAAATTTGTTTTTCATTTTTTATCCCCCATTCCAATTGATACACCGAGTATAGCTAATAAAGAAAGCGTTAACATTGATTTTTTTATGGGATTTACTTTAAATTTTTTAGGTGTTCTTTTTTTGTCTTGGATTTTTTTAAGTTTCTTGGATTTTTTTCGATTAATTCCTTTTGACTTTGATTTTCTCCTTTATCTGATAAGATAGTACTAACAAATCCAGATGGAGTGATCTAAAGTGAAACGTGTTTTATTTTTTTTACCCCTTATTGTAATCGCTTACCAAATGATAGGGTGTACACCTAATACAAAGGAAGCACCTGACCCACTAGTCGTTGGTTTTTCGCAATCAGGAACGGAGAGTAGCTGGCGGAAAAAGCATACTGAATCAATTATCACTGCGCTTGAAAAAGAAGATTACCAAGTTCTCTACCGAAATGGCTACATGAATCAGGAACGGCAAATCCAAGATATACGGACATTTATTGCCTATAAAGTGGATATGATCATTTTTACTCCTTTGCAAGAATCTGGGTGGGACTCTGTATTAAAAGAAGCAAAGCGAGCAGAGATCCCTGTCATACTTGTCGACAGACATATTCAAACGAATGATCCCGAGCTTTTCGTCACCCACATCGGCCCCAGTTTCAAAGCAGAAGGAAATCGGGCGGGTTTATTTGTCAGCAATCACTTCACAAATTCAAAGAAACAGGAAATCAGAATCCTAGAACTTGCTGGTTCAGAGAACTCCACACCGACCAAGCTACGCTTCGAAGGATTTTTGGAATCAATCAATCGTAAACCAACCCTAAAAAAAGATGGAACTATTGACCATAAACCTCCAATGACTATTGTTCACCGAATTGTCGGTGATTTTATTCGGATGAAAGGAAAAGACCAGATGAAACGATATTTAGAAACAAATGATTTATCCGAAATCGATGTATTATACAGCCATAGTGATGAAATGACTCACGGTGCTTTAGCTGCGATAAAAGAAACATCAATCAAACCTGGAGAAGATTTGATCATTGTAACGATTGATGGACAAGAAGATATGATCGAGAATCTACGCTCAGGAATCGTCAATTGCGTAGTCGAGTGTAAACCTGATGTCGGCTGGTATGTAGCCAATACCGTTACTCGTTATTTTGGAAATCTTCAAACAGGAAAAACACTACCTAAAGATATTTTTATTTCCGAGACTGTCTTTTCCCAACAGAATATAGCTAACATCCCAACCAGAAATTATTGACTGGAGAAGTATCATGACAAAAAATTTAAGCATAAAACAGATTTTTGCCCAAGCAAACAAAGCCATGCTTCTATTTGCTGTTATCCCTTTGCTACTAAGCATACTGTTATATTCGCAACAGCTTTTGATTTATCAACAGACGATCGCAAATATCCAAAAAGCAGATGCAATTGCTTTGAAGGTTGATCAAAAAGTTTTGGAAAGTATGTGGGACTTGATTTCTGGCCAAGTAACCGTAGATGAGTTCAACAAGGAAAATATCCTAGAAGAACTTAGGAATGACATTCGAGAGATCAAAAATAATACCAATACACTTAAAGAAATTAGTACGTTAGATGTATCGTTACGTACAATCGATACATTGGAAGATTATCAAACTGAGCTCATTCATCATATCTTGGCAGAAGATTTTATGGATACCAATGAACAGATCATCAATCAGGTAGATTCTGTCACTCAACTACTGTCAGATATTTTACAGGACTTTGTTCGTGTGGAAATCGACTTAGCAAGTCAAAAAAATACGACGCTTGTCCGCTCACTCATTTTATTAACAATAGTAGAATTGGGGGTTCTTAGTACTATTTTTTTCTATGCGAAAAAGAATCGTCGCTTTTTAGAACAAAAGGTCCAAGAGCCGATCAATCAGCTGATCACAATGTCCGAACAGCTTTCTTCAGGAAATCTTAGATTTCGTTTAAACATGCCAGAAACACAAGAACTACAGACACTTACCGCTAGTATGAACAAAATGGCGGAAGAACTAAACCAGTCTTTACGGGAAAACGCTTTGAAACAATACCATTTAGCACAAAGTGAAGTTCGTGTATTGCAAGCTCAGATTACTCCCCATTTTATTTATAACAGTTTGGATGCCATCATTTCTTTGATCGAACAAGACTGCTTTGAAGAAGCTCTGACTATGACCCATGCACTTTCCGGCTTTTTTCGTACGTCTTTAAGCAAAGGACAAGACTGGATTCCTCTTGAAAAGGAAATCAGCCATATCAATGATTATTTGGTCATTTTAAAAATAAGATATAGACATATGCTTGACTATAAGATCGATATACCAGAAACACTTTTTCCTGTTTCTATTTTAAAGATGATTTTGCAACCATTGATCGAAAATGCTGTGTACCATGGAACAAAGTATGTTCGTCACAAAGGATTTATTCGTATTACTGCATGCAAAATCGACGAAATGATCCAATTCAAAGTCATAGACAACGGTATTGGCATTCCTGCAGAAAAACTAGCAGAAATACGTAAAGAGTTAGCCAAAGGGATCGATTCAGATTTCAGTATCGGCTACGGGCTTTACAACGTAAACAAGCGTCTCCTTCTCTATTACGGAAATAATCAAAAACCTATCACGATTGACAGCAAATACCGAGAAGGGACAACTGTCACACTGACGATTCCTATATCTCCCAAAACAATTGGAGGAAACAAATATGTATAAAGTTTTTATTATCGAAGACGAATACCTCATTCGCAATAACTTACGGGAACAAATAACTGCCCTTGGTTCATATTATCCAATCACATATGTCGGGGAAGCTGGAGATGGTGAGATGGCACTGTCTTCGATTATCGACTTACAGCCCGATATCATTCTGACTGATATCCAAATGCCATTCATGGACGGTTTGACTTTTTCAAAAGAAGCAAGGAAACTGCTTCCTTGGACTCGCCTCATATTTATTAGCGGATTCGACGATTTCGATTATATGAAAGGGGCAATCCAGGTACAGGCAGATGATTATCTACTTAAACCAATTAAAAGCAACGAATTGAAACAAGCAATAGAAAAAGCAGTGACTGCTTTAGACTTGCAGCAAAAAGAAACGCTCCCTTCTTCTGATCTTGTTTTCGAATTGAAAAAAAATCATTTCTTGAACGGTTTGTTCAAAGGCTCACTTACAATCAGTGAAACATTGAAACTTGCTGAATCTTTCAATCGCTCTTTAGCAGGGAAAAAAATGACCGTATTATTAGCAGCAAACCAAGTCAGTACAGACTTTGAAGATTACGCTCATCTCAGTGATTATTTGAAGTTTTTATTTAGGGAGAATCAACAAGTGATTTTTTCTGCTGTTTCCTCGCGATTCATTAAATTTTTAATAGTTGATCCTCTTGAAGAAAATGTAATCGAGACCAGTTATCAGGTAGCCCAAACGTTGGTCCATGAATTAGAGAAGGGACAAAAAAATAATTTTTCTGTCGCCATCGGTCCTGTCGCAGAAAGAATCAGCGAATTACCTGCATCTTTCGAGATCACGCAGATGATACTTGAAACTGCCAGTTCCCTTAAAGATCAAATTATCAGCTATGAGGATTTGATTAAAGAAGCGAAACTTCCAGTTGATTCTGTCTTTTACTTTGATCTCTCACTTGATTTGTCTTCATTATCGAAAAACGAAGTATCTAAGTACATCGAACACTTGACGAAACCACAAGGCACACCAACTCGAACACGATTATATCGTTTATTTGTCTTGACTAAGCTACTCCAGCATGTCTGCCTGAAAGAAAAGGAAATCCCGCAAGAAATGGTTCATTGCACATCCACCAGTCAACGCTTAGCAATCAGCGCCGACGATTCGCTTTACCGTTCGACTGTTTATATGTTCATTTCTTTCTTAACTGCTCTGCCCTCACAGCCTTCAAGGAACAAATATCAGCCAATTTTGAACCATGCATTGGATTTTATCAAAGAAAATTTTACCGATCCAGATATGTCCTTAACTTGGGTCGCTCAACAAGTTGCATTAAGCCCCTCTCATTTCAGTACGATTTTTTCTCAATCGTTTAACCAAACATTCATCGATTATCTGACAGAACAAAGAATCGAATTAGCAAAAAAATTATTACAGCAATCAGACTATCGTATCTCAGATATTGCTTTTGAGATTGGTTATAATGACCCTAACTATTTCAGTTATTTATTTAAGAAAAAACAAGGGATTTCCCCAAAAGAATATCGGACACAGATTTTCCTTGAAAACAAAAATAAATAATAAATAAAATCCGTACAGTGATACTCTTTCCCGTTGTAATTAAAAAAAGACGGAATATCTCGAAGCTGAAAATAGCTTTCAAGATATTCCGCCTTTTTAATTGATCGCACCGTTCACCTGCATGACAACTTTTAAGGTAAAATGTTTCCAGCAGCACGGTACAATTCGTACCAATCTTCCCGAGACATATTAATTTCTGATGCTTGAGCGATTTCCTTGATTCGCCCTACGTTCATCGTACCGGCGATTACTTGCATATTGGCTGGATGGCGCAAAATCCAAGCAGAAGCCAAGCCAGTTGGTGTCGTTTGATATTTAGCTGCTAGTTCTTCTAATGTTTGGTTTAATTCAGGGAATTTTTCGTTCCCGATAAATACACCTTCAAAAAATCCATACTGGTATGGCGACCACGCTTGGATCGTCATATCATGCAAACGGGAATAATCAAGTACACTACCATCATGGTCGATACTTGCTTCATCTGTCATATTGACATGAATCCCTTGATCGATCATTCCAGTATGTTTCAAGCCAAATTGCAGCTGATTAGCTACTAATGGTTGACGAACATATTTTTTCAGCAATTCGATTTGCATTGGTTTTTGATTGCTGACACCAAAATAACGGACTTTACCTGATCGTTCCAATTCATCAAATGCTTCAGCTACCTCTTCTGGTTCTACCAATGTATCTGGACGATGAAGAAGTAAAGCATCCACATAATCCATTTTCAGACGGGTCAAACTTTTTTCCACAGATTCAATGATATGTTTTTTAGAAAAATCAAACATCACACCTGGAACGATTCCACATTTTGTTTGAATAAAAAGATCTTCTCGTTTGATTGATGTTTTTGCTAGAGCATCTGCAAAGATTTCTTCACATTCACCGTTCCCATAAATATCTGCATGGTCAAAAAAATCAATGCCGTTTTCATAAGCTGTCTCAATCACTTTTACTGGATCTTCCGCATTGTTGATACGCATACAGCCTAAGATCACTGCAGCTACTTTCTGGTCAGAAGTACCTAATTGAATTTTTTTCATCTGAACTCCTCCTTATTTATATACACAACAAAAGTGTACCACACTCTTTATGAAAAGGCTTCACTAAAATCGACACTTCCGACTATATTTGTTGTATTTTTTTATAAATGGAAGCAGCTGATTTACTTCACGACCAGTTCGCTATTGGCAGCTTTTTCTCCAATATCTGTACGATAAAATGTTCCATCTGTCGTTTTATCCATTAACGCGGTGTAGATTTTTTCCTGTGCTTCTTTGATCGTCTCACCATATGCTTCTACTAAATAAAGACGACCTCCTGCTCCAACTAGTTTGCCGTTATTTGAGGAAACTCCAGCATAGTAAACAGAAAGCTCTTCTTCCAGAAAATCTGGTAGAACCATTCCTGTCTCATATTCTTCGGGGTAACCGGCAGCTGCCACCACAACACCTACATTGTATCCTTCTTGCTGCCACTTTAACTCTACTGCACGATTCTCTAATAAATCATCGATTACTTGCGCAAAGTCACTCTTCAACCGAGAAAGAACGACTTGCGTTTCAGGATCACCGAAACGAGCATTAAATTCGATCACTTTTGGTCCTTCCTTCGTAGCAATCAAACCCGCATATAAAACACCCGTGAAAGAGCGTCCTAGTTCTTTCATTCCTAAAGCCGCTGGTTTCAAAACTTCTTCCACAGCTTTTTCAATCATCTTTTTTGGAATTTGCGGTACTGGTGAATAAGCTCCCATTCCCCCTGTATTTGGCCCTTTATCGTTATCAAATGCCCGCTTATGATCTTGCGAAATGACCATCGGATACACCTTGGTATCACGGACAAACGCCAAAAGGGAGAATTCTTCTCCTGCCAAAAACTCTTCTACGACGATTTTTTTGCTGCTGTTCCCAAATCGATGCTGGTTCAACATTTGTTCTGCCGCATCCAGCGCTTCCTTCACTGTTGTAGCCACGACTACACCTTTTCCAGCTGCTAAGCCATCCGCTTTCACTACGATTGGCGCACCGTTTTCTTTGATATACGCTGCTGCTTTTTCGTAACATTCAAAACTTCTGGATTTAGCTGTCGGGATTTGATACGTCTCCATCAATTGTTTAGCAAAACTTTTCGAACCTTCGATCAGAGCTGCTGCTTTTGTCGGACCGAAGATTTTCAATCCTTCCGCCATAAAATCATCGACGATTCCATTTAATAAAGGAACTTCAGGACCAACGATACTCCAATCAATAGCCTCTTTCTTAACAAAATGAATTAATGCTGAATGATCTTGATCACTGATAGCGACACAATTGATGCCGTCCTTTGCCATTCCAGGATTTCCTGGCGCACAATACACAGTATCCACCTTCGGACTGTCTAAAAGTTTTTTACTTATTGCATGTTCACGACCACCTGCACCGATCACCAAAATGTTCATTTATCCGACTCCTCTCTAATGTCTAAAATGCCGAACATCAGTAAAGACCATTGCTAGATCGTATTTATTCGCCATATCAATAGAATCTTGATCTTTGATACTTCCGCCTGGCTGAATGATTGCTTTTATACCATGTTTGGCTGCATATTCAACTGAATCATCCATTGGGAAATAAGCATCGCTAGCTAAAACTGCACCTTCCATTTTCTCTTGCGCTTGTTCAATCGCAATTTTTACTGAACCGACTCGATTCATCTGACCGGCTCCGATTCCTACTGTCTGACGTTCGTTTGCCAGCACGATCGCATTAGATTTCACATGTTTGACAGCTTTCCAAGCAAACGCCAATGCTTTTACTTCTGCTGGAGTTGGCTTACGTTTTGTCACGACTTTCCACGCTTCTTCGTTTTCCATTGCCAGATCTTGATCTTGTACAAGAAGTCCACCTAAGACTGAGACCGTTTCTTCTCGATTTTGACTTTCTTCTTGCGCAAAGTCTATTGTCAGTAATCGGATGTTTTTCTTTTTTTGCAGTAATGCCAAAGCTTCTTGTGTATAAGAAGGGGCAATGATGATTTCTAGAAACAGCTTATGCATCTGTTCTGCTGTTGGCAGATCTACTTCTCGATTCAAAACGATGATCCCACCAAAGATTGAAACAGGATCTGCTTCATATGCTGCTTCCCACGCTTCTAAAATCGTAGATGCTGACCCAATACCGCAAGGATTCATGTGTTTCAAGGCGACTACCGTTGGCTCGTCATATTCCTTCATGATCCGTAACGCAGCATCCGCATCACGGATATTATTATAAGAAAGTTCTTTCCCATGGAGTTGTTTTGCTGCTGCGATCGAATATTTTTCCAGAAGAGCGGACTGATAAAAGGCAGCGGCTTGATGACTATTTTCACCGTAACGAAGCGTTTGTTTTCGTTCATACGTAAGTGTCAATTTTTCCGGTTCTTTTTCTTCCACCCAATCCGTTAAGTATTGAGCGATCAGTGCATCATATGCAGCAGTATGACGAAAGACTTTTGCCGCTAGTTTTTGTCTGAAAGAAAGTGAAGTATGCCCATACTGACGTAATTCTGAAAGTACCTCTTCATAGTCAGATGGATCAACAACAGCGGTGACAAATTCATGGTTTTTTGCTGCACTACGGAGCATACTAGGACCACCGATATCAATGTTTTCAATAGCTTCTGCTATTTCGACATCTTGTTTCATAATCGTTTCTTTGAAAGGATATAAATTGACACAAACAAAGTCGATTGGTTGGATATTTTCCGTCTCCATTGCCTCCATGTGGCTAGGGAGATCGCGTCTCCCTAAAAGACCACCATGGATTTTAGGATGAAGTGTTTTGACACGACCATCCATCATTTCAGGAAACCCTGTCACTTCTTCGATCGAAAGCGTTTTGATTCCAGCTTGATCCAATGCATGCTTTGTTCCTCCTGTTGAAATGATTTCTACTCCTTGTTCAATCAAACCTTGGGCAAATGCTACAATCCCAGTTTTATCTGATACACTGATCAATGCTCTTGTCATTTCAGATAGCCTCCATTTTCAATAATTTCACTAATCACTTCTGGATAGATTCGATGTTCTACTCTATGGATTTTTTCTTCTAAAGAATCGAACGTGTCCTCCTGTTCGATCCTCACTTTTTCCTGTCGGATGATTGGTCCAGTATCTACACCTTGGTCGATATAATGAATTGTGACACCCGTTTCTTTTACTCCAGCTTCAAATGCATCACGAATGCCATGCAAACCAGGGAATGCAGGTAAAAGAGATGGATGGATATTGATGATTCTTTTATCATAATTTTCCAGCAATACTGGTCCAATGATTCGCATGTATCCAGCTAGTACAATCAAATCAATCTTTTTTTCTTTCAATTTATGCAAAATCGCTTCTTCATACTCTTTTTTGGATTCAAATTCTTTAGGTGAAAAACAATCTGCCGGTACATCCAATGCGACTGCACGTTTCAAAACATATGCTGCAGGCTGATCACAAAACAACCAGTCAATCGAAGCTTCCAATCCTTTTTTTGATAAATAATCGGCTAGCGCTTGAAAGTTGCTTCCGTTTCCAGAAGCAAAAACAGCGATTCTCATCGTTCTTCTCCAGTAAACACCACACGATGTTTTTCTTTGGCGATCACTTTCCCGATTTCATAAACTTTTTCGCCAGCTTGCTCAATCTCGTGTACGATTTCTTTTACTTTTGCTTCCTCGACTGCTAAGACCATCCCAATGCCCATATTGAATATTTCATACATCTCCATCATAGGAATCTCACCATATTTTTGTAAACAGCCGAAGATCGGAAGAATCGGCCATGTGCCAAGTTTGATTTCAGCAGCCATAGATTCTGGTAACATTCGCGGGATATTTTCTACAAACCCTCCACCGGTGATATGTGCAGCTCCTTTGATTTTCTTTTCTTTGATTAGGGGAAGCAAGGAAGAAACATAGATTTTCGTTGGTTCAAGTAATACTTCGCCAAGTGTTTTTTTCAATTCTGGCAGTTTTGATGATAAAGAAAGCTGCTGCTGCTCAAAGAAAATTTTGCGAACAAGAGAGTACCCATTTGAATGGATTCCGCTAGATGCTATTCCAAGCAACACGTCTCCTGGGTTGATTGTTTCTCCTGTCAATAATTGAGATTTTTCAGCTATCCCTACAGCAAATCCGGCTAGATCATAATCATTTCCTGAGTACATACCGGGCATTTCAGCTGTCTCGCCGCCGATCAGTGCCATATTTCCTTGAACACACCCATCTGCTACACCTTTTACTACATTTTCTAAACGTGTCGGATCATTTTTCCCCGTTGCTAAGTAATCTAAAAAATACAACGGCTCTGCCCCTTGTGCTAAGATATCATTGACACACATCGCTACGCAGTCGATTCCGATCGTGTCGTGTTTGTCTGCTTCGATTGCTACTGCTAATTTCGTCCCTACACCATCGGTCCCCGAAACAAGGACTGGCTCTTTTAATTGAAAGACCGATAAATCGAAACAGCCGCCGAATCCTCCTATAGCGCCCATCACACCTAATCGTTCCGTTTTTTTGACATGCTTCTTGATCCGTTCTACTACTTCATATCCAGCTTCGACATCTACGCCAGCTTTTGCGTATGCATTTGCCATTGGCTTCATATGCTCCCTTCTTGATCTGCTTTTAAAAGAACGATACTTTTTCTTTTAGTGATTCCTGATATTTTTCTTCATAGTCATATAACGGTGTCGGATAATCTCCGTTGAAATAAGCCATACACAATCCTGAATACGGGGCATCTTTTTCCAGACCGATCGATTCGATTAGACCCTCTTCACTTAAAAAACCTAAAGAATCGGCACCGATACATTCTTTGATTTCATCAATCGTATGATTGGCCGCAATGAGTTCTTTACGCGTTTGAATATCAATCCCATAAAAACATGGATACTTCAAAGGAGGAGAAGCAATCCTCACATGTACTTCTTTTGCTCCTGCTTCTTTCAAAAGATGGACGATCCGTCTGCTTGTCGTGCCCCGAACGATCGAATCATCAACCATGATCACCTTTTTCCCTTCCACTACCCCGCGTACAGCAGATAATTTCATTCGGACCCCTTGCTCTCTTAGCTCTGGCGTCGGCTGGATAAATGTTCGGGCAATGTATTGATTTTTTACTAATCCA
Organism: Enterococcus sp. M-BR2; assembly: GCF_056612775.1. NCBI lineage: Bacteria > Bacillati > Bacillota > Bacilli > Lactobacillales > Enterococcaceae > Enterococcus > Enterococcus sp. M-BR2. The sequence continues at coordinate 1,053,560 of NZ_CM152743.1, forward strand.
ATTTCGTAAGGGATACCGCTAGCTTCTGCATAACCACTTGCGGCTGACAAAGAAGAATTAGGTACACCAACGACCATGTCTGCTTTTACTGGCGATTCTTTCGCTAAATTCCGTCCCATATTTTTCCGGGCAGTATGCACATTGATCCCTGCGATATTTGAATCCGGTCTGGCAAAATAGATATATTCCATCGAACAAATAGAAAGCTGCGTGTCCTTCGTAAAGCAATCAATCTGGATTCCTTCGTCATTGATGATCACTATCTCACCAGGCTGGACATCTCTTATAAAACGTGCCCCAATAACTTCTAATGCACAAGTTTCCGAGGCAATCACGTATGCTCCGTTTTTCATTTGTCCGATTGCTAATGGACGAAAACCATTCGGGTCCAAAGCGGCAATCATTGCCGTTTCTGTCATTAATAAATAGGCAAAGCCACCTTTGACTTCATTTAAAGCACTTTTCAATTTATTTAAAAAATCTATTTCTTCACTTCGTCGGATCAAATGCATCAATATCTCCGTATCGGAGTTGGAATGGAAGATCGCCCCATTTTCCTCTAACTCTTTTCTAAGGGAGCGAGCATTGATCAAGTTACCATTATGCGCTAAGCCGATCGACTGATCATGAAATTTGAATAGAAAAGGCTGAATATTGTCCACACTTCCATTGCCTGCTGTTGCATAACGTACATGTCCGATTGCAGCTTCTCCTGTTAACTGCTGCAATTTTCTTTGATCTTTGAATACCTCAGAAAGTAGACCCAGATCTCGATGACCCATGAGTTTCCCTCGATCATTGGACACGATACCCGCACCTTCTTGTCCTCGATGCTGAAGACTATGGAGCCCGAAGTATGCCACACTAGCGGCGTCTGGATGACCCCAAACACCGAAGATCCCGCATTCTTCATTTAAACTCTTCACTTCATAAGACATACGATTGCATCCTCCCAGCACTTTCTTGCTACTGCTGTTTCTATTTTGATTTGACCGTCAGTTGCTGATATTTCGATTATCGCTTCATCCGTCACCTTACCTGCTAAAACAGCAGCATCACCCATCATTTCTTCGAATCGTGTCTGGTTTTCCGGTGCAACTGTCAATACAAACCTTGATTGAGTTTCTGCAAACAATTGAGCAGAGGGCAAGCCAAACTGCACAGATAAACCTAACTGATATTTGAAAGCTGATTCTGCCAGTGCAATTGCCAAACCACCTTCTGAACAGTCATGGGCACTTTCAATCAATCCATTTTGGATGGCTGTCAATACTAACTCCTGGTTTTTCTTTTCAACGGCTAGATCAAAGTTTCGAATCACCCCTTCGATTCTTCCAAGCTGCATCTTTTGTAATTCACTGCCATCAAAATCTGCAAACGTCTTGCCTAATATATAGATTAGATCCCCTGATTTTTTGAATTCTTGAGTAGTGATATGTTCATGTTCCTCGATCAATCCGACCATACCGATCATCGGTGTTGGATAGATTGCTTGACCGTCCGTTTCATTATATAAAGAGACATTTCCTGAAATAACAGGAGTTCCTAACGTTTCACACGCAGCAGCAATGCCGTCAGCTGAAGTCGATAATTCCCAAAAAACTTCTGGTTTATCAGGAGAACCATAGTTCAGGCAGTCGGTGATCGCCAAGGGTCTACCACCGCTAGCAATGATATTTCTAGCTGCTTCTGCCACTGCTATTTGTCCTCCGACTTTTGGATCCAAATAGAGATAGCGAGCGTTGCAGTCTGTGGTCATCGCTAATGCTTTATTCGTCCCTCTGACTCTCATCACAGCCGCATCGCTTCCTGGACAGACCACTGTATTGGTTTGTACTTGTGAATCATAAGTTTCGTAGATTGAACGTTTCGAAGCAATCGTCGGTTGTTGCAACAGATCAAGCAATACTTGTCCAGGTTCTTCAATAACCGGCTGATAAGAAGCCAACTGCTGAAAATCTGCGATTCGAGCTGGTTCTTTCATCTCTTTATGATAGACTGGCGCATCTTCAGCCAGCGCATCGACTGGCAGATTCGCTACTTCTTTCCCTTGATGATATAGACGATATTGCCCGTCGTCTGTTACTTTACCGATAGTGACTGCATCTAGATCATACTTCTGAAATAGTTCTTGGATTTTTTCCTCCTCTCCTGATTTGACACAAATCAACATCCGTTCTTGTGATTCGGATAGCATCATTTCATAAGGCGTCATTCCAGTTTCTCTTTGTGGGACTTCGTCTAATGTCAATATAAGTCCTGAACCAGCTTTTGAAGCCATTTCCGCACTAGATGAAACAAGTCCTGCTGCTCCCATATCCTGTATACCTACTAGAGAATCCGAATGATGCAAGATTAATTCCAAACACGCTTCAAGCAGTAGCTTTTCCATAAAAGGATCCCCTACTTGTACAGCAGAACGTTGCTGTTCTTCTTCTTGACTAAATTCTTCTGAGGCAAAAGTTGCGCCGTGGATGCCGTCGCGACCTGTTTTTGCTCCTACATACATGATCGAATTGCCGACACCAGCAGCTTGCCCTTTCTGGATATCTTTGTGTTCAATCAAACCTACACACATTGCATTGACTAATGGATTTCCTTCATAACAAGGATCAAATGCAATTTCGCCACCTACAGTCGGTATGCCGATACAATTGCCGTATCCGCCGATACCTGCAACTACTTCTTCTAGTAAATATTTTGTTCTTGGATTATCTAATTCGCCGAATCTCAATGAATCTAGCAACGCAATTGGACGAGCACCCATGCTGAAAATATCTCTGATGATTCCGCCAACTCCTGTCGCAGCTCCTTCATAAGGCTCCACGGCTGAGGGATGGTTGTGACTTTCTGCTTTGAAGACAACTGCTAGTCCATCACCGATGTCGACGATGCCTGCGCCTTCTCCAGGCCCTTGCAAGACATGAGGTCCACTAGTAGGAAATTTGCGTAGAACCGGTTTAGAATTTTTATAGGAACAATGTTCGCTCCACATAACAGAAAACAGTCCAGTTTCCGTATAATTAGGCATTCTTCCTAAGATATCTTCTTCGATCATTCGATATTCTTCATCAGTCAATCCCCATTCGGCATAGATTCTTTTTTTCTTGATCTCTTCAGCTGTCGGCTCATTCAATGTTTTCATCTATACGGTCACCTTTCCGAAGTTTTTTAAAATGGAAGCAAAGAATCGTTTCCCATCTTCTGATCCTAGCAAGTCTTCTACTGCACGTTCTGGATGAGGCATCATTCCTAACACATTCCCCGCTTTATTCGTAATCCCTGCAATGTTTTCCACGCTGCCGTTGATGTTGTCATTATAAGTAAAGACGATCTGATTATTTTCCTTTAGGTCTTCAAGTGTTTCTTCGTCACAGAAATAATTTCCTTCCCCATGAGCAACTGGAAGAGAGATTATTTCATCTGCTTCATATTCTGAAGTAAAGGCCGTCTTAGGATTGACTTTCAATGGTACAGTTTTACAAATAAAATGCAAAGACTCATTTCGTCTCAGTACACCTGGCAACAGTCCAGCTTCTGTCAATATCTGGAATCCATTACATGTACCGAATACGGGTTTCCCTTCTTCAGCAAAACGAATCACTTCTTCCATGATTGTAGAAAACCGAGCAATCGCGCCGCATCTCAAATAGTCACCATAGGAGAATCCTCCCGGCAGTAAAACCCCATCAAATCCTTCTAAAGAGGACTCATCATGCCGTACAAATTCGGCATCAGCGCCCATGATCTCGCGAACTGCCCATAACATATCTGCGTCACAATTTGAACCTGGAAAAACGATGACCGCAAATTTCATGTTATACTTCCTCCATTTTTTTGATTTCATATCGGTATGTTTCCATATTTACATTTGCAAGCAACTTATCACAAATCGTTTCAATCACTGTATCGATTGGTTCTTCTGTATCAGCAAGTTGTATCTCAAAGTATTTTCCGATACGGATATCTTCGATTGTTTCATATCCCATACGATGGACTGCTTTTTTTACTGCTTCTCCTTGAGGATCTAATACTGAATCTTTATAGGTTACACAAACTTTTACGAAATACATCATACTCGCTCCTTTTCTTCAGTTAGTTCCGATAGACGGTTATATACTTCTTGATAGACTGGAATCAGATTACCTAAGCCTCTGCGGTAAACGTCTTTGTCCATATGTTCATTCGTATGTTCATCCCATAATCGGCAAGTATCCGGTGTTACTTCGTCCGCAAGTAATATTTTTTCATTCGACCGACCAAACTCTAGCTTGAAATCTACTAAAACCAGACCAACCTTAGCGAATAATTCGATCAAAATTTTATTGATAGCTAATGCTTGGGTTTTCAGCTCACTGATTTCTTCCGGTTTTGCCAGTTGCAAGTAATAGATATGCTCTTCATTGACAAACGGATCATCCAACTGATCATCCTTATAGTAGAATTCAACGATTGGCTTGATTAATTTTTTGCCTTCAGGAACACCTAGACGTTTTGAGAAACTTCCTGCTGCAATATTTCGGATCACCACTTCCAGAGGGATGATTTGTACTTTTTTTACTAATTGTTCGGTTTTAGATAATTGTTCAATAAAATGATTTTTTATTCCTCGCTGGGTCAGATAGCGGAAAATCGTACTTGTGATTTGATTATTCAATTCTCCTTTCCCACTTATCTGATCTTTCCTCGCGCCATTCAACGCAGTCGCCTGATCTAAGTATTCTACCCAAATCAAGTTTTCATCAGAGGTAAGATATAATTTTTTGGCTTTCCCTTCGTACAGAAGTTCTTTTTTCTCCATGTCCGACTCTCCTTTTTATTTACATTCAAAGCAAATACAACGATTTTTGTTCGTGTTTTCACTTTGAATTTTAACAATCATCTTTTTAGAAATCAATATAAATATGTACATTAAAGGCATTAGATTCTTTTAATGTTCGTGTTTTGTTGTAAGTACAAAATCCCCCTCATCAACAAGCGTTTACATTTATATATAATGATGGTATATTAAAATTAACTAAAAATTTGGATAACTGGATCGAGGAGGCACTTGCCGATGGAAGATGCAATAAAACAAGGTCAGCTTTTTTTATCAGAGTTAACGGCTGAAGAACGTTCCTGTCTATATAATGATTTGTTGTCGATCAAAGACGTTTATTTATGCAATAAAGATACTAGTTTTTATACCTTTCGGAAAATCCGCCGAGCAGCTAAGCGTTGCGCTGAATGCCGTAAAAGGACTTTTCGTTATCGAACAGAACACAAAGGCGAACTTTTAATCAGTCAGATCCACGAGCAGAAACTTTTCAAAAATCACTATCGTATCCAGATCTTATTTAATGGACAAGAGATGGAATATACTTTTCTCGAAAATTTGCTGCAACATCTCCATAACCAGCATTTTAGTTATAATAGCCAAGCCATTTACGCTTAATTCCTCTATTTTTTGTATATAAAGAGGTAGTCGCTTTATTCCTATCATTGATAAGAAAACATAATAAACTAAAAGAAGCAGAACCGCTAACGGATCTGCTTCTTTTTTGGTTATTTTTGCTATTCTATTTTAATTAAATTTTGCAACTCACTCTTCTTTATTCCAAACCTACTCGTTTGAATATCACGTCAACGTTTTTCAAATGATGATGATAATCAAAGGCATCGTCTATTTCTTCTTTAGATAAGACCGATGTGATGGTCGGATCTTCTTCTAACAGCGGGCGGAACTGAACTTGGTTGTCCCAAGCATACGCAGTTTTTGGCTGAACAAGATCATAAGCTTCTTCTCTTGTCATTCCCTTATCGATCAATTTCAGCATAACGCGTTGGCTATAAATCAAACCAAATGTTGCAGACATATTCCGCTTCATGTTTTCAGGAAAGACCGTTAGATTTTTAACGATATTGCCAAAACGATTTAACATGTAATTCAATAAAATCGTGGTATCAGGCAAGATGATTCGCTCTGCTGAAGAATGAGAAATATCTCTTTCATGCCATAATGTGACATTTTCATAGGCAGTGACCATGTGTCCGCGCACCACTCTGGCTAGACCAGCCATATTTTCTGAACCGATTGGATTCCTTTTGTGTGGCATAGCAGAAGAACCTTTTTGACCTTTCGCAAAAAACTCTTCTACTTCACGTGTTTCAGACTTTTGCAATCCGCGTATCTCTGTTGCAAAGCGTTCAATACTTGTAGCAATAAGCGCCATCGCTGAGAAATATTCAGCATGTAGATCCCGAGGGAGAACTTGAGTAGAGATTTCTTGCGGACGGATTCCCAATTGTTTACATACATACTCTTCAATAAATGGCGGGATATTTGCGAACGTCCCCACTGCTCCTGAGATTTTTCCTGCTTCTACTCCTTTTGCCGCATGTTCGAATCGTTCGATGTTCCGTTTCATTTCTGAATACCATGTGGCAAGTTTCAATCCAAAAGTAGTTGGTTCAGCATGGACACCGTGTGTTCGACCCATCATCACTGTATATTTGTGTTCTTTTGCTTTTTCGCCAATGATTTCTGTAAAACGTTTCAGGTCTTCCCGTAATATATCATTTGCTTGCTTGATGAGATAGCCATAAGCAGTATCTACGACATCCGTACTTGTTAGACCATAATGGACCCATTTTCTTTCTTCTCCCAATGTTTCAGAAACTGCTCGTGTAAAAGCAACGACATCATGGCGTGTTGATTTTTCGATTTCCAAGATCCGATCGATATCAAATGATGCATGTTCACGGATTTTTTTCACATCTTCTTGTGGGATTTCACCAAGTTCTGCCCAAGCTTCATCTGCTAAAATCTCGACTTCGAGCCACGCACGGTATTTGTTCTCTTCCGTCCAGATATTCCCCATTTCAGGGCGTGTATAACGTTCTAACATGTTTTTTCTCCTCTAATCCCAAATATTCGTTTGTTTGATTTCTTCCAGCGTTTGCTGGATGTCTTCTGTCAAGATAGTGATATGTCCCATCTTGCGACCTTTTTTCGCTTGTTTTTTTCCATAGAAATGGAATTGCCAGTCTGGCTTATTCTCAATCAAGCGATAGCTTTCCAACAGTTGTTCTCCCAAAACATTGACCATCACTGCATTGCTTGTCAGACGCACTTTTTCTCCTAATGGCCAGCCGCAAATACCTCGAATATGGGCATCGAACTGACTCATAGAACAAGCTTCGATAGAATAATGCCCAGAATTGTGAGGACGAGGGGCTAATTCATTCACATATAACCCGCCTGTTTTTGTTAAGAACATTTCTACCCCTAGAGCACCTGAAAGACTTACTGCTTCTGCAATCACACGGGCAATACGCTCAGCCTCCTCGATCACATCCTGATCAATCGCAGCTGGAGCAATCGTTTCGTGCAGAATGTTGTTTCGATGGATATTTTCCACGACCGGAAAAGTTGTGAAATCTCCTTGTCCATTTCCTGCTACCATGATCGAAATCTCTTTTTCAAATGGGATCCAAGCTTCTAAAACACAGGTTCCTTCTCTTAAAAGATCCATTGCAGGGGCCAAGTCTGCACGACTTTTCAAAACATACTGCCCCTTGCCATCATAACCGCCTCGAGTGGTTTTCAAAACGCAGGGATAACCGATCCCGTCAATCGCATCTTGGATATCTGTCGGACTGACGATCGTTGCATAAGGAGCAATCACGATGTTGTTCGTTTCCAAAAAAGATTTTTCCAATAGGCGGTCTTGCGTAATCGCAAGCAAGTCTGTCCCTTGAGGAATAAATGACATGGGTAAGATCGCATTTAGCGCCTCTACACTGACATTTTCAAATTCATAGGTAATGACATCTGTTCTTCTAGCAAGCTCTTTCAGCGCAAAGGTGTCATCATAGACACTTTCAATGTGCCAATCTGCAACTTGTGCGGCTGGACAATCACTTACAGGATCCAGCACACCTACTTTAAAGCCCATTTCTTTTGCACTAATCGCCATCATACGACCTAATTGACCGCCGCCGACGATCCCGATCGTTGAACCAGGCAACAAAGGTTTAACCAAGTTGATCACTACTTTCTATAACAGTTTTAGCCAACATTGAACGTCTTTCAGCCAATTTAGCCTCCAATTCTAAATCATACATGGAAAGCATCTGTATCGCAAGTAGTCCAGCATTAATTGCTCCAGCTTTTCCGATTGCCGTAGTAGCCACAGGCACGCCTCCAGGCATTTGAACAATCGACAGAAGCGAATCTAAACCATTTAATGTTCGTGATTGGACCGGTACGCCGATAACCGGCAAAGTTGTTTTTGCCGCAACCATCCCCGGTAGATGGGCGGCTCCACCTGCTCCTGCAATAATGATTTTGATTCCTTTTTCTCGAGCGCCTTGTGCATATTCAAACATCAAATCTGGTGTGCGATGAGCAGAAACGACTTTTTTTTCATAAGACACACCGAATTCTTCCAATATTTGACATGCTTCTTTCATTGTTTCCCAATCTGAAGTACTCCCCATGATCACAGAGATTTTTGCTGTCATTGTTTTTCCTCCCAGTTTTTCTACATCCATATTTTAACAATCGTATTTTTTGATGTCAAAGAAATTTCGAATATTGATAAAGAAAACCATTTTATTGTTCGTGTTTATCCAATACATAAAAAAGGACGTGACAAAAGTGATGTCACATCCTTTTTTTAGTATAAATGGTATTCAAACAGCTGACCCTCGATATTCACTCAAAACGCTGGTTTCGCAACTTTTCTTTTACTTCATTATTTTTTGAAGGCTTCTTCTACTATTTCTTCATCTTTTTTTAAACCATTAAAGATCAGATTCAATATGATAGCCGTAATACTACTCATTACGATGCCATTGCCAGTGAACATTTGCAATGTTTGAGGCATTTGACTGAATAGTGTCGGCGTAATATTGAAACCTAGCCCAAATCCAACAGAAACAGCAACAATCAATAGATTTTTATCATTACTGAAATCAACTTCCAACAGCATACGGATTCCTTGGACTGCCACCATCCCGAACATGACTAACATTCCTCCACCAAGTACCGGCTCAGGAATGATTTGTGCTAACGCACCAATTTTAGGGAATAATCCTAAAACAATCAAGAAGAACGCAGAGAAGTAAATAGGTTTTCTCGTTTTGATTCCCGAAAGTTGAACCAATCCGACATTTTGAGAAAAGCCTGTGTAAGGGAATGTATTGAAAATACCGCCTAAGATAACGGCAAGTCCTTCTGCACGATATCCTTTTTTCAATTCTTCTTCTCCAACATTCTTTCCAGTAATGTCCCCAAGCGCAAAATATACACCCGTTGATTCTACCATACTGACCATAGAAATGATGATCATCAGTAAAATCGACCATACATCAAAAGTTGGCTTACCAAAATAAAAGGGTTGTGGGACATGGAACAATGGTGCATCTCCAATCGCACTCAGATCGATCATTCCCATGAAAGCAGCTAAGATGCTTCCACCGACTAAACCAATCAATACCGCGATGGAACGAATGAACCCTTTTGCCAACATTTGCACACCTACAATGAGGAGAATCGTCACAAATGCAAGTAGTAGATTTGTTTTGTCACCAAAATCAGCCGCTGTTGCATTACCGCCACCCATTTTTTCAATTGCTACTGGAATCAATGTCAAACCAATAACGGTGATAACCGTTCCTGTTACTAAAGGCGGGAATAATTTCTTGATTTTAGAAAAGATACCTGAAACTAACACAACAAAGATACCTGAAGCGATAATAGATCCATAAATAGCTCCTACTCCTTCATTAGTTCCGATCAAGATCAGCGGAGCTACTGCTTGGATCGCACATCCTAAAACAACAGGCAAGCCAATTCCGAAAAATCGGTTAACGGTCAATTGCAATAATGTTGCTAATCCACACATAAAGATATCAATTGAAATCAAGTAAGTCATCTGTTCTTGATTAAAGCCTAGTCCTGTACCGATCAAAAGAGGCACCGCTACTGCTCCTGCATACATCGCTAACAGATGCTGCAGCCCTAAAACCGCGGCTTTTCCATTTTGTGTTTCTTTTTCCACGATTATGCGTCCTCCTCAAGAAACTCAACTTGTCCATTCGTCAAGGAAGCAATACGTGCAAGAGAAACGACTCTCAATCCCATTTCTTCAAGCAACTGACGTCCATCTTGGAAAGACTTTTCAATGACGATCCCAATTCCTTCTACTTGAGCTCCAGCTTGCTGGCATAATTCAATCAATCCTTTTGCCGCTTGTCCGTTTGCCAAGAAATCGTCAATAATCAATACTTTATCTTCTGAAGACAAGAATTTACGAGAAATAGAAATCGTACTTGTCACTTGTTTCGTAAAAGAATAAACAGAAGCCGTCAATAATTCTTCATCCATCGTCAAGCTTTTGGCTTTTCTGGCGAAGATCATTGGAACACCTAATTCTTTTGCAGCAAATAAAGCTGGTGCGATCCCAGAAGCTTCAATGGTCACAACTTTCGTGATTCCTTGTTCTTTAAATACTTCTGCAAACCGTTGCCCCATTTGTTCCATCAATACAGGGTCTACTTGGTGAGTGACGAAACTGTCGACTTTTAGTACGCCCTCGCCTAATATACGTCCGTCTTTTTGAATACGTTCAACTAATTCTTTCACTTTATTTGCTCCTTTATCATTTATTAATACCAAAAAACCGCTTTTGTGCAAAAACCTACTATGTTTCTGTTAAAGAAAAACACCCTCCACTTTATCATAAGAAAAGAAGGGTGAAATAGCCAATCTTTTACTTATAGTCCAGCATTTACGGTACTGGCTAGAAACTGTCATCCATATTATGACGATATATAAGTAGGTATGTAAAACTAATAATAGTGTAAAATCATTTTCTTGCAACTGTTTTGCACGTGAAGGCAGTTTGACATATTTGAATAAAGAATGTTGTTTCAAATATTGAAAATAGTCTAACACTACTTTCTGAAACTGACAACGTGGTTTACTTATTTTTTTGTAAAATCTAATGTTTTTTAATGCATTACTCTTTTTTGTTCGGGTTTAAATAGTTGTTTTTATTTTCACTTATCCAAAAATTCTATTTCACACAAAAAGGATTGTGAAAAAAAACGTGTCACAACCCCTTTTTCGAATAAATAGTGTTCCAAAGACAATCTACGGCAATAGCGCACAGATTTATAACGTACAGGAAATAATTTTCGTAAATTCCTTCTTATTCCTTGAAGTTGACAAGTTCGTCAATCGCCACTGCTTTTCCTGAAGCAATAGAGTGATTCGCTGCGATTCCTGTCAAAATCGACAGGATACCATCTACGTGAGTTGCTGCTCGATTCCACGGATCTTCTTCCTTTACTTCGCCAAATAGATCATCCAACAAACGTGGATCTCCTCCGCCATGTCCACCTGCTTCTTGTTCAACGATTACCTCATAGGGTTTACCGAACATCGGATAGACCTGGATGGACTGAAGAACGGCTGCTCCCTCATCTTTTTTATCTCCACCAGCGTTGATATAGGACTTTTCGATCACTTTCATTTCGATCCGTCCTTTGCTGCCATTAAAAGAAACATTGAATCCTTCCCACGGCATATACGCATTTAGCGAATACGTCAATATCGTACCGGTCTCGTATTTGACCGTCACTCCTAACGTATCTTCAATAGAAATATCATCGGAAAATACACTGCGATCACGAATGTATCCACTGTCTTCTTCTGCTTCCAAATACATTTCTCGTAATTCCTCATTGGCTGATAGATCTATAGCAAATGGATCATTTTTGGCTAGTTCGCTTCCATAGCATCGACTGTAAAATGTTTCTACTCCGCGTTTTTCCGCATTATGCATTCCATAAAAATTCAATCCACCAAATGCGAATACCTTTTTTGGCTGGCTACTCAACCAAAAGTTCACCAGATCAAAATGATGGGTAGATTTGTGCACGAGAAGTCCGCCACTATTGTGTTTATTTCGATGCCATCTTCTGAAATAATCTGCCCCGTGCTGCGTATTCAGCAACCATTCAAAGTGGATAGAGAAAACATCGCCGATTATGTCTTTTTCCAGCAGTTCCTTTATCTTCGTGTGATATGGCGCATAACGATAATTGAAAGTGACTCGCAGATTCCTTCCCGTTTGTTTTTGGACAGTTATTATTTCTTGCGCTTTTTCCTCATCAATAGTCAGAGGTTTTTCGCAAATAACATCATACCCTTTTCTCATTGCACGAATGATATAATCATGATGCGTTCGATCTACTGACGTGATAATGACTTCATCTGGCCGTACATCATCCAGTAGCTGTTCAAATTGCGATGGCATACATGTCTTTACTTTCTTCTGTCCATACTTATTCACAAGTACTCGATTTGCATAATCCATTCTTGTTTGAGACACATCACAAAAACCGACCAGTTCACAAGTTCGATGATACGTAGAGGCAATTGCCTCATAAAAAAAGCGCGCTCTTCCGCCAAGACCGACTTGTACATATTTTTTCTTCATTTGAACTCATTCTCCTTTTCTTTTAACCAGCATGCTGTGACAAACGGCAGTCCGGGATACAACAATGCAGTAAGTAACAGATCATATTGTATACACCAAAACAGCCCATACAAAAGACAAAAATACCACAGAAACCCTTTGACGTTTTTTGACAACAGCCAGATATTTCTTTTGATCAAATAAATAAGACTATCTGCTTTTTCTTCTTTGCAGACATCAATTAGCGTACTAAAAAAACCATGGGATACAAAAAGCAACAGACACAATAGAAAAGGAATCAGATACCAAGCATCAGCCTTTTCTATGAACAAATACCAATCAGCTGCAAAAATAAGAACGAACAGCTGAAACAACGCAACAATGAAACATGACCTTTTGATTTTTTCTTTCCGCCAACCTACCTTCCTTTCCGCCAAATAATGGGCAGATAGATAATAAGCAGGATACATCATCAAAAAATAAATCAGATAGACAACATGAGCAGAAAGCGTTAATCCTAAAGTGAAAAAACATCCTAGGAAAAAAGCAAAAAGACCATGACTGATAAGACTGGTTAAAAAAATCCGACAGAAATAGTAGTTGATCTTGTAAAGAAACATCTCCTCTATTGGCTTTTTCATCTTCAGCCTTTCAAGCCGCTTGTACTGATTCCTTGGACGAGATATTTATTGAAGAATAAGAAAATCAAAAAAACCGGCAGCAGAGACAGCGTAGACATCGCAAACATACTGGCGTAAGTCGTGCTAGATCCAGCATCTGCAAATAATTTGATGGCAATCGATACGGTATAAGATCTCGGCTTGTTCAAATAGATCAGCGGTCCCATAAAATCATCCCATTTCCAATAAAACTGGATAATGATCGTGGTGATGATCGAAGGTTTTAGCAAAGGAAAAATAATTTTGGTAAAGACACTATATTTGCTGCATCCGTCAATAATCGCAGATTCATCTAACTCTTTAGGGATGCCGACCATGAATTGCATGATCTGATAAATAAAAAATGCTTGTCCAAAAAAGTGCGGTAAAATCAGCGGCACATACGTACCAACCAAATTTAGCCGATTGTAAATAATAAACTGCGGAATCAAAATCACTTGTGCAGGAATCATCATCGTTACTAACATGACGACGAACCAAAACCTTTTTCCTTTGAAATCGATCCTCGATAATGCGTAAGCAATACAAGTCGAGCTCAGCACTGTCCCAATCGTTGATACCGCAGAAATGACAAACGAATTCTTAAAGAACGTGAAAAATGAGATTCCAGCAAAACCTGCCCATCCTTCTGCGTAATTTTCCCATCGAAAAGTTTCTGGAATCAAATTCAGTGAACCACTCAGAATCTCTTGATCCGTTTTAAAAGAACCTGCAATCATCCACAAGACTGGATAAATCATGACTAGACCTAATAGCAAAATAAACCCGTACTGGAACCATTTCATTACTGTTTTATTCATTTTTTCCTCCCCCCGTTCACACAACGACCCATTTTTTTGATGATTTAAAAATCAGAAAGGTGACAGCACCCATGATCAACAGCATGATCCACGAAATAGCACTAGCATACCCCATAGAATTAAAAGAGAATGCTTGGTTATACACATAAAGAGCATAAAAGTTCGTGGCATCATTCGGACCACCTTGGGTAATGATGAACGCTTGCGTGAAAGTCATAAACGCTGCAATCGTCTGCATGACTAAGTTATACAAAATGATTGGCGAAAGAAGAGGTAGCGTGATCTTGTAAAACGACTGCCATTTATTCGCTCCATCGATCTCTGCCGCTTCATAATACGAGGCTGGGATCTCTTTGATACCTGCAGCAAAGATGATCATTGCCGAACCGAATTGCCAAGCAGACATCAAAACAAGAGGGATCATGACCAATTTTTGATCGCCAAACCAGGAAAGTGCTGGTGCGCCTAGGCGTTCTAGAAAAATATTCACTAATCCATTTTTAGAAAATAATTCTCGCCACACTAGAGCAATAGAAATACTGCCGCCAATCAAACTAGGTACATAATACAAAGAACGAAAGAAAGTCGTCCCTTTGATATTTCTCGTTAAAAGATAAGCAATCAATAGACCAAAGATCAGTTTCACAGGCACAGAGGCGAATACATAGAGAAAAGTGACTCGGATGGAGTTCAAAAAACGAGCATCACTTAGCATTTTTATATAATTATCCAAGCCGATCCATGAGACTGGATTCCCCAGCCGATAATCGGTAAACGAATAATAAAGAGACAAGATCATCGGTATTACCGTTATCAATAGAAATCCTAGAATAAATGGAGAAGCAAATACGTAACCGACCACGTTATCTTGATTCATGAATCGTTTTAGTTTTTCTTTTTTCATGCTTTCCTCCTGTTACTATTCCAGAACGTTTGAAGCAAACTCATAAAAACTCTCTGCTGCTTCTTCTGCCGTCATTTCTTCATAGATAACTTTTTCTACTAAAAGATTGTATTGATCTTGGATTTCTGGATTTAAAGCGCTATCAAAAACATTTACTTCACCGTTGTCCATATCGGATATCATTTCTAAATAGTCGAATGTCGCTTGTAAAGTTGTATCATCTGTCTGAGCGAGTTGTTCTCGAATATTGGACATGATTGGTACACCGCGTTCTCCTTTTAAAATCTCATTGGCTTCTTCACTGTTTTGGAAGAAATCAATAAATTTAGCCGCTTCTTCTTTGTGTGCTGAATTTTTTGCCATACTCAGCATTTGCGAAGAACGTAATGGAATACCAGATTCTCCATCTGCTTTTCTGCGAGGAGGATTAATCAATCGAATTTCCATATCTTCAGGAGCGCCTGACAAAATTTCTGTCAACTGGTTACTTGATAGAAAAACCATCGCTGCTTCGCTATCTCTAACTGCCTGAAAAGACAGATCTGTCGTACTTGCAGCTCCACCACCCGGTTCTGGATGGGCACCTTTGTCTACCAGATTTTTACGCAGCTGGAAAAAATCTGTTAAATAATCCGGATTTTCGAATCCCAAACTGTTAGATAAATCCTCCTGATTATAAAAATTCAATCCTTTCTCAACTTGCGGTATTTGAATAATACAGCCAGCTATAAAATCTTCGAACCTTGAAATAGCATAAATCCCTAATTCTTCAGTAATTTGATAGCTGATTTGTTCAAATTCTTCCCATGTCCAATTGGAAGCAGGTTCAGGGATACCTAATTGTTCAAATATATTTTTATTGTAAGCAATCGCAAACGAGTTCACCCCGTTGGACAGTCCAACTAATTGCCCGTCGTAAATCGTCGTTGCCAAATAGGATTCATCCGCATTAGAAACATCAATTATCCCTTTTTCCACATATTCATCTAATGGTTCAATCTGATTGATGTATTGAGGAAATTGATTATTTAATTGAAAAATATCCCAGATATCATTTGATGCTGCTAGCGTACCTAATTTTGTGTAATATCCTTCATAATCATAGAATTCATACTCGATCGTCACATGAGGATTTTTTTCTTCGTAAAGCTCGATTACTTTTACCGTTGCATCGTGTCGAACTTGTGAACCCCACCAAGCCATGTTCAACGTAATTTTTTCGTCGTCCTCTTCTTTCCCACAAGCCGTCAAGAATAATAATATAACACTTAATGCTAAGATGATTCTCATTTTTTTCTTCATTTCCTACACCTCTACTTCCATTGACATTTTTCAATATACTGTATTCTTATACAGTATATATTTATAAAATCCTCTTTTTTAAAGGCGAATAAAAACCAAGGCTTGCCTTTTTGTTCTGCCTAGGATGAACAACTCAATACTTTCAAGGAAAATTAGATAGTGCTGATTTTTTTCCATTGCTACAAATGCTTCTTGCTTCAATGATGGGAGGATAATTGCGCAAAGAAAAAGGATATCAGACAACCGTCCAATATCCTTGACATAGCTAAATAAGCGTGCCACTCTGCGTATATTATTCCCTAAAAAATCAGAAAAAATAACTAGTAATTCTGTATGAAATTAGGTACAATATACACGTTGATGCACAAGCATTGACTATGGCAACTTGATTGGTCAGTTCCCGCTGACTTTTCAAGCCCCGGTGATTTAGCTGCTACTAAATTGCCGGGTGCCTTTTTTAGTTTTTATTCGTTTTTCATTCTATAGAAAGCGCTTCAATAAATCAAGACATTTTTTTGTTAGAATGCTAATAATAACAAAAGATTTTAACTATTCTTATGTACATTACAGATAAAAAAACAAAAAAATTTCTCTTTTTTTGAATTCTGAACAAATAGTACTGGAGTACAAAAGACGAGGAAGAGCCACTATCTGCTCTTCCTCGTCTTTTGATTCTCACCTGTTATTCATGATTCTTTTCTCAGTTTCCCGATATTTTTCCATTTTACGACTAAAAAGCTCTCCGCTACTTGGCGGCGTATACGTGATGGCATTTGCTCCTGCTTGAATGGTCTCAGCAATACTTTCTTCCGTTGGACCGCCTGTCGCAATGATAGGAAGTTCAGGATACTTTTTACGAAAATGACGTACTGCTTCTACAGTTTCTTTTCCCGCACTGATATTGATAATCGAAATACCAGCTGCTAACTTTTCATCAATTTCCGTATATTTCGATGTTACCGTACTGATAACTGGGATATCAACTACTCGACAAACTTCTTTCACTGTCTCTAAAGGCGTAGGACCATTCAAAACAACCCCTAAAGAACCTTGCGCTTCTGCAAACATGCTCATGTAAGAAGAACGAGCACCTTGTGTCAATCCGCCTCCTACACCGGAAAAAACTGGAATATCAGCTGCCTCAATGATACTTTTAGTAATTGCTGGATGTGGTGTAAAAGGATACACAGCAATTACTGCATTTGCATTTGTATTTCGTATGATTGCGATATCCGTAGTAAAGATGATCGAACGAATCAATTTTCCAAATATCTTGATCCCGCTTGCTTCTAAAATGATTTCCGGTACTCTTACGATATCTTTTCTCAATTCCGTCATGATTTCCGGCGTAAATTGTTCTGCCATCAGCCACTTCTCCTTTGCTATCTCCGGTCATACTGATTCAACTGGTACGTCTCGATGACCTGGATGATTTTTTGCGCATAACCGGGGTCTGTCGCATAACCTGCCTCTTGCAATGCTTGTGCGGCTTCCTGATAATTGGTGGCCGTAATCACTTTTTCATACAGTGCAGGATTCCAATCTACTCCTTGGACGAACAGTTGTGTATGGTCATCCATGGACTGTTCCCATGAATCATACACTTTGAAGTCTCCTTGGATAGTTATCCATTCTTCATTAACAAATTCCTTTGTTTCCAGGCTTACTTTCTTCTGATCCCCATAAGCCTTGATCCCGAAAAGATTATTGTATTTGCTAGCCAAGGTACTTTTTCCCCAATTCGATTCTAATATAGCTTGTCCTAAAATGATACTAGGAAGCACTCCATAACCATCTTGTAGTTCTTGGGCATGTGGAACAAGCCGTTCAATAAATTGCTGATGGGATTGCGCTTCATTTTCTTGCTGATTATCAGTAAAAGGAGAAGACAGATTCTTCAAGGAAAAAACAAAGGCTAGGAGTATCACTACTACACCGGCAACCACTGCTGGCCAACGGATGTTCTTGCGCTTTTGCTTTTTCCACTTTTTTTTCGCCATGATCAATTCCTACTTTTCATTTAATTCATTCAGATATTCTTCTAGCGTCAATTGGTGTTTGGTGATATACTCAGCATTTTCTTTACCGACATAACGTAAGTGCCAAGGTTCATATGTGATTTTAGTTATATCTTCGCGTCCTTTTGGATAACGAACGATAAATCCATACTGGGCAGCATTATCTGCGATCCATTTAGCTCCAGGCTGATCTCCGTAACTTGCATCCAATACAGTAGAAGGATAACTGTTGTACCAGTTTTGATCGACGACATCGACTGCCAGACCTGTGTGGTGTTCGCTGTATCCTGGCTCCGTAATCGTTTCTTTAGTGATTTTTGTCGCCTCCTCTTCTGATACACCTTGACGACTCATCACATCTTGGACATTTTGTTCGAAAACTTGTTGTTGGGATGATACAGACCGGTAAGCTGAGACCATAACTAACGGAAACCCAGCTGCTTCGGCAGCCTTAGCAAATGCTTCATATTCCGGAGCAATGCGTTTGTCGATCAAATATCCATTACTCAATGATGCCAATTGAGTAGACTCATCGATTTCTTTTTCTAATTTGTGATCTGGACCAACCAAAACTAGTTGCCAATCGTCTGTTTTAACATCTGGCAATTGTTTGGATGTACGATCTTGTGTTTCTTTGTCCTTTGCCTTGCTGCTTGTTGTTTGACTGTTCTTTTCTTTACTAGCAGTTGTTTTGGTGCTTGTTCGTTCTACCGTTTGATTGCCGGCTTGAACATGCGCGTCATCATCGCTAAAAATAACATAGCCCATTGCTGCGATCATAATCACAACTGCTCCAAATCCTAAAAATTTATTCACTTGAAAAATCCTTTCGTTGTTCTTCACGTTCCCCGTTCGTATCATGAACGTAAGTTTCTTCCAGATTTTCATTCACCCAATCAAGAAGTTCGATTTTTTCTCCTTCAATCTGTTTTTGAACATCTGCTGGCAAACGAAAATTCAAAATATCATCATAGCCCCATTCATCATATTGAATACTTACTTTCAAGTCAAGGTATCTACCAGCCTGCTGATTGTTTTTCAAAGGGATCAGATCGACTTTTGCTGCTTTGCTGCTTAGCCATTTTTGCGCGATACGTGTTTTAATTTGTTTATACTCTGCAACAGCAATATTTCGTTTCTCGGGAAAAATAATCGTTTGACGCAAAATCTTTTGCGTAAGCATCCATTCATAATCAGTGAAAAGATTTTTTACTTTCTGCATCGCTTCAGAAGGCAAATTTTTCTCGCCATCTTTCCATTTTTGCCATTGTTCTGGGCTGATCAGCAAGTATTCATCTAAAAAATTTTTTTCAGTTTCAAACTGTTCCAATAATACACTCATAATAAGATCAATATATACTTGATGCACGTTTATCCCCTCCTTTTAACTATTCTACTTAAGTTTTAGTCAAAAAGCACCTGTTAAATCGCTGCTTTCATTTTTTTTAATGTTTCAAGTCCTCTCTCCTTCATTCTTCGTGATTTTTGTTATAATAATAGACAGAAAAGAATCTCAATCTAACTATGAAGGAGCATTTTCAGATGAAAAAATATCAATGGGGAATCGTGGGTCTCGGTACCATCGCACATGAGTTTGCCGAAAGCTTCAATCAAGAGACAAGTGAACTAACAGCGGTTGCTTCCAGAACTTCAGAAAAAGCGGAAAAATTCGCACACCGTTACAATATTCCAAAAGCTTACGGAAGCTATCAAGAAATGTTAGACGATGCTGAAATCGACATCATATACATTGCTGTACCAAATAAACAGCATATCGACCATATCTTGGCAGCATTGGAAGCAGGCAAACACGTCTTATGCGAAAAAGCTATCACGATGAACAAAAAAGAACTAGCTGACGCTATGCGTTTAGCAGAAGAAAAGAATCTGATTTTAGCAGAAGCCATGACTATCTTCAACATGCCGCTTTATCAGCAATTACGTTCAATAATGGATACAGGAAAACTAGGGGCTTTAAAAATGATCCAAGCACCTTTCGGCAGTTATAAGGAACCAGATCCAGAAAACCGATTCTTCAATCCTGAATTAGCTGGTGGAGCTCTATTGGATATCGGTACGTATGCGGTATCTTTTGCTCGTTTCTTTTTGAGTTCTCAGCCTGAAGTAGTTGCCTCTACAATGGTCCCTTTTGAAACAGGCGTAGACGAGCAATCAGTCACTATTTTGCGCAACAAAGAAAATGAACTTGCTGCTGTCAGCTTGACTTTTCAGGCAAAAATGCCAAAAGTCGGGATCGTTGCCTTTGAAAACGGCTATGTGACGATTGCTGATTATCCTCGTGCGGATCGTGCGGAGATCCTATTTACAGACGGTACGAAGGAATTCATCGAAAGCGGAAGTACTTCTGAAGCCATGAATTACGAAATAAACAATATGGTACACATGATCGAAGGTGACTTGCCAAATCGTTCTCTCTTCTTGACAAAAGATGTCATCGACATCTTGGATCAAATGCAAGTTTTATGGCAAAATATGTAATTTTAAAAGGTCGTGAAAAAGCTGGTCTGCATCAAGTAATAAGAACAGCCAAACAAAAATAACTCCTCCTATTTTTCGTTTGGCTGGACTTATTCCAGTAGATGCAAGCTTGTTTACCAAGAGGTTGTGAGCCTGCCGTTCAGCTCCGAGTCACAAGGAGCAATTTCAAAAAACAGCTTCTCATGTTTGTTGAATATTGTGACTTGTGACCGAGGAGTTGGCAGGAGAACACCGTTTAAGGAAGAGGTTGTGAAATCAGCGCTTTGACCTAAGTATTAGCTGAATTCAAAACCTCTATTTTTTGATTTTTTGTTGGGAGAATTCTGCCTTGATTTCAATAAAACTTTTAAAAGACTGCAAAAACTGGAACAATTCTGCTCGGTCCTCGAATTCAGGGCGGCTAGTCGGCAGAGGCATTTGCCGATACAATACATAAACTTCTTCAATACGTGCTAAGATTTGTCTGCCATCATTTGACTCTGAAAATGTTTCTGCCGTATAAATCAATAAACCGTAGATATGTTTTCCATAATAAGCGGGTTGTTGGATCCGCTCTAGATTTTCCAACATGTCTTTAATCACATTGACCTGTGCTCGTCTCATAGAGAAATAAGTTTCATAGTATAGCGGCTGTCTGAGCCAGTAGTTTTCTTGATGTTCTCTGGCATCTTCTTGGCTTTCGCGAATGAATGTCAGCAAATGTTCGCATTTGATCTGCACATCTCCTTTATTTTCCGATAAAAGAAATTCTGCCATTTGTCTCAAGATATTCCGAAATTCTTTTTCGATCTGTATTTGGTTTTCCTTCAGCTGTTTCGTACGATCTGGCATATAGACATTCGCAAGCAAAGCAAATACTAATCCAATCGCCATTAAACCCGCTTCATTGCCGATCAGCTGCCAAGACATGTTTTCCTCCACTAAATAATGAGTGACCAAAACCGAATTTACGACGATTCCTTCAGTTAATTTGAAGCGAGAGGCAAGCGGGATGAACAGGAATAAAAAAAGACTGAAGCCAAAAATAGTATACCCAACAGCAAAAAAACTGAACAGCGCTGTTGCTGTAGCTAGTATAAAGGCTGCGATTCGATTCATCCCTGTACGCAATGTAGAGCGTTTTGTATTTCCCACACTCAATAATGCAATGATTCCTGCTGCTGGCCAATACAACAGCGATAAGCTACCCGCTGTGACCATCGAAAAGAAGACACTGATCACTGTTTTGACTGTTCGCATTCCTATACGCATTTACTTCCCCCTTTTTTTATTTTAATTATACTTGAATAATGAAAAACTAGCTATCAGACAAAAGTTTAGGTATGATAGTAAAAAGACCAAAAAGGAGAATCTCTATGCAATTTGGCCGTTTTCGACTAGGTATGCGTACGATCAAAAGTGCCTTAGCTGTTTTTTTATGTATCTTGTTTTTTCATTTGACTCAACGAGGAATCCCAATGATTGCTGCATTATCTGCTGTTTTTTCTTTGCGTCAGGACTTGACTACAACCGTTTCTTTTGGAAAATCTAGGATCATTGGCAACACATTAGGTGGTACACTAGCTATCATTTATTTTTTTGTCAAAAGCTATTTTCACAATGATTTTTTGGTAGAATTGATCCTGCTTCCTATTCTAGTAATTATTGTAATTGTCGTGTCAGATGGCATCAACAATAATTCTGCCATCATTTCCGCAATCGCTACGTTATTGCTGATTGCATTGAGTATCCCTCAAGGTGAATCTGCTTTGTACGCGATCCAACGAGTACTAGATACTTTTATAGGAACATTCATTGCGATTGGTATCAATTTCTTTCTTCGTCCGCCTGAAACAGAAAAGAAGGAAGAACTATCAGAAGATTTGGTCGAACTCCAAAAGAAAGAACGATTGCTGCGAACAAGTTTACAAGAGATAGAAGCTAAGATCCAAAAACAAAAGAAAAATAGCGAGGACTAATTTTCTTTTGAAATAACATAAAAAATGGAGAGAAGAACTTGAAAAGTCTTCCTCCATTTTTTATTGATCGGTGAAGTGTACTACTTTATTCTTCCTTCATCGCGTGTTGTTCTGCCTCTTTTGGCGCTTCATACATATTTACTTGGCTAGTAGTCCCACGTGTCGACAAATTCTCTACGATTTCCTTCAAGTCAAGTCCTGTTGTCGCTTTTAATGTTTCTTGAGTAGTAGAAAGCAAGTTTGTGGCATAATTTGTCACTCGGTTCGCTCCACTGGTTTCTCCTGAGCTGTTTCCTGTATCGACAACAGAGATTTTTTCGATATTTCCTAGCGGCTGTGCTGCTTCGCGCATCAATTGCGGTAGCATATCGATAACCATACTCAAGACAGCTGCTTCGCCATATTCCTTGAAGGCATTGGCAATTTTTTGTTTTGCTTCGGCTTCTGCTTTTCCTTTTGCTAATGCTGCTTCTGCTTCTGCCTGTCCAGCTAACCTTGTCTTATTGGCTTCTGCTTCTGCTAGTGCTTCCACACGGAAACGTTCGGCTTCGGCTTCGGTCACTTCTTTGACTTTTTGAGCTTGTGCTTCTTGTTCTTTAGCGTAACGATCGGCATCTGCTTTTTTCTTCACTTCCGAATCATATTGCTTTTCTCGACGTGTAATTTCTTTTTCTTCCAATTCGATTTGTTTTTGACGTTCTATGATTTTGATCTGCATTTCTTGCTCGATTACTTGTTGTTGTGCTCTGGCACTTTCCAAGTTGTAGGCTTGGTCTGCTTTCGCTTTAGCAACATCTTGTTCTTGTTTGTAGGTTGCTAGTTTCAATTCTTTTTCTTTCAATGATTCTGCAATTTCTGTTTGTCGTTGTAATTCAGCTGCTTGTGATTCTTTTTCTGCTTGAGCTTTTTTGATACGCGTTTCTTTTAAAGCTTCTGCTTCTGCTATATCTGCATCTCTTTTGACTTGGGCGATTCTTGGTTTCCCTAAAGAGTCGAGATAACCATTTTTGTCTCTGACCTCTTTGATAGTGAAAGAAACAATGATCAATCCCATTTTTGCAAGGTCTACAGAAGCAACTTCTTGTACGCTTTGACTGAACTTATCACGATTTTGGTAGATTTCTTCTACAGTCATAGAACCTAGAATCGAGCGTAAGTGACCTTCCAATACTTCTCTTGCTTCATTCTCCAATTCTTCTCTAGTCTTACCTAAAAACTGTTCTGCTGCTGTAGCAATCTCTTCTACAGAAGAACCAATTTTGATGATCGAAGTACCGTCACACATCACCGGTACACCTTGTTCTGTATACACTTCTGGAGTAGAAACGTCCAATTTGCTGGATAATAGACTGATTCGATTCGAACGTTGGAAAACCGGCAAGACGAACGCTCCGCCTCCTCGCACGATTTTGATTTTGTTGTTACTTTCATCTTTGTGTACATTTTTGCTTCCTAAATAACTTCCACTGATGATCAACGCTTCATCTGGTTTTGCTGTTTGGTACTTCGCTACAAAGACGATCAGTAGCATCAGCAAAATCAACGCTGCGATTGCGATCGCGATAAAAACAATTGGTATTCCCATTTAACATACGCTCCTTTAAGCTTTTATCATGCTTTCATAAGGCATGACATAACAGATTCTTTCCTTGATCTCAATGATCAATACTTTCGTTCCCCGCTCCGCTATCTGTTCTTGGGGGCTGTAGAAACAAGCAGGACGACTGATGGAACCGGTAACACTTTTTAATTGGATTTCTCCCATGCCCCGTACAGGGATTGGTGTGATCACAACAGCTACTTGCCCTTCCAAAGTCTTTTCAGAAGACGACATCGTTGATTCGGCATGTTTCATCGGCATCAATAGATAGAAATTAAGCAAAAATACCAAAACTGTCGATATGGCTCCACTGGCAATAAATAAAAATAAAGAGGATTGATCCGTTAGACGCTCACCAAGAAAACCAAACAAACTTGTAAAAGTTAGCCAGGGTATAATAAGCATTGGATCAAGTGGGCCATCAAAATCGAAGACATCTCCAAAAATAATCAAAAGAACTGCCAACCCCGCACAAATCAGCAATGTATACCAATAAATCGTCTCAAGTGCGATTCCCCCTATCATATACACGCCTCCTTCCATTTCTACGTCTATCATACCAATGTTTGAAAATTCTGTATAGCTTCTTTCACCAATTCAAAGGTATTTATTCATAGAAAGCATCTATTTATCAATGCCAATTTGTTAATTTTTGTTTTTCATGTTAAAATTTTCACAATAAATTCTTTCGAGGTAGCCTATGTTTCCTTTCCTTAAGAAAAAACCATTAAAGCTCCAAAATACGATCATTCTTGTCGTTTGTTTCTCCACATTCGTTTCTTTGATTGTTTCTGCCATATTGATTAGGAATTTTATTCTTTCGATGAACCGATCGAGTGTGTCAGATAGAATCTCTAGTATCGCTAAAATCGTTGCCAGCGATAAACTCATCCAAAAAAAGCTTCAGACTGGTGATCCGACACATGTGATTCAAGGAATCACAAATGAAATCATGGTAGCATCGAATTTAGATTTTATTGTTGTCATGGACCCTGAAGGCATTCGATATTCTCATGCAGACCCAAGTTACATCGGTCTTCCTTTCTCAAGTCATGAAGATGTGAAAAAAGTGATTGGAGGACAAGAATTTTTCTCTGAAAAAGAAGGAATGTTAGGGTTCGGCTTCCGTTATTTCGTCCCTATTTATTATGATCAAGAGATTATTGGTGCAGTTTGTGTTGGCTTGACGAACAACACGATCGACAATCAGGTCAAAGATGGACAAAAAATGATTGTTTTTTCATTGATCATCGGGCTTATCGTAGGCATCATAGGCGCCGTTTTTCTTGCCCAAAAAATGAAAAAAGTACTGCTTGGACTTGAACCGCAAGAAATAGCGGAACAGTTAAGCGAAAAAACGATTATCGAAAATGAAGTAGATGAAGGAATACTGGCCATCTCTTCTGATAAAACTATCCTCTTGATCAATACACCTGCAAAAAATATTTTCTATCAAACAAAACGGCTGTCGGATTTCGAAGTAGGAAAAAAAATCAGCGATAATCTATATGACGTATTGTTTAAAGAGACAATCGATCATCAAACGACTGTTCGGACTCAATCCATGTATTTAAATGGGATAGAAACTATTTCTAGCGTTACACCTCTTTTTAGCAATGACCGTTTTTTAGGAGCAGTCGCAACTTTACGAAATCGATCAGAAGTAATGAAATTAATGGAGGAGCTCGGAGGGACGAAACAATATATAAACTCTATGAGAGCCCAAACTCATGAATTTATGAATAAACTTCACGTCATTTCTGGCTTGATTGACTTGAAGAAGTATGAAGAAGTCACCCATTTTATCCAACAGCTAAATCAAAATTATAAAAAAGAGATCGGTCAAGTCTCAAATCTGATCAAAGTCCCTGCGATTGCCGGTTTTTTATTAGGCAAAATAAATGAAGCCAAAGAACAATCTGTTGAAATGTTGTTAGAAAGCGATTCTTTTATCCCTAAAATGGAGATGGACGACTCCATCCATTCACTTTTGCAAGTGTTAGGGAACTTACTTGATAATGCTAAAGAAGCCGTACTTCAAATGCCTGAAAGAAACGGACAGGTTCGGCTCCATTTAAACTATGACACAGAAGCGGAAGTATTCATCGTGACCGTCTGCGATGACGGTGTCGGAATATCAGAAGAAATCTCAGAAAAAATATTTACGCTAGGTTTTTCGACGAAAGGAATCAATCGTGGATATGGGTTGAATATCATCCATTCAATTGTCAAACGTCACGGTGGGATCTTAGAATTTTCCAAACAAGCAAATGGCGGTACAATCGTCTATCTAGAATTACCAAAAAAGGAAGATCAAAATGATGACAAATGTCTTAATAATTGAAGATGATCCAATGGTTGCAGAATTGAATCGTACGTTTGTGGAAAGTATACCTAATATGAACGTAATCGAAAGTTTCAGAAATGTAGAAGAAGGAAAAAAATATTTCAGACAAAAAAACGCAGATCTGCTGTTGCTTGATGTATATATGCCTGGCGAAAGTGGTATCCATTTTTTATCTTGGCTGAGACAGCAAGGAAATGATATCCCAGTGATCTTGATAACCGCTGCAGATGATATCGAAACCATAAAAAATGTGATTCGATATGGTGCCTTAGATTATTTGATCAAACCCTTCACTTTGCAACGTTTCCAGTTGGCGATTGAAAAATACCTTGCTTTCTCTCAGACGATCCAAACGACTGAAAAAGCAGATCAGAAATTGATCGATCAAGTATTCAACCATACTACTCCCATTCACGAAGCACCTTCATTCATTGATTTGCCTAAAGGTCTGTCAAAACTGACTTTAAAAAAAATCTGTGCATCTATCCTAAAAGCAGAGACTATTTTTTCAACAAAAGAACTGGCTCAAAAAAGTGCACTTTCACGTATCTCCGTCAAGAAATATTTAAATTTTTTGGTGGAACAAGATATACTGAATGAAAGAATCAGATATTTGGAGATTGGCCGACCACTAACCTGTTATGAATTGACAAAGAAGGGGCGGAAAAAACTCACGGATTATTGTTGAGTCATCGAGTTATCTAATACTAAATAAAGGCTGTGACAAAAGTCTTGTCACAGCCTTTTTTCCGAATAAACGGTGTTCAAAAGCTTGCATCTACGGCACTAATCCCAATCAGATGAAAAATATAGAGTGCTATTTTTATCTGATTGTTCTTACTGCTTGATGCAGAGCAGCTTTTTCACAACCTCTATTTTTAAACATATTAGTATTAGTGATGAGTGCCCATGTTTCCTTACTTTAATTGACGCGCTTTAGGAAGAGATACCTCATTTTTCGTTTTTCCAGTTTCTATTATTTCGTGGAAGTTCTCGAAGCTTGTCGAAATCATATTTGACAATGCCTCATCTGTATTTGAACCTACATGAGGGGTTATAAGAACTCTAGGGTATAATTCTACTAGTTGCTGGATAGCAGGATCTGGAATCGTCTCCCATGGCTTGAAGGATCGGAAAAAGACATCTGTTTCATTTGCAAAAACATCGGTTGCAAAACCAGCTAAATGATTGCTTTTCAAAGCTCTTAAAATAGCTTCATTATCTTGAAGCTCTCCACGAGCTGTATTGATCAAGATACTGCCTCTTTTCATTTGAGCCAAAAATCCTTCATTGATCATTTGATCGTTTTACCTGGGATGTGAGGTACATGGATACTGACGATATCGCTTTTTGCTAACAATTCTTCGAGTGAGTGAAACGTCAATACTTTTTTAGCAGCTTCTGTCTGATGGATATCATAACCGATTACTTTGGCTCCTAGCCCCTTAAACAAAACCGCTTCCGTCAATCCTATTCTGCCTGTTCCTATGATACCTACTGTGCAATTTCTGATTTCACGGCTAAACATTTGTTCATCTACTCGAAAATCTTTGAAAGATGTTCGGATCGTCGTATACGCTGTATTTCTCAAAAGCATCATGGCAAAAGTCAAAGATAATTCTGCTATAGCATTTGGCGAATATGATGGTACACGGGCTACTGTCATACCAAAATCAGCTGCCGCTTGTAGATTGATATGATTGACTCCCACAGTTCGGGTAAAAACATAGCGAATCCCATATTTCTGCATTTTTGCAAGATTGATCTCATCTGCTATACAATTTCCTCTCAGCAGTACAGCGTCATGGGCCTTAGCTGATTCAATATTGTCATGCGTCAGTAGTTCTTCATAAAGACTCAGTTCATAATGGTAAACATTCAATTGCTCAAAAAAATCGATCTCATTCGGACGAACACCATAACATGCGATTCTCATACTTTCCTCCTCCATTTCCTATTAAAACAAACCTATGCCGTGAATCATTTGCAATACAACGATCCATACAGGTGTCAGTACTACAGCAAAAATAGTTGACCGTAAGGATGCATTAGAGGCTAAAAGTGCCTCCCTATCAAAACTGATAGCATAGGCTGCTGCCACAGTTGCGGCTGGTGTAGCCATCATAATAACAATCGTTGCCAGTGCTTCAAAATTGACCGGTAGAATATTTGTTGCCGTCAAAACTGCTAAAATCACGATATTCAACGCAGGTACAAATACCACTTTGACTAAACTGTAATACCATGATGTTTTTTCAGAAGCAGCTTTTTTGAAACTTACTTCACCTAATGTTGCGCCGATTGCTAGCCATGCCAATGGCGAACTTAAACCAGCTAAATAATCCATTGGCTGAAATAGCCAAGGTGCTGTCTGGTCAATTCGCAAAAACGCTACTTGGCTTATCTCTCCTTCTGCACCTGTGATTGACACTTGTGGAAGATATCCTTGGAAAAGCCAAATGAAAAGGCCGGCAAAAGTAGCGATGATGATTGGATTAACGAACATCGCTTTGATATTTTTGGCTTCCATCTTCAAGCCACTCATTTTTATGTATCCATAAGAATACAAAAAGATCCGATAACCAATGTTGAAAATTGAGGAATACATCACGCCGACCGGTCCATAAATCGCACTGACGATTGGTGTCCCGAAAAAGGTCGTAGAACCAAAGATTGTCAGGACACGCAACGTTGATTGCTTATCCCCTTTATAACTTAAGAAAAAAGGTCTTGAAACTAGAATAAGAATAATATAAATAACTAACCCCCAAATCAACACATTAATTCCTTGCATCAAGAGTTCTGTATTGATATCTTGCATGAAAGCTCGAAATGCAAGTGCTGGTAGAGCCACTGTTAAGACAACTTTCGATAGGATTTTTCCAACAGATCCAGAAAAAATTTCCTTTTTTCTACAAATAAACCCTAATAATATAATAAAAACTGTTGAAGTAATTGCACTAACAATCGACATATCCGTCAAAGTCGATCGGAAAATATCAAATAAGTTCATCTTTCCCCTCCTATTTTTGTTCATTTTTTCACAATAAAAAATGCTTTTATTTAGCTAATACGTATTAACATTTTTTATTTTATCTTTATATTGTTAACTATTGAACAATAAGGAATTAAAGAAACTTTTGAAACTTATGTAAAGTGATATTCATTAGAACACAAAAAAACCTTAAAACCAAACTTGAGAAGTTTCGTTTTAAGGTTATCTTGGATTATATTATGCGTGGAAGCGTTCCACACCATCTAGATAAGTTGCTTCCAATGTCATATCAGGGTTCAATACGATAAAGTCTGCGTCGCGTCCTTGAGCGATTTTTCCACATGTGTCATCGATTTTACAGCTGATTGCTGGAATCAGACTAGCCATCATGACTGCTTGCTCTGGTGTTGCAAGTCCCCAATCCACGACATTCTTAATTGCTTCTTTCAATTTCAAGATACTTCCAGCTAAGTTGCCAGATTCCAAACGTGCCGTTCCTTCTTTTACTACTACCGGAAATTCACCTAAATTGTAATTTCCATCAGGCATCCCACCGGCCATCATACAGTCTGTAATTAAAGCAACATGCTCATGTCCTGCTTTTTCCATTAGAATTCCTGCCGCATTTGGATGTACATGATGTCCGTCACAAATCAATTCAGAAAAGACATGTTCTAAAGATAATAACGCACCTACCATACCTGGTTCGCGATGATTCAATCCGCGCATCCCATTGAAAGCATGGACAAACACGCTGGCACCTGCTTCAACAGCTTTTTGCGCTTCTTCTAGCGTAGCGTTACTGTGCCCTAGAGAAACAACTACTCCTTCTTCAGTCACTTGTTTGACAAACTCTTCTACACCTTGACGTTCCGGTGCTAAAGCAATTTTTTTGATCAAACCGCCTGAAGCTTCTTGCCATTCATGGAAAGTATCCAAATCAGGATCACCGAAATAACTTGGGTTTTGTGCCCCTTTGTGTTCTTCTGTGAAGAAAGGACCTTCAAAATAGATTCCTTTGATTTTAGCTCCTGGTGCTTCCTGATACATTTTGCCGATTGTCTCAGCTACATCTTTTAAACGTTCTTTGCTTGACGTCAATGTTGTTGGTAAAAATGAAGTCACTCCACAAGATAATAGACCTTCAGACATCACTTTGATACCTTCTGCATCGTTGTCCATTACATCATGATTCATATAGCCGTGAATATGTGTATCTACCAAACCAGGAGCAATCCATTTGCCGCTTTGGTCAATGATATTGACTTCTCCCTCAGGTAGTTCTTTGGTGTATTCACCAAAAAGCCCATCGGTAATTTCAAGATAGCCTGCATTTTTGACGCCTGACGCTAAAAAGAATTTGTCAGCATAGATAAAAGTTCTCATTCTATTCTCTCCCTTTGTTTTTCTACCTCTAAAGTACTCTTATTTAGAGAAGAAGTCAAGAATGGTCTACACCATTTATAGATTTTTTGAAATTTGTTTCACAGCTTGTGCCAATCCTTCATAAAATGCTGCTCTTTCTGGTTCTTCTTTACGCTTATATATCAAGCTCTTAAGCACAAATAAATCATTGAGATAATAGTAACTATTTTTCTCTTGAGCCCAATAGATCCCTTGGTTCACCTGCTCTAGTGCTTCGTCAATTTCATTTTGATGGAATAAGAAATTTCCATAATTATAAAAAATTTGCGAAAATTCACTTTTTGATCGTTCATCAGCTGATTGATGCAGCAGTTGGATGCTTCGACTCAAATAGTAGCGGGCTTCAGCAGTTTTTCCTGCCACACCATATATTTTTCCGATACAACTAATCAGTTGTATTTCTGTGTCAGAAACATGGATTCTTTCTTTTTGGCTAGAGTAGCTTAATGCTTCTTTTAAATAATAAAGAGACTGAGAAATATTTTGACGCAACGTGAATTCACAAACACCGAGATAATAATAATATCGTTGAAAGTCAGTTGCTTGATACAGATTCTCAGAAATATCAGAAGATTTTAGTACTTGTTCTAACTTGCGATAATCACGTTTTTGGAAACAACTATCCAACAGTTCAAATAATTTATCGTTTGTCCGAGTAGTTTTTCGAGAGAGATTCATCACATGATCAATCGTTACTCCTAGCCGTTGACAAATCTGCATCATCACCAATACATTTGGCAGTTCCTCATTATTTTCGATCCGGCTTAGTACACTTTGTGAACAAATATCTTGCGAAAGCATCTTTTGCGTCATTTTTTGTTCTTTTCGAATCTCTTTAATGATCGTGCCAAAGGACTCGATTAACGTTTCCATAAGTATCCTCCCCAAAATATGCGTATTCGCATTCTATCCGTATTTTACTTTAGGAAGTCGCAAACTTCAAGAAAAGACTTGCAACTAAATAATATGACTTTAGTTATTTAAGAGATCTCCATTAGAAAGAGAGCCTCAGTATATTTGTCTGTGGCTCTCTTTCTGGAAAATTTGCTTTTTTTAAAGTCACTTTTGTCGATATGTCGCTAAAAATTCTCTCATTTTCTTAGCGGTTTGTTTCAAATCATCCATTTTAGGAAGATAGACGATCCGAAAATGATCTGGTTGGTTCCAATTGAATCCGCCACCGTGCACGAGCAGAATATGATGTTCATGTAAAAAGTCCAAGACGAATTTTTCATCATCCAAAATATTGAATCGTTTTGTATCGATTTTAGGGAATATATAAAAAGCAGCTTTTGGTTTTACAGCTGAAAGACCAGGAATATCATTGATTGCATTATAGATATATTCTCTTTGCTCATAGATCCTTCCGCCTGGCAGGAGCAGCTCATCAACACTTTGATAACCGCCCAGCGCCGTTTGGATGATTTGCTGAGACAAGACGTTAGAACACAAACGCATGGAAGACAACATATTCAGCCCTTCTATATAGCCTTTGACGTGTGATTTATCTCCGCTTAGGACCATCCAGCCGACTCGAAAGCCTGCCACACGATGAGACTTAGATAGACCATTCAGCGTAACAACGAACAAATCAGGCGCTAATGTAGCAATCGGAATATGTTCTAGGCCATCCATCACTAAGCGGTCATAGATTTCATCAGAATAAATAATCAGGTTGTTTTGCCGGGCTACTTCAACTATTTCTTCTAATAATTCTTTTGAATAAAGTGCCCCAGTAGGATTATTAGGATTGATGATGACGATCGCTTTTGTCCGACTCGTTATTTTTGATTTGATATCATCAATATCAGGATACCATTCTGCCTCTTCATCGCAAATATAATGAACAGGTGTACCTCCAGCTAAAGCAATCGAGGCAGTCCACAACGGATAGTCTGGCATTGGAACCAGTACTTCATCTCCATTATCTAGCAACCCTTGCATACACATCGTGATCAGTTCGCTGACTCCGTTTCCGGTATAGATATCATTGATCGTCACATTCGGAAAATGTTTCAGTTGGCAATATTGCTCAATTGCTTTTCTAGCAGAAAAAATTCCCTTGGAGTCTGAGTAGCCTTCCGAATCACGAGCATTCATGATCAAATCACGAATGACTTCGTTTGGTGCCTCGAATCCAAAAGGTGCGGGATTTCCTGTATTCAATTTTAAAATACTGATGCCCTCTTCTTGCATACGCTCTGCTTCTTCTAGAACAGGACCGCGAACGTCGTAACTAACACCTTCTAATTTGTTGGATTTTTCAAATTCTCTCATCACTTAGCCAATCCCTCATTTCAAAAAGTTAGAACTTTCCAAATTTTTTGTTATTTACTATTTCAATATCATACTCCATCCTAGAAAAATTTGCCACTTATTTAGGAAAAACATAAGTATCGAAAAAAACGCAGAGAAGCGCTGAGAACTTACTGGTCATGATAGTCATTCCATAGATTTGCTGCCCAATCCATTGCAATCCCACAAATAATTCCCAGCATCAACCCAAATAGAAAACGGCCAAATGCAAGGCCAATCAATATGCCTAGGATCATCCCCAGTCCTGAAAATTCTCCGTCATATTTCTCCATCTTCATAAGACCTCCCACTTTTTGAGCTTGACAACTATGTAAAACCCCGCTATCATTATTGTGTTATTATTTATGCAGACGTGATGGAACGGCAGACATGCCACTTTCTATTAGTAGGTCTGTAGTTTTATATCAGGCAGATGTGTTGGAATTGGCAGACAAGCATGATTGAGGGTCATGTGAGCGTTAGCTCGTGTGGGTTCGAGTCCCATCATCTGCATTTTTCTTTCAAAACAAGCGGCTAGGACATTTTTGTCTCAGCCGCTTTTCTTTTTCTCGTTCATTCTTTCATCTTATTGGACCTTTTTTCTTGGGTATAGACTTTTCTCATATTCTACCACAATTTTTGGTTTTCCTAACACATGATAAGATCTCACAACGAATTGCTTTCTATTATTGTAATATCCTGTAACAACTAGTTTCATCCCTTCGTCTACTTCAGCTAGGAAGTTCAAACTATGGGAAGCAATCAAACAATTGACCTCATTTAAGCTAAAACGAATCAGTGGTCTGGCGCTGACCTGCAACGTACGGATTTTATCTACTGTTCCATATTTTTTCTCCATTGCCTTCACCTCATCACCATTATACGAACATACATTCCTTTTTGTAAAGAGGAAACACTTTTTATCTTGTAATTTTTTGTCCAGCTATTTTTCTTAAAGAACATATAACTTTTAACTTTTCTTACAACGATGAAGGACCACTTATTAACAAAAAAGCGGCAACAGCATAAATTGCTGTCGCCGCATTGCTGATCAAGGGTTACTTATCATAAAAGATTATTTACTCAAATGTTCTTCAACGATTTGTTGAGATTTATCAGCTGTATCTTCCACTTCGCCTTTTGCTTTTTCTAACTTTTGAATATATTGTTTCAAACTTGTGTTTTCAGCAGTTGCTTCGTCTAATTTTTTTTGCGTATCTGCTAACTGAGTTTCTAAATTTTCTTTTTCTTGTGTCAGTGTTGCGATTTTTTGGTTCAAACCATTCACAGTATTTTGTAATTCTGAAAGTTTTGCTTGTGCTTCTTGTAGTCTTGCAGTCCAATTTGCATTCAATCAATTGATTTCATCATTTTTTTGGTTGATTTCGTCTAGTTTCGCATTGATTTCATTTTGTTTGCTTTGTAGTTGTGCATCCTTGCTGACTAAATGGCTTTCTAAGTTTTGTTTTTCTGCTGCCAATTGATTTTTTTGGTTTTCTAATTCATTTACTTTTGCTTGGTATTCTTGGACATCTGCCTTTGAATCTTGCAATGTCTGTTCTTTTTGTGCTAGTTGTGCGGTAAGATCTGTAATCGTTTGCTCTTTATCTGTCAACGTATGGTCAAGCTGTGTCAGATTCTCATTGATTGTATCGATATCTGTCTCTCCACCCCACAAAATAATTTCATTTGCGTAACGCGTGCCTGTAAAGCCAATTAGACATAAAAATGCAACCACAATCCCACCAACAATAATTTTCTTTTTCATTATGTAGCTCCTTCATTTAATCTTTTTACACACTAAAAGTAAGTGATTTCACATGCAATGTCAAGCACTTTTAAATTACGATTGTAATTTTAATAGAAACGCTATTAAATTCTCATTTAATCTTCCTTTTTTTGTATCTGAAAAAACTTTTCATAGAGAAAAATATACCTTAACACTTTCTTAAATATAGATGTATGGTAAAAATAAATGAAAAAAACTAGTTTTTCTTAAACGTAATCCTTTTCATTTCATAAATTACTGTGTTTATTACAAAAAACGAGGATTTGTCATAAATTGTCATGCTTCTTTTACCTATGAAATATTTTCACGTGTTAAAGTATTCCTCGTTGAACACAACAAATAAAACTTTTTAACGAATAAAGGAGATTTTTCATGACATCACTTAAAACTTTACTTTTTGGAACAACTTTGGCTGCCGGCGCTGCATTCTTCATGGGAACGACTGCTCATGCGGACGAAGCTTATACCGTTCAATCAGGTGATACTCTATCAACGATTTCTCAAAAATACGTTGGTGACAACTCCTTGATCAATGCCATTGCAGAATCAAATTCAATTTCTGACATTAACCTGATCTACTCAGGACAACAATTAACGATTCCAACAGAAGGCTCTACACAAGCAGCTGCTGAACCTCAAGCAGCCGTTCAAGAAGCACCAGTCCAAGCTGAACCTGTTCAAGCTGAACAACCTGTTGTACAAGAAACGGTTCAAACGGAAACACAAGCAGCCCCTGTTGCTGAAACACAATCTGCTACAACAGAAACAACGGCAACAAGCACGAATGCTGCAAAAGAATGGATCGCACAAAAAGAATCAAGCGGTTCTTACACAGCAACGAACGGACGTTACATCGGACGTTACCAATTAGATTCTTCTTACTTGAATGGTGATTACTCTGCTGCGAACCAAGAAAAAGTGGCAGAACAATATGTTGCTTCACGTTATGGTTCTTGGGAAGCTGCGAAAGCATTCTGGGAAGCAAACGGTTGGTACTAAGATTCATTTATTAATCGAACGGTTTACTTTTATACAAAGAAAGCCAAAAGAGGTGCGACACTAGTTGTGTCACCCCTCTTTTTTTATTTACCTAATCTAATGAAACGTTCCAAGTTTTGATAAGTATTTTTCTTAACTTCTTCAACTGATAGCTCTTTGATTTCAGCGATTGTCTTTAACTGTTCTTCAAGCAGTGAGACATAATCTTTTTCTGAAAAATTATCCCCTAACGCCCACTCTGCTGCATGTAGTCCATCCGTTTCAATAAGTAAGTGGTCGATTGGGACTGTTTTAGCTAGTTGCCAGACTGCTGGGTTCTTTTTCAAATCAAGACCAATGCTGAAATAACAGCCTAAATCAATATAGTCTTGTTGATAGTCCAAAGAAGAATACCAATGAATCAAATAGTGATTAGGGTAAGCTTGGATATAGCTTAAGATCTCTTTTTCGCATCCTTTTGTATGCAGTACAACAGGTTTCTTATTTATGGCTGCAAAAGCAAGCTGTTGCTCAAACACCCTTTTTTGTGTAGACAGTGGCACATTCGTCCAGATATTGTCTAACCCTATTTCACCGATGATCCTTGCTTTCTTCAAAAAAAGCTCAACATGTGCAAACGTATAGCTATCCGCTTTCCAAGGGTGGATACCGTAACTTAAGACTTGATTCTTGCTTGTTGCAAGCCGTCTGTTTTTCTCCCATTCTTCTGGCGAATCACAATTAATGATCGTCAAAATCGTGTGTTCCTGCTGAAGGAGTGCTAAACTCTGACTCCCATCTAAATGACAATGAGCATCACTTAACATCTCATTCACCTGCCAATAACTGATAAATCGTTTGCTTCAACTCTGATTGCTGCAGTAGCCATTCACGTGACCGTCGTTTTTCAGGCACTTGAATCTCAGCAATCACATGTGCCGGACGGGCGGAAAGCACAAGGATCCTGTCTGATAAATAAATTGCTTCTTCAATATCATGTGTCACGAGCAAAGTAGTTCGCTTTGCTTTTTTAGGCAGTTTCAGCATCCAGTCTTGCATCTGCCCTCTGGTCATAGCATCTAACGCTCCAAATGGTTCATCAAGAAGCAAGTAAGAAGAAGGATTCATGATTGTTCGTAACAAGGCCGTTCGCTGCTTCATCCCGCCAGATAATTGTTCCGGCAAAAAATGTTCATAGCCGTTTAACCCAAAGATATCCAGATAATCCCTTATTTGTTCTTCATTGATTGCTAGATGATTGATTTTTTGATATAACGTAACGTTTTGATAGACGCTCAGCCAAGGAAGTAACATATCTTCTTGCGGCATATAACTAAATGCTGTATGGAGACCAGTTACTTTTTGATCGTCTACTTTGATCGTTCCAGAAGTCATAGGCTGGACTCCTGTTAAAGTTTTCAGCAATGTTGACTTACCGGCTCCGCTTGGCGCGACAATCGATGTAAAAGTATCTTTAGAGATAGTGAAATGGATGTCTTCTAATATTTTCAGGTTTTCAATGACTACATTCAAGTGGCTGATTTGGATTGACACATCTATCACTCCTATTTTATAAACTGATTAGTGAATAGTTCTTTCGAAGGTACATCTTGCTTGATCAATCCGTTTTCCTGCATAAAAGCTGTATAATTGCGCCAAACTTTTTCTTCCATCAATCCCCAATTCTCAGGATCATCCGTATAATTTTTTGACAAGAATGCTTGTGATTCTTCTAAAAACGTCCATTCATTTCCTTTTGCATATTTTTGCAACAGTTTAGCACTGTCGTTTGGATCTTTAATAGCTTCCTGATAGCCTTTTTTCGTGGCATCCATAAAAGACTGTACCAATCCTGGATCATTTTTGATCAGTTGATCATTCGTAATAATTACCGGAGTATAGTAATCTAACCGTTCATCTAATTCTTTCAATGGGATATAGTTTAGTTCAATACCCGCTTCTTTTGCTTTGATCATATCCCAACCTTCAAAGTACCATTGGATATCTGAGGATTTTCCTAAGCTTTCTGGCCCTTCTCCATTGCTTCCTACCATTGTCAGTTTTGAAAAGTCACCGCCGTCTTTTTCCATCACAGCTTTTAAGACAGCTTCTTCACTTGGACTTTGCCAACCTGCATATGTTTTTCCTTCAAAATCTTTTGGTGAATGGATGTTACTGTCTGATAGGGTGGCGAATCCAGAAGTATTATGTTTGATCACTGTAGCAATTGCTTTGACTGGTATATTCTTTCCATCTGCGTGCGCATAAGTGACATCTTCTTGATAACTTATACCAAATTGTGCTTTGTCCGCACCTACTAGACCAATACTTATCGAATTATCTCCTGGTTCGACGATTTGGACATCTAAACCATCCTCTTTATAATAGCCTTTTTCTTTTGCTACGTAGATGCCAGTATGATTAGTATTTGGTACATAATCCAAAACAAGTGTCACTTTTTTCAAATCCTTCGTTTCTTGTTTGCTACTTGTTTCTTTTGCAGTGCCACAAGCGGATAAAAGCAACAGTAGCGGTAATAAAAGCCATAATTTTTTCATTTGATCCCCTTCTCTTAAAAAGTATAAAGCATACGGTAATACCCTTTTTTCAATAATGAACAAGCGCCATTCAGCAATAAACTCAATAAAATGACACAAATGATCGCAGCAAAAACTTTATCAATCTGGTAGCTGTTTTTTACGCGTATCATATAATACCCTAAGCCTGCTTGAGCGCTTAGCCATTCTCCAACGACTGCTCCACTGACACAATAAGTAGCGGCTACTTTTAAACCGGAAAAGAATCCGGATAAACCCGCTGGTATTTTATATATTCGATAAATCTTCCCTGTATCTGCCCCCATCGTTTTCAAAAAGATGATTTGCTCCTTCGATACTTTCCTCAATGTATCCGAAAAAGAAACTACGATCGGAAAATAGCTTATCAAGACAACAAGAATCACTTTTGGAAGCATACCGAAACCAAACCATAGGGTCAATAATGGCCCTAAAACCATGATTGGCAACATTTGAGAAATCACTAGTAATGGATAAAAAGACATTTCTAAGAACTTCCAATAATCCATTGCTAAAGCAGTAATAAAAGAAAGAACGCTAGCTATTGCCAAACCAATCACTGCTTCATTTAATGTTGTGACAGAATGGGAAAGCAATACTTGTGCATCTGCTGTTAACGCAGAAAATACAGCAGCAGGTCCGGGTAAAATAAAAGCGGGTATTTTCCAAACTAAGACAACAATCTGCCAAATAATTAAAATGAATGCCATACTGACTACTGGATAAAGATTTTTCTTCATTTTGACGCCTCCTTTCTTCTAATATGGATAACAAAAAACGCTTGAAATGGGCACGACATAGTAACCCGCTTCAAGCGTCTGCTATGTTTCTCCCTTCACCAGTATTAACTGACAGGTTCAATGGGTCTAAGTTCACAACTTACTCTCATGTCGTCTACGACATCCCCAGAAACAGGTATTCATTTTTTAAAGTGTAGCACAAGAAGGAGAAAGCAACAAGCGCTTTAGTTATCATGCTGATTATTTCAATAAATAGGAGAGATCACTTGCCAATGTCGGATACCCCATGATATAGCTATCCAACTCTTTTTTAGTCAATTTTTGATTGATGACTAGTGTCAAATCATCAATCAATTCGTCTGCTTGCTCGCTAATCACTGCAGCACCAATCAAATAATTTTGCTGGTCGAAAGTTAATTCAGCCTTAGCAACTGGTTCATTGACGCGATGATAGGTGAACCAATTGGTAAGATCCATCTCTACCACTTGATCTGACGAAGAGGCGTGACTTTTTGTAACCCCTACTTCAGCAAGCTTAGGACTAGCGTAGACGATCGTGGGTATAATTGGATATTTGATAGGGTCGCCTGTTGCATCCGTTATCCGCTTAGCTACATAATTCCCTTCAAAAGTGGCGACTGGTGTCAATTTGGGTGTTTTCCTTGAAACAATATCTCCACACGCAAAAATTTTTGGATTGCTCGTTTGCAGATAATCATTGACCTCAATCCCGTGTTTATCAAAGACGACATTCGCTTGTTCAAGTGCTAAAGATTCTGTATTCGGCTGTCTCCCAGTCGCACAAAAAATCATATCTGCTACTAATTCCGTCTCTTTTCCGACTAAACGATATCGAGTTCCTTCCGAGATGATCTTTTGGGTTTCAACATCAAAAGCAAACTGAATACCAGATGCTTCCATTTGATGGACGGCTTCCTCTACCAAAGACGCCTCAAATTCTTTTAATGGTCGTTGATTATGATGGACAATGGTTACTTTACTCCCTGCAGCATTGGCAATCGTAGCCAGTTCAAAAGCAATATATCCGCCGCCGATAAAAATAATTTCTTTAGGCAGTACAGGCAATGATAAAAAATCTGCACTAGTCTTCAAGTATTCCTTTCCTTCCACCGGTAAGATCGTGGGTCTTTGTCCTGTTGCCAGAACAAAGTAATCTCCATGAAAAACTTCTTCATTGACTTCAATAGATGAGTCGTCTAAGAAACGAGCGGTCCCTGAAAGATGATCGATTCCAGCTTCTGCCAATTGTTTTTTTCGATTTTCTGGAACTGGATCTGTGAATGTGCGTTTGAATTTTTGGAGTTCTTCCCAATTAGCGGTTGGGATCTCGTTAAATCCTTTTCCATTCAATTGTTTTATCCGATTACGGGCTTCTACTGCACTCAACAAGACTTTTTTAGGATCACATCCACGGTTAGGACAAGTCCCGCCCCATAGATCTTCTTCGACCACTAGTACTGTTTTACCTGCTTCTTTCAATCCATAAGCAGCACTTAAGCCGCTCACACCTGAACCGATGACGATTGCCTCATATGTTTTCATTTTCTTCCTCCTCTCGACTTAAAAAAGTAAAGACTTCTTTACTTGTCAGTGAACCAATATTTTTTCCTTTTTCTACTATCACAATGTTTGGGTACACTGAAAGAAGTGAATACACTTCTTTCAGAGGCGTATCAAGGCAAACTTGTTGATGACTGTTTTTTGGTACTTCTTTTAAAAAATATCCATTGACGACTAAATCTTCGACTCGCCATTCTTTCGTCTGTTTCGGTTCATCAAAGAAATGCCGTACATATTCATTTTTAGGATTCATCAATAACTGTTCTGGTGTGTCGCATTGGATAATTTCTCCATCTTTCATAAACGCAATACGATCTCCTAGCTTGATTGCTTCTTCCATATTATGCGTAACGAAAACGATGGTCGTTCCTAGTTCTTCATGTAAAGATAAAACTAATTCTTGTAATGAATTTCTTGAAATAGGATCTAATGCGCTAAATGGCTCGTCCATCAAAATCACATCTGGGCTTGCAGCAATGGCTCGGATGATCCCGATTCGTTGCTGTTCTCCTCCAGACAACTCTCTAGGCATACGATCTCGATAAATATCAGGAGATAAGCCAACTTTTTGAAGAAGTTCATCTACACGATCTGCTCTTTTCTGCTTTTCCCAACCTAACATTTCAGGTATGACTTCAATGTTTTGCTTGACTGTCATGGTCGGGAACAAAGCGATTTGCTGCAGCACATACCCCATATTCCACCGCACTTTCTGCAGATTATATTCATTTAACGATTTTCCTTTGAAGTAGATGTCTCCTGCTGATGGTTTAGATAATCCATTGATCATTTTCAAAGTAGTTGTTTTTCCACTACCAGAAGGCCCAACCAAAACAAAGATTTCTCCTTCTTTGATTGCAAGAGTTAGGTCATCAATGACATATTTTCCATCGTACTTTTTTTGCACATGTTTGAATTCGATTAATTTAGTCACTGATCTCCCTCCTTTAGTAATCCTTCGTTTTCCAGGAAGGTTCGTGCTACTTCTGCCGGTTTTTTCTTTTCGACATTGACTTGATAGTTCATATCGATCATTTGATTTTCTGTTATTTTTCCGCTTAATTTATTCAGCGCTTCAACGATTTCAGGATGGTCCTTGGCGAAATCTGTTTTCATCAGTGGCGCGCCTTGATAAGCTGGGAATAGCCCTTGATCATCTTCTAGAGTGACTAGATCATACTCCTTGAGTTGGCTATCTGTGGAATAAGCATCCACAATATTGACATCTCCATTATTGATTGCTTGGTAACGCAAACTTGGTTCC
Organism: Enterococcus sp. M-BR2; assembly: GCF_056612775.1. NCBI lineage: Bacteria > Bacillati > Bacillota > Bacilli > Lactobacillales > Enterococcaceae > Enterococcus > Enterococcus sp. M-BR2. The sequence goes on from NZ_CM152743.1 coordinate 1,095,781, forward strand.
ATGCTTTGTACACTTGAAAAATTCAATCCATATGCTTCTTGAATTCCTTTATATCCATCGGAACGATCAATAAATTCCAGTGTGAATCCCGCTTTGATCTGATTAGAAACTGCTGCTAAATCGGAAATCTTTTTAAGTTGATGCTCGTCTGCAAAAGATTTCTTGACCGCCAAGGCATACGTATTTTGATAAGCCATTGGTTTCAATAATGTCATATCGAATTGTTTGTTCAATAATTCTTCTGCTTCGTCATATGTTTTTTCTTTTGTCAAATCAGCACTTTTCATTGCTTCAGGTACCTTCACCAAGCTCTCTAGGACAGTCCCTGTGAATTCAGGATAGATATCGATTTGCCCTTGATCCAAGGCATTGAACAAAAAACTAGTCTTGCCAAAATTCGGTTTTAATTCAACTTCTGTTTTTGTGTTGTCTTCAATCAATTCTTTGTACATTTGGATCAGGATTTCAGGTTCCGCTCCTAATTTTCCAGCAATCGTGATGGTTTCATTTTTAAACAAGGCAGACTGATATAAAGAAACGCCCCCAACTAAACACACCACGGCTGCTAAAGTAATGATAGAATATCGAGGTTTCTTATGCTGCAACCAGCGAATCAATCCGCTGAATATAATGGCAAGCAAGGCAGAACTGATTGCACCAATCAATGTTAAAACTGGTGTGTTGCGGTCGATACCTAATAAAATAAATGTTCCTAATCCACCTGCTCCGATCAATGCCGCCAAAGTAGCCGTACCGATGATCAAAACTAAGGCAGTTCGGATACCTGAGATAATGACAGGCAATGCGATGGGAAGTTCTACTTTCAGCAAGCGTCTCATCCTGGACATACCAAATGCTACCGCCGCTTCTTCAATAGACGGGTCAATCTCAGCTAGACCAATGTACGTATTTTGGAAAATCGGAAGCAAAGCGTAAATAACAAGTGCAATCAATGCTGGAACAGTTCCGATCCCTACAAATGGGATAAGTAACCCTAATAAGGCAAGTGAAGGAATCGTTTGAAGCACACCCGTGATCTGCAATAAGACTTCTGCCATTTTTTTATGATTAGCTGCCCAAATTGCTAGAGGAATAGCAATCAGTGCTGCAATCAGCAAAGAAATGAGAGAAATAGACAGATGTTGAAATGCAGCTTCCAGCAACTCGCCTTTTCTTTCACTTAATGTTTGTATAAAATTATTCATGCGACCTTCCTTTCTGTTATTCTTTAAGTATAAACATTTCTTTACATTTTCCCAACTAACTTGACTTACCTTAACCCTACTAGGCGTCAGTAATTAATAAAAATATCACCTCTAAATATGCGGATAAAAAAAGAATCCGAGCAACAAAATCGGATAGATTTATTGGTTCTCGTTTCTTCACAACGAACATCCAATACATCTATACGAAATGATCACTCGGAATCAACCGTATCGTTTTTCATATACAACTTTTCTTTTAATTAAAAAGAAACAGCCAATAAAGTAGAAATCTCGTGGGGGAGAACACCTTTATTGACCTGTTCAACAAGTATTATACTGTATCATGACACTTTTTTGCCAAAAATGTAAAAAACGGTTGTTTTGGCATCATAAACGTCTTGTTTTCTTATTTTTACTTATATCACCACTTTATTTTCTATCTCTTTCACTCCATAAAGCGGAATGAGTTCTTCTTTTGACTGATAATAAACAGCTTTTTCACGGTTCTTCATCAAAAATAGAAAGATTTCTTTCATAGCAAGTGGTGCTTTGCCTTGTTCAAACACAAAGATGAATTGATACGATTCATTTATCTGGATTCTTGTCACAGGAATCAGTTTTTGGTCTTGAGCCAAAAAAACACCTTGATAATCTGTTTTTTTGGGTGATTTTGTAAGAATTGTCAATAAGTCTGCTGCTCGCATTTTTCCACTCCTTTTTGATAATTTGGAAGAAACAACCAAAAATAAATTTTTTTCATTTTCCTCTTGAAGAAAGAGTATAAGTCAGTATAATGAAGAGGTTGCTGAAAATTTTCAAAAGAAAAGAGGCTAGAAATGAAAAAATTAAATTTAATGACAGAATTGTGCGGAATCATTTTAGGCGCTGGGATCTATGGATTGGCTGTGACAGGCATCAATATTCCATCTAAACTGGCAGACGGTGGTGTTACTGGTATTGCTTTACTCTTGCATAATCTTTTTGGATTCGCGCCTTCTATCACTTCGCTGCTTTTTAATTTACCTTTACTGCTTATCTCATTGTTTCTTTTTGGAAAACACGCTTTTCTTCGGACGATCGTCGGAACATTTGCGCTGGTTTTCTTTTTACATTTATGGGAAAGCCTTAATATACATTTTGCTGTAGATAGTCTACTGATCAATAGTTTGATGACAGGGATTCTTTCTGGCATTGGTTGCGGTCTCGTCTTTCGATTTGGCGGAAGCACAGGCGGAACAGATATCATTTATCAAGCCATTGAAAAATATTTTCGTATTAAGATTGGCAAAAGTCTTTTCTTGATCACTTTTGGTATTTTAGTTGTCTCCTTGCTTTATTTGGATCTCACACATTTTCTGTATACATTGCTTAGCTGTTCTATTCTATCTTATACATTGAATAAAGTGAAGTATCTGGAAATGGGACCTGTTTTGCCCCATTTGGAAGCAAAACAGACTACAGAAACATTTGAACCACTTGATCCTCTTGAACAGTTAGAGCACTAATTCTTATTTTTACTATTTTAGTTACTTTACTAAAAAATCATTATGTAAACTACAACGTATATTTTTTCAATAAAATTTTCTATAAAAATATGAAAACAAACTATTTTTGCAGACACTCTGTTAAAATAGTTTGTTTTTTACTCTTCACCCTTTCTCCTCTTGCTCACGGCAGAAAACATCAGCTAAGAAAAAAATAGGTTACGATATAATCTTTCGAGTAGAGTATAAAAAAAGAAACGCCGCAGCGTTTCCTTCTTCACTATAACATAATACAAGGTTGTATTTGTCTTATTTAAAATAGCTATTCTCTCCTAAAGAATTTCCCTGATCGTCAATCAGCCCTTGCAGTGAACGTTCTAAGATACCGTGGTTTTTTTTCGATTTTTTTTCTTCTGACTGCTTTGTTTCCCCTAATGTTTTTGTTCGATTGAACGTGCGTACAGACGGCTCATCATTTCTTTTTTCTTGATAAGGCGTTGGTTCTGTATCAAACAACAGATAAGAGTCATCTGTTTTTTTCATTGATTCGATCAAATGCTCTTCAGAAATTTTACTTTCTCTAGGGTCTGGAATAATGGATGCAGGTACATATTTAGGAACAAAATAAGAACGTTCCCGTACCTTTGTGTCCACAGATGAATTTCTCATAGTATTTCGAGACTCTGTCCTCGTTTCACTTTGCCTGACAGGACGAGAAGACTCACCAAAAAGTTTTTTCCGTCCAGTCGACGTGAGTTCTGATTGATGATGTCCAGTATAATCCGGTAATTTTTCTTTATGTTTTTCCAAATTTTCCTTGCGCGGAGCTGACTTCAATCCATTTGTTGCGCGGCGCTTGCGTCGGACCTGTTCAGTGTTTGTGTTCGTGAAATGGAATTCGTTCATTTGTTCAAACGGGTGCTGATTCTGTTCAGTCAAAAGATCTTCCTGTCCGTCAAATAATACCCGCTTCTTCTCGCTGGTTAATTTTACGCCTAACTCGTCATCGTACGCAGGAAAACGGAAATGTTTTCGTCTGATTTCTTTCATTCAAACCATCCTTCTCAAAAATGGAACTTTTCTCAATAATAGCACAGATTTTTTGTTTTCAGTAGCAATGCGCTGATTATTTTAAGAAAATAGCGATGAATTTCATAAATATATAAAAAGTAACGAGGCTTAATTTGTCGTTTCTCTGATAACTAGTTCAGGGAAAAAGCGACGATAACCTTGACTTGCCCCTTTCTCTTCTATTTTTTTCAGCAACATTTCCCCGCATACTTCCCCCATACGGATAATATCTTGCTTGATCGTTGTCAATTTAGGCGAACTGATTTGGTCTAAAAACACGCCATCAAAGCCGATTACACCAAATTCTTCCGGCAAGCGCCCACCAGCATTTACAATTCCTCTTACCGCTCCTAGTGCCAGTCGATCTGAGCTGCATACAAAACAAGTTTTATCGGTGAAACCTACCCAGTTTTCTATCATATATCTTTCTACTTCTGTTGAATGATTTGGAAATCGCAAGATCTTACTTGGAAGATCAGCTTCCTTCATCACAGATAAGTAACCAGCTTCCCTTGAAAGCTCAAACGATTCATCCACTTCAATCCCGATATAAATAATTGTTTGGTAATCTCTTTCTAAGGCATATTGCGTTGCTTTTGCTGTACCATATTCATTATCGCTGTCTACATAGTCATATCCTTCACAATTTTCTCCAAACAAAACAACTGGTTTTTCCAAGCGGTCAATCCAATCGAAGTCTTTTTTTCTGACACCTGTGATGATGTATCCATCACAAGAACCGACATCGAATGCGTCATTTGTAACTAGTTGGAGAGAATAATGCGCTTTTCCGATCCGTTTAGCGATCCCCATCAGCAAATTCATGTAGTAGGGCTCGGTTGTGTCGATTTCTTCCAGTATAAATAATTTGATGATCTGTGACCGATTCGTGACAAGTGCTTTTGCAGCAATATTTGGGCGGTAATCCAATTCAGCCATTGCTGAGAAAACTAGCTCTTTCAATTCATCCGTCACCTGTTCCGGATGATTGATGACTCGAGAAACCGTCATTTTTGAAACATTGGCACGTTTTGCAACATCTGCTAAAGTGGGCATGCTCTCTTCCTTTCTAACATGTTGTCGTTCTTATTACCAATTATACCAAATTTTCCTAACAGGGTTCATTATAGCCCAAAAGAAAAATCAGAAAATCTCCTATCCTCCTTAAGTGATTTCCCAATTCAGCTATTTCTATTTTTTTATCAAATTCTTTGCTAAAAAAGCGGAAGCTTCCTCCATCAGTGGTATTTGTACCATGTGTCGCTGTGTTTTGGAGGAACGAAAAACAATTTCTTTTCCGTAAGGCTCAGGCCGGTTTTTCTCTACAAATCTTTCCGTTTGTATATAAGGGATCTTTTCATCTGCTTGTCCATGCCAAAAGAACAGAGGGCGTCCATCTAGCTTTTCCGGTTGCAATGATAAATCATAACTCTTGACCCACGAGATCAAATCAAAATAGTCTTTTGGCAAGATATAGTTGTATTCTGACGCTCGTCTTGCGATTTCTTTCCCATATTCCAGAAGCGCAGGAGATCCCATCAAACATACACCTGCTGCTATATGAGGATGCTTAGCTAACAACGCGCATGTTGTCATTCCGCCCATCGAAACCCCACCAACTGCAAGCCGATCATGTAAAAGATCTCTTTTTTCTAAATGCTTGATAAGCGTGTCAAACTCAAACAAGTTCCCGTAGATACTATCCCAAAATGTATAGGATGGAATAGAAGAAACTGGCTGTTTTCGTTCCCCATGATTCATCGCATCTGGCAGGATCACGCGAATACCTTGCTGTGCAATTTTCCTTCCTTGTGTCAAAACTAACTCCTTACTTGTCTGCCATCCGTGATAATAGATGACAACGGGAATCCGTTCTTCTCTTAATTCTTTCAGGACAACTTCTAACACTGGAATTTGATTGACAGAACGTTTCAATATAATTGGATTCAATGGCTACTCACCTATTTTCATTAAATTTCCTGATCGCCATAGCAACCATGATCCGACAGTCGTCTGGAACAGGTTCAGTATACCAAATAATATAAATGCAGGACTGAATGGCTCAGGAAATAAGAATAGGGAACAAAGCCCCACCACTCCTAATGCTAGCGAAAGGAGAGGATAAATAGAGAAATTCAAAAAACTGGCAACGCTACCGAAAATATTACCAATAAATAGTATCAAAAAGAAAAAAACGCTTAGAATCAAACCATCTGTCAGCGACATCTGAAAAACAATGTTCTCTACATCAATTGGCTGTTGAATCGCATAGACACCTAAGTATATACTGAGAAGGAGACTGAGCACGTGACTGGCACAAAATACTCGATTGACCGTTTTCATTTTAATCACCTAACCTATCTTTATAATTCTATTATAATCATTTTATCATTTTTTGGTACCAATAAAGTTTCAATTTTTCTTCACTTGCGATTTTTTTTGATATTGTTGTTATACAAATGAAAGGAGTTTTACAAATGATTGATCCTAAAATGTTAGGGATGATCTTCCTCATCAATTTTGCTTATATCACTTTGAACACGTTACGTTTTATGCTAACAATGAAAGGCTACCGGCTGATTGCTCCCCTTGTCAGTATGGTTGAGATCACGATCTATATCGTAGGGCTATCTCTTGTATTGGATCGTTTAGATAATCCGCTGAATTTATTTGTCTATGCGTTAGGTTACGCAGTAGGTATCAGTGTTGGGATTTTGATTGAAGACAAGCTGGCATTAGGATACATCATGGTCACAACGATTTTGCCAGCAAATAGCGCGGAAGATAAAAGTTTGCCTGGTATACTGAGAGAACACGGTTACGGTGTAACACAGACTTCTGCAATGGGTCTAGAAGGCGAGCGACTGGTCCTGGAAATACTTTCTCCTAGAAAAAGCGAACGTGAACTGTATCGCCTGATCAAAGAAATTGAAGAGCGTGCTTTCATCATCTCATATGAACCAAAATATATTTCAGGTGGTTTTTGGACTAAAAAAGTAAGAAAAAGACAAGGAAAATAACTCACAAACTAAAAAGCTGTCGAACATATAAATTAAATTTTAGATGTTCGACAGCTTTTTAGTTATTATTTTGATTAAAAAACATCGACATATACTCATTGATTTGTTATTATACTTTATATACTTATCAATTTAATTTGGAGATATTATGGAAATTCAACGTAAAACAACTAATTTTTTACATTTAGGCTCTTTTTTTGCAACTTTGACGATTTTATTTTTTCTATGTTATTCGTACGTTAAGACCTCACAGGCGCCTTCTAGTGCATTAGGCTGGTTGCTTTTAGATCATTCTGATATTACAGAAACAGAAGAAAATCCGTTTTTTTTAATTTTATCTTCTCTATGCGCCTTGATGTTTTCTGTGTATTTCAGTGCCTATTTTTTTCATCGACATCCTGGTAAGTTAAATGAAGCTTCAGGTGTATTGATTGCATTTAAAACGTTTTCTTTTTTAGCTATCCTTTTTTATTCGTTTAATCACAATACGCTTTTCTTCTTTATCATGAATGGTTTAGTCGTGATTTTATCTATTTTCACTTATTTTATTTTTTCACTCATTTTTAGCCAAATGAGATGTCCGCTCTTCTTTCGATTAGTTCCTGTCACATGTTTTATCTACAGCTTGTTTTCCTTTTTTGTCCTTGCTTTGATACCATTGGCCAACCCTTCGACGATCCAAGTCGCAGGAAATCTGTTGGATATGCTCTTCATCGTCAGTCTAGGTGTATTTATGTGGCAAAGAAAAAAGAAACAAAATAAAAAGCATTTTGAAGCCTGACTACGACGACTTCATAAATGCTTTTTTAATTTTAAACACTTCAATCTAAAAGAATAACCCAAGATTGGATAGATGATTAATAATGACTTACCATTCGTTTCTGAGTGATTCTGGATCACCAAATGAACTTCCTAATCTAATCGCTAGTTCTTCCCTTAGAATGCCATACTTGACTGAATCATAATATTAATTATTTAAAAATCTAACTTTTCTTATGACCCCTTCCTTTGTCATTCCACATTTCTCACCAATTTTTTGCATTCCTTTATTTCCATACCATGTAGTGAATCCAATATGTGGTAGATAGGCAAAATACTCCAATAATTCTTTTAACTATAAAAGAAGAGAAAGACTCCTCTTGCAAGAATCAGCATAATTTTAGCTTACTGCTCTCTTAGATTCTTCTCACCAAAGCTGTTCTATATTGTTCTATATTGCTCCATATTCTTTGATATAAGAAAATGCATGCGGCATAAATTTTTTGCTCAACTCAGAAAAGATTTGTCGTTTAAGAAAGGCCGTTTCCTCCATTGTCAATGAAGGATCCAATGTTGGAAATTCAATCTCAGGATTGTTTTTTTCGACAATAGGCAATGCTAGTGTAAATGATTCTTCTTCCTTTATGGTATCCGTCACAAGTAATGACTGATGGAAAATACTAGGCCGACGATTTTTATATTTATTTTTACGTATCCTGTCAACGATAACTTCTATTTGATCAAAAAAGTACGCTTCATTTACATCTCCAATAAGTTCGGCTAATTCTTTGAATGCCTTCGTTACAGGAAGCTGATTCTTTTGTATAAAAAAATAATTAGCCAACGTAAGCGGGAAGTGTTCTTTAGAGGAAAGTGTAATAAAACGGTACTTCTGATTTCCTGCAGTCGTTCTCAGCAATTCTGTCTCTCGGCTGTTTCTTACTCCATAAAAATATGCTTCTTTTCGTTCATCTTCAAAACAATACGCCCAAATAACTTCTCCCATCGCTAATTTTTGTTCAGCAACAGAGAGTCTCTTCAATTGGTCGGCTATGGTTTCAGCAGCCGAAGTGACTTGTTGCAAGTAATCGTTGGGATCAAATACTGGAAAGTTCAAATGATATCTTCGCTCTTCTCTCTTGATTAATCCTGCATCGATCAACAGATCAAGAAAATGAGAAAATTTGTTTTGCGGAAATTCTTTTTTCAATTCTCTTAGAATCGTTTCTTTTTCTCGATGTTCATATAGATAATCGGTCAATAAAGAAAAAAGCGGATCACCGGTCAGTTTTTGATAAAAATTTTCCTTATTTTTTGAATAATAATAGTTCATATATGTTCTCTTTTCTATCCATTTTATTTTACTTAAAAGACTTTTACATAAAAAGGAGGAAGAACAAGAGTCATGTTTGACTGTTATTCTCCTCCACTTCTTAGACTTTTAGTATGTTCTGTGTTTCTTTTTATTCAATCGCTTATCCCATTCACTTTGAATGCTTCATCCTACCATTTGATTAGCTGAATACAGCCGTCAACTGAGGTACGACTTGTTTTTTACGTGAAACGACACCTTTAAGTAAAGCTCGGTTATTGGTCAAAGTTGTTTGGAAAGCTTCTTCTACTTTTTCTTTACCTTTACCAGCAACAAGTAATTCTGAATCGCTGTCTAAGATATTTGTGACAACTAATACGAATAAATCGTAGCCATTTGCTTTCATTTCTTCTTCCATCGCTGCTTCTAGTTCTGCTTGTCGATCCATCACTTCATTCAGATCCACTGTATTGACTTGAGCGATACGCACATTGGAACTGCCCATTGGGAAACTTTTCGCATCCAAATCAAGAAGAACCGCAGCTGATTTATCACTTAGATTCGTTCCGGCTTTCAACAATTCAAGACCATAGGCAGTTAGATCTACTTCAGCGATTGCTGCAAGTTCCTTTGCAGCTGCTTCGTCTTCAGGTGTACATGTTGGCGATTTGAACAACAATGTATCTGAAATGATAGCTGAAAGCATAATCCCAGCAATTTCTTTAGGGATCGTTACTTGGTTTTCTTTATATAGTTTTAAAATGATCGTACTTGTACATCCAACTGGTTCTGCACGATAGTACAATGGATTAGCTGTTTCAAAGTTTGCAATACGATGGTGGTCTACTACAGCCAAAATATTTACTTCGCTGATATCTGAAATACTTTGTTGGAATTCATTATGATCCACAAGCATGACATCTGCATTTTCTGCTTTGGCTGACTCTACTACTCGTGGTGCAGATAATTGAAAGTGGTCTAATGCGTATTGTGTTTCTTCATTAGGTGTACCTAGAGCAACTGCTTCTGTTTCGTTACCTAATTCATTTTGCAAGTGTGAAAAGGCAATGGCTGCCCCAATTGCATCTGTATCTGGATTTTGGTGACCAAAAACTATAATTTTTGACATGTCATTCGCTCCTTTGTGATTTCTCCTATTTAATAATAGCAAAAAAACGGAAAGAAGCAATACTTAACTTCTTTCCGATGCGTTCTATCGCGTTAAATATTTTGTATACTCTTCTGTATGAAGCAATCGTTTAGCATTTTCGACACGTTCTTTTGTAGGTGGTTCGATTCCTTCTAATGGATATTTCAAACCAAGTGTTTCCCACTTGTATTTTCCCATCGTATGATAAGGAAGGATCTCTACTCTATCTACATTGGACAAGGTTTGGATAAAGTTGTCTAGTCGGATCAAATATTCATCATAATCACTTCGCTCAGGAACTAATACATGGCGAATCCAAACCGGTTTGTTAATTTTTGACAAATATTGAGCCATTTCTAGAATATTTTCATTGTCCCAATGCGTTAGTTTTTTATGCTCTTCATTATCGATGTGTTTGATATCAAATAACAGTAAGTCTGTATACTTCATCAATTCTTGAAAACGAGAGAAGAAGGGGTCTTCATACGTAAAAGGTTTTCCGCATGTATCCAATGTAGTATGCATTTCCCGCTCTTTTGCTTTTTTAAATAGTTCGATCAAAAAATCGATCTGCAATAGAGGCTCTCCACCACTAACAGTAATACCACCTTTATCTCCCCAGTAAGGTCTGAAGCGTTCCGCCTTATCTAAAAGTTCATCTGCTGAGTACTCTTTCCCTCCGCCAATATTCCAAGTATCAGGATTGTGACAGAATTGGCAACGCATGCGGCATCCTTGCATAAACACGACAAAGCGCAGTCCAGGACCGTCTACTGAACCGAAAGTTTCGATAGAATGAACATAGCCGATTGTTTTTTCTTCCATTTAAATTCACATCTTTTCTTTGATTTCATTTTAAGTACAAGTTAGCTGTCGAAGCGAAGCTTTTTGAACAAAATTTTTCGCAATCACCGCTTCGTTATGTGTAAAATTTACAGGGACGGAACATACATGTCCTGCCCCTGTAAATCGTGTCTTTCAAATAAGCATACTGATCATTCGATTATGATGCGAAGGATATCTAACGATCTTTCGGCACTGAGTCGAAAGGCTGTTTCACAAACTTTTTTACATTCTGTCGTGTGAAGTTCTCATCAAGACATCTAGTTGTTGTTCTCTTGTCAAGTCACGGAATTTAACTGCATAACCAGATACCCGGATCGTCAAGTTCGGATATTTCATTGGATTTTCCATTGCATCACGCAATAGATCATTACTGAATACATTGACATTCAAATGATAAGCCCCTTTTGAGAAGTATCCGTCTAAGACATTACGCAAGTTTTCGATTCTTGTATCTTGTTCTTTTCCAAGACCAGAAGGATTGATTGTTTGGGTATTTGAAATTCCATCCAATGCACAACCGTAATTCATTTTAGCTGTTGAGTTCAGGCTGGCTAATAACCCACTTTGTTCTGCATTGTAACTTGGGTTTGCTCCTGGCGCAAGTGGTTTTCCAGCTTCACGGCCATCAGGAGTATTTCCTGTATTTTTACCGTAAACAACATTTGAAGTAATCGTCAATAATGAAGTTGTTGGTTTTGAGTTGCGGTAAGTTTTATGACGTTTGATTTGTCCCATGAAGTATTCCAAGATCCATGAAACTAATTCATCTGCACGGTCATCATCATTTCCATATTTAGGGAAATCGCCATCTACTTCAAAATCAACTGCTATTCCTTTTTCATTACGGATTGCTTTTACTTTTGCATATTTGATGGCTGACAAGCTGTCTGCCGCATGAGAGATTCCAGCAATACCTGTAGCAAATGTGCGTTGCAAGTCAGAATCCATCAAGGCAAGCTGAGCTGCTTCATAAGAATACTTATCATGCATGTAATGAATGATGTTCAACGTATTGACATATAGTTCTGCTAACCAATCCATCATATTCATGAAGTTATGTTTCACTTCTTCAAAATCTAGTACTTCTGATGTGATCGGACGATATTCTGGTCCAACTTGGGCGCCAGTCACTTCATCGACCCCGCCATTGATAGCATATAATAGTGTTTTAGCCAAGTTAGCACGAGCACCAAAGAACTGCATGTCTTTTCCAACAACTGTTCCTGATACACAGCAAGCAATCGCACAATCATCAGAACCCCATTGTTCACGAAGCTGATTGTCATTTTCAAACTGAATCGAAGAACTTTCAATAGCGATTCGGCTCGCATATGTTCTGAATCCTTCTGGAAGGTGTTCAGAGTACAAAACAGTCAAGTTTGGTTCTGGTGAAGGTCCCATATTTGTCAATGTGTGAAGCAGACGGAAATCATTCTTCGTCACTAACGAACGACCATCTAAGCCCATACCAGCAATGGATAAAGTAGCCCAGATAGGGAATCCTGAGAATAATTGGTTGTATTCAGGTGTACGCGCGAATTTGACCATACGTAATTTCATTACTAAGTGATCGATCAATTCTTGCGCTTCTTTTTCTGTGATTACTCCATTATCCAAATCACGTTGGATATAGATATCAAGGAATGCTGAGATACGTCCGATTGACATCGCAGCGCCATTTTGTGATTTGATTGCTGCTAAATAACCGAAGTATAACCATTGGACAGCTTCTTTTGCATTTGCAGCTGGTTTAGAGATATCATAGCCGTATTTTGCAGCCATTTCTTTCATTTGTGCTAATGCACGATATTGTTCAGTGATTTCTTCACGTAAACGAATCACTTCTTCACTCATCGTATGATAACCAGTCATATCATGATCTTTTTTCTTTTGTTCCATCAAATAGTCGATTCCATACAATGCCACACGACGATAGTCGCCGATGATACGTCCACGACCGTAAGCGTCTGGAAGCCCTGTAATGATTTTGTTTTTACGAGCTGCACGCATTTCAGCAGTATAAGCATCAAACACCCCTTGATTATGTGTTTTGCGCCAGTCAGTGAAAATATGTGTTAATTCATCGTTTGGTGTATAGCCATTGCTTTTCAGCGCATTGTTAGCCATATTGATTCCACCGAACGGCATGAATGCTTGTTTCAAAGGTTTGTCTGTCTGTAGACCGACGATTTTTTCCAAATCTTTATCCAAATAGCCTGCATCGTGGGAAGTAATGGTTGATACGATTTCTGTGTCCATATCATAGACACCGTTACGTTCGAATTGGATATCATTCAGCTTTTGCAATTCATCCCATAATTTTTCTGTTGCTTCTGTTGGACCTTCCAAAAAGCTGTCATCACCGCGATATTCAGTGTAGTTGTTTTGAATAAAGTCTCTAGTGTCTACGCCTTCTTTCCATTTGGTACCTTTAAATCCATTCCATTGCTCCATTGTATGGACCTCCTAAATTTCTGTTTTATGTAACAGTTTTTACGTGATTAGTATAACACAGCACCTTATCTTTGCAAGGGTTTTCTTGTTTTTTATTTAACAATTTTTATGTTTTATCTATGTATATTGCAAGTAACGTTGATTTACCAATATTTAAGCATTGTGAACACTTTCATCTTTTTTTGCAAACGTATAAGGATTTATTAAAAATGAATGAAAAAGAGGGGCCATCTGTATTAATACAGATGGCCCCTCTTCACTAAAATATCATAACAGTTATGATTCAATGAAAATCTCAGGAGCATCGATAACTTCGATGACTTCTCCACCTTTTTTCTCGTCCATAGCAAACGAACCATTCGATGTTCGATCACCTATAGGAAAATCCGTTGGATCAATCGTTATCTGTTGTCCTTTTTGATTCATCAAGGTTATTTCTTTTGATCTTCCTTCCGACATATAGATAATACGGTGCGGATTTTTTTTCAGCTCACGCATGACCGTCACTCCCCGCTTCGCACGTGAAGTTTGGCTGATTTCTTGAGCAAGCATGCGTTTCACGGCTCCTCGCTGAGTAACGATTACGATTGGCGTATCTCCGTCTGCTAACACAAGCAGCCCATTGACAATCCTATCTCCATCTTTCAAATTCATAGACTTCACTCCAGCTGCCTTTGCTCCAACAACGGGAACATCTGTTAAAGGATAGCGCAAGCCCATTCCTTGATGCGTTACTAAGAACACATCTAAGCCTGGCTGATCTTCTTTCAGATATACAGCAATAAGTTCATCTTCTTCCGCCTTTAGCTTCATACAGCTGAGCGGACGGCTCTTATAGGTGCGCCATGGTTCGAACTCTGTCATTCGTGTTTGCTTGATCAATCCATTCTTGCTGATGAATACAAATGTTTTTTCTGCTTGGATTTTTTGATATGGGAAAACAGCTAAGATCGATTCATCTACAGACAGATTGGAGATTGTTTGAGAAATGTGTTCGCCAGCATCTTTCCATTTCAAATCGGGTAGTTCATGAACAGGACGGTAGATCACATTTGCTTTATTCGTAATCAGAAGAACATGGTCCAATGTGCTCAATTCACCTGAGTACAGCAAGTAATCGCCTTCTCGCATCCCGATTTCTTCTGGTTTCGAAGCACTATAAGAACGAAGGCTTGTTCGCTTCACATAGCCTTCTCGCGTCACACTGACGATTACGTCTTCTTGCGCCACTAAAACTTGCGTATCGATTTTGATTTCTTCGATTTCGTCTTGGATTGTCGTCAGACGAGCGGAAGAGTAATTTTTTTTCACTTCTCGCAATTCTTTTTTCATAACAGAGAAAAGCTCTTTGTCGTTTGAAAGGATTTTATTCAACTCTGTGATTTGTGCAATCAAGCTTTCGGCTTCCTTTTGAAGCTCTGTGATATCTGTGTTCGTCAAACGGTATAGTTGCAATGTGACGATTGCTTCTGCTTGTTCTTCTGTAAATTGGAAAACATCGACTAAATTCTTTTTAGCATCTTTTTTGTCTTTACTTTCACGAATCGTTGCGATTACTTCATCCAGAATCGATAAAGCTTTCATCAGGCCTTCCACGATATGCTGTCGTTTTTGAGCTTTGGCTAAATCGAATTGGCTGCGTTTTGTTATGACTTGCTTTCGATGCTCGATATAACTTATTAAAATGTCTTTCAGTCCAACTTGGTGCGGAGTCATATGATCGATAGCGACCATATTGAAATTGTAATTGATCTGTAGCTCAGTGTTTTTGAACAAATAATTCAAAATTCCTTGAGCATTGGCATCTTTTTTCAATTCAACGACAATTTGCAGACCAGTTCGATCACTTTCATCTCGTACTTCAGCTATTCCATCGATTTTCTTATTCAAACGGATCTCATCCATTTTTTTCACCAACGTCGCTTTATTTACTTCATATGGGATTTCAGTGATCACGATTTGCTGTTTATTGCCCTTCATTGCTTCTATCTTTGTTTTCGAACGAAGAATAACTTTTCCTCGCCCTGTTTCATAAGCTTTTTTGATTTCATCTTTCCCTTGCAAGATCCCTCCTGTTGGAAAGTCAGGTCCAGGAATATATTCCATCAATTTTTCAAGGCTCGCTTGTGGATGATCGATCATATAGATTGTGCCGTCGATCACTTCAGCTAAGTTATGAGTCGGGATTTCTGTCGCATATCCAGCAGATATACCTGTCGATCCATTGACTAGAAGGTTTGGGTATCGAGCTGGAAGGACTGTTGGTTCTTTTTCTGTATCATCAAAATTCCACACGAGATCGACTGTTTCTTTTTCGATATCTGCTAGCATCTCTCCACTTAACTTGGATAATCTGGCTTCAGTATAACGCATCGCAGCAGGTGGATCACCGTCCATACTCCCATTATTCCCGTGCATTTCGATCAGTACTTCCCGCAACTTCCAATCTTGGCTCATGCGGACCATCGCTTCATAAATACTGCTGTCACCATGAGGATGATAATTCCCCATGATATTTCCGACAGATTTTGCTGATTTACGGAATCCTTTGTCATACGTATTGCCATCTTTGTTCATGGCAAATAATATCCGGCGTTGCACTGGTTTCAATCCATCACGGATATCAGGCAGTGCACGTTCTTGGATAATATATTTGGAATAACGTCCGAAGCGGTCACCCATCACTTCTTCTAAAGTTAATTCTTGTACTTCTTGTCGATTTTCCATCAGGTGACCTCCTATTCTACTTCAAATAACTGATTGTCTTCTTTTTTATCTGCTCGTTCTTCATCTAATAATTCATTAGAAACTGAAGGAGAGATTTCAGTATCCTCTTTTTTATCTAAGATACTGCCATCTTCTTCCAACGTAAATTGTACGTGATTTTCGATCCATTTTCTTCGAGGTTCTACTTTGTCACCCATTAGTGTGGTTACTCGACGCTCAGCTTGCGCAGCATCGTCGATACGGACGCGAATCAACGTACGGGAAGTTGGATCCATCGTTGTTTCCCACAATTGTTCCGCATTCATCTCTCCAAGTCCTTTATATCGCTGTAGCATATATCCTTTGCCGACTTTTTTAATCATTGCTGCCAATTCGTCATCTGTCCACGCATATTCAATGACTTGCTTCTTCCCTTGTCCTTTGGATACTTTATATAAAGGCGGTAACGCGATATATACTTTCCCAGCTTCAATCAGCGGTTTCATATAACGATAAAAGAAAGTAAGCAGTAATACTTGAATATGGGCGCCGTCTGTATCCGCATCGGTCATGATGATTACTTTGTCGTAATTACAGTCTTCGATAGAAAATTCAGGGCCGACTCCTGCACCAATCGTATAGATCATCGTATTGATTTCTTCATTTTTCAAGATATCTTGCATTTTTGCTTTTTCGGTATTGATGACTTTTCCTCGTAAAGGTAGAATTGCTTGGAACTTTCTGTCTCTTCCTTGTTTAGCAGATCCGCCGGCAGAATCCCCTTCGACTAAATACAATTCATTTTTCTTAGGATTTCGGGATTGTGCGGGTGTCAATTTTCCTGAAAGAAGAGATTCGCCTTTTTTACGCTTCTTTCCATTTCGGCTTTCTTCTCTGGCTTTACGTGCTGCTTCTCTCGCTTCTCTCGCTTTGATTGCTTTACGGACCAACATCTGGCTCATTTCGCTATTTTCCTGCAAATAAAAGCCCATTTGTTCACTGATGACGTTATCTACTACGGTTCGAGCAACTGGCGTACCAAGTTTTTCTTTCGTTTGACCTTCAAATTGCAGAAGATTTTCAGGTACACGGATAGAGAGAACAGCAGCTAATCCTTCTCTGAAATCACTACCTTCCAGATTCTTGTCCCGTTCTTTCAGCAAGCCGACTTTTCTCGCATATTCGTTATAAGATTTCGTCATTGCCGCTTTCATTCCAGCTTCATGGGTTCCACCATCTTTTGTTCGAACATTATTGACAAAAGATAAGACATTTTCTGAATACCCGTCATTGTATTGATAAGCGACCTCTACTTCGATACCTTCTTTTTCTCCTGAAAAATAAACGACCGGTGTCAATGTATCTTTTTCTTCATTCAGGTAATCAACAAATTCTTTGATTCCTTCTTCATAATGGAAAACTTCCTTGACTGGTTCTTCTCCCCGAAGATCAGAAAGTGAGATTTTAACGCCTTTTAGAAGAAAGGCAGATTCTCTTAACCGTTCGGCTAAAATTTCATATGAAAATTTTGTTGTACTGAATATTGTATCGTCTGGTAAAAAATGGACAATCGTCCCATTTGCTTTTTTTGTTTTTCCTATCTTTTTCAACGTACCGTCAGGTTTACCGCCGTTTTTAAATTTCTGCTGATACTCTACGCCATCTCTAACGATTGTTACAGTCAGCCATTTCGATAAGGCATTTACCACACTGGCTCCTACACCGTGAAGCCCACCAGAAGTTTTGTATCCTCCTTGACCAAACTTTCCGCCAGCATGCAGCACAGTAAAAATCACTTCAACTGTTGGGATACCGGAAGCATGCATCCCTACAGGCATCCCACGTCCGCTATCTGCAACAGTTATACTATTGTCTTCATGGATGGTCACATCAATCTCACTGCCATATCCTGATAATGCTTCATCAACTGCATTATCGACGATTTCATAGACTAAATGATGCAAGCCTCGGCTGTCAGTGGATCCAATGTACATCCCTGGTCTTTTTCTAACTGCCTCTAATCCTTCCAATACTTGGATGGACGAGTCATTATATTCGTTGTTTACTTTTTTTGCCAAGGCAAACGCTCCTTCAATAATACTTTGCGGCAAAACCGCACCACGATTATCATACTAGAAAAGGTCGTGAAAAAAAAGAGGTTAGATGAGAAATCAATTTTAATTATCTCCTAACCGCTTTTTCGACATTCCTCTCTATCGATCATCTCTTCTTTGTGGTCATTTTTATTTTTGGTTTTCTTTCAACTTACCAAGTTCAATCTTGATACAGCGATCCATTACGACGTCTGTGCGTCCTGCTTTTCTTAGCATCTCATCTGCTTCTTCGTTTTCGATCCCTAGTTGTGCCCAAAACACTTTAGCATCGGTTTTCAAAAAATCAGCTGCTACTTCAGGTAAAAATTCGCTCCGTCTAAATACATCTACGATATCGATTGAATCATCGATTTCTGTTAAATTTGCATAGACTTTCTCTCCTAGAATTTCTTCACCAGCCAATAATGGATTTACTGGTATGATTTTATATCCATTGTCTTGCAATACCTGTGCAACCATGTAACTTGTTCGCTCTGGTTTATTGCTCAAGCCTACGATGGCAATATTTTTTGCTTCTTTCAAATAGTTAAAAATCGTTTCTTGTGTTGGATTTTTTATAGACATTTCTGTCACCCCTTGCTTTTCTTTTTATTTCATCTATTATACTTCTATCTTTCATTTTTTCAATTGTTCCTGTTACCTATTCATGCTAAAATAAAGGATAGTTTTCAACTTGAGAGAGGGTAAAAAATGAAATTGATCTTATTACTTATTTTAGCATATCTTTTAGGTTCTATTCCTTCCGGCGTCTGGATTGGCAAATTGTTTTTCAAAAAAGATATCCGGCAACATGGGAGCGGTAATACTGGAACCACCAATACATTTCGGGTATTAGGCAAAACCGCCGGGATTGTTGTCCTTCTTATGGATATTTTAAAGGGTACATTGGCTACTTGTCTGCCGATGATTTTTCACCTTTCTGGGAATAACCCTCTTTGGTTTGGGGTATGTGCGATTCTTGGTCATACATTTCCGATATTTGCTGGGTTTAAAGGAGGAAAAGCTGTTGCGACAAGTGCAGGAATGCTTTTAGGATTTAATCCTGTATTTTTTGTTTATTCCTGTATCATTTTTATCGTTAGTCTATTTTGTACAAGTATGGTGAGTTTGAGCAGTATGATCAGTGCAGCGTTGATCACTTTCTCCACGATCGTCCTTCCTTATGTAGCTCCTGTGATTTTGGCTAAGCCCAATTGGTTGCTGACGATCATTGCCTTTTTAGTCTCTTCCTTTATCTTCTATCGTCATAAAGACAATATCAAGCGTATCAGAAACCATACGGAAAGTCGAATCCCATTTGGTTTGAACAGCAGCAAGAAAAAATCCTGACATTTTTTCAGTCCAAAGAGATAAAACAGGAGTGTGACATGGATTTGTCACACTCCCTTTTTTCGAACAAACGGTATTCCAGAAGCTGACCACTTCTGTCACAACCTCTTATTACTTGATGTAGAATAGCTTTTTACACCCTCTTACTTCACTGTGATCGAATATTTTGTCTTGAAGATTTCATGGGCACCTAGTTGATTGATTCCTACTTTTTCCATCAAGTTTCCACTGCTATTCACCGTGTCAGCAATTCCACACCATGGTTCGATACACACGAAAGGGGCTTCTTTTGGATAAGGAGACCAGATTCCTACATAAGGCATATCTTTATAGCTTAAAGTTATGCTATGGTAAGATTTTTCACTCCGAATGGCGTACGCATTTAGTCCTCTTGTTTCAAAAACCAATGCATCTTGATCAAAAAGTTCACGATTCAAAGCCAGATTCGTATTTGTCTGTCCTAACGTCTTTTGTTCCATATCAATGAATGGGCCTTTTAAAGGTAGGCGTAATCTTGATTTCAATGGAGAAAATGCTAGATAAAAGTCTTCGAATGACAATCCTTCTTCAAGAGGTACATTGAAAGCAGGATGTCCACCGATAGAAAAGAACATTTCTTCTTCACCTGTATTTGCTACTTGGTAATGGACCGTGATACCGTCTCCTCCTAATTCATAACTAATCACTAATTCAAAATCAAAAGGATATTTTTCTAATGTCTCCGGTGTACTCCGCAAGATGAAACTAGCCATTTCTTGTCCATGTTCAATGACTTCAAAATCCATATCTCGGGCAAATCCATGTTGTCCCATTTGATATGTTTTCCCTTGGTAAACATACTGGTCATCTTTTAAACGTCCAACAAAAGGGAATAAAACTGGTGCATGTCTGCCCCAATACGCTGGATCACCTTGCCAGATATACTCTAAACCGTGTTCTTTTGATTTTAAACTGATCAATTCCGCACCGTGTTCAGCGATTTCAGCGATCAGCTGGTCATTTTGAATAATAACAGTCATTGCCATTCCTCCAACTTCGACTTACTTTTTAAAATGGGAAGGCTGGAGCAAACATCTGTATCCGCCCCAGTCCCTTGTTTCTAATAACTATGTTTTGCTAATTCTTCTTTAAAACGGGAATTCAATACTTTTAAATAAGTTCCCTTCATGCCTAACGAGCGAGATTCAATGATTCCAGCTGATTCCAATTTTCGTAAAGCATTGACGATCACAGAACGAGTGATTCCGATGCTATCGGCGATATTAGAAGCAGTCAAACGTCCTTCATCTCCATCCAACGCTTCAAAAATGGCTTGTACAGCCTTTAACTCGCTGTAAGACAATGTGTTGATTGCCATTTGAACAGCCGTCGCACTCCGTACATCAGCTTCGATACTTCGAGACTTCTGATAAAGGATCTGCATACCGACAACCGTAGCTCCATATTCTGCTAAGACGAGATCGTCATCTGCAAACGATTGTTCCATGCGAGACAAAATGATCGTCCCCAGACGTTCGCCAGCTCCAAAGATTGGAACGACAGTCGTCAAACCAAATGGGTATTTTTCTCTTGACTCTACCGGAAACGCAGTGATATCACTTGTAATCGGGATATTAGCTTCAGTTTTCATCAGCTGTGCCACTGTATCAGTGTAAGATTCAGGAAATTGTTTCTCAACAAACATTGTTTTGATTCGTTCATTATTCACATCGTGGCGTTCATTGTAACCTAGTAATACTCCGTCACTTCCTATGATATAGGTGTTGCTGTCAAGAATACCACCTAATGTGACAGCCATTTTATCGTAAGGCAAATCTGCTTGCATGTCAAAAGTATTCTTTTGCTGCAAAAGTGTGTTTATCTTGCGAGTTTTCGTTAGCAAGTCTGTCATTGTCGTCCTCCGATTTTATAAAATATAGCGACTTAAATCTTCATTTGCCGCAATTGAGCCAAGTTTGTCATCAACGTATGCTTCTGTGATCGTTATTTCACCCATTTGCATATCTGGTGCTTCAAATAATAGGTCTTCTAATAATTTTTCCAAAATAGTGTGCAGTCTACGTGCACCGATATTATCTGTGTCACGATTGACATCGAAAGCAATTTGAGCGATCCGTTCAATTGCTTCTTTTGTAAATGTAACTGACACATTTTCTGTACCAATCAATGCTACATATTGTTTTATCAAAGCATTATTCGGTTCAGTCAGAATTTTCACAAAATCTTCAGCTGTCAAATCATCTAATTCTACCCGTATTGGGAAGCGTCCTTGAAGTTCTGGAATTAGATCACTTGGTTTAGACAAATGGAAAGCTCCTGAAGCAATGAATAGGACGTGATCTGTTTGAATGATCCCGTATTTTGTGTTTACTTGTGAACCTTCGACAATTGGCAATATGTCTCTTTGGACGCCTTCTCTGGATACTTCTCCAGATTGCTGTGATTTAGAAGTAATCTTATCGATTTCATCGATAAAGATAATCCCACTTTCTTCCGCTAATTTGATTGCCTCACTATGGATATCAGCATCCTTGACTAGTTTTGCTGATTCTTCTTTGATTAATAACTCTAAAGCTTCTTTGACTGTTACCGTCCGTTCCACTTTTTTCTTCGGTGTTAGAGCACCTAACGTTTCATTTAGGTCGATCCCCATTTGCTCCAATCCATTGTTCATCATTGGTGCAGGTTTCTTTTGATCTTCGACTTCAATGGTCACTTCACGATTGTCCAGTAATCCCTTTTGTAGTTGTTCCAAAATTGTACGGCGGTTGATCCGAATATCTTCTGTCACTTCTTCTTGTGGTTCAGCATTGTTTTGCTGACTAGCATTAAAAAGATTCATCATTTGTTCAAATTGATTAGTGGATTGTTTCTGTTCTTTTTTTATACCAGGCACTAAGATTTTTACCAAACGTTTTTCAGCATTTTTTTTAGCACTTGTGTATACACGGCTGTATTGCTCTTTTTCTACGATTTGGATCGCATTTTCCACTAAATCCCGGACCATTGATTCTACATCTCTTCCAACATAACCGACTTCAGTAAATTTTGTTGCTTCGACTTTGACAAATGGTGCATTGACGATTTTGGCCAAGCGTCGCGCGATTTCTGTTTTACCGACCCCTGTAGGTCCGATCATCAGCATATTTTTGGGTGTAATATCTTGTTGCATTTTTTCATCTAACTGCAAACGGCGGTAGCGGTTACGCAAAGCGACGGCAACAGATTTTTTTGCTGCATGCTGTCCTACGATGTACTCGTCTAATTCACTTACGATTTGTCTTGGTGTTTGTTTCAATTCATACATATTTACTCACCTCTTACAGTTCTTCTACGATAATATTATGATTAGTAAAGATACAGATGTCTGCGGCAATATTTAACGCATTTTCTGCAATTTCTTTCGCACTCATGTCATTTTGAGCATAATTTTTCATTGCTCGGGCTGCGGCCAATGCAAAATTCCCGCCTGATCCGATAGCTAAGATGCCATCATCTGGCGTAATCACTTCTCCTGTACCTGAAACAAGAAGCATTTCTTTCTCATTCATTACGATCAGCATCGCTTCAAGTTTTTGCATAGATTGCTGTGTCCGCCATTCTTGAGCTAATTCAACAGCCGCACGTTGCAGATTTCCATTGTATTCGTTCAATTTGCCTTCAAATTTTTCTTCTAAAGTAAACGCATCTGCGACACTTCCGGCGAAACCTACAACAACCTCTCCATTGTAGATACGTCGTACTTTCTTTGCTGTACCTTTCATGACAACAGATTCACCCATTGTTACTTGGCCATCTCCAGCCATGGCAAATTTTCCGTCTTTTTCGACAGCACAGATTGTGGTTGAATGAAATGGTGATTCGACCATGTTTGTTTCCTCCTAAATTTGTTCTTTTCCTTATTTTACGCTCTTGGATGGAATGAACGATAGTTTTTTTGTAGACTTTCTTTTGTTACATGGGCATAGATCTGGGTAGTTGATAAATTGGCATGTCCTAACAATTCTTGGACTGTCCGCAAATCTGCCCCATTATTTAATAAATGAGTGGCGAATGTATGGCGCAGCATGTGGGGATGGATATCGCTATCCAAGCTGCTTTTTTTGATGATCTGATTCAAGACATATTCAATACCAGTAGGCGTGATTGGTTTTCCATGATGATTCACAAAAACAATATCATGCTCTTCGTGGTATTTTGTCATCAATACCTGACGGCCTTCTGTGAAATATTCTTGTAGAGCATCTTGGGCAAAAGAACCTAGCGGCGCGTATCTCTCCTTGTTTCCTTTACCATGAATCAACATGACCTCTGAATCAAAATCAATGTCTGATACCAACAGATTACTACACTCGCTTAAACGGATACCAGATCCGTAAAGGACTTCCAGCAAAGCGCGGTTCCTCAAATCTAGAGGACTGTCTCCTGCTACGCTGTCAAAAAGTGCTTGCATTTCATTTTCATAAAAAAAGCGTGGCAATCTCAAATTTTTCTTTTTGAGATGAACGTAAGAAAATGGATTTTCTTTTATCACTTCTTCTTTGAGAAGGTACTGATAAAACGAACGTAGGCTAGCTATCTTGCGACTGATAGAGTTTCTGCTATAGCTGGGGCGATGATCAGCTAATGCACTCAAATAGACACGAACCGTAAAGTATTCCGCCTTCAGCAGATCAGCGTCTCCAGATTCCTCCAAGAAATGTTTAAAATGGAGAATATCTTCTTCATATGCTTCTTTCGTTTTTTCTGAATATCCTCTTTCGACAATCAAATAACGCAAAAATTTTTGTTCCCACGTGGCTTCCGTCATTTTCTCACCTTCCTTTTGTCCCAGAGAATAATTTAGCACAGCGTCTACAAAAAGACAAATAAATTGTCAGAATTTAACCAATATTTCTAAGTTTGTTCACAATTAATGCAATTCCTCACATTTTGTTTGAGAAATCCTTAAGGAAAACGCAAGAAAAAGAGCGAGACTATCCGTCTCACCCTCTTCATCGAGTTTGCTCACTCATTTGGGACTGCTGTTTTTCTAATTCTTTTTTTATTGTCTCATTAGCTTTTAAAGCTCGTTGGGCAATTGCTTCATATCTTGCTTTTTTGTCTCGAATGCGTTCCGGCAATTCAGGAAATAGACCGTAGTTGGCATTCATTGGTTGGAAATGTTTTCCTTCCGCATGAGTAATGTAATACGCCATGCTTCCAATAGCTGTTTCTTGTGGAAACTCGACTGGTTCCATTTCTTTTGCTAAGCGTGCCGCATTGATTCCAGCAAGTAATCCACTTGCTGCACTTTCAACATAGCCTTCTACACCAGTCATTTGACCTGCAAAGAACAAATCTTCGCGTTTCGTTGATTGATACGTCGGTTTCAGTAATTCTGGCGAATTCATAAAGCTATTTCGGTGCATAACACCATAGCGAACGAATTCAGCATTTTCCAATCCAGGAATCATCCGGAAAACACGTTTTTGCTCGCCCCATTTCAAGTGAGTTTGGAAGCCCACGATGTTGTATAAAGAAGCTGCAGCATTGTCTTGACGTAGCTGGATAACAGCATAAGGACGTTTGCCAGTTTTAGGATCTTCCAGCCCAACTGGTTTCATAGGACCAAAAAGCATTGTTTTGAAACCACGCTGTGCCATTACTTCGATTGGCATACATCCTTCAAAATATTTTTCTTTTTCAAAAGATTTAAGTTCTGCCACTTCGGCATTGATTAGTGCCTCATGGAAAGCTTTGAATTCCTCTTCTGTCATCGGACAGTTCAAGTAAGCTGCTTCTCCTTTGTCATAGCGGGACTTCAAATATACTTTATCCATATCGATCGTAGCTTTGTCTACGATCGGTGCAGCTGCGTCGTAGAAATAAAAACCATCTGAACCATTGAATGCTTTGATACTTTCTGCCAATGGATGAGAAGTCAACGGTCCTGTTGCTACTACGGTGATTCCTTCTGGTATTTCAGTAATTTCTTCGTTTATCACTGTTACTAATGGATGCTCTTTGACTTTTCGGGTAATCGTTTCAGAAAAAGAATCTCGGTCAACAGCTAAAGCACCACCAGCTGGCACTGCTGTTTCATCTGCCGAAGTGATTACTACTGAATTCAATCGTCGCATTTCTTCTTTCAATAATCCTACTGCGTTAGCCAAACTATTTCCTCTTAGTGAATTGGAACATACTAGTTCAGCAAAATTACTTGTGTGATGCGCCTCAGTCGATTTGACTGGACGCATTTCATATAAACGGACAGGTACTCCTGCTTGTGCGATCTGCCAAGCAGCTTCACTTCCGGCAAGTCCTGCTCCAACAACATTTACCATTTTCAATGAAAGAACCTCTTTTCTATTATTTTTGGATGTCTTCTTCGTAGTCTCCATTTACACAGACTACTTGTTTGCCACCTTTGACTTTCTTCTCAACCAGATATCCATCACATTTTGGACAATTTCTGCCCACTGGTTTATCCCAAGAAGTGAATTCACATTCTGGAAAACGAGAACAACCGTAGAACAGTCTGTTTTTCTTAGATTTTCGTTCGATAACTTGCCCTTCATGACATACTGGACAAGTCACACCGATTTCTTTTACGATTGGTTTGGTATTCCGACAATCAGGAAAATTGCTACAAGCATAAAACTTCCCGTATTTCCCTAATTTTATCACCATCGGATGTCCACAGACATCACAATCGAATCCTGCTGGTTCATCTTTGATTTGGATTTTTTCGATTTTTTCTTCCGCATTCGTCAGTTCTTTTTCAAACGGTTTATAGAAACGATCGACTACTTTGACCCACGCTTCCGTGCCTTCTTCGATTTTATCCAAATCTCCTTCCATTTCTGCTGTGAAATGGACATCGACGATTTGAGGGAAAAATTCACAGATCAGCGAATTGACAATCTCTCCTAATTCTGTCGGCTCAAATCTTTTTTGTGTCAATTTTACATAGTAGCGTCTTTGGATCGTATCAAGTGTTGGTGCATAAGTGGAAGGTCGCCCTACCCCGTTTTCTTCTAGTGCACGAATCAACGTAGCCTCACTGAAACGTGCAGGTGGTTGAGTAAAATGCTGTTTTGGTTCAATATCAACAGATTGGACGACATCGCCTTCTTCAAGTTCTGGAAGAATATTTTCTTTCTCTTCTTTGCCGTCGTCTCTACCTTCCACATACACTTGCATGAATCCTTTGAATTTGATTTTTGAACCGTTCGCAATGAAGATCACACCATTTTGTTCTAATGTTACTTTCATTGTATCTAAAATAGCCGGCGTCATCTGACTAGCCACAAAACGTGACCAGATCAATGTATAAAGTTTCAATTGATCTTTATCTAAATATTGTTTGAGTTCTTCTGGTGTACGAAGCACACTCGTTGGACGCACAGCTTCATGGGCATCTTGTGCGCCTTGAGCATTTTTGATCTTTCGGTGATCATGTCTAGAAAATTCTTTTCCATACGTATCTTCAATAAATGCTGCGGCCTCTGCTTTTGCTGTATCGGCAATCCGGGTAGAATCAGTACGCATGTATGTAATCAAGCCGACTGTTCCTTGTTTACCCAAAGTGATTCCTTCATATAATTGTTGTGCTACCATCATGGTTTTTCTTGTTCGAAAGTTTAATTTACGGGCAGCTTCCTGTTGCAGGCTACTTGTAGTGAAAGGATTCGCAGGGTTTCTTTTGCGCTCTTTCTTTTCTACTTTTTTTACTTCGAAGTCTGTTCCATCAATTCTAGCAGTGACTTCTTTTACACTTTGTGCATCTGGTAACTTCTTTTTCTTACCGTCGATTCCCCAGAAATTTGCTTTGAATTTCTTGCGAGCTTTTTTAAAATTACCGTCGATGCTCCAATATTCTTCTGGAACAAATTCTCGAATCTCTTTTTCACGGTCAATAATAATTTTTAAAGCGACAGATTGGACACGTCCTGCACTTAACCCTTTCTTGACTTTGCGCCAAAGAATAGGGCTGATCGAATAACCAACGATTCTGTCTAAGGTACGACGAGCTTGCTGTGCATCTACTAAATCTACATCGATTGTTCTTGGTTCCTTAAAGGCTGCTTTGACTGCATCTTTTGTGATTTCATTGAAGACCACCCGATTTTTTTCTTTCAGATCCAACCCAAGTAGGTACGCTAAATGCCAAGCAATTGCTTCTCCTTCTCTATCCGGGTCACTTGCCAAGTAAACTTTTTGAGCTTTTTTTGCTGCGGCTTTCAGGCTTTTGATGACATCGCCTTTTCCGCGTATAGAAATATAATGGGGTTCATAATTGTTTTCAAAATCGATACCCATTTTACTTTTCGGTAAATCTCTTATATGACCAACACTGGCCATTACTTTATAGTTTCGTCCAAGATATTTCTCAATCGTCTTGGCTTTTGCAGGTGATTCTACAATCACTAAATATTTATACGCCATTACTGAATGGACTCCTTTCCATTGTCGTGTTCCTACTATTAAAAGAGGATTCATACAAATCGTAGCTAATCATATCCATTCAGAAAACGTTTGTCAAGAAAAGCAAATGAAAAGTATGGTGTTATTCTTTAAATTCTGCCAAGATATCTTCACCCGAAACCGTGCAAACTGCACCGTCTTGGATCAAATGATGACATCCGGCAGAATGTTCTGTTAAAATACTTCCTGGAACAGAAAAAACTGTTCTTCCAAGATCCAATGCTTGCTGTGCTGTTATCAGAGAGCCGCTTTTTTTCTTGGCTTCAAAGACACATGTTCCTTTAGACAAAGCTGCGATAATACGATTTCTCATTGGAAAACGATGCTTTTTCGGGCCGGATTGAGGAGGATATTCACTCAAAAGAAGATGATCATTTGCAATTACCTCTTGCAGGTCACGATTTTCAGCAGGATAGACTTGCTCTATCCCTGTTCCAATGACCGCGATTGTCCGTCCACCATGAGAGATTGCTGCTTGGTGACTGTAGGTATCTATCCCTTTCGCGCAGCCACTGACGATTACATATCCAGCTTCTACCACTGGTTTTAGTAAATAATACACTGTTTTTTTGGCTAAAGCAGAAGTACGTCTTCCACCAACAACGCTTAACATATTACAAGAAAGTAAAGATAGGTCACCACTGTAAAACAGGACAATTGGCGGATAGGTCAAGTGAAGCAACTGAGGGGATAGTTGGGATCAAAGCAAGTAATAAACGACTGTTTCAATTGGATTTTGCCCCAATTATCGTGAATTTCATGCCAACTTGTACGGAACAGCTCCCGATGTGCGGTGATTTTTCCTATCTTAACGACGTCTTCAAATCCGATTTCTTTGTAAGGATACTGCATCATCCAGTTAGCAAGTGCCCATTTCCCTTGGCTACTAATTCCTTTTGCATAAGCAAGTTTCAATAAATTCTCTTCTATTTGATACATCATAAAACCGCCTTTCGTCTCTCTTTCTAATAAGATACGTAAAAGCGGCTGTTTTTTATTGTAAATATTTTTTTACAGGTGCAAAACTTTTGCGATGGATTGGCGTAATCCCTTGTCTTTCAAGTCCTTCTAAATGTTCCTTTGTTCCATAGCCTGCATTATGCGAGAAACCATACCCAGGATAAAGCACGTCATATTCTTTCATCAATTGGTCTCGATATACTTTAGCAATGATACTTGCAGCCGCAATCGACACAGATCGTGCATCCCCTTTGATTATTTTTTCCTGCTGTATAGACAAATCCAAGGTCATCGCATCGATCAACAAATAGCTTGGTGCAATAGACAAGTTTTCTACTGCTTGGATCATCGCCAATTTACTTGCTTCATAAATATTCACTTCATCGATTGTCTGCTGATCAATGATTCCGATCCCGATGGCCAAAGCTTTTTCTTGAATTTGTTGAGAAAGAAGTTCTCGTTTTTTCTCTGATAACTGTTTTGAATCATTCAGCCCTAATATGATCTCATTTTTCGGCAAGATAACTGCAGCTGCCACGACAGGTCCAGCTAACGGTCCTCTTCCTACTTCATCAATGCCGGCAATCCATTGGTGACCTTGTGCGTACCCTTGTTTTTCAAAGCAAAACATTTCTTCATATTTTTCCTTGATCAATGCCTCTTTTTTCAATCGTCGTTCAAAAGAAACTAGCGCTTGCTGTACGCCTTTGCGTGGATCGTTCCTCAATGATTCTAGTGTAGGATCATCTATTCTCTGTATGCTTTTCAATCGTTCTTTGATACTTTGGATGGATTCAGTCATCGCTTTTTTGCTCCATTTTTTTGCAACGATCCAATGTGTATCGACCAAGTTTTCCTTGACGGATATCATGCACGACTAATTCGCTGCCACGATCATAGTCTTCTTTATACCCACGTTTTGCTGTGATATCCATCAGCAATTCCGGTGCCAATTTTTCTTCTTGCTCGATTGGCAAACCATAACGATCGCTGATTCTTCCTGAATAATATCGGGCAAAAAAGTCCAATCCGTAAATCGCCAAATCATCTAAATGGACAAGTTGGTCTTTGATGGCGCCTGTCAGCGCTAGTTTTTTGCCGATTTCTTCATCTTCAAATTTGGGCCATAAAATCCCTGGTGTGTCTAACAATTCCAACTCGTTACCCAAACGAAGCCACTGCTGACCTTTTGTTACACCTGGTTTATTTCCTGTCTGAGCAATTTTTTTGCCTACTAGTCGATTCATCAACGTAGACTTTCCAACATTCGGAATACCCAATACCATTGCCCGAATAGCGCGAGGCTTGATCCCACGAGCAGCGTCTCTTGCTCGTTTTTCTTTCAACGCTTCTTTGGCTGCAGGTACTAGCCCTTTGATTCCTTTACTTTCTTGTGCCGTGATAGCTAACGCAAGGTGACCTTGCTTACGAAAATATTCTTGCCACAGCTTTGTCTGTTGTGGATCTGCCAGATCCGCTTTATTCAACAAAACAAGCCGAGGCTTTTGCTGAATGATCTGATCTAACATTGGATTACGAGAAGATAAAGGTAAACGTGCATCTACCAATTCAAATACGATGTCCACATATTTCATTTTTTCAGAAACTTCTCGTCGGGCTTTTGCCATGTGTCCTGGAAACCATTGGATGGTCATTGTTCTCTCCATTCCTTTCATATCGGAATATTCTCCGACTTTACTTGTTTTTTATTTTTCAATATATATTCACTTTTTTCTATTATAAAAAATCCTATCTATTAGTTAAGTGAAAGTGAACCAGTCCTCATTCTATCACATCTTCTCTTTTTTGATGATGTAAATTTTTTATTTTGATTTCTGTATACGAGTCTGATTTTTTGACAGCGCTTCCTAAATAAGAGATGATAGACGAACAATGCAGAAAGGAGACGAAACAAATGAATAGTATGGTTTTTGTTAATTTTCCTGTTGCCGATGTCAATCGTTCCGTTGCTTTTTATGAAAAGCTTGGGTTTAAAAAAAACGAAGAATTCTCTACTGAAGAAGCTAGTTCAATGGTGTGGGATGACACTTTTTGGGTGATGCTCCTCTCTCATGATTTTTATAAAAAATTTATAAAAGATAAAGAAATAGCCGATAATAAAAAAACAAGTGGCGCTTTGATTTCGTTTAGTATGGACAACGCGGATAAAGTAAAAAAATTCGCTCAAATTGCAAAAGAAAATGGTGGTGCTTTCCACGAAGTCGATATGGGAATACCTGAAGAAGAAATGTTTTCATTAGAAGTCCAAGATTTGGATGGAAACACATTAGAACCCGTATGGATGAAGATGTAAGCAGATAACGAAACTGACGTTTTTATAACAAAAAAATAGAGATGGATGATGCGATAAGTATTCTCCACCTCCATTTTTTTCGATCGTACAATTGCCTTTTTTACAGTTTATAAAAGCAGTCTTCTTCTCATTTTATTAGTTGTTGGATGGTTATTTTTGTAAATCGCCAAGGTGTCATGACACCTTGGCGATTTTATGGTATCCTTTTCTTATTAACTGACAAAGGAGAGAATATTTTGAACACTTTGATTGCAAAAGACGTTTTTAGATTGCCCGAAATGAATGCAAGATTGTTATCGACTTCTGCCCTTTTATTAGCTCTTGATGTCATCTTATACAAGATAGCGATTGGTCCTGCTTATTTTCAAGTCACATTCGGATTTTTAAGTATGGCACTTATGGGTTATCTATATGGGCCGATCTGGGCTGGTTTGCTTGAAACGTTGTCGAACACTTTGAATTTCACAATATTTGGTTCAGGTACGTTTCAAGTTGCTTTTCTTATCACAGCATTCCTTGGTGGGTTTATCAATGGCTTATTTTTATATCATAAAAAGATAAACCTGCTTTCCGTCATCGCTGCCCAACTATTGATTATGATTCCAGTTAGCCTTTTTATCAATTCTTGGCTGATGTCTGTTTTGTTTGGTGCAGATTTCAAAGTGATTTTTCTAGGTAGGGTTATCAGGAATATGATTCAGATCCCTATTCAAATAACGGTTGTTTATTCATTTATCAAAGCTTTAGAGGCTAGAAAAGTGTTTAAACGAGCTGTTTGATTTTATGTACTAAGGTAATATGCTGATTTTGGACCATACGATAAAGAGGTTGTGACAAAAGAATGGTCACAACCTCTTTATTGTTTCTCACTGAATCCATTTTATTTCATCAAGCGGATAATAAACGAATCTTGCTTTACCTAAAATATCCGTTTTATTGATCGTACCAAATGAGCGGCTATCTTTTGAAACTCTTCGATTATCTCCAAGTACAAAATAACTATCTTCGGGAAGCTTCGATTGTCCCGTCAGTTCTTGTAGTGTGAAGTCCGTCGTATAGGATGCATTTGCATGATCTGACTTTATGTTTTTAGTTAGATAAGGCTCCTTCACTACTTTTCCATTGATCTTCAATTGATCATTTTGGTAGCTAACATTTTCTCCTGGAAGCCCAATCACTCGTTTGATATAAATCGTCCCATCTGCTAATTGAAAAACAACAATATCAAATCGTCTGATCTCCGAAAATTTTTCCATCACAACCATGTCGCCTTGTTTCAACACATTTTCCATTGAATTGCCTTCTACTGGTACAGGGATGAACAAAAATCCCCGCAACATGAACGCAATGAATCCAGAAACAAGTAAGTATTTGAATATAAGCCAGAAGCGATCAATATAGCGTTGTTTTTTTGTCAATCTCTATCAATCCATCCCTCGTTTTTTCCTTCTTTCTTTATTATAAGAAAAATATCAAAAAAATGCGACTAGATAGCTGAAATAAAAATAATTCTTTCTATCAAGCTGTTGGACAAAAAGCGCTTGGATCATAAATGGAAAGCCAATTTTTATAAGTCATGATTGTTCTCTAAATATTTTTCCCAAGCTTCGTCAAAAATATCCATGGATGGCAAATAGTCGACATTCAATTCTAGATAACTAGAAATTTCTTCGTAGCTAGAGCTGTGCTTAGGGAATTGGATATCTTTACCGGCTTC
This sequence comes from Enterococcus sp. M-BR2, assembly GCF_056612775.1. Lineage (NCBI taxonomy): Bacteria > Bacillati > Bacillota > Bacilli > Lactobacillales > Enterococcaceae > Enterococcus > Enterococcus sp. M-BR2. Next base: position 1,128,691 of record NZ_CM152743.1, read on the forward strand.
TGTAGCAAAAATAGATAAAGTATCATGTGCACCACCGCCTCGCAGTGTCATTAAATAGTGAAAAAAGCTTCGATTCACCCTTCGTTCCTCCAATTTTCTTCAATAAAGGCAGCCCGGCGTGCATGGTTTCTTTTAAAATTTTCAGGATGCTTTTTATAATACTCTTGATGGTCTTCTTCTGCTAGATAAAATGGTTGGGCTGGTTCGATTTTCGTAACGATTGGCTGTTCGAAACGTCCACTTTCAGCTAATTGTTTCTTACTATTTTCAGCAATGATCCGTTGTTCTTCTGTCAAATAAAAGATGACCGGACGATAATTGTCGCCGCGATCCTCAAATTGTCCGAAAGCATCAGTCGGATCCGTTTGCTGCCAGTAAAGTTCTACTAACTGTTCATATGAAATCAATGTTGGATCATAGATAATCTCCACTGCTTCCGTATGTCCAGTCGTTTGGCTTTTTACTTGTTCATAAGTTGGATCTGGTACGTGTCCTCCAGTATATCCTGACATCACTGTATGAATACCCGGAAGCGTATCGAAAGGTTGGATCATACACCAGAAGCAGCCTCCTGCAAATATTGCTCGTTCCATTATTATTCCTCCTCTAATACTACTCATTTGATGTTTTTTTGTTCTCTTTTGTCTTGCTTTCAGTACTGCTGTTGCTAGTTTTGTTTGTATTTGAGTTGCTTGAAGCATCAGAGGTATCTTTTGGCAAATATAGACTAAATCGAATGTCATCATTTACTAAGTCGATTTTATCTGCTTTAATATACATCCCGTTTTGCATTCGGAATTGATCCAATCTAAGCATGATAGTCAAATCATCTGTATTAACTTCGATCCAATCTGGCAATTTATAGTTTCTCTTGATCATATTCATCACATCTTTGATTGGCAAACTCAAGGTTCCAATAGAAAGACTTCTAGCTTTTAGTTGGACATTTCCATTTTCCATCACATAAGGATCAAAATATAAATAGAAATTGATAGGAAAACCTAATACTTCGAAAGTACCATTGAGTAGTGCTTCATTTTCCAAATAGAATTTATATTCGATATCACTATCTTTTTGATACTCACTAAGGAAAAAGCTAATGATTTGATTGACTTTTTCTTTATTTGAATTGATTGTGAGGACAGGATTGCCTTGCCTTTCCGTGAGGGCAGGTATTTCTGGGAGTTCTGGTTCCCGATTAGCAAAAATACGGCTACCTAAAAATACTGTCGAACCGAGTACTACCCCAAGAAGGATAAGAAAAGCGACTTTCCAGTAATTCGTTTTCTTTGCTTTGTTTGAAGTTGCTCCAGACCTTGTTTTCATGTTTTTTACTCGTCCTCCTTCTCTAGCCATTGGTTTTGTGTCTCAATCAGCTGATCTCTCACTGCATTTGCCATCAATTGATAACCTAAATTATTCGGATGGAAATGATCTTCTTCGTAAAGCACATTGTTTTTGATGCCATTTAGATTTTCTGTCGTGCTAGTTGTTTGATCTGTGCCTTCTTCTGTGACACCTACTTCTTGATTCAATCCTTGATAAAGCAAGTCATTGATTGGAATAAAGTAGCAGTTCGGCATTTTTTTCGTCACCGTTTCTGTTCCTTTGTTCCAATTATTAACGATGGTCTGCATGTCAGTGATTTCAGGAAAGTTCAAATAAAATGGATTGTAGATGCCTAAAATATAAATTGGCGCAGTTTTATTGAGGGATCGAAATTCTTCCAATAGTTCTGTGACATTTTCCTGATAGTTTTTCATCGGTTTTTTAAAGGAATTGACCGTTAACCCGAACAAATTATTTTGGATAACTTTCATCAAATCATTTCCGCCAACAGTCAGCGTGATAAAATCAGCTGTTTTGATATTGTTTCGAATTTCTTCTTTTGTTTTTACTCGCTTTAAGATTTGGTCACTTCGTTCACCATTTACACCATAGTTTTCTGTTTCAACCGCAGTCAAATTATAACGGTCTTTTAGATCATTTGCGACAAGGGGAACGAAGCCTCCTTGTTTGGTTTGATCCCCTACTCCTTCAGTCAGCGAATCTCCGATAGCTATGTAGTGAAGTTTTTCTTTTTTATTTGGGTCTTCTCTCACAGTAGTTACTGGTTTCATTAGAGGGCCAGCTTTCGGTATGGAAGCAGCTAGACCTGCATAGATGATGATCGCAATTAATAATGGGAACAAAACGAGGATCAAATGTCGTTTCGTTAATTTCATCTTTTCACCTCTTGTATTCGATTGGTCTAATGTTATCAAAAATTTTATCAAAAAGGTAGTCTTTATGAAAAAAGAAAATAATTATTTTCCTATTTTTACAAAGAAAAAGAGAATAAGCTAAAAGCCTTGCAGGCTGAGGGCTTATCCTCTTTTTGACTAGTCTACGTAATACATGATTGCAAACGCGTCTTTACCAGTATGCGTAGCGATAACCGGATTCGTATGCAGTACAGGGATATGCATATCTGGAAACAATTCTTGTAGACCTTCTTTGAATTCTTGTGCCAGTTCTTTTGCATCCGCATGTGAGATGCCGATTTGCCGCACATTTGGCAATTCTTTCAGTTCGTTTTTCAAATTATTGAACCATTTGTCGAACGTTTTCTTTCCTCGCCCCTTCGTTACAGGGATCAATTCAGAGTGGGCGAAATTCATCACCACGCGTATGTTCAAAACACTAGACAGTAAACCAGTCGTTCGGCTGATCCTTCCACCTTTTACCAAGTTGTCTAGTGTGGAAATTCCGATGTATAATTTTGTATTATCTTGTACTTTTTTGACTTCTTCAAGGATTTCCTCTACTGATTTACCTTCTTTTGCTAATTCAGCTGCTCGAATTACCTGAAACGATAATCCTTGGTCAGTGGTATCACTGTCGATAACCGTTACTTTCGTTTTGGTTAAATTACTAGCTTGTCTTGCTGCTTCTACTGTTCCACTCAAGCCTTTTGTCATATGGATCGAAATCACTTCACTGCCGTCTTCTCCTAACTCATCATACATTGAGATGAATTCTCCAATCGGTGGTTGGCTGGTTTTTGGCAGATTTTTTGCTTTCGCCATCATTTCCATAAATCTTTCACCGTCTAATTGGTCATCATCCGGATATACTGTTCCGTCAATCATGATGGATAGCGGCATGACACGAATGCCTAAAGCGTCGCGTATGTTTTTTTCCATCGTACATGAAGAATCTGTTACGATTTTTACGTTTGTCATTATTTTCTCTCTCTTTCTTTAACAAGATGTCTTATTCATGTTAAACTACATGTAAGACAATTTCTATTTTTAGTATAACAGACAAATAATGATTTTTCATTAATTACACCTAGTAAAGGAGCCGTTTTCATGGAAAAAACGAAATTTAATCGAACGTATGAAATATTAAATGAAGTGTTTAATGCAGTCACCCATGGAATTGGGACTGGATTGAGTATCGCAGGACTAGTGATTCTTTTGATAAAGGGTGCCCACTTGCATTCCTCTCTCCATATTGTCTCTTATGCTATCTATGGATCGATGATGATTCTTTTATTTTTAACGTCTACGTTGTTTCATTCATTGATTTTTACAAAAGCAAAAAAGGTGTTCCAAGTATTCGATCATAGTTCGATTTTTCTTTTGATTGCAGGAAGTTATACTCCTTTTTGTTTGCTGAGTATCCGAGGATGGCTAGGTTGGACTTTATTTGTATTGATTTGGTTGTTTGCGATTCTTGGCATTATATATAAAGCGTTGACGTTGCATAAACGCGAGAGAGTATCAAAAGTATCTACGATCATCTATATTTTTATGGGGTGGCTATGTGTCGTGGCTGCTGTTCCTCTTTATCATTCTCTTGGAATGACTGGTGTTATTTTGATGGTGGCAGGCGGTCTTTCTTACACGATAGGCGCATTCTTTTATAGCTTGAATTCTATCCGCTATATGCATGTGGTTTGGCATTTGTTTGTTATGTTAGGTGCAGGTTTTATGTACTTCTCTGTTTTATTTTTTACTTAATAAAAAAGCTATTGATGGGTCAGCTCTAAATAAAAGCTGTTCCATCAATAGTTTTTTTATCGTCTATTCGCCTGTCCCATTTTTTAAAGGATTCTCATTACGCTGATAGGTTTCAAATTGATGCGGGTAACGATTTTTTTCATCTATTTCTCCTTGACTCGTATTGATCAATGACCAATCAGACCAGTCAACAGGTGGAAAATAAGCATCTCCATCAAATACATGATAGATGACTGTCCGGTATAATATCGTACAAAAAGGTAGAAATTCTTGATAAACAGCTGAACCTCCAGCGATGAAAAAAATACCATCTGTTTCTTTTTCCAAGGCAAGCACTTCTTCTACACTATGCATAACATGCACGCCTTCTGCTGTATAGGAAGAATCTCTAGTCAAAACAATCGTTTGACGATTCGGCAACGGACGGCTGCCCATCCCTTCGAAAGTTTTACGTCCCATCACTAATGTATTTGCTTCTGTCATTTGTTTAAAGAATTTCAGATCATTTGGCAAACGCCAAGGAAGACGGTCTTCTTTTCCAATCAATCCGTTTTCGTCCTGTGCCCAAATTGCAGCTAACATTTTCTCATCCTTTCTGATTTTAAACAGCGATAGGCGCTTTGATCGTTGGATGTGGGTCATATCCTTCTAACTGGATATCTTCCACCTCAAAATCAAATACTGACTGCTTTTCCTGATTCAAAGCTAAAGTTGGAAATGCGCGTACTTCTCGGCTTAATTGTTCTTCCATTTGTTCGATATGGTTGATATAAAGATGAGCATCTCCTAATGTATGAACAAATTCTCCCACCTCTAAACCTGTTTCATGTGCAATCAAGTGAGTCAGCAACGCATAACTTGCAATATTGAACGGAACACCTAGAAAGACATCCCCACTACGTTGATACAATTGGCAGCTTAACCGTCCCTCTTGCACATAAAATTGAAACATCGTATGGCAAGGAGGCAAAGCCATGCTAGGAACATCTTCTGGATTCCATGCAGAGACAATCAATCTTCTAGAATCAGGTGTTTTTTTGATTGCTTCGATCACTTCTTTGATTTGATCAATAAAACCGCCGTCTTTTGTCTCCCAGTGCCGCCATTGATAACCGTAGATGTGACCAAGATCACCGTATTTCTCAGCAAAGGAATCATCTGTTAGGATCTTTTCGCAAAAAAGTTTGCTCTGCTTTTTATATTCTTCATTGAATTCAGGATCTGTCAAACTTCTATGTCCAAAATCAGTCATATCTGGTCCGTTATAATCTGTACTTTTGATATAGCGTTCAAATGCCCACTCATCCCAAATATGGTTTTTATTTTGTAATAGATAGCGGATGTTCGTATCTCCTTTTAAAAACCAAAGCAGTTCGCTTTTGATCAAGCCAAAAGGTACTCGTTTCGTTGTTAACAAAGGAAAACCTTTTTGCAGATCAAACCGCATTTGATACCCGAATAAACTTAACGTGCCCGTGCCTGTTCTGTCTTCTTTACGATGTCCTTCTTCCAACAATTTTCTTCCTAAGTCAAGATACGCTTGTTCCATCCCTTTTCCTCCTAATCTTCTGCCCATTCACTCAAATATTCCCAACGTGCCATTTTTTCTTCAAGTTGTGCTTCTGTCTCAGATACGTCGTTTTGCAATTCCTGTAACCGAGTGAAATCATCTCCTTGATGATTCATCTCTTCTTGGAGTAATGAGATTTTTTCTTCAAGTTCTGCAATATCCTCTTCAATCGTTTCCCATTCTTTTTGCTCCATATAAGATAATTTTTTCTTTCCAGCAGGTTCCTTGCTCTGTGTTTTTGGCTTCACTTTTTCAGCAGGCTGCTGGAGTTCTTTTTGCTTCAGCAAATAACTGGACATGTTTCCATAATAAAGTTCTTGTTTTCCGTTTCCTTGGAATACCAATAGCTTATCTGCTACCTTATCCAAGAAATAACGGTCATGGGAAACAGTGATCACAGCACCTGGGAAACTTCTGAAATAGTCTTCCAAAATCGTCAATGTTGCTATGTCCAAATCATTGGTCGGTTCATCCAATAATAACACATTGGGTTGTTGGATCAGCAGTTTCAACAAAAACAATCGCCGTTTCTCTCCACCTGAAAGTTTGCCAATCAGTGTCCCATGCATAAATCTCGGAAATAAAAATCGTTCAAGTAATTCTGCTACCCCGATTTGACTGCCATCAACCGTTTTTGCTTCTTCAGCAGCTTCTTGCAAGTAAGCAATCATCCGTTTATCTGGCGCCATTTCTTCATTTTCTTGTGTATAATACGCAAGCCGAACCGTTTCACCGATAGAAATTGTACCGCTATCCAGAGGAATTCTGCCAGCTAGAATATTAAGCAATGTCGATTTCCCTGCCCCATTTTTACCAGTAATTCCTAGCCTTTCCCGAGATTGGATCAGCAAATCTAAATGTTCTAGCAGTGTTTGGTCATTTATACGGTAACTGCCATCTTTGATTTCCAATACTTTTTTTCCTAAACGTTGTGTCGCTAGATTCAATTCTAAGTCATCTTCTTGGTTTACTTGATATAAATTCTCCTTTAGATCTTCGAAACGGTTGATTCGTGCTTGCTGCTTGGTACCACGAGCTTGCACTCCTGCCCTCATCCATGCTAGTTCTTGCTTATAAAGTCGCTTGCGCTTTTCTTCTTGTTCTACTTCTACACGATCACGTTCTGCTTTTTCTAAGACGTAAGCTTCATAATTTCCTTTGTACTCGTATAATTTTCCAAATGAAAGTTCGAAGATCCGGTTTGCTACTCGATCTAGAAAATAACGATCGTGAGTAACCATCAATAGAGCGCCACGGTATTGTTTCAAATAGTTTTCCAACCACTCGATTGCTTGATAATCCAAATGGTTTGTTGGCTCGTCTAGTAATAGTAAATCGGGTTCATCAATCAGCACTTGAGCTAAACTAACTCGTTTTTTCTGTCCACCCGATAGCGTATTGATTTTTTTATCTAATTCACTGATTCCTAATTTTTGCAAAATAATCTTCGCATTGGTATCTGTGGTCCAAGCATCTTCTTTATTCATTTGTTCTTCTGCTTTAGCATAACGTTTTTGCACATTAGGGTCTTCTCCATTTTCCCCTAGTTCGATCAATGCTTCCTCATATGCTCGAACAGTTTGGATCAAGGGACTGTTTCCCTGAAAGACTGCTTGGAGAACAGTTAGTTCATCAGAAAATTCAGCTGCTTGAGAAAGATAACCTATACGGTAATCAGTTGGATAAAACACTGTTTGCCGATCGCCATCGCCGCTATCGATACCAGCAATAATATTTAAGAGACTTGTTTTACCCGTCCCGTTCGTCCCAATCAACCCGATACGGTCTTTTTCGTGGATCAAAAAAGAAATCTGGTCAAACAAATCTTTTTCACCATAAGTTTTTTTGAGGTCAGTTACTTTTAATTCTTTCAACGTGTTCCCTCCTTATCTTGGATATTGTATCATAAAAATAGTGAACTTCAGGAAAATTTTTTTCGAATTTGTTCTTTTTGTGTTCCAAAAAAAGAACAGGACCGATCTGATCCTGTTCTGACATGTTTTGTTTTTATCGTTCTTGAAAATCTATTTTTTTATTTCGTTGCGCTCGATTTTTTTGACTTTGCTCGAAACGCAAATCGGAAAGAAAAGTTATCTGACGGTTTGTTCATCGTGTAAGATTCTAACAAATTGATATTCCTACGGTAGCTATTCGCAGAAAACGTCGTGATTTTCTCAGCAACTTCGTATTCATCGATGATTTTTCTTTCAAGATAGTAACCTCTCAGCATTTTTTTCGTAAACAGGTTATCTTGCTGGATCATCCACGAAGAAATCAAATTCCCCGAGCTCATTTTTATTCCCTCAAGTTTGCGTTGCTGGATAAAAAATTGAAGCATCGTTTCATCATAAATATCAGTCAAGTTATCTAAACTTTCAATAATCAATTGTGTATTTTTTTGATATGTCTCCCTGATTTCTTGGATATCTTCATCACTAATAAATGTCTGACGATCCGCATACCTTCTTTGCCAAAACATTTTTGGGTGGAGAACGATTCGCATCAACCTACGGACAACAATGAACCAAAAGCCGATAAAAGATAAAAATTGACTGGTGATCGAATGTTCGAACCGGGAAAGAAAACGGGAATAAAAGCGATAACCATTAGAAGAAAGTTTACCCGAACGATAACTTTCATCTAATCCGTCGCGTTCGATCGACAAAATCAGTGCTTGTATTTCTTGTACTTCTTGCTTTTCATCATCGGTTAAATCTTCCAAGTACAGATCACGTATCCGTTCCTGGTAATTTTCTATCACTGCTTCAGTGGCTAAAAATTCTTTTGTATCACGATCAATTTCCTTTATTTCTTTTCGCAAAACTTCAACGACCTCTTCTAAGATCATCAAAGCATTCAAATCCGTGCTTTTCGCTTCCTCTGTTTCCGTCAGCATAGGCAAGACAATGATCCCTATGACCAAAGTCACTAAGATAACACCGGCCGTCAAAAACAAAAGTAAAGATCGCTGGTAAAACATCATATTATTGATTGAAAAGGGCAAAATAAAGATCGTAGCCAAACTGACTGTTCCCTTTACACCGCCAAATGTCAAAATCAAGATCTCGTTCAACTGTTTTTTGAACTTTTTACTGCCATCTTTGAATACATAAAAAAGACTGATGGAAATGAATCTAATCACAAAAAGCATAATAGAGATCAATACGATAATTGCTAACAAAAGACCATTTGGATATAAACCGTCTCCCCATACCGGCGAGAATACTTGTGTCAGTTCGATTCCTAAGAATATAAACACTAATGCATTCAGTGTAAAAGCAATAGTTGTCCATGTACTGTGGGACAAACTCGACAACTCTGCATCAAACACGGTGATTCTCCTAAAACCAGAAGCTTGGAGAATACCTGCTGCCACCGCAGCAATGATCCCAGATACATCAAATGCCTCTGCCAAGACATAGGCTAGAAAAGGAAGCAAAAGTTCGATCAGCAGATACCCTGTGACATCTTGTGCCGATGCTTTTTCAATCAAATGGATTATTTTTTGTTTGAACCAGACAAGCAAAAAACCGATCAAAGCTCCACCAATACTGGAGACCACTAAACTCACCCCAGCGTTTACTGCGGAAAAAGAACCGGTGATTAGCGCACCAAGAGCAAACTGGAAGGCAGTAACGCCAGATGCGTCATTCAACAGGCCTTCTCCTTCTAAAATATGCATTGCTTTCTTAGGAATATTCACCCGTCCAGAAAGCGAACTGACTGCTACCGCATCTGTCGGACCTAACGCTGCTCCAAAAGCAAAGCAGGCAGCAAGAGGGACACTTGGCAACAGGAATGACAACGTCGCACCTACGCCGACAAGGGTCAAAATGACTCCGCCAAATGCCAAGAACAGAATAGTCCCGAAATTTTTGAGAATCGAAGAAATATCTGCTTTTTCTCCTTCTCTAAATAACAATGGTGCAATGATCATAACCAAGAACAATTCAGGTTCAAAATCAACTGATTGTCCCCACTCTGTCAGACCTAATACCACTCCAAGGAAAATTTGGATCAGTGGAGCTGGGATCATTGGCAAAATGCGGCTAGCTATGTTCGATAAGGTGATCGTTACTGCAAATACAATAACTAACTCAGCAAATTCCATCGTCCATCCCCTTTACTTTTTATTTTGTGTAAGCATTTTTAAAAATTGTTCTTTTTTCTTTAAAATTTTGGTTTCAACTACTTCAACTTGTGTTTGATTTCCCTCTAATTCACACTGTACACGTTTTGACTCCAAACGAAGCAGATCATGTTTCAGACGTTCCAACTGACGATACATCAATATATTTCTTTTACGCAACTTACAAAGTATTTGACGGCGGTCATCCATCGAAAGGGCGCCATAGCGATCATGCAACAGTTTTTTTTGTTGTTCAAAACTTTCTCTCATTTTCTAGATCTCCTATACACAAACTTCCATCATTATAGCAAAGTTCTCTTTGAATGAAAAATATTTCATTGTTTCATCGTTTATTGCTAGTTAGAAATTTCCATAAATTTTTCAACGCCTCATTCTATTCCAAATAGTCTCAGATATCAAGTAAAACTTAAGAAAGATAAAAGTTTCTAACAAAAATAATATTTGTTTTTTTATCATATCCTCCTTGTTCCTTTGTCACAACAAAAAAAAGACTGTGACAAAAATATTGTCACAGTCCCTTATTCTGAATAAATGGTGTTCTAGAGACAGCCTATTAGCCATAAGGCACGATTTTGTAAAAATATGAGAAGCTATTTTTCAAAAATCACTTCTTATCGCTCCTGCGGTTACTCGTCGCAATTTCTTTGTTAGAGTTCTCATCATCGCTCAAGGCTGAATGTCTCTTTCACAACCTCATTTTTGCGTAAGATCAATTTATTCGAAAAATTCTCCGTATACATCTTCTACACGTTGGTCTGGGTTGATCACGATGTACAAGTTACCTGTTTTTTCGCTGATTTTTGTAGATTGGTATTGATTGTCTAATCCTTCTGTTCCTTTATCTAGATATGGGAAGTATACAAGATCAGGTGTTCCATTGCGGTAAAGGATTTCCATTCGTTCGATATCTTCGTATTTCAATGCACGATTAAACATGCCCATTTCCAGTCCACCTAAGTTGATATCATGTGTCGCAACTGCGTCCCCCTCATGGAAAATTTCGATTTTAAATCCAGCACATGGATGGATTTCAACAAATTCACTGCCGTTGATCCGTCCAAAACTTGTTGTGATTTGTTTGATCCAAAGATCGCCGATGTGACGGCGGTTAATCGTCCATGTTTCTCCATTTCTAAAATAAAATTTTAGCGCTGTCATTTCTTTACTCATTAAAAAGACTCCTTTATGATGTAATTTATTCTTGTACTTTCTCAGTTTAGCACAAATTTATGTAAGTGGTCACATTTTATGTTTTTTCTTCTAATGACGTATCTGCCCAGTTTAAGTAGCTAGCCAAGCTGAGCAGATACAGTCTAGCGTTTTTTAAATCAATTTTTCTTTCGATAAAAAATCCAAAACCTGTTTTTTATCATTTTCTATTCTTTGTTCTACGACAGCTTTTTCAGCTGATTGCAAAGCTTCACTAACCCACTTACCAGGTTTTTTTCCACTTTCTTCCAGCAAGATTTTACCATCTACAGCTAATTCGCTTAATGACTTGATAGGTAAACGATCATAGGATTCTTCTACGACATCCATCTGTGGTGTTTCATCAAAATAAGTCATTAATTCTTCTACTTGCAATGCATGCTTTTTGCCTAAGAAGTATAATTCGAACGGTTCTAAAACTCCAGTTTTTCGTTGACGCAGTCCTTGAACAAGTGCTTGGACATCCTTGATCATTTGATTGGAACACTTCCACGATTTCAAAAAGGAGCGAATTTCATTTTCTTTTAGATCCAGTTGACTGATTAATAATGTCCATGCTTGACTCTCTTCTTTCAATGGAACGGAAGGTAATTCAGCAAAACGTAAAAGTGCTTCACCTTCTTCTCTCAAACCAGGGCAGCAAATATAACATTCTGTTTTAATGAATGCATGGATTCCTGCAGACCGTTCATTTCCCAAAAGCATCTTGATAAATTCCACATTTATACGTTCTACAGATATTTTGCCTAATAGCTCGTGGTTTTCTTTGATGGCGTAGAAGGTTTCTTCCTCTAATTTGAATCCTAATTGACTGACAAAACGCAACCCACGCATCATTCGCAAGGCATCTTCATGGAACCGCTCATGAGGATTGCCTACAGCTCGCAAGATTTGTTCTTCTAAATCTTGCAGACCATCGAACAAATCGATGATTTCGCCGTCTTCTTTCAAAGCAAAGGCATTGATTGTAAAATCTCTTCGTTTTAAGTCTTCTTCCAACGAACGAACGAATTCTACATGATCTGGTCTGCGGTAGTCTTGATAAGTTGATTCCGTCCGAAATGTAGTGATTTCATATTGTTCATCGTTTTCTAATACCAATACAGTCCCGTGTTCAATCCCGATATCTATCGTTTTTGGAAAAAGCTGTTTGATTTCTTCTGGAAATGCGCTTGTTGCGATATCCACATCATGGATCGGCTGGTTCAGCAAGATATCACGAACACTTCCACCTACAAAATAAGCTTCATATCCTGCATTTTCTAATTTTTTCAGAACTGGAATTGCCTTTTGGTATTCCAGAGGTAATTGTTTTAATTTCATTTTTCCAACCTTTCCTGCGTGTTTCTTGTACTGAGATAAGTACTCAGTTGCATGATGCCTGATTGATAAGTCCGTTTTAGTAGCTTCAAAGCACAAACCACTTTATTTTTTTTACTTGTCCTTACGTTCAAAGCGGTTATGGTCTCTTTGATTGAATTTTTCCATATTTTTTTCAAAAACATCAGTTAAGTCGATATTCAACGAATTAGCCATGATCATCGTAACGAATAAAACATCTCCAAGTTCTTCTGCTACCGAGTTATCTGGTTCCGAAGCTTTTTTGCTTTTTTCTCCATAAGCGTGGTTGACTTCTCTGGCCAATTCACCTACTTCTTCCGTTAATCGAGCCAGTTGAGCTAATGGAGAGAAATACCCGACCTTGAATTGTTGGATATATTCATCTACTTCCTGCTGCATACTGTATAAAGAACGTTTTTCATCCATCTTTTTCCCTCCAAAACTATCTTACCAAAACTTTAACGCAAATCCTAGATAAGAGCAATTGAGAAAAACGAATTTCCGTGCTACATTTAGGAAGGAATTTCTAAATGGAGATTCTTTGAAAATACATAATTGAAAGCTGGGATTCATATGGCTACACGGAAAACAGTAAAAGAAGTACTTTTTATTATTATAGGAACGAGTATTTACGCATTTGGACTTGTTTATTTGAACATCGCTAATCACTTAGCAGAAGGGGGCGTCTCAGGGATCACCTTGATCTTGAGAGCTTTATTCGGAATTGATCCAGCTTATACGACTTTATTAATTAATATCCCGTTGATTTTACTAGGGGGAAAGATCCTCGGAAAACGTTCTTTAGCCTATACTGTTCTAGGTACACTCTCTTTGTCATTCTTTTTATGGATCTGGCAACGGGTTCCGCTAGAAATTAATTTACAGCATGATCTACTGATCGTTTCTCTACTTGCGGGTTTGGTTGCAGGGGTAGGAAGCGGGATCGTCTATCGGATGGGTGGAACAACAGGCGGAAGCGATATTATCGCTCGGATTTTAGAACAAAATTACGGCATCTCCATGGGACGTTCCCTATTGGCATTCGATATCATCGTCTTGCTTGCTTCCTTAACCTATATCGACTTGAAACGCATGATGTATACGTTGATTGTTTCGTATGTTTTCAGTCGTGTGATTGATTCGATCTTAGATGGCGGATATTCTGCAAAAGGTCTACTTGTCGTCTCCAACAAAAGTGAAGAGATTGCACCGCTACTGATGACCGGTCTGCAAAGAGGTGTGACTTTCCTTTCTGGAGAAGGCGCATTCTCTGGTAATTCAAAAAAAATCATCTATATGGTCGTTAGCTCTAGTGAATTAACTGAAGCTAAGAGGATCGTCCACGAGATTGACGAAAAAGCTTTCCTTTCAATCATCAATGTGCATGAAGTGGAAGGGCAAGGCTTTACTTATTTGAAGCCACAGACAAGATTACTGAAAAAACTATAAGAAAAAAGACAAAGATTGGCTATGAGGAAAGATTCCACATCCAGCTGACCTTTGTCTTTTTTAGTACTATACTGTTTTTAACTAATTGTTATGTTCACTTACCCGGTTACTTTTCTTTTGTGTCTGCAAAAGGATCTTTCGGTTAACTTCATCAGATAATTTCAAAAAAGCATCCCTATCTCCATCTTCTAGCGCTTGATCGATTTGAGCATAAAGCATATTTAGTTTTGCTGCTTCTTCTTTTTCTTGAAAATATTGCTCGATCAATTCAGTATCTTCTTCACTAACAGAAGCATCCCAAGAAGAAAATGGATTATCTTCTAAGATCGATAGATATTCTCTTGTCTGCCAAGCATTCTCAAATAGACATTCCACATATAAGGGTTTCTTCCAATTCAATCGGATCTCATGAAAAATCTGATCTGTATCCGTAAATTCTTTTCCCTGCAAAAACAATTTCATTGGTTCCCCTTCAACAGATAGATCACTGATTTGCAGACCTCGATCCGCAAAATTTGCCCCTTCTACAAAGTGGACATTACTTAAAATCGCTTCATGATTGGCAAGATAATTCAAGATCCAAAAAACTTCTCTTCGGCTAAAAGATACATGATTGACCATCCACGTTAAAAAATTCTTCTTTTCCCGTACATCAATTAGCATTTTTCTCACCTCTCTGTTAGATCATCTAATAATGACAGTGCCTCCATATCTCCTGGTTCAAGTTTTAAATAATGAGTCAATAATTCTTGCGCTCTTTTTAGCTGTCCTTCTTCTCTTAAGAAAAAGGCATATTCTTTCAAGAAATCTGGTTCATGAGATAGTTCATGATAAGCTTGTTCATAGTGTACAGCTGCAACAGTGAAGTCTTCTAATTCATTATAAGCATGCGCTAGATTCCATTCCGCATACGGATTAGCAGTTTCTTCCATCTGATTGATCACTTGTATCACATCTTCATATCTTTCATCATCCAAGTAAAGATTGCTTAAAGTAAGTAATGTTTCATCTTGTTTATCTTCTACTTCTAAAGCTTTCAGCAAGAGTTCCTCTGCTCGCTGTTTGTCGTGCAGACGAAAAGCATTTTCAGAGGCTAGATGATAAAGTTCAACTTGGTAAGGATTTTCTTTGATTCCTTCTTCTAACACTGTTTGCGCTTCTTCAACCATTTCTTCTTCTTGAAGAGCTTGTCCTAGATATAGATATAATGATTGATAATGTGGATTAACTTCTCGAAGCTCTTCCAGATAGTTGATTGCTTGCTGATTTTCTTTTAATTGGAGATTCGTAAAAGCTAGCTGAAACAGTCGATCATCTGTCTTTTCTTCTTTCAATGCTTCTTCTAAAGGTGCGATAGCTGCTTCAAATTCACCTTGCATGCTTAAGGATTGCCCTAAACGTTCTTGCATCGAGATTCCTGACATCTCGTTTATTCCACTTGCCAACAATGTTTCATAAATTACTGCTGCCTCTTTGAAACGATCGACTGAAAAATACAATTCAGCTAGTGCAAACTGGATCAATGGTTCATCCGGTAGCAACCCTGCCGCTTCTTTCAATTTTGCTTCACTTACTTCAGGAATCCCGATGACTTGGTACAAATCAGCTATCGCCAATAAGCTTTGCGGATAGTAATCACTTTCCTTATCCACTTTTTCCAAGTATTCAAAAGCTAGGTCAATCTCATTGTCTTCGATTGCAATTTCTGCTAGCGGGATGTTTAGTCCGTCATTTTCTGGATATTGGTTGATCAATTGTTCAAAAATCTGTTTTGCCTCAATCAAAAAGCCAATAGCTAGCAATTCTTCCCCTAGTTCAGCTAATATATCTGCTGGATCTTCCTTTAATGCTTTTTCTAAAAAGAGTTGTGCTTGTGCCAGATCTTCATCTGATAAAGCTTGCAACATTTTTTCGCTATTTGTATTCATTTCAATTCCCTCTTATCTCGCTGACGATTTGTTGAAATACCGTCATTGTTCTCAACAATTCTTTTTCGTTTGGTCGTTGGTATCCGTCTATTATACCTATTTTTTCTAAAACAAGTATTTTTTTGCTTTTTTCTGCCAAGAAAAGGACTTTTTCCAAATACTCCATCTTTGAAATCTGTTCCAACCATTGGATAGGATAGCCAAGCAAGTCTAGCCATACAAAAAAATTTTTTAGTTGGAAATCAAACGGATAGGCTTGGAGATTCCACACGAAATGAAACATCATCCCTAAGAATTTTTTCATACTAGCAGAAAGCAAGTGTCCATTTTCAGTCAGATAAAAAGCTTGTTCAAATAGTTTACCATAATTCGACAGATTTTCTGCCTCTAATTGATAAAAATAAATCATTTCTTCGATCATCCCGGCAAATGGCCGGGTCGTTAATTGCTTTTTATTTGGATAGTTTTTATACAAATTTTGTAAAAAACGGTGATCACAAATCATTCCGCAACAGATAAAAGTCAAAAAGTCAATCTGTTTTCCGTCCACTTGCCGCTCGCTGATCGTTTGATCATAAACGATGCGTTCTGGCATGTTGATGGTTTGTAGCACGACACGATTCGGTAGCTGCAAAATCGTTCGCTGTGGAGTTAATGCTCGGCTCAGCGAACGGATCGAGACAGGAATCAGCCAAAGTGATGAATCAAGGATTGTATGTTTTTGAAAAAAACCTGCCAGATCCATGATCCCTTCATTTCCAAATCCGATAACAAACATGGATTGATTTTCGGGATAGCGTTTGGTGAAATCAAGCAAGTTCTTCAATTCTGTTAAATGATTGCATTGAGTATTGGCACAAATGTACCAGTCATTATTTGCCTGATTTGCAAATAATGGGTTGATCTTATCTGCAAACAAATCATAATAACGCTGATTTGTTAAAAACAAGATGGGTTGATCGATCGAAAGTGCTCTTAGTTGACTGACAAGCGTTTCTCCGTAGAACACTTTTGTCAATGCTTCTTCTACTTGATAATCAAGTTCCATGCGCATCCCTCCTCTTCTTATTTTTATTTTACCATTAGTAAGCAAAATCTAGAAAAGATAAGGGCAAAGTCCACCTCTTAACTTGGAAATAAATAAAAATTAAATAAAATACATGTGTTTTTTATGTATGACATACGGATTCGAAATTTTTGTCTCTTAATTGACTTTTTCTGCTAGGAAATAAAAAGAAAAGCACTTGTAGCCTTAGAGCCACAAGCGCTTTTTTACTGTCTTATTTAACAGCGTCTTTTAATGCTTTACCTGGTTTGAATGCAGGTACTTTGCTAGCTGGAATTTCGATTTCTTCACCAGTTTGTGGGTTGCGACCTTTGCGAGCTGCGCGTTCGCGAACTTCAAAGTTACCAAAACCGATTAATTGAACTTTTTCGCCGTTAGCTAAAGCATCTTGAATAGTTGAAAATACAGCATCTACTGCTGCAGTTGCATCTTTTTTAGTTAAATCAGTAGCTGAAGCAACTTTTTCGATTAATTCTGCTTTGTTTGCCATGGATAGATTCACCTCCTCCACAAGAGATATGATAGAAATATCATTTAGTTAAAACTTTCTGAGTGGTCCAGAAGTTTAAAAAGAAATATTGATTAACTTCAATATTCTGTTATCACGATATCATATGAACCGCTTAATAGCAAGGTTTTTACCAATTTTCATATGCTTTTTTTAGTCATAGAAACGTAACAAACAAAACTATCTTTTTCTTTTGAAAAAAAAACGTTGATATGGTAAAATGCCTATTTTCTTCTACGAGGGATGATTCGAATGGATGTCCCTTCAAAAGTAAATGCTTTTCTGATTTGATTTTCTAAGAAACGCTCATAAGAAAAGTGCATCAATTCCTCTTCATTGACAAAAACAACAAATGTAGGCGGTTTGACAGCGACTTGTGTAGCATAAAAGATCTTCAGCCGTTTTCCTTTATCTGTCGGTGTTGGATTGATGGCTACAGCATCCATAATGATATCATTCAAAACAGCAGAAGAGATACGAAGATTCTGGTTCATACTTACTTGTTCGATCATTTCAGGAAGACGTTCCAACCGTTGTTTAGTCACTGCAGAAACAAAGACGATCGGTGCGTAATCTAAATATCGGAATTCATCACGGATCTCTTGTTCGAAATCACGCATCGTATTGGTTTCTTTCTTCACAAGATCCCATTTATTCACAACGATAATGACACCACGACCAGCTTCATGAGCGTAACCCGCTACTCGCTTGTCTTGTTCTCGAATCCCTTCTTCCGCGTTCAGTACCATCAAAACGATGTCAGAACGGTCGATCGCACGCATCGCACGCATCACGCTGTATTTCTCAGTATTTTCATATACTTTTCCGCGTTTACGCATGCCGGCTGTATCGATCATCAAGAATTTCTGTCCACTTTCAGAAACAAAGTGAGTATCGATTGCATCCCTTGTCGTTCCTTCAATATCCGAAACAATCACCCGTTCTTCTCCTAAAATCGCGTTGATCAAAGAAGATTTACCAACATTTGGGCGACCAATCAAACTAAACTTGATCGTGTCGTCATCCTCTTCTTCAGTCTCTTCAGAGAAATACTTCACTGCTTCATCTAAAATATCGCCAATTCCTAGTCCGTGGCTTCCTGAAACAGGATAAGGATCGCCTAGTCCTAAAGAATAAAATTCATAGATATCATTTCTCATTTCCGGATTATCTACTTTATTGACTGCTAAAATCACTGGTTTATTACTTCTGTATAAAATTTTCGCAACCATCTCATCTGCGTCTGTCACGCCTTCGCGTCCGCTGACGACACAGATGATCACATCTGCTTCTTCAATCGCGATTTCTGCTTGATGTTTGATCTGATCCATAAAAGGTTCATCGCCAAGATCAATTCCGCCTGTGTCGATCACGCTAAATTCTCGACCTAACCATTCGCCTTTTGCATAAATACGATCACGAGTTACTCCAGGAGTATCTTCGACAATCGAGATACGCTCACCAGCGATGCGGTTAAAAATCGTAGACTTACCGACGTTCGGGCGGCCAACGATTGCAATTGTTGGATTTGCCATATTATTTCCTCCTCACAAGTTTCCAATCTCACTTAGTTTAACGAATGCAATGCCAACTTTCAAGCATAGATTGTCAATTAAACGAAGTATTTTTATTCCTTAATGAAATACTAACCGCTTTTCAAAAGAAAAACTGAGACAAAAGCAGCTGCTTTCATCTCAGTCACAGATACAAAATCAATTATTTTTCAGAATCATCGGTTGCTTTTTCTTCTACTTCTTCTTTCAACGCATCCCCTAAAATGTCTCCCATAGTGAATCCAGTATTTTCTTCTGGTAATTCATAAGACTCCACATTTTTTGGTTCTTCTTCTGAAGCTGGTTTTTCTTCTAAAGCTTTGATGCTCAATGCAATACGATGTTCTTCTGGATGGATCTCCAATACTTTCACTTTCACTTCGTCGCCTTCATGAAGTACTTCGTGAGGTGTGGCGATATGTTTATGTGAGATTTGTGAGATGTGGACTAGCCCTTCTACTCCAGGGAATACTTCAACAAAGGCACCGAAACTTGTCAGACGTTTAACAGTTCCGTCCAATACTGCTCCAACTGGGGCTTTTGTATCGATTTCTGACCAAGGTCCAGGCTGTGTATCTTTGATTGACAAGGAAACACGTTCTTGCTCAGGGTTGATAGACAACACTTTAACGTTTACTTCATCATTAACAGCTAACACATCACTTGGTTTTGCTACATGACTATGAGAAATCTCTGAGACATGGACTAGACCGTCAATTCCGCCTAGGTCGACAAATGCCCCGAAATCAGTAAGACGTGCGACACGTCCGCTAAGAACATCGCCCTCATGAATCGTTGAAAGGATTTCTTTTTTCTTTTCTTCTCTTTCATTTTCAACTACCGCTTTGTGCGATAAGATCAAACGATTTTCTGATGGTTCGATTTCAATGATTTTAAAACTCAATGTTTTGCCTTTATAATCTGAAAAGTCCGCAACAAAATGATCTTCCACCATTGATGCAGGGACAAAACCACGCACACCGACGTCAACGACTAAACCGCCTTTGACAACATTTGTAACAGGTGCTTCAATTACCTTACCGTCTTGGAAATCTCTTTCGATGTCTTCCCAAACTTTTTTAGCATCTAAACGGCGTTTTGAAAGAAGATAGCTGCCGTTTTCTTTATCTTTGCCGATCGTACTGATAACAACTAAGTCTAATACATCGCCGACTTTCACTACTTCGTTGATATCTTCTACTGGTAAAGTTGATAATTCTTTTGCCGGAACGACGCCTTCAATTCCGGCCCCTTCGATTCCGATAATTACTTGTTTGTCTTCGATAACCAAAACTTCGCCCTTAACAACATCGCCAACTTTTACTTCTTGGACGCTTTTCATTGCGTCTTCCATTGACTGGTTGTTCTCTTGATTTTGATCAAATTCTGTCATAACACTTGTCCTCCTAACCAACATTCTGCCGTAAGTACGGTACTGTTTTTAGTTTAATTGATTATTCAAAAAAAATAAAGCGATTTCGTTCGTTTTCCTTGAAAAAACAATTGTTTTTCAGTTTTTTTCTTCATTTAAAAAAGAAGATATCCCTTTTCCAAAACGACGGCTTTTATCGCTGCAACGACTTCTGGAATGGATTTGCCGGTAGTATCAATACGAACAGCGTCCTCTGCTTGCTGCAGCGGAGAAACTTCCCTTGTTGAATCATAATGGTCTCTTGCCTGTATCTCTTTTGTTAATGTTTCAAGATCAGTTGGGATCCCCTTTTCTTGGTTCTCTTTGAATCGTCTTTCTGCACGCTCACTTACGCTTGCTACTAAAAAGATTTTTACTTCTGCATTCGGCAATACAGCTGTCCCAATGTCTCTTCCGTCCATCACAACGCCACCGCGTTCGCCTATTTTCCGTTGGATAGCAACTAGTTCTTCTCTTACTTTCCCATGAGCAGAGACTTCTGAAACAGCTTTTGTGACATCTGGCTGACGGATTTCTAGTGTGACGTCTTTTGATGCTGTGAATACATGCTGCCCATCTTCTTGTTGTGAAAAAGAGATAGGATACTTTTTGATCAGTGAAACTAGTCCTTCCTCATCTGAAAAAGATACATTATTCGTAATAGCTAGATAAGTTACTGCGCGATACATGGCACCGGTATCCGTATAAATATAATTTAATTCTTTTGCTAAGATTTTGGCAACGGTGCTTTTTCCAGATGAAGCAGGTCCGTCGATTGCAATACTGATTTGTGTCATGATATAACTCCTTTTTCTCAAAAAAAAAGCCGCAAAGCGCGGCTATTATTATTTAATTCTTAGTTCTTGACCAGGGTAAAGCATAAAGTTGTTTGGATCTAAGCCATTCAATTCAAACAATTGGTCAATGGTGATTCCTGCACGCTCAGCCACTTGTTTTGGACCTTCGCCTGCTTGAACAGTCGTTGTCGTACCGGCTACAGCTGAGGAAGAAGGTGTTGTTTCTGCTGCATTGCTGCTTGAATCCCCTGCTTGATAAGTTGTGTCACTTGAGGAAGAAGGTGTTGTCTCTGCTGCAATACTGCTTTCTGACGTTACCCCTGTATCTTGAGAAACAGTAGATTCTTCCGCCATTGTACTAGATTCTACTGTTGAATTCTCAGTTGACTCCTCTTTTGTTGTACTTGTGGAACTTTCTACTACTGATGTCGAAGTTTCAGAAGAAGATGCTGCTGTTGCATTGTTGCTTGATCCGTTTCTGATCCAGAAATAAGCACCTGTTGGAATAGCGATACATAAGACTAGTAAAATCAAAAATAGCGAAAGAAATAATGTATTTCCTTTCTTTTGTTGTCTCTGAGAACTTCTTGATGAAACCTCATCATCTGTATCATAGATTGGTTGTTCCCATGGTTCTTGTGTTTCGTTATTTTCTGTAGATTGATGTCTATCTTTTCTGCTCACTGTTTTACCTCCTAAACTCTATCGTGTGTATTATACCATAGGAAAAAGTGTCTTGTCCTAAAAAATCAATGTTCCATGTTTTTTTTAAATAAATTTAGTAAAATCGATTCCCAATGAAGCGGTTCAGTCTTAGAAAAAGCCTTTTTCTTTGGTAGAAGTTCTACTTTTGCGCCATCAATATCACAACAATTCTGCGGCTTTTCGGAAAGTTCTTCACCAAAATAGGCCAAGATGAATTTTCTGCGGCAGTCTTCTTCATGGATATAACGAAGCATCTGCTGTAGGCGGAATTCTTTTTCTTTTTCCTGGCGTTTGAGCCGTTCCACCCAATTTTCTGGTTTTTCAGACTGTTGGATCAACTCCATCCATTTTTTTTGCAGCTCATCAAATGGCGCTTGCTCTGCTGCATATTCCAAATAAAGCTCAAAACTTTGTCGCTGTTCTCTAGAAAGTTGATTAAAGAAATAATGAATACGTTCATCTCCACTTTGATATAAAAGGATTGCTGCACTTTCTTCTTGATCTCTGCCTGCTCGACCGATTTCTTGTACATAGTTTTCCAGACTGTCTGGCAAATCGTAATGGATCACATAACGAATATCAGATTTATCGATCCCCATACCAAATGCGTTCGTAGCAATGAGAAACTGCAGCTGATTTTTTACAAACTGTTGCTGAAGCTGTCTTCTTTGAGCTGTGTCAAGGCCACCGTGATAATATCCAACTGAAAAGCGCTCCCTGAATAAATGATACAAGCGTTCGACTTCTTTTTTTGTTGCACAATAAATAATTGCCGCACCTTGTGCTCTTTCCATGAATTGTTCAAGTTCTTGTTCTTTTTGCTGCGTCTTTCGAACAAAAAGCGAGATGTTTTGTCGATTGACTGATTGTCTAACCTCTTTTGGCTGTCGATCAAATAGCACCTGACGTATATCTTTCGCTACCAAATCTGTCGCTGTCGCCGTTAGAGCCAATGTGACTGGGTTTCCCAAATGCTCGCGGATTTTTCCTAACTGTTGATATTCTGGCCGAAAATCAACCCCCCATTGTGATACACAATGGGCCTCATCCACTACATATAGCGCTATATCCTGTTTTTTCAGCTGCTCTAATAGAGAAGGGTTAGTCAACATTTCCGGACTCAAAAATAAAAATTTATATTGCGACAGATGACGGAGAACATATCCTCTTTCAGCTCGCGAAAGCAAGCTATTGAAAGCAGCTACTCGTTTTTCCCCTCGTTTTTGCAGTTGTGTTACTTGATCTTCCATGAGAGAAAGTAGCGGTGACACGATGAGGACCATCCCATCCATTAAATACCCTGTTAATTGATAGCATAGGCTTTTCCCCGTTCCTGTAGGCAAAATAGCGAGAGTATCTTCTCCATCAAGCAACGCCTGAATAATTTCTTCTTGGCCGGGTCGAAATGAATCGAATCCAAAATATTTTTTTAATTCATTTATTAACATTCTGTATCGCTTCCTTTCTCAATAGATAGATTTGATACAAACGAAATTCTCCATAATCTAATTGTCCATCTACATTCAATTCGCTGAAGCGCCACTCGCGCACGGAATCCTTATTTGGTTCCAACCGTTCGACCGTTTCTTGAGAGAGAATCCGCTCGTATGGAAAATCATCAAAAAACAAGGCCCACTCAATAAGATGATCTGTTACCGTCCCTTTTTTTAAATGACGGATTGCCATAATCTGGTCAATTGTCTGACCATTCATAAACATCTGCTTGGTGATCATCATGCTTTGATTGAAATTTTGCTGTAATAACGGATCAATCAACACATACCATAGCGAATCTGGCCGTTCTTCTATTTGTGCGAGCAAAAGATGGATACATCTGCTTTGTTGTAAATAAACAGCTGACTCATCATTGGTTTTTGCTAGCTGATATGGCAGAAGGCCTGTTCGA
Source organism: Enterococcus sp. M-BR2 (assembly GCF_056612775.1). Taxonomy (NCBI): domain Bacteria; kingdom Bacillati; phylum Bacillota; class Bacilli; order Lactobacillales; family Enterococcaceae; genus Enterococcus; species Enterococcus sp. M-BR2. Next base: position 1,152,291 of record NZ_CM152743.1, read on the forward strand.
TCATTTCCAGAGAATTGGTTAGCTAAAAAATCGGCTGCTCCTTCTGGTATCTCCGAAAACAGCTGCGCTAAACTTTCATACGCGCTATCAATCAAAATTCCACGTGACAATCTGCTTCCACTAAGCCATTTTTTCAGTTGAAAAGTATAAAAAGGACTTGTCTCTGCTGGAAGATAATTTTGGTTCCCAGATGCCAGATTAGAAATCACTTGAACAGCAAATTTGATGAGCCGCCAACTAGTTTCCCCAGTTCGTCCATATCGGTCAAAACGCAAACCAGTATATTCTGTGTGAAGTTCAGACAACCTATCTGCTCCTGCAGACGTTAGTTTTGCTTCATTTTCATTTATTTCGATCCAGCCTTGCTGTGCAAGTTTTTGCATAATCTGAGAAAACTTGTCCTGTTTCAATTCTGGAAAACTGTTATGAGCAAATAAAAGTTCGTGAGTAAATCCGAAAATAAGTACTGAAGTCGTTCGCTTTCCCACAAGGAACTGGTAAAGAGAGCTGACTCGCAGCTTGTTTCTTGATGAAAATAGCGATAAAATAAAAACAATCATATTATTCTCCTTAAGTTAGGATGGTTAGAAATGTCACTACTATGTAAACTTGTACCTGAACGCTGTATTGCATGCGGTCTTTGCCAAATCGAAGCGCCGGATATTTTCGATTATGATGAAGAAGGAATCGTTTTATTTGCCCAAGAACCAGAGGCTCATCAACAGTTCGTCATGCCGGAAGAAGAAGCGTATGTAAGAAAAGCGTATCAAAAATGTCCAGTTCGGGCGATTTTATTAGAAAACAAAATTTAAGTCAAACTAAGCTTTAAAAATGAACACTAGATTTTCTAAACTTGAAAATAAGCCGGGATCTGTTTCTCCCATTCCGTGAAATCCCGACTTATTTTGAAAGTTATATTTATTATCTATTTATTTGACTTGTTTTTTCATAGACCCTATAGGACCCATTTCGGTTATTTCAACTTTTTCAGCCAGTTTTCCAATGTATTGACAATCACAGTTTGCTGATCTGCGTTAGAAATTTCTGCTTCTCCATCTCCTTTTTGCTCACCATAGCTACCAAAGCCTCCGTGGTTCCCGCCGTTGATTGATACATACTCTGTTCTTTCTGGTAAGTACTGCTTGGCTTCTTCATAAGCTTTCTGATTCAATACCTTATCTTTAGTTGCTGTAATGGATAAAACTGGGACAGCTGATTCTTTCAATGTTCCTTTTTTATCGGGATAGCTTGCCATGAAGAATACCCCTTTTAAATGACTGTCTGAATGATTCTTATTCGCATATCGACTTGCCATGACACCGCCTAAAGAGTGACCACCGATCACATAATCGGAATCCGGAAAATCTTCTTTGATCTTATCCGCTTTGTTTCCACCTATCACTGCTAGATCAAGAGGCATTTTGACAATAGCAACTGAGTAGCCGTTTTTTGCTAAATCTTGCGCCCAAATACTATAACTTTCTGGGTCTATGAGAGCACCAGGATAAAAAATAAGTAATGGAGACTTTGCCTGGTTCTTTTTCTCTCCTTCAAAAAACAAATAATCTTCTTTGTTTCTTCCTTCTTTTACCACCTTTTGTGCTTCTGACGATGGTTCGTACGTATTTTGCTGTATATAGTAATAACCGCCTCCGCCAAGTAATCCTAAAATAATGACTAAGCCAATTAGTATTCGTCTAAATATTTTCAATTTCTCCCACCTTTTCTATCTGAGTTTATACCTTCTTCTCAATCAAGTATGATTATACCTTAAAAAAAATAAGAGAAAAATGCAAACTTTCCAGCACCAAATAAAAAAGACGGAATATCCATTTGAATATCCGCCTTTTTATATGATTATTTTTTATTTAGCGCACAAACGATACACTGCTTCTGCATAAATTTCCATTGCTTTATACATACTGCTTAATTCCCATCGTTCATTTGCCTGATGCATGAAGTCAGGAGTATCAGGGAACATCGCACCGAATGCCACACACTGGTTCATCGTACGGGCAAAGGTAGCGCCACCTGATACAAATGGTTCAGTCATGTCTCCAGTAATCTCGCGATATGTCCCCAATAGGTTTTTCACTAACTCACTATCCAATGGCACGTATAATGAATCTAGGAAGTCAAACTCTTCATAAGACAACTCATATTTTTCTGCTGTTTTCGTTAATTTAGCTACTAAATCCTCTTTTTTGAATGTCACAGGAATTCTCATATCTACACCGATTTTTGTTTGTTCTGGTGTGATTTCCAAACTTGCAAAGTTCATCGTTAGCTCACCAGATTGTTCATCTTCTGTCTTGCCCACGACTGCTTCACCAGTTGCATTTTCTTGAACTAATTTTCCTAAGAAATTGATTGGGCCAAAATCGAATACTTCTGAAAGAGCGATTGCCAGACGAGAAATAGCATTCACTCCTTGTGCGGCATCTTTCGCGTGGATACTTTTACCAAGAACGACGATTCCTTCGCCTTGTTCTTCGAAATCGAATCCGTGTTTTTTCAATGCTTCTTTTACTTCAGAAATCTTTTCACCAGAATAAGGAGCTGCATCAGGAACAACATTCAGCGCCCCGCCAGCTTTTACAGAAAAATCGTTCGTTCCAGGGCCTGTCAAGTAAGCTTGTAATAAGCCTTTTTCCGCATAAATTAAAGGGAATTCAGCGTCTGGCGCAAATCCTTGCGTAATGCCTTCTTCTTTTTCGTTATATTTTTCTAAACAACGCCACAAATTTTCTTCATCTGTACCAAAGATAAAACGAATACGTGTTTTGAATTCCACGCCAGCGTCCATCAAAGCTTTTACAGCATACATTGCCGCAATGGAAGGACCTTTGTCATCTTGGGAGCCACGACCAACTAACCAGCCATCTTTTACGGTTGGATCGAATGGTTTCGTTTCCCAATTGTTTTCGTCGCCTGCCGGAACAACATCCATATGACACAAGATACCGAATAATTCATCTCCTGAGCCAATCTCTGAATAACCGTAATAGCCTTCTGGATCTTTAAATGTTCTAAATCCTAGCTTTTCACTGATTTCCAATACTTTGTCTAAAGCTTCAATCACTTTTTTACCGAAGGGGTGTCCTTTCCCTGAATCTGCTTCATCTAGTACGGAAGGGATACGGATCAATTCGCTCAATGATTCTAATGCTTGTTCATGATGTTGTTCTGTCACAAATTGTTTCATGATTTTAACCTCCTAATATGTTAAAAAGGGTTATGTCAAATGCCTCCGACACAACCTCTTCTTCTCTAATAATGACGTTTTAAGCCTGCTCCATCAGCAAGCAGAATGTTCTTAACAAATGATGAAAGAAAAAACACTCACTGAATGGAGCAATCGACTTATCCACGTGCTTATCGATAGCCGTATATCGGTTTCTTCACTCTTATGATAGACCTTGTACCTGTATTTGTCTAGGTTTAGAACATTGCTGCTACACCTAGGATCACACAGATGGCTACAAATAATATCGCAATTAATTTACCAGTAAATTTCCACCATACTGAAACATCGAAACGAGCAATCGCTACAGCACCCATTACGATAGCTGATGTTGGTGTAATCAAGTTTACTAAGCCAGACGCAGATTGATAAGCAGTGATAACTAAATCCTTCCCTACACCGGCAAATTCACCCATAGGTCCCATGATTCCCATTGTTGCAGCAGCTAAGCCAGAAGTTGAAGGAATCAAGAATGACATAGGAATATAGAAAATAAATGTAATGATGATGAATACACTTGAAGATAATGAACTTAATCCTTGTTCGCCCCAGTGTAAGATAGTGTCTGTAATCAACCCGTTGTTCATAACTACTTGGATACCACGAGCAACAGCTACTACGATAGCTACACCAATCAAGTCAGAAGCACCAGCTAAAAATTCAGAGACGAATTCAGATTCTTTCATACCATACGTGATTGCTACGACGATTGACATGACTAAGAACAACATAGTAATTTCTGGGAAGTACCAGTCACCTAGTGGAAGCATGCTTTTACCTAAAACAGTACCTAGTACTGGAAGATTTGTTAACCAGTTTGTCAACGATTCAAAAATTGTGAAATTCGCATTCAAGGTTGTCCAAGGAATCAAACTGATGATCATGATACCAAAAGTAATGAAGAACAATACATTTACATGTTTTTGTTTTTTCGTGATTACTTCTTGGCGACCGATTGCTTCGATATCGAAATGTTTCATATCTTCTTTACGTTGATTGTATACTAATGATTTTGTTGGATCTTTTTCGATTTTTGATGCATAGCGATACACATATACAATAGAAATAGCTAACAAAATAACGAACATCAAGAATCGAAGACCAATACCTTCACCCATCGAAATCCCAACAGCTTGTGAAGCTACGCCTGTTGCGAAAGGATTGACCGTTGAAGCTAAACAACCTACTTGAGACCCTACTAATACGATGGCTACTGCTACCACTGTATCAAAGCCTACTGCCATCATAACTGGGATCAGTAAAGCATAGAACGGAATCGTTTCTTCTGCCATTCCATAAGTAGATCCGCCTAATGCAAATAACAGCATCAATACTGGAATAAGCATTTTTTCTTTTCCTTTGAATTTCTTCACAACTGAAGCGATTCCGGCATCTAGTGCACCTGTTTTGTTGATAATACCTAAAAATCCACCAACAACTAAAATGAAGAAAGAGATTGGGATTGCAGCAGGTGTTTCTTTAGTTAGCTCCCCCGCTGGTACACCTAGCATCCCATTGATTGGCGCCATGAAAATATCCCACAGCCCTTGAGGATTTTGTTGTACTCGTTCATATGATCCAGCGACAATGTTGCCTGCATCGTCTACACTATAGTGCCCAGCTGGTATAAACCAAGTAAGTACAGCGATTACTGCAATAATAATGAATAAGACCGTATACGCTGAAGGCATTTGAAATTTTTTCTTCTTTGTTTGTTCCATCTTCTTCTTCCTTTCTTTTCCGTTAGAGACATCATTTTTGGCTCTAATGTTATTTTATCAAAAAGAGTACCAGAACAAAAATAATAACACGCATTTTATAAAACTTTTGTTCAAAAAGTTCGTTTTTTCCTATTTCCTCCCCCTTCTCTTAGGTTTTTAAAGCTTTCTTCATTTTTATTGTAGCGTTTCCTTTTTTATATAAACAAACATTTCCGTCTTTTAAAAGGAGAAGGATTTCACATTTCAAAAGAACCAATTGATTTTTATGCATAAATAAAAAAAATACTCAAAACAGACAAATAAAACGTTTACAATATTGCATGTATTGTATTTTTTTCCAAAAAAAAAGATCAAGAATTTCTTGATCTTTTTGACATTTATTTAACTGCTGTATGACGTTGTTCCAACTGATGTTGTTTTCGACTTAACCATGGAAGAAGTTGCGCATGTAGCACTAAAAAGACAGCACTCACGATGAATCCTTTGATTAAGTTGAAAGGAACAATCCCAATCAATACATAATTTGCTAAAGACATCCCCAACATCTGTGTCGCGTTCAGTCCTAAAAACATTAAGTAAAGAGGCGTAATAACGAAATAATTCGCGATACTCATGAAAATAGTCAGAGCAATCGTTCCTGTAATCACACCTAAAAATTTATTTCTTCCTTTATGCTGTTTCTTTACACTAAAGAAGTAATAAATCGGAAAGGTAAAGATCGTTGTTGATAAGAAACTAGCTGTGTCTCCCACTAGGTTATCTGGAGAAAAACCTGTAGTCAGCAGATGTAATACTGAACGCAAGAACGCTGTTGCTACTCCGGCCGCTGGACCGAATAAGAACATACTGATCAATACCGGGATATCACTAAAATCAATCTTCAAAAAACTAAAAGCCGGCATGATCGGAAAAGCAAAATACTGTAAAACTAATGCGATCGCAGCAAACATCGCTACTGCAACCATTTTCTGTACACGGGTGTTCTTCATTTGAAATCCTCCTGTTAGGACTCCTCTTCAGCGAACTTTTTGACGTTTCTCTCCAAATGAAAAAACTCTATTTTCCAGGGAAAATAGAGTTAGAGTTATTTGATCAAGTGTGCGTCAAATAAGCCCTATCTTCTTTATCCAGACTATACTGTCGGTATCGGAATTTCACCGATTCAGCTATTTTTTGCAAAATAGGTCGTGGACTATAACCACCGGTCGGGAATTTCACCCTGCCCCTGAAGACGAACCTTATATAAATTTTGTTTACATATTCATTATACATATCTCTTCAAAAAACGCAACATTTAACACTTATAAAAAGTAAGTGTTTATTTTGAATGGTTCAATAAGCTGCTGACTTCTTTTTTGTTCAATTCACGATAATCCCCAGGGCGTAGACCTTGTAATGTCAAATCACCGTATTTTTCACGTTTTAACTTTTGCACAGGGAGCCCAACTGCTTGAAGCATATTTTTCACTTGATGATTCCGTCCTTCGTGGATCGTCAATTCCACGATACTGTGATTTGTCTTAGGATCCACTGATAAAATTTGGAATTTAGCTGGAGACGTTTTTCGTCCTTCGATCTTTATTCCTTTTGCCAAAGGTGCAAGCATTGATTTTGTCGCAATCCCTTTTACTTTTGCGACATAAACTTTATCCACTTCATGTTTTGGATGTGTCAGGCGCTGGGCAAAATCTCCATCATTTGTCAGCAGTAAGATACCCGAAGTATCGTAATCCAGTCGACCTACGGGGTAAATTCGTTCTTTTACCATCGGCAGAAGGTCCGTAACGACTTTTCTTCCTTTGTCATCTGCTACAGCAGAAATGACTCCTTTAGGTTTGTATAATAAATAATAACCGTATTCTTCTTGATAAATTGGCACTTCATCCACTTCCACAGTGTCATGTTTTCCAACTTTTATCCCTAATTCTCTTACAACTTGTCCGTTTACTTTTACACGTCCTGCAAGGATAAATTCTTCTGCTTTTCGACGAGAAGTAATGCCAGCGTGGGCAATTACTTTTTGTAATCTCTCCATTTACAATTGTTCTCCTTTATTCATTCCATCAAAGAATAGATCTGGTGACACATCTTCTTCAAGTGAAATTTCCATTTCTTGTGTATCAGGCAGTTCCTCTAATGATTTCAGCCCAAAATAATCCAAGAAGTAACCAGTTGTTCCATATAATATCGGTCGACCTGGTCCTTCTACTCTGCCTTTTTCTTCAATCAGTTTATGAGCAGCCAGACGCTGTACCGCTCCTGAAACCTGAACGCCTCGAATCTGCTCGATCTCAGCTCGTGTGATTGGTTGTTTATAGGCAATGATTGCTAAAGTCTCGACAGCGGCTTGAGATAACGTGTTCGATGTTCCTTGCGCATATCGCTTGAGCAATGGCGCTAGCTCTTTTTTAGTCGTTAATACATAATGGCTTTCCGTTTCAAAAATATGCAAAGCTGAGTGCGGGTTTTGAGCGTAAGAGTCTCTTAATTCTTTCACTAAATTTGCGACTTCTGCTTCACTGAGATTCAACAGTCCGCTTAATTCTTCATTACTGATTCCTTCCTCGCCAACAATAAAAAGAAGGGCTTCAAGTTCACTTAATTTCGTCATGTTCGGTATCTCCTACTGCTAGATAAAGCATAATTGATTCATAGTTTTCTTTTTGTTGCGCAATAATCTGTCCTTTTTTCATCAACTCTAGCAAAGCCATAAAAGTAGTGACAACTTCACTTTTGGAAGGCGACTCAAAAAAAGAGTCGAAGGTACAGCCATGCGTGTTTCTTTTTATACGCTCTTCGATAAAGATCATTCGTTCTTCGATCGTTGTATCATCCGGCGTGATCGTTTTTTCCACTTTTTGAGAAAATTTCTTACGTTCCAAAATTTTCTGCATGGCACGGATCAAATCGATTTTTTTGACTTGTCCTCGCTTCAACGGCTTTTCAACATCCGCCAATCCATCGATGTTCATAGGGTCTTTTGTGTAATAAAGACTTCGTTCCTCTGCTTTTTCTGTTAATTTTTCAGCCGCATACTTATACTTACGGTATTCTAAAAGCTGAGTGACCAATTCTTCTCGAGGATCTTCTTCCCATAGTTCTTCATCATCTGTAACAAACTCTTGGATAGGGAGCAACGTCTTACTTTTGATTGCCATCAATGTAGCAGCCATCACTAGGTATTCTCCTGCAACAGCTAGCTCTAATGTTTTCATTGTATGGATATAATTCATATATTGCTCTGTGATCGTAGCAATTGGTATATCATATATATCGATTTCCATTTGCTGAATCAGATGAAGCAGCAGATCGAGAGGTCCCTCGAATACATCTAATTTAATATTGATCTCCGTCAACTCATTCACTCTTTCTTCTTTTTCTTTGCTAGCCACTTTCCAATATAAGGCTCTGTGATTTCAGTTGCACGGATGGAGACATCCGGATACTTTTCTTGTAATTCATCTAACATTTGGAAGCCCATATTCTCACCACGATAAGATGGATTCAAAGAAATGTCATGGATGATCAGCTGATCGTTCGTTGCCCAATAAACACCAATGATTCCTTGAATGTTGGTCGAACCTTCTGGCGTAAAGAAAAAAAGTTCATAATCATCTTCAGATTCGTACGTATCTATCTCCTTCAACAAAGAAGACTTACCTGTCAGCTTCTTATGGAAACTCAACAGTCCCATAGCAATTTTACGGTTTTCTTTTCGGTAATGTGTTAACATCTTCTCACCTTCCTATGACTAAGCCCTTGGAAAATGCTGCTTATAAACATCTGTCATCCTTTTTTTCGTGATATGTGTATAAATCTGTGTCGTAGAGATATCCGCGTGACCTAACAATTCTTGTACTGTCCGCAAATCTGCTCCGTTTTCTAGCAAGTGGGTGGCAAAGCTGTGCCGCAGCGTATGCGGCGTTACTTCTTTGTAAATCCCAGCCTCTCTTACTAGCTGTTTCAGATTTTTCCAGATTCCTTGCCGGGAAAGACCTTTTCCGTGATTATTGACAAATACATGCATTTCAGATGCGTCCTTTACAAGTAACGGACGTGCTTCGTCTAAGTAGCGTTCCAGCCATTGGATCGCATAATCACCTAAAGGAATAATCCGCTCTTTATCTCCTTTACCGACTGTCTGTACCAGCCCAAGAGAAAGATGAAGATCTCCCAATTTCAATCCAATCAATTCACTGACGCGCATCCCAGTAGCATACATGACTTCTAAGATTGCACGATCTCTTATCCCTAACGTTTTTGTCGTATCAGGTGCTTCAATCAGCTTTTCTACTTCTGCCAGCGTCAATGTACTTGGTAATTTCTGCGCTTTCTTTGGCGTATCGATATGCTGCATTGGATCATGATCCGTAACACGCTCTTGTCGTAAAAACTGATGGAATCTTCTGAGGCTTGAGATCATCCGCGTAACGGTTGCTGTCGCTTTTTTTTCTTCATGCAGTTTTTCCAGAAAACGGATGACTAAAAAACGATCGACATCTTGCCATGAAGCAACTTTCTGCTCTTCTAGAAAATGCAAGTATTGTTCCAAATCACGTTCATAGCTTTGACGTGTATTGGCGGATAATCCCCGTTCAATATTCAAGTAGTGGAGATAATCGTTGATTTGCTCTTTCATAATAATCCCCCTCATGCCTCTCTATCATATCAGATACCGCTTCATTCTGATAGTCTTTTTCCATAATCTGAGCAAAGAAAAAGCCGTCTAGACACTCAGACGGACTGGTTTCTTTTTTCTTTTTCATAACATTCCTGACAGATTCCATGGAACGTCAGCCGATGATCTTTTACTAAAAAATGATAACGTTCTTCTACTACTTGCTCCACTTCAAGTAAAAGATCCTCTTCTACTTCCTCGATCGTGCCGCAGTTCAAGCATAGTAAATGATGATGGAAATGTTTGGCGCCTTCTTTTCTCAAATCATAACGGGCTAATCCATCATTAAAACTTACTTTATCGACAATTTTTAATTCTGTCAAGATTTCAAGGGTTCTATAAACAGTAGCAAGTCCAATTTCTGGACTCTTTTTTTTCACTAAAAAGAAGATCTCTTCTGCAGACAAATGCTCTTTCTCATTCTCCAAAAGCACAAGCAGGGTAGCTTCTCTTTGCGGTGTCAGCTTGAACCCCGATTCATGTAGCTGCTGTTTTGTTTTTTTCATCGCCGAAATAGCATTCATGACCATTTACTCAACCCCAACAATTTATAATAATTACAATTTAGAAAAACAATAGCACTGTGTTAATTAAAATTATTATAAGCTAGTTAAGAAAAACATGCAAGGGATTCTCAATTAGATTTTTTGACTAATTTTGTCACACCATTTTCTTGTTTAATCAGTCCTTGTTTCAAAAGATTGCCTAATGCTCGCTTAAAAGCACCTTTGCTGATGCCGAAAGCTTTCATGATGTCTTCTGGATCTGATTTATCTGTAAAGTTGATTTGCTGATCTGCAGAACGTTCTAAAATGGTTAAAATCATTTGTGCATCATCTGATATTGCTTCATACGCTCTTGGTTTCAATGAAAGATTCAGTACACCATCTGGTCGGACACCGATCACACGCCCTTTTACCTGCTCGCCTAGTCGAGGTTCGTTATATCGTTCAGAAGGATGGATAAACCCAAGATAGAAATCTTCAGTCAAAACATATGTACCTGTTAATTTCAAACGGTAGGCTGTTCCTATCACATCTTTGTTTTTCATTTCTTCTGTTCCATACTTGCTTAAAGATTTGAATATTTTTTCGTCTGCTAAGCTCCCCCAAACACGGTCCTTTGCGTCAACTCTAAGGGAAATCATCAAACGATCTCCCTTTTTAGGCCACAGCTCTGTCATGGTCGGTAATTCATCAAGAGATACGACAAAGTCTTTATCTGGAAGACCGATATCGACAAATGCCCCTAAATCCTTTCGTGTAGCAGTAACGATTCCAAATGCATAGTGACCGATGCGACTTTTTGGAATTTGTGTAGTGATCCGGTTTTCATGTTTTTGATTTTGGTAGCCGAATCCTTCCACTGCCTCACCGATTTTGTGCTCGCCCTCTGATTTGCTTAAGCCAAAGGTTTGCCCATTTTTTTGGACAAAGTAATTTTTTTCATTTTCATCAATAATAATACCTGTAAATATAGTTGCTAATAAATCGTTCATTTTTTTCTCCCTCTATAGTGAAAGGTTTTCTTAATACATTTCTTTGCTATCATAACATAATGTTATCTACTTGAATAGCTGAGCCTTGCTTTGGAAAGGTGAAAAAAGGAGTATGACGACAGTTGTGTCATACTCCCCTTTTTCGAATAAACGATGTTCACCTGCCAACTCTTCGGTTTCAAGTCACACTATTCATCAAACATGAGAAGCTGTTTTTTGAAATTGTTCCTTGTGACTCAGAGTGAAACGGCAGGCTCACAACCTCTTTCGTTTTAGCTAAAACTAATTGCTCCCATTTCCTCCGAACCACCCAGTTTTACAGTTGATCGTTACGATATAAAATGGCAACGCACTTTCTCCAATGCCTTTCATCAATGCAGATTTTGTTGAAGTGGCATATAGATTGTAATAGCCTTCCCCATTTTCGATTCTGGCTTTTTCTAATCTGTATCCTCCTTCAACGATATATCCACGTTGGATACATGTAGCAATCACTTTGCTTTGGACACCTGGTGCCCACGTCCATGCTGGATTAGATGCATCGGCAATATCACTTGCTCTGGCAGATTTGATTGGCTGATTTGCTGAGTTTGAAGAGGACGGGGTCGAGGATGCCGCTTCTTGCTGTGCTGCTTGTGCGACCGCAGCTTGTTGAGCGGCTTGAGCGGCAGCTTGTTGAGCGGCTTGTTTTGCTTGTTCTTCAGCTGCTTTTTTCGCTTCTTCTGCTTTTTTCTTTTCCTCTTCTTCTTTTTTCTCTTTATCAGTGAGCATCTTATCTACTTGTTTCAACTGTTCATTCAACTGAGCAGATAGATCTGTATTTTTCACCTTTTCTACTGCTTCTTTTGCCGTCTTGTATTGGTCGCGTGTCGCTGAACCCACTACTTTTCCGTCTTTAAAGACTATAGCTGTTTTTTCTTTAGCTGTTTGCAATTCAGCATATTGATTTTTAGCTTCTGTTTGTGCTTGTTGAATCAATTTTCCAAAATCTGTGTTATCCGTTTCGATCGTTTGTATCTCTTTATCTGCTTTCAACTTGATGTCATCTGCTAGATGATCATCGACGATCACAGGAGCTACGAACCATTCATTCACTTTCTGGATATCTTGGATCTTAGATTGGATATCTTGATAAGTTGTTTCTAACTCTGAATATCCTTTTTCATTCTTAAGACTTGATAAATCATTTTTTAGTTTCGATAGATCTTGATGAATCATATCTGCACGAATAAATTGATGGTGATCATCTGTATAAAAGGCAGCAAGTTTCCCGTGAAGGTCTTCCATTTGTCGCTGTCTTTTTGCTTCTGCTGCTACTTCGGCTTCTACTTTTTGATGATGGTCATAATAAGCCCAGCCTCCCCCACCTAGTAGAAGAACTGCTGCTAAAGCGAGATAAGGCACTTTTTTTGATTTTTTCTTTTGTGTCTTATCTAGATCTTTTTTTTCTAGGTTTGATTCTTGAGGCGTTTTTACAGTATTTGGCACGATTGTTGTTGGTTCTGTTTCTGCTTCAATCAGCTCAGGCTGGTTCTCTTCTTTTTCTATTTTAGCTTCAAGAACAGTGCTATCTTCACTTGCAGATTGACTTTCAGCATCGGCTTCATTATTTATACTATCTGACTCTGTTGATTTCTTGTCTGCTTTTTCGAGCATTTCTTTTTTCTCTGCTTCCGGCAACCCATTCGATTTCTCGTCTTCTGATTGTTTTTCAGACAATGTTTCAGTTTTTTCCGGGACATCCGTTTTTAGATCATTCGTTTTTACTGATTCTTTACCTGCAGCGTTTACTCTACTAATGTCTTTTTCAGCGTCTTTTTCAGCGTCATGTTCTGGTTCTACTTTGTTTTCCTGTGCAATTTTTTCACTGATCATTTTGAGCAGCTCTTCCGCGTGCTCTTCCTTTGTATCTTCACGATGTGCTTTGATATAGGCGGATAGTATCGAATTTTCTTCCTCATTCTCGACGATTTCTTTTAGTTCAGCTACTCTTCTTTTTTGTTTTGATTCAAGGGTTTCCTCTTGATTCTTTCCTGATTTTTCCAAAGTCTCATGAACAGTCACTTTCTTCTGTTCCATTTTTTCTTTATTGGCTACTTTATCGTGAGTAGATGATACATCGTCTTCTGGTTCTGTTTTTTCGAATAATTCCATCACAGATTCGAGAGGTAGATCTTTCAATTCCGACCATTCGATTGGATCGTTTAATTCTGTATCAGGAAAGACTGCGTCTTCAGTTGATTTATCCTGCATAGTTTCATCTGCATTTATTTCTTCGATTGTTTCTTTTGTTTGCTGATCTTCTGCAGTTAGTTGATGACCGCAGTCTGGACAGATATTGTTCTCATCCATTTTTTTCGATCCGCAATTTGGACATTTTTTCATCACTTAGCGATCGGCTCCTTTACTAGGTTTACGCTACCATTTAATCTATCATATTCTATACGTCACGCCAATAGCTTATTTTTAGGATTTACTTAAAAATAATGAATAAATTTTTTCCCTATAGAAAAAAAAGCTTGAGACCGCGTAGTCCCAAGCTTTTTTTCTTTTAAAATAAACCAAACCATTTTACTGATTTCTCTTCTGATCAATAGTTCATGCTTATTCTAAGAAGTCTTTTAATTGTTTTGAACGAGAAGGATGGCGTAATTTTCTCAACGCTTTAGCCTCGATCTGACGAATACGTTCCCGAGTAACACCAAATACTTTTCCTACTTCTTCCAGTGTTCTCGTACGTCCATCGTCTAGGCCAAAACGTAAGCGAAGGACATTCTCTTCCCGATCAGTCAATGTATCTAGTACATCTTCCAATTGTTCTTTTAGTAGTTCATATGCTGCGTGTTCTGCTGGACTTGTTGCTTCTTGGTCTTCGATGAAATCACCTAAATGAGAATCATCTTCTTCACCGATTGGCGTTTCAAGAGAAACAGGTTCCTGCGCGATTTTCAAGATTTCGCGGACTTTTTCTGTCGGAAGGTCCATTTCTGCACCGATTTCTTCCGGCGTAGGTTCTCTTCCTAGGTCTTGCAACAATTGACGCTGGATACGAATCAATTTATTGATTGTTTCTACCATGTGAACTGGAATACGGATCGTACGTGCTTGGTCGGCGATTGCACGAGTAATTGCTTGACGAATCCACCATGTAGCATAAGTAGAAAACTTGAACCCTTTGCGATAGTCAAATTTTTCAACTGCCTTCATCAGCCCCATATTTCCTTCTTGGATCAAGTCAAGGAACTGCATGCCTCGCCCTACATAACGTTTAGCGATACTTACTACTAAACGAAGGTTTGCTTCTGCTAAACGCTGTTTTGCTTCTTGGTCGCCTTCTTCGATTTTCAATGCTAACGCTACTTCTTCTTCCGCAGTTAAAAGGGAGACACGGCCAATTTCTTTCAGATACATACGAACCGGGTCATTGATTTTTACACCGGTTGGCGCAGATAGATCTTCTGTTTTTGCCTGTTCAGCTTTTTTCTCAGCACTTTTCAAGCTGTGAATTGATGGATCACCATTTTCATCCACCACACTGATACCTGCGTCTTCAATCTTTTGGATCAATTTGTCCATTTCATCTGCATTCAAAGTGAATGGTGTAGCAAGCTGATTGGATAAATCATCATATACAACTTGTCGTTTGGGTTTGTTTTCTTTGATGAAAGCTGCTACTGCTGCTTCATACTTTTTTTTATCTGTTCCATTTGCCATAAAAGAAGGCCCCCCTTGAGTAGCTATTTGGCTTGTTTTAACTGTTTCGTTAAATTGATGATTTCGATCGTCAATTCAAGCTCAAGCTGTTTGTTCCCAGTACGTCTGGCTTCTTGCTGCATTTGTTTTTTTAATGTTATTTCATCAGCTAAGCCAGATTTGCTGATCACATCTAGCAAGTCTTGGATTTCCCGTGGCGAACTTTCTTCTGCCACCGGTAAATATTCGATCTCCACCACCAACCGCCTTAAATTTTCATCTTGCAAAAAGTCTAAAAACTCTGCAAGGTTGAATTCATAATGTTGTGAGACATATGCATCGAATAAAAAATAAACTTCTGCGTATGCGTCGTGGATAAACTGAAATTCTCGTTCTTTTAAAATATTGCGGACAGAAACTTCTTTAAATGCGCGGTACAACAGAATCTGCTCTGCCTTTTCTACCTGCGTCAACGGTCTCTTCTTCCGTGCAGTTTCTTGTCTCTTGGTCTGCGTATGCTGGTTTTCCTGAGGTTCTTGACGATTTTGCTGATTTGTTCTTCGGAGCTCACGCAATTGTTTTTGTATCGTCTCTCTGCTGACCCGAAACTCTGTGGACAGCTGCGATAAATACATATCTTGTTCAATTGGTGAAACGACTCGGCTAAGTTCAACTAATAATTCTTCAAGGTACTCGATTTTGTCTTTTTCATTTTCTAAATTTTTCCCTTGTTTCAAATAACGTGATTTAAAAGTAAAAACTGTTTCACGCCCATGAGCCACTAATTCTTGAAAAGATGCTTCCCCATACTTACGGAGATATTCATCAGGATCAAGCTTTTCTGGAACGACTACGACCGAAAGTCCTAAACGACTATTTTGCCGAAGCAATTCAATCCCTCGATTGGTTGCTTCAAAACCTGCGTTATCTCCGTCATAACAAAAAACCAGTTCTTTCGTCAGTTTTTCCATTTGCTGGATCTGTTGAGCTGTCAGACTTGTTCCCATGGAAGCTAATCCAGTTTTGATACCAGCCTGCCATGCAGCAATCACATCCATAAAACCTTCGAACAACAAGACTTCTCCATTTTTTCGGATATCGCTTCTTGCTTTATCAAGATTAAATAACACTTGTCTTTTATTGAACAATTCTGTTTCCGGACTGTTCAAATATTTGGGCTGATCTTTTTCCTGCCCTTTTTCAGGTGCAAGCCAGCGTCCTGAAAACCCGATTGTCTGG
Organism: Enterococcus sp. M-BR2; assembly: GCF_056612775.1. Lineage (NCBI taxonomy): Bacteria > Bacillati > Bacillota > Bacilli > Lactobacillales > Enterococcaceae > Enterococcus > Enterococcus sp. M-BR2. The sequence goes on from NZ_CM152743.1 coordinate 1,168,364, forward strand.
CCTTGAGGATTACGAAGGGGAAACATCACCCTTTGGTAAAAACGGTCCGACATACGGCCATCATCATGTGCGACAAACAATCCAGAACGTTCTAACAATTCATTTGAGAATGATTCATTCTTGAAGACTTGCTGAAGAAACGAGCGTTCATTAGGTGCAAAGCCGATATTGAATTCTTCAATCAATTCTAAAGACAACCCACGACTTTGCAAATATTCTAAGGCTGGCTGTCCCGCTTTTGTATGCAACAGCATGTGATGATAGATTTCCGCTGCTTTTTCATGAGCAGCAATCAATTTTCCTGTAGCAGATTCAGGATTTTGTACAGCTAACGTTCGCTGACGCCATTGATCTTCCAACGGAATCTGTTCGAAATCTGCTACTTTTATCACTGCTTCTGGAAAACTCAGTCCTTCTAGTTCTTGAAGAAAAGTAAACACGTTTCCGCCCTTACCGCAACCAAAGCAATGAAAGATCTGCTTGTCTTCTGCAACAGAGAAGGATGGTGTGCGTTCTTCATGAAAAGGACACAGCCCTAAGTAGTTTTTACCAGACTTTTTCAATTGGACATATTGTCCAATCACCTCAACGATATTCGTTTGACTGCGTACCGTTTCGATAACTTCTTGAGGAATCCGTTGAGCCATTTTTCCACCCCCTGCTTTATTGATATCTTTTCGTTTTAACAAAAGATATTTCAGGAGAATAACCGGTAAAAAATCGCACTAACTGAAATCAGTGCGATTTTAAAGGACACAATTATACATGTTTGATTGTATCATATTTCAATTCTTTTTCAAGTATAACACATTTCTATTTAATTAAGCATCAATTTGCTACTCTTTTCAGTAGCTGATTTTGAATATCAGCCTTCCAGTACAATAATCGAAGGACAATATTTACGATCATGAACATAACGAAGTATCCTATGGTTTCTCCTAAACCTAAGTTTACTTCCAAAATTCCGTGGAACAGCATCGCAGCTACATATATCCCTACGATTGTTGTTACTGCTAAGAATATTCGCAACGGGTTGAAAGGATAACAAGCTTTTACAACTGCCATGCAGCTGATTCCAATTAGCAAGTAATACATCAACGTAGTGGTTTCACTACTTCCCCACGCGAACGTTTTTCCAAGTAGATACACTGCTATGATATTCACTACTACAAGCAAGGCATTCGGCAAAGCGTTGATAAGTGCAGTAGGCAAGTAACGGTAAGTGATTTTGCGTTTATCTTGTTCAAATGATAAAAAGAAGGAAGGATACCCTTCAATCGCCAAATCAATCAGCGTAATCTGGATAGGGATAAATGGAAATCCAATAGCTGTAACGGCACAGATAATCGATAAAATAAAAGAATAAATCGTTTTGATGAAAAAGATACCGGAGACTTTCGTCACATTGTTGACTACTCGACGTCCTTCAAACAGGACTTCTGGCAATGTCGTAAAATCAGAGTCCAACAATACTAGATTAGCAATTTGACGTGTCGCTCCGTCACCTTCTGCCATGGCGATACTGCAATCTGCTTCTCTTAATGCCAAAACATCATTCACGCCGTCACCTGTCATCGCAACCGTTCTGCCGCTATCTTTTAATTCATTTACCAGTAACTTCTTTTGCTGAGGACTCACTCGACCAAAAACGGTATATTGATGCGCGGCTTCTCGCACGTCCGATTCTTCAGTAATCTGAGAAAGGTCGATATACGCATCATAATTCGGTAATCCTGCACGTCTAGCAATATTGGAGACAGTAAATGGATTATCTCCAGAGATTACTTTCAGGTCAACGCCTTCCTCATGAAGATAAGCTAGTGTTTCTGGCGCATTTTTTCGGATTGGATCATCGATTTCAAACAGAGCAACTGGCTCAACAAACGCGGGGGTTTCTTCGTTTAATTGCTGATTTGGAGCAATCCCCAACATAAGGACGCGATAGCCATTCGCTTGAGCTGTTTTTAGACTATCTGGCAGCCGCTCTTCTTCCACCAAGCGTTCAGGTGCTCCTACGTATACGACTCCTAATTCTGGAAACTCCATCGCACCCCATTTGCGATCAGAAGAAAATGCGACTTTGTTTGTTACATCATAACGATTAGAAAGCTCAAAATACTCTCTCATCGCCCGCATGGTGATGTTGTTATCACTGCTTTCTGCAAGATACGTTCCCATAATTTCTGGAATAGCTTTTTCATACAGCGGATGTAATGCTTCTACACGCTGGATACTCATTTTCCCTTCAGTAATGGTTCCTGTTTTATCCAAACATAATGTATCGACGTGAGCAAGTGTTTCAATGGAATACATGTCTTGAACAAGAATCCGTTTTTTTGCCAGTTTTGTTACACCTGTCGTTAACGCAATACTTATCAACAATACTAATCCCTTTGGAAGCATCCCTAACAAAGCTGCTGCAGAGGCAATAACTGAAATCTTGATAGAAGCATCGCGAATGAACAGTGCCTCCAAAAATAGTATGATCCCTAAAGGAATAATCACGAAACTAGTGAACTTGGATACTTTACGAATCGAATCTACAAGTTCAGAATGAATAGCTTTGTGGGTTTTTGCCTCGCTAGTCAAGCGGACAGCATAATTATCTGCCCCTACTCGGATGACTTCAGCCATGACAGAACCACTTGTCAAAAAGCTCCCAGAAAGCAATTCAGCTCCAGCTTCTTTGACAATCAAGTCAGATTCACCTGTCAAAAGAGCTTCATTTGCTTCTGCCCGTCCTGATATGACCTGCAAATCGGCTGGTATCTGTTCTCCAGCTCCGATCTTTACCAAATCTCCTAATACCAGCTCTTTAGTAGAAATCGATTGTTCTTTACCGTCCCGAATCACTAGTACTTCTGATTGGGAAACAATCGATAATTTTCGTACAAGATTTCTTGCATGTATTTCTTGATAAATTCCAATAACGATATTTACGATAATAATTGCTAAATACGCCATGTTGGAATAAGCACCTACAAATAACAGACAAATTCCGATACCAAAGTTCAGAAAATTGAATAACGTCAATATATTATCGCTGAATATTTGCTTTGTACTTTTTGATGCATCTTCCTGGTAGTCATTTTGCTGGCCAGAAGCCATTTTCTGAACTACTTCTTGCTGTGTAAGTCCATTCATTTTCTTTTTCTCCATTTTCCGCCAACTTTCAAAAATAATCACGTGTTTAAGTCTAGCGTGTTCCAAGATTAAAAACAACTTGTTTTTATAAAATTTATAGAAAAACACACGAATGATTCTTACGAAAAAGATGCTGACCTTTTTTGTATGAATCACCCGTGTGTTGTTTTTTATTATCGAACTATCTTTACTTATATTGTTCTTCCAAACGGCTCATCCACCATCCTAGTGCTGTACCAGCTACAAAAAGAACAGGACAAGCTAGCACTCCAGCGACTCCCAATCCCGCGTAATCAGTAGGGATGATCATAATCGTTGAAGCAAAAACGACGCCTAAAATAAAATGGAATAGCTTACTGTATGCCTTTGAGAAAATATAATCCATGATTTTTGACAGGCCAAGGACACAAAGAACCCCACCAATTCCAATCGGCAAGATGACTTCAAACCGAACTTCTTTAAATCCGTCAGCCATCGCTTTGTACAATCCCATATATACCAAAAAATTAGAAGGACTCAATCCTGGGACAATCATACCTAAACCAATCAATCCGCCGGCGATCAGCCAAGTCCCAAAATTCTGATCGACTTGTCCATCAAATAATCGAGCACCGTATAATAAAAACAAATAAGCCAGAACAAAAGTAACAACCATGATGATTACATCAGAAGTATCTCGTCCTTTTTTTCCTGCTTCTTTCCATAACGCAGGAACAGTTCCGACGATACACCCAACAAAAAACCACAATATTGTTGTTTCATACGCCCCTAATAAAAAACTGACTAAAAAAGAAAGTAAAAAGATGCCTGTCACTCCGCCTAGACCAACAGGCAGGAAAAACAAAACATTTTCTTTGAAATTTTTTGTGATATGGGCTAGAAAAGAAATCAGTCGCTCATACATGCCAAAAACAGCTGCTAATGCACCCCCGCTGACCCCCGGCAAGATAAATCCTGAACCGATAAACATTCCCTTCACAAACCGCAACATCCAATCTTTGGTTGTGTACCCCACTTTTTGATTTTCCATTTTTTGCCTTTTTTCCACTATTTGCGCACTCCTTCTTTCAGCTCATTTTATTATGTTTGGATATTTCCTACTCGTTTATTTAAAGACTTTTTCGTAAGTCTCTATTATTTTTTCATTCATTTTGACAATATCAGGATAAAACATATTACCTCCATTATGATAGAGATAGCCGCCGTTGTAAAGCAAGGACTGGATCCGCCAATAGCGGTACTGTTTTCCTTCTTCATTTCCTAAAAGTGGGCTCAACACATCTTTAGAATACGCTTCTGCTAGTTCTACTGTGTTTTCTCCGCCATGATTTTTTACATAGGCAATATAATCTTTCCCAAAATTATACGCTTGGACAGCAGTCCACAGGTCACATCCTTGTTTTTTTGCTTCCATTATCATCTCCGCCAAATATTTGACCCCTTGATCAATACTGTCAGCTGGATTATCAATGACATCGGCTTCTCCATGCAAACTCTCTGAACTCTGCATGAGATCTGTGCCTTTTCCTTTTGATTCGGTCAAGATTATTGCCTTGATCAATTTTTCGTATGCTTCCATATGATAATTTTTTGCAGCTGTCGTTATTTCTATTTGATAGCTTTCCACCCGTTTTACCGAGCGATAAGTTCTTCCTCCTAAAAACAACACCGCACCAATGACCGTTAGAATGATCATGTAAAAAAGAATACGGATAATAGATAATCGTTTTCGCTTCATTTCATCACCTAGTTATTTTGACATCTTTTTTATCTTACTATTTCTTTATCTTCTTGGCTATTTCTTCCTTAAATTCTGTGTACACCTTAAGAAAAAATGAATTTTCCTGTGTTTTTTATCATCTTACGAAAATGATCGTTGTTTTTCAGTAAAAACAATTGCCCAATGACTGTTATAATCGTTATACTTTACACAGTAGGTGATTATGTGAAAAAAGAAAAGAAATATGCAAAAATGTCAGACGGGAGCAAAATTTATTATGAAAAGAGTGGTCAAGGCTTCCCACTCTTTTTACTGCATGGCAATGATGGCAGCGGCCGCTTTTTTTCAGAACAGGTTCCCGTACTTGAACGCTACTATACCGTTTATCTAGTAGACAGCAGAGGACATGGCCGTTCAACAAATGAAGCATCTATATTGAATTTTCATTTGATGGCTGAGGATCTGAATACGATTATGTTGCTAGAAAAAATCAATCAGGCAGATTTTCTTGGATTTAGTGATGGCGCAAATTTGGCATTGGTATTTGCTAGCAGCTTTCCTCAAAAAGTTCATCGACTGATTTTAAATTCTGGAAACACGCTAGTTAAAGGTGTTCGTTTTTCTGCCAGAGTCATCAGCAATTTTCATTATGCATGGGTATGGTTGCTCTCTTTATTTCGCCCAAGCCTTCGCAAAAATCTGTTAGTTATTAAACTATTGCTACATGATATCGGCCTTACAGAAAATGATTTAAAAAAAATCAACTCCCCAACATTAATTATTGTAGGAAAAAAAGATGTAATCAAGCTGAAACATTCTCTGTATATAGCTAAAACTATACCAAAAGCTTCTTTTGTACTTGTAAAAGAACAAGGACATGAATTAGCTAGAAAAGATCCTGAACGCTTCAACCGAGAAGTTCTTCAATTTCTTTCTGAAACATAATTATTAGGAATAGAAGGTGATTTATTTGTTAAAAACTACCATACAATGGCTGAAAAACCATCTAGGACTGTTCAAAACAATCTTTTTGATTTCTGTCATTGTCATTATTGTCGGTGAATTGATGTCCATCGGTAAAACTCTATCTATCCAGCAATTAGGAGAAACGTTTGCCACTATACCTATTTGGAAAAGCGGACTTATGCTGTTGATTGGTCTTGTCTCTGTGTTACCTATGATTGGTTATGATATTATTTTGAATCGGATGCTTGAACAAAAGCAGAATCCTCGTTACTTGTTTGAGACAAGCTGGCTGATCAATACAATCAACAATATTGCCGGTTTCGGCGGGTTTGTTAGTGTGGGGCTTCGCTCTGAACTATATGGACAAAAGAAAGAGAGCAGAAACGTGATCCAAGCATTATCGAAAGTTTTCTTGTTTTTGATGGCTGGACTTTCTATTTACAGTCTGCTTTCTTTTTTACTTGTAGTCTTCACACCAGTCGCTCCTTTCTTGAAGCAATATTGGATATGGCTGATTGGCGGTGGTCTGTATTTTCCTGTTGTCTTTTTATTCACTACTTTCAAAAAGAAAGGATTCCTTGGTGGTACCTCACTTAAAACGCAAGGACAGCTCTTGCTTGTTTCATTATTGGAATGGTCTGGTGTCCTGTTCAGTTTCCTTTCTGTTGGTTACCTAATGGAAATCCGAATCGATCTGTGGCAAACGATTCCGTTATTCATTGCTGCTTCAGTGATAGGGATCGTGTCTATGATTCCTGGCGAGATCGGCAGTTTCGATGTGATGATGATTATCGGATTATCTGCTATTGGTGTGCCAAGAGAAACAGTCGTTGTGTGGATCTTGCTTTATCGTCTGTTCTACTACATCATTCCGTTTTTGATTGGAATCGTCTTTTTCTTCAAAAATATCGGTTCCACTTTTGATCAGCGTTATTCAGGTATCCCTAAGCAGTTAGCAACAGAAATCGCGCATAAAATCGTGGTTGTACTTTTATACTTTTCTGGAATCATGTTGGTACTTTCTGCCACTATTCCGCAAGCTTTTACAGAGTTTCGCTGGCTTCATAGTTTGAACCCATTGAAATTCCACTTTATTATCCAGTTTCCTAGTATATTATTAGGATTTCTTTTGATTGTTATGGGGAGAGGGATCGCTGCACGCGTAAAACGAGCCTATCTGCCTACAATTTTCTTGATCGCACTCGCTTTATTTTATGTTTTATTAAGCGATTTTAGCTTCACACCGGTGATTTTCTTGTCTATTCTGTTTCTGATCATTCTTGCGTCCAAAAACGAACTGTTTCGGGAACAACTCATCTATTCGTGGGAATGGCGTACGATCGACGGAATCATTATCGGTGCATTGACATTGCTTTATATTGTTATTGGTGTATACAATCTGCCTGATTTTCCACATCGGCGTCACCATTTTATTTCCTTTTTCTTATTCCCTTCTGAAAAGATTTGGTTTTCAGGGTTGTTGGCCATTATCGCCGTTAGTTTCATGATCGTTCTATTTGTCCATTTTCTTCAAGGAGAAAAGAAACAGATTGGCGAAGCCTTTAATGAAGAAAAGGCACTGAAGATCCTCACAACTTATGGAGGAAACTCCGACAGTCAATTGATCTTCTTAAAAGACAAGCGGATGTTTGTCTACGAAAAAGACGGTGAACCAACTGTGCTTCTCCAATTCGCTTGCTTCAATAATAAATGCGTCGTAATGGGCGATCCTTCTGGTAAGAAAGAAGATTTTCCAGAAGCAATTGAAGCTTTCATCGAAGAGACAGACCGATTATGTTATTTACCTGTTTTCTACGAAACAAGCGAAGAGATCGTTATGATTTTGCATGAATTCGGCTATGACTTCATTAAAATGGGGGAAGAAGCTTATGTAGACCTGAATAGTTTTACAACATCAGGGAAAAAAATGAAGGGCACTCGGGCTGTCTTGAACCGAATTGAACGAGAAGGATTTACATTTGATGTCTTACAACCGCCATTTTCTGCTGAGCAAATGAGTATTTTCAAAAATATTTCTGATAATTGGTTGGGTTCACGAAAAGAAAAAGGTTTTTCTTTAGGCTTTTTCTCTGAAGATTATTTACAAAGAGCGCCTATTGCTGTAGTCAAAAATACTCAAGAAGAAATTGTCGCTTTTGCGACGATCATGCCTACTTACACGAACAACAAAGTAGGAACGATCGATTTGATGCGATATGATCCCAAAAAAGCACCTTCCGGCAGTATGGATTTCTTGTTCCTGCATTTGTTTGCTTATATGAAAGAAGAACATATCCAATGGTTCAATTTAGGGATGGCCCCTCTTTCAAATGTTGGTACTTCCAGAAAGAGTTTTTTACAGGAAAGAATTGCTTACTTGGTTTACGAGTTTGGCTCTCATTTTTATTCTTTCCATGGATTAAGAGAATACAAAAGCAAGTACGCTACGAACTGGGTCTCACGCTACACCCTATATTCGCGAGATAGCTGGATTGCATACGTTATGATTGCCTTGCTGATTATTGATAATGCGCCAGTTGAGCAGACACAAGGTCGAATAAGTGGTTTGAAAAAATGGATACGAAGAAAGTACTAAAAACTGCGTATTGTAAGGAAACACTCACAGTATAAATAAAAGAGACTGAACCAAAGCGTGAGGTACGGCTCCTACCCTCTCTTATTGTACAATTGTAGAACAAAAAAAGCGGTCAAAACAGGATTTCTGTTTTGACCGCTTTTTCATTTTAAACATTTTTCATTGCCAAAATATTCGAGTCGCGTTTCTTATGCTTCGATTTCTGTAACGATACCTGAACCTACTGTACGGCCACCTTCACGAATCGAGAAGGTCGTTCCGTTTTCAACAGCGATTGGGTGGATCAAGTCAACATCAATCGTCACATTGTCACCAGGCATGACCATTTCTGTATCTTCTGGTAACGTGATTGTTCCAGTAACGTCAGTTGTACGGAAGTAGAATTGTGGGCGGTAGTTGTTAAAGAATGGTGTATGACGTCCACCTTCTTCTTTGGTCAACACGTACACTTCAGCTTTGAATTTTGTATGTGGAGTAATGGAACCTGGTTTAGCAAGTACTTGTCCACGTTCGATATCGTCCCGTTGGATACCACGTAACAGTACGCCGACGTTATCTCCAGCTTCCCCGTAATCTAACGTTTTACGGAACATTTCTACACCTGTGACAACTGCTTTTTGTGTTTCAGGTTTGATCCCTACGATCTCTACTTCATCACCGACACGAACAGCACCGCGGTCAATACGACCTGAGGCAACAGTTCCTCGTCCTGTAATGGAGAAAACATCTTCCACTGGTAATAGTAATGGTTTATCTGTATCACGTTCTGGCGTTGGGATATATTCATCCACTGTATCCATCAGTTCCATAATAGCAGCTTCAGCATCGGGATCGCCTTGCAATGCTTTTAATGCGGAACCTTTGATCACAGGAGTGTCATCGCCTGGGAAACCATATTCGCTCAATAACTCGCGAACTTCCATTTCTACCAAATCAATCAATTCTTCATCATCGACTAAATCTACTTTGTTCAAGAAAACAATTAGGTATTTTACACCAACTTGACGTGACAACAAAATGTGTTCACGTGTTTGAGGCATCGGACCATCAGTTGCAGAAACGACTAAGATGGCACCATCCATTTGGGCTGCCCCTGTAATCATGTTTTTCACATAGTCCGCGTGTCCTGGTGCATCGATATGCGCATAGTGGCGTTTTTCTGTTTCATATTCTACGTGTGCGGTATTGATCGTAATTCCACGTTCACGTTCTTCTGGAGCTGCATCAATACTAGCATAGTCTTGAGGATTTGCTAGGCCTTTTTTGCCTAATACTGTAGTGATCGCAGCAGTTAAAGTAGTTTTCCCATGGTCAACGTGTCCAATTGTACCAATGTTAACGTGTGGTTTACTTCTGTCGTAATGTTCTTTTGCCATAATTTACAAACCTCCTAAATAATATAGATCACTGAAGGATTTCAGCTCTCACTTTTTTATTATAGTCTTTTTTTGAATAAATCAAAAAGAATACGTCCGGCTTACTTTTTGTAAGATTCGAACTAAGCTTATTATACGTCAAAATTGGTCAAAGTCAACTAAGAGCACTCGCCTATCTTACACACGAAAAAAGTACCTTTTATAAATAAAAAATTGTGTTTTTTGAGAAAAGCTTCAAGCTAGTCCTTACCTTTCTTTTGAAGCAATAAGAACAAAATGAGGAAAAGTTTAAAATTCAGCTGTCGCCAACAACTTTCAATAGACGAAATCTTCTATTTCGTTAATAATAAGAGGAGAGGTGAAGTACATGAAAAAATTAATTGGCGTACTTGTCGTTTTAGGCATCTTTCTCGGCGGAAGTTTTGCAGCTTATCATTATTTTTACGGCGGTGAAGCCTATTATACAAAAATCACGACGAATGGCGAAATATCAGCTATCCAAGCAGATAACGGAGAGAAATTCACGACTTATACCTACAAGCAAGCGGCTTATAATAAAGATGGAGAAAAAAAACAAGTGACGCTTCGCGAAAAAAGAGAACATCCATTAAAGATGAATGCGTATCTTAAACTCAAAGTCAATCCTCGTAAAGGTGTATTAAGCTGGGAAGAAATAAAAGCTTCTGAAGTTCCTAAAAATGCGGCAGAAAAAATCGATCAATAATCGATGGTCTTAAAATTTTATTAGATAAAAAGAGGATGGGACAGAAGCGTTTATACGTTTTTAGAGCGTGAGACAAAAGTGTTCTTTACTTTTGTCTCACGCTCTTTTTTTGTTATATTCGTCTTTTCAGATCCTTCTCATGGACCATTCATTCAACTAAACATCGGTAGTTGAACATCTAATGTTCCAGTCACTTTTATAAACGATTTAATACTTCATCCACATTTTTGATCATCACAGATATCGTACCATCTGGATTATTCACAAATTCAATCAAATCTGGGTTGCGATACACATCGACTGGTACAATCAGTTCGATTCCGTTTGATAGTTTAAATTTTTGTTTTCCAAATTTTTTCTCAGAAATTTCTTGTACTTCTTTTACAGGAGGTGCTTCTGGGACAAACCCTTGTTCCTGTACTTCTTCTTTAAAAGCCAGTTTTGCCGTAATGTTTTCCTTGAAGACTTTTTCTGCGATCATCTCATGATCCAACCGTCCTTTTTCTTCTATCGTGTCATAGACAGCTTCTTTTAAATCAGCCATGATATCAAATTCTTCTGTCTCGAATTTTTTTCCAAGATGCTTGGCTACTTTTTGGATCACTTTTACATTTTCTTCTAAAGAAGGTGCAGGAACACTTTCGATCACTCTTCCAGAAAAATAAAGCTCTTTTTTACCGGAAAACTCATATTTTTTTTCAATCAATTCATAGGTCCAATCGGACAAGTTCACCGCGAAGGCTTCATCTGCTTTTTGTGTTTTCGCGCCTAGTATTGCTCGGTTCAAAATCAAACGGTTGTCAATTCCTACTTCGTCTGCTTCAACAAAATGCGTATAAGCCTCACGATAATTGACTTTCAATAAAGATAAGTACATCACTGTATCTAATTCATACAAAACGACAAATACATCTGCACTTGGCGCCTCTTCACTTTCTTGGTAAATATCGAACCATCGCTGAACGATTGCTTCACTTGCTTCCACAAAATTTTCTTGAGCGATTTTAAGTGATTCAACGATCATGCTTTCTTCTGCCAATTGTCCAGTTTTCGTTTGGGCAGAAGAGATTTTTTGGATTTTCTTTTGAAGAAAATCACGAATATATTCTTTTGTCAGATCCAGCTCTTTTTGCGAAAAGACCGGCGAACCCGTCTCTCTGTCAATAATATGCAGGATTGCTTTTTTTAAATAGATATCCATTTCCTCATTCCCTTCTGTCTTAGTTTACGGAAAAAAAATCAAAAATACCAGAATCAAAATCATTTTCTTTTAAACAAAAATTTCAATAGTAGAAACAAAATGGATTCTTTTTTTTGGAAAATGCGCTAAACTTATAGATGAACGAATAAAAAAGGAGCTGAAAGTATGAATTCATTAACAAGCACGTATCGTCTATCAAATGGTTACGAAATTCCAGTAGTAGGATTCGGCACATGGCAAACACCTGATGGGGATGTCGCTGTTTCCTCTGTTAAAGAAGCACTGGCTGCAGGTTATCGCCATATCGATACTGCCCAAGGATACAAGAATGAAGAAAGTGTCGGCCAAGCGATTAAGGAAAGTGGCATTCCTAGAAAAGAGATCTTCCTAACAACAAAATTATGGAATGCCAATCACAGTTATGAACTTGTGATGTCTTCTTTTGAAGAATCATTAAAGAAACTTCAAACAGATTATGTAGATCTGTTCTTGATTCACTGGCCAAATCCAGTTGCTTTTCGTGATAATTGGGAACAAGCAAACGCAGATACATGGCGTGCATTTGAAGAACTGTATGAAGCAGGTAAAATCAAAGCAATCGGTGTGAGCAATTTCTTGCCCCACCATCTAGATACACTTGCTAAAACAGCAAAAATCATGCCAATGGTCAATCAGGTTTTCCTTGCACCGGGTGAATTGCAGCCAGATGTAGTTGAGTATGCAAAAAAACATGAGATGATCCTTGAAGCATATAGCCCATTAGGCACTGGTAAAATCTTCGATGTCCCTGAAATGAAACAAATCGCTGAAGCGCATGACAAGACGATCGCACAAGTCGCTTTACGTTGGTCGTTGCAACACGGATTCCTTCCTCTTCCTAAATCTGTCACACCAAGCAGAATCAAAGAAAATACTGAACTGTTTGATTTTGAATTGACAGAAGAAGAAATGAAACAAATTGATCAGTTAGATGGTGTAGTTGGCAAGGCAAAAGACCCAGATACTACCCAATTCTAAGACGAAAGGTGATTTTATGGATCCAATCGAACGCTTGAATTCTCTCTCGGAAGACGTCATTCAGACTTTTCATTCCGATTTTGTCTTTTTGATCGATGCAGAGAAGATCCAACATTTCCCTGCAAGAAACTGGACACATGATCAAATCATCGAAGAGCTGAAAAAACGGTTCAATCATTCACTAATGGTCACAACTTGGCACGAACATGAAGTCATTTATTCACCTGAGTTACCTATTTTTGCCTTGATACCGAAAAAATAAAAAGATTGGAACAGGTTATCTATCCACATAACCTGTTCCATTTTTTTATTTTTCTTTCAAAAAATGGAAAAATAAGCAAATTTTTCTGTTGTAATTTGCGTATACGCAAGTTTTTTTGCATTACTCCTTTTCATTTGGCTTTTTTTTTCTTATAATCGAAAGGGTATGAGCGAAGGAGAGAACATATGAAGAAAAAACAGAAACAAAAATTATTAAATCAATTCCGTCCTTCATTGGATGGTGTAAGAGGACAGTTATTCCGTTCTCTAGAAAATGAAAGCTTGAGACGTTATGGTTTGCCATTACAAGTCATGCTTGATCCCAAAAACCGTCAAATCTTAACGATCGGATTAGCTGGAAAAACAAATGAAGATACACGAATCAATGTGCCTATCGATGATAATTTCAATACTGTATTAAAGCGGATCCGTTCAGGAGAAAACGGTATTTTCGAACGATTCCGTGACAATCTTCTTATTGAGATCGTATCTTACTGGAATGATCAACGTTTGAAAAACGATGAACCAACTGCACAAGCCGTTGCAACACCAGTGACAGAAGAAACAGTCAGTGTGCCAGAAGAAAAAGTGGAAGAACCAAAAGCGGACACAACTGAAAATACACGCTCAACTGATACGAATGCCGCTTTAAGTTTTGCTGATTTTTCAAAAGCTGTTGCTGAGTATCCTAAATTTTACACAGAACAAAATGAACAAGAAGTAGTTATTTATGAAAAAAATGCTGATGAACCTCGTAAGTTAGCAACTATTTCTATGACTGCTGAAAATGAATTTGCCATCGAAAAAGCACTTGAACGAAAATACAAAGTCAAATTGGCTTTGATTCCTTTAATTGAACAATTTGCAGCGACAGCGATTGCGGAAAGATAGAAACATTCAACTGTAGAAACTGTTGAAGTTAATCCGTTGGTTGAATAAGAAACCGCTTGGTAGGTTAAACAAATGCCAAGCGGTTTCTTTATAGTCATATAGTATTTTTTATTATTTCGTTCCGTTGAATAAATAACTAATGATCAACAATTAATGAATTCGCTATGATTGATTTTCTTTATCAATCTTCTCTATGGATCACAAATCGTTGTCTTTGTATATGAGCGACTGGCGCAGTAATCAATTCTTGATTATTGTTGTATACGCCATCTCTTACTTCTAGTATTCGGTTACTATGAGCATTTTGCAAATAATACACATCTCCTAGCATATGCTCTAGCCCAGACGATAACAATCGCCATCTTGCACGATTTTGTATACTTGGCTGGTTCGTTACATCTATACCAAAAGAACTATTTTCTGCTAACACATGATCCCTGTTACGTTGACTTCGCAATATGTATGCTTTACTCGCAACATCATAATCTAAGTACCACTTTTGATTTCTACTCCCAGCGTTATGGTAAATGATTCCTCTGTTATTTCCTTGATTCCAATCCACAACTTTTGAGGTATCTGCTTCACATTGGATAGAAGTGATATATCCATCGTATTTCCCTTTGCTTTCACGGTCTTTCAATAAACGATGATTGATATCGATGATGGAATTAACGAGCCACTCACTTGGATAGTCGATAGGTACGATTCCCGTATGTTTGATATTTCTATTTATTATCCGGTAAAAAGAAAAATGATTGATTACATCTGCGTATCCCCATACACCATTCCAAAATCCATTTGCACTTAGATAATTGATATATTTGACACCATTTATTCCTCTGCTTTGGTGTGCCTTGTCGAATTGTTGCTCGACGGCCCACCGTTTATCATTTGGATTCACTGGATTCCAATAGTCTTGTATATCAAAACTTGACGGATAAGGGATTCCGACATTATTTCCCAAGAAATTACAAAAAATGACGATTTTTCCTCGTGTCTCTCTAAGAGTCGGATTAGCATTTCCATAATAAAAGTAATCTCTCCAACGACTATCTTGTAAATATCTTGTATTAAGAATATGGTTGAATGTATGGTCATTTACACTACTGTATTCTTGTTTCAATCTCATATAGACTACTTCTCCAGGATTGTCACGAAGAAAGGCCACTGTTTTATTAAGTACATCACCGAAATTCTGGTTTAGATAGTACCTGTCGTGATGCATCGTAAAAGCACCATCAATAGCACGCGCACGTATATCTAAAAAACGTATTCCATTGTCAAGCTGCTTGCGGATATCGATACTTTGTTTCTTTACGTATCCACTTGCTATACCTGAGAACGTTCCTGTTGCTGAATTATGGGTCCCTGGAATAGATAATTCTGAAAGACGTACATTATCATTTAATTCACTCATCCAATACCGATTATATGTACGTGCCGACCAATCTCCACCATTTATATGTGCATAAGACATTGGTGTTTTATATCCTAGTAAAAATAAACCGAAACAAATACACAATAGTACAGTAAATTTTTTCTTATTCATAAGTTCTCCATTCTTTTCTATTTTGTGCGCACACCTAATTATAGCTAGAAATATATTTTAACAATGAACACATTTTTCTCGTAAAAGAAAAAAAGACAAGATCTACAGTAACTAAAATAACTGCAAATCTTGCTTTATTCCTCTAAAGATATTGTTCTTTTATTTTTCCCGGATTTTTTCCAATAGTTGTATAGCTGTCTGCTGATTCATCTTTTCTGCTTCACGTAATTTTTGCGCAACTTGCTCGATTTCCTCACCAACTGCCCCAATTGAGATCGCTAATGAACGAGCTTGAAGCCCCATGTGTCCTTTTTGGATTCCTTCTGTAACTAATGCTCGCAAAGCAGCAAGATTTTGAGCTAACCCTACAGCAGCCATTACTTGTGCTAGTTCCTTGGCTGAATCAACATCTAGCATAGCTAAGGATACTTTAGCTTTTGGCAAGATATTAGAAGCTCCGCCTACTGTGGCCACAGCCAAAGGTACCGTTAACTTCCCAACTAGTTTATTTTCTTTAATCTGCCAGTCTGTTAATCCTTGGTATAATCCGTTTCTTGCCGCATAGGCATGGATCGAAGCACTTACCGCACGTGTATCATTTCCTGTAGCTGCTACTACAGCTTCTATACCATTCATGATTCCTTTATTATGCGTCGCTGCACGATAAGGATCCAGCTTCGCATACTCCCCTGCTTGTTGGATTTTTTTAGCGATTTGTTCACCAATTTCTTTGCTTCTCCCTAAGCGTTCAAAGGGAATTTCACAACAGGCAGAAGCCAACGATTCTGTAGCAAAATTACTTAAAATACTGAATAGAATCTCTTCCTCAGGGAACCATCCCCGTAATTTGTCTGCTACACTCTCAAGAATCGAGTTGATCATGTTGGCACCCATTGCATCTTTTACATCCACTAAAAAATCAATAGATAGGTAGGCATGGAAACTTCCCATAAATTCCCGTGTAGAGATATCTTGAACACCGCCCCCGCGTTTCACGATGGAAGGATAGCTTTCATTTGCACAAAGAATCAGTTCTTCTTTTCGATGATTCACTGCATCGATCACTGCTTGATACTCCGATTTTCCTGATAGAACGATTTGTCCACGCATCAACCGTTGAGGTGTTTCTGCACAGATATCTCCACAGATTTTTGCGCCATTGCTTGCAGCTGCAATAACAGATGGTTCTTCTGTAGCCATCGGGATCCATTTTTTCTTGCCATTGATTTGGAAATTTTGTGCAATGCCCATTGGGATCTCCACTTCGCTCACTTGGTTTTCAATCATGTGATCTGAGAGCTCTTCAGAAAGTGTTTGTTCCTCAAAAATCAGTGCATTTTCCTGTGTCAATACACCTTTTTCGACTAATTGACTGCGCCGTTCAGATGGCGTGAGCTGATAGAACTTTTTTTTTTGCAAATCCTCACGTGTTTGCTCCGTATTCGCTTCTAACAAGACTGCCAAGCCTAAACCTCCACCAATACATAATGAAGCAACACCGTATCTCTTCTGCTCACGAAGCAATCCGTAAGCTAACGTGGTCAAAATCCGTGCACCGCTTGCCCCAATTGGATGTCCTAATGCGATTGCTCCTCCATAGATATTGACCTTTTCTTCATCTAACTGTAGTTCTCTATTGACCACAATAGATGAAGCCGCAAATGCTTCATTGATTTCAAAAAGATCGATCATTGGTAAAGCTATTCCTGCTTTATCTGTCAATTTTTGAATGGCTGTGATTGGAGCGATTCCCATGATGCTTGGATCAATACCAACTTCCGCTACTTCTTTGATGGTTGCCAAATAAGGCAGATTATTATTCTCTGCGTATTCTTTGGATGCAAGGATCACCACTGAGGCACCGTCATTCAATGGAGAAGCATTGCCTGCTGTTACTGTTCCTTCTTCCGAGAATACTGTACGTAATGTACCCAATTTTTCCAATGTACTATTTCCACGAACTGCTTCATCCTCAGATAACACGTCTTCAGCAGAAATCTTGACCGGAATGATCTCCTCAGAAAATACGCCAGCTTCAACAGCTTGAGCTGCTTTCAACTGGGATGCCAAGGCATAACGATCCTGCTCTTCTCTGCTCACAGAAAATTGAGTTGCCACATTCTCTGCGGTTAATCCCATATGTGTATTTGAAAATGCGTCAGTCAATCCGTCATTGACCATACTGGAAATTGGTTCGCCATATTCATTTGTTTCTGACTGATAGGGTTTCAGCATAGGTGCTTGTGACATACTCTCTGTTCCGCCGGCTACCACAAGCTCTGCTTCACCTAATTGGATCAGCTGGCGTGCTAAAATCACTGCTTTCATACCAGATCCACAAACTTCATTGATTGTCATTGCAGGGACATCCACTGGGATACCGCTGTTCAAAGCAATTTGTCTAGCAACATTTTGACCATTACCAGCCTGCAGGACATTTCCAAATATTACTTGATCTATTTTATCTTTTTTCAGTTTTGTTTTATCTAATAATTCTTTGGTCACAAGTGTGCCTAATTCAACTGCAGTAAATGAACTTAAACTTCCGCGATACTTTCCTATTGGCGTTCTTGCAGCATCTATCATTACGACTTCTTTCAAGTAAGCCACCTCCTACAAAAATATACCATTCTTTGCTATAAAAACAAATAGCTCTTGTTCCAGTTGTTTTTTTATAAGATTAAATTTTAACAATCCTTAAATATTCGCTTTTTTATATTTCTTTTAATCTTTTTATGATACTTTAGTAAAGTAAGTTTTTTATCATGAGTAAAGAGGTGTTGAAATGAAAATAGGGATTGATCGTCTTTCCTTTTTTATTCCTAATTTATATTTAGATATGACAGATTTAGCAGAAAGCCGTGGAGATGACCCTGCAAAATATCATATCGGTATTGGTCAAGACCAAATGGCAGTCAATCGTGCGAATGAAGATATCATTACACTAGGGGCAAATGCTGCCAGCAAGATCGTGACAGAAAAAGACCGTGAGCGAATCGACATGGTCATCGTCGGAACAGAATCCGGAATTGACCATTCAAAAGCGAGTGCGGTAATTATCCACCATTTACTAAAAATCCAATCTTTTGCTCGTTCTTTTGAAGTAAAAGAAGCTTGCTACGGTGGCACCGCAGCTTTGCACATGGCAAAAGAATATGTCAAAAATCATCCAGAACGAAAAGTACTAGTCATAGCAAGTGATATTGCTCGTTACGGCTTGGCAAGCGGGGGTGAAGTGACGCAAGGTGTCGGTGCTGTTGCGATGATGATCACTCAAAATCCGCGTATTTTATCGATCGAAGACGACAGCGTATTTCTGACAGAAGATATCTATGATTTCTGGCGTCCAGATTACAGTGAATTTCCTGTTGTCGATGGACCTTTGTCTAATTCTACGTATATTGAATCGTTCCAAAAAGTTTGGAATCGACATAAAGAATTATCGGGTCGAGGACTCGAAGATTATCAAGCGATTGCTTTCCATATCCCATATACTAAGATGGGAAAAAAAGCATTGCAAAGCGTATTAGACCAAACAGATGAAGGAAATCAAGAACGGCTACTGGCTCGCTATGAAGAAAGCATTCGTTACAGCCGACGAATCGGTAATCTTTACACTGGTTCATTATACCTTGGACTAACTTCTCTACTGGAAAATTCGAAATCATTGCAGCCAGGAGACCGCATTGGTTTATTCAGCTACGGTTCTGGTGCAGTAAGTGAATTTTTTACAGGTTATCTGGAGGAAAACTATCAAGAATATCTCTTCGCACAATCTCATCAAGAGATGCTGGATTCTCGAAAACGAATCTCTGTTGACGAATATGAAATGATTTTCAGCGAATTGCTTCCTGAACATGGAGAAAGCGCAGAATATACATCAGACGTACCTTTCTCGATTACAAAAATTGAAAATGATATTCGTTATTACAAAATATAATAAACGCATAAAAAAGATCCCTTCACGAAATGTGGGGGAATTTTTTTTTGTCATTGGACCAGAGAAGCAATCGATAGGTCAACCTAGTCGTACTGATGATTTCTTGTTTTTCACTGAATAGTTTGCGAATATATCTAGTCACAACAGGATCTTTTGCGTAATCTTCATAGTACATCTTCATCCACTCTTCAGTAATTGATTCCTGTGCAAAATAAGTAAAATCGTTTTTCTTTACTTTGATTCCTTTATCAATTAAATATGATTCAAATTGATCCATGATAAATGGGGTTGTATTAGGATCTTCTTCTATCATTCCTAGTTGCTTTTCGATAGGATAAAAAACATCATCGATTGATTCCACTACTCTCATTATCACGCACCATTTGCTTGCCTTTTTCATCAGTTTTTCTAATTGATTGGGATGTGTCAAAGCTGGGTTCGCTGCTGTAAAAACCACTTCATATGTCTCACTGGATTGGATAAATTCTTCTAATGATCGTTTGATAAAGGAAACATTTGACAAGTCAATTTTCTCTGCTTCTTTTTTTGCATTTGCTAGCATTCCTGAAGAAAAATCGATCAAATCGTAGTGATTAACTTCTTTTGCTAAAGAAATAAATCTGCCAGATCCTCCGGCAACATCTGCTACTATTTCAGCAGGCAGGACTTTCTCCGACTTCAGATATTCTCTTACATCTTCTTCAATAGTTGTTTGTGATTCTTGCTGGATTTCATAATATTCTTCCGCAAAATCATCCCATTCTTTTTCATTCATTTGAATCCCTCTTACTTTTTGATTTTTGTTAGATTTTTTCACTTTTCGGAATAAATTATTCTCCTCTTTCATCTATTATATCTCTTTTGATGAATAAAAAAATGTTTTACTTTCCGTCTATTATAAATAAAAAAGGACTGTGACAAACGTCGTGTCACAGTCCCTTATTCCGAATAAACGGTGTTCAAAAGCTTGCATCTGCGGTAATAATCTCAACCAAACGTAAAACATGAGGAGCTATTTTTATTTGTCTGTTCTTATTACTTGATGCAGGACAGCTTTTTCACAACCTCTGATACACGGTGTTCCTGAAGTAACTTCTTCAGAAATAAGCCGAAATGCCACAAAAATTTGAGAAGCAATTTTCGTACATTCCTTCTTATTTCTTGAAGCTGACCACTTCTGTCACTACCTCCTTGATTCGTTTTATTTATTTCCTTGTACTCGTACAATGATCAATTTCGTGATTTCCATCAAGATGATTGTCACAAGAGCGATTCCCATACATGTAAAGACTTCTGTCAATCCAAATGCTGATGGGATAGAGAAGACTTCTTTCAGTCCTGGGATCATTGTTAAGCAGTAAAGCGCGCTACATACAACTACAGCTAGTAAGACACTTCTGTTAGAGAAGAACCCTGCTTGGATAGCTGTTTGTGTATTTGAACGTGCTGGGAATGTTTGCAGTGTCCGACACCAAATCAATGTTGAAAATGACATAGCTACACCGAATTCAGGTGAATGCTGCATGCCAAGCCATTGAGCGAAGATAACAGCAATCCCAATCAGTACACCACGATACGTTACAGAAATCAATGTTTTGTCCGTAAAGATTCCTGAATTTGGATCTCTTGGCGGACGGTTCATCGTAGCGGGTTCTGCTTTTTCTGTACCTAATGCAATCGCTGGCAGTGAGTCATTGACTAAATTGATGAACAGCAGTTGTAATGCTGTAAATGGATTGGACCAGTCAGCAACTAAGGCAAAGATGATTGCAATGATCGCACCTAAGTTTCCGGCAAATAGATAAGAAATAGCTTTCTTGATATTATCAAACACGTTACGTCCTACTTCTACTGCGCTGACAATAGAAGCAAAGTTATCATCCGTCAATACCATCGCTGCTGCATCTTTTGCCACATCTGTACCAGTTCCCATAGCAATCCCGATGTCTGCTTGTTTCAATGCTGGTGCATCATTTACGCCATCACCTGTCATAGCGGAGATATGACCTTTATTTTGCCAAGCACGAACGATACGGATTTTATTTTCAGGAGAAACACGTGCATAAACGGTCACTTTTTCTAAAACTTCGTTTAGTTGATCTTCTGTTAATTCATCTAATTCCGTTCCAGTCAGAGCTAAGTTTCCTTCTTCAAAAATCCCGATTTGTTTTGCGATAGCAACAGCTGTTGTTTTGTGGTCACCAGTGATCATGATCGTTTTGATTCCTGCACTTCTTGCTTCTGTCACCGCTTGAGTGACTTCAGCACGTGGAGGATCGATCATAGCAAGCAAACCAACCAGGATCAAATCATCTTCATCTTCAAATGATAAATCAAAATTATCAAGTGGACGGTAAGCAAAAGCTAGTACACGTAATGCGCGTGTTGAAAAAGCTTCATTTTGCTCTTGGAATTTTTTCATCAATTCATCCGTCATCGGAACAACTTCGCCATTCAGTAATACTTTTTTACTGCGTTGGAAGACGATATCTGGTCCACCTTTGACAAATAAGTAATTTTCGTTATCGATCGTGTGTCCAGTAGACATCAATTTTCGATCTGAGTCAAAAGGAAGTTCTGCTTGTCTTGGGTAGTTGTTTCGAATTTCCTGATAAGGCTGGTTTAGTTTTTCACTAAAATCGATAAACGCTACTTCCGTGGGATCGCCCAATTTAGTACCGTCTTCACTGATCGATGCATCATTCGCTAAGACACTGATTTCAATCAAACGGCGTTCGTCAGCTGTCCACTTTGAAGGATCGTTTGTGAAATCTCCAGTATCGCCATTCCCTAAAAAGTAGTCAACAACTGTCATTTTGTTTTGTGTCAATGTACCAGTTTTATCTGTACAGATGATACTTGTCGAGCCAAGTGTCTCAACTGCTGGAAGTTTTCGGATAATGGCATGACGTTTCGCCATTTTATTCGTTCCCAAAGATAACACGATTGTTACAATAGACTGTAATGCTTCTGGAATAGCAGCTACGGCTACGGCTACGGCAAACATCACTGCACTCACGATATCTGCAGTCATATCTCCTGTACCTTCTCCAAGATAAATACGGAACAATTGGATACCTAAAATCAATAGAGATAATGCCAAAATAGCCAGACTTAGTTTTTTACTGAATTTATCCAGACCTCGTTGTAACGGAGTGACTTGCTCAGTTGTTGATTCCAAAAGACCAGCAACTTGTCCGATTTCCGTATTGTTCCCAGTTGAAGTCACTAAGAATTTACCGCGTCCGTAAGTTACGATTGTTCCACTGAATACCATATTCGTACGATCACCGATTGGAACAGTACTTGTGATATCCATTACTTCTTTTTCTGCGGAAGTCGACTCTCCTGTCAGCATGCCTTCATCTACTTTTAATGAACCTGCATCCAGTAATCGTCCATCAGCAGGTACATAATCGCCTGCGTCTAACAACACGATATCCCCTACGACAAGTTCGTTTGCCGGAATCGTTTTTTCTTTACCGTCACGAATCACTCGAGCATCAGGTGCTGAAAGATTTTTCAATGCCTCTAAAGAACTTTCTGCTTTTTTTGTTTGGACAACACTGATGATAGAATTCAACATCAACACTGCAAAAATAACTAAGAATTCGATGTAGTCTCCCATGACCATCTGAATAAGTGCGACAATCAGCAATACGATAACCATTGCATCTTTGAAGGTTTCTAAGAACAATTTCCAAGTTGGCTTCTTCGGCTTTTCTTTTAGCTGGTTCAAGCCATCTCTTTCTAATTTTTCCTTCGCTTGCGTGGTGCTCAATCCATCGGTTGAGCTCTGCGTTTGCTGCATCAACGAATCGATCGTTTCTTTATAGACCGCTTGTTGTGCTTGTTCCTTGTTTTCCAAATTTCATCCCCCATTTTTTGATCTCGGTCCTAGTCCTGTCTGAAAAAAAAGAGACCTAAGACAAATGCGCATTTGTCTTAGGTCTCACCATTTCATACAATACCAGAAAACCATTTGGTTAACTTACTGTTGATATTATCGCAACAAAATGTTGCCGGTTACTCCCCTAAGGAGATATTCAACTGTACTAATATCCTACCTTATTAAGCTACAAAAAGCAACTACTTTAGCCCGATTTACCTACATTTTCATGAAAAGAGTGAAAAGTATATTCACCTTGGTAGGCTTCTTTCTTCTATCATGCTATACTAATGTTATTGTATGTAAGGAGGAACATTTTTGTGGTATCTAGTATTATATCCGCCCTTTATCTATTGAATGCACTTATTGCTTTAGTGGCGATCTTGATTAAACCCCGAGATGTAGCAGCTATTTGGGCATGGCTCTTAGTATTGTTTGCCCTTCCTGGGGTGGGTTTTGTATTATATTTATTTTTCGGACGTGGATTAACGGATAAGAAAAAATTCTATCTCCGACAAAGTGACTTGAAAGAATTAGAAAACTTTCAGTCTTTTAGAGGAGATACCATTGAACATTACGATCCTGACATGGGCGACAAAGACAAACAACAATTTGTCGACTTCTTCTCTTCATTAAATCGTATGCCGCTGACAAGAATGAATTCTGTCACTCTTCTCACAGACGGACAAAAGAAATTAGATTCACTGCTTCAAGATCTAAAAAAAGCCAAACATTCGATCCATATCGAATATTACGCATTTGTGACAGATAATATCGGTCAGCAAGTCTTACGCGTTTTAGAAGAAAAAGCCGCAGAAGGCGTAGAAGTTCGTATATTATATGATGCATTTGGCTCCCATGGCACAAAAGCAAAAGATTTCAATCGTCTAATCAAAAATGGTGGACATGTCCATACATTTGTTACCTCGCAAAAAGCATTGCTTCGTTTCCGATTGAATTACCATGATCACCGAAAAATCGTTGTGATCGATGGAAAGATCAGTTACACCGGTGGTTTCAATATTGCCAATCAATATGTAAATACGACAAAAAAATTCGGTTATTGGCGTGATACGCATATACGAATTTTCGGTGCTGCTTCTTCTTTGCTTCAACTTCGTTTTTTAACAGACTGGAACGTTTCAGTGTCTGAAGAAAAAAAGGTCGGCTATCATTTGAATTATTTCTTTAAAAAAGCCGATCGAGATGAATCCAAACTTGCTGATACGTCCATCCAGCTTGTCTCAAGCGGACCAAATAACGAACGAGAACAAATCAAGCTTTCGTTTATCAAATTGATTACTTCTGCTAAAAAACGTGTTTGGATACAGACACCTTACCTCGTTCCTGATGAAAGTGTCATTGCTGCTTTGAAAATCGCAACTGCTTCTGGTGTCGATGTGAAAATCATGATCCCCAATAAACCGGATCATCCTTTTATTTATCGAGCAACACAATATTATGCTCGTCAGCTCATCAAGGAAAATGTACAGATCCTTGTCTATGAGAATGGCTTCCTCCATGCAAAAACATTAATAATGGATGATGAAATCTGCATGGTAGGTTCAGCAAATCAAGATATTCGTAGCTACCGATTGAATTTTGAAACAAGTGCTGTCATTTACGATCCTGAGTTTTTAGAAGAGCTTGCTACTCAGTTCAAAGAAGATGAGACACATTGTTCACCAATGACAACTGAAACAGTGAAGGAAATGTCTAACTGGCTGTTATTCAAACAACAAATTTCTCGATTGTTTTCTCCAATCTTATAATTTTTCCATTCAAGTAGAGAAAAATATACTAAGGTTAAAGGGACTGTGACAAAAATCTTGTCACAGTCCCTTCTTCCGAATAAACGGTGTTCAAAAGCCAGTTTCTCGGTATTAAGCCAAATTTATGCAAAAATGTAGAAAGCCATTTTCACAAAATTTTTCTTAATACTCGAAACTAAGCGACTTTTTCACAACCTCTTTTTTTTACTCTAATTCACCGGCTGCCCAATGATTGATTGGTCCATATTTATGCCCTACGTTTATTTCTTCACGAATCGCACGGTTTACATAGTCTTTTGCCAATCGGATTGCTTGTTCTACTGTTTTTCCTTTAGCTAATTCGGCTGCAATACATGCAGATAACGAATCGCCAGTTCCATTGATCCGGTCAGTAGAATAAAATGGCGCATTCAGCCAAAATGATTTTCCTGATTCAAGCAATACGTAGTCGTTGACTGTTTCTTGCTGCGCATCTTTTGCATGATGTCCTTTGATCATGACGTTTTTCGCACCCATATCTTGCAGTTCTTTTGCTGCTTGTACAAAATCTTCTTCAGTTGCTAATGTCCGTCCAGTCAGCTTTTCTGCTTCGTAAAAATTAGGTGTCAGTACTTCTGCCAAAGGGACAAGTTTTTCTTTCAAGCTTTGTAAAGCAGATTCTTCTAGTAAAAGATTTCCATGTTTCGTTACGATCACGGGATCCACGACTAATGGACCAAAATCATATTTTTGATAATTTTTTACAACTGTCTCAATCAAATTTGAATCTGCTAGCATACCTGTTTTAGCTGCACGTATTTGAAAGTCCTCTGCAATCAGTTCAAATTCTTTATCGATAAAATCGGTTGGCAAGGTCACACTTGCTCCGATTCCGTAAGAATTTCCTGCAACACATGCGGTCATGACAGAAACACCGTAAACACTTCTTGTAAAGAATGTATGCATATCTGCTTGCATCCCTGCGCTTCCATCGCTATCTGATCCTGCGATCGTCATTGCTTGTACATACTGTTCTTCCATCAAATCAATCCCTCCATTTTTATAAAAAAATTTTTTCATGATGCTGTTACTGTTTCTATCATATGTTTTTCAAAGTATCCCTCAGTAAATATACCACTACCTTTTCTTGGTAATCAAATTTATTTGAAAAAACATTTGTAATAAATCAGAAAATAGTTGTCATTTATTTGGACTAGTTATTCTAATAACAAATACCCGCTATTCGATTTATATATATTTCAGTATCCTTCTTGTTTTCATATAACCAATGGCGCTATGGTTTCCATATGATAAAAAATAAAGTCAGGTGAAAAAATGAAACTTGAGGATAAAAAAGTCATTTTGAAGAAAATCAAACGTCTCCCAGACCAAATAGAAAACTATACGATCTGTTCTTTCAAAAAAGACAGGAGTATAAAAGCTTATACGCAAAACACAGAAAAAGGAATAATCTATTTCCTACATGAAGAAGGTTACGATACCCAAACCTTTATGTTTACTGAAAAAAAAGAATTTCATAAACAGATGAAAAAACTGATTGAAAAAGAATTTCCAAGAAGTCATAAACTCTATGTGAATCAGCAATTTTAACTTTTAACTATACGCTCTTAACTAAATAGGTTCTGTAATAAAATAAAACTTTATAACAACTATAACAAAACAGAATGCAAAACAACAGTTCTATAAGTTATAATCATAGTTGTTAGATGATTCATCTAGTAAAAACACCAGATTTCAAATTTCACACAATTGAAACTAGATCAATCATCAACCTTCTTCAAATTGTTAGAACCCTTTCCCGAGGAGCTGCAGCATAAGCAAGAAAAACAAACAGGAAGCCAAATGGCTGAGACATTCCTTCTATTAGTCTAGTTGTTTCTCGTCGCAAATTTAAGACTTTAGAAAGTTATTTCTATTGATGTTTGGGTTGTTTCACGCTTGTGCTCAGCTCCTTACCTATTATTTATCTCAACAGATCGAACAAATTAATGGAAAATTTAAGGAGTTTTGTTATGCTTACGATCTATTCTTCTCGTACACATAGTTACCATCTGATGGCAAATTGGCTGAAAGACCATCAAATGCCTTACAGAGAACGAATTTTCACGCCTAAACAGCCTTTAACCAGAAAAGAAATCTTTTATTTATTATCATTAACAGAAAACGGATTTGACGATCTATTAGCTAAACGCTCGATTGATTATAAAAATTTAAAAGATCAAATCGACCAATGTA
Source organism: Enterococcus sp. M-BR2 (assembly GCF_056612775.1). NCBI lineage: Bacteria > Bacillati > Bacillota > Bacilli > Lactobacillales > Enterococcaceae > Enterococcus > Enterococcus sp. M-BR2. Next base: position 1,195,645 of record NZ_CM152743.1, read on the forward strand.
CGACCTCAGAACTTGTCGATTTAATCGTCTCACATTTTACTTTGTTGCAACGTCCTATCATTACTGACGGAAAAAAATTATTAGTCGCGTTCAATGAAGATAGTATGCGTCTTTTTATCCCTGTTCAATGGCGCAGAAGCCAGCTCAAATCTGTCTATAACGATTTCACGTGGGTAAGCGATTTAGACAATTCTATGGAGTTAGATGATGAATTTTTAAATTATTCTATATAAAAATGACTGTGACAAAAAAGTGTCACAGTCATTTTTTCGAATAACTAGTGTTCCAGAAGTAGCTTCTACGAAAAATAAGCCAAAATTTCTTGAAGCTAATTCTTGTAGCTAACTACTTCTGTCACAACCTCTGACTCACGGTGTTCAAATTTGCGCACACTTACCACGAATAAGTGCTTTGAGTGAACTGACGATAAGAATGACGGACAAGACTGCCATAAATAATCAAAAAGACACCCGTTCCTACGGTAACAAAAAATCCAGAGGCACCGATACTACCATCCATATACCACAAAATCGAAGCAAAAAGTGGGAAAAGTGAAAAAATACATAATCCGATTCCTGCAATCAACGAGAAGCCAAAACTTCGCTGATACGCTTCTTCTTTTTCTTTTGCTTCTGCTAATACTTTTTCAGGTATTTTTCTATTATACAAAAAGTGATTTAAGCGGGTGATTTTCATACCAGAAGCGATGAAAAAACCGACAGCTAATGCTATACCGAAAATCAGACAAGAAACACCCATGAATGCATAGCCTGTTGAACAAAAGAACAGAAATCCTGCAAAGGATAAACAAGTGAATAGGACACCTGACGCTACTTGAAGACCTGATGCTCTGTATTCTTTCCAGTAGTTTTCCGCTTCACTTAAATAAATCAAAGCTGAATTTGATTCTGTCTCGGGACTTGGATTTTCTTTTTTGACATCTAATTCTTCTAATAATTCATCGATTGAACCAAATGTCGAGATGACTGTACCAATGGCCTCTTGTTCATTTTTCCCTTCTCCCATTAATTCATGATAATGATCTTCCATATTTGCCAACAGATCAGCTTTCAGCTTTTCTATCTCGGTACTTCGGGGTACTCCGATAAAAAGACTTTCTAAATAATTACGGATTGTATCCATTTACTTTCCCTCCAAAAATTGATCGACCACGTCTTTCGTCGTCAGCCACTCTTGCTTTTTTTCTTCTAAAAGATTACGTCCTATTTCAGTGATTTTATAATAGGTCCGTTTTTTCCCATGGGTCACTTCACCAGGGTACGAAACAATCAATTGATTCTTTTCTAAACGGGCAAAAACGGAGTAAAGTGTCGTCTCTTTGATTACATAGGAATCATTTGTCCTCTCACGGATCGTTTTAGAAATTTCGTATCCATAAGAATCGTTTTTGTTAAGGATCGATAAAATAATCGCATCATTGTATCCGCGTATTCCATCACTTGAAATCATGTTCTTTCCTCCATATTACTCCATCTGTCGTTGTAATCAGCATAGCATGATTACTTCATCAGGTAAAGTAATTTTTTGCAAAAAATAAAAAGGAACAGAAAGCAAAAGAAGCGTTATGCTTTTTTGCTTTCTGTTCCCTTAATTTATTTTACAACCATGACGTTACATGATGCGTGGTTGACTACATAGGAAGTAGTGGAGCCTACTAGTGCACGTTCTACCGCATTCAGACCTGTCGCCCCCATGACAATCAGATCGATTGGTTCTTTCGATTCATGGAAATTAGCGATCAGTGTCTTTGGATAACCGTAAAGAACATATGTCTCGATATCTGTCAGGCCTTTTTCGATTGCCAAGTTTCGATGTTCTTTCATCTGATTTTCCGCAACCTCATCCAATTCTTCCTGCAGGCTTGTTGTAACAAATGCAAAATCACCAAAGTAATTGCCTGTTACTTCATTGACATACAGGATGTGCAACGTTGCTTGATTTCGTTTGGCAATCGTGATTGCCTCAAGAAATGCTTTTTCTGCCTTTTCAGAACCATCAATTGCTACTAAAATATTGCGATAAGTGTCTACCATTGTAAACGCCTCCTTCACTGTTAGTGTAGCACGATTACAGTGTTAGGACAAACATTTTGTGAACGTTTTATCAAAAAATATCAGGCATCAAATCCGTTTTTTTCAGAGACCTTTTTAAACCAGCGACCTGATTTTTTAATCGTGCGTTTGCCGTCTTGTTCCAAGTCAACAGCGATAAAGCCATAGCGATTTTTGTAAGCATTTGTCCATGACCAGTTGTCCATACATGTCCACATGTGGTAACCCACACAATTCGTTCCTTCTTGGATTGCTTGATGGACATATTTCAAATGATCCGTCACAAATTCGATCCGATAATCATCTTCAATCATGCCTTCGCTGTTAACAAAACGTTCTTCTCCTTCGACTCCCATCCCATTTTCAGAAATATAGCATTTGATATTACCATAGTTTTCTCTTGTATTCGTTAAAATATCATAGATGCCTTTTTCGTAAATTTCCCATCCACGATATGGATTCATTTTTTTATTGGGCATGTCGTAATTATCAAAATAATCATCTGGCATGGGGCTTTGTTCGTGATTGATCGGTGTTTCTTTTGCTTTGATCCGACGAGGCTGATAATAATTGATTCCTAACAGGTCAATTGTGTTTTCTCTGATGAGTTCTAAGTCTCCTTCATGAATGTCAGGTATTATCCCCAATGTTTTGACAATCTCGATCAACTCTTGTGGAAACTCGCCTTTCACTGCAGGGTCAAGGAATGATCGGTTGAAGAATGCGTCAGCGATCTTCGCCGCTTTTACATCTTCTGGGTTCGTTTCATCTCTCGGATAACTTGGTGTCAGATTCAAGATGATTCCGATCTCACCATCATGACAACCTTCATGGTAGGCTTTGATTGCCTTTGCACTTGCTAAATTCTCATGATAGCCTACTTGGACCGCTTCTTTCATATTGATATGATTTGGATAGTGGAATTGATACAAGTAGCCTCCTTCTACAGGCACGATTGGCTCGTTATGAGTAAACCATTTTTTGACTAGGTCTCCAAACAATTCAAAACACGCGGCTGCATAAGAAACATAAGCGTCAACCGTTTCTCTTGATAACCATCCGCCTTTTTCTTGCAAGGACAGTGGCATATCAAAATGGTAAAGATTTACAAAAGGCTCGATACCATTGTTCAGCAATTCAGTAAAATAATCTCGATAAAAAGAAACAGCTTTTTGATTGATTTCACCTGTCCCTTCTGGAATCAAACGACTCCATTGGATAGATGTACGAAATGTGTTATGGCCAGTTTCTTTCATTAACTGAACATCTTCTTTGTATTTTGTGTAAACTTGCGAAGTTTTTTCAGGTCCTACTTGATTAAAGAATTTTTCAGGCTCTAATGTATACCAATGATCCCAAATATTTTCTCCTTTCCCGTCATTACTTACTCTTCCTTCTGTTTGCGGTCCGCTAGCAGCAGAACCCCACCAAAAATTTTCTGGAAATGTGTAGGTTTTCATTTTGTACTTCCTCTCTTTTCTTCTTGATATCGTAATCATAACGAACCTAAAAAAATAAATCAATACTTTTTATAAAAATGACTAGACATTTAAAATATTCGGCGTTATACTTTGTATGTAATCGATTGCAAATAAATTTGAGGTGAATAAAAATGAACGGTTTTATGGACAAGCTTTCTGAGAAAATCATGCCCTTAGCTAATTTATTAGGGCAAAATCGTTACCTTACAGTTTTACGGGATGCGTTTATGCTTTCCTTTCCTTTAACAATGTTCGGTTCGATTGTTGTCGTTATCAATAACTTGCCTTTTTTCAGTGACGCAACAAAGGGAACTTTATCGAACTTATTCGGTAATGGGCAAAATGCAACAATGAGCATCATGTCGGTTTTTGTTACTTTTGGTATCGGCTATTATTTATCAAAATCTTATGACGTTGAAGGTATTTTCGGTGGTGCCGTGTCTTTTGCCAGCTTCTTGATTCTTACGCCTTTTGCAATGAAAACCGTTGGTGGTGAAGATGTAACTGGTGTTCTTTCACTTGATCGTCTTGGCGCAAAAGGAATGTTCATTGGAATGATCGCTGCTTTCTTGGCTGGAGAAATCTACTGCAGAATCACGAAACGCGGTTGGCAGATCAAAATGCCTGATGGAGTTCCACCTGCAGTAACAAAATCATTTGCCGCTTTGATCCCTGCTGTAGTCACACTAACTGTTTTCTTAGTAATCAACGCTGTGATGACTGGTATTTTCAATGCTAACTTACATGATGTCGTTTATGAAGTGATCCAAAAACCATTAACTGGTTTGGGAAGTAGTTTACCTGCAACATTGATTGCTTTGTTCTTTGTCCAATTCTTATGGTTCTTCGGACTTCACGGGCAAATCATCGTCAACTCTGTAATGGACCCGATTTGGAATACACTGATGCTTGATAACTTAGAAGCTTATCAACATGGAAAAGAATTACCGCACATCATCACAAAACCATTCATGGAAACCTTCACTGTTGGTATTGGTGGCTCTGGAATGACTTTAGCTGTCGTTTTATTGATGGCCTTTGTTCTTAAAAAGAAACAGTATCGTGATGTTGGTCGATTAGCTTTAGCACCTGGTATTTTCAATGTAAATGAACCAGCGATTTTTGGTCTACCAATCGTATTGAATGCAACAATCCTTATTCCTTGGGTCGTAGCGCCTCTAATCGTAACGACGTTCAATTATTTGGTAATGGCTGCTGGACTTGTCCCTGCACCAACTGGCGTCTCAGTTCCATGGACTGTGCCAATCATTGCAAGCGGTGTCTTAGCAACAAATTCATGGCTTGGTGGTATGCTGCAAGTCATCGACTTTATCATCGTTGCCTTTATCTGGTACCCGTTCTTGAAAGTATTAGATAAACAACCAGATTTAGATATTGCTTAATGGATCATTAAGGGGATGTGACAAGAAACTTGTCATATCCTCTTTTTTCGAATAAACAATGTTCCAGATGCTACTTCGAGTTGTCGGAAGCATAATCTTTCGTTATACTCTAGAAGAGGTGAATAACGTGCCAAAATACGAAGAAATCGCAAATATTTTAAGGGAACGAATCCGTTCAAAAGAGTATCCTCCCGATAGTTTTTTGCCTAATCAAGTGGACTTGGTAAAAGAATTTGGTGCGAGCCGGATGACAATCAAAAAAGCCATCAATATCTTAGCGATGGAAGGACTTGTCTATTCGCAGCGAGGATCAGGAACGAAAATTTTGAATCATCCATTCATGCAAAAAGACACATCGCCCGCTAACGAGTATGAAGGTTTGAGCCTCCAAATGAAACGCAGAAATCGTTCTTTGAAGAGTCAAATCATTCATTTTGATGTTGAATTCCCTAATCAATATATCCAAGAACGATTGATGATCGATGCCGAGCAACCTGTCTACAATATTCACCGGTTAAGGATCTTAGATGGCGAGCCATATGTTTTAGAGCATACCTTTATGCCAGTCCATCTTGTGCCGGGTTTAAAAAAAGAACATTTGTTAGCCTCTATCTATGATCATCTTCATCAAGAATTGAATGTCCATTTTGCAGGGGCTTATCGTGCTATTTCTGCAGATAAAAGTGATGAATATGATCAGCAATATTTGAACTGTGCAGAAAACGATCCTGTACTGGAAGTTCAGCAAGTCGTCTATCTCAAAGATGGCCAGCCTATTGAATATTCTTCCAGCCGAAACCGTTTTGATGTTCGGAACTATTCTGTGCTGGATGTGCGTTCAACTTAACCAAAGAGGTTGTGAAAAAGTCGCTTAGTTTCGAGTAGTAAGAAAAATTTTGTGAAAATGGCTTTCCTCATTTTTGCATAAATTTGACTTACTACCGAGAAACTGGCTTTTGAACACCGTGAATCAGAGGTTGTGAAAAAGTCGCTTAGTTTTGAGTCGATTGATTGTCACAGATACAATCTTTTGAATAACATTTACCAAGTACTTTCAGAAGCTCGTTTCCATCTAATCATAAAAAGACTTATGACCACCCGTAATGATTCTAAAGTTAGTTTTTTAAAGCTAGTTTGTTTGAAATCGATACAGCTAGTCGTAAGTTTTTTTATTTTATTGATCCGTTCCTCCTCTTTTCATTCTTGATTCCTTCCTGATACTTTAGAAGACAAATTAATTGCAAAATAAAGATGCACCCTCTATACTATGTCTAAATCAATTACTTACTTTTTGTAAGTCAACAGGAGGAAATTTATCATGGATACACAAATCAGAGGAATTCACCACGTTACAGCAATGACATCTAGCGCAACAAAAATCTACCGCTTTTTTACAGATATTTTAGGAATGCGCTTAATCAAAAAAACCGTTAACCAAGATGACATCGAAACTTACCATCTTTACTTTACAGATGATACTGGTGCACCAGGAACAGATATGACTTTCTTTGATTTCCCAAATCAGCCAAAAGGAAAAAAAGGAACAGATACGATCTCTCGTGCTTCTTTCCGTGTGCCAAGTGACGCTGCATTAGACTTTTGGTTGGAACGATTTGAAAAATATGATGTCGCTCATTCAGCAATCAATGAACGTTTCGGCAAAAAATATATCGAGTTTGAAGATTTTGATAATCAATATTATCAATTGATCTCTGACGAAAACAATCAAGGTGTAGCAGCTGGCGTTCCTTGGAAAAACAGCAATGTACCGACAGAATTTGCAATCACAGGACTTGGACCTGTCTTTGTCCGTGTCAGTCAATTAGAGCATATCCGCTTGATTCTTGAAAAAATCTTAGGATTCAAAGAAACAGACCATTCAGGAGATTTCTACTTATTTGAAATCGGTGAAGGCGGAAATGGTGCAAGCATCATTATTGAACATCGGACAGACTTGCCAAAAGCAATCGAAGGATTTGGAAATATCCATCACTTAGCATTGCGTGTAGCAGACAAAGAAGCATTGGAATACTGGATTCAAGTAATCAATAAGATTGAATTGCCAAATTCTGGTTTCGTCGATCGTTTCTATTTCCAATCTGAGTACTTCCTAGCCGCTCATCACGTACTGTTTGAACTAGCAACTGACGGTCCTGGATTCCTTGAAGATGAACCAGCAGAATCCGCTGGAGAAAAACTATCTCTTCCTCCATTCTTAGAAGAACGTCGTGAAGCCATTGAAGCCTATGTCCGTCCTTTCGATACAAGTGACGCAAATAAAAAACGTGAATAATCTCTTCATGCCACTTCATTTGCATCTATAGAAACAGAAAAGAGGGAACAAAATGTCCTACATTTTTGAAAAAGGAACAAGTGGCAAGCATTTGATCTTACTTCATGGCACAGGTGGCGATGAACATTCTTTACTGGATATCGCTCACTTTCTTGCACCAAACAGTACGTTGCTTTCTTTTCGTGGCACGGTCCAAGAAGATGGGATGAATCGTTTTTTCAAGCGTAATGGATTGAATCAATTCGACCTGGACAGTTTGGAAAAAGAAACAGATAAGCTCCATGAAAAAATCAAAGATATCAGCGAAACAGAACAGATACCGTTAAGCGATTGGCTGCTTGTCGGCTATTCAAATGGCGCAAACATCGCTGCTCATTTATTATTGGAGCGTGAGACCATGCTAAATAAAGGGTTGTTTTTCCATCCAATGTCTCTAGGTGTCCATCAAAGCCGTTCCACATTAGAGGATAAAACCGTCTGGCTTTCTTATGGTGATAACGATCCAATCGTTTCCCCTGCTTCCTTTAAAGAATTGGCCGATCAATTCGAAACACGCCAAGCAAATGTGACGATTCAGCTAACTGTAACAGGTCATCAGTTGACGATGGACGAAATCGAGCAAGCGAGGGAATGGACAGAGCATCTTCTAACTAAATAAAAGAAAAGAACTACGACTTATATGACACAACCTGAAGCAGACATCAATCTGGATCATAGTGTGTGAAAGTCGTAGTTTTTTTGCCAGATAGGTTAGTCTCCGCTAGCTGTAATAACAGATTTATTATAAATAGCCGTTTTATGTTTCAAATCTTCCAATCTACCGATTTTCTCACCTTTCGAATAAAACCCATCAGTAATCCCTAGTGCTTGGAAAATCGTCTGTTTATAAGCGATTTCTGCATTCCATTCGACTGTATCAAGGATTTGCAGTGCTTTATGGATAGCTTCGATTCCTGATTCTCCACCTGTGTTGATCAATACGCCATGTGAATTGAGTAATAACATATGGGGCAACTCTAAATCATGTGTTTTTACATAATCGCTTGTCAATTCAGCAAGTTCTTCAGAGCAATTAGGCTCAAAGTCCATGACAGGAATCTCTTTTACTTTAGCTGTGGCTTCTGTCAAATTAGGCATAGGCAACCCAGTAGTCGCCCAGAACATTGCATTAGGCGCATGTGCATGCAAGACAGCTTTGATTGCTGGATTAGTCTCGTACATCGCTTCATGCATATTGATTTCACGAGTTAAATGACCGACTCCATCAACGATTCTACGCGTTCTTGGTTCTACTACTAGAACTTGTGCAGGAGAAATCTCTCCAAGATAGGCTTCTGACATCATGGTCGGTGTCATGATAATGTAGTCTTTTCCTTGATCATCAGTGGTTTTAAAGGAAAAATTCCCTCCTGCGACATTTGTATTTTTCCTTTCGAAAATCACTCTTACGATACGTGCCATGTCCTGTCGTTCTCTCTCAAATAACATACGTCCATCTGACATAATGACCCCTCCATTATCTTTTTATAAAACTTTTTTCTCTCAATATTTCTTTGGTAGCTTCTTTTATTTTCATTGATTCTTCTATTTTCTGTTTTCTTTTTTCATCGTACTCTCTGAATAAAACGTGATTTCCATATTTATAGATCACTAGTGCGAAAAAAATGACCAATAGATTGATGATGATATTCTGAGTAAAGAGTCCATATAGAAATAGCAGAAGTGTACCACAAAGAACGACTGTCCATTTTATTTTTTCTATCTCTTCTCTTTTCATTGCTTTCCCACCATTTCGATGCTATTTTTGCAGTTCAGCATAACGTTCGCTCGGGACTTTCGCTTTTATCATATATTTATAAAGTAGAACAAACAATCCTAGAAAAATTACGCATCCTACAATAGCGAGAATATTTCTATTAAATGCCTCCGCAAATAAAACCCTGAACTCCGGCCCTTCTATTGATGACCATGTGATCAACTGTCCTTTCTTGATTCCCTCAACTGCTCCGCTTTTTTCTGCTAAATCACTGAGTATTGGCGCAAGATAAGTGGCACCGTACAAATAAATAGGCATCGTGAGGATTCCCAGGATCAGCATACGAGCCAAGTTTCCTCCTGTTAGAAGCAATCCGCCGACCGCAATCGAATAGTTGATGATCCCTGCTAATGGTAATACTTGGTTTCCTGGCAAAATAATAGCATAACCGATAAACACAGGAACAAGTAAAATAGCAGTAACCCAAATCTCTGAACGACCAGCTAATATCGGCCAGTCCAATCCAATATATACTTCACGATCCTTAAATCGCTTTTTCATAAATTCTGACATCGCGTCTGCTAAAGGAGACAAAGATTGCATGAACATTTTAGAGATCATCGGGAACAGACTTAATGCAGTCGCAGTCTGTACTGCCAGATTAAGAGAACCTGAGACACCGTACGCAGCAGTAAAGCCAAGTCCCAAGCCAATAATGAATCCCATTACAGAGTTTTCAGAGAAGATCCCAATTTTCTTCTTCAATGCATTCGTATCCGCTCGTTTATTCAATGCAGGTATTTTATCCATGATCATATTGAAAGGGAGCAACAAGACAGCGGCAGATGTCATAAAATGAGTCACTGTTACTAATGGAATCCCTGTGAGATCCTGTATATGCTTCTGAAACATATCACCAAGCTTTAATTCCAATATAACTTGAACCATTGCTGTAAGAAAGCCTGCAGCCAAACTACCAGAAACATAATAAACTAAATAAGCAGTTAAAGCTTTCCCCCAAACATTCCACATATCAACATTTAACGTCTTCGTCCAATTAAAAAGTAAGAGTACAAAATTGACCCCAATCGTTACTGCAAAGAATATAAAAGCGTAACTCCACGACCATGTGATGCTTGCTGCACCCGTCCACCCTAGATCGAGCGCCGGCAAACTGATTCCCGTATTTTTAGCCAATGCTTCAGATGCTGGACTTACTGCGTTAGACATATAGCCAATGACCATAGACATCCCGCTAAAAGCGATCCCTAAAGTCAATGCAGACATGAATGCTTTTTTAAATTTCATCCCTGCCATAATCCAAGTATCAAAATAATCAAAGGAACAAAAATAGCTGATCCTAAATTCAAAACATAATTGATCACGGTTTGGAAGACTTCCATAAATAAACCTTCTTTCTTTTGAAATATAGTAGAAAAACTACGAGACAATTTTTTATCCAACAATCCTCCTTTACTGTATTAACTCTTTGATACTGTCATAAATAGGTTCTACGCCCATTCCAGTTAAAAATGGAATTCCTGGAAATACTTCAATACCTAAATCTTTTGCTTGTTCAAGTACTTCATCATCAGGCTGTGCGACATACACATAGATTCCAGCAGTAGGAAGCTCATTTTGGATTGATTTGTAATCAACTGCTTCTACAGGAAATGTAATGCCATCATCTTCTAACATACTTTGGATCTTACTCGCGATTGTCTGACTCGTTGCTACGCCACTTCCACATGCGACAATTAACCGGTTCTTCATTTTTCTTCCTCCTAAATATAATTTGTAATAAGTTCGTATATTTTTTGCGGTGTTTCTTGTTTCTTATAATTTTCTACGAATGTTTCATCCATGAATAAATTCATAAACGCTTGAAGTAATCCTACTTGTTCTTTTGGTTCTTTGATTCCTAAAAAAAATAGATTTTCTACAGTCATTTCCTGATTATCCCCCATTTGATAAAAATAAATTGGGTTCTTCAGCTGCATAACAAAAACGAATGGCTTTTCGACATATTCACATTCCGAATGTGGCAGTGCAATATTTAAATACTTAGTAATCAATCCTGTAGGAAATTTTCTTTCTCTTGCAATTAGCCCATTCAAATAATTCTCATTGACGTACCCCATTTTTTCTAATCGTTGGGCAGCTATTAAAAAAGCTTCTTCTTTATTTTTTACGTCTACCGCTAATTGAATCAGACTAGGAACAAACATCTCTTTATATTCCATTTCTTCACCCTCTTTTTGATTAAGTTTGTTAATTTCGTGTTCTGCTAAGTTCATCTTTGTTTACAAGAATATTATATTTCTGTTAGTTAGTTTTGTCAACGCTTTCAAAAGAAATTTATTTTGTTAAATTTGATCTACTTGAAAATAAAATCGTTTATCTATATAATTAAGAAGAACAAAGTCGAACAAAACTTGACTTTTATGTTAAAGGAGTAATTTATATGTTGAAAAAAGAAAGACAAGAACGAATCATTACGTTATTAGAGAAAGATTTTTATTTAACTAATTCAGAAATCGCTAACAAATTAGGCGTATCAGAAATGACCATACGCCGAGATGTCACTGAATTAGCAAAAAAAAATAAAGTAAAAAAGCTGTATGGCGGCGTTGAACGAAAGGAACCTTATAATCGAGAACTATCGACTCAAGAAAAGATTGATACGAATGTAGCCGAAAAAAAATATATTGGTCAAGTCATGAACAGTATAATTCCGGATAATTCTACTATTTATGTAGGCGCCGGTACAACAATCCTGTATGCACTTCCTTTCATTCAAAAGAAAAATCTATTTGTAATTACAAATAGTTTGATTGCTTTCAACTATTTGAAGAATCATACTAGTTATCGGATTTTACTTACTGGTGGCGAATTTTCTCCTATTACAGAAGAGTTCATTGGGGAAGTTGCAGAAAGATCTTTTGAAAGTTTGAATGTCGATATCTCTTTCGCTGCAACAAATGGAATATTTGAAAACAATGTCACAACTGCTCAATTTATTGAGGGAAATATTCAAAATGCAGCGCTCAATGCAGCCAAAATCAAATGTATTGTTGCAGATTATTCAAAATTAAATAAATCAGATGTCTATACTTTTAGAAAATTAACCGATTTTGATTATCTAATAACCGATAATCATTTATCAGAACAAGATTTCCATCATTATTCAAAATACTTAACCATATTAAAGGAGCCAAAAAATGATACTGACAATCACGATGAACCCATCCATTGATTCCATTTATTTTACAAAACACTTTGAATTAGGTACGATGACACGCTTTGCTTCTCCGGTACGGTATGTAGGCGGCAAGGGAATCAATTGCGGACGAGCTTCTGCTTTACTAGGTTCATCAGTTATTTTAACGGGGTTTTTGGGCGGTTATTTTGGCGGTATGATTCAAGATATGCTGCAAAATGAAAATTTGTTTGATTTGCATTTTTTACCTATTGCAGAAGAATCAAGAGGTGCCGTCACCATCATGCATGATGGTGAAACGCAGACAGAGCTAGTGGAAGCTGGTCCTGAAATAGCAGATACTACTATCAAAAAATTAATGAATGATATCAAACAAATCAGCACAAATAATTACCTTTCAGTCATTACAATAAATGGTTCTGTCAACAATCAAGACCCCTTTTTGTATGCTAAATTATTACAATATATCAAAGAACAAATAGATCCTTCCATCTATATATTAATGGATATATCTGGACAACATCTCCGTGAAGTCTTAGCAAGTAAGTATAAACCGATGTTTATCAAACCTAATATCCATGAGTTTTCAGATATCATCCATCAAAAAATTACTAAAAAAAGCGATATAAAATACCATTTAAAAACAAATCCTTTATTTAAAGATATCGATGTTATCATGATTTCTTGCGGCTCGTATGGTGCAGTAGTCAAAGTAAAAGAAGAATTTTGGAATGTTGAGATCCCTAAGATTCCTGTCATTAATACAACAGGCTCTGGGGATGCCACTGTTGGAGGTTTTGCTCATTCATTAGAACAGAATTATCCTTTAAAAGAATGTGTAAGGTACGCAATGGCTTGCGGCATGTCAAATGCACAGCAATCAGAAGTCGGGAAAGTTATTCCAGCTGATGTAAAAAATCTAGCAAAAAGTATTAAAATCACAGAAATGAAATAAATAGTACAAAGTAAATAATTGTTTATATGAAATGAGACAAAAAAGAGCGTGAGACAAAAGTAAAAAACACTAATGATACCCTACAGATATCAACCGATTCTATCTACTAAACGGAGTATATCGAATATTTTCTAAATGATGAATAAACAAACAATTTTTTCATTTATCTTATTTTCATTGCTCAATGGAATATCCAAAATAAGTACCCCTATCTATATATTTATTCACAAAAAAACTCCAAAAGTCAGATTTTCAAGTCTAGCTTTTGGAGTTTGCTTTAAACTGATTATTAGAAGTGTTTATTTTTTCACTCAAGTATCCTGCACTTACAGAAATATCCTTTTTACCGCCAACCTAATTCTGGAGCGATATCTTTTACGATTGTTTCAAGCAAGTGCATGTTGTATTCTACCCCCAAAGTATTAGGAATCGTGACAAGTACTGTGTCTGCTTCTTTGATTGCTTCATCTTCAGCTAGCTCCTTGATTAATTGATCAGGTTCACCTACAAAAGTTTTTCCAAAAATCGTCGGGTTCCGATGATAAGCAAGATAGCCGACAGCATCTTGTTGCGGACTACCGTCTTGTCCAAATAAGCGTCGATCCAAATCAGTGGTGATTGGCTGGATCGAGCGAGTGACCAATGTTCTTGGTTCAAAATCATGACTTGTTTGCTTCCACGCTTCTTTATACGCACGTAATTGGTTTGCTTGTTGGATATGGAACGGCTCATGGGATTCGTAATTGACTAATGTAGATGATTGCAGATTCATTCCATGTTGTGCTGCCCAGATTGCCGTTTGCTGTGAACCAGCTCCCCACCAGATTCTTTGTCGTAATCCTTCTGAATAAGGTTCGATCCGTAATTTTCCTGATCCTTGTGGGAACATTGGTTGAGGATTTGGTTCTGCAAATGATTTTCCTTCAAGTAATTCCAAGAATTCAAGGGTGCGTTCCCGTGTTACCTCTTTGATTTCTTCTTCACTGTAATCATAACCAAAGTATTTCCAGCCATCTAGGACTTGTTCAGGTGAACCACGCCCCACTCCTAGTTGCACTCTTCCTTGCGTGATGATATCTGTCAATCCGGCATTTTCTGCCATATAATAAGGGTTTTCATAGCGCATATCGATAAGTCCTGTACCGATTTCGATCTTATTCGTCTTTGCGCCGATTGCAGCTAACAAAGGAAACGGCGACCCAATCTGAGGGGCAAAATGATGTACGCGGAAAAACGCTCCGTCTACTCCAATTTTTTCTGCTTCCACTGCTAAATCGATTGATTGCAAATAAGCATCTTGAGCTGTTTTCACGAGTGATCCTTGCTCCATCCAATGTCCAAAGCTTAAAAAGCCGATTTTTTTCAAGGTAGTGACCTCCTCCAACCCTACAAAAATGGAAGGTTTTTTATTTTTAATATGAACTGATTCTACTACTTTTTTTCTTAAAAGACGAATAATTGTTCTCGCATCATATTCAAGAAACCTATTGGCTTACTATACCCCTACTTCCTTCATCATCTGCCATGTCTTAATCTCTTTTAATAGTCTTTCCCATCGTTGTTTTTTGACTCAAAATGATTGTTTCTAACCTGTATTTAAGGATGTGACACAACTTTGACCACATCCTCTTTTTTTTGTATTTAGTTTTCTACTTCTAAATAAATAGATAGAATTATTATAGATATAAAGGCAGTTTTTTAATATCTGCTTATTCATAACTAGACAACAAGGTTAAAATCTCTAGTGGATGATTGGATTGCATCAACTGTGCCATTTGTTCTGGTTGCTTTTCTAAATAGTGAATAACAGAAAAAATTTTTTTGAACTCTGCATGTTTCAAATCCTTTCTCTTTATTGCTAACAGCAGTACGATACGTATCTGTTCCCCATGCCATAGGATCGGTTCTTTCATTGTTGCAATAGAAATCATCGAATGTTTTACATACAGCGGATTACCGTGAGGAATCGTTACAAATGGTGCCACTCTAGTACTGGCGTGACGGTCTCGTTCCAAGACAGAATCGACGAATTCCGGCTCCACATAATGATGTTCTACTAAGACATTCCCCATAAAATTTAAAATATCTACTGGATCAGCCCATTCAAGATGAGGAAAGATCAAAAATGGATGAGTAAAGCTTGCTAGATCAAACGTTTTTTTCTTCTTGATAGGTACATGTTCCAGCATATATTTTGTCAGATAAGCCAGGTCAGTTTCTGTGATCATTGGTGAAATCTCGATTACTGGAATATTTGCATGTTTAAACGGTAATGTAGCTAAAATAAAATCAACAGGTGGAAAGTCTTCCCTCTCTAGTTCTGGCTTATATTCAATTAAATCTATAATCGTTAATTCCGGAAGTTCTCTGTTCAGCCGTGCTTCAAGAAAAGTAGCCATAGCTTTTGAATATTCACTAACTAAAACGGCTTGGTATCTTTTACTTTTCTGATGTTTGTGTCGCTCGATCGCCGCTTGGAAATGGATCGTTAAATAAGCTGTCTCATCTTGCGGAACATAAAAATTTTCTTTCTCAAAATAATCTTCTAGAATCAACTGTAAAACTAAAAAAAGTTGTGTGTACGTACTAAATACATTTTTCGTCAGTGGATTAGAAATCTGCAAGCCGTAATGGAGTCGAAAATAGGTCGAAGATAAATGAGACCTTAAGTTTTGTTTCAGTAACTGATCTTCTTTCAATGAATAACCTAAAAACTGCTCCACTTGTACAATCAAATGATCAGCAAGTGTACTAGATTCCTTTTGAAATCGTGTGGCTGCTTGTGAATTTGTAAAAAGATTGGCGATACGTAAAGCCAGATAATTGATTTCATCAGGAGAAAATTCAATTGGGTAAATAGTAGCTAACTTTGCTAAGATCTGACTACTTAACTGCTGTGCTTGGGTATGCTCAACGACTTCATTTTCGTCTTTACTTAATTTCACTTTCTGGTACTGTTTCATTCGCTCAAGCATAAAATAGATATGAATCTCTACACTAGTCAGTCCTCCTGGTTGTTCTAGATGATTTTCATAGAAAACTTCTTTTAATGTATGTTGGATGACTTTTAACGTATCTTTGGCAAAAAATTCTTTCAACGAAGGACTTTGTGGATCTTCTTTCTGCATATTGCGTAGCGTCTTAACAAGGAGCTGTCTTTTTTCTTGTTCATCGCCTTTAAGAAAAGTGCCAAGTTTTGTTTTGGATACTAGCTGTAAATGATGGTACTCAAAAAAGCTTTTCAGCTCTGTCAATTTATGATTTGTCAAATTAAGCTAGAATAAAAATAAAAACATCTTTTCATTTTGAGTTATTAACGGAGATGTAAATGATTAACAATATGTAATTTAATTTTTTATTCCTGCATTAAGATAATTTGATTGTTAATTAAAACAAACGTAAATTCGTTATTTTAATTCCTATTTATTGTGAACATATCCAATTTTTAACACATAGATATTTGTATAAACATTCTATGAATGCGCTTGTATTTAATTTAGAAAGTGTTACTATCTATTTAGGCAAATTTTTGCTAATATTTTGTTTTTTCATTTACCATCTGTAGAAATCATTTAATGATTTCTATCTTCTCCTTCCAACTTTTTTGATGATGCATCATAAATTAACAGTGCATTATCCATCTTTTCCATATTAAAAGAACTAAGAGTCAAGACATCATCTTGATTCTTAGTTCTTTTATTTCTTCTAGAAAATAATTGTTAGCAATATAGTTTATATTTTTAAATACTAAACCAGTAGCTTCTAGTTGCTTTCCTGCTTAATAGTCCATATTACTCAACGTAAAAAATAATTGATTGTGGACATTGCTCATCCACTTTATATCCACAACTTTCTTTATAATAGGTATGATAATCACTCTCTATCATATTAATTAACTCTTTTCCCCCGCAAAATTCTTCAATATCTAAATTAATAAATTCCTCCAAAAGGGAAAGCTTAGAGTCAATCGAAAGCATTTTAGGTAATATAGTCCAAAAATCATTATCATCATTTTTACGTAGTGTATAATATGTTTGCTTTTCTAGATTTAATACATAATTATATGCATCATAATCTCCCTTTTTTTCAAAAAAATTTTTCATATTTAAAAATCTACTCACAAATTTTTTCTTGAAATTATTCATTTTCTCACCTCTATTTATTCTTTTACTTGTCCACAGCATAACTGTTGAATAGAGTAACTAAATTCAAAAGCTATTATAGTATAAAAATACACTTTTTGTTGTTCAAATTTTTCATCTAATCTGTGCAGTAATTTTGAACTCTATATTTTTTGATATTTAATGCTTAAGCAATCATTTAAAACATACTAAGATTAGAGGGGAACATCATTGACGAATGATGTTCTCCTCTATTTTCTATTTTTAGATTATAGTGAAGAGTGAAAGAAAGTTCGAACAAAGCCTTGAGGACTACGAGTTCCTATCAAAAACCGAACTTCTTTACTGTCATTTTAGAATCAGGTTTACGTATGTTGGGGCCATGAGCCCGTGTATAGGAAATTGGAATCGAAATGAAGCAGTAAAGTTCTTTCAAAACTTAAAAAGGAGGAAAACAAATGCCTTACATTCTTGCATTAGATGTTTCAATGGGACACAGCTACAGTGTCCTATACAAAGACGACACCTGCTTATTTGAAGACGAGATCGAACACACTCAAAGAGGATTTCATGCATTACTCGAAGAGATCCAGCACTTGCCTGAACGTCCATTGATTGTTTTTGAAGCAACGGGGATTTATTCCAGACCAGTCGAAAAGTTCTTTCAAGATCATCACTTTTCTTACTGTTTGTTAAACCCGTTAGAAGCGAAAAAGCAGATGGAAGAAAACACCTTACGCAGTTGGAAAACAGATAAATCGGATGCCCACCGGCTCGCACAGACTCATCTTAAAAATCAACGTCAGCCAAAAGAAGTACAAAGCAATTTTTACTTAGAGATGCGCGATTTAGCCCGTTTTTATCAAGAAATTGAGAAGAAAATCACTCGTCTGCGCATGGATTTACACAACTGCCTTCAATTGACTTTTCCAGAGCTTGAACAGTTCTTTTCAAACAGGCTGACCCCTTACGCATTGACATTGATCCGTCTTTTTCCCCATCCAGATTTTGTATTGGCATCTACTCGGACAAAAATAAAAAATAAACTGATCAACGAAACACGGAAAAAAATCTCCGCGAATCGTGCCGAGCAAAAGGCAGATCAAATCATCCACTATGCACAGTGTGCCTATCCAGCTGTTGAAAAAGACAGTATCCACTGTCAAAAAACGATCTATTACTCCGAACTTCTCCAAGATTTACTCGAACAAAAAGAAGCACTGGCGACACAAATGATCAAAAAAGCCGAAGGCTCTCCTTGCTTTTTGTTGTACCAAACGTTCCCTGGGATTGGCGCACTCACAGCCGCTTTATTGCTCGGTGAATTAGGAGATATCACACGATTTAAAACCCATAAACAATTGAATGCTTTTGTCGGAATCGACATCCGACGGTATCATTCAGGTAAGTATACTGGCCAAAACCGCATCAATAAGCGTGGTAATCCCAAAGCACGGAAAATTATTTTCTTCACCATTCGAAATATGATTCGCCAGCAACGCGCAGCTCCTAATCATATTGTCGATTATTACTACAAATTAAAAAAGCAACCTATCCCTAAGAAAGAGAAGGTTGCCACAGTTGCTTGTATGAACAAGCTTCTGAAATGTATGCACGCTATGGTTAGGGCACATACAGAGTACGACTATGCGTACGCGGTCTCAGTGGACCATTAACTAAACCACTTACAGTATACCACTTCTTTGCCCAGATCGAAAATTTTTTTACGAACGGGGCTTTATTTGGTGTGCCTTGATTTTGTCGCTTTCGTTACGAGCTATTTTTCTTGCACCTTTTACTTGACTAATCGTAGGAAAAAGGCTGTGACACGTCTTTTGTCACAGTCCCTTCTAACATTATATTACTATTATTTATTCACTGCATCTTCTTAAGAATAAAACATACTTGATCGTTTGTTTCTTTACTAACAGCCTTCTTTACTTGGTTCCTACGATCCTTAATTTTATCTAAGCTGATTGCTTGTAACCATAAAACTTCGATCAGAACATACATCCTAGTATTGTCGTCTCGCTCATGTTCTGTATAACAAAGAGGATAAATCCAAAGCGATTTCTTTCCAAGAAGCTCTCAGTTAACGACCTCGATCATCTCTTTTTTACCACGAATATTAAAAATTTCCTCCTCTTAAACACCGTTTATCATATGAAGTATTTTTTATTTAAATTGATTCATAGGAAAAAGTAAGGTTAACACATGTAATCACTACCTTATTGAATAACTGAAGCAATATACTTTGCATAAGCTGTACGTCCACTTTCATTCAAATGGGTTTCATCATCATAAAAAAACTCAGGATGGTTTTTACTTTCACTATACCAATCGATCATCGTTATATTAGAATACTGATTTGGCAATTTAGCTAATGTGGCATTTATCGTATCTTGCCAGCCAGTCGGAGCTTTTATATTTACCCAGTACACTTTTTTATCTTTGAGCAAAGACATGGTTTGTTCTATAGCATCATCTGTTAACACACCATTGGTTCCTAACCCGATCACTATTTGTCGGTAAGAAACTAAATCTTTATGCTCCTTTAAGATTTCTGGTAACGCAGTGATTTGTCTTGACTCTTTTGCGTCTACCAATGCTTCTTTTGGAAAAGTCTCTTTCAGTTCCTGATACGCCCCCAGCATAACAGAATCTCCGATAAATAATATTTTTTTCTCTTGTGACAACTGATTTTCTCCTGCACTTGCTTTACTAGAATTTTCTTTTAATAAACTTTGCAACTGATTTTGGTCAGCAGTCAACCGATTGGCTGGAGCACGTAATACCAGTACAGAAACTCCGATCATCATTAGTGCCATAGCTGTCCAAATTTTGGGTGATCTCATCTTCTGCACTCCTTTTCTAAAGAAAGTAATCATGAGTAATGTACACAAAAACACAGTGAATAAACTTGCGATATCCAAATATTTCAAATGATAATGTTTGAATAGATTTGTCAGAGCAATCAATACTGGAAAATGCACCAAATAAAGCTCATAACTGATTTTTCCTACAAAAGAAAGTTTTGTACTAGCGATTTTGGTTTTTTTTGCAATATTTACATCATCGACACTGGCTAACAATAAAGCAAAACAAATACTGATCAGTAGTTCATTTAGTGTATAAGGAAAAATCGGGAACAGAATCAGACAAAGACTAGCTAGTAATAAAAGCCAGATTTTACTAAAAGTGTTTTGTTCAAAGAAACGGCCAATAGTTATTCGATTAAAATACCCCCAAACTCCTAATAAAAATGGAAAAAGTTTAGCCACCGTATGATAATATGCCTTAGCTGAAGGTAAAAACAAACTAAAAAGAATAGAAACAAAAATCAATGTATAGATTAAGTAAAACACTTGTTTTCTCCTCATACGTTTAATGACAATAAACAAAAATGGCCAAATCAAATAAAATTGTAGCTCAACGGAAAGCGACCAATAATGTTTAAATAAAGAAGCATTAAAGTAAGAGTCGAAATAAGATACGCCTTGATTCAGCTGCCACCAATTGTTATAGCCAAAAATCAAACTAGGTAGCTCACTACGAATATTTCCTATCAATCGAATGTTGCTGATCCCCAGTATGAAAATGGATACGACCAAAGAAAACAGTAAAAATGGATAAATACTTTTGATACGCTTATAGTAAAAATGTAGAAAACTGAATTGTCTGTTTTTTTCATCTCTTATCGTATTTTTAGCCATTAAAAAACCAGAAACCACAAAAAAGATCGTTACTCCTTGCAATCCGCCTGGTAGCTTACTATTTGGCAAATGATAAAATATCACTGCTAAAACAGCTATGCCTCTAAAACAATCGATTTCCTTTGAATATATTTTTTTCATGTATCATCAACTTCCTTCTCTTCATGGCATTTTTTAATCAAACATATTCTTCCGTATCTATTTTTTCATTTTTCTATTCATTTCACCTTGTTTTGTAAATTAACAGTTAAAAGTATCTAAAATGTATCTTTTCCCTATCAATACTCGTTGAACACAAAAAACATGAACATAAAATATCCGATTAATTATTTGTGCGACAAAAAAAGGTGGTGACAAAGATATGTCACCACCTCAGACTGTAGACAAAGAAAAAAATTTCTTTGTTCTACAGTTTTTTTGTTTATTCTCACTTACCTAGCACCACGTATAACATACTATAGCAATCATCATCCCGCTTCTTTGTCTTTTGAAATACTACGTTATTTCTTTTTATTAACGAAAAATAAGAGCACTAAACAGACCAAAATAGTTATGACCCTCAACGCGGGAGTAAACAGCAAGGCTATCATTAAATTAGCAAGTTCTCTGACGATTGAGGAATTTGATTCATATAATGCGAATAAAGATTATGCAAATAAATTCACATGTCTATAAACAAATTCTGTAAATAAATATGCAGATAACCCTAAACCAATTATGGTGATATTTTTTCTCTCCTATAATAATTTTTTCAGTTATTCATTTCCTTTTTTATAAAAAATGTAGATTGTTTTAAAGTAATAATATACTATAATTTCAAGAAAATTTACAGGAAATTTGATAACTGATATTATTTACTTTTTGACCACCATATACATAACTTTTATTTTTGTTTCTTTTTTAGAATCCAATGTGATTAAATAAAAATTTTTACAATAATATGCACATATAAATAATAAGATGATATAATCAACAAGAAAAATGTGAATTTTTTCACTATACTTTATCACATGAAAATTCATTAAGAAAGTAGGCGTCGAAGTATCATGCACACACCAGAAGAAATTATGGAAATCAGTATTCATCTTGGAGCAAAAAAAATACAGAAACCTATCTTAGCTAAACTGATTTTAGGGTTTATCGGAGGAGCCATGATTTCTCTAGGTTATTTGGCATACGTACGGGTCTCTGCTTCTATCCCAGAATCTATGGCTAGCTTGACTAGTTTAGTTGGTGCCTCGGTTTTCCCTATCGGTCTGCTGGTCATCCTTCTTGGCGGTGGTGAATTGATCACCGGAAATATGATGGCTGTGGCGATTGCCTTTATGGATAAAAAAGTCACATTCTCACAGCTAGTTAAGAATTGGTCAGTGATTACTTTTGCAAATATTATTGGGGCAATTTTCGTAGCCTACTTCTTTGGACATTTTGTTGGTTTAACTCATTCAGGTGTCTATCTCGACCAAGTGATCCATATTGCTGATCATAAAATCGCTGTTTCTTGGTGGCAAGCATTAGGGTCTGGAATAGGTTGTAATTGGTTTGTTGGTTTAGCATTATGGTTATCATATGGGGCAAAAGATGCGGCCGGCAAAGTATTAACGATTTGGTTTCCAGTCATGATTTTTGTGGCAATCGGTTTCCAACATAGTGTGGCCAACTGTTTTGTGATACCTGCTGCCATATTTGAAGGTCAAGCGACTTGGTTAGAATTTCTCTCGAATTTTATCCCTGTTTATATTGGAAATATCATTGGCGGAGCTATTTTTGTTTCAGGTTTTTATTACGTTAGTTATAAACATCATTGAAAGAGCGTGGGACAAAAGTAAAAGAACACTTTTGTTTCACGCTCTAAACACGTATAAACGGCGGAAGCAGAAGCAAATCCTTCGGAAATAAGCTGAAATTCACAAAAATTTGAAAAGCAATTTTCATGAATTCCTTCTTATTTCTTGGAGTTAAACGCTTCTGTCCCAGCCTCTCTTTTTATATACTATTTATATTTTAAGAACAATAGCTTTTTATTATATGTATTATTCAAATTAGTTATATCGAGTGAAAAAAACTTTTAAATTGATTCTTTTTATTTATCATAAAGATATAGATACATAATCATTTTCGCTTACATATATTTGAATATGAACTAAAAACAGCAAGAAAGAAGATGATCAAATGTATTATGTAGAAGTAAAAACAAAAGGTGTCAAAAACAAACAATATGTGAAAGGTATCAGTAACGAATATCCTTTACTTGGTTCATGGAAAGAAGCAGCTCCTTTTTCCAAATCATGTGCCATAAAAATAAAGAGCGAGCTGGAAAAAGAACTGACTTGCGGCAAAGCGGTTGTAACCATCATCGAAAAGTAACAGTGCAAAAACTAATGAATGACTTATTTCAACACTTTAAGCCGTATAGAAAGGAAGCAAAATATGGATTATACTGTTGAGTTTGACAGTGAACTATTGGAACAATTTCCGCAAGAGGTACATCTCGCATACAAAAAAACTATTTCTAAAAAAGTCATAGAGCATGTAGACCATAATTTTTTTCGTATAAAACCAGTATGAACACGCTCGGCAAAGGAAATATATGAAATGAAAGTCAATATTGATAAAAAAAATTATCGTATAGCATTTACTTTTAAAAAAAATCATGTATTCATTTTTTATATTAGTCCAAATGTACAAAAAATAGTATTTGATAAAGAAGTGAATAAAAAAATAAAATAAACGAGGAATGGAGGATAGATTGAGTGATACTTGAATCTATCCTCCAATTTTTTTTTACGTTATATATAGTATTTGCCATTACCAAAAAGTCCCTCTTATCTTCTAGTATCCTTTATATAAGAAACAGCATCCATTTCTTTTACTTGAACAAACCCTACTGATTCATAAAATTTTTTTGTTTTCTCAGTATCATCTGTCAATAATTCGATTTGGACTGGTCCATAACTGGTGATCTTCTCCAAAACTTCATTCAAAAGTGCTTTTCCTATTCCTTGGCGCTGATACCTCGGATGAATGAGGATATCTTGAATAAATGCGATCGTCGCACAATCAGTGATCCAACGAACGACTCCGATAATCTTCCCTTCTCCATTACGCTTTATCAGAGATTCAGATTGTTCAAATGCCTTCTCTAACCTTGCAGTGTCTTTTGTGTAATGCGTCCAACCAACGCTCTTATATAATTCAGAAATCTCATCAATCATAAGGGAATCAACATTCATTTTTTTCTTCCTTTCTTATACAATTCTCCCTATAATAATACAATTCTTTGACTATTTAATCTATCACATATAACTCTCCTGTAAAGATTCTCTCGATTCCTTAAAATTCCTCTTTCCTTTTAGAATGCACCCTTTTTGATAAATAAAAAAGGTTGTGATAAATTTTCTTCACAACCTCTGTTTCTCTCTATCAAGTATTATCTTTTAATTTTCTACCCTTACCCTAGCATCTCTATTGCCCATAGTATGCATGCTTTCCGTGTTTTCGAAAATAATGTTTATCTAGCAAATATTGTGGGATTTCACATATATTTGGGTTGATCAACTTGTTTTCTTTAGCCATCAAACAAATTTCATCTAAAATCAGGCTATTTTCTACTGCTTCTATAGGTGAGCGCCCCCAAGTGAATGGTCCATGTCCATAGACAAGTACTCCAGGGACTTCGTTTGGCTCTAATTTTCTTTCCTTAAATGTCTCGACAATCACATTCCCTGTATGAACTTCGTAAGCTTCTTTTACTTCTTCTTTCGTCAATTGGCGTGTACAAGGAACCTTACCATAAAAAGCATCAGCATGGGTCGTGCCATAAGCTGGCAAATCTCTGCCTGCTTGCGCCCACATGACAGAGTGAGTAGAATGAGTATGAGTAACAGCAGTTACATCTTCAAAAGCTTTGTATAAAACAACATGGGTAGGCAGATCTGAAGATGGTTTTAAGCTGTCTTCTTCTATTATATTTCCTGACAAATCTGTTACAACCATTTGATCTGCTTGCATGCGTTCATATCGGACACCGCTTGGCTTAACAACGATGACTCCTAGCTCACGGTCCACTTCACTCACATTGCCCCAAGTCAATTTGACTAATCCGTATTGCGGCAATGCCAGATTTGCTTCAAAGACACGTTGCTTCATTGCTGCAATTTTTTCTTCACAAGACATCATAGCCAGCCTCCTTCAATTTAGAACTTAAGTAGTCTTTTGCCTGCTGGATTTCTCTTCGAAAATCTTGACTTTTTTCACTCCACATTTCGATCAGGAATGTTCCATCATAATCTAGACGTTTCAAATGTCTCAATAATCCAAGAAAGTCAACGCATCCGTTACCAAAAGGAACATCTCGAAACTGTCCTGAATATTCTTTTGTTACAGGATACGTGTCTTTTAAGTGGATAGCAGTGATATAATCGATTCCTTTCTCAAGTTCTCGAGCCGGATTATTTTCCGGCCATGCGGACAAATTGCCTAGGTCTGGATATACTTGTAGAAAAGGGGAACGAATCTGTTCTTTGATTTCTAAAAATTTTGAAATGGAGTTCATAAATGGGTCATCCATGATTTCCACGGAAAGAATGATGCCATATTTAGAGGCTTCCTTTACACTTTCTTTTATTCCTTCGATAAAGTCTTCTCTGGAATTCATTGATTTCTCTTCATAATAAACGTCATATCCAGCTATTTGGATTACTTTGACGCTTAAATTATGCGCCAAATGGATTGCTTTTTTCATTAGTTGTTTCGCTGCTTTTTTCTTTTCTGGATCAGCAGAACCAAACGGAAATCGCCGATGCGCACTTAAACAAATCGAATGGATACGTACTCCAGAGCTAAACATCTCTTCTCTCAGCTCAGCTATCTTTTTTTCAGACCAATCTAATCGTGCTAACCGCTCATCCGTCTCATCAATCGACATCCCGATAAAATCGAAGTCCATTTCTTTTACAAGCGCCGATTGTAAAATTAAGCTAGACAACTAAAAAAGTCATTTGTGCTACACTCAAAATAGTTCCGACCAAAGAATTATAAGGAGTGAGTACAAATGACCTATACCCATCTTACAACGGATGAACTTGTAATAATAGAGTCTTATTTCAAAATTAATCAATCTGTTGCTAAAACTGCCCATTGCTTGAATCGTTCAAGACAAACGATCCATAAAGTATATCTGTTCTTCAAGCAAGGAAAATCAGCCTTAGAATATTATCAACAGTATAAGAAAAACAAATCAAACTGTGGTAGACGTCCGCTTGTTTTACCCGAGGAACAATCAGAATATATTCAAAGAAAGGTTGTTCAAGGATGGACACCCGATGTGATTGTTGGTCGTGCAGCGTTTCCTATTAGTTGTTCTGCTCGTACCATTTATCGTATGTTCAAAAAGGGGCTATTTGATTCTTCTGACTTACCGATGAAAGGCAAGCGTAAACCGAATGGACATCAAGAAAGACGTGGAAAACAAACTTTCCGCCGCTCTATTCATGAACGTGAAAAGGATTATAGCCAATTCTCAAATGAGTTTGGTCACCTTGAAGGTGACACTATCGTAGGTCTGAAACATAAAAGTGCTGTAATTACCTTAGTTGAACGATTATCAAAAGTTATCATCACATTGAAACCGTGTGGTAGACAAGCGATTGATATTGAAAAAAAATTAAATCAATGGTTTGAATCTGTACCGAAAAACCTATTCAAATCCATCACTTTTGATTGTGGAAAGGAATTTTCAAATTGGAAACAGATCAGTAATGTCAATGATATTGCCATTTATTTCGCTGATCCAGGAACGCCGTCTCAAAGAGGCCTAAACGAGAATTCTAACGGATTGTTACGTAGAGATGGTTTATTGAAATCTATGGATTTCAATTCAGTAGATGAATTTTTTATTCAATCTGTCGCATCTAAACGAAATAATATTCCTAGAAAATCACTGGATTATCGAACACCTTTGGAAGTATTTTTGAGTTACGTAAGTATTGATGATCTGTCTAACTTAATTTGACAATTAAGAAAGGGAAAAACGTTCTTTCCATGAAATATCTTTGGGTAATGCTTTTTCATAAATCCCAATTTGAGCCATTTCCTTACCCCCAGATACGAATGATCTCATCTTTGAAACATTGTGCAGCCTTCATTGGATCTTCTGCTGCTGTAATCCCCCGACCCGCGATAAAGGTATACACGTTGATTCCTTCAAACAATTGTAATGTGTTTGGATTTAATCCACCAGTTACAGAAACATTGAAGCCTAGTTCAATCAGTTTGCTGACCTTCGATAAATCTTTTTCACCCCAAGCTTCACCAGATAAGAGCGCATCACGGCTTTGGTGGTAGATTACCTGTCGGATTCCGATGTTATACCAATCCTTGGCTTGCTCAAAAGTCCAATTGCCATAGAGTTCTACTTGTAATTCGCCTATCTCTTTTTGTGCTGCCTTCATCGTTGGCATTGTTGCACAGCAAATGACTGTCATCCAATCTGCTCCTGCAGTAGCAACATTTCTTGCTACTGTTCCTCCAGCATCTGCACATTTTGTATCAGCGACCAGTTTTTTTCTGGAAATATACTGTGAATACAGCGAATCGCTTTTTGTCCTTCCTGTAAGCAAAGGATCGTTCCCACTTCAATAATGTCTACTACATCACCGACTTTCATAACATCGCCTAATGCATGTTCTAAATCATTGTGATCTAACGCAATTTGCAGATTCGGCCTGCTCATCTTGGTTCCTTCTTTCACTTGTTTTTTTGATACCATGTTGTTTCAGCAAATTTTTCACTGATTTCTTTGGCGGACATCACATTTTTTATACCAATAACTGTAACGCCTTTTTTCTCTGCCTGAGTAAACATATTCAAAAAATTGACTGGTGTAAAAACGACATCATATTGACTCGCTGAGCTTTTCCCCTCTGAAATAGCACAATGATGAATCTTGGTAATTGGTATATTTAGTTCTTTCATTGCTTTTTCTACACTTCTCATCATCATCAAGCTGGTTCCTGATCCATTTGCACACGATACTAAAATTCTCATCCTAATCCCTCCATTATGAGTGTTGTCTAATCAGATTTCTTTTATGCTTTCTGCTTTTCTGCATATTTTTCATAATCTTCTACAATCAAGAAATACCCTTCAGGATTTTTCCGATATTGTAACTGCGGAATAGCCAATAGACCAATGACGACTACGGCGATTCCAGCATAACCTAGGACTTTCATGACTACTGTAAATAATGGCCAAGCTGTCGCCCAATCGAACATCCCGATATAACCACCGTATGTTGACATCCCGATCCATGTAGCGAATAATGCTGAACCGCCTACTTGTATGATTCCAGAAAGAAACGGGAATAGACAGGCAGCTTTGAATCCACCTCGGTTATTGGCATAAACTGCTATGACAGCATTATCAAAAAACAACGGAATGAAACCGGCTATGACGATCGTTGGCGATTTCAATAAAATCAGTAAACCAATCATCAAAAATTGACCCAAAGCACCGAACAAAAATCCAATCGTTACCGCATTTGGCGAACCAAAGCCAAAAGTAGCGGCTACATCGATTCCTGGAACAGCTCCTGGTAAAATCGTGTTTGAGATTCCTTGAAAAGATTGAGTTAGTTCATCGACGAAAGTCCGAACCCCTAATTGCAAGATTGCCAGATATACCGCAAAATTCAAGGAAGTCGTCATAATGTAGAATAAGAAACTCTGCCCCTCTTTCATGAATTGTGCTTGAATCAAATAATCTTTGCCTAGTACAAGCAGAATGATCCCAAAGAAAAATAGCATGAGCAACGAAGTAGCAACCATATTCTCATTAAATATCGACAGGAATCCTGGTAATTGGATATCTTCGATTTTCTTGTCTTGCTTGATCGATCGATTTTTCTTTTCATCCCGCTTTTTCATCCATTCAGCTAGTTTAGCAAAAATAAAGATTCCGAACATTTGCTGATGTGCCACCGCAAATCCGGCACCTTCTGTCAATTCCTGCGTGATCCCTACTGTTAAGTTAGAAGCTACTGCCCAATAACACCCTAAAATCAATCCCATAAATATCAATACTTGTATCCTGCCTAGATCAGGAAAACAAAACAGTAAAATCCAAAAAGCGGTAGCTGCTTGCTGGACCTGAACATTTCCGGTCGTGAAAACGGATCGCAGTTTCGTATATTTCTGAAAACGGACTAATAAAATATTTAAAACAAATGCAATCAGTAATAGAATCATCACATCTCCAAAGGTACGGCCAAATGTCTCCATTAATCCAGCATCCACAGCATTTTGTCCAAAATAAGGATCTGTAACCATAGCATCCAAATTAAACCGTTCTTTTAGTCCAACCAAGATTGGTCGAAAATTGTTGACCAAACCACCAGAGCCAACAGTCAAAATAAAGTAGCCAACCGTTGCCTTTAAGAATCCAGCGATGCATTCATGAAGCGGGCGTTTCAGCAAAATATAGCCTAATAACACGATAAAACCAATCAGGTACGCTGGCTGCGTCAAGATATTTGTTGCAAAATACGTCCAAATGCTTAACAAAAATTCCCCCATCTTTTTTCTCCTCTATCAATTAATTATATTCCGCCATCACAACTTGGTAATCATCGATGGAGTTCGTAGAGATGAGACGCTCAACCAATCCATCTGTCATTAATAATTCGGATAATTTTTGGATATTTTCTAGGTGTTCTTTTGGATCTTTTGCTGCGAGTGTAAAAAACAAACTGGCCGTTTTCTCCTCATTCTCATCTTCGCTTTCAAAACGGACTGGCTGCTTCAACTTGGTAAATGAAATAGCCGTTCCAAAAACTCCCTCGCTTTTTTCTGAAGAATGTGGCATGGCTACTTGAGGTGCAATCACAATATAAGGTCCATATTTTTCTACACAATGAATGATTTCTTCAACATACGTTTGATCAATGATTTTCTTATCAATCAATACACGACAGCTTTCGGCGATAGCTTCACGCCAATTCGTGATTTCTTTATCTGGGTAATGAATCAATTGATAGTCAAAAAAGTATTTCAGCAAGAAACTTCCCTTCTTTCTTATAAAAACGACGGAAACGGTGTATCATTTTCAATCGAGAAGACATCTTCAAATCCGCGATAAAAATTAAACTCAAGATCATCTTTGTTTGTCGGATAGATGAATTTCCCGCCTACTTGCCAGATATAAGGTTTAAACCCATAATGCAAGCGATCCTTTTTGAATTTCCAAATTTCAGTAATCTCTTTAGGATCAGCCATAAAATTAGACCAAATATCGTAGTGGAAAGGAATCACTACTTTTGCATTCAATGACTCCGCCATGCGCAGCATATCAACAGAAGTAACTTTGTCTGTTATCCCTCGTGGGTTTTCACCGTAGGCTCCTAAGCAGACATCGATTTTGTGGTCATTGCCATGTTTGGCAAATAAATTGGAATAATGTGAATCTCCTGCGTGATAAAGATTACCTCCTGATGTTTCAAATAAATAATTTACTGCTATTTGATCCATCTCCTGAGGCATTTTTCCTTTCAATACTTCTTCCGGATCTTCACAAGTAACCAACGCTGTCCGATCAAACGCTTCTAAAGCTACTACATTGATATTTTTGATTTTGACCGCATCACCTGGTTTCACGATAATCGTTTTTTCTTCAGGGATCCCCCATTTTTGCCACGTGTGAACCACTTCTTTTGGTCCAATGAATATTGCTTCAGGACAATTTTGATGCACGGCTGCAGCTGTGTGAATATCTAGATGATCGGAATGGATGTGTGTGACGATTAAAGCGTCTACATTTTTTATTTCAAAAGGATCGATTACGAAAGGCTGAGTCCGTAAGTTAGGCTGCACATTTTGAACACCGCTCATACGCATCATCTGATGCCCTTTTTTCATCATGCCATTTCCATGACTGCGTTTTCCCGTTCCACACCATAAATCACATAAGATATTCGTTCCTTCATGACTTTTCAGCCAAATTCCCGTACAGCCTAGCCACCACATAGCAAAAGTTCCAGGTTCCACTACCTCTGATTCGATTTCCTCGTTCAAATACGTACCCCATTCTGGAAATGTTTCTAATATCCACTTTTCTTTTGTCACTTCATTTACCGTTTTGCTCATTTACTTGTTCCCCCCATATCATTCTTACGACTTACAAGTAAATCTTAATGCGTAACCGCATGCGTGAAAACCCTTTTATATGACTGTTTGTCTTTTATATGATTTTCTTTTAAATATTAATGATTGTTTCAGTATAATAAAGACAGATATGAATATTTAAATGAACAACTAATCAAATAAATCCATGGATCAAGATGTCCTTCAGGAGGCAACAGTCATGAAAAACTCACTTGTCAATATTGAAAAACGGCAAAAAGATATTTTGGAACTACTTCAGCAAACCGAACAATTGTCAACTTTTCAATTAGCTGAATCTCTGGATGTATCTATTAGTACGATACGCAGAGATTTAAATTTATTAGAAGAAAAAAACGAGATCATCCGCAATTACGGTTATTGTTCTTATAATTACAAAAACCAGACTGATTTTGATCAATCTGGTCCTGAAAGGATTAAACAAGCGATTGCCAGAGAAGCTAGTAAATACATTAGCGATTATGATACATTGTTTATTAATTCTAGCTCGACTGCATTGAAAACACTGGATTTTCTTCAATCTAACCATTTGACAGTCGTTACAAACAACGTAAAAATCAACTATTCTCCTCACAAAGATAATTGCAGTTATATTTTAACTGGCGGAGAGATGCGCTTTCCAAAAGAAGCACTGGTGGGCGATATCGCATTAAATACGATTTCTTCAATCAATGCAGACATTTGTATCATTGGTTGCAGCGGAGTCGATGTCGCACATGGGGTCACAACGAAAATATTGAATGAATCAACAATCAACGAAATGATGATCAACCAGACAATCAAATGTAAGATTCTAGTTGCTGATCATCGAAAAATCGGACTGACATCAAAATTCAAGATTGCTGATATTTCAGTCTTTGATTATTTGATCACTGATAAATTTTGCTCTGAAAAAGTATTAGACAAAATCAAGAATATGGGGACAAAAATCATCCAAGTAGATTCATTTTAAGAATTATGTTGGTTTGCGTAAAAAACTCTACTACATTCAAAATTACCATTTGAACATAGCAGAGACTTCTTAAAACGATAAAATGGATGAACAATCAAAATTTGATTTAATCATCCATTTTACTAACTATTTTCTCCACATCCAAAGTTCCGTATTCTTCCTTAGATATTACGAAAACAGGTATTTCAGGGAACTGACTTTCTATTTTATCTTTTGCATATCCAAGTAAAGTCTAATGGTAATAAGTCAAGATAAAAATGAAACATAGTTTTATTGAGTCACCTGTTTTGAAGCGCACTTAACTAGACCCGACCAAAATCAAAATTTTTTCGGGTCATTTCAAGGATTTGCGTCAATAACAAAGTGTTATTTATCTATCACGCTCCTTGGGGGCGTGTAGAGTTGATGGTTACGTAGTAGCGTATCCACCAGACGCGTAAATTTTCTTGCGGTTAAGACGAGAGCTCGTTTGTGTTGATGTTTTGGAACCTCTTTATATTTGCTTTGATAAAAAGCTTTATATTCGGGAAGATAATTTTTTACAGAGTTGGCAGCTTCAACTAAGTAATAACGGAAATATCGATTCCCTTGTTTTGTCAGAGGCGTGTTTTGTGACTGATAGTTCCCGGATTGTTTGACTTTCCAGCTTAATCCAGCATATTTTGCTAATTTCGTCTGATCTTCAAATCTTTCGATTTGACCGATTTCAGCGATCAATCCAGCGGCGTAGACTTTACCAACGCCTGGAATACTGGTTAAGCATTGGTATTCTGGAATAACAACCACTAATTGTTCGATTGCTTTATCTAGTTCTTTGATGTTCTTTTCAAGAGCCCGTATTTCGCAGACAAGAACACCCAGAACAATATCAATAGACTCTTGGGCTACAGATCCTAAGCGATAGCTTGATCTGATAGCTCGTTGAATCGCCTTGGCAATTTTTTCTGGTTGCTTGAACCGACCTCTTCCTTTTTCTTGAAGTAAGTCACAGAAGGCTTCCAAAGGAAGCTCAGCTAACTCATCGAGGGTGAAGTCTTCTGTCATAAGGGAAATGACTGTGGCACTAAAAAGACTTGTCGATTCGTCTCGCATTTCTCGAGCAAGCGTATTGCATTTGTACGTTAGATTTTCCAGAAAATGTTGTTTTGTACGAGTTAATTGCTTAATGAGTTGATAGCGAGTACGAGTTAAACGCTGTAAAGCCATGTATTTCTCTTCTTTGATAGGGGAAGTTGTGAATCGTTGGATACGCAAAAAGTCAGCAATTCTTAATGCATCGTTTCGATCAGTTTTATCCTCATCAAACATGCGACTGAACTGTTTAATCCGAAAAGGATTTTCAATCGTTACAAGTGTATTGAGTTTCTTCAGCTCCTCATCTTCGTGAAAAAACATGGAAGGGTGAAAGCTGTACATGGACGTTGATTCCATACCAATCACAATCTGATTAAAGTGATAATTCTCATTGAACTCAAGAATCATATCTCGTATGGATGTGGCACCCTCAATATCATTGGTAACAGGGATTTCAGACAATATAGAGAGTTGATCATCGTCAGTTAGAAAACAAACATCTAATTTTTCAGAGCTAACGTCAATACCGACAAATAATTTCATGGAAGAAGGACCTCCTTTCATTTTAAATTTTGGAAAATGCTTCGATACTGTGGGATTCCCCAGAAACTCACTGTATAGCCACAACCTCGCCTAATAGAATACGGTGATAAAAGAGCTAGAAGCTGCCTTCCAACTACTATTTGAAAGTCTAGTCCATTATCGAAACAGCTAATGAGTTGGTAGTGATAACAGTGGCACGGGTAACAGACTTTACAAGGTAGACAAAACTACAGGGGTGAGTAGCAAATTCCCGTTGGATCCTTTCCATACATCCATTGTACTCTGAGAAATCACACAATATCGAAACAAATTCCGGAAGGAATGTGTTATTCAATAAATTTTATGATTTATAGACACCTTGAAAGAAAACTGTTAGACAAAATATATTTTACGAGGAGTGAGCAATAAGATGTCTGCTCTCTTTGCTTCTTTGTCTATTTGGCTAGAATCATATACTTTGACTGACACATTTTTTTGCTCTTTTTGAAAGAAATGTGTCAATTTTCTTTCTAAACGTTGCGTTTGCAAAAGTCCATCAGAAGAAATCAAACTGAATGTCATATCGAAAAGAAAGATTTTCTTTGGACTTTGTTCAGCAATCTTGGGCTTGTTAAGATTCATTGGTTATCTTCCTCTCTTTTGTCTTTAGATCATCCCAGTATTTTAACTAACTTTTATTATATATACATTTTTATGAAAGCGCTATATAATAAGTTAGATTATTATCTAAACTCAACAGAGATATTTGGGAGCGTCAATAATTTTGTGTAAATGGTTCCTCCCTACTGTAGATTGTTTCTAATTCTCAATCAGTTGGCTTAGCATTTGTTCAAGTTCGCCTTCGGCCTGTTGAAAGCCTTTATGACTGCGACCTAGGAATTTTTGGTTGTAAGTATCAAAAGACGAGACTAAGAAACGTTCCATCGACTCTTCGTTTTGGAACTGTTCCTTGCGGTGGCTGTATTTCTTGATTTGCTTATTAAAGGATTCAATCAAGTTCGTAGAATAAATACTCTTGCGTATGGCCAAGGGGAAATCAAAGAAAGTGAGCAAGTGATCGTTCGAAAGAATCGATTCAACCACTTTTGGATAGCTGGTTTTCCATTTTTTCGCAAAAGCACCACGTGCTTCCAACGCCACCTCTTTAGACGAGGCTTGATACACCATTTTAAAATCATCACAGACTTCCTTACGATTATTGACACGCACTTTGTGACTGATATTACGGGAAACTTGTACACAACAATGTTGAAAACGAGCTTTGGGATAGAACCGACTAATCGCTCCTACCATCCCCTTTAAGCCATCCGTGATGAACAGGAGGACGTTTTTCAAACCGCGCTCTTGAAGGTCCAATAAAATTTCCTCCCAAATCGTGATGGATTCAGTCGGTGCAATCGCATAGCTCAATACTTCCTTTGATCCGTCCGGGCGAATGCCAACTGCGATATGAATAGCTTCCTTGGCGACGGTTTTCCGCTTTAACGGAATATACGTTGCGTCCATATAAATAGCAGCATAACGGTCATGAAGCTCCCGCCCTTTAAACGCCGTTACCTCTTCTGTAAATGATTTTGTTATATTGGACATGGTTTGGGGCGTGTAGTGATGCCCATACATTTTCTCAATCAAGTCTGCGATTTCCGACATGGTAATACCTTTTCGGAAGAGGTGAATGACGGTCTCCTCTAAGGTATCATTCGTCCGTCTATAAGCGGGAACAGTCTGTTGCTTGAACTCGCCGTTGCGGTCGCGCGGAATCTGGAGATGAAGTTCCCCGTACTCGGTCTTGACCGTACGGTCATAGGAGCCGTTACGAGAATTACCCGTGTTAAAACCAATGCGATCGTACTTTTCGTAATCGAGGAAAGCCGTTAACTCCGTTTTGAGAAGCGTATTGACAGCTTTTTCCAAATGGACACGGAATAATTCATTCAAATCGCCTTTGTTCGCTAGAGTCTTTAGAATTTCTGTAGTAAAATCGTTCATATGGAAGTCCTCTTTTCTGTGAATGTGTTGTGGTAACTCTATTCTACAGAAGGGACTTCCTTTTTTCTATTTACACAAAATATTTTACACTCTCAGATATTTGTTTACGAATACTATTTTTGTTAGATATTGAAAGGAGTACCGTCCATGTTAAGCAATAGTTTGATTGCTTTACTAGAAAAGAAGCGTTCCTCGTTAAGTAAAATCGAAAATGAAATATTGGATTATATATTCCTCCATTTGTCCGATATTGGAACAAAAACGATTTATGAAGTATCTGATGATTTATTTGTCTCAACTGCTACTATCTCCCGAACGGCTAAACATTTAGGCTATCAAGGTTTTAAAGAGTTGAAATACGCCATCGATCAATCCATCCATGTAGAGGAACAGGAAGGAAATAGCCGAAGCTTTCAAACAATCACGAACCAAATCACTTCAAATGTCACAGAGACGTTCCATCAAATGAGCGAAGAAAAGGCCAAACAAATGATGACATTGATCTATCAATCGAATACTATCGAAGTTTTTGGATTAGGAGGAAGCTTCCCTATTTGTACAGATTTTGCTCGAAAACTGACTTTTTTAGGAAAAAAAGCATTTGCTCGTTCAGATTGGGATGAACAAGAAGCAGCTGTAAGTAATTTGAAACAGGAAGACTTAGCCATTTTCGTCAGTTTCACAGGAGAAACAAAAGGTATCCTCTCCTATTCCCAGATTGCTCAAAGACAACAAGTCCCTATCATCAGCATTATTTCAACCAAGGGAAGTAACTTGGAAAAATTATCGACGATTTCCTTATATGCAAAGGGAACGACTCGCTATCACCACAGTGTCGATTTAAGTTCAAGAATTTCTGTGATTTGTTTATTTGATACAGTACTCTTGATGTATGCAGACCAAATGAAAAACAATTAGCTATAATTTGTTGCTATTTCTAGTGAAACATCTTACTCAATCATGTATGAGGATACAGAATATCTGTCTCCTCTTTTTTATTTCCTTTAGTTAGCTATAATAAACCTATCAATGAAAGCGAAATCATTTTTTAAAAATCTTAAAACTACTAAGAGATGGAGGAAGAAAAATGAATACAAAGAAAAAGAAATCAACCTTTTGGGAGTTCTTTCAAGGGTTGGGAAAGACTTTTATGTTGCCGGTTGCTTTGTTGGCTTTCATGGGTATTCTTTTAGGGTTAGGTAGTTCATTTTCCAGTGAATCAATGATTCAGACTTTACCGTTTTTAGAATATCCAGCAGTTAAAGCAGTGTTCCAATTCATGTCTGCTATTGGCGGTTTTGCCTTTACCTACTTGCCAGTCATGTTTGCCATGGCCATTCCATTAGGATTAGTTCGTAAGGAAAAAGGTGTGGCCGCTTTCTCTGGATTCGTCGGTTACACTGTCATGAATTTAGCCATCAACTTTTACTTAGTCCTGACAAATCGTTTAGTTGATGCCGACCACTTGCGAGAAGCTGGACAAGGAATGGTTTTTGGTATCCAGACGATCGAAATGGGTGTTCTTGGAGGGATCATTGCTGGAATCATCGTTTATAAGTTGCATAACAGGTTTTATACTGTTCAGTTACCAGATAGTTTCGCCTTCTTCTCAGGGGCTCGTTTTGTACCGATTATCACTTCTCTAGTTTTAGGGTTTGTTGGTTTGATCATCCCCTTGATTTGGCCTTTATTCGCTATGGTCATTATGGCTATCGGCCAGCTAATCCAACGTTCAGGAATATTTGGTCCCTTCTTATTCGGTTCAGGGGAACGACTGCTTCTTCCATTCGGGCTTCACCATATTCTAGTTTCGATGATACGCTTTACTGAAGCTGGTGGTTCGGCGATCATTGATGGGAAAGAAGTATTTGGTGCACTGAATATCTTTTATGCAGAATTGCAAAACAATTTGCCTATTTCGCCAAGTGCAACTGCCTTTTTATCACAGGGAAAAATGCCTACATTTATTTTTGGACTGCCTGCAGCAGCATTAGCTATGTATCGTACCGCTGCACCACAAAATCGACATAAAATCAAAGGATTGTTGATTTCAGGTGTGATTGCGACAGCTGTGACCGGAATCACAGAACCAATCGAATTTTTATTTTTATTCATTAGTCCGCTATTATGGCTCTTCCATGTCGTCATGACTGGTCTAGGTTTTATGGTCATGGCATTATTAGGTGTCGTAATCGGGAATACAGATGGTGGAATCTTAGATTTTGTGATTTTTGGTCTACTCCAAGGTAATGACACAAAATGGTGGTGGGTATTAATAATCGGTGCTTTGTGGTTCGGTATTTACTATATTGTCTTCAAAACAGTA
The DNA here is from genome assembly GCF_056612775.1 of Enterococcus sp. M-BR2. Taxonomy (NCBI): domain Bacteria; kingdom Bacillati; phylum Bacillota; class Bacilli; order Lactobacillales; family Enterococcaceae; genus Enterococcus; species Enterococcus sp. M-BR2. The sequence goes on from NZ_CM152743.1 coordinate 1,233,718, forward strand.
ATCATAAAATTGGATTTAAAAACACCTGGGCGTGACAAGACAGTGGATGAAACAGAATATACCGATCAAGAAGTGAACTTTCATAAAACAGGCGGATACGATGCAAAAGGAATTTTAGCAGCACTTGGTGGTCAAGAAAACATCCAATCTTTAGATAATTGTATTACACGTTTACGTTTAGTTTTAGCAGATGCAGATATCGTAGATGATGAAAAGTTAAAACAACTAGGAGCATTAGGTGTGGTCCATCTCGATCATCAAAACGTCCAAGTGATTATCGGAACGAAAGCCACAACTGTTCGCAATCAGCTTGATACGATTTTAGGATAAAAAGATAGAAGGTGAAATTTGTGGCATTTGATACCGCTATAAATAGAAAAGGAACGTACTGTACACAGTGGGACTACGTTGAAGACCGATTTGGCGAAGCTGATTTACTCCCTTTTACGATTTCTGATACAGATTTTATGGTCCCCGAAGAAGTACTTGATACTTTGAAAGAAAGAATGAACCACCCAGTATTTGGCTATACCCGCTGGAATCATCATGAATTAAAAGAAGCAATTAAACAGTGGTATCAATCCCGTTTTGACACACTACTGGAAGAAGAATGGATCATGTACACTCCAACAGTTATCTATGCAGTATCTACCCTTATTCAAATGCTTACTAAAAAAGGGGAAGGAGTGGTTTTACAAACGCCAGCTTATGATGCTTTTTTTAAAGTCATCCAAGACAATGACCGACTTCTAGTCGATAATCCTTTAATCTATGAAGAAAATCAGTACCGGATCGATTTTACGGATTTAGAAGAGAAATTAGCCAGGCCAGAAAACAAAGTACTACTTCTCTGCTCTCCCCACAATCCAACCGGTAGAGTATGGAAACAATGGGAATTAGAAAAAATCGTGGCATCGTGCCGTCAGTATTCTATATTTTTATTATCTGATGAGATACACATGGACATTTTAGGACGAGGACAAACGCATATACCTATCACACGCTTCAATTATGAACAAGTGGCGATTGTCACCAGCGGTACAAAAACATTTAACTTCCCTGGATTGACATTTGCCTATACGTTGATACCGAATCTTGGGTTACGTGAGCATTTTCAAAGGAAGTTAAAAAATGCGGATGGGTTATCTTCTACCAATATTTTCGGTATGTTAGCGACAATGAGTGCCTATCGGTATTGCAGTCATTGGGTAGATGAACTGAATCATTATCTTGAAAGCAATCAGCGGTATGTAAAAGCATTTATCCAGGAAAAACTGCCAGATGTAAAAGTCGTCGATCTTGAAGCAACCTATTTGATGTGGCTGGATATATCCAAAGCTGTATCAGATATCCCTCTTTTAAGAGAGAAGCTGATTTCTATAGGCAAAGTGGCGATTATGGATGGATCGATTTACGGCGGAAATGGTCATCAATTTTTACGATTGAATATCGGCTGTCCGAAATCGAAATTAAACCATAATAAAGGAGATGTGACAAAAATTTTTGTCACATCTCCTTTTTTCGAATATACGATGTTCTTAAAGTTGAACACTTCTGTCAAGATCTCTTTATTTAAGGTCGTTTTCGATCACTTTCACCGCGTGATCATTCCCGTTGAAACATGCTACTTTTTTGGCATCCATATATCTTTCTAAATAATCGTCTTCTCCTAGTTGCTTATGGCAAAAAGCAATTTCATAAAGCAAGTATTCCAATGCATGGGTTGATTTATGTTTCTTATTGTATCCAATCCCCTTCTCGCACAACTGGATTGCTTTTTCATAGTTCTCGATTTTGCTGTAATAGGTGGCGATATTATAATATACGATACAGACCATCAGATTATCAAAATCAGTATCATTCAAGATTTTAAGCGTACGTTCCACATACACTTTTGCAAAGTCTAGTTCTCCTTTTGCCAAGTAGATCATTGCCACATTTGCAGCTGCTTGTAAGTGATGGATATCTGTTTCGGTCGTTTGTTCCAACACTTGATTGAAATAAAACAATGCTGCATCTTCTTTTTTTGCATAAAGATGATCAAGCAGTCCTTGATAAAACAAGATTTGGTTTAAAAGATCAGAATTGCTTACTTTTTTCTGATCAATCGTTTGTAAAATTTCATAAGATTCTTTGTACTTCGATACAGCATTCAACGATTGAATCTCACTTAATTTTTTTCTGATCTTGTCTTCTTCTGTTTCCACTAATATATCGGAGATCTCGACATTCAACTTTTTGCAAAGCGCACTTAGGATGTTGATACCTGGTGACATATTCTTGTTTTCGATATTGCTGACAGTTGCCTGTTCGCAAATACCTTCTGCTAATTGTACTTGTGTTAACCCCTTTTTCTTTCGGTATTCTTTCAGTAATGCTCCATCTACTTTTATCAAAACAATTTCCTTCCCTTTAAAAAATTATTTCTCCTTTATATCATACACAAAAAAAAGTTCTAAACAACCATAATTGTTTAGAACAGAATAAAAATTTTAATTTTTATCACCAATTATTTCTTGATAAAAAATCAACTGTCTACCTGCAGATCAATCTCCTGAAGTATTTTCTCTATCATTTCTTGTTGACTTAATTCGGCAGTCAGTATCTTCTCATTAGGCAATCCAAGTATATCATGCTCCAACCACCAATCCGCCATTTGTTCTGCACCAAATTCTTTTGACATCTTTCTCTGGCTGTGACGTCTCAGCGTTTCTTCAAAAGAAAGATCGTAATAATAAGCAAATACATTTCCTTGAAAGCTCTCATACAGGTCCATAAGCATCGCTTTGTAGATTTTTGCACTCATGATCCCCTCGACAAGGACTAAATCAAATCTGTCTTTTCCAAATTCTGCCAACTGACGGATCAAATCTGGTGTAGGATTTCCTACTTTATCTTTGACATTCAACATTTCTCTTCTCACTTCATCTTGAGAGATTCGCATCACCTTCCCCATAGGAAAATGATTTTGAATAGCTTTAGCTGTCGTTGTTTTCCCACTTGCTGAATTTCCTCTTAATATGACTAGCTTCCCCATGACACTGCATCTCCTTGTATACCAATAATCATTCATCCAACATCATTAATCCTTCTGTTGATTGAAAATAAAAAGAGAATCTGTTTGTATAAAAATCATTCTGATCTGTGGTAAGCATATGGAATGAGATCCGTAATTTTGATTTTTTTAGCCCCCTCTTCTGTTGAGACAATGATTTCACAAGCAGGTGCATACTCCAATATAAACTGTCGGCAATTCCCACATGGAGAATAGATCATGTCAGAATGATCTCCACCCACAGCTACGATACACTCAAAATCACGTTCACCACGACTGATTGCTGTCCCTAACGCAATGATTTCTGCACATGCCCCATGATTCGAATAAACATTCACACCAGTATACACATTACCATTTGTGCAACGTACTGCAGCTCCTACTGTATGATTGAAAGACACCAAATCAATATTTGATTTAATGACTTCGGTTGCAGCATCCACTAATTCTAAATCCATTGTTGATAAATCGCTCATTTTTATCTCCTTTTTTCTGCCAAATCGGTTAAAGCAATCATAATCTTTATATAAAAAAACATCAATGGCAGAACGGAAAGAAAAGAAACGACTCAGTTAGTATGTGGACTATTGTTCTTGGTACAACGGTAAAAAAGCAAGCTTGCATTTACAAGCCTGCTTTTGGAACATTTAAAGCTTCGATCAAAGCTTCGATGTGACAAACCACCTATGCTGCTCGATCATAAAATTGATAGCAAAAATTCCACAAAGTATATATGTACCCCATGATAATAAAACATTCATCTGCGGTAAAATGATCTTTGGAAGAATCACAATCAAAAATGATGCCAGAGCCCAAACCCAACGATTGATGTGAACGTGACGCATAGCCAGCATATTCAACATAAGTTGGCTTATCGTTAATAAAAAGATAAAAACAAAAAATAAAATCAGCCAATACATTGTTTTCCACCTCTGAAATCAGACTTAAGCAGTTTGTATTTCGTTATCTCCATTATTATTTTGTTCATCTGACAACATCTTTTTATCATAAGCTTTTACAAATGGATAATAGATGATAAATGCTATCAGTGTATTGATCACAATCAAAACAACCACACGCCAGTCATTTCCTGCTGAAAGGTAGCCGCCGATTGGTGCTGGTAATGTCCATGTTGGCAACACAGTAAATCCATTGACCATTTCTAATTTGACTGCAAAATAGCTGACAATAGTCAAAACTAAAGGAACTAAGTTGAATGGAATGAACATGTAAGGATTCAACATCATAGGAGCTCCAAAAATCATCGGCTCATTGATATTGAAGATACCAGGAATAATGGAAAAACGACCAACTTCTTTTAAGAATTTTGATTTACAAAAGAATAAAAACAAAACTGATACCACAATCGTGGCTCCTGCACCGCCAATCGTAACTGTCCATTGATAAAACTGTTCAGGACCGATATAAGGCAATTTGGTAGCAGCTGTACCATCTGCTAACGCCTTCGCATTCTCATCCAACATAATCAGCCACATTGGACGAACAACAGCTCCTACGATACTCATGCCATGGATCCCAAATGACCACAACAAATGGATCAAAAACATCGGTAATAAAACACCAAGCAGATTATTCCCTAAAATATTGGTTAAGGGCTCGAATAACGATAATAAGGCAGCGTTTACATCGAAACCCGCGACGCTTCGAATCAACCAAGTCGTTGTTAAAATCACTGCACCAGGAATCAATGCCTCAAAACTACGGGCCACAGCAGGTGGTACTTGTTCTGGCATTTTGATAGTAATATTACGCTTTTTAAAGAAACGATACACTTCCACTGCAAAAATCATGGATAGGATCCCGGCAAACATCCCAGATGCTCCTAAAGAACTCATCGGTAAGACCCAGCCAAGAGGTGCCTCTTCAGGTGTTAAAACGTTTACAGGAACTTGTAACATAAAGAACGTCCCTAGTGATAATATACCACCCGTCACACTATCCAACCCATATGATTTAGCTAGATCCGAACCCATAACAAAAGTTGCGTAAATAGCCATTAATCCCATCGTAATCCTGAAAGGTAAAACGATTGTTGCCGAATAAGGGGCAATAAATTCATTCCACCCAGGAAACGGTAAATTGATGAAAACCATAAAAAATGTACCAATCAAAATCAATGACAGTGTTGAAACAACCCCATTACGAATTGCCAACAAATGTCGCTGTGTACCAATTTTTGCCATTGGTGGGACAAGTTTTTCCTCAACCCATTTCATCAGCTTTTCCACTAAAACCACTCCTTTTCAATAAAATAGAGACCATTCACTGCATAATGAAGCAAAGAATGTTCATAATTAATTATATAATTATGAAATTTTATTTCAATATATTTTAGTAGAAAATATTATTATTTTTTAATACAGGTTCTTTTTTATATACAAAAAAATTTTTCAAACCTAATAAACTTTACTGTTCCTATACTGATCTATGGGTTTATAAAATAGTATTTAAATAAAATAAAAAACCTTGAAATTTAATTTCAAGGTTTTTCGTAATACCGGCGGCCGGGGTCGAACCGGCACGTCCTCAACGGACACTGGATTTTGAGTCCAGCGCGTCTGCCAATTCCGCCACGCCGGCAAATTAAAAGAATAACTGGGGTAGCTGGATTCGAACCAACGCATGAGGGAGTCAAAGTCCCTTGCCTTACCGCTTGGCTATACCCCAAGAATAAAGGGCGAATGATGGGAATCGAACCCACGAATGCCGGAGCCACAATCCGGTGCGTTAACCACTTCGCCACATTCGCCATCATAAAAGATGTTATTTAATTTCTCAATAAAAAACTAAGATGAAGACATCTTAGTCAATACCGGCGGCCGGGGTCGAACCGGCACGCCCTCAACGGGCACTGGATTTTGAGTCCAGCGCGTCTGCCAATTCCGCCACGCCGGCAAGTTGATTTATTAGTACTAAGGCGGTAACCGGATTTGAACCGGTGATGAAGGTTTTGCAGACCTCTGCCTTACCACTTGGCTATACCGCCATTATACTATTATCAATCTATAAAATAAAGAATAAATTATAGAAACTGGGGTAGCTGGATTCGAACCAACGCATGAGGGAGTCAAAGTCCCTTGCCTTACCGCTTGGCTATACCCCAAGAATAAAAAAGGCGAATGATGGGAATCGAACCCACGAATGCCGGAGCCACAATCCGGTGCGTTAACCACTTCGCCACATTCGCCATGGCAGGGGCAGCAGGAA
>NZ_CM152743.1:1242500-1510000 GCF_056612775.1 Enterococcus sp. M-BR2
AACCTTAGTCATTCGGTGGACAGGATTCTCACCTGTCTTTCGCTACTCATACCGGCATTCTCACTTCTAAGCGCTCCAGCAGTCCTCACGATCTGCCTTCGACGCCCTTAGAACGCTCTCCTACCAATACACCTAAAGGTGTACTCCACAGCTTCGGTAATATGTTTAGCCCCGGTACATTTTCGGCGCAGGGTCACTCGACTAGTGAGCTATTACGCACTCTTTAAATGGTGGCTGCTTCTAAGCCAACATCCTAGTTGTCTGTGCAACCCCACATCCTTTTCCACTTAACATATATTTTGGGACCTTAGCTGGTGGTCTGGGCTGTTTCCCTTTCGACTATGGATCTTATCACTCACAGTCTGACTCCCGGATATGAATGAATGGCATTCGGAGTTTATCTGAATTCGGTAACCCGAGATGGGCCCCTAGTCCAAACAGTGCTCTACCTCCATCATTCTCAATTCCGAGGCTAGCCCTAAAGCTATTTCGGAGAGAACCAGCTATCTCCAAGTTCGTTTGGAATTTCTCCGCTACCCACACCTCATCCCCGCACTTTTCAACGTACGTGGGTTCGGTCCTCCAGTGCGTTTTACCGCACCTTCAACCTGGACATGGGTAGATCACATGGTTTCGGGTCTACGACTACATACTCAAACGCCCTATTCAGACTCGCTTTCGCTGCGGCTCCGTCTCTTCAACTTAACCTCGCATGCAATCGTAACTCGCCGGTTCATTCTACAAAAGGCACGCCATCACCCATTAACGGGCTTTGACTTGTTGTAGGCACACGGTTTCAGGTTCTATTTCACTCCCCTTCCGGGGTGCTTTTCACCTTTCCCTCACGGTACTGGTTCACTATCGGTCACTAGGGAGTATTTAGCCTTGGGAGATGGTCCTCCCGGATTCCGACGGAATTTCTCGTGTTCCGCCGTACTCAGGATCCTCCTAGGTGTCTTCCACATTTCGTCTACGGGGTTTTTACCCTCTTTGACTGACTTTTCCAAGTCATTCGACTATCTGAAAGAACGACCATATTGGAGTCCTACAACCCCAACAAGCAAGCTTGTTGGTTTGGGCTTTTCCCGTTTCGCTCGCCGCTACTCAGGGAATCGAATTTTCTTTCTCTTCCTGCAGGTACTTAGATGTTTCAGTTCTCTGCGTCTACCTCGAATGTGCTATGTATTCACACAATCGTAACATCCTATTAAAGATGTTGGGTTCCCCCATTCGGAAATCTCTGGATCATAGCTTACGTACAGCTCCCCAAAGCATATCGGTGTTAGTCCCGTCCTTCATCGGCTCCTAGTGCCAAGGCATCCACCGTGCGCCCTTATTCACTTAACCTTATCAACCTTACGGTTGGGTTTTGATCCTTCTTCTAGCGATAGAAGTTAGATCAAGAAAATAAGCAATTGAACTTATTAAAAAACTCTATCCAGCTCACAAATCAGCCTGTGCGGCAAAAAGATCGATCGTCTCATAAAATCAAAGATTTCATGGTCGTCCGCCTATTTTGCTTCAGGCTAAACAATTTGTTTAGCTTTCAAATTCAACGCGGTGTTCTCGGTTTGTATTACTTACATTTACTTCAAATATCCAGTTTTCAATGAACAAATTTAACAACTAATGTTGTTAATGGAGCCTAGCGGGATCGAACCGCTGACCTCCTGCGTGCAAAGCAGGCGCTCTCCCAGCTGAGCTAAGGCCCCGTTTTAAATTGAGAGTAAACCTCTCAAAACTGAACAAAGTAAAAACAAATTGTGTAGTCTCCGTAATATTCCTTAGAAAGGAGGTGATCCAGCCGCACCTTCCGATACGGCTACCTTGTTACGACTTCACCCCAATCATCTATCCCACCTTAGGCGGCTGGCTCCAAAAAGGTTACCTCACCGACTTCGGGTGTTACAAACTCTCGTGGTGTGACGGGCGGTGTGTACAAGGCCCGGGAACGTATTCACCGCGGCGTGCTGATCCGCGATTACTAGCGATTCCGGCTTCATGCAGGCGAGTTGCAGCCTGCAATCCGAACTGAGAGAAGCTTTAAGAGATTAGCTTAGCCTCGCGACTTCGCAACTCGTTGTACTTCCCATTGTAGCACGTGTGTAGCCCAGGTCATAAGGGGCATGATGATTTGACGTCATCCCCACCTTCCTCCGGTTTGTCACCGGCAGTCTTGCTAGAGTGCCCAACTGAATGATGGCAACTAACAATAAGGGTTGCGCTCGTTGCGGGACTTAACCCAACATCTCACGACACGAGCTGACGACAACCATGCACCACCTGTCACTTTGCCCCCGAAGGGGAAGCTCTATCTCTAGAGTGGTCAAAGGATGTCAAGACCTGGTAAGGTTCTTCGCGTTGCTTCGAATTAAACCACATGCTCCACCGCTTGTGCGGGCCCCCGTCAATTCCTTTGAGTTTCAACCTTGCGGTCGTACTCCCCAGGCGGAGTGCTTAATGCGTTAGCTGCAGCACTGAAGGGCGGAAACCCTCCAACACTTAGCACTCATCGTTTACGGCGTGGACTACCAGGGTATCTAATCCTGTTTGCTCCCCACGCTTTCGAGCCTCAGCGTCAGTTACAGACCAGAGAGCCGCCTTCGCCACTGGTGTTCCTCCATATATCTACGCATTTCACCGCTACACATGGAATTCCACTCTCCTCTTCTGCACTCAAGTCTCCCAGTTTCCAATGACCCTCCCCGGTTGAGCCGGGGGCTTTCACATCAGACTTAAGAAACCGCCTGCGCTCGCTTTACGCCCAATAAATCCGGACAACGCTTGCCACCTACGTATTACCGCGGCTGCTGGCACGTAGTTAGCCGTGGCTTTCTGGTTAGATACCGTCAAGGGATGAACAGTTACTCTCATCCTTGTTCTTCTCTAACAACAGAGTTTTACGATCCGAAAACCTTCTTCACTCACGCGGCGTTGCTCGGTCAGACTTTCGTCCATTGCCGAAGATTCCCTACTGCTGCCTCCCGTAGGAGTTTGGGCCGTGTCTCAGTCCCAATGTGGCCGATCACCCTCTCAGGTCGGCTATGCATCGTGGCCTTGGTGAGCCGTTACCTCACCAACTAGCTAATGCACCGCGGGTCCATCCATCAGCGACACCCGAAAGCGCCTTTCAAATCAAAACCATGCGGTTTCGATTGTTATACGGTATTAGCACCTGTTTCCAAGTGTTATCCCCTTCTGATGGGCAGGTTACCCACGTGTTACTCACCCGTTCGCCACTCTTCTTTTTCCGGTGGAGCAAGCTCCGGTGGAAAAAGAAGCGTACGACTTGCATGTATTAGGCACGCCGCCAGCGTTCGTCCTGAGCCAGGATCAAACTCTCATAAAAAGTTCGAACAATCTTGCGATTGTTAAGCTCAATTTGTTTGCTAGCATATTGCTTGCTTGTTAAAAATGTTTGTTGTCTTGAATTGAATCAAGACGCCCTACACATTTGGTTTATCTTACTTTGTTCAGTTTTCAAAGGTCTAATCTTTTTGTTTCAACAACTCTTTAATCTTATCAGATCCAGAAGAGAATGTCAACAACTTTTTTTGTTTTTTTCTAAATACCTTTATCGCTCATTAGCAGCGACTTGATTATCATACCATTTCATTTGTTATTTGTCAATAACTTTTTTGAAGTTTGTTTCGATAAAATCAAGCTTTATAAACTTCCTCATCTAAGCGACTTCGTTATTATAACATGATATCAAAAATGCGTCAACACTATTTTTTATAATTTTTAGCGACACCTTAAAGGAATCATTTAGAACAAATAATAATATAGCAATCTCTTTATAAAATTGCAATAGAAAATTTCCTATTTTTCTTTATTATTTTTAAAGACGAATATTAAAGTATTTTTATTGTTTTTTGTTCACCTAAAAGCTATTTACAATTTACCAACGAATGTTATTCTATTTTATTGTTCGCTAAATTTCTTTATAATGACCATCCCAAATTTCTTATCTGCTTGTATTTGGCTTCTTCTTTCTTAATGGATAATATAAAAAAACAAGCAAAGCACATGCTTTACTTGTCTTCTGTTTTTGCGATAGGAATAAAAATTCTAAAGATAGTCCCTTGCCCAACTACGCTTTCTGCTAAGATACGACCTTTGTAGTTTTCAACCAATTGTTTTGCGATAGACAATCCCAGACCATTTCCGCCCTTCGTTCTAGCCCTCGCTTTATCCACACGATAAAAACGATTGAAGATCTTATTAAGGTCTTCTTTGGGTATTCCTTCACCAAAGTCCTGTATAGCAATCTCAAATTCATTCAGAGTAGAAGAAATAGAGATATGGACTTCTTTTCGTGTAGTTGAATATTTTACTGCGTTATCCAATATGATAATAATTAATTGCTCAAAGTGATTACGATAAATTTGCAGGGTCACTTCTTTTGTCAAATCATCATCTAAAGTAATCACATAGTCTGGGTATAATATCTTGAAATTATTATAAACTTGATAGGTGACTTCTTTTCCTTTAGTTGTTTCATTTGCATAATGGACATCTACTTGTTCTGCTCTAGATAAGTCTAGCATCTCTTGAACTAAGCTTTTCATGCGGCTGATTTCTTGCATGCTGGCGCTTAATGATTCTTCCAATATTTCAGGATCATCTTTCCCCCAACGTTTTAGCAGACTAAGATGCCCTTCAATGATTGCTACAGGAGTTCTTAACTCATGAGAGACGTCTTCCACGAACTGCTCTTGTTGTTCGATATACAAACGCATGCGGTCAAGCATCTCATTGAATATTTCAGCTAAATCTGCCAATTCATCATTCGTGTCGATTTCAGGCATGTGGATATCTGATTGCGGATCTTTACGTATAGTATCCATTGTATCTCTGATTACCTTGAGTGGTTTCAAGAAGTAAGAAGATAAAAAGAAACCTAAAATACTACTTAAAATCAAAGAAACGACTTCTAAAACAATAAGAGTCAATAATAGCTTATTTCGGATATCATAGAAAGAAGATAATTCATAGAAGCTTTGCGCATAACCAATCTTTTCTCTTGTTCCTTTAGAATATATAGGCTGTATAGATAAAAAGCCAGTTTTCCCTTCTAGTGTAACAATCGTTGGCACTTTACGTGTTGTTTGGATCAAGTTTCGACTGTTTTCGTGAGTTTTGAAAATCAAGTTCTCATCTAAATCATACACATAAAGATCCATCGAAGGCTGCCCTAGCTCAGCTATAAAGGAATCAATCTTCATTAAGTTTCCTTCGACCAGTGAAGTATGATCTATGACCTCATCTCCGTCATTTGTCGCTTTTGTCAGATTACGATACGTATTCACTAATGTCAGTTCTTCATCCGAGTTAGCCAAACGAGAGGCTACTTCTGAAATCGTACGTTCTACATTGTTTCTTTCTTTTGCAACAATCAGATTGATAGATGATTTATAGGTAATGACCGCAAAAATTGTAAATACGACGAATATGAAGAAAGAACTCGCAAAGGCCCACTTGATTGTCAAGGAGGGCCCTTTCAGTTCTCTTTTTTCCGATTTTTTCGGCTTTATCACGAGCGCATCACATAACCTGTTCCGCGGACAGTTTGGATATAGCTTTCCTCCCCTGGAACGTCAATTTTATTGCGAAGATAACGAATATATACATCCACTACGTTTGTTTCAACTTCCGTTTCGTATCCCCACACTTTATTTAGTAAAACATCACGTGCTAATACCACGTTCACGTTTTCCATTAAAGTAAGTAGCAATTCGTATTCTCTTTTTGTTAGTTCAATTACTTCGTTTCCGCGACGTACGACACGGTTTTCTTTTTCGATAGTCAAATCACGATAAGTAATAGTGGTTTGTTTTGCCACATTTTTGTCACCTTCAATATCGATTCGACGCAACAATGCTCGAAGACGCGCTAATAGTTCTTCGATAGCAAATGGTTTGACGATGTAGTCATCTGCTCCATGGTCAAGTCCCGATACACGATCAATTACAGAATCTCTTGCAGTCATCATAATGATTGGTGTATTTTTGACTTGGCGTACGCGTCTGCAGACTTCTAAACCGTTCAATTCTGGAAGCATCAGGTCCAACAATATGGCATCCCACTCATTATTTAATGCCGCATCTAAACCAGTACGACCGTTGTAATGGACTTCTGCGTTATACCCTTCATGCTTCAACTCTAGCTCGACAAATCGAGCTAAGTTCTTTTCATCTTCAATGATTAGAATATTACTCATTTATTATTTTATCCTTTCTATCTACTGGCTTTTTAAAAACTCTATCATTATACCGATAATCTGCTTAAAAATCTATAGTCATTTTATCATGAATAGCAGTTTTAAAAAAGAGCTGAAGTCTACTCATAACAATTGACTTCAGCTCTTTCGTCCTCTTTTTATTTTCTCATTTCCTAACAGCCGAAAGACTATTATTCTTCATGGTACCATGAGTAATGGAAGATTCCTTCTTTGTCGACACGTTCATATGTGTGTGCGCCAAAGTAATCGCGTTGGGCTTGGATTATATTTGCAGGCAGACGTTCTGCTCTGTATGAATCGAAGTAAGCGATGGCTGATGAGAAAGTTGGTACAGGTACGCCAGCTTGGACAGCCAAGGCAACGACGTCTCGGACTGATTGCTGATATTTTTTCGTGATTTCAACGAAATAATCATCTAGCAATAAATTTTCGATCTCAGGATTTTTGTCATAAGCATCCGTGATTTTTTGCAAGAATCGAGCTCGGATGATACATCCAGCGCGCCAGATTTTTGCGATTTCGCCAAATGGCAAATCCCAATCAAATTCTTTTGAAGCGACACGTAATTGAGCAAATCCTTGAGCATAACTCATGATTTTACTGAAATACAACGCTTCTCGGATTTTTTCGACCAATTCTTTTTTGTCTCCTGTGAACTCAAAATCGTTCGTGCGAGACAAAATTTTACTTGCTTGTACGCGTTCTTCTTTATAAGCAGAAATGTAACGAGCAAATACAGATTCAGTAATCAATGGAAGTGGCACGCCTAAGTCAAGCGCACTTTGGCTTGTCCATTTACCTGTTCCTTTATTTCCAGCTGCATCAAGGATCACATCTACGACTGGTTTACCTGTGCCTTCATCGTCTTTTCGAGTCAGGATGTCAGCTGTGATTTCGATCAGGTAGCTGTCTAATTCACCTTGATTCCATTCTTTAAAGATATCAGCCATTTCTTCTACTGAAAGGTCTAAAATATTCTTCATCAAGTCATAAGATTCAGCAATCAGTTGCATATCTCCATACTCAATACCGTTGTGTACCATTTTCACATAGTGTCCGGCTCCGTTTGGGCCAATATAGGTAACACATGGTGCTCCGTCTTCTGCTTTTGCAGAAATTTGCTCTAAGATTGGTGCAACTAGCTCATACGCTTCTTTTTGTCCACCAGGCATGATTGAAGGTCCTTTTAAAGCTCCTTCTTCACCGCCGGAAACGCCTGTACCGATAAAGTTAATACCAGAGTTGGCTAATTCTTCATTACGACGCATCGTATCTTTAAAGAATGTATTTCCTCCGTCAATCAGAATATCGCCTTTATCAAGGTGAGGAAGCAACTCTTGGATTGTTGCATCTGTTGCTGGTCCTGCTTTGACCATCAGAAGAATCCGACGTGGTTTTTCGATTGATTCTACAAATTCTTCGATTGTGTACGTTGCTTTGAAATTTTTATCTGGGTGTTCTTCTACTACAGCGGTTGTTTTAGCCCCTGTACGGTTGAATAAGGCCACTGAATAGCCGCGGCTTTCTATATTCAAGGCTAGATTTTTACCCATAACGGCCATACCGACAACGCCGATTTGTTGTTTTGACATATGAACTCCTCCTACATACGGGATTTCTCCCTAATCTCTTACATTATAGCTTAACACGGCTACATTGCAAACTAAAGAACAACATATTTTTTATTTACCGCTTATAAAAAAATAAACCTCAAGGCTCCATGGTTAGCCTTGAGGTTTTACATTTTCTAATTAAAATGTATTAAGCTTCTTTTGACATTACGTCCTTACCATCATAGTAACCACAATTTGCACATACGTGATGGCTTTTTTTCATTTCACCACAGTTTGGACATTCGTTTAATCCTTTGATTGTCAACTTGTAGTGTGTACGACGTTTTGCTTTTTTAGCTTTTGATGTTCTTCTAGCTGGTACTGCCATTTTGCTACACCTCCTTGTAAAGTCTTGCACCTATAATAGATACAATATATTCCAATCTTACTTGTTATCGTCGTTTTTTGATTCAGAATCAAAAAGTTCAGATAGTTTTGCAAGACGAGGATCAATTTTATTCTCGGCTTCTTCCATTTTTCTGCGTTGGTATTCTTCTTCGGAAACAACTTCCCAATCATTGCCTTTTGGAAGTTCTGTTGCTGCTTCCTCTTCTTTCGTCAATACCCGCATCGGAATCGCCAATAAGATGTTGTCTTCAATTGACTCTGCTAAATTCAATAACGGACCTTCAATCAGCAAAATCTCATCTGCAGACATTTGCTCATCTCTGCTTTGGAATTGTTCTTCTGTCATGAATACTTCGTCTACAGAAAAATCCATCGGCAGTTCAACAGGTTCTAGCGAACGTGTTGAAGGAACTGTCAAAGTCGTCTGCACAGTGTAATGAACGATATAGCCTTTCTTATCAACTGAGACCAAACCTTCGACTTCCACTGGCGCAACATCAAGTATTAAATTGTCTCGCTTCATGAGAGCGGCTTTCAAGTCGAGCGTCTCATGAAAAGTTAACGGTGTCTCCTGGTATTTTCTCAATTCCAATAAAGACCATTTCATTTTTCATCACTCCTAAGCAACAAAAGCAATTATACAGGGCAAAAACCATGTTGTCAATGAAATTTTCTTGACACCTTGCAGTTCATAAAAAAACAGAAATATCTTTAACAGAAAGCCTCTGTTTGCTATCATCTTCAGAATCATTTACAATAATCATTATTCTATCAAAGGAGCGGATGATCTTTATGAACACGAAAGATATTGAATACTACGTCCAAATCGTCAAACAAAAAAACTTTACGAAAGTGGCTAATTATTTCCGTGTGAGCCAACCTACTATTACATATGCATTACAACGTCTTGAAAAAGAGTTTGACGCCGTACTTATCACAAGAGATCGTTCGCATCACGAATTAATCGTCACACCTTCTGGAAAGCAGCTGTTTCTCCATGCACAAACTATTCTCCAAGAGATTTCTACTGCAAGGGCTGAAATCACTCAGTTACAAAAGAAAAAGCTGCGTTTTGGCTTGCCGCCTATTATCGGCAATGAGTACTTTCCAAAACTGTCAGGTTACTTTATTAAGCATGAGTTGATGAATCAGATTGAAATCACCGATGGAGGCTCTCGGGACTTATATGGAATGATCCGTCAAGGGAGGATCGATTTAGCCGTATTAGGCTCAACACAGCCAATCGTAGATCAATATTTAGAAACAGAATTGCTTTTGGATAAACGTTTCATGATCGTCGTTCCGCCTACTCACCCTCTGGCCCAGCAGAAGGCGGTCTCTTTCAAAGATATATCAGATGAACAGTTTGTGTTATTGAACGAACATTATGTCCACCCAGCAGCATTCACTAAACTTTCTAAACAAACACACACTCAACCAAAAGTTGTTTATCAAAGCAATGATTTGACGATTTTAAAGAGTATGATCCGTGAAAATGTTGGTATCGGTTTTTTGACAGAGATTGCTGTACATCCTGAAGATCATTTAGTTTGCCTCCCACTTTCAGACGAAGTTCAGCCTCGCTTCTTGATTTCATTGGCAAAACGAACACAACAGCTTGTCACACCGCTTCAAGAACAAGTAGTCCAAGTCATCCATGAATTCGTTACAGCACAAAAAAACAGCTCTTCGTAAATGAAGAGCTGTTTTTATTTTGTATTAAGCTAAATTAGATAGCTGTTGTTTCGCCACGGTAAACGATGCCGCGACGTGAATCAACAGTAATCAATTCGCCATCAGTAATTGTTGTTGTTGCGCCTTTAGCACCAACGATTACAGGAATATCTTGTGCAATTCCTACAACTGCAGCGTGAGAAGTCAATCCGCCTTCTTCAACGATAACAGCAGCTGCTTTTTCGATTGCAGGCATGTATTCTTTGTCAGTTGATGGTACAACTAGAACCATTCCGTCTTTTGCTTTTTTTACAGCTTCTTCAGCAGATGAAGCAATAACTGCATTTGCAACGACAGATTTTTGTCCAACGCCTTGAGCTTCTAATAATTTAGAACCAATCATTTGAATTTTCATCACGTTAGTTGTTCCGCGTTCGCCAACTGGTACACCAGCAGTGATCAAGATTAAATCGCCTTCTGATGCGAAACCTAATTCAACAGCTTTTTTAGCTGCTAGTTCAAACATTTCATCAGTTGTTGATGGTTTTTCAGCAACTGTTGGGTAAACACCCCAGTTTAACATCAAACCACGTTTTGTGCGTTCGTCAAAAGTAACAGCCAAGATATCTGCATCTGGGCGATATTTTGAAATCATTTTTGCAGTGTAGCCTGATTCAGTTGCAGCAACGATTGTTTTGACCCCTAGATTTTTTGCAGCACGAGCTACAGATAAACCGATTGTTTCAGTTACATCTGTTTTATCGAATTCGTTCAATTGGAATGTACCTAATTCTGATAATGCATTTTCAGCTTCTTGGTCGATACGTGCCATTGTTGAAACAGCTTCAACTGGGTAGTCTCCGTTTGCAGATTCACCAGATAACATTGTTGCATCTGTTCCGTCAAATACAGCATTGGCAACGTCAGAAGCTTCCGCACGTGTTGGACGTGGGTTTTCTTGCATTGATTCTAACATTTGTGTAGCAGTGATAACTGGGATACCAGCAGCGTTACATTTTTTGATGATACGTTTTTGAACCATTGGTACTAGTTCAGCTGGGATTTCCACACCCATATCTCCACGGGCAATCATAACACCGTCAGAAACTTTGATGATTTCGTCAATGTTGTCGATACCTTCTTGAGATTCGATTTTAGGGAAGATTTGAACATGAGTCATGTCTTTTTCTTCTAAAATTTCGCGAATATCTAGAACGTCTTGTGCTTTACGTACAAAACTTGCAGCGATAAAGTCGATATCGTTGTCTAAACCAAAACGAATATCATCAGCATCTTTTGGAGTAATACCTGGCAAACTGATAGAAACGCCTGGTGCATTTACTCCTTTACGTGATCCTAGCATACCTGCATTTTTAACTTCTACGACTAATTCACGGTTTGCTTCGTCTTTTTCAATGATTTCCATGTCGATCAAGCCATCATCGAATAAAACGTGTCCGCCTACGTGAACATCGTCAAATAATCCTGGGTAAGTAACCGCGATTTTTTCTTTTGAACCTACATGTTCAGGATCCATAGAGATGCGTGTTTGATCTCCTACTTCAAATTTGATGTATCCTGCACGACCAAAATCAGCTTCTGTTGTGCCTTGAACAGTTGTACGGATTTCAGCTCCTTTTGTATCTAAAAGAATACCGACATCTTTTCCTGTCTTTTTAACTGCTTCACGGACCATAGTCATACGTGATAATTGTTCTTCATGGTCACCATGAGAAAAGTTAAAGCGGAAGACATTTGCCCCAGATTCAATCAATTGAGAAATAATTTCTACTGAGTTACTTGCTGGTCCTAATGTACTAACGATTTTGGTTTTTTTCATTTAAAAAACTCTCCCATTCAATTTTGTTTATTTAAAGCTGTACACAGCTTAAATAGCTTGGTTTCTTTCACTCTTAAAATGAAAGTGAATTATTTAGATCATATAATGATAAGTCTGGTTTATGCTTGTTGTTTTCTAGTGTATCAATGATGTCAGCTGCAACGATTTCGTTGTCATGGATACCGACACATAATCCACCTTTTCCTTCTTGAAGCAATTCGACAGCGTAAGCACCGAATTTACTTGCTAAGACGCGGTCGCGTGCGCTTGGTGCTCCACCACGGACAACGTGTCCCAAGATAGATACACGTGTATGATAGTCGCCAAATTCTGAAAGTTTTTCAGCGAATTCATTTCCGCCCATTACACCTTCAGCCAAGATGATCAAGCAATGTTTCTTCCCACGATCACGGCCTTCTTGGATTTTTTTAGCAACTGAAGCCATATCAAAATCATGTTCTGGGATGATGATTTCATCTGCTCCGCCAGCTACACCTGACCATAAAGCGATGTCACCTGCATTGCGTCCCATTACTTCGATAACGAATGTACGAACATGAGAAGTCGCTGTGTCACGAATACGGTCAATTGATTCTAGCACTGTATTGATTGCTGTATCAAAACCGATTGTGAAGTCAGTACCAGGAATATCATTATCGATTGTTCCAGGAATACCTACTGCTGGGAATCCACGTTTTGTCAAAGCCATTGCGCCATGATAAGAACCGTCTCCTCCGATAACCACTAGACCTTCGATCCCGAATTTTTTCAATTGTTCGATTCCTTTTAATTGACCTTCTTCAGTTGCAAATTCTGGATAACGTGCAGAATACAAGAATGTACCACCACGTTGGATCTTGTCACCTACATCTGCCACATCAAGACGACGAATATCTCCAGCAACTAAACCGGCAAACCCATAATTGATCCCGTATACTTCCAGTCCTTCGTAAATACCTTTACGAACAACGGCACGAACAGCTGCATTCATTCCAGGTGCGTCTCCGCCACTGGTCAAAATTCCGATGCGTTTCATAATAAACATTCACCTCATTAAAATACTTTATCCTAAGTATAACTTAGGTTTACAACCATTTTTGCGTTAACCACGACTAACATTCTAACATTATTTTTCTCGCTTGTCTTGATTTACGGATAAAAAAATGAAAAAAAATGAAAGCAAGTAGTATTTTTTACCGTAAGTTATTTGAAAACCACATTATCTTCGCCAAGTAGAGAAACAAGTTGTCCCTTTATACTCTTGCTGTCATCCACCCAATAAGCATCTGACAGAACAACTTTTCGTTGTGTTTTTTCGTGGTACATAATTACTGGAATATATCCTGGGTGTTTCTGAAAAATCCCTTGTAATTGTTTCATTATCTCAGGGTCTTCCCGTTCTTCTGTTATACGCAAATAGCACGTTTGTGAAGGATACTGTGTTTCTAACTGACGAGGATCAGCAAAGCTTTCTCCAATCAATTGTAGTTCCTGGTTATATTTGCTGATTTCGCTACGCCCTTGAACAAAAATCACTTGATCAACTGCAAACAGGTTACGATATTTTCGATAAAGAGTTGGAAAAACCGTGACAGAAATTTCTCCGCTACTATCGGTTCCTTCCACGAAGGCCATCAGTTCGCCTTTTTTTGTCCGAATCTCTCTAACTTCCTTTATCATCAATAGTAAATTGACTGGTTGATTAGGAACGATATCTGTAATCAGCTGAACCTGTTTAGCTAAACGAAGCCGGTCAAACCCTTCTGCAGGATGTCCTGACAAATAAACACCTAAGTATTCCTCTTCCAGCTTCAGTCGTTCTTCTAGTGTATAGTCAGCAACTTCTTCTTCTTTTAATGCCATGATTCCTAGCAAATCTAGACTGCCACCGCTGTAAACGATATTTTGGATTTTTCCTTCGAGATCAAGCATCAACTGTTTCCTGTTAGGAGATAATTCATCAAAAACACCTACTGCTGTCAGTGATTGCAGTAACTCTAATTTCAGCCACCGCTTATCGATCCGTATGAGGAATTGATCTACTGACTTGAACGGACCATTTTGTTTTCTTTCATTCAATACATCTTCTACAAAATCACGTCGGATGCCTTTTATCGCTGTCAGCCCGAATCTGATTTCTTCCTTATTGACCAACTCAAAACTATAATTGCTTTGATTGATGGATGGTGAAGAAAGTTTGAGTTTATTTTTACGTGCTTCTGCAATATATTCTTTCAATTTCGTTGTGTTATGCCGAACAGAATTCATTAGACTGGTAAAGAAAGCTCCTGGATGATGAGCCTTTAGATATGCCATTTGGAATCCCACGAAGGAATAAGCAAATGCATGCGACCGATTGAATCCATAGTTTGCAAATTTTTCAATATATTCATATACAGTCACTGCTGTTTTTTCCGAATATCCTTGTTGTAATGCTCCTGATACAAAATGCGACTTTTCTTCATCTAATACGTCTTTTTTCTTTTTACTAACTGCCCGCCTCAAAATATCTGACTGTCCTAATGTAAATCCAGCCATAGTCGAGGCAATCTGCATGATTTGTTCCTGATAGACAATCACCCCGTATGTGTTTTTCAAAATCGGGATCAGTGAATCATCGGGGTAGCGAATGGCTTCTTTTCCTTTTTTTCTGGCAATGAAAGTATCGATATTTTGCATAGGACCTGGACGATACAACGCATTGACTGCGGCAATATCTTCGATGTTTTCTGGTCCTAATCTTCGTAAAACGTTTCGAATACCAGCGGATTCAAATTGAAATACTCCTGAAGTTTCGCCTCGTTGAAACAAGAGTAGCGTTTTTGCATCATTTAATGGGATCTCTTTTAATCGGATTTCCTGCCCTTCTACTCGCTTAACAGCCTTTAAAGTAAAATCAATAATCGATAAGTTACGTAGTCCTAGAAAGTCCATTTTCAAAAGACCGATGGCTTCTACCTCATTCATCGTATACTGAGTCAGAAAAGCTTCATCAGAACCGCGTTGGAGCGGTACTAATTCAAGTAGATTCCTATCGCTGATAACTACCCCTGCTGCGTGAGTCGAAACGTGTCTTGGCAATCCTTCTAAAATCACTGCGGTTTTGAATAAAAGTTGGTTTTTTTCGCTTGCCTGAACTAATTCTACTAGTTGACGCGATGTTTTGTAAGCTTGGGTCAATGTGATTTTCAGTTGGTTTGGTATTGCTTTTGACCAGCGGTTTGCTTCACTTTGTGACAGACCAAACACTCTAGCTGCATCTCTAAGAACCATTTTTGCAGCCATTGTACCAAATGTCGCGATTTGCGCCATGTGATATTGTCCATACTTTTCTCGAACATAATTCAATACTTCCTCACGTCGGTTGTCAGGAATATCCAAATCAATATCCGGCATCGTAAAACGTTCAGGATTTAAAAATCGTTCGAATAGCAAGTCATACTCTAATGGATCCACATCTGTGATTTCTAACACATAGGCTACTAATGAACCAGCAGCAGAACCACGGCCTGCACCGGTAACGATTTTATTTCTATGAGCAAAAGCCATTACATCCCATACGATCAGGAAATAATCATCGAATCCCATTTGATGGATGACAGATAACTCATAGTCCAAACGTTCTCGGTACTCCTTTGTATAATCAACGATCCGATGTTCTACTTGCGAGTAGCATAGCTCTCTTAAATATTCTCCAGCTTGTTTTCCCTGAGGGACGGGATAATGCGGGAGTAATTTCTGATGAAACTGAAATTCAAATGAAATCGATTCAGCTAAGCGCTGAGCACCTATTACAGCTTGTGAAAGACCTGCTTCTTCGAATCGTTTGATCATTTCTTGTTCTGAAATCAGGTAACCATTTGCTGATGGTAAAGGTGCAGATAAACTTTCTAAAGGCATCTGACTTCCCTCTTTGATATGCTTCATCACTTCAAGCGCAAAAAGGTCTTCTTGCTGTAAACTAGCGATTGGATGCAATGCACAAAGCGGATAATTTTCTTTTGTCACATACTGATACCATTCAGGCAATTGATTAGGCGTGTTTTCTGACAAGCCGATATAAAAATCTTTAGTAAAAACATTTTCAAGTAAAAACTGCCAATGACTGAAAAAATGTTCCTCTTTATTGAAAGCCTCAGAAACAGAATGAGTTGCCGGAACGACAAACACTAGATGGTCGGTTTCTATCATATCATCAAGTGCCATTTTTTCTTGGATAATTTTTCGACTGGAAAGTTTCATCAGTTGCTGATAACCTGTCTCATCTTTTGCGTACGCAAGCAAACCATAATTTTTTTCTTCATAAGTATAACTAAGATGTAATCCAATGATTGGCTGTATTTCTTCTTCTACACAAATACGATAGAATTCAGGTGCACCGTATAAGACATCTTTATCCGTTATGGCTAATGAAGTGTAGCCTTGTTTTTTTGCTTCTTGTACATATTCTCGAATACGGATCGTACTTTGTAAAAGAGAATAAGAAGTAATTGTATAAAGTTGTGGGAAAAACATCTTGCATTCCGCCTTTTTTTTCGTTAAAATTCACTAGCGTTAAAAGGTATGATCCTTTTACTTTCATTAAATAACAAGTGCTGAAGTTAATTGTTCTGCTTCATTTGCTTGCTTCTAGTCTATAGAAATGAGTTCTTTCACAAGAACTCGAATTTTATTGAGATTTAGTCTCGTTTCTTTACATTCAAAGAAAATCTGGTAAAATTAAGATAGAAAAGAGGTGTTCTTTATGCGATATATCGTTACATTATTCTGGGCTGTCGTTCTAGGTCAAGTAGTCGGTTATATTGGTGCTGCATTAACAAGCGGAACATATGATTTTACTTTGACAACAATCATTTCATTAATTGCGGGTGTCATTATCCTTTTGATTGGTGCAGTTGCGCCAAGAAAAGAAACCTCTGCCCATTCGTAAAAAACCAGCCAAGAGCTTGAGATATCTCAAGCTCTTTTTTATTTCCAATTTTCACCACTATTATAATCTACTGCGAAGAACTTTACGAAAATTGAATAGAGAAAGAAGAATATTTGACAGGACGAATAAACTTGTCACAATAAAAACAGCACTGTAATTATAAGCATGCGCAACTGTCGACCCCAACATGGGTCCTAGAACCTGTCCAAAGTTACTGAACATCTGATTATAGCTATAGATTCGGCTAACCCCTTCTTGTGGCGTGATTTTACTGATCAGTGTATTGACAGAAGGCATCAAAGCACCAGTTGAAAAACCTAAAATAAAACGAAGTATACCTAATTGGAGTGGTGTCGTGACAAACGCCATGGGCAAATAACAGCAAAATGATAAGATGAGTCCGCCAATTAAAACTTTTTGATTCCCAATCTTATCCCCTAGTTTTCCTAGTTTTGGTGAAGAAAAGACTGCGGAAACACCAGCTATCGAAACAATCAAGCCGCTGACAAACAGGATATTTTCTGTATTTCCGCTCAATTCACGAATATATAAGGTCAAAATAGGGCTGATCGTAGTGATCCCTATCTGTAAAATCAAGGTCGTGATGAAGAGACCAATCAAAATAGAGAGATGATCCATTTTTGAAAAAATTTCTTTGGTGCTTATCAGATCTTTTTTCTCGATTGGATGGAAATCTTCTTTGACTAAGAAGATGGTCAACACCGTTGTGATCATCAACAAAGCCCCTGTGATCAAGAATACATTTTCCATACCAAACCACTGAGCCAATGCACCGCCCATAGAAGGTCCGATCAGATTTCCCGCAATCGCTCCGGTGGATAATGTTCCTAATGCCCATCCGCTCTTTTCTCTAGGCGCTTGTGAAGCAATCATTGCTGTTGCATTTGGAATATACCCAGACAAAATCCCGTTCCAAAAACGCATGATCAAAAGCCAATACGCGTTCGGCACAAAAGCTAAAGAACCCATCGTCAACGTCATCCCAGCTGCTGCACGGATCATCATGAGTTTTCGACCTTTTCGATCAGCTAGATTTCCCCAGATTGGTGCAACCACGGCAGATGCAAAAGCAGTAACAGAGATTGCTAGTCCCGAAAACAATTCGATTTGATCTTTTGGTGTTCCTAGTTGCTCAACATAAACTGGTATGAATGGCATAACTAAACTAATACTTGCACCAGTGAAAAAACAGCCAATCCATGCAATCACTAAATTTTTTCTCCAATTAATCTTCATCTATCATCCCTCTTTCGTCTCTTTTATCATACCTATTTTCGAATAAACAAGCAACGATCTCGCCAGTAAAAAGAGAAAAATCCCGCAAAGATTATTTTATATGTAACGTTCTTTTTATGTAAAAAAAAAGAGACCGGAAAAAATGCTGTTCCAATCCCTTCTCTTTATTTAAATCGTTGCTAGAATGATGAAGTTGATGATGAATAAAATATCAACAATCCACAAAGCAACAGAAACTTCATTGAATTTTCCTTTGATTACTTTGACAATTGTATAGAAAATAAATCCTGCTGCAATCCCATAAGAAATGCTATAGCACAATCCCATAAAGATCGATGCAAAGAAGGCTGGTAAAGCTTCTTCCATATCTAGCCATTTGATGTCTGCGAAAGAAGCCATCATCATTACTCCGACCAAAATCAGTGCTGGCGCAGTTGCTTGATTTGGTACAATGGCGATCAGCGGGGAGAACAGACTACTTAATGCGAATAGCACTGCCACTACTACTGAAGTCAAACCAGTACGTCCGCCGGCCCCGATTCCAGCTGCAGATTCGACATAAGTTGTTGTATTTGATGTACCAAAGATAGCACCTACGGAAGTAGCGATTGCATCGGCAAATAGCGCTTTATCCATTTTTGTTTTGAACCCGCGACCATCTTCCAATGCAATCTCGTCCTCTTTTGAGAAAATACCTGTGCGGCGTCCTGTACCGATAAATGTTCCGATTGTATCAAATGTATCAGATAAACTGAATGCGATGATCGTCATCAATACTTGAGGGATCTTGGAAGAATCACTGAATAAAGATTGCATTCCTTCAGAACCAAATGCTGCACCGAACGTTGTTCCTAATTCTTTAAATGAATTGCCTAACGAATTCGTTTGCCAATCAATGGAACTTAAATCAACAACACCCATAAAAATCCCAAGGACTGTGGTCGCTACGATACCGATAAGAATAGCACCACGGACGTTTTTTACAACTAAAATGGCTGTCAGTACCAAACCAATCACAGCTAACAAGATAGGTGCGTTGTCAAAGTTGGCTAACGCGGGAACGATTCCGCCATTTATCGTAACATTTGTTGCTTTTCCACCTTCAACGACAGAACTCGAAATAGCAGATTGGTCTGCTGAAAAAGATAAAAATCCTGCATTTTTGATCCCGACATACGCAACGAAAATACCGATCCCGCCACCAATCGCATGTTGAAGACTTTCAGGAATCGCCCGAATGATCATCTTTCGGATATTTGTAACAGTAATAAAAATATTGATTAATCCGCAAATAAAAACCATTGCCAAGGCTTGTTGCCAAGAATAGCCAAGCCCGAAAACGACCGTAAAAGTGAAAAATGCGTTCAATCCCATACCAGGTGCCTGAGCATATGGTACATTCGCGAACAATCCCATGACTAGCGTACCAATGATTGATGCAATGATTGTGGCTAGAAATACTGCTTGGAACGGCATACCTGATGCTGATAAAATCGTCGGATTTACGAATAAGATATAGCTCATGGCAAAGAATGTCGTTACTCCCGCCATTATTTCAGTTGATACATTTGTATTGTTTTTCTTTAAACCGAAAAACTTTTCCATAAAAAGTTCCACTCCCTGAATTTTTTTCTGATGGAAAACTATAATAATAAAAAATATGCAAAATATGGCAAATCCATCGAACAATTTCAAATTATATAGACGTTTCATTCGTTTTTCAACGTTTTTTTAACAAAAAAACCGAAAACAATACTTAATGTTCGTGTTTAACTCGTATTCATTTATTTACATAGCCATAACTGTATTTTTTGTTAGGAATAACTGATTCCTCTTGTTAATTAACTAAAATATGCTAGACTAAAACAAATGCTAGTTGAGGAAGGAAGGACCTTTATTGAATAAAAAATTAATTGCCATCGATCTGGACGGAACCACCCTCAATCAAGATTCGATGATTACCTCTAAAACAAAAGAAACCCTGAAAAAAGCAATCAATGCTGGTCATCATGTCAGTATCGCTACTGGACGCCCATTTCGAATGAGCCATCAATTTTACCAACAATTAGAGTTAACAACACCGATGGTTAATTTTAACGGCGCACTGGTGCATATCCCTAATCAACATTGGGATGGCGAAAGAGAAACATTGATTAATCGTGAAATTGCTTTTGAAATCTTATCGCAAAAAAAACAATTGAATTTAGACTTTATCGCTGCTGAAAATCGGGATACTTTTTTTATCGACAGCTTTGACTTCTTTGATGAAAAAATTTTTGCTTCTTCACGTCCTGGAGAAAAAAACTTGCTTTCTCCTAAAAATCTGACGACAAATCCTACATCTTTGCTTGTCCGAACAGACAAGCGTTTTGCAGAAGCTGTATCTGCTGAATTAACACGTCAATTTGGCAGTTATGTGGATGTTCGTACGTGGGGCGGTCCTACGGCGATCTTAGAGATTGTTTCAAAAGGAATACAAAAAGCAAAAGGTGTGCAAGAGATTGCTAACTACCTATCTATTGATCAACAAGACGTGATTGCTTTTGGTGATGAGCATAACGATTTGGAGCTGCTGGATTATGCAGGCTGGGGAGTGGCTATGGCTAATGGTACTGATCAGCTCAAAGGCATCGCAAATGATGTCACTCCTTTGAGCAATCAAGAAGACGGTTTAGCTGTTTATCTGGAAAAATTACTTAAACTACAATAGAGAATTAGATTCCACTAAAAAAGGTTGTGACAATTTTTGTCACAACCTTTTTTGCCGAGTAAACGGTGCTCAATCAGCTGTCCTTCGGTATTAGCTCAAAAACAGCAAAATATGAAAATCTATTTTCCCATTTTGTTTCTCTAATACTCAGATCAGGGTGCTGATTTCACACCCTCTTGATAAATAGTGTTCAAAAGCCAGTTTCTCGGTATGAAGTCAAATTTAAGCAAAAATATGAGAAGCTATTTTCACAAAATTTTTCTTCATACTCGAAACTAAGTGGCTTTTTCACGACCTCTTTTTTATTTTGCCATGAACATATCATAATACGCGTCCATTATTTCTTTAGCAATCGTCAAGTTCATGTGGTCTTGTTCATCTAATAAGTTCGGCAAGACCACACTGATTGCGATTTCCGGATTGTCTGTTGGTCCGTATGCCACGATATTACTATTGACTGTCGTAATATCTGGGTGACCTTCCGCAACCGTTTCTGCAGTTCCTGTTTTTGCAGAAAGGTCCATTTTCGCACTGGCTAATGGTTTAGCTGTTGTGTAAGGGTCGGTACCATGAACAACCTGATGGAATCCTTCACGGAGGATTGCCATATTTTCTGCAGATATATTGACCGTATTTTCTACTGTCGTGCCAATTTCTTTTTTCACTTCACCTAAATTCCCATTTTCGTCATTGCCATAGATTGCTTTGACTAGGTGAGGCTGTACTCGTTTCCCGCCATTAGCGACTGTTGAAGCATATTGAGCTAATTGGATCGGTGTATATGTGTCAAACTGTCCAAATGCCAAATCGGTAAAGTTACCAGGAGTATACCATTCTTTGCCATTATCCGCATTGAACTTCTTCATATACTCAACAGAGCGTGAAATCCCAGGAGATTCATTCGGCAAATCAATCCCAGTCGTTGTACCAAGACCAAATTCTTTGAAAGAGTCTCTCAATTGTTGATAAGCTTTAGCTTCTTCGTCTAAACTAGGTAGTCCCATTCCAGGAGTATAGTCTAGTCCTAGCATCTTTAATGCCACTTTGATCATATACGTATTGGAAGACAATTCCAATGCTTTGACTGCATCAAGAGCAACTTGTCCGTTTCGGTTAAAGACAGAGCTTTTTTCTGAAGCACCTTGTAGACGAATCGGTTCATCAATCAACACTTGATTCCCGCTGATCGCGTTACTTGCCCAACCTGCTGTCAAAGTACCAGCCTTGACTACAGACCCTGGAGCAAAGGCGCTAGTGATCGTACCCAAAGCATTCTCGGTGATTTCCTTGGAACCTTGCTCATGACTGAAACCAGTCATGGCTAACACTTCTCCTGTCTGAGGATTCATGGCTACTGCATAAGCACCAGGCGAGTACTGTGCTTTACCATTATTGATCAATGTTTGATAATTTCTTTTTAAGATTTCTTCTACTTTTGATTGGAATTCTGCATTCATCGATAACATTAAATTAGAACCTTTTTCCCCAGAGAAGATTTCTTTTTGATTCGAAACATTGCCTTCATTATCAAGAGAAACTTCATATTGGGTTTTAGTTCCTTGTAGGACATCTTCATATTGTTTTTCCAAATAACTTTGTCCCACACGATCATTTCGAGAATAACCTTTTGCTAAATACTTCTCTGCTTCATCTGCCGGAAGTCCTTGTTTTTCAGTCGTCACACTACCTAAAATACTTTTCAGTGAATCTGCTGCGTTATATTCGCGTGTCCAGTCTGTGCCTGTCGAAACTCCTGGAAGCTCAGAAGCACGTTCCGCCACAACAGCTAATTCTTGGTCAGTAACACCAGAGTTCTTGATATAGACCGTGTTTAATTCATATGCACTGTTCATCCGTTTAAAGATGGTAGCGATCTTTAATTGTTCCTCGTTTAAGTTGATCTCATCATCTGTTACTTTATTGACCATCGCGCTGTATTGTTCGCTGTTTCCTAATTGCTTTTCTTTTGCCGAAAGTCTTTTTGTGACTTCCTTCAAATGTTCCGGATCAGCCAGCCAAAAATCTTTTTTATCTCTATCTGTCAGATTTTCATCTGCCGGCACATCAATCAGCGAGTTCAGCTTCGTTGCGATTTCAAGTAGATCTTTAGCCGTCACTTGTGTGCCCCTCGTATAGGTGATTGCCTGATTCGCTTTATTTGTGACTAACGCTTTTCCTGTGGAATCGTAGATCATTCCACGAGGGGTACTTTCTTGGACTGTAATCGTAGAAGTAGATTTCACTCGCGCTTCCATCTCTTCACCATTCACGATCTGCAAATAGCCCAATCGAGCAATCAACGCAACAAATAACGTAAATATAATGAAAAAAAGAAAATTTAAGCGAAAAGGAACATGCGACCGGCGAAACGTTTTGTTTTTAGGCTCTTGTGCCCCTTTTCTTATTTTTTCTATCCAAGAAGTATTTACTATTTTTTTCATAAAATCTTTCATCATTTCCTATCCTTCCGCCTATTTACATTCATGCTTCATTGTACCCAAAAACTTCTTAATAAAAAAGAAAAAATGAGCGGAGCAAGAAATTCTTTACCTAATTTCAAGATAAAATCAACTTTTTGTTTCACAGCAAACCTCTGAAGTTGCATATCCAACTATTTTTTTCATTAAAAACTAAACTTATTTTTGAAAATTATGCTTTCTAAAGTCGTGAAACACTTTAATAGAACATTTCTTTGTGGAAAACTATAAGTTGTTATTCTAAAAAAACTTATATCAAAAATAGTAAGGTAAATTTAGTTTTTTTATTTTGAATCCATAAAATAGTCTTGAATTGCTTCTCTTGTTTTTTTCACTTTTTCACTAAGTGATTCGTTTTTAGCCATATAAAAATAAAAAATGATATCAATCGTAGCGAATTGGGCCAAAAGTGAATTGGTTGCCGCACTTCGATTGGTGATTTCTTTTGGTCTTGATGTTTGTACGAGTACATCGGCTATCTTGCTAAGTGGGTTATTTCCAAATTGCGTCAACGCAATGATCTCGATATTCATATTTTTTGCTAGCTCAGCTAATGCAACTACATCTGCGCTTCTCCCTGAGTTCGAAACAAGCCAAAGTACTTTCTTCTTCTCATTGCTGACAAGTTGTGGGAGCAAGACATGGATATCTTTTTCAAAAATGATGGGCTTACCGACACGAGACCATTTTTGCAGAATGTCTTCTACCACTAAAGAAGAGGCACCCACACCATATAAAAAAACAGACTCAGCCGTTTCCAAACATTCTACGACTTTTTGGATCGTTTCTTCTTCCAGAATATCTACTGTTTCTTTTATCGCTACTTGCGCATTGTTCCCAAGTTTGTTTTTGATAGAGTAAAAGGACTCATTTGCTTCGATATCGCTAAATCCTTCATCGATTCCAGTCTGTAATTCTGTTGAAATCGTGATTTTGAAGTCCGTCAAACTTTGAAACCCGATTTTTTTTGAAAAACGTACAACTGTCGGCGCACTCAAACCTGAAGCCTCCGCTAATTCATTAGCTGTCATTGTGGGGACCTTCTCAATATTTCCAATAATGTAGTTGGCCAACTTTTTTTCTGCTGAAGAATAATCTTCCATCATACTTTCAATACGACTAATTACGCTCATAAGTTCCTCCATCCTTTTAATAATCGTCTATGTAAGTATACCATATCAGTTCCTTGTTAACGGTCGTGTACTGGATAAAAAAACAAAAAAACAATCCGCACAATAGGATAGCTCATTCCATCAATCCCGCAAATTCTATTGTCCATCTGTGGGATTGTGGAATATCTGTTCTCTATTATTTGGATTGTTTTTTTATTTAGTGCTTTTTTATAGATGATTTATCTATTTGTTTTCTCTGCTGTAATTTTTGACTTCTGCTTCCATAGCATCAATAAAGATATTCAAATCTTCTACAGCTGTTTCTTTGCTTCCGTAACGACGTACATTCACTGTTGCATCTTCCAATTCTTTATCACCGACAACTAATTGGTAAGGAATTTTTTGTGTTTGAGAGGCACGAATCTTATAGCCCATTTTTTCATTGCGGTCATCGACTTCTACACGTAAACCTTTCATTTGCAAGCGTTCTTTGATTTCATAAGCATAATCGCCATGTGCATCAACAGAAACAGGGATGATTGTCGCTTGTATTGGTGCTAGCCATGTTGGAAAAGCGCCTTTGTATACTTCTGTCAAATAGGCGACAAAACGTTCCATCGTAGAAACGATTCCGCGGTGGATAACCACTGGACGATGCGTATTTTCTCCATCTTCTCCAACATATGTCAAATCAAAGCGTTCCGGCAATAAGAAGTCTAATTGTATAGTTGACAATGTTTCTTCTGTCCCAAGTGCTGTTTTGACTTGGACATCTAATTTTGGTCCGTAAAAGGCTGCTTCCCCTTCTGCTTCAAAGTAATCTAGCTCTAATTCATCCATAGCAGCTTTCAGCATTGCTTGGGCTTTTTCCCACATTGCATCATCATCAAAATATTTATCTGTATTGTTTGGATCGCGGTAGCTTAAGCGGAAACGATAATCTGTAATATTGAAGTCAGCATATACCGCGACCATCAATTCAAGCGTACGCTTAAATTCATCTTTGATTTGGTCAGGACGAACAAATGTATGACCATCGTTCAACGTCATTTCTCGTACACGTTGTAAACCTGACAAAGCACCTGATTTTTCATAACGGTGCATCATTCCTAATTCAGCGATACGAATTGGTAA
This sequence comes from Enterococcus sp. M-BR2, assembly GCF_056612775.1. Taxonomy (NCBI): domain Bacteria; kingdom Bacillati; phylum Bacillota; class Bacilli; order Lactobacillales; family Enterococcaceae; genus Enterococcus; species Enterococcus sp. M-BR2. Next base: position 1,267,840 of record NZ_CM152743.1, read on the forward strand.
TTCACGGTAAGAATGGATGGCGTTTTTGTAGACCATCATGTGATGAGGGCAGTTCATTGGACGAAGAACAAGCATTTCGCCATCTCCCATATCCATTGGCGGGAACATGTCTTCTTGATAATGATCCCAGTGTCCAGATGTTTTGTACAACTCAACATCTCCCATGATCGGTGTATACACATGTTGGTAACCTAGACTAACTTCTTTGTCTACGATATAACGTTCGATCGTGCGTCGGATTGTTGCCCCTTTTGGAAGCCAGAATGGCAAACCAGAACCAACTTCTGGAGAAACCATAAACAAGTCAAGTTCTTTCCCTAGTTTACGATGATCTCTTTCTTTTGCTTCTTCACGCAGACGGATATATTCTTTCAAAGCTTTTTTATCAAAAAAGGCTGTTCCGTAAACTCGTTGCATCATTTGATTGTTTGAGTTTCCACGCCAGTAAGCACCTGCCACTGATAATAATTTGAATACTTGTATACGACCAGTAGACGGAACATGTGGTCCACGGCACAAATCGATGAATTCACCTTGTTGATAGGCAGTAATCACTTCTTCTTCTGGCAATTCACTAATCAGTTCTACTTTGTACGGGTCACTTGCAAAAATTTCTAATGCTTCTTGTTTCGAAAGAACACGGCGTTCGATTGGCAGATTTTCTTTGACGATTTTCATCATCTCTGCTTCGATTGCGGGAAGATCTTCTGCAGTTACTTGATTTTGTCCATTGTCTGTATCATAGTAAAACCCTGAATCAATAGCTGGCCCAACACCAAAGTGGATATTTGGATAGAGGCGGCGCATTGCTTGAGCCATCAAATGAGCTGCTGAATGTCGGACTAATCCAAGTGCATCTTCATGGTCTGGTGTGACGATCTCAATACTTGCATCTTCCTCGATTGGACGAGTCAAATCAATAAGTTTGCCGTTCACTTTACCAGCTAAAGCTTTTTTTGCTAAGCTTTTTGAAATACTTTCAGCGATGGCCAATGTTGTTGTACCAGCCTCAAATTCTTTGACTGCACCATCTGGAAAAGTAATTTTTATCATAATAGTTTCCTCCTTGAAATGTTTTGATTGATCAGATCATCAAGCTGAAAAACAAAAAATCCTAGCATCTCTTGAAAAGAGATACTAGGACGAAAAGTTCGTGGTTCCACCTAATGTTCAAACGCACATGCGTTCCTCAAACGTTGTAACGGTCCGACCGCCCTTGCTTCAACAAGGGTTTCGAAAGTGGTCATCCTTTGGTTTTCTCCTGGAAAAGTTTCAGCCTAGCTTTTCCTCTCTTATCGAAGACTCTCAAATTCAGTTGGTTTTCTCATCAATCAATTATGTGTTTATTTAACCACTAATAAATAGAAAAATCAAGTGTGAAACCAAACTTATTTTTTCCATTCCCCATTTACACCGTATGTTCCTTTTTTCATCTCGTTGATGATAACATGGATGTGTTCTTTTGGTGCTTGCGTGTTTTTATGAACAGCTTCCGTGATATCTTTCATCATATTTTCTAATTGTTCCGGACTGCGACCTTCTACTAATTCGACATGTACGAATGGCATAATGTTCTCTCCTCTTTCTGATCGTTCTTTTTTCATCTCGATTCTATCATACTATGTTTGTCTTGGGTACTGAATCCGGAAAAATGGCTGGGTCTTTTTTTGCTCTCAGCGCACTCAGGATAGAGACCGTATCCACGACTTCTTGCAAAACAGCCCCGAATAACGCAGGAACCAGACCCGTACTTGCTATTAACATCAAAAAAATACAAATAAAGATGCCAATCAGTACAGATTGTTTCGCTATTCTCATCGTATCTTTTGAGATCACTACTGCTTTTGCTACACGCAAAAGATCATCTTTCAAGATGACCGCATCTGCACTTTCACTAGCAGCTGTAGAACCATGAGCGCCCATTGCAATGCCGATATCTGCAGCAGCAAGTGCTGGTGCGTCATTCACACCGTCTCCTATCATCGCCACAGGTCGTTGATCTTTAGGGATACGTTCTAAAATGGTCAGTTTATCTTGAGGCAAGCAATGAGCATGTACAGAATCTAATTTGACTTCCTCTGCAATCGCTTGAGCAATGGCTGATCCATCTCCGGTAATCATCATCAAATTTTTCACACCAAGATTTCTTAGCTCTTTGATTGTCCTTGCTGCTTCTGAGCGAATCTGATCCGAAAATAGGATGGTTCCTGCAAAGGATTGATCAATGGCTACATAGATTGCTGTTTCAGAAGTCTCGATTTCTTCCACTGAAACAAAAGAAGCGCGTCCAATCTTTACGTCATGATTATTGACTACTGCTTGGATTCCTTGACCTGTCACTTCTTTCAGTTGACTAACAGGATACAGTTGGCTGTTTTTCACGTTGTTCACTAACGAACGAGCTAAGATATGGCTAGATTCCTGTTCTGCACTTGCTGCATACATAAGTAGCTCTTCTTTTTTCATTCCATTGACTGGTTGAATCGCCTCTACTTCTAATATTCCTTTGGTAAGCGTTCCTGTTTTATCAAAAGCAATCGTTTTTGTACGTGCGAGCTTTTCAATCGTTGTTCCAGTTTTAACAACAATCCCGTTTTTACTTGAACGGCTCATCCCAGCAACTAAAGCGATCGGCGCAGCTAAAATCAATGGACAAGGCGATGCTACGACCAATACTTCTGCAAAACGCAAAGGATCTTTTGAGAACCACCAAGAAATACCGCCAATCAAATATGCGATCAATGTAAAGGGAACCGCATAACGATCAGCTAAACGGACGAATCGGGCAGGTTTTTCTTTTGATTCTTCGACTAATTTAATGATCATTTGATATTGGCTATCTGCAGCGCGTTTTTCAGCAATCATTTGGATTGATCCGTCTCCATTTAAAGACCCAGACATGATCTGATCTCCAGGTTTCTTTGTTTCTGGACGAGACTCTCCTGTCAAAGAAGATTCATCGACTGATGATTCTCCTTTGATCACTCGACCATCAACTGGTACAAGCTCGCCAGGCTTGACTAGCAGCTGATCATCCACATTTATTTCATCAATTACTATATCCTGCCATCTTCCTTCTTTGAATCGATGGGCGATTCTTGGGGTGTTGTCTAATAAAGATTGCAATTCTTTACCTGCTCGTTTATTCGCGTAATCTTCTAGACTATCTCCACCTGTAAGCATGATCAATATCATCAAACTAGCCCAATATTCTTTGACGGCTAATGTTGCAAGGATTGCGGTAATCGCTAATATATCTACACCATATCTTCCTGAACGCAATGTTTTGATCATTTCCAAAAACATCAAGAAGGCGAGAATCCCTCCAGTAAATGCAACAATCATAAAAGCAAGTCCCGGCTGATGGAAAACAAATTCACTTAACAAAGCTACTCCGCCAATAAATAAAGTAAGTAAAAATTTTTTAAAATGTGTCATAGTTTCTTCTCCTCTTTTTTGTGACTTAGAGGTTAGTCATCTTCAATTGCCTCTCTTTCTCTTAAGCATAGTCCTTGCTTAACACTTTTTAAAACAATAGGCCTTAATTGAAAACAACTATCACTATCAGCGTTTCCAATAGTCGCCAGTCCGACAAACGAATCTATCGAGCAAAGAGGACTTTTTTCGATTCATCCGTTAAAAAGTACCTTTTTTCGAAAAACTGTGCTATACTTTTAATTCGTTATTTACGGCGGAAGGAGCAAACATGTGATGAATGAGAAACAACTAGAACAAACGCACGTGGATGAAACGATCGAACTAATCCAGATCGAACAAAATATGCTGGATACAAAACAACGAGAATTGACTCAAGAAATGAATCATTCGACAAAAGACACAGCTAATCACAAGATTCGAGCTGGTTCCAATGAAGCTTTTTATGAATCTGCTGTTGAATATCGTCAACATGAGCAAGAATTGCTTTTAAAATATCATACTCTTGAGGCGCAGCAAAAACGCCTACAAACGTTGTCTGTTATGAAAGATAGTCCTTACTTTGCCCGTATCGATTTTAAAGAAGACCGTGAAACAGAAACATTGTATCTAGGTATCGCTTCTTTAAGAGATCTAGCAGAAGAAACAATTGTTATTGACTGGCGCGCACCAATTGCCAACCTTTATTATGAAGGTGAGATTGGTCCCGCATTTTATGAAACTGAAACAGATAGAATAGATGTCGATCTGCAGTTGAAACGACAATTTAAAATCCAAGAAGGACGTATTTTATCTATGGTAGATACGTCGGAAGTAATCAACGATGACTTTTTGCTAGAGATATTGGACGAAGCATCAAGCAACCATATGAAAAATATCGTCTCTACGATACAAAAAGCACAAAATGCAATCATTCGGGACACAACAAGTAAAGTGATGCTGATTGAAGGAATCGCCGGAAGCGGAAAAACGTCTGCTCTGCTTCAACGTATTGCTTTTCTGTTGTATCATAATCGCAAATGGCTAGAGGCAGAAAACGTGCTTCTATTTTCACCAAACCATTTGTTTTCTGATTATATCTCGACTGTATTGCCTTCATTAGGTGAAAGCGGTGTGCCTACACAAACATTCAAAAATTATATTTCACAGCTGTTGCAAGAGTTTTCTTTAGTAGACGAACAGCAACAGGAAAGTGGTTTTTTGCTAGGCGAAAAAGATCCGATACAAGTGATGAAAAGCGGATTGACCTTAGTGAATCAGATTGATCGCTATATCCAAAGCATCACAAGCTACGGTCCCTTGTTCCGTGATATGAAAATAAATGGCCGTACGATCCTATCAAAGGAATCGATTCGCCAATGGTATAAAGAAACAAATGAACAACTTCCCTTGCATCACAGACTCTCTCTATTACAAACAAAACTACTGAAAAAATTAGGCGGTCTGCAAAAAGATGAAACACGTCAGCAATGGGTCAAAGATCTCGCGGAAGAGCAGCTCCAAGAACTATACGCAACAGATCCTAATCTTGAATATACAGAACAAAAGGAGCGTTCCTTACGTAAAAAACTGGCTAACCAAATCGTACGTAAACGATTCCGTCGAATTCATCGAGGAATCATGAATTATCAATTTGTCAATATAACGAAACAATATCTCCACTTTTTACAAACTGTGCCACTTTCTCTTCTGACACGGCATAAAATCAGCGAGACCAGATGGCAAGAACATTTAGCAACTATTCGTACACATTTGCGTCAAAGAGAGTTGCCCCAAGAGGATGCTGTCCTATTCTTTTTACTGATGCGCCGAACATATCCGGTGACGGTCACACACAAAGCTCGCTATATCTTTATTGATGAAATGCAGGATTTCGCACCATCACAAGTCGCATTGTTGCAAGCCTTGTTCCCAAAAGCAAATTTGACTTTCTGTGGAGATCTAAATCAAAATGTCTTTGGAAATGAAACGATTGTGGGATCATTGGAAGAACTTTTCGTGGACCGTGAAGTTACCCGTTTCCAATTAACGACAAGCTATCGCTCCACAAAAGAAATCACTGATTTTGCTAATCACTTTATTGCAAAAGAACATCAAGTAGAGACTACAGCAAGAAAAGGCGATTTGCCTTTGCTCATCCAAGGAACAACTGATGATGACAAACTGAATTGGTTAGCAAATACCATTCGAACGACTCAGGGAAAAGCCCGGTATTGGCGTACAGCAATCATTGCTAAAACCCAAGAAGAATGCGAGACTCTTTATGCTCAACTGCCAGACGAGTTGAAACAACAAGTCCAGCTGATTTTAAATGAGAGTGATTTTATGAAGCGTTCCATTATTTTACTTCCGGCCTTTTTAGCAAAAGGTCTGGAGTTTGACCGAGTTTTCTTGTGGGATGTAGATGCAGATCATTTTTCTTCTCAACAAGACAAATTGATCCTTTACACCATGTGTACACGTGCGATGCATGAATTGACACTTTTTACCTCCAATAATGAAAGTCCTTTGTTAAACAATATAGATATTTCATCTTATGAGAAAAAAGTATTGTAACTAAAAAGACAACTGCTATCGTCAATGTTAGCAGTTGTCTTTTTAGTTACAGTAATAATTGCAGAAAAAGTAATTTCATCATTTAAGGTCATTTATTCTATATATAAATCCAAATCTGTTTCAGGATATTTTAATTTGACAAGCGAAATAATCATTTTCAGTTCTTCCATGTTTTCTGGATATTCTGGGTCAAATACCTTGCTATGACGTCCGATGCCGCCATTGTCGATCAATCGGTAAATTCGGTTCCATTCAATGAACTGATCGATTGATTGGAAATTGCTGATTGGATACCCCCCACAATCCAAAATCTCTGATACACGAAATGCTAGGTATGCACTATCGACCACTTTATTTTTTTTCGTATCTATCTTCTCATTTCTTTCGATGAGAATTTTTTCAGGATGATGCTTTAAGCTCCACTCCAATAGTAGAAAGAAAGCCTCCATCCGATACTCTTCTTCAAATAACCGAAAGGCTGAATCAGAACGACGAAAAAGTAGCGGAATCAAATATTTTTGTCTATAAATCAGCATTGGTGCGCGGTCCACCATACACTCTAAATAACGGTTCAGATACCCTGTACCGACATAGTTTCCTAATCGATAGCCTTCAACGCCGAATCTTGCGTATTTTTGCGCTAATTTTGAACAATCAGTTACGTTCACTGCTAACTCTTCTACTTTGCGGTAACCGCTTAAGATACGTTCAAAAGGTTCTAAAGTGATTTTTGCTTCCATATTCTTCCCCGTCCATCTTCCACATACTTCATATCATTTCATATGATACTTATGCTCTCATCATACCACAGGTTGAATTAGAATAGAAAATAAATCACACAAAAAAACAAGACAATCTGTTAGTGAGATTGTCCTGCTTTTTGAAAAAGACTGAATACTTTTCGTTAAAACTGATTGCTTAGTCTTCTAATGCCACATTATGGAACACGTGCTGTACATCTTCTAAATCTTCTAGCGCATCAATCATTTTTTCAAATGTTTCTTGATCTTCTGAAGATAATGTAACTTCGGTTTGAGGAATCATTTGGATCTCAGCAATTGAAAAATCAGTGATTCCTTTTTCTTTTAATGCTTCTTGGATACTATGGAAATCCGCTACTTCACCGTAAACGATGATTTGTCCATCTTCTTCCATTACGTCACGAACGTCGATGTCTTTTTCCATTAGATATTCAAGGATCTCATCAGCGTCTTCTCCTGCAAATGCAAAGATTGCTGTATTGTCAAACATATAAGAAACCGCTCCAGAAACACCCATGTTCCCGCCATTTTTCCCAAATGCTGCTCGTACGTCTGCTGCTGTTCGATTCACATTGTTTGTCAATGTATCAACGATCACCATTGAGCCGCTTGGTCCAAATCCTTCATAACGTAATTCAGAGTATGTTTCATCTCCTGCACCTTTTGCTTTTTCGATTGCTCGGTCAATAATATGTTTTGGTACATTATAAGTTTTAGCGCGATCAATGACGAAACGTAGTTTTTGGTTTGCATGCGGATCAGGATCACCTGATTTTGCTGCTGCGTAGATTTCAATCCCAAATTTTGCATAAATCCGGCTATTATTAGCATCTTTAGCAGTTTTCTTTGCTACGATATTTGCCCATTTACGTCCCATATTTTCACTTCGCTTTCTGATTTGATAGTTTCATAACGCAAAAACGTCCTGTTCCATTATACTTGTGAATCACGATTCTGTGAAGCTTTTTTTCTTTCTTCCTTCATTCTTCTCATTTTCAGTCAAAGGTCTATACTTGGATTGGGATTTGTCCGAAATTCTGTTCTGGAATATTGCCTCCCAATTGATAGATTTGATCACTTCTAACTAACAGTTCCGCTTCTTGTGCCTCTTTTTTTCCGATTCGGGAATAAATAGAAATCTCTTTTTTTTCTTTTAAGAATCTTCTTCCAGTATCGGTAAATCCAAGTAGTCGAAGATAGTTTTTATTTTGTTGGATAGGAATCTCTTGCTTTTTGATATTCAGCAAGACATAACAAGATAATCGTTGGATCCGCGTCCATGTATATCTCTTTGTTTTTACTTTTGACACAAAATCCGCAAAACCGTTAGCTGTTGCAGCTGCTGTCTTCATGCGAGTTTCTATTCCTTCGGTCATCTGATAGATATCTGTCAATTCCATCAAAGTAGAAGATAACAACCGATAACGCAAATACGGCCAATAGGATTCCCAAGTCTGTAACGAACAAGTGGAAAGATCTTCTTCTGTCTGAAATGGCACAAGTCCAGCGATCCTTTTTCCTTTTTCTAACGCATGGCGAATGGCTGTTGCACTGGCTATTGTTTGATCTTTGATTGTTTTTTCATGATAGCCTGCACTTTTACGCTGGATCGGATGTAACTCCATAGGGTGAATATACTTAGCATTTTCTTTTGCATAACTTAATCCTAAAATATGATTGGGTGAAGAAAAATCAAGCGCAATATCGGGATACAGACTGCGAAAAACTGCAGTCATTTTTTGCGGATAACTATACGTTTGATCAGACAGTTCGTGAAAAGACTCTTCTATCTTATCTTGATTCTGTTGAACAAATCGGCCGAAACTACCATAGTCAAACGAGGTCTCTTCTTCTGTTCCAAAACACAAACTGTCACAGTCCAATGCTTGCAAGATTTTCACTGCACCTTTGGCAAAATAATCAGCTGACTGAACCGCCCATTCGACAGGAAGCTCTACTACTAAATCCACACCATTTTGCAAAGCTTCATTCGCACGATGCCATTTATCGATGATAGCTGGTTCGCCTCGTTGCAAAAAATTCCCGCTCATTACAGCAATGACGACCTCTGCTCCTGTTGTTTTTCGTGCCATTTCAGCATGATAGCGATGTCCATTGTGAAATGGATTGTATTCTACGATAATCCCGCAGCTTTTCATGTACGTCCTCCTTCATAGTTTATCGATAAAAAAACACTAGAAACAAGTAAGGAAAAGTCAAAAATCAGAAAAAATACCCGAACTATATAAACTATTCTCGCAAACACAATACTTCTGCGAAGAAAAGCTGCACCGCAAGAGCAATGCCTATATCGTTCGGATATATAATTTATGTTGAAGATTTATTCTTTTTCTTGTTAACTCGAGCAGGCAAAATTGCTAGTCTTTGTATGCTACGAAGAACCAGCGCTTTGATTTCTCTGATGCTGCTTCGTCTGTAAAATCAGAAAATGCTTCGACTTTCGAAAACCCACTGTTTTCCAGCATTCTTAAATAACTTTCCAATGGATAGGTACGCTCTTCATGTAGTTCATCTTCACGGATAAATCGCCCAGATCCTTCTGGTTCCTCAACGAAAAAAGTCAGAAAATGTTCGATGCTGTGTTTCTCACTTCCTGGATAGCTATCCCACAAAAAAGCAAAATTATCCCCTTGATAATGATAGCTATATTCTGGAAAAACCTCGTCTACTTGATAGGTGGAGTGCACGTCAAATAAAAATCGGCCATTTTCTTCTAACGCTTGATAGACTTCATCAAAAACTTGCTGTACCTCTTGTCTATTTTTCATGTAGCACAACGAATCAGAAAAACAAGTAATTGCTTGATATTGACCGATTTCTGATAAATCGAGCATATTGCCTTCTACAAATTGGATCGATGCGTCTTCTTCATATGCTCGCTGGCTTGCGATCATCAACATCTCTTCTGAAAGGTCTAACCCTGTCACTTCATATCCATCTTTTGCAAAGGCAACCGCTAATGCTCCAGTACCGCACGCCAGTTCCAAAATATTTTTTGTGTCTTCTTGCAAATGACGTTTCGAAAAAGCTAACCACTGCTGGTAAAGCGTTTCGTCCATCACTTCATCGTAAATGAAAGCAAATGTTTCATAAGCCATGTTAATCCAACCATTCATTAAGATCGACTAACGGCGCATCTGACCATAGTTTTTCCAAATTATAGAAGCTTCGTTCTGGCGCATGGAAAACATGTACGATCAAATCTCCAAGGTCGATCAATACCCATTTTCCGCCTTCTTTTCCTTCAATACGTTTTACTTCATATTTGTTTTCTTCTTCTTTATCAATGATTTCTTCTGTAATTGCGTTGATTTGACGTTCACTATTTGCTGAACAGATCATGAAATAATCTGCTAACAAGGAAACATTTCGAACGTCTAAAGCGATAATGTCTTCTGCCCGTTTTGAATCTGCTGCTTTAACCGCAATTTTTAATTGTTCTTTACTATCTATGATGATTTCCTCCTAATATTGAGTGGCTTATTTTTTTGCTACCCAGTAATTATATGTTTCGATTGTTTTTGGATAAATCTGTTGTTCTTGTGCAAGTAGATGGGATAGCGTATGTTTTGTTTCAAATGCTACTGCTTCATCTAGATCAACCCATGCAATTGTCCGTGCATCTTGCACCCCAGGAAAATCCCGACCTGGTTCAATATAATCTGCTACATAAATGATTTTGTCCAGGAGACTCATTTTAGCAGCGCCAGTCGTATGCACTCGTATCGCGTGAAGAATCTCTGAATCAGTGATTCCTAATTCCCGTTCTACAAATGAAGCACCAACAAGCCCATGCCAGATAGCATTATTATAATTCAATAATTCTGGATCAAAACCGTCTCTTACGATCACCATTTTGAACTCCTCATCTGGTCGTTCTTTCGCATAATCGTGTGTCAATGCAGCGATACTAGCTTTTTCAGGAGAAGCACCGTATTTTTTGGCAAGAGCAACAGCTGTTTCTTCTACTCCAAGCACATGCTTGAAACGTTGTTCGCTCATTCTCATCTGTATTTTTTGCATCAGGTTTTCTCTAGAATAAGCAGTATATTCATTACTATAGTCCATCTTCATACAACCCTTCATTTTGGATATAATCAATTACTTTATCTGGAACAAGATAGCGGATAGAACAGCCTTCTTTGATCTTTTGACGTATTTTTGTGGAACTGATGTCGATTTCAGGTACATCTACCCAAATCACAGGATATGGCGTATCTGTTGTGTAACCTGGTCGACGTATGCCCACAAAATTGACCATCGAAGTCAACTCATCAATTTTATACCATTTTGGCAAATATTCTACCATATCCCCGCCGATAATAAAGTAATAATCTGTATCCGGATTGTTTTGTGTCAATTCCTTCATCGTATCATAGGTGTAGCTTTTCCCACCACGAGCTAATTCAATCGTTTCAATCTGCAAAAAAGGGTTGTCTTCCACCGCTAATTCCAACATGTTGAGTCGGTGTTTTGCATCAATCGTCTCTTTCTCATCAACATGAGGCGGCTGATAAGAAGGCATTAAAAATACGCGGTCAAGACCTAAATTCCGGCCAGCTTGTTCAGCCATCACTAAATGAGCAAGGTGAACGGGATTGAACGTTCCACCTAGGATCCCTACTTGCTTTTTCTTCTCTAAGAATTGAGGCATTTCTTTAGGAAATAGTTGTGAATGAACAAATGTCTTAGCTTGCGTATTCATCATGGTCACTCCTTATATTGCTTTTACTTCATTTGATAACCTTTGATACTTTTCTTTTGTAGAAGGTTTGTATAATACGATCACTCGTCCAATGATTTGGACGATTTCACAGTCGATTTCTTTTTCTAATACTTGAGCTGCTTCTTCTGCAACCTCATCTGTATTTTGAAGTAGAGATACTTTGATCAGTTCTCTTTTTTCTAAAGCTTCTTCAATTTGGACGATCATTGCTGAATTAATTCCACCTTTACCGATTTGAAAAATCGGCTGAAGATGATGCGCTTTGCTACGTAAAAAACGCTTTTGTTTTCCTCTTAAACTCATAATTTTCCTTCTTCCTTAAATCAATGCTTTGCGTTTCAATACATCTACACCCTTTGGCGCCCAGCCCGCAATTACTGCTGGCGCTGTTACAGTGATCCAGCCTAGACCGGCAAAAACGATGTCTGTTTTTTCTTTCACAGAAAACTCAAAACGAACAAGCTCCGGAAATGCCTCGACTTCATCAGGACGAGGAGGCTGTAATAATCCACCTACATGTTTTTGATAAAATTCGTCTGCTTTTTCCAGTTTCGTTCGATGAATATTTACATCATTTGACACATAAGCAATAAATGAAGCACGATTGCCGCTGATAAAATCAAATCTTGCAAGTCCACCCAAGAAAAGTGTTTGCCCTTCATTCAGCTGATAAACTTTAGGTTTGATTTCTTTTAACGGGGCAATGATCCGCAAATCTTTTTTACCTAAGTAATGCGCCATTTGATGACGATGGATGATCCCCGGTGTATCAATCAAAAAATGTCCATCATCTAAAGGAATCTCGATTTTATCCAAGGTCGTTCCGGGAAACTGTGAGGTTGTGATCACATCTTGTACTCCCGCTGTATTTTTGATGATTTGATTGATAAGCGTTGATTTCCCTACATTTGTTACTCCGACGATATAAACATCCCGTCCATCGCGGTATTCTTCAATTTTTTCTAATAGTTCCGTCATCTCATGTGATTTCTTAGCACTAGTTAGTAATACATCTACTGGACGAATCCCTGCTTCGTGAGCACGTTCCTTCATCCATTGTGTTAATTTAGGTTTTTTCAATGATTTCGGTAATATATCCACTTTGTTTCCCACTAAAAGTACTGGATTATCGCCGACAAAACGGTGTAGTCCTGGAATCAGCGAACCATTGAAGTCAAAAATATCCACCACATTGACAATCAATGCATCTTTTTGCCCTAATTCATTCAGTAAGCGTAAAAAGTCGTCATCCGTCAATGAGACATCTTGGATCTCATTATAATGGCGTAATCTGAAACAACGCTGACAATAGACTTCGCCGGAAGCTAACCCTTTTTCCAAAGCCGTTTGCGGCGTGTATCCTAATTCACCGGGTTTGCTTGTTTGTATAACGGCACCACAGCCGATACATTGTAATTCTTCTGTCATTCGATTCCACCTCGCCAGCCCATATCAGGGTATTTTGCTAATAGATAGGCCATAATTCTTTTTTCCCAAAAACGATTAAATTGTGTCTTCCAACTATCTGTTGCGATAATGGGTTTTACAAGGATGCTACGTATCCCTGCACGATTGGCTCCACGTATATCAGTCATGATTTGATCGCCTACCATTACTATCTCATCATCTGCTAAATCCAATTGTTTCTTTGCTATGTTGATCCCTCTTGCTAAAGGTTTCATTGCTCGTGCAACATACAAAAGATTAAATTTTTCAATCGCTCGCGCGACACGTTTTGAATTATTGTTTGAAACAACAACAACAGGAATTCCTGCATTTTTCATTTCTAAAATCCAAGTAAGCAACTCTTCTGTTCCATCTGGATTATTCCATGCAATCAACGTATTGTCTAAATCTGTCAATACTGCTTTGATGCCTAGATTCTTTAATTGGGCAGGTGTAATCTGATAGATGGCTTCTACCATCCATGTTGGTTTGTAATTTGAAAACATGTTGTCTCCTCATCTGCAAAAAATGAAGGAGCACATAAAGTACTCCTCAACCCCGTATTATACTGCATATCAGCAAAAAAAACTACCTCTATACTCGTCCCTCTTTCAGAAAAAGCATTTCTTTACAAAATGACCCAAAATAAAGATTGATCACAGAAAAATTTAGAAACAAAAAACAACTAAGCGAGCAAGAATCATTCTTTACTCTTTGCTTAGTTGTTAAACATCTAATATTGTCGGAACCTCTTGTATCGTTTTTCCAATAGTTCATGGTGGTCGAATCGAACAAGTTCCGTTAATTTTTCAATCAACGCTTTTTTCATGATGTGAGCGACTTTTTGCCGTGGCAACTGCTCGCCGTTGAACGTTTCAGGAATCACTCGATCCACGATCCCTAGCTCACGTAGTTCTGGTGCAGTAATTTTCATCAACTCGGCTGCTTCTGCAGCGCGACTGCCGTCTTTCCACAAAATCGAAGCAAATCCTTCTGGGGAAAGCACAGCATAGATCGTTTCTTCTAACATCCAGACTTCATCCGCTAAACCTAGAGCAAGGGCACCGCCACTTCCACCTTCACCAATGATGACGGCGATGATTGGTACTTTTAAATCAGACATTTCGAGCAGATTTTTGGCAATTGCTTCTCCCTCGCCACGCTCTTCTGCTCCTATACCGCAATAGGCACCTGCTGTATTGATCAATGTAATCACCGGTCTATTGAACTTTTCCGCTTGCTTCATCAGTCGTAAAGCTTTGCGATAGCCTTCAGGATGAGGAGAACCAAAATTTCTGCGGATATTTTCCTGCAGATCCCTTCCTTTTTGAATACCTATCACTGTTACTGGTTTGCCATCTAATCGAGCGATGCCACCAACAATCGCTTCGTCATCTGCAAATAAACGGTCACCATGGCATTCCTCGAAAGAATCGAAGATCTCTTCAAAAAAGTCCAAGCTAGTCCATCGTTCTTTAGCTCTTGCTAACTGAACGACATCATGTGCTGTTTTATCCACGATCTATCCATCCTTTCTGTGTATGCAATTCAAGAAGCGTATGGATTTTCTGCTTCAATTCCATGCGGGGAACAATCTGATCGACGAAACCATGAGACAATAAGAATTCGGCCTTTTGGAAATCTTCTGGAAGTTCCTGCTTGATCGTCTGTTCAATGACACGTCTTCCAGCAAAACCAATCAAGCTTTGGGGTTCTGCTAAAATGATATCACCTTCCATTGCAAAACTGGCAGTTACTCCTCCGGTCGTCGGGTCTGTCAAAACAGTTAGATAAAAAAGACCTTCATTATTGTGTCGTTTGACAGCAGCAGAGATTTTCGCCATCTGCATCAGAGAAAAGATGCCTTCTTGCATCCGAGCGCCTCCAGAAGCCGTGAACAAAACGACTGGAAGTTTTTCCTTTGTTGCTCGTTCGAATAACCTAGTGATTTTTTCTCCAACAATCGTGCCCATGCTTCCCATGATAAAATTGGGGTCCATCACTCCAATAATGAAGGGAATTCCCTGAATGGTTGCTTTACCAGTGAGGACTGCTTCATGAAGCCCCGTTTTGTCTTGCATTTTTTTTATTTTTTCCGTATATTCAAGAAATGCTAGCGGATCTTCGGTTACAAGATCCGTATCCCATTCTTCAAAACTTTTTTCATCAATGATCAAAGCTAGACGCTGCCATGCACCGATTCGAAAAGCGTATCCGCAATGGGGGCATACTTTTTCTTCACCGATGTCTTTCGTATAAAGGATATGTTTACAATTTGGACACTTCGCCCACATGTTATCGGGAACAGATGGCGAGTTAGCAGGTTTGCTCTCTCTATTAGGATTGATCCGAATATATTTCTTTTTCTTAAACAGAGCCATCTATGCGCCTCCTATCTCCGTTTCTGGTGTCCAATTCGGTAAAAATTCTTCTTGTAAAAATGCTGTGCTGTAATCACCTGCTATTACTGCTGGATGACTAATCAAATCCATCTGAAATTCTGCGTTCGTAATGATCCCTTCTGTGATAAATTCACTTAAGGCTCGCTGCATCTTCATCAAGGCTTCAAAACGTGTATTTCCATGGACAATAATTTTTGCAATCATTGAATCATAATATGGCGGGATCGTATAGCCTGGATAAACTGCACTGTCTACCCGCAACCCCATCCCACCTGCTGGAAGTAGCAAGTTTTGGATTTTCCCTGGTGAAGGAGCAAAATGAAAAGCGGGATTTTCTGCATTGATTCGGCACTCGATGGCGTGTCCTTGGAATACTACTTCTTCTTGACGTACATTCAAAGGCTCACCGGCTGCTATCTCCACCTGTTTTTTTACTAAATCGATTCCTGTGACCATTTCTGTTACGGGATGTTCCACTTGGATTCGAGTATTCATCTCCATGAAATAAAATTCGCCTTCTTCATCCATCAGAAACTCGATCGTTCCGGCATTTTCATAATTGACTGCTTTAGCTGCTCGAACAGCAGCGTCTCCTAGTGCTTCTCTTTTTGATTGTGAAATCACTACAGAAGGAGATTCTTCCAGTACTTTTTGATTATTACGTTGCAAAGAACAATCTCGTTCACCTAAATGAATAACATTGCCAAAATGATCACCTAAAATCTGAACTTCTATATGGCGAGCAGGATAAATGATTTTTTCCAAATACATATCATCATTTCCAAATGCCGCTGCTGCTTCTTGCTGAGCTGAAGAAAAATGCTGTGGAAGTTCTTCTTTTGATTGAACTTTTCGAATGCCTTTCCCGCCACCACCTGCAGCTGCTTTCAGCATCACTGGATAGCCGATTCTGTCTGCTATTTCCAATGCTTCTTCTACAGTAGATAATACACCAGTACTTCCTGGGATGACCGGGACATTTGCTTCTTGCATCA
Source organism: Enterococcus sp. M-BR2 (assembly GCF_056612775.1). Lineage (NCBI taxonomy): Bacteria > Bacillati > Bacillota > Bacilli > Lactobacillales > Enterococcaceae > Enterococcus > Enterococcus sp. M-BR2. The sequence continues at coordinate 1,284,182 of NZ_CM152743.1, forward strand.
ATTGACGCGCATTGATTTTATTTCCCATTGCATCAATTGTTGCGCTTTTAGGACCAATAAATGTGATATTGCACTCTTCACACATGGAGGCAAACCGGCTATTTTCAGATAAAAATCCAAAGCCTGGATGAATTGCTTCAGCTTTTGTTACGATTGCAGCGCTCAGTACTTCTTGAACATTCAGATATGAATCAACCGCTTTTGCCGGACCAATACAGATTGCTTCATCTGCTAGCTGTGTATGAAGTGCTTCGGCATCTGCCTCTGAATATATCGCTACGGTTTGGATCCCTAATTCGCGGCATGCACGAATGATACGCACAGCGATTTCGCCACGGTTAGCTATCAAGACTTTAGAAAACATATTTCACCTATCCAATCATAAAGGTTAATTCCGCTTCGGCTACTTTTTTACCGTCAACCTTAGCGATTCCTTTGCCTATTCCGGCTGAGGCTTTCACTTTCAATATCTCAACTTCAAGATATAAGGTATCTCCCGGTGTAACTTTCTTACGGAATTTTGCTTTGTCCAATCCGCCGAAGTAAGCCGTTTTACCCTTGAACTGTTCAAGAGAAAGTAATGCGACTGCTCCTGCTTGCGCCATTGCTTCAACAATCAGTACCCCTGGCATAACAGGTTCTTCTGGAAAATGTCCTTGAAAAAAGGGCTCGTTGATCGTTACATTTTTCTTAGCAATGATCCGTTCTCCTTCAACCATCTCTTCCACTCGATCAATCAAAAGCATTGGATAACGATGCGGAATAATTTCTTTGATTTCTTGTATGTTCATTTATTTCCCTCTTTCCTGCTTTGCTTATTTTGGCTGGATCCTAAAGAGTGGCTGCCCATATTCAACAACTGACTCGTTCTCTACAAGGATTTCTGTGATTACTCCGTCGGTCTCACTAGTTATCTCATTCATCAGTTTCATCGCTTCAATAATGCAGATAACTTCTCCTTTGGCAACTTGATCACCTACTTTTTTGAAAACTGGTTTGTCTGGTGCCGGTTGCAGATAAACGATTCCCACGATTGGCGAAACAACCTCGATTCCATCAAATACTACCGATTCTTTTTCCTTCGTTGGTTTTGGAACAGTTGTTGCTTCTTCAGGCATGGCGTTAACTGGCTCCGAAACTGGCAACGTTTCGTTTGTTTGAACCATATTCATGCCTCGACTTGTTTTATTTTTATTCATGTACAATTCAAATTGACCTTCACGCAAGTCAAATTCCGTTAGCGAAGATTGATCAAATTGACTAACTAATTCTCTAATTTCATTGATATCCAAAATTATTCCTCCCAGCGTTTCATACAAAGAACCGCATTATGTCCGCCAAACCCTAATGAATTGCTCATTGCATAAGTAAAGCTTGCAGGTTTGCTTTCGTTTTTGACAACTGTCAAATCAATCTCAGGATCTTGTTTTTCTACATTGATTGTAGGTGGGATAAATTGATGTTCCAATGCCATCAGAGTGGCTAATGCTTCGATCCCGCCGGCTGCTCCCAATAAATGTCCAGTCATTGATTTCGTACTGCTGACATAAGTATCTCTGAAATTTTCACCTAGTGCGAGTTGGATTGCTTTTGCTTCTGCCTGGTCATTAGCTGGCGTACTCGTTCCGTGCGCATTGATATATCCAACTTGCTCCGGCTGTATACCAGCTTCTTCCATCGCAAGCTTCATTGCTTTAGACGCACCAGAACCATCTGGAGTAGGGGCTGTCATATGGTAAGCATCACAATTTGCACCGTATCCAACGATTTCTCCATAGATTTTGGCACCGCGAGCCTGTGCATGCTCTAAAGATTCAAGAACTAGAACACCTGCTCCTTCACCCATCACAAAACCATTTCGATTTTCATCAAACGGGATCGAACCACGATTAGGATCAGTTGATTCCGAAAGTGCAGTTAAAGCTGCAAATCCAGCAATCCCCATCTCACAAATCGTTGCTTCTGTTCCTCCAGCAAGAATGACATCTGAATAGCCATGTTTGATGTTACGGAATGCTTCACCGATTGAATTCGTTCCGCTAGCACAAGCTGTTACGATAGCTGTACAGATGCCTTTTGCGCCTACTCGTAAAGCAATATTTCCAGCTGCCATGTTGGCAATCGCCATTGGCACGAACATTGGAGAAACTCGTTTTGCGCCTTTTTCATGCAGACGGATAACTTGATTTTCGATTGTCGGAAGACCACCGATTCCTGATCCGATGATGACACCAAACCGGTCTTGATTCATTTTTTCTTTATCTAAACCGCTTATCTCCATTGCTTCTAAAGCAGCGTAGATCCCATAGATCGAAAACATATCCATTCGTTTGCTATCTTTTTTAATAAAATATTTATCGTAAGGGAAATCTTTGACTTCACCCGCTAAGGTGATCCCTGTTTCTGAAGCATCAAATTTAGTGATCGGTGCGATGCCATTCGTACCTTCTTTCAAGCTATTCAAAAAGCTGTCTGCGTCATTTCCAATAGGTGAAGTGACTCCATAGCCAGTAATTACCACTCGATTCATTTATTTGCTCTCCTTTTCTTATCCGTGCATGACCAATCCGCCATCGACATTGATGACTTGGCCGGTGATATATGGATTTTGTGCTAAGAAAACTGCTGTTTGTGCAACATCTTCTACTTGTCCGAAACGTTGCATTGGAATTTGCTTTTCCGCTTGCTCTTTGACTTTATCTGCTAAAACTTCCGTCATATCAGTTGTGATGAATCCTGGTGCAATGGCGTTGCATGTGATACCTCTAGTCGCAGCTTCTCGTGCAACCGATTTTGTCAATCCTACGACACCAGCTTTGCTAGCTGCATAATTTGCTTGTCCGATATTTCCAATCAATCCAGATACGCTAGAGAGATTGATGATGGCCCCTTCTCGCTGCTTCATCATTTTTTTCAAAACGTGCTGCGTCATATTGAAGGTACCGATCAAATTGATATCAAGACATTTTTTGAAATCTTCTGCATCCATCCGCATCACAAGTTTGTCATTTGTGATTCCGGCATTGTTTACTAAGATATGGATCGATCCAAGCTTTTCTTCTGCTTCTTTGATCATTTGTCCTGCTTTCTCATAATTAGAGATATCGCCGGAAACTCCTACGCATTTTACACCGAATGCTTCAATTTCTTCTATCTTTTCTTTTGGAATCTCTCCGCGCCCATTCAAAATAATATTTGCTCCAGCGTTTGCAAAAGCTAAGGCCATCGCTTTGCCAATTCCTCTTGTGCTACCTGTGATAAATACATTTTTCCCTTTTACATCCATAACCTTCCTCCTTATAATTTTGCTATTGTTTCATCAAATGTCTGCTTATTTTCAACACGCAGAACTGGTATCGTTTTATCAATTTTTTTCATAAATCCGCTTAATACTTTTCCAGGACCGACTTCAATGACTTGCTCGATACCGATTGTTTTTAATTTATGGATACTCTCGTAGAAACGAACGGGTTGCATGACTTGCTGTTCGAGTAGTCCCGCAATCGTCTCTTTCTTCATTATTTCCGTTGTTGTGTTGCTGATGACTGGAAAAGAAGGGTCAGAAAATTGAATATGACTTAGATCCTTCGCCAGTTTTTTTGATGCTGGTGCTAAAATAGCTGTATGGAAAGGTCCACTGACATTTAGTGGGATCATCCTTTTGATTCCTTTTTCTTTTAAGAGCAAAACAGCTTCATCTACGGCTTTTTCTTCGCCACCAATCACGATCTGCTGAGGTGTATTGTAATTAGCAGGAGACACGATGCCGTACTTGCTTGCTTCATGACAGCTTTCCTCAATCGTCTCAATCGGCGCATTCATTACTGCGACCATTTTTCCGCTTCCAGCTGGGGCAGCTTCCGTCATATAAACGCCTCTCTTCGCTACTAGTGCAACGGCTTCAGTGAAGGATAACGCATCACTGGCTACTAATGCCGAATATTCTCCTAAACTCAGTCCTAAAGCTGCATCTGGGATGATTCCATGCTCCTTCAATAAGCGATAATACGCAATGCTGACTGTTAGAATAGCTGGCTGTGTATATTGTGTCTGATCCAAACGTTCATTTTCTGAAAAGCAGAGTTCGGCCATATCGTAGCCGAGAATCTCACTTGCTTCATCAAATGTCTGCTTTACAACGGCTTCTTCATATAAATCTTTTCCCATACCTTGATATTGTGCACCTTGGCCACTAAATAAGAATGCTGTTTTCATGTTTTTCTCCAATATATCCAGAATATATGTTTGATTCTTCTTATTCAAAAAGGCCGAGACATCCCTATTTCAGGAAATGTCCCAGCCCCCAACCTAATTTTAATGATTATGCAGTTTGTTTTTCTACGTAAGTCACTAAATCTTGAACCGTTTTGATTCCGTCTTCTGTTTCGATTTTTACATCAAACTCATCTTCAATTTCATTGATGATTTGGAATAAATCCAAGCTGTCAGCTTCTAAGTCTTCTTGGATGTCAGTAGTCAATTTGATTTCTTCAGTTTCTTTTCCTAATTCTTCTGCAATGATTTCTTGAATTTTTTCGAATACCATAATAATATATTCCTCCGATATTGTTTGCTTTTTTATTTTTATAATTTAACAGTTTACAGCTCCATGAGAATACTTCCCCACGTTAAACCTCCGCCATAGCCTGTAAATATTACTTTCTGTTGTTTTCCCAAGGTGATCTTTCCGCTAGAAACTGCTTCATCCAATAAAATAGGGATACTTGCAGCAGAGGTATTCCCGTACTTATCCATATTGGTCAGGAATTTTTCTTGCGGCATCTTTACTTTTCGGGCGATTTTCTCAATGATCCTGAGATTTGCCTGATGCAAAAGCAGATAATCAACTGGCGTGTCTTTCATGACTTCTTGGATATTGTTTGCAACATCTCGAACAGCGAAATCAAAAATATCTCTGCCGGTCATTCGCAAATAATACGAACCTTCTGAATCTTCTGAATAGAACGGGTTTTTATTTTGCTGGTAGCCAGCAGTCAGTGAGGTACTTCTGGTACCATCAGTTGCTAATTTTTCTTTCAGCAATTTTTTTTGTGGGTTTGCTTCTAAGAGAACCCCGCCTGCTCCATCACCAAATAATACAGCAGTCGTGCGATCAGACCAATCGATTAGCTTAGACAGTGTTTCACCACCAATTACCAATCCTTTAGCTGAGCCGCAGCGGATCATTTTTTCAGCCATGCTTAACGCATAAACAAATCCTGAGCATGCCGCGCTGATATCGAAAGCAATAGCATTAGCTGCTCCCAATTTTCCTTGCACTTGTGCTGCTACAGATGGTGTCGAGTAATCGGGCGACATTGTTGCTACTAAGATAAAATCCAAATCTTTAGGGTTCAGATTTTTTTGTTGCATCATTTTTTCCGCCACTAAGAGGCATAAATCAGATGTCTCCTGATTTTTTACACATCTTCGTTCACGAATACCCGTCCTTGATGAAATCCATTCATCCGAGGTATCCATCATCTTGGAAAGATCATTATTCGTAATGATCTTTTCAGGAAGGACGCTGGCTGTTGCAGTAATCATTCCAAATTGTTCCATTAAATATCCTCACTTATAGTCTTGCAAGAAGTCATGCAAGTTTTTCAGTGCATCCAGCAAGGCATGCTGTTCTTCCGTAGCCATTCCTTCTAAGATGTTCTTGACCATTTCACGATGAAAATGCTGATGGACCCGAAACAGTAACTTTCCTTTTTTCGTTAGTCCCAACTTTACAACACGACGGTCATCTTCACTGCGGATACGTTCGACATAGCCTTTTTTTACTAACTTGTTAATAGCAGTGGTCAAGGTCCCAACAGTAATTGATAGTTCTTTGGCTACTTCTGAAGTTGTTTTTTTCTTGTACATCCCGATTGCCTCGATCGTGTGCATCTCTGTGATTGACAGATCTTTGAATTGAGATTTTTTCAACTCAGATTCTTCGATTGTCAAAATATCATTGAAGACACTAACAAGATAATCATTTACTGTTTTTAAATCTGGTTCCATGTTCCACCGTCCACTAATTAGTTTGATTATCAAATCTTTTGATGTTCAAACTATATCTTAACTTTTTTCAAAATGCAACCGTAAAAGTTCATTTTTTTGTTATATGAGTTTATTTTAAGATTTTACTCATTTGAAAAAACTGATAAATCAGCATTTTTTATTTATTTTATTAGAAAAACTATTGCACTGACATATTTTGATTATCAAAGTATTTCTTGTTGATAGAATGTTCCAATTACCTAAAACTTGTCCATTATTTTAAAATTTGTTATAGTCTTTTTATTCAAAGCGTGAAAGGAGACCCTATGTTAAAAGAAAAAATAAAAAATCTCCCCATGCTGCCGGGTGTCTATCTTATGAAAAACCAAGAAGGGATGGTCATCTATGTTGGTAAAGCAAAACGGCTCAAAAATAGAGTAAGCAGCTATTTTCATCAGAATAAGCAGCATTCAAAAAAAGCATTACGTATGATTCATCATATAACAGATTTTGATTTTGTCGTAGTAGATACAGAATTAGATGCTTTGTTGCTTGAGTGTCAACTGATCCAACATTACCGTCCTTTTTATAACCGACAAATGAATTATTTCAGTAACTACAATTATGTACATATTTCCAATAAGGGATTTGTATTAACGGATACTCCTACGGCTCGAACATACGGGCCTTTTCGTCTCTATAAAAAAATGCCGTCTATTTTGCGTATAATGGAAGAAACGTATCAAATGCCTTGGTTGTCTGAAATCAGCTTATTAGCTTTGCGAGTCCAGCTTCCTGACTTACAGGAAATGACTTTTGAACAGAAAAAGAAGGAGATCCAAGGATTGTTTCAGGGTCGCAATAAAAAGCTACTGACTTACTTGAAAAAGAGACAACAACATTTCATCTATCAGCTGAATTTCGAAAAAGCTGGCATGCTTCAAAAAGATATCGAATTAGTTACTTATTTCATCAGACGGATCCAAGAACAAAAGCAGTTTTTAAGAACACCATCCCTCACATTCAGCATGCCACTGGCAGCGGACGATAGTCAGAAAAAGCACTACCTTATTTGTTACGGACAGCTTGCAGAAACAATGATTACTTCTGGGAACAATCCACCTGACTTTTATTATGAAAAAAAAGAAGCTCATTTATCTTTGAAACGCCAATTATCAAAAGAAGAAATCGATCCTGTACAAATTTTGATTAGTTACCGCAAAAAATTAGAAAAGGAACAGATTGAAATGGAGCAATTAAATAAAAAAAGAAGCTGAAAAGCAACTAAATTAGCTGCTTCTCGGCTTCTTTTAGGCATCTTCAACTTCAAATGTCAATTATCCTAAAATTTATTGGATTAAATCATAGATTTCCATCGCTACGATATCGATATTATCGAATTCGTATTGCTGATGAGTATCTGTTTCAGTTAATTCAAATGTATCGGTCGCTTTATCATAAGTTACTGTACACTTTTCTACGCCTTCTTTTTCAAAACGGCGAACTTGCAGTTCATTATCTGCTGACTCGACCATAGCCTCCAGTCGTTTTATGATTGCGACTAATTGTGAATGTGTCATCGGAGGTCCTCCTTTTCTTATTTCTGTTATATTGTATCAAAAGCATAGCCTACTTGCATTGATTTTCTCTAAAAAAACTCGTTTTTTATGATTTTTTTTCTGGTATTTTCCCTTCAGGCCACCAAAGTTTGATCAACGCTTGAGTTCCGTCATTCTCAAAACCTTTATCTGCCAACTCTTCGTATAGTTTCAACGCTTGGATGGTTGCTGGCAAGACAAGGTTCATTTTTTCTGCTTCTTCTAATGCAATCTTTAAATCTTTGATAAAATGTTTGACAAAAAAACCAGGCGTGTAATCTTCTTTCAAGATACGTGGGGAATAATTACTTAAAGACCAGTTAGCTGCACTTCCGCCTGAAAGTGTCTCAATCACTTTCTCTAAAGCGAGACCGTTTTTTTGTGCATAGACAAGCATTTCCGTCATTCCTGTCATCATGCCTGCAATCATGATTTGATTGGCCATTTTCGTATGCTGACCTTTCCCAGCAGAGCCATGCAATGTAAATGTCGTACCAAATTCCTTGAATAAAGGAAGTACTTGATCATAGACCGATTCTTCTCCGCCCACCATGATCGTCAGTGTGCCATTCTTTGCTCCTAAGTCACCGCCTGACACCGGTGCATCTAATGCATCTGCACCTTTTTCTTTTGCTGTTTTTGCAATTTTTTCTGCCAGAGTTGGTGTACTTGTAGTCAAATCAACTAAAATACGTCCTGAGACATCTGCAGAAAAAATCCCCGATTCTCCATAGTAGATTTCTTCTACATCTTTAGGATAACCTACCATTGTAAACAGAATATTACTTTGTTCTGCTACAGCCTTTGGTGTATCCGCCCAGACAGCTCCTTCTGTTACTAAAGGATCAGCTTTTGCTTTTGTCCGATTATAAACAGCGACTTCGTGACCTGCTTCTAGTAGATGGCGTACAACAGCACTTCCCATAACGCCTGTTCCGATAAAACCTAGTTTCATTCTTTCGACCTCCTAAAAATCAAAAATCCTTGCTTCTATGCTAGTATACGCTAGAAACAAGGATTTTTTTATAAAAAATGTTTGAATTTTATCTTTTAAATGAATTTAATTTGATTTTGATTCGTTCAATCGAAGCTTCTTCTTCTTTTCTTCGCATCTCTTCTTCATGGTAAACAACCATATCTTGATAAAATTCGATCATTGCTTCGCCAAAATGAGTAGACGAAATGTCATAAAGTTTGGCTTCTAAAACCTTTGGATTTCTAGGGACTTCACTGGAAATATAATCAATAAGTGCGGGTGCAAAGTCTTCGTCGGTTTCAAAAGTTTTTCCTAATGAAGGATGATCGAACAATCGGTTCAAATAAGCATTTCCTTCTACGACACAAGGCGTGCCGGCTGCCATCGCTTCGGTATAAGTAAGCCCCTGTGTCTCTGAAGTAGAAGCACTGACAAAATAATCTGCCGCTTTATAATAAAGGGCTACATCATTGTTATCCACTTCTCCTGTAAACTGCACAAATTCTTCTAACTGCAGTTCGGAAATCAATTCCTCTAACTCTTCTACATAAGGACCTTTTCCTACAATAACTAATCTGGCATTAGGGTAAGCCGAGATAACCTGAGGAAATCCATTAACCAATGCTTGGATATTTTTCTCATAAGAAATCCTGCTTAAAGAAAGAATCATCAGATGATTTTCCTGAAGTCCTAATGACTCCCTTAACTTGTTGATATCCTCCTGAGTGATATCAGAACGTTTGAACTTCTCAATGTCGATACCAGTAGGAATCACACGAAGCGGTGCTACTACACCATAGCTACGTAATGTATCAATAACACGTTCACTTGGACAGACTACACCTGTCGTATGATTAGCAAATAATCTGGATAAGTATTTTACATGGGATTGCCTGATCACTTTTCCTTTACCGATATAATGAAGGTAATCTTCATACATCGTATGGTAAGTATGGATCAGGGGTATTTTCAACTTCTTAGCTACCATCTTCCCGAGTATTCCTGCTCCGAATTCTGTATGGGTATGGATCAGATCTAATTCTAGTTCTTTGGCAACCAAATAAGCATACCACATGCCTCTAACAACAACTCTTCGATCCTTGAAAGAAATAAACGGTACACTTGGCATTCGAATCACATCTTTTTCCAACTTGTCCGCATTAGGATCGGTTGTCGTAAAGATATAGACTTCATGCCCATGTTTTTCTAATTCTTGTTTTAATGTTTTGATCGATGTAGCCACTCCGCTGACTTGCGGAAAGTAGGTATCGGTAAAAAAGCCGATTTTCATGTTTTTCGCCTCCAAACTAGTCCTTTGTCTGATGTACTTTTTTTAATTTGCTAGAGACTTTTTCATTCAGCACACTTTCATATACGTTTTTAAGTTCTTCACCGATTTTATTGATACTTCGTTCTTTTGCTGTTTGATAACCGGCTTGTGTCAAACTCGGTAGCTCTTCATTGGTAATCTGTTGAATCAGTTGGATAAACGCTTCGTTTGTCTTCCCCATATAGCAGTTCTTGCTATCTTCTAACCAGCCATTATACACTGGAATATCTCGAACAAGTACATTTTGCTTGCTTGCTAAAGCTTCTAAAACAACGATTCCTTCCGTCTCTTCATAGGAAGGAAAAAAGAATAGATCTGCACCTGAATATGCTCCTTCGATGATTTCCCCTCGTATATATCCAGGAAACAGAACATTCTCAGGATGGTCTTCTTTTACAATTTTCCGGATGTTTCGAGGAATCGAGTACATCGGAACATGACCAAACCAAATGAATGTATAGTCGGGCATCTTCTTAGCAATTTCTACGAAATCAATGATTCCTTTACGTTCGAAAAACAAACCGACACAAATGATTACTTTTTGATCCGGAGATAGTTTGAAATACTCTCTGAACTTTTGTTCTTTCATTGGATCAGGGCGATATTTCTCTAGGTCGATCCCATTGGAAATAGCTTGAATCGGTACACGGATACCATAGCTTTCCAACAACTGTTTTGAATAAGGTGTTGGCGTGATCAAATAGTCCGCTTTTTGGTACAATCCTACCAGATATTTTTTTACAATAGGAGAAAGCTTGTTCGATCCGATAAAAGAATTTCGGAAGTCTTCCTCTGTTGAATGCGCATGATAGACAACTTTTTTACCTTCTCTTCTGGCTTTATTGACCATATTATGACTATTGATTCCGTATGTATTGATGTGCAGGATGTCATAATCATCTTTGTCGTCTAGTGTATAAGAGATACCGACTTCCGTCAGAGCACGTTTTTGATGATCAAGCGCACGCCCGATTCCAGATTTTGCAAGCATCTTTTCACTTTCAAAATATAATAATACCTTCACCTTACGTCCCCCTTCATTTATATAGTATAACATAGCCTCCAAACTGTCACTCAAACTTAAGCCCTATTTTTGTCTAATCTTGTTGACAAAAACGTTTTCTTAAAAAAGAACAGAAAACAAAAAAGCTGGCGTAGCTCTTTTACAAGCTACACCAGTTTTTTTATACGTTGTTTATTTTACATATTCATGAACAAGTTCAACGACTTCTTCCATCGTATCGCATTCTTTCAATGCACGATCAGCAAGTTCAGCCATTTTCCCTGTGTCCAAGCGTTTCATTAAACTACGTGTTTTAAGAATAGATGTCGCGCTCATTGAGAACTCATCTAGACCCATACCTACTAGCAACGGAACAGCGGTTTGATCTCCAGCCATTTCTCCACACATACCTGCCCATTTTCCTTCAGCGTGTGCTGCATCAATTACATTTTTGATTAAACGTAAGATTGATGGGTTATATGGTTGGTACAAGTAAGAAACACGTTCATTCATACGGTCTGCTGCCATTGTGTATTGAATTAAATCGTTCGTACCTACTGAGAAGAAATCCACTTCTTTTGCAAACTTGTCTGCTAAGACTGCTGCTGCTGGAATCTCAATCATGATGCCGACTTGGATTGTATCTGATACTTCCTTGCCTTCACTGATCAATTTTTGTTTTTCTTCTTCAAAGATCGCTTTTGCTGCACGGAATTCTTTGAGCGTAGCTACCATAGGGAACATGATACGTAAGTTACCATGAACAGATGCACGAAGTAATGCACGCATTTGTGTGCGGAACATTTCGTCGCCTTGTTCAGATAGACTGATACGTAATGCACGATATCCTAAGAATGGATTCATTTCATGAGGTAATTGCAGATATGGTAGTTCTTTATCCCCGCCGATGTCCATTGTACGAACAACAACTGGTTTTCCTTCCATACCTTCTAATACAGCTTTGTAAGCTTCGTATTGGTCATCTTCTGTTGGGAAGTCCGGAGAATCCATATATAGGAATTCAGTACGGTACAGACCAACTGCTTCTCCACCATTGTTATGAACACCAACTAGATCTTTTGGTGTTCCGATGTTTGCAGCTAATTCAAAATGCTTGCCGTCAGCTGTGACAGTTTCTGCATTTTTTAGTTTTTCCCATTCTGCTTTTTGTGCTGCGTAATCTGCACCTGCTTTTTCAAATTCAGCTTTTTGTTCCTCTGTAGGATCGATGATTACATCGCCTTCGATCCCGTTGACAGCCAAAATATCGCCTTCTTTGACTTTAGCAGTGATTTCTTTTGTCCCAACGATTGCTGGAATTTCTAAAGAACGTGCCATGATAGCAGAATGTGAAGTACGTCCACCAATGTCTGTTACAAACGCTTTTACAAAATTGCGATCTAATTGTGCAGTATCACTTGGAGTCAAGTCATGTGCAACAACGACCACTTCTTCGTTGATCATTGACGGATTTGGTAAAGTAACGCCTAATAAGTGCGCTAAAATACGTTTAGCAACGTCACGAATATCTGCAGCACGCTCTTGCATATAAGCATTATCTTCCATTGCTTCGAACATACCGATATACATATCCGTTACTTCTTTTAGCGCTGATTCAGCATTTACGCTGTTGTCTTTAATATTTTGCTTGATTTGACCTACCATTTCTGGATCTGAAAGAACCATCAAATGGGCATCAAATACTTGCGCTTCTGCTTCACCTAAGCTTTGCGCTGCTTTTTCACGAATTTGCTGCAATTCTTCAGTAGATTTAGCTAATGCAGCATCCAAACGAGCTTCTTCAGCTGCAGTATCTTCTACTGTTGCCTTACTGAATGTTAAATCCGGTTGAACTAGCAGGTAAGCTTTTGCAACGGCAACACCGTCACTAGCGGCAATCCCTTTTAGCATTTCAACCATTATTCAGATAAGCCTTCTTTCTTCATTGTTTCAACGATTGCTGCCATTGCGTCAGCTTCGTCAGCACCTTCTGCAGTGATAGTAACATCAGAACCTTGACCTACACCTAAAGACATAACGCCCATGATTGATTTCAAGTTTACTGATTTACCTTTATACTCTAAGTTTACATCAGAGTTAAATTTGCTTGCTGTTTGTACTAATAATGTAGCTGGACGTGCGTGGATCCCAGTTTCTGCTACTACGTGAAATTCTTTCTTTTCCATATTAATCGGTCTCCTTTAAGTGAGTGTTGTTTTTATGTGAGGGTTTTCTTTTTTAGTAATTCAGAGAATCCTAACAAGTGTCACCCTTTCATCTGTAAAGATTAACATTTTTTTTCGTTAGATACAACAGTTTTCATTCAATTTCAGATAAAAGTATTCAAATTATTCCGGATTCTTTTTCATCCTTTTCTTCACATTTTATAACAAACGTGTTTATTTTCTTTTTCTTGTCGCTATCTTTTCTCCTGACGTTTATCATTCTTTCCTTTGACCTTGTTTGTTTTTATATGAAACGAATTACTTGCTTCCCTTTCGATTTTTAGTATAATAAGAATCAAAGGTCAGGAATGGTCAATAGGCATTTTACCTTTTCTACCTCATAAATCCCTAAAAAAATAGGGGTTATTCTTTTACCTCATGAAAAACGAGATGTAAAATATGGTTGTACCCATTTTTGTGAAAGGACGTGAATGATTCATGCTTTGTCAAAACTGTGGCAAGAATGAGGCAACGATTCACTTGTATGCCACTGTCAATGGTCAGCGGACACAACTTGATTATTGTCAGAGCTGTTATCAAAAAATCAAAAATCAGCAAAATGGAGGTCTAACTAATATGGCCCAAAATGATCCATTTGGATTTGGCAGTTTGGACGATCTTTTTCGTTCCATGTCTCGCCAAATGCAACAGCAAGGAAACTATGAGCAAACACCGCCAACACAATTTGGTGGAAACAACAACTTCAATGGTGGACAACCACCTCAAGGCAATACAGAAGGTTTATTGGGAGAATACGGAATCAACATCACTGAACAAGCTCGACAAGGGGATATCGACCCTGTGATCGGTCGTGATGATGAAATCAAACGTGTCATCGAAATTTTAAATCGTCGAACTAAGAACAACCCTGTCTTGATTGGTGAACCTGGTGTTGGTAAAACAGCAGTTGTAGAAGGGTTAGCACAAAAAATCGTAGATGGCGATGTCCCACAAAAATTAATGGACAAAGAAGTCATTCGTTTAGATGTCGTATCCTTAGTCCAAGGTACTGGTATACGAGGTCAATTCGAAGAACGGATGCAAAAATTGATTGAAGAAATTCGTCAAGCAGAAAATGTGATTCTATTTATAGATGAAGTGCATGAAATCGTCGGCGCTGGTTCCGCAGGCGATGGAAACATGGATGCTGGTAATATTTTAAAACCTGCTTTAGCTCGAGGAGAATTGCAGATGGTTGGTGCTACTACCTTAAACGAGTATCGCATCATCGAAAAAGATGCTGCCTTAGAGCGTCGCATGCAACCCGTACGAGTAGATGAACCAACTGTCGAAGAAACAATCAGTATCTTGAAAGGACTGCAAAAACGTTACGAAGACTATCATCATGTAAAATATACTGATGAAGCCATCGAAGCAGCCGCAACTTTATCCAATCGTTACGTCCAAGATCGCTTCTTGCCGGATAAAGCCATCGATTTGCTAGATGAAACAGGTTCTAAGAAAAACTTAACAATTCAAATCGTTGATCCTAAAACAATCGAGAAAAAACTACAAGAAGCGGAAGAACAAAAAGTTTTAGCTTCTCGAGAAGAAGATTTCGAAAAAGCGGCTTATTACCGTGACCAGATCAACAAACTTCAAAAAATGAAAGAACGCCAACTCACCGAAGAAGAAACACCTGTCATCACCGAAAAAGATATGGAAAAAATCGTTGAACAACGAACAGGTATTCCAGTGGGCGAATTAAAAGAAAAAGAACAGACACAATTGAAAAACTTAGCAGATGACTTGAAGGCTCATGTCATTGGTCAAGATAATGCTGTAGACCGTGTAGCGAAAGCGATTCGCCGAAATCGTGTTGGATTGAACAAACAGAATCGTCCAATTGGCTCCTTCTTATTTGTCGGACCAACCGGTGTAGGTAAAACAGAACTTGCCAAACAGCTTGCCTATGAATTATTCGGTTCACAAGATTCAATGATTCGTTTCGATATGTCTGAATATATGGAAAAACACAGTGTCTCTAAATTGATTGGTTCTCCCCCAGGTTATGTTGGATACGAAGAAGCTGGTCAATTAACAGAAAAAGTTCGGAGAAATCCTTACAGTCTTGTCTTATTAGATGAAGTTGAAAAAGCTCATCCAGATGTTTTGCACATGTTCTTGCAAATCTTAGATGATGGCCGATTGACGGACGCACAAGGAAGAACCGTCAGCTTTAAAGATACGATCATCATCATGACAAGTAATGCCGGTACTGGTAAAGTAGAAGCAAATGTTGGCTTTGGTGCGGCACGTGAAGGTGTTACTCGTTCGGTATTGAATCAATTGAATAATTACTTTACACCAGAGTTTCTAAATCGTTTTGACGGAATCATCGAATTCAGTGCTTTGTCAAAAGAAAACTTGATGACCATCGTTACACTGATGCTAGACGATGTCAATCAAATGCTGGCAGCACAGCAACTTCATATCGAAGTTCCTACGAATGTCAAAGAAAAATTAGTTGACTTAGGTTATGATCCATCCATGGGTGCTCGTCCCCTTCGACGAACAATCCAAGAACAAATCGAAGATGGCATCGCTGAATTTTACCTTGATCACCCTTCTATTCATGAGTTGAAAGCAAAATTGGATAAGGATGGAAAAATCATTGTGACTTCTAAACCAGAACGTTTAGCAAAAGAATCAACCGAAGAAACGGCTGAGTAAACCTAGTATGTATATAGAGGCTGGGACAGAAGCGTTTAACTCCAAGAAATAAGAAGGAATTCACGAAAATTACTTTTCAAATTTTTGTGAATTTCAGCTTATTTCCGAAGGAGTTGCTTCTGCTTCCGCTGTTTATACGTGTTTAGAGCGTGGGACAAAAGTGTTCTTTACTTTTGTCCCACGCTCTCTTTTTTCAGAAAAGTCAAAATACTGTTCATTTTATAAAAAAGAAATTATAATAAAAGAAACAAGCAATTAAAAATACATAAAAGAGGTGAGCGCCATGAAATTGGTAAATGTAACAAACAGCCATTCCCGTCTTGTATTGAACCAGCTTGAAAACACTGATGCCCATCTGGTCAAAGTCTACACAGCCGGAAATACCACTATTGTCTACACTGAAGCCCCTGAACATAATGAAATTTTGTTAATCAATGATAAACGTAAAATCCAGCCGAAAGAAATCGAAGAAGCTAAAAATTATTTCTTGGATAAAATCAAAGATGCTGTTTACCACGAGGATGAAATCAAAGTAATCGAATTGGCCGGGCTTGTTGAAATCTCTATTCCAAAACACGAATTAGATGCGACGTTAGCCGTTTAATCAACTTTTGAACATAATTAAAGAAGCAAATGAGACGATTCACGCCTCATTTGTTTCTTTTGCTTTCTGGCTCTTTATTTTTTTACGCTTCTTTTGTGTCTTTCTCTTTTCATTTTTTGATCTACTCGTATCTTTATTTTTTACTTTTTCTTCTTTCTGGATGATTGATTGCACTTCTTGTGCAATCTGCTCGTTTTTGTCCCAGTCTTTTACATCCAACAATCGACATAATCGCAACATTTCTGCTTTTTTCTGTTTTTTTCTTTGACGCCTTTGCCATTCTGTTTCCATTTCACAAACCCTCCTCTCTTTAATAGTATGTACGCAAAGTAATTTTTATATTTTTTTAGATTAGACATTTTTTATAGTTTTAAATGATAAAAAGAACCGTAACGGAAAATCCGTCACGGCTAACAACAAAGTATAAGAATGTATTTTCAAAATTTTTATTTGCACTTGAAACTGAGTGGCAGACTCATGGTTTCTTGGTAAACTGTATTCAACCAAATCCAAAACAGGAGAAGCTGTTTTTGTTTGGCTTTCCTTATTACTTGATGCAACGCAAATTTTTTATAACCTCTTTACATCAAACTTCTCAGTTTGACATCTGGATATTTATCCGCAAACCAGCGTTCCGCAAATTGGTTCTCAAATAAGAATAACGGCTGATCAAAACGATCACGCGCTAAGATATTACGGCTTGAACTCATCTTCTCATCTAAATCTTCCGGATCAATCCAGCGAGCAATTTTGTGCCCCATCGGAGACATGATGACTTCTGCGTTGTACTCATTTAACATACGATATTGGAATACTTCGAATTGCAGCTGACCAACAGCCCCAATGATATATTCTTCTGTTAGATATGTTTTATAAAGCTGAATCGCTCCTTCTTGAACCAATTGATAGATTCCTTTATGGAAGGATTTTTGTTTCATAACATTTTTAGCAGTCACTTTCATGAACAGCTCTGGAGTAAATGAAGGAAGTTCTTCATAAGCAACTTTTAGTTTGCCTTCGAACAATGTATCCCCAATCTGATAATTACCGGTATCATATACACCAATAATATCACCTGCTACTGCCTTTTCTACATTCTCTCTCGAATCTGCCATAAATTGCGTAACATTGCTTAATTTCAATTTTTTATTTGTACGTTCTAACCAGACATCCATTCCTCGCTCGAATGTTCCAGAACAGATTCGGACAAAAGCGATTCGGTCACGATGGGCTGGGTTCATATTTGCTTGTATCTTGAATACGAAACCAGAAAATTCTTCTTCATAAGGACTTACCATCTGATCATCTTGTGTTTTATGCCCATAAGGAGCTGGTGCTAATTCAACGAAAGTTTCTAAAAAAGTCTGTACACCGAAATTAGTTAATGCAGAACCAAAAAATACTGGTGTCTGATCGCCACGAGCAATTTTTTCTTGATTAAATGCATCTCCAGCTTCTTTGAGTAGTTCTACTTCTTCTAAGACTTGTTCATATAAGGAATTTTCAGTTAAAGGATGATTATCAGGAAGCAGACCATCTTCATCCAATTCTACTAAACGTTCTCCTTGATAATTTTCCGGACGATAAAACTCTACACGATTATGGTAAATATCATAAAGACCTTCTAAACCTTTTCCCATACCAATTGGCCAATTCATTGGATAAGACTCGATATCTAATAACTCTTCTAATTCTTCTAACAGTTCTAATGGTTCGCGACCATCACGATCTAGTTTGTTGATAAAAGTAAAAATCGGGATGCCACGTTTTTTAACCACTTGAAACAATTTCTTTGTCTGTGCTTCGATCCCTTTGGCACTGTCGATTACCATGACCGCACTATCCACAGCCATCAAAGTACGGTAAGTATCTTCAGAAAAATCTTCATGTCCTGGAGTGTCCAAGATATTTACTCGTTTTCCTTGATAATCAAACTGCATAACAGAACTAGTGACAGATATTCCACGTTGTTTCTCGATTTCCATCCAGTCTGATTTGGCAAAATTACCTGTTTTCTTTCCTTTTACAGTTCCGGCTTGACGAATAGCTCCACCAAACAATAGTAATTGTTCTGTAATCGTTGTTTTCCCCGCATCCGGATGGGAAATGATCGCAAACGTTCTGCGATTGTCCACTTGCTGCTTTAATTCTGGATTATTCATAACCTAACTCCATTTCTTCCATTCAATTATTTATCTTTTTCTAGACAGATTGTCTGTTCTCTTAAGGAAAGACAATTTCATATAGGGCTGTGACAAAAGCCGTGTCGCCGTCCCTTTTTCCGAGTAAACAGTGTTTAAAAGCTTGCATTGGTAATAATCCCCACCAACCCAAAAACAAGAGAAGCTGTTTTTGCTTAGCTGTTTTTATTACTTGATACAAGACAGCTTTTTCACAACTTCTGTTAATTACTACAACTGAATCAGTATAGCATGGATTCAGCGAATGAAAAAGCCACCAAATCATAAGAGTCAAATATTTTTGTCAGCTGACTAAAGAAAAGACATGTTGCTTGTTTATTCAAGCAACACGTCTTTCTTTTATAACCAAGTTTCCAATTATCTTCTTGGTTCGTCATCTTCGAATTCTTTTCTGAAGTATCTGCGTTCTTCTTCAGGTTCCGCTTCTGTTTCTTCCGGATCATGAAAAATGACACGGATTTTAAGGATTCGAGAACCTTCCATTTCTTCAGAAACCAGCGTAATATTATCGACATCAAATGATAACTTTTCGCCTTCATCCGGAATCATGCCTAATGCTGTAATCAAATAACCAGCCATTGTGTCTACATCACTCATATGCAAATCACTGTCAAAAGCTTCATTGAATTCATCAATCAGCATTCGTCCTTGGATAATATATTCGTGTTCATCGATTTTTTCATAAAGATTCTCAACTTCATCTGATTCATCATCGATTTCTCCGACGATTTCTTCTAAAAGATCTTCTAATGTTGCTAAACCAACGACACCGCCATATTCATCCAATAAAATAGCCATTTGATTCTGTGTCTTTTTCATTTCATATAATAGATCATCAATAAAGACCGTTTCAGGAACGAATAAAGGCTCCTGCATGATTTTTTTGATATCTAAATGATCAAAGCCAAATTTATGGGCTGCTTTTAGTAAATTCTTTGTATGAAGGATTCCAACTACCTTATCTTTGTCTTCATTATAGACAGGAATTCTTGAATAGTTTTCCGATAAAACTTTATTCACATTTTCTTCCACAGTGTCATTGATATCAATCATAAATGCATCCGTTCGTGGGACCATTACTTCTCGAGCAACTTTCGTATCAAGAGAAAAAACCCCTTGGAGCATTTCCAATTCTTCGTTGTTCAATACGCCTTCGTTTTCAAGCATATAACGCATTTCATCTCTGGTCATTTTTGAATCTTCATCATCAAAGGTCATCGGTGTGATACGTGCCAACAAACTTGTAGAAGCAGAAAGCAACCAGACAAAGGGCTTAGCTACTACGCCGATCAAGCGTATCAGCCCTGAAGTGAACTTTGCGACTTCTTCTGATTTATTTAAAGCAATACGTTTAGGGTACAATTCTCCAAAAACAATCGATACATAGGTCAAAATAGCCAGCACAATGATATTTGCAATATTTTTTGCCGCTGTACCGCCACCTAATACCGGAGCTAACCGTTCCGATAAAGTATTTGCTAGTGACGCACCGGACAAAATGTTGACCAAAGTGATTCCTACTTGGATTGTCGATAGGAAATTATTTGGATTCTGCAATATTTTTAAAAGCTTTTGAGATTTCACATCTCCTTCATCAGCTTTTTGCTCGATTCGATTCTTATTGATCGAAACAACAGCAATTTCGGAAGCTGCTAAAAAAGCATTGATCAATGTCAAAACGATCAATAATAAAATCTGCGCTAACAGCGACTGACTCTCAGGGTCAGCATTCATAATCGCATTCTCTCCTTATAAAATTAATTTTTAGTTTACGATAGAAAAAAACGTGGCACTATAGCCACGTTAAAATGGTATCACAAAGCAATTTTCTTTGCAATAAAAACAAGTGTACTAAAACTATCTACGAGGTCGTAGCAATTTTTTTCTTGTTTTCATTTTGTTTATCTTCCTTGATGATTTTGATTATATAGGAAATGATTGTCTTGCAGATTGCATAAAAAGGAACACCTAAGAAGATACCAAGCAATCCTGCAATGTTTCCTGCTACTAGAAGGACGATAATGATCGTTAAAGGATGGATCTTCAGTGATTTCCCAATTACATTCGGATAAATGATGTTTCCATCTAACTGTTGGACGATTAGTACAACTAAACAACAAAGCAATGCTTTTATCGGATCGTTGAAGATCGTCACTAAAAATGCAGGTGCTAGCCCTAGATAAGGTCCTAAATATGGTATCAGGTTGGTCAATCCTGCAATGACCCCAAACAAGAAAGCATAATCTACACCGATGATCATATATCCTAAAAATGTAAAAGTGCCGACGAATAGACATTCAATTGCTTGTCCACTAATATAATTAGCTAATGTTTTATTCAGCTGTCCCAATAATTCCACAATTTGATTTCTTCTTTTCTCCGGGAAAAACTGTTGGATG
The DNA here is from genome assembly GCF_056612775.1 of Enterococcus sp. M-BR2. Lineage (NCBI taxonomy): Bacteria > Bacillati > Bacillota > Bacilli > Lactobacillales > Enterococcaceae > Enterococcus > Enterococcus sp. M-BR2. The sequence goes on from NZ_CM152743.1 coordinate 1,305,182, forward strand.
TTTGGCACTAGTTTTTCGCCATCTTTCAACATATAGAACAAGATGAAGGGTGCCGTAATGATCACTACGGTTGCCGAAGCAATCGTTCCAACGATCGAACCTAAACTGTTGGAAACGCCACTAAGGAATTGTTGGATGATCGTCCCGTAAGAAATATCTAATTGTTCAAAATATTTATTGATATCAACTTCCTTGAACACAGGCAATTCGGCTACCTCTTTTAACCAACTTTCCACCTGTTTGATAAAATCAGGCATACTAGATGCCAATGAGGAAATTTGCTGTACTAGACTTGGAATGACACTAAGTAAAATCCAAATAATTGCTGCAACTAAAAGGAGCAGCACAATTGCGACAGCCCATATTCTTTTGATTTTTGCTTTCATCAGCAGCTTGACGATAGGATTCAGCAAATAGTAAAGAAAGCCTGCAATCAGTACGGGTGCAAATAACGTGGAAAAAAATGTCCCGATCGGTTCAAAAATAAAATTTATTTCTGATGAAATCATGATCAGTGCAGCTATGATCAATAATTCAAGCGACCAAAACATTAGTTTAGACTGTCTAAGTTTTTCAAACAATAGATTTCCTCCTTTCTTTCTTCCTAGTATATATTATATTCACTAAAAATTCTTTTATTCTTTTTTTATTTTCGAAAACTTTCCATACTTTTTATTTATTTTATTTTCCAGTATACTATACGAAAGGAAGGTGGCTAGACCATGAAAGTTGTACAAACAAAAGATACAATGAGCAATATTTACTTAGATGCTGTAAGAATCAGACATCAAGTCTTTGTAGTCGAACAAGGTGTCCCTTTGTCTCGAGAAATAGATAAAGATGAAGCACATTGCATCCATTTCGTTCTGTACTCAGATAAAAAAGAACCGCAAGGAACTGTACGCCTTTTGCCTTTAGAAAACAGAAAAATGAAATTACAGCGAATGGCGATTCTTTCTGAATACAGACACCAAGGCTTAGGTAAACTATTGATTGAAGAAGCAGAAACCTTTGCTAAGAATCAAGGCTATAATACGATTTTATTAGGAGCGCAGTCTACAGCGGAAGCTTTTTACGAAAAGCTTGGTTACATAGCTTACGGTGAGCCTTTTGAAGACGCTGGCATGCCTCACATTTATATGAAAAAGACTTTATAAAAAATTTTTCAAAAAAAAAACAGCAAGCTTTTGAGAAAAATTTCTCACTGGCTTACTGTTCTTTTTTGCGTTTACTTACGCGACAATTGCTTGTAACGGTCATACCAAATATCAATATAGCCTTCTGAGAACGGGCCATCTCCATTATTGATCCAGTCAACCAGAATCTTCACATTTTCTTTTAGGATGAAGTCAATATCGTTCGGGTAATTCATCATTTTGCTGTGCATCTCGTACTCATCGACATCCAATAGTCGTTTCTCGCCGTCAGGAAACACCTTGATATCCAAGTCATAGTCGATATATTTCAAGGCCTCATCGTCCAGCAAAAAAGGTGAAGCTAGATTACAATAATAGGAAACCCCCTTTTCTCTGATCATTGCTATTACATTGAACCAGTATTTTTTATGAAAATACACAATCGCTGGTTCGCGCGTTACCCATCGGCGTCCGTCAGATTCAGTAACTAATGTGTGATCATTCACGCCGATCATAGAGTGTTCGCTTGTTTTCAATACCATGGTATCTCGCCACGTTCGATGCAATCTGCCGTCGTGCTTGTAACTTTGGATCGTCACAAACTCTCCTTCTTTTGGAACTCCCATAGCAACCCTTCCTTAAGCAGCATTTTGTGCTTTGTGTTTGGGTGTTCATTACACCGACATCATAATTATTATATCAATAAAAATGAGCTTTGCCTAGAAAGGATTCCTATTGTTTCGATTTTTCTCCAACTGTTCCACTAGTTTCATTTGTACCTTCGGAAAAACGACCGAATCAAATGCAGCAGGCTTCAACCACTTCGAAGTTTTGTTCTCGGTAAATTCCTGTTCTGCTTCCTCGGTTGCCCGTCCGTAAAAAAGGAGAACATGCCATTTCAGATGACTAAAAACATGAGTAACCTCTCCTAAATGACGTGTCTGCCAAATAAAAAGTTCCTGCTTTTCGAAGGGAAGCTCTTTTCCGTCTTCTGCTACTAGATCATCAAACAGATCGACTTCCTGTTTTGCTTCCCATTCTTTTTTCAATCGCTCGTACTCCTCTTGTGTCACTTCCACCATTGGAAATGTCCACATATTCGCTAGCAGTTTTTGGCTATCTCTTTCTTCAAAATAATACGCTCCCGAATGATTTTGAAGAGCCGCACTGATATAATAAACGTTTTTTGGCTTTGCTTTTTTTGTTTTTACAGGAAAACTCGTTTGGATTCCTCGTTTGTTGGCTAAACAAAAGGCTTGGATCGGACAAGCTTCACACTTTGGAGAAGTTGGTGTACAGATAGCTGATCCTAGATCCATCATTGCTTGGTTGAATTCACCTGGATACGTTTCATCAATGATTTTCCGCATCGCTTCATCAAAGATTTTCCTGCTGGAAGCTTTGGCAATATCTGCTTCAATGCAAAACAATCTGCTGACTACTCGCATCACGTTACCGTCAACTGCAGGTTCTGGAAGTCCAAATGCTATACTTGCTATCGCTCCTGTCGTATAGGGGCCTATTCCTTTCAATGAGCTGATTTCTTCAGGCGTTTGCGGCATTTTTCCGTCAAATTCAGACATGATCTGTTTAGCAGCTGCTTGGATGTTTCGGGCTCTTGAGTAATAGCCAAGCCCCTCCCAAGCTTTTAAAAGCTTTTCTTCTGGAGCAGTTGCCAATTCTTCAATTGTAGGAAACCATTCCATGAAGCGATAAAAATAATCGATCACTGTATCTACTCTGGTCTGCTGGAGCATGATCTCAGAGATCCAGATACGATAAGGATCCCGATTGTAGCGCCATGGCAGGTTTCTTTTTTCTTGTTCATACCATTGAATGAACTGATCTTGAAATTCTTTTGTTTCTTCGTCTGTCCATTTTTCCCATTCTTTATTCACTTTCCTCTTCCTTTTCCGTAATGAATCGCTGGATCATATCCAAATCAAATCCTTTTTGATATAAGCTTTGTTTTACTTTTAGGTTTCTTTTTTTAGGTTCAAACCTTGAATTTCTTCGCCATAGTTTATCCCCTTGTTTGACTAAATAATCATATTCTGTTTCCTGGTCTACTTCTTGCGGAAGATCAGCCATCGCTTGTTGGATCACTTCTTGAGAAAAACCTTTTGTCATCAGAGTTTGTTGGATTTTCCGCAATAATTCTTTTTGGCTTTTCCCATGATTTTTTCCAAATGTTTTTTCAGCTGTTTGATGTGCATTTTGAACTTGGTCTTCAACTGTATACTGGGCGAGCGCCTGTTCAATAATCTCTAGTTTTAATCCTTTTTGCTGCATTTGCTGTGACAATTTTTTTGGACCTTTGTCACTTAAGCGCATGTTCGTGCGCACATAACTTTCCCCATAGACCAAATCATTGACAAGATCCAATTCTTTTAATCGGGCTACGATTTTATTTCGGTCTTCTTGAAGGATTTCCTTTTCTTTTAAGTATGTTCGGATTTCTTTTTCCGACCGTAACTGATAGCTTAAGTAATTCATTGCTAGCTGAAATCCGAAATCAGCGCCACTGCTCTTCTTGATCTCTTGGATAGTTTCTTCGTCTAATTCCCGTCCTTTTAACAAACGATAGCGTACTAATACATCTTCAGATACTTGTAAAGCTTCTCCTTCAGATAAATCTACGCGATAGAAAGGGCCTTTGCCTTTACTGATTCTCGTAACGGTTAACATAAACATCCTCCTCGAACATATATTCTCTATCATACCATAGAAAATCCCCGTAATCAGGTATTATATGTTAGAATAAACCACAGAAAAAAGAAAAAGGGAGATACTTATGGCAGAAACAATTGTCAAAAATGGACAAACGATTCCTTTGAAAATCAAGCGTTTAGGCATAAATGGCGAAGGAATTGGTTATTTCAAACGATTGATTATATTTGTTCCGTATGCACTACCAAAAGAAGAAGTACTAGTCAAAATCACGAAAGCAACTCCTCGTTATGCAGAAGGAGAATTAATAAAAGTCAAAAAGCCAAGCAAAGATCGCGTAGTGGCGCCATGTCCTGTTTATTATGAATGCGGTGGCTGTCAATTACAACACTTAGCCTATCAAGCACAATTGGATTTTAAAAAGGATCTACTCTTGCAAGCATTGGAAAAATTCAAACCAGCAGGCTTTCGATCCTACCAGTTGTTACCGACGATTGGGATGGATGATCCATGGCATTATAGAAACAAAGCACAATTTCAATTACGAAAAAATAAACAAACGCAAAAGACCGAAGCTGGTTTATATGAAGCAAACTCGCATCAGTTAGTTCCTATAACAGACTGTTTGGTACAAGAACCCCGAACACAAAAAGTGATGAATACTGTTGTTCAACTATTGAATAAATTTGATGCACCCATCTATGATGAACGGACAAACAGTGGTATTTTCCGCACGATCATGGTCAGAATCGGTGTCAAAACTGGAGAGCTGCAAGTCGTTTTTATTACTCGCAGTAAAAAATTCCCACAAAAAAACGCAATGATTCGCGAGATCAATGAACGCCTGCCCGAAGTTGTTTCGATCATGCAAAATGTCCAAGCACAAAAAACATCTCTCGTAATGGGGGATGAAACGATCCACGTATGGGGAAAAGAAACCATTGAAGAACAAATCAATGAAGTGACTTTCGATCTTTCTCCTCGCGCCTTCTTTCAGTTGAATCCTCAGCAGACCGAACTGCTTTATGGTGAAGGAATCAAAGCATTAGGTGCCCAGCCTGATGAAACAATCGTAGATGCTTATTGCGGAGTTGGTACGATTGGTCTAAGTGTAGCAAAAAAGGTCAAAGAAGTCCGAGGAATGGATACCGTTCCTCAAGCAATCGCTGATGCAAAAAGAAATGCGGAAAGATTAGGGTATCACAATACTCGATATGAAGTCGGTACAGCCGAACAAGTTCTACCTAAATGGTTGAATGAAGGTTTTCAGCCAGATGGTATCATCGTAGATCCGCCACGTACGGGTTTGGATAACGCATTGATTCAATCGTTACTGAAATTTCCACCAAAAAAACTTGTTTATATCTCCTGTAACGTTTCTACACTTGCCAGAGATCTGGTCCATTTAAGTAAAAAGTTCAATGTTGAATATTTACAGTCTGTTGATATGTTTCCTCAGACTGCACGTTGTGAAGTTGTCGTGAAGATGACGAGACTTGCTGATTAAACGAGAGAAGGCGTGAGCCTGCCGTTCAGCTCCGAGTCATAAGGAACAATTTCAAAAAACAGCTTTTCATGTTTGGTGACTATTGTCACTTGTGACCGAGGAGTTGGCAGGCGAACACTGCTTATTCAAAAAAGGGTTGTGACACGTTTTTTGTCACAGCCCTTTTGATTATTATTGGATATTCACGTCAATCACTTGATAGAATGCATTTGTCGTATCACTGATATTCCATACTGCTAAAATCACATTGTATCCTTTGCGGTCTTGAGGAAGTGTAATTGTTTGGTTGACTGTTTTTGGTGGTACGGTTGCTTTATCGTCTATTTTTGTAATCAATTCAAAATCGCTAAATTTCAAAGGTTGATCAGGGTTCCAATTTGGCTTGGTAATGTAGTAATCCCAAGTACTTGTCCGATGTTGCGCTGTTAAATTCCAAGTAATATTCAATGTTCCTGGATTGACCATATTTTTATACCATCTGTTAGATGTCTGTTCGTCTAAAGGTTCAAATCCGCTGACTCCTGCACTGGCGATTTTTCCATCAATGAATGTATTTTTGGTAGCTTCGATACTTTGCGGTTCCCATTGTGCTCTTCCGACATTTTGGTTTAGATTTCCTGCTGCTGATGTTCCTAGATATGCACGACTTCCAGGAGAAGTAATATAACCGTGTGCGAAACCTGGAATGCTGAAACCGAACAACCCTAAACTAACTAACCCGATAAACAATAACGTACTAATCTTTTTAATGTAGAAACCTCCTTCATTTGATAAACATATTGTAAACGCTTTATTATATTAACACAAACATTATGCTTTTATAATTTTATATTGAAATAAAAAGAAACAGGAGCTAAATAAAACTCCTGTTTACATTTTTTATTTATTTTTCATATATACCTATGAATCAAGAAATCTGTCTCCAAGGTCCCCATTCTCCAGATTCACTTGGATTATTGTTTTGAGTCCAGTACTTAGCTTCATAGATGATGCCTTCGTATACAACACGATCGCCAGCCGCATAAACTTTTTCAGGATCCCATACTGGATATTCACTTTCATTGTCCGCTAATGTTGTAAACGTCAATGTTGTTTTATCCGAAATATTACCAGAACGGTCTTCTGCTGTAAGTTCCACTGTATAAGTTGTATTCGCTTTTAAATTCTCAAAAGTATACTTGATATCTATTGTACTTCTTTCAACTATTTCTTCGTTTCCAATCAATCGAAGGTTATACTTTCCAATAGAATCATTATCTGTCGCAGGTGACCAACTTAGCGCAGCACGCCTAGATGTCACCAATTCTGCTTTAAAATTCTCTGGAATAGTTGGTTTTTCTTTGTCCTCTGGAAGAGGTGTGTCATCTGTAAAACGTTGTGCCACATTTAAAAATTCATACCGGTTGTTGACTTGTCCTTGTCCTCCATCGACCTTTGAATCTCGATTCATTGACCAGTAGGAAACCATTCCAATATTTCGTTCTTTTGCATGCTGAACAACTCGATTAAACATCGTTGCTGTAAAGTATGGATGAGCTTCACTTTCAAATCCGATTGATGGAGTGGTTCCTAATTTAGCATATGCTTGTTCTGTCGTCAAAGTCGTTCCCATAAATCTTTGATAATACTCTTTTAACTGCACCATTGTATTATCCACAGCATCAAGCGACCCTTGGGCATAATCTGGTACACTGCTTCCGTAGCACATTGTCATTAGATTGATATTTGTCAAATCCACTCCTGCCTCCAGATAAGCTTGTAACACTGCTAATCCGGTCGAAATCAGGCCAGTATCCATGACTGGCAAGGTCAACGTTACTTCTACACCAGTTGCTTCTTGAACTTTCTTTACCGCTTTTGCATTTGCCAAATTCGCTTCATATCCCATCGCAGCGGCTTCTACATCATAGTCTACACGTGTCAATCCATAGCCTTGAATAACTTCCATATAGGCATCATATAAAAGTGCTTGATTTTGAGTGACCTCCCAAAATGCTCCTGAATTCAGTCCGCCAAACGAAACAGCTACATCTCCGCCATTTTGCCGTAATTCCCGGATAGATTTTTTGATTCCTTCATACTGCCATTCGTCATTATCAATCTCACTTAGACCATTAAAACCACCCCAAGCCCAATCAATTCGACCATTTCTAATACCTCTCGCCTGTAAAAAACCTAATTTAAAAAATTTCTGTCCTGTTTGTTGAGCAACAGCTGCTAAGTTCAATGCCCCATTATTAGATAGTTCTTCATCAGAAGAATAAGCAGTTATATCCACATAAGGAGCAACTACTTGTTTTGGCCACTCAATTCCTTGTCCTACTCCAAAATCGGGATTAGTCACTACTGTTTGTTCGATTGCAGATGATTCTTGTACTTGAATCAGCAATGCAGGAGAAAAAAGCATCGTGCTGAGTGCCGCCCCAGTAAGTACTTTGAGTAAACCTCTTTTCATATTTATCAACCTTCCTATGTATAATTTTTTACTTCAGCCAAGCTTTTATGTAATCGATTACAATATAGATTGTAACAGAAGTTAATAAGAAAATAACGAATTGTAAAAAACATGAGAATTATTTAATACGATCTTTTTCAAATTCATGATTCATATAAACAAATTTTTAACTTTTTTAAATAACAATATTTCTCCATTATTCTTACTTCACAAACTAAATACAGGTATTGTTGTGATTCTTCATGTAAAATATTATTATAGAAAGGAGTTAATAGAATGAAGATGATAAAAGATATTCGTTTTTGGGTTTGTGTTATAGGAATTGTCATATTAGGCTTTTTATCAGGATTGCTTAGCGGAAATCCTGGAGAATATTACTATTCTTTACAACTTCCGCCATTTGCACCACCTAGTTGGATATTTGGACCAATGTGGACCTTATTGTATATTTTGATGGGTATTTCTCTTTATTTGTTGCTTAATCACAACAACAAAAAACAGCGAAACAACCTTGTAGGTCTTTTTGTGATTCAGTTCATTTTTAATTTCATATGGACTGCTCTATTTTTTAATTTAAGAAATATCTTCGTTGCAGCAATCGATATTACACTTTTGGTTATTTTCTTGTCAGTGCTTATGTATCAATTATGGCTGCATCATCGCCTAGTCATGTGGCTCATGATTCCTTATTATTTATGGGTACTATTCGCAACTCTACTGAATTATTCGATTTATTTTTTAAACTAAGTGCTAAAAACTAAAAACTTGTTAAGAAAGTATATTTAACACATAAAAAGAGTGCCACCTAAGTTAGATTTTTTTGTCTAATTTAGGTGGCACCCTTTATTAACCAAACTATTTTTTTCTAGTACCCACTTGTTGTTCCATACCCATTATTCTGGTCATAACCATAACCATTTTGTTCCTGTCCAGCATAAGGATCATAACTTTGAGTATCTTGACTTGGTGTATAGTACTGACTTGTATCTTCTGTTTGCTGATAATAGGTATTCGGATCTTGGTACTGATCATAGGTGTTTTCTGAATAGGAAGAATAATCAGTGTATCCTTCACTATTCGACCCATCACCGGTTGTCGAATCGGCACCTTCCGAATCATCAAAGAACATCATTGAAGCATTCTCATTTTTCAAATTAGGTAATGTGTCGCTGGTTTTGATATTTAATTGTTTCTTCAGTTCATTTTGAATCGATAGGAGATCGTTTTGTCCTAAAATCTGATAGTAGATATCATTGATCATTTGACCTTCACCTTGCAACTGGTCTTGTTTAATCGTTTCGAACGCCGGCGTGTAATTCGTTGCTACATCAAGCATGTCATCCCAATCCAAATCTGTTGTCACATTGTTTTCGACTGCTTTTAAAATTTTTCTATAATTGCTTACGCCATCTAAACTTAAAACTTTATTGACGATTTTCGTCACTACTTCCCGCTGACGACGTTGTCGCCCGATATCTCCTTCTGGATCTTCGTGTCGCATTCGGGAATAGGCTAATCCTTTTTCTCCATCCAATGTTTGTTCACCTACTGGTACATGGACACCATCCAACGTAAAGTCGATTTTATTATTCACTTTGATGCCGCCGACCGCATTGATCAAATCTTCCATACCGTCCAAATTGATGGTTACATAATGATCAATAGGAATATCAAGCAGTTGTTCAATTGAATCCATGGCCATTTCGACGCCACCAAATGCATAGGCGTGATTTAATTTATCTACCGTTCCATACCCTACGATATTCGTATAAATATCTCGGTCCAAACTGATAATCGTTGATTTTTTTTGTTTCGGATTAACTGTTACTACCATCATCGTATCAGAACGCCCTTGTTCTGTTCTTCCTAATCCACCGGTATCTAAACCTAATAGCAAAACCGAAAACGGTTCTTTGTCATCAATGCTTACTTTCTCAGAACGTTTGGAAGATATTCGATTAGAGTTTTTAGATATTTTGTTTACTGTTTGGCTCGCTTCTCCCATAAATCTGATACCGTATGCTGATAATCCGGCTATCAGCAAAACGAGTATACCTAATAAGGTTAATAGAACTTTTTGCCATTGCTTCATAGTACACCTCTGTCTCACATTTTCTAAAATATTGTCTCATACAACTGTTCAATCAGCAAATTCACTTTTTAATCATAAGAAAACTTTAAAAAATAATTCTTGTATAATAACCATTCTTTTAAAAATTTTCTCAAAATTCTTAACTATCATACCACACCACGAAAAAGTTCGAAAGCCCGAATATACGCAGTTTATAAACGTTTTATCTTTTTTTATGCATTTTTTGCTAGAAAAATTGAACAACCAGGTATTTCACAAAAATAGGAGTGTGACATCGACCTGCCACACTCCTTTCCCGTCATTTTAACGATTCCTCTTTACTCTGTTCAGACTAACATGGCGTTTCCCTAATACCTTCTATAAAGTCTGACTTTTCATATTATGCTTGTTTCCGATCTGACGCACATATTTGCCGATTTCATGAAAATCACTTCCAGTAACTGATCCTTTTGCTAAAACTAAACTGTCTTCTATTAGTTTTGTTTCCAGATCATTGCATAATTCCTGAAGTGAATCGAACCATTGAAGCCGATCATCTGTTTTCTGTCCTTCTTCAAAAAGCAATTTAAAATGTTCCCCATAACCATAAATATGCGTGGCAGCCGATTGGTTTAACTCCTCTTGTACAAAGCGGTGGATTTGCTTTGTTGAATCGCCTAAATCAGCGATTTGTCCAAGTATCAAGACTTTATTTCCTTTATAAAATGGTTGTATCCCATCAAAGTAATTGATTGCATTTTTCATGGAAGGCAATGAAGCGTTATGCGTATCATCAATAAAGGTGAAGTCTGTCCCTGTTTCTGATGTATAAATCGTACGTTCCAATATCTTAGGTAGTGGTTTGAATGTCTCAAATTTTTTTATATATGGAGAGATCTCTTTTTTCAGTTCTTTTGCTACAATCAACGCAGCCAATGAATTAGCGATCATCCCTTCTGAAGAAACTGCAAGTTTCAATAAAATATCTTCTCCGAAAAAAGAAACTAGGACTTCGCAATATTCTCTTTTTTGTGAGATTTGTTTCACAAAAACATCTCTTGAAGCATCATGTAATGAATAGACCACTATTTTGCTGGTTCTTTTCTCAGCAGCGCTTACTAAAATTGAAAATTCTTCTTTTCCTATATCTCCATTGATGATGGCGATTCCATCTTGTTTCAGGCCTTCGAAAATTTTTGCTTTATGCACTGCTACTCCTTTTGTATTTTTTAAAGAACTAAGATGTGCTTCTCCAATTGAAGTCACAATAGCAATATCTTGTTGTATCAAATTAGACATCGACCCTGTATCATATGAATTCAAAGCATTGACAGAAACTTCAAGATTCAAGACATCAGGATTAGAAAGTAATTTACTCATGTATAAAGGAACAGCAAACCGAACGTTGTGATTTCCCCTGTTTTCCAAAACTTTCTCTTCTTGAAGCAAATGAGTGATCATCATTCGCGTAGAAGTCTTCCCTGCTGACCCGGTAATCGCAACAACCGGATTTACAAAACAGGAACGCAATTTCGCAGATAATTCCAATAAAAATTTCCAACTATCTTCTACGATGAACTGTGGTGTCGTCACTGACGGATCCATGATTGGTTTTTCAGTAACGATCACCCCAAACCAATTTTCTTTTCCGATGATTTGTTCATTTCCATCTCGCCATTTCACGACCTTTCGATTGACGTAACTCCTTCTTTCTGGCGAAACACAAACAAACATCGTATCAGAATAATCCATGTTTCGTTTTAAGTGGCCTGAGAAATATTCAACATCTTGGATATTTCTATCTAAATCTCTATATTTCTTTAAATAATGGCCATCCATATCAACTAATAATGAATGTATCGAAGTCATAACTCTCCTCCTGTTTTTCTTGTTTTTTTCTAGACGCCTTACCACCTGCCTCTTCTTGGCCTTGCCTGGTTTACATATCTGGAGGCATTCGGTTCGATCCTTTTCGGAGAATCATCTTGATCCACTTCCCAAGGATACAACCCTTCTTCATTTTTCTTATATTGACTTAAATCTGATTCTTTCAGATTATTTTTTTGATCATTTTTCCGACGTATTTTAAGACCTAAATAGAAAACACCAAATGCAGCTAATGTAACAAAGCGAATGAATCCAACCATTCTTCTCACTCCTTCTTTTGATCATACATTCGATAGTTAATCAATCCTGATAAAAAGTGCTCTGCATCATCGATCCTCATACGAAAACGATCATGACGTGCAAAAAAGCCATATTTTATTGTTTCTGGTTCTTTGAAGAATTGAGCAAATTCAGGGAACATGACCCCAGTAGTAATCTCATGTCTCACCCTTTTTTTCATTACTGTATTTATTCTTTCTTTTACCTTATAGAAGTCAGTTTCTTCAGCAAAAATCGTTTTTCTCCACGTGCTGAACTCCAATTTTCTCATCATTTTTGAAGCAGCGACAAGCAATTCCAGCATCGTAGGATAAGCAGTATCTCTTTTATCAATAAAGTCGATATTATCTAACGCATTTTTTATACCGAAGCGATAATATTCTTCTGTCTGGCTATGTTTCAGCATTTCATTGGTCGCATAACTTAACCAATGATCATGATATTTTTGATAGTCGTTCGCTACGAACTGGTCCATCAAACCTTGACATATAGCAAAAACTTCTTTATTGCCTAAAATCTCATATGCTCGAAGCAAAGAGAATAAAATTTCACCATCATAATAAATGATCCGAAATTTTTCTTTCGTTTCTAGTTGTGCATTAAGTACATGAATCGTTCGATGCTCATTTGTTAAAAATTTAGCGGAAACAGTTTCTATCAGACGATTTAGGATTGGAACGTATTGTTCATCACCTGTTTGTTCGATGTATTTTGAAAAAGCTAAGATTGCTGTAGCCTGTGCTCCTAGTTTATATTCGATCTCTGTGTTTAAATAATCCTTGATTAAAAAATAACCGTCAGTCTCCGAAGTCAGATTTTCAATCCCCCAATCTAAACCCTTTTCAACCTCTGAGAGCATTTTTTCATCCGAAAAGTATTCTGCTGCTTCGGCTAGCGCATATAAAGACGAAAAGTGTCTCACGGAATTGTAACCTTTAAGCAGTTGATTATAACAAGGATAATATCCGTAAATAAATTTTCCTGTAGCAGTTAGCTGGTTTTGTAGATATATACTTCCTTTTTCGATCACTAGATCTGTTATTTCTGATAAATTTTCATATGAAACTTCCCGTAAGCAATTTCCATTACCGTAATCTTGCAAAGGATAAATATGACCGCCTTCAAAATAAAAAGATTTTGTTTTAAAGTAATAGAACGCAGAACGCTCCAAGTAGCTGAGATCTGTCTCTTCACGACCATACTTGCGTTTCACATAACTGCGGTAATTTTGAGCGTCGATTCTTAAATCAGGAAGATTCTTCCCAACTTTATGTGTTTTACTAGGTTTGATGATCGCATTTGCTACCAGTTCTTCTTTTAAGAAACTTCTTTTTCTTAGCCCATCAATTCTTACATTGAAATCAATGTAATTATTTCTTCTGATTTTTTTAAGTGCTGTATAAACTGCTCATAGTTGTTTTTTTCTTCTTCAATAACAATATCAATTCTTAAATAAGTCGCCTGATCCAGCTTATTGACATGGTATGCTGTCAAAAAATTCCGCCAAATCGTATCAAAATTACTGCCGTAGAATTCAAAGATCTTTCCTCTATTCGTAAAATCTCCTGTAGAGACGATCATCAATTGTTTTGATATATTTGTTTCAATTGTTTCTATCATTTCTTTGATTGCTGGCAAATAGCTTTCTTTTGTCTTAACTAGCACTCAATCACCTCATATTAAAAAGAAGTTGCGGCAAACAAAATCTGAACATCCGTTTTTATCAAAAAATCATAGATACGGAACTGCTTGCCGCAACGGCTTCTTTCTTAATTATTTATTGTTATCTGTTTTTTTATTTTTTTTGATTTTCCAAATTCCTAAACCAGATAGTGTAGACAGAGCTGCTCCTAACCAAGAAAGTGAACTATGAAGTGTCTCAGCAGTTTTTGGCAAGGATTTCGGTGTAGATCCACCTGTAGTACTTGGTTTTGGAGTATTTGAATGACCATGTCTTATTGGCATCTGCACTGAATCTTGATCATGAGAATGCATGTCTCCCATTGGATGATTAGCATCCGCGTCGGCATCGGCATCGGCATCAGCGTCCGCATCGGCATCTGCATCAGCGTCGGCATCGGCGTCCGCATCGGCATCGGCATCAGCGTCAGAATCCGCATCGGCATCAGCGTCCGCATCGGCATCTGCATCAGCATCGGCATCAGCATCAGCATCAGCGTCGGCATCGGCATCGGCATCAGCGTCAGCATCGGCATCAGCATCGGCGTCGGCGTCCGCATCGGCATCGGCATCGGCGTCCGCATCCGCATCAGCGTCAGCATCCGCATCAGCGTCCGCATCAGCATCAGCATCGGCATCAGCGTCCGCGTCAGCATCGGCGTCCGCATCGGCATCGGCGTCAGCATCGGCATCAGCGTCCGCATCGGCATCAGCGTCCGCATCAGCATCAGCGTCGGCATCAGCATCAGCGTCCGCATCGGCATCAGCGTCCGCATCGGCATCAGCGTCCGCATCGGCATCGGCGTCCGCATCAGCGTCCGCATCAGCATCGGCATCAGCATCGGCATCGGCATCAGCATCTCCTTCATCATCATCTGGAATAATTGCTGCTGTTGGCGCACTTGCTACACCATTTTCATCATAAGCAATCAATTGGATCTGTTCTAAGGGCACAACATCTTCTGCCGAGACTGGAATAGCAAAATTACCATTTTCATCTGCTTGTCCCTCTGCAATCATATTTCCTTCATCATCATAAATACGAACTGTGGCATTGGGATCTGCCATCCCAGTCACCTCATAACCATCAGTAGAATTACCTGTAACTTCTACGTTATAAGGAGCAGTGACTTCTTCAGCTGCATAAAACACTGGAGAATAGCCATCAACATTCGAAGCAATAGAGATCGATAGAATGTCTGATTTAAGAATGGTACCGATAAATCCTGCTTCATAAGGAACAGTCATGTCGACACCTGCATTTGTTAAGTCTGCATAAGTAGGATCTTGGATCGTTGTCGGTATAGTAACAGTCGTTTCACCCAAAATACTTGCATCAGCAAGATTACCAAGGAAAGAAGAACCGACATTCACCAATGCCAAAGCGGTATTAAACGTAAGATTGAACGCTGGCTTGACTGTAACTGCTAAAGCAGTATTGATTGTTCCGGCCGCTGCATCTCCAAGAAGCCCTCCAGTTGAAGTTGCCTCGATTGCTTGAACTGCATTATTGATTCCGCTCAATATATTACTTAAATTTTCTCGTATCACGGTTTCCAAGGCACCGTCTAGCTCTCTGTAGATGTATTCATCCCCTTGCATTTGAAGCTGCAATTCTACTTCAGCAGAAGTCAGTGTACTTAGATTATTCAATAAAGCAAGTTGTTCATAAACTTCCGAAAGATTCACTGTAGCTAAAGGATTCAAATTAATCAAACCTTCTACTGCTCCTACCAAAGTAGTCACCGCTCCATCTACAATATTTAATAGAGGTGCTAAACTATTTCCTGGAAGCAAAATATCTGTGTAGAAAGTACCAGTTCCATTCGGAGTGACCAATCCTTGCATTTCTTCTGGAATAGCTAAGACAGCACGACGCGTTCCATTAATCACGCTAACATCAATACCACTATTCGCTGATATAACAAAATCAACATCCCGACTCGCCCCCTGAAGAAGAAATGGGGCAGCAGCTGTAGTCCCACTAGTATTCGTTGTACTTAAATTGTTAAACAGTTGCCCACTGATTACATCTGCATGTACTTGTTGAGAACCAATAGTAAATAATGGCGTAGCCATTGAGATTGGTGTGATCCCTAACATCACACCAGCTGCAATGGATGTACCGGCAAGCAAGATTTTTTTCGATCTACTTTTTGCCCGTGCCTTCTGGTTCATACTTTTTTTATAATCCTTTTTCATTTTTTCCTCCTGTCATCCTTCTATCGTTCATCCCCAAATTTTTGATCGTTATAAAAAAGAAAAGATTACAACACCCCTTAGCTATCATTTTTTAATCAAAAAGATATCTTTTTGTGCAGATTTTGTTTTCAACTTAAGTCAGAGGAAGTTTAACAACATCTCAATGATAAATCTATTATTAAGTTTTAATCTTTTTTTAAATAACTATCCATTTTTCACGAAAATAAAGTACAAAATAATCGATTTTCTATTTTTAGTATAAAATTATGCTTTTTTTATGAGATGAATTATAATGAAATTAAGCATAAAAGAATAAAAAATATTTTTATTTTTTTTGAAGTAAATTTATTCACAAATAAATAAAATAACAATAAAATCAATATTTTGTTTATCAAACTAAAGGTATAGCTTTTCATATAACAAACTTTTTTTATTATAAATTGTTTTTTCTGCATACATTTTCCGTTAAAAAATAACATTATTTTTTAATATCAAGATAACTTAAGTACTAATTATTGATTGGAGGAATTAAAATTCATGGATTTTTATTCATTATTGGAAAAGACCACACGTTTACAGATTACTATTCTTGATACCATCTATCATTCCAATAAAATTTGGTCTATCGAACAATTAGCTGAATTCACTGCTTGTGACAAACGTTCTGTACAAAATTATTGTGAACAAGTACGCACCCTCTCCATTAGCGATCAGTTCAGAAAGGAAGGACGTAATTATTTATTTTTAGGTACCAATTCGGATTTTCAAGAATTGATTCTGTCCATTTCGAAGCGCTCGCCTATTTTTCATCTGTTGAAAAATTTATGCCTTGACTCGAAAGTAACGATTGCGGAATTCTCTGAGGATAATAATATCAGTGAATCCATCCTTCGGCGGCACATTACTCGCATCAATCAGATACTAAAAAAATATCAACTGCAGATCAAAACAAAAAAAGGCGAGATGTATTTCAAAGGAAGTGAGATGCAAATTCGTTATTTGATTTATTTGATACTATGGCCATCCTATCGCAGTGTTGAATGGCCTTTTGCTTCAATAGAGTTTCATCAATTATTTTCAGAAGTGGAGGATTCTTTTGCTATCGTTCATCAAAAACCAAATAAGATAAAAATGATCGAATGGTCCTTTATACTAGCTGTTACTTATCTTCGTTCTCAACAAGGACACGTTATTCCAGCAAAAGAATTACCTGATTTTTCACTTGACCTTTGGAATGGCATTGAAAAAATGGCTGAAGAGTTAACAACGAATTATAAACGTATGCGTTTCAGTCTGACAGATAGCATGTTCTTGTTTCTTTGGATGCAATCTCGGGCTGCTTTTTATTTGAAAGAGGACTATCTGCAAACTGCTTTGCGTATCCATACAAAAATTGCGACTCCTGTAAAACAACTGCAGACTAGTTTTTATTCTTATATTCACTCCAATCGATTCAAGTCTGCCCAAATCCATTCAAAAAAGTCGCTGTTGAACAGTACACTGCTCGCAAATGGGATGCATGGATTGCTATTTCCTCAATTTTCGATCGTCAAACATGAAATTACCTCTTTTATCGAGATGAGTTATCCGGCATTCCACCGAGAAATCAACCGATTGACGGAACAATTTAAAAACGAATCTGAGGAACTTGATTGGTTGCATTCTTGGAATTTAGCAGAAGCGTTCATGTTGATCATTTCTCCTACTTACTTTAATAAAGAAATCAAAATCAAATTTGAGAGTGACCTTCCGATTGGTTTGGAGTTAGCATATATGGAAATTCTTCAAGAACAGCTGAGTATGTATTTAAATGTTGTGTTTACTAACGACCTTTTATTCAAGCCGGAATTGATCATCCGAACAACTGATACTTCTTTAAAAACCGTTACTTATGAAGAAGATGTACCTTGCTTGACAATTAGTTATGAAATGTCTAGTGAACAAATCTATTTACTTAGTCAAGAAATCAAAAAACTTCTTGAATAGACAAAAAGACACGACTCCCTAAGAAGTCGTGTCTTTATCCAACAAATTATTATAATTTAGTCACTTCAGCAGCTTGAGGACCGCGCGCACCTTCAACAATCGTAAATTCTACTTCTTGGCCTTCTTCTAGGCTCTTGAAGCCGTCTCCTTGAATTGCTGAGAAATGAACAAATACGTCATCTCCGCCATCTACTGTAATAAACCCAAATCCTTTTTCATTGTTGAACCATTTAACTGTTCCGTGTTCCATAAATGTATAGCCTCCAAAAAAGTTCTTGCAAGTAACCTTGCAAGAACATTATACCCAATTTAGAAAACGCTCGCAAGCTTTCGCTCGTTTATTTTCCAAATTATTTTTAAGACTGATATGATGGAGAAAATAGTTATTTTGCTGCTTCGAAACGTTTATTTACTTCGTCCCAATTAATAACATTCCAGAATGCTGCAATGTAGTCTGGACGTACATTTTTATATTTCAAATAGTAAGCATGTTCCCAAACATCTAAACCTAGAATTGGTGTCTTACCTTCCATCAATGGAGAATCTTGATTTGCAGTAGAGGTAATAGCTAATTTCCCATTCTCCATTACAAGCCAAGCCCAACCAGAACCAAAACGTCCAGCTGCTGCTTTTTTGAATTCTTCTTTAAAAGAAGAAAAATCGCCAAAAGCTTCATTAATTGCTTCTTTTATTGCCCCAGTAGGCTCGCCGCCCGCATTCGGTGCCATGATTTCCCAGAAAAATGAATGGTTAGCATGTCCACCACCATTGTTGCGTACAGCTGTTTTGATATCTGTTGGAACAGCATCCATATCAGATAATAATTCTTCTACTGTTTTTTCGCCTAATTCTGGATATTTTTCGATTGCTGCATTTAAATTCGTTACGTAAGTATTGTGATGCTTGTCATGATGCAGGTGCATCGTTTCTTCATCAATGTAAGGTTCCAATGCGTCATATGCATAAGGTAAATCTGGTAATGTGTAAGTCATAAAAAAATTCCTCCTCAATGTTTTCTTTATAATGTCTACATTACAAAGAATAACAAAGAGAAGGAAATTCTTCAATAGTTATGCCTAGTCGTCTTTTTCTCCTTGGCCTACTTCTTCTTCAAAAACCTCAGTTTCTTTGAAAATGAACAACTTGCTGAAAATGTAATTAGCTAGGATAACAATAATTTGAGTGATAATTTTTGCCACATATTCATTGCTGTTCATGACATTGATTAATAACACCATTGCTCCCATGTCCAACCCGTAAGAAAGGATGCGGTAAAAGAAGAACTTACCACATTCAATAAGTGCATGTGTAAAATTCGGTGATTTTGAATGGAATACCCAAAGTTTGTTCGTCACAAAAGCAAACAATACAGAACAAAACCATGAAATAGAATTGGATAGAGCCATACTTAAATCAAAATATTGGCGTGCGAGGGCAAAACTAACAAAGTTCACAATCGTAGCCAAACCACCAAAAAAGAGATAAACCAGTATCTCCCAATATCCCTTTGCTTCTAAATATCCTTTTATTTGTCGATACTGCTTCATGAGCCAACCTACCTTATTAGAAATTCTTATTTATCATACTCTATTTTTCAGTAACTTTCATCTTTATTTAAAAAAATTAATTTTTTTTGGTCTTTTACATGTGTCTCTGCTTGAATCGTTACATGTGTAATCCCATACTTTAATTTTAATAAAGAAGTTATACGCGGATATGCCTTTTCAATCTCGCTTAGCAGCTGATCTTCAAAATCAATATGTCCGTCGAAAATAATAATCTTTTCGCTATACTGCCAAATGTGGACATGATGAACATCTTTCACCCCTTCGATTGCTTTGATTTCTTGCTCCATTTTTTCATAGTCGATCGTAGGTGCACTTTGTATCAAAATAGCCGCAGCTTTTTTAATCACTATTATTGCTTCTAACAATATATATATCGAAATGATCAATGTAATAACTGGATCAATCCAATAGATACCGAAAAATCGAATCAAAACTGCTCCGATAATCACACTTATCGAAGACAGTGTATCGCTTAACAAATGCAGATAACTAGATTTTATATTCAAATTTTCGTCTGCTTCTTGTCTCAACAATAACGTCGAAAACAAATTCGCAAGCAATCCGATAACTGCTACTATCAGCATCAAATGACTATTTATCTTTTCTGGGGAATTGAACCGTTTAAATGCTTCAACAGCTAAAAACAAAGATAATATGATCAGTATGAATGAGTTGATGAAAGCACTCAATATTTCTAAACGCTGGTAACCGTACGTATGCCTTTCATTCGCTTCTTTTTTGGCCATTTTTTGTGCTCCATAAGAAAAAATGATTGCTAATGTATCACTAAGGTTATGAAAAGCATCTGAAACAAGAGACAAACTTCCCGACGCAACCCCTCCAATAAATTCTGATAAAGTGATCACCGCATTCAGCACCACTACCCCAAATAGCTTTTTTGATGATCTCTGTGGCTGTGTATGCACGATTCATTCCTCCATTTTATTTGTATTGAATAATCTTAAATCAAGAATAACATTTTTTTGATATTTCACCAATCATTCAGATGTTTCCTTAAAGCACTTGTATTTCACTTGATACTTCGCTAGAATTGCAAGTGATGACACTACTAGATGAGGAGTACTTATGACAACAAAACAATTAATTATCAGTTCCTTTATACGATTCAAAGACCTTAAGGAGGCGAGAAACGTTCCATTTTGGAAAGCTATTGTCTATCTTCTGATTTTGAGTGTAATTATGGCTCTGCCAATCTCTTTCCAAGTTTTTCAAGTCTTAAATAACATTCAATTGGACGGACAAAAGATTGCTACCCGCATTCCTGATTTTACAGTCCAAAACGGACAGCTTCAAACAAAAGAAAAAGAAGGTTTCATTTACCAAACAAACTCCATTATCTTTACATTTGATCCAGAGGGAAAACGTACAGAACAAGACATCTCTACTGATTTGATGGGAAATTTCGTTAGTGTCGGGATGTTAAAAGACAAACTTATCATTGCTCTTCCCAATACAGGCACTACCTCTGCTTTATTGAATAATAATCAGTTAGAACTTCCCTACACCAATGAATCTTTAAAAAGTTTAACAGGTAAGCAGCTTCGATCCTTCTTAAGTGAAGCATCTATACCGATTTGGGTAAAAGCCCTGACCTTTCTATTTTCGATTTATCCTAGTTTCTTGAATCTGCTGATCACTTTACTATTTGCCAATGTCGCTGCTTTTCTCTATGCACGCTTTCGACTAACAAAAGCTACTTTCCTTGATTGCTTGAAGACATTGATTTATTCAATCTCGTTACCGACTATCATTGCAACACTCTTGATGATCTTTCTCCCTTCTTTTGACACTAGTGCATTTATTGCTTTTGCAGGTATCTTTATTTTTGCTCAAGCTGTCAAAGGATGGTCAAAAATATCGATCAGTTAGAAATACAGACAACTTATTATTTCAACTTCAATAAACTCTTTTAGAGATTGTGGCAGAAGCTACTTCTGGAACACCGTTTATTCGGAAAAAGAGTTGTGACACATCTTTTGTCACAACTCTTTTTTATTTATACAATATTAATTTCTAAAAAAGCATGGCACTTCAAAGTTCTTCTTATATGCGCTACACTTAAAGTAAAGAAAGGCGGGTAATCAACTATGTCAGAAAGAATCATTTACGCAGATCGTCCATTTCGTGACGAATTTATCGAAGAAATCCATACTATAGCGCCTGGTTATGTCTTCAAGACAGAATTACAACCAGAGGATCTACCAAATGTAGAGATCAGTTTGGGTTGGAACTCAAACTATCAAGAAAAACTATTAGCCTCTTCTAACTTGAAATGGGTACAGTCTATCTCAGCGGGAGTTGATCAACTCCCACTTGAAGCATTTTCAAAAAAACATATCTTACTTTCAAATGGAAGTGGTATCCACAGTGAATCAATTACCGAGCACGTATTAGGAATCATTCTAGGTTATTCTCGTGGTCTTTTCCAAGCACAAAGGGCACAGAGTGAAATGAAATGGTTAGGTTCCTCAATCCATTACCAACCTATCCAAGGGAAAAAAATATTGATCATTGGAACTGGCCATATTGGAAAAATGATTGCAAAGAAAGTCAAAGCATTGGATATGATTTGCTATGGAATCAATACATCCGGTCATCCAGCAGAAGGAATGGAAAAAACTTTTTCTTTAAAGCAACTTCAGGAAGTCCTTCCTGAAGTAGATTTCGTCGTCAATATCTTACCTCTAACGGAGGAAACAACTGGTCTCTTTGATCAACACATATTTGAACACTTTGATTCAAAAGCTGTATTTATCAATGTCGGTCGTGGCGCTTCTGTTAAAACGCAAGATTTGATACAAGCATTAAACAAGCAGCAACTTTCCTTTGCGGCATTAGACGTTTTTGAGGAGGAGCCTCTCCCACCAGATCACCCTCTTTGGAAAATGGACAATGTACTGATCACGTCCCATATTGCAGGTCTGACACCTGATTTTCAAAAGAAATTAATGTCTATTTTTTTAACTAATCTAAAAAGCTACCTTGCTACTCATGACCTTCAAACCAATCAAGTCAAATTATCTGCAGGATATTGATAGCTGAATCAGCCTATTTTAAGCAAGAGGGTGTGACAACTTGTCACACCCTCTTGCTTCTATTGTTTTTTAAAGTGATAGGTTGGTTCTTCTAGTTTTGGATCATAATCTACAAGTAAATCATATCCTTTAAAAAACCATTCATCTGCATCCTCAATAAAAAACAGTGTCCCATCTATTTCCACTTTCTTGACAGGATGTTCAGGCTGTTCCACTGACATCCCAATCGAAAAACCATCATGAACTTCTGTTTTGCCGTAGACTTTTCCAAAAAAACGTATTCCGTAAGTTTCTGGCAGATCGATTTCTGATTCAAACCATTTTTGTGCTTTTGGCGTTACTGTTAATTCCATCCTAACAACCTGCTTTCTATTGATTCATCTTATCGTCTAAAATATCCACATCGCCTGTCTCACCAATCACTAGTAGATTATCGTTTTCACGAACATATTCATCTGCTGCAGGTGAAGCGATCACCGTTTGATCTACTCTGCGAATTGCAACTACTGTTAGGTCAAAACGTTGTCTGAAATTTAATTCAGATAATGTTTTATTGAAAAATTTAGGATTGGATACTCGGATTTCTGCTAAAGAATATTTATCTGACAACTCTAGGTAATCTAAAATATTCTTTGACACTAAATTATGCGCAATCCGTATTCCCATGTCTCGTTCAGGATGGACGACGCGATCAGCTCCGATCTTTTCAAGTACTCTGGCATGATACTCATTTTGGGCTTTTGCTAAAATATTTGGTACGCCCATTTCCTTTACCATCAGAGTAACTAAGATACTGGCTTGAATATCTTCTCCAATAGCGACAATTACATGATCGAAATTTCTTATGCCTAATGATCGAAGTGTCATTTCATCCTGTGCATTTGCCACAACAGCATGAGTGGCTATATTCATATATTCATTGACCCGATCTTCATTACTATCAATAGCCAGTACTTCTTGACCAGCTTCGATCAGTGTTCGGCAGATACTTCCGCCAAATCGTCCAAGACCTACAATTGCAAAATTTTGTTTCACCGTTTTCCTCCTTTAGTATCTTCTTTTCTCAGTATAACAAAGCCTTTACAAAAACAAAAGCAAGCATCATTATTGTAAAAAAGCCAAGAAAAATAATAGTTATTTTCTCAGCTTTTGATTATCCTCTTTATCATCGTTTTTATTTCACCAAACCATGTTTGAATGCATAGATAGCGGCTTGTGTACGGTCTTCCACTTCTAGCTTAGCCAATATATTGGAAACATGTGTTTTTACTGTTTTCAGTGTAATGAACAATTCGTCCGCTATTTCCTGATTACTTTTTCCTTCAGAAATCAGCATTAAAATTTCATTTTCCCGATTCGTTAGTTCTTCATGTAATACAGGCTCATTTCGCCGACTCATTTTTTCCATCATTTTTGTTGTCACTTCTGGTTCTAATACTCGCTCGCCGCGTTGCGTTGCCCTTATAGCATCAGCAATTTCATGTGCGGTAGAGGTCTTCAACAAATACCCTGCTGCACCTGCTTCAATGGCAGGATAAACTTTTTCGTCATCAATAAAACTGGTTACGATAATGATTTTAGCTTCTGGCCAATCTTTTAAGATTGCTTTTGTTGATTTGATACCATCCATTTCTTCCATGACTAAGTCCATTAAAATGACGTCCGGTCGAAGTGTCATCGCCTTCTCATAGCCTTGTCGTCCATTTTCAGCTTCTCCAATTACTTCAATGTCTTCTTGAATAGATAAATAAGAAGAGACGCCTAAGCGCACCATTTCATGGTCATCTACTAATAAAACTTTTATCATCCTTATCTATGCCTCCTTCATCAAAGGGACCTTGATTTCTACACTTGTACCTTGCCCTTTAAAACTAATGATTTTTACTGTTCCACCAATACCAGCTACTCGTTCTTTGATATTGTTCAATCCATAACTTCCCGTTTTCGTTTCATTCATATTAAACCCTGTTCCGTCGTCAATAATACGTAACAAAAGATTATTGTCTATTTTGTGCAAATATACCTCTAATTCATTGGCTTTGGCATGTCTTAATGTATTTGATAACAATTCTTGAACGATTCGGAACAAGTGATCCTCAATGGAACTAGATAGTTTTACATCTTCTACATCCCATTTCAGCGAAATCTGGATTTTATTTTGCAATTCCTTCAATAACTGCTCGATACCTTGCTTTAAACTTTTCTCTTCCAAATTGACTGGACGCAGATGAAGAAGCAGCGCACGCATCTCAGACTGGGAAGCGTTGATGATCTCTGCTACCATTTTCAACTGCTTGCGGAACATTTCTGGTGTCTCGCTTTTTTCTGCTTGCTCCGTCAATGCCGACATCATCATCATTGCTGCAAACAATTGTTGCGAAACTGAATCATGCAGCTCACGGGCTAATCGATGTCTTTCTAATTCTAAAATTTCTTCTTTGGTTTGTCCATCTACATATTGGGGACGGCTCGTTACAATTTGTAATTCACTAGATACTTCAATCATTTTTTCTTTTATCTTAGTGATTTCCTTATCAATATCTTTGATGTATAAATCGTCCGATGCACTTGGGATCGGAAGAAGCAACAATTTGGATTCATAATTGCCAGAAGAGAGTGCACGCAGCTTTTCTTCGATTTTCCCGTATTTTGTCTTTTGAATAAGTGATAATAATAGAAAGACGATTAATCCTACACCTAAGGAAATGGCTAACAAATGGAAGATAAGCGGAACATATAATAAACGTGCACGCAGTAATTCTCCCCACCAATGACTTTGATTACTGGCATAAAAATAAGTGAAAAGTGAAAATAGAATAATAAGGAAAGCCGCAATCCCCGAATAAACAGCTAGCATCGCTCTGGATATTTTTCCCATCATATTCGTATCACCTCGACATCTCCAATCAAGGTATTAGTAATAATCTTCAATCTACGAGGGTTTTCATCATAATCACTGCTGTAGATTTTGATTTGTTCATTTTTCAAAGAAAATTGCTCTTCTTCAAACAAGACATTTCCTACTAATGTCGCATGCTCTAATCGGATGGCTACGCCCAAAGGTACTAAGATCCGTGTTCTGCCTATCCCTTTTCTTACAATCACAATATTATCATCTTTTGGCAAAAGCGTATTGCCCAAATCTATGATAGTATCACCAGAAATGACGGCGATGTTGATATCGTCCCATTCATAGACGTCGTTTCCAATACGTTGGTTACCGAATAATTGCTGTCTTTTCCGCTCATTATTATGTGTTTTTAATTGCTCTGTTTGGATCATCATGATCTGTTTCTTTCGCCAAAAAGCATTTTTGGTTAAATCTATCCCTGAAATCTCTACACCTTTCAGACCAATAAATAAAACGGCAAATACAGCCATCATCCATAAAGCAGGACTGTTGACTAAGCTAAAAAAAATGACCAAACTTCCTAATATCAATTGAAAATTTTGAAATTTAGTACGAGGATGTTTGCGCATAGCTAGATATATATTGAAAATACCGAATATCACTAAAAGCAAAAGTCCAGTATTGTTTACGATTTGCCAAACAGCAAATAACAGCAGTAGTGCTTCAACTACCACAAAAAAACGCCAAGAACTATTCATCGCTCTTTCTCCCTCCTGACACATTCTCATTTCATCATACCTATTTTTTTAACTGTTGGCTATAGGACTTTAGATGTAAGATCGTTTGTTGAAATCTAAAATACACAAAGAGAAAAAGATCTAGAGTGTATCATCAGTAAGATGAACTCTCTAGATCTTTCAGTCAGACTACGCTTGTTCTACTTTGACGATTTTAACTAACATATCGCCACCTGGAGTAGCAATAGTTACTTCATCATTTATACGTTTGCCAATCAATGCTTGCGCAATAGGAGAATCATTGGAAATTTTGCCAGAAAACGGATCTGCTTCAGCGCTTCCGACAATCGTGTACTCTTCTTCTTCTCCATCTGGTAGTTCGATGAATGTAACTGTTTTACCAATTGATACCTCATCTGCATCTACACCGTCGTTATCGATGATTTGAGCAAAACGAATCATATTTTCAATTGTTGTGATTCTTCCTTCAACAAATGCTTGTTCATCTTTCGCTGATTCATATTCAGAGTTTTCGGAAAGATCTCCGAAACCGCGGGCAATTTTGATTCGTTCAATGATTTCTCCGCGTTTGACTGTTTTTAGTTCTTCTAATTCTTTTTCTAATTTTTCTTTACCTTCTAGAGTCATTGGATAAACTTTCTCTACCATGTGTAACGTCTCCTTTTTTCGATAAAATACCGCAAAAGGTAATCTTTTGAGGAATATAGTCCAAAAAAGATTACCACGCTTTTCTTCAAATGTAAATGTTTTTCTAAAAATGATCAATGTCTAGAGCCTGTTTTTCTAAGAATTATTTACATATTTTTCCACTAATTCCATATGTTCTTCATAAGTTTTAGCGAAATAAACATTTCCAGTGCTCGTATCTGCTACGAAATAATAATAGTCATTTTCTGCTGGTTCTAATACTGCCTTGATTGCCTCTTCGCTTGGATTGTCAAAAGGTCCAGGTCCATAGCCGGTATTGGTATACAAATTATATGGTGAATCTACAGCTGTATCTTCATACGTCACTAATTCTTTGTGTTCACCTAATGCGTATAAAACAGAGATATCTGACTGAAGTGGCATATTTGCTTTGATTCGGTTAAAGAAGACTTGTGCAATGTTTTTACGATCATTTTCTTTTACGCCTTCTTTTTCAACTAGAGAAGCTAGAGTTAAAACTTCTTGTACAGTCAAATTTTTCTGCTTGATAGCTGAATAATAGTTTTGCATGACCGTATTCGTCTTGTTCACCATTTCAATCACTAGATCCTTAAGCAAAGTACTCGTGTAATAATCATATGTGGCTGGGAATAAGTAACCTTCCAAACGGTATTTTGTGTTCTCAGCTTTAGATGCACTTTCCAACAGTTCTGGGAATTTTTGGTGCAACTCGTTAAAGAAAGTCTCATCATTCACTAAATCTAAAAATTCTTTCTTGTCTTTACCAGTTACCTTCGCTACCCGTTCAGCAATCTGATCGATATCGTACCCTTCTGGAATGGCAATTTTCCCATCTGCAACTTTTGTTGGCTCAGAAGTACCACCTTCTTGCAACTGTTTGCCAATCTCGTCAAGAGTCATATTAGGCGCTAACTGATAATAGCCAGCTTGAAAGCCAGTTAAATTTTTAAATTTTGTATAATAATTGAAAACAATCCCGCTTTTAATAATATTGTCCTTCTCCAAAATCTCACCAATCTGCTTGTTAGAAGAGCCACTCGGGATCTCGACTTGGACTAATTGGTCATCTGATTTATCTAAAGGCTTCAACCCGTTATCTACATAACGATACACGGTAAATCCAAGAAATCCGCCAATAATCAATAATGTAAGAGCAATCACTAAAATGATCTTCCTCACAATCTTATCTTCTTTTTTACGCAGATTTCTCCGCTTGTCGATTATATCTGCTGTAGCTGCCTTACTGGCTTCTTTTTTATCTTTACTTGGGTGTTGTTTGTTTCCTGACAAAACAACTCCTCCTTACTATCATCTTCGTAACTCTGTTTATTATACATGAAATTTCTACTGCCGTGAATTATTTTACCAAATATTATGTCAAAATTGTAAGTGGCAAATACTCTTTTTGAGGATTACAATGAAAAATAGTTAAAAATGGATAGAAAGGAATTAACATGTCAAAAGGAAAACATCGAAAAAAACAAAAAATTTCTATTTCTTTTCTTGTAATTTTATTATTGTCTGTCTGCTTCTTTTCAACAGGCATCATTATAGGAGGTCAATTAACAAAAACACCTCAGTCCCAAACTTATAAAGCGGAGCCAGCACAACTTACTTCTAATTTAACGCCCGATGAGCAAATGCTTGCTAGCAAAATTGATCAATTACTACAAAAATCAGATTATATCGGTTCGATTTATGTACGCAAAAATAATCGCGTACTATTAGAAAAAGGATATGGATATGCAAATCTGCGTGTAAAAGAATCGAATTCACCTTCTATTTACTATCAAATCGGTTCGATTCAAAAAGCAATGACTGCTTTACTGATACTAAAACAAATCCAAGCTGGTAAGTTAACTTTTGACACAAAGTTAGCTGAATTTTATCCTCAGATTCCTGGAAGTCAGCAAATCACAATCAAAAATATGCTTTATATGCGCTCTGGTCTTCATCGAACTGCTTCTCCCGACAAACCTATGTCGGATAGTGAAATCATTCAGTTCGCCCTTCATCATTTGAAACTTACTGATTATAATACGTATCATTATGAACCATTGAATTATACATTGCTTACAGGGATATTGATCAAACTAACGAATCAGCCTTATGAAACTCTTCTAAAAAAAGAAATCATTCGTCCTCTCCATCTAGAACATACAGATTTTTATGACAATATAAAAAATTCGCCTCAACATGCTGTATCTTACCAGATGTCTGCAACTGACGATTATTCAAAAGCATTGATCGAGCCTGAAACCGACATCCGAAATGAATTAGGTACAGGAAACATAAGTATGTCTGTTTATGACTTGAACAAATTCTTTACCAGTGTTCTTTCTGGCGGTATCATACCAAAAGAACTACTTTTCTCATTGTGGCAAAATAATGGTGATAAACATCCTTACAGCGGCGGTGTTTACAGTGGAAACGATTATATCCTTGCTCAGGGGAATATCAATCGATTCCATGCAGTAGTGGCGATGAAAAAAGACACTAAAGATGCCATCGTTATGGAAAGTAATATCCAATCAGATAAAAACATCAAATTGCCGGCCACTGATTTAAGAAATCAGATTTATGAACTGATGGAAGGAGTTCACTTATCAAATTAAACTTTAACATAATATTAGTTGTCATCTCTGTATAGTCAATTTAGTTAGTACTCTATCTGAAAAGTAGAAATAAATTAACAAATATTATCTGCCCTTATTATTTGTTAATTTATTTCTTATTTTACTTAAATAATTTTTGGTAATTAAACTATTATATTACAAAACAAGAAAATTTATTGATTAATTCTTCTACCCTCGCTTCAAAAAAATGATTAATAATATAAAAATATTGCTGCCCCATAAGATTAAGGGACAGCAATATTTTAGTTCATCTCTACAGCTGCTTCACTATTTATATAGCCATAGACCTTCCCATTTTTTTTCAATTTCTTAATTGTCAAATTAAGTTAGACAGATCATCAATACTTACGTAACTCAAAAATACTTCCAAAGGTGTTCGATAATCCAGTGATTTTCTAGGAATATTATTTCGTTTAGATGCGACAGATTGAATAAAAAATTCATCTACTGAATTGAAATCCATAGATTTCAATAAACCATCTCTACGTAACAATCCGTTAGAATTCTCGTTTAGGCCTCTTTGAGACGGCGTTCCTGGATCAGCGAAATAAATGGCAATATCATTGACATTACTGATCTGTTTCCAATTTGAAAATTCCTTTCCACAATCAAAAGTGATGGATTTGAATAGGTTTTTCGGTACAGATTCAAACCATTGATTTAATTTTTTTTCAATATCAATCGCTTGTCTACCACACGGTTTCAATGTGATGATAACTTTTGATAATCGTTCAACTAAGGTAATTACAGCACTTTTATGTTTCAGACCTACGATAGTGTCACCTTCAAGGTGACCAAACTCATTTGAGAATTGGCTATAATCCTTTTCACGTTCATGAATAGAGCGGCGGAAAGTTTGTTTTCCACGTCTTTCTTGATGTCCATTCGGTTTACGCTTGCCTTTCATCGGTAAGTCAGAAGAATCAAATAGCCCCTTTTTGAACATACGATAAATGGTACGAGCAGAACAACTAATAGGAAACGCTGCACGACCAACAATCACATCGGGTGTCCATCCTTGAACAACCTTTCTTTGAATATATTCTGATTGTTCCTCGGGTAAAACAAGCGGACGTCTACCACAGTTTGATTTGTTTTTCTTATACTGTTGATAATATTCTAAGGCTGATTTTCCTTGCTTGAAGAACAGATATACTTTATGGATCGTTTGTCTTGAACGATTCAAGCAATGGGCAGTTTTAGCAACAGATTGATTAATTTTGAAATAAGACTCTATTATTACAAGTTCATCCGTTGTAAGATGGGTATAGGTCATTTGTACTCACTCCTTATAATTCTTTGGTCGGAACTATTTTGAGTGTAGCACAAATGACTTTTTTAGTTGTCTAGCTTAATTTTACAATCGGCGATTCATAATAGTAAGCATTGTTGGTAAAATTATAAAATTTCCGGTCAGTGGTGTATATATCTCCTGTGTTCGATATTCCTGACTTAGTCCAAAAATTCAAGTCTCCCCACACTGTATACCCACTTTTTGTTACTTTCACGCTTTTATTCTCAAGCATAGTAATTTGAGTGTCTTCAAAGTTGTTTCCCTTATAATACCCTCGCCATTCCGTACATGTTTCATCTGTATATACTGAATAAATCGGTTGGTTATCTGCGGTATTATACGAAATACTAATGTAAAATACTCGGCCTCTTTCAGTTTTTCCTTTTGAATAATTTACATCTAAAGAAGACCAAAAATCTTCATTATTAACACTAAATGTAACATACTTATTAATCTTTGTTGTTGTAAGGTCTTTGACAGCCTCAGCATTGATATAACCATAAAATTTTCCAGATTTATAAAGCTTGTAATAGACAGCATTATTCGATACATTGGTTAACTTTAATCTAGCTGAAAATACAGACCCAATCTGAGGCTTTTCAATTTCCTTTTCCCATTGTAGATTATTCCAAATCGACCAATTTTTAGTAACAGTTACGTTTTTATTAATTTCTTCAATAGGAGTATAGGCTAAACTAACATGTGCTTTTAAATACCCTAACCATTCAGAGGAATCCTGATCTTTATAAATAGAATATAGATACTTTCCATCCCCTAAATTATATGCTCCTTTAACAAAATATATTTTATCTTTTGTAGTTTGTCCTTTACTTATAGTACACTCTAGATTTCCCCAAATTGGTTGACCACTATCTTTAGAAGTTAAATATCTGTTTATTTGAACAGAAGTCAACTCTTTAACAGCATCAAAATTAATGTATCCATATACTTTATTACTTACTAATATTTCTCCATATTTATTATTATTTTCTGGATTAGTATAAACCTTCCCTATCTTGTAATTATCTCCAATAATAGCTTTCTTAATTTCATGACTAAATTGTAAATCATTCCATATTGACCAAGCTTTTGTAACAGTTACCATTTTATTATAGTCAATATAAGGGTAGTCAGGTTCATCAGGCAAAATTCTTTTTGCAAAGCTAGGATAAAAATATTGTATGTTAACCTCTTTTACAGTTTCTCCAGGTTGCGGTGCATGAATCATTACACCGTTACCTTTATATATACCTACATGATAAGTTGCACCTCGATTGCCGTAAAATAATAAATCACCAGGCTTAAGTGAATTTAAACTTACCTCTGTACCGTATTGCTCTTGATTGGTGGTTCCCATAGGCAGTTCAATATTTACAGCTTGTTTGTAAACATATTTCACTAAACCACCACAGTCAAAAGAATTTGGTCCCGATGCTCCCCATTCGTATGGCTTTCCAATTTGCTCCATTGCTTTATTAATGACTTTGGTTTGATTAGAAGTCATAGTATAATTTACTATTCTTGTTTCACTATTTTCATTTGATAAATTTGTAGGTATTTCCATAATCTGCTTAAACTGTTCTTCACTATAACCAACTTTTAAAGCTTTTTCTTTTTCTATATTATACTGTTCTTCTGTGTAGTTTATTTGTTCTGAAAAAACAATAGTATTGTAGTACACACTCAAAACGATTGAGAAAGACATCACAAGAAATAAAGTTAATAGTTTTTTCTTCATTTTTTACCTCTTCTCCTTTTTTGCAAGCGATTGCATTTTAATATTATCATTGTTTAAGAAGATATAATATTTTTTTTAATTTGTTGAAATATTGTAATATAAAAAATATATGTTTGTTACAAACTGATCATTAAGTTTGGCTTTTATGTCATAATTGAATTTTATAAAGTTCTCTTTTTCATGTAAAATATTTAATTACATATTTCCTAAATAAAAAGTAAAACAAGAATTAAATAGTTGGTTATACAACTTTAATTCTTGTTTTACTTTTTAGAATTATTTATCCAAAGATGCAATCATTTTTTCATCAAATTTCTGTCTTTAAATACCGTTCCATTCCGCTCAATATATCAAATTTAGGCTGATAGCCTAAAGAACGAATTTTTGAAATATCCGCTAAGGAATCACGAATATCCCCTGAACGCTCCGCTTCATATTTAAGCGCTAGCTCTGTTCCTAAGATTTGATCAATTGAATGGATCAATTCAAGTAGCGTAGTGCTTTTTCCTGTACCGACATTGAATTGCTGTCCTAAAGCTTTTTCTTCCTTGGCAACAAGTAAAAGTGCTTGTATAACATCTTCTATATAAACGAAGTCTCTAGATTGGCTCCCATCACCAAATAAAGTAAATTCTGCTTTTTCTCCTGCCAATTGTTTTTTGTATCGGTCCACTAGAATCGAAATGACTCCGCTATATGGAGAGTTCGGATTTTGATTTGGACCATAAACGTTAAAAAATCGGACAGCACTTGTTGGAACATCATACAAATGATGATAATCTAAAAAATACTGCTCTGCTGCAAATTTATCGATAGCATATGGTGTTAATGGACGGATGACTGATTCTTCTTTTTTTGGCAGTGTTGGTTCATCACCATAAACTGCAGCTGAGGAACTAAATACTAATCGTTTTAAATCAGATTGATATTTTCGTGCTAATTCAAGCAATAAAAGCGCACTGTCAAAATTTACACGATGTGTTTCTACAGGCCGTTCTACAGAATCTGCCACACTAGCTACAGCAGCTAGATGGAAAATATAATCGAAACGGTATTCTTTCATGACCTTTTCCATCAAATTTTTGTCAGCGACATCCCCTTCAATAAACGTGATGTGCTTCGATTCATCCAGATTCTCTTTTTTCCCCATCGATAAGTCATCGATCACAACTACATTGTTTTCTTTTCCTAGATAATTCGCGAGCGTCGAGCCAATGAAGCCGGCGCCGCCGGGAATCAAGTAATTCAACATTTTTTCTCCTCTTTTCAAGATAAAATTTATTACTAAAAATAGCTAGAATTATTTTTGCTATTAACTCTTCCTAAAAATAGCCAAAAAACAAACGTTCCTACAGTGTTTTCATAGACTAATTCATTGTTAAGAGCTGCGTATAGTGCATAAGATAAAATAACTAAACAGTAAACAAAATGATAATCTTTACCAATGCATTTATTATAGATGATTCGATAAACATTCAGCACAAAACTCTTTATTAAAAAAGCCATGAAAGGAATTATTCCTAGAATACCTGTCGAAGTTAATACATTTAAATATGCATTATGAATGGCAATTCCTACTTTCGCAATATATCCATCTGGAATAATTGACTGTGCATAAGATACTACATTTTTCGGAGAGACTCCGATAAGCCAACTTGTTTTAAATATTTCCCATGCACTTTTCCATATAGTAATTCTAGCATTAGAAATATCTGTATTTTCAGCTACGTCTTTCCTAACAAGAGTATTATCAGGTGTTTGAGTATTATTAATATGTTGACTATTATTCATTGATTCTTTATGACGCTCTGTAAAATTAAAAAAGTTTATTTCTTTTAAATGAGGTAATAATTCTTGAAAAAGTATCTTAGTTGCATTAAACAAAGCGAATAAAATCAGAACAGAACCAATAGAAGATACTATAGCAAGGATATAGTTTTTTAAATCTTTTTTTGTTTCATTTCGTTTTAACACAATAATAAAAGATGATATGGCAACTATTATTATACTTACCACATAGGTAGATCGTGACCCACTTAATACTATATAAATAAATTGTAATGGAAGATTAATTAAAAAAATGATTTTATTTAATCCTGTCACTTTTTTATTATAAAGATAAAATAAGATTAGGACAATAACAACTAAAGATGCTATAGCAGCATTGTTAATATCAGAAAACGTCCCAAACAGTCTTGATTCTAAAAAGCCAATTCTGATCCTATGTCTAGCATTATAATATTTCTCATAGCCGAATTTACCAAAGAAAAGAACCATTGACATTGATACTAAAATAAACCAACTATAAATAAATCCCCAACTTATCCTTTTAAAAAATCGTTTATTATCGCTATTCTCAAAAGCAAACTGATAAATCAAAAAATACTGTAAGATTGCCCACATTATAGTCTTTAAGTTTTCTCCTAGACCATATTCTTTATGAACAAAACTCGTTATTACTAAAATCACCATATATGCTATCAATAAAATGTTATAAGTTACTTTTCTTTTATTAAATTTAATTATGAAATCTATCCCTAATAGCAAAACTCCTGAAATTCCTATAAGTTTAAAAAAAATACTATCAAAAGTGGACGGTAATAAACTATAAAAATTTATTGCACGAATAATCATCCCTATAAAAAAAATATATAGATACCATTCTTTCCATAAATTAAAATTTTTAATCGAAGTCCTCAATTTCTAACATCCTCATTTCCTAATTCATTTAGCAATGTTTGCCATTCACCAATTATTTTTTTTTCATTAAAATCCTTAGCTCTTTCTAAAGAGAATTTTTGATATTTTTCCATAAGTAAACGATTATTAGACAATTTTTCTATCTCATTATTCATATCTTGTACGTCAAAATTCTTAATTAAAATTCCATAATTTCCATCTTGTAATATTTCCTTAGCACCACCATGAGCAAAACTTATTACAGGTAATCCATAAGTCATTGCTTCTATCAACACTAATGGTAGTCCCTCACTTCTAGAAGTAGATATGAAAATAGAACTTTCTATATAATGATTGATTAATTCATCTCCAAATAATGCACCTGCGCAAATAATTTTATCTAACACACCATTTTTCTCAATTAATCTTTTCAGCTCTTTACGTTCTTCTTCTGTACCATCTCCAGCAATCCTTACAGCCCATCCAACAGGTAAGTTTTTAGCTACTTCACATAAATAATCAAACCCTTTAATATTTATATCGTATCTGGCAGTAAATGAAATAATTTTTTTATCAAGGTTACTTATTAAATTAGAGCCGCTTAATGTCAATGGGTTATAAATAACTTTAATATGGTTATTGTATAATGAAAGTTTTTCTTTTGTATCTTGCGAAAGACAAACAATGGAATCCACGCGTTCAAAACTTTTTCTATATTCTTTTTTATAAAATTTAGCAATATGATTTAAGCTGTAATCAGGATCAGAGTGCATCCAAGTAATTAATTTCACTGTTGGAAATTCATACTTTAGGAATTCGGAGAATAGTACACTAGGTATAAAAGTATTGAATATGACGACATCAGGTTTTTCTTTCTTTAGAACTTTTTTTAGTTGTTCTTTTTCTTTTTTTATATATCTACTAGGAACAAAGCCTCCAAACAATCTATACTCTAATATCTTATGAAATCGAGAAAAATTTTTAAATAAAAAGAATTTTTTTTCGTATAAATCATAATATTTAGATTCTACTTGTGGTTTTTCACTTTCTAAGTAAGAAACAAAAAAAACTTCATGGCCACTATCTATTAATCCTTTTGCAATTTTTGAGGCCACGATACTAGCTCCTCCCATTGAGAAAGCTGGAGATAGTATAGCTATTTTCAAATAAAACACTCCTTTATAGAAAGCTATTTTTTTAAAATATACCTAAAAAGAATTTTTTTGATAAATGTAAATTCTTCTCTTCTAAAATATAATAACAAATATAATATCGATGTTGTTACTATAGTTATTAAGGTTTTAGTTATAAATTGAAGGAACGTACTGCCTCCATTTGCTAAATATTCATTTAATAGAAAAACGACTATTGCCGAAATTATTAATTCTATAAAACTTCGCCAGAAAGTTAAAAAGAAATGAATAAAACGTTTCTCAAATACCGTTTTATATATGATAAATGCTTCATACCAAATCACAAATCCTAGAGACGATCCGATAGTCCCTATAAGTATTCCATTGATTCCCATATCAAAAACTATTAACAAAAGCAGAGATAATAACAAGTTTACACCTGCTTCAATTATAGGCTTTTTCCGTTGAGACCAATATAAACCAAATGACTCTATAAAAACGAAGGATGTATTTCTATAAACCTGTACACTATAATTTAAAACAATTAAAATAGTCGTTGACATAGGTAGCATGAATTTGGCTCCTACCCACAAGCTAATGAAGGGATTCATTAAAGTCAATAACAATATAGAAGAAAAAAAGATTAGTGAGTGGTTGATAAAAAAATGTTTTTTAAATAGCTCAAATGAATCCTTTTTTTTATTTGATACAGCAAAATTTCCTACACTTGCCGTGATAGAATTAGTAATTTGCTTACATAAATTTTGCACACTTGTGACAATCAATGAATAGTTAGAATAAATTCCTACAGCTGTTAAATTAACAAATGTAGAAATTAATATATTATCTGTCCCCATTACAATAACCCCGCCTATTTTTGAGGACATATTACCTATGACATTTTTCTTTACTTCATCTTTTGTTTGCTTATCTAGAGAAATTACATCTTTCTCTTTTAAATATGAATATCTCTTGTCAACTGTTCTGGAAATATTTATATTAGAAAATAGAGTAAACAAAATCTGCACTATTAGAAATAGAGTAAAATTAGAATAAAAGTACAAAGCAATTACTTGTACAATGTTCATAAAGAATAAAAA
Organism: Enterococcus sp. M-BR2; assembly: GCF_056612775.1. Lineage (NCBI taxonomy): Bacteria > Bacillati > Bacillota > Bacilli > Lactobacillales > Enterococcaceae > Enterococcus > Enterococcus sp. M-BR2. The sequence continues at coordinate 1,342,537 of NZ_CM152743.1, forward strand.
GGCAAAATCATTAATCGCAACCAGATAATTTTTTTGATCTGCTATTGCAAGTGATCTTTTATACGTGAAAAAATAACTAAGAACTGAATTTAATAAAAATAATACATAATATCGATACATATGTGGTATGTCTGTGCTATTTTTAATAAATAGAGGTAACAGCGGAATAATCAATACTCCTACTATGCCGATAAAAATACCAATAAATTCATATGTCTTCTTATACAAATTCATTAAAGCCTTTACTTTACTTTCATCCTTTTGGGCTAATGGTTTGTATAGGGAATAAATAATAGAAGAGCCTATGCCTAGTTCAGCCAACGACAAGAAACTAAGTATATTTGTAAATAAACCATTTAATCCTAAATATTTCGCTCCTAAGAAATAAATAAAAAAACTTCTACCTACAAATTGTATTACTATCCTTAAAATATATATAAACATTGATATAGAAGAATTTATTAAAGAATACTCTAACCTGCTTTTTTTCATCTAATTCATCCTAACTAAAGCATTAATTAACAGCCTTTACTTTCTTATACTGATATTTAACCGGTATTTTATACGCAGCAATTCCAAAAGTAAGCAATAACATAGATATTTTTCTTTGAAAAGTTAATCGTTTATTTTTTATAATAAAAAAGAAATTATCAATTAAATACTCTCTTACTTGTTTTTTTTCTTGATACAGTCCTTTTTCTTCAGTTAAAACTAATTTATCTAACACAACAAAGTAAGCCCAACAAACTCTAGTATGTACTTTATCGTACATTTGAGGATAATTTTTAATAATCCATTTTTCATTCTCATTCCATACATCAATTATATCAAAATCTTTTTTTGTAAATTTTCTACTAGTAATACTATCTCCACGATGATAATAATAATATTTTTGAGAAGTATCAACATGGATTTTATTACACTGATTGATAATTTTCAGTATTACTGCTGCGTCTTCAGCAATTTTTCCTTTTGGATATCTCACATTCTCAAATAATTCTTTTTTATATAGCTTGCTTACTGCATTAGCAACAACTAGCTTACCATCTAATACTAATTCAATTGCTTCAGATTTAGTAACCAATTGAGAAAAAGGAGTTAACTTTTTAATTTCTTTATTCTTATGGACGTCATAAATACCACACATTGATAACTCTGCATCATATTTCAATATATTGTTATATAAAAATGCATACATATCTTCATCAATGTAATCATCACTATCTATAAACCCAATAAAATCTCCCTTTGCTACCTCAATACCAATATTTCTGGCATCACTTAGACCCCCATTTTCCTTATGTATCACTTTTATTCGGTTGTCTGTTTTCGCAAGTTCATCGCATATACTTCCTGAATTATCTGTAGAACCATCATCAATTAATAATAATTCAAAATCGGTAAATGTTTGGCCTAGAATTGAATCGACACACTTTTTTAAATATTTTTCAACATTATAAACTGGAACTATTATACTTATTCTGCACATTTTAGTTTTCAATTCCTTTTCTTTTATTTACTAATTTAAACATTCTAATTTTTTTTATTTTTTTGTTCAACCAATTTCCTATACCAATCTACTCTAAAGCTCAGAGCAATAATAGCTATTTTGCGCGATTTAGTGAATCCCTTATAAGTTAATATAAAATTTCTGTTCTTCTTTAAAAATTCAATTACTGTTTTTTTACGTGGAATTTGTTGATAACTACTTGATAAAACCATTTTATCCAACACGTAAAAATATGCCCAACATAGTCGGCGATAATAGGAATCATGCAAATCTGGAAAAGCATCTAAAATCTTCTCTTTGTTATATTGCCATGCTTCTATAACATCGAAATTATTCATAGAAAAACTTTTTCCCATAATACTATCATTTCTTTGAAGATAGAAATATTTCTCTTCATTGGAAACAACAATTTTTTCTGTTTGAAATAATAGATCTATTATTATATATGCATCCTCAAATGTTTTTCCATCCAAGTAACGATTATCTTTAAAAAGTTCCTTACGATAAAGTTTATTCCATGCGTATGCATAAAATTGCGTTCCTTCTAAAACAGATTTTATTGCTTCCTTTTTATTTAATATAATTACTTTTTTTTCTTTGTTAGCTTTCTTATACTTATCGTCATGAAAAGGAATCAACTCAACAGAACTGATATCAGCATTATGGGTTTTTAAATTCTCATACAAAACTTCATACATATCTTTTTCGATATAATCATCACTGTCAACAAAGCCTAAATATTTCCCTCGTGCCACATCAATCCCGGCATTTCTTGCACTACTTAATCCACCGTTTTTTTTATGGATGACACGGACACGACTGTCTTTTGATGCATATTCATCACATATTTTACCGCTGTTGTCAGGAGAGCCGTCATCTACTAATATCACTTCGAAATCAGTAAATGTTTGCGCTAAGATTGAATCTACACATTTTCTTAAATAGGGTTCTACTTTATAAACAGGAACAATAATACTAATCTCACACATTTTGCTTCTCACCTTTAACTAATTCTACTGTGTGTATCAATGATTCTTTCAATTCAAATATTGGATACCAACCATTTTCTTTGATTTTCTTGTTATCAAGTATCGCTGTGCTAGCTTTTGAAAAACCTTTTTGTTCAATCTCATCCGGCAATTCAAAAATTACTTGTTTGCCGCTGATATCAGCTAGCTGTTGTGCTAATTCTTTTAGTCGTAAATCAAAGTTTTCTGAAGAAACATTGTACGCCTCTCCTTTTTCTCCTTCAAGCAGTAAATGAAGAATAGCAGAAACAGCATCTCCAACATAAACATACGAAAAATATTGATTTCCTTCACTTTTTAAAACAATATCCTTTTGTTCGACTGCATTTAAAATAAATTGTGAGGATGCTTTCGTATCAGATAAAAGCATTGTCGGACCAAACGTACGGCAGAGCCTTGGAATCACGATGTCGAGGTCGTGTTTTGCGATGTAGGCTTGGCATAATGATTCACTGACTCTTTTTCCTTCAGGGTAGCCTGCTCTCAGTGTATTACAATCGATATACCCGCAGTAATCTTCTGTGAATTTTTCTATATCGCCTCGATTTTCGCCATAGATTTCTACTGTTGATAAAAATAATACTCTCTCAGGCTGGGTTGCTACTGCATGTTTCAATACTTGCTCTGTACCTGCAAGATTAGTCATGATCGTACCGATTGGATCAGTTGCGTAAGCCTTAGGATGTGTGTTACTTGCACCGTGTATCAAATAGTCAGCTTGAATTTCTTTTGGTAAGGGTTCTGTGACGTCACCTTCAACAATTTCGAAAGTATCTAAGGAAAGATAACTGGCAAACCTTTTTTCAAGCTTCTGACGGTTTCTGCCCATAGCATATACTTTGATTTTGATGTCTAGTTGTTCATTAGCAGCCATCAACGTATCAATCAAAAAAGAGCCGATCATTCCCGAAGCGCCAATCATCAGCAGGGATTTGCCATGTAGCTGTTTTATTTTTGGTGTATGATTGATCACATTTGCCAAATCTTCTTGGTACATTGCTTGTTTAATCAACGTCATCATCTTTCTCCTAGTCTTTCATTTTTAAGTATGCTTTGAACAATTCTAAATCATCTGTTGTTGTCAATTTGATATTTTTATCAGAACCAGCAGCAAAATATAAAGTTTCTCCTAAATCTACCATCATGGTATTCGTATAGGAAGAATCAGTCATACCAATGTCTTCTTTCACTGCTCGGTCATATGCTGCCCGTAGTTTTCCGTATTGATAAGCTTGTGGAGTTGAGACACGCCGCAATGTGTTACGATCAACATACTGTTCCGTCGTTTCTTCTGTTTTCTTGATAAAAATTTGTTCATTGTAAGGTAGAGAGGTTACGCCATTACCAAATTCTTTACACTTAACGATTACATCTGACAATACTAGTTCGTCTACTAGTGGACGGATACCATCATGGATGATGATCGTATCATCGTCTTCAGAATAATCTTTCAAAAACTGGACACCATTATTGATCGACTCTTGTCCTTTTGATCCCCCTGTAATGACCCATTGGACTTTGCTAATGTTGAATTCTTTGATATATGCCCACATCGTTTCTTCCCAACCAGATTTGCAAACGACTAAAATCCGATCGACCTGTGGATGTTTTTGAAATGATTCTAAAGTATAGATAATAATAGGTTTACCTTCAATTGTAATGAACTGTTTTGGGATATCTTGTCCCATACGTTTACCGACACCGCCGGCAATAATAATAGCTGTAATCATTTTTTTTCTGCTCCTTTAGTTAAATAATATTTTCCTTTGTACATTTTGAATGAATGTTCTGGGTCAATATAAACTGCTTCATGGTGAGAAACCTGATCTTTTTCAGGTGGAAGCTGCATATAGTCGCCAAAAACTTGACTTAAATAATGATCATAGCCAATTGGTACTGGCATCTCTGTATCTTCGAATGGTACCCACACAGCAGATTCAAAGTCTTTTGCAGGATAAACATTTCCCATATATCGTGGACCGACACAAAGTTCTGTAACGAAATTCGTCGGGTTATCATTGTATTTGGTCATCTGCTTTTCAGCATATCTCCATATTTTATACTTCATTTTTGCGGGTACGCTATTTAACAATAACTTTCCAGCTAATTCCATTGCTTTCCCATGGTTTTGCGGCACTTGCTGACTTCGATAAATCGCATAGATCATTGCCCACATCTTTTGCTTTTTCCGTTCTGCTTGCTTTTCAGGTGCAGTATCTAACGGAAAAATATCTAATTGGATACCATGAGGGATATCTAAATCTTCTTGATACGTTTTGATAAAGGTCGTTTGGACGTTACGGATAGTTGTAAAGGAGTTCCGATCGTGATTCGTCAGAGTTGGTCTTAATAAAACAAATTTATCTTTTTGTGGACCGGTTTCCCATAATTCAGCTAAACGATCATAATCCCTTCTAGGCATGAAAAAATCTAAATCATCATCCCATGGGATAAAACCTTTATGTCGAATTGCTCCGATTGCGCCACCACCACAAAAATAACACAACAAATCGTGACTTTTACAAAAATCTACAAAGTATTGTGCCATTTCGAGATTTACTTTTTGAATTTTTTTTAATTCAGGATCTGTACTGTACATTATAGTTGCCTCAACCATTCTTTTATTAATCTTCCCTATTTTCTCATAAATAGAGGCGGTTTTCAATCTTATGCAAGTGGTTCTTTCTTTACTGACTGAAAAAGGATAGATAAACAGCTATTTTTTGTTTTTAAAAGGGTTGTGACAAAAGACAGTCACAACCCCTTATTCCGACTTTTTTAATAAACTCTCTTCAACAATGCCATGATGCTTGGCATTTTCACTTCCACAAAGCTGCCGGCTTTCACCGCAGATAATAATAGAGGAGCCGGCAAATTATACAGCCATTTTGTTACTTTTTTCGCGCTGGAATCAGTCAATGCAACCTTTTTAGCTTCTTGGATGGCTGGATCATTCAAGATATGCATAGCTTCTTCTCTTTTTTCTTTAGCAGTCCGCTCAGGATTCTCATAAATAGAAAAAATGACAGAGGTTGTTCCTTTTAAAAGAAGAGAAGCCATACCTGGTTTGTCTTTATCACTTGTCACGACATTTGCTAATTCATAAAATTCTTTAAAGGTTTCAAATTTATTCGGTTTATATTGGTTGGTTATCCCTTTTCCACCTTCAAAATGATAGATATACTCGATTCTTGGATTCAATATTACTTGCTGACAATGTTCATAATAGTTCAAATTGAAGATACGGTCTTCACAACTGCTGTAATTTTTGAATAAAATCTGTTTTTCCATCAAGATTTCCCTCTTGTAACATTTGTTCCAAACCACATACATCAACTGCTGATTCATCAGTTGATACATATCATCCACGAACTGTTCATGATTTGTATATTGGTATTCTGGAACAAGATAGTCCTTTTCCGAAATGATTTCTTCCCCGCTTAGCGTGCGGAATGTAAAAGAACTGATAAGCAAATCTGCTTCAGGATACTGTTCAAACAACTGCTGATAATCTGCCAAAATTTCTTTGACTGGCTCATCGTCTGCATCGAAAAATAATACATATTTCCCTGTAGATTGCTTGATGCCTTCATTTCGAGCAAGTCCAGGTCCTTGATTTTCGGTTGTAAAAAGTTGAAAATGACTATCTCCTTGGATAGTTGACTGAATCAGCTGCTCTGTTTTGTCAGTTGACCCATCATTGACCAAAATCACTTCATATTCTTCAAATGCCAGATTTTTTAAAACTTCTATAGTATGAACGATCGTGTCTTCGGCATTATAAACTGGAACAATTATACTAAATATCGGATGGCTCATTTCATTTCTTTCCTCCAGCTTAGCGATAAATTTTCTCTTGTGAAAAGTCGATTTCTGCTAATGAACTGATATTTTCATCTTCATCTAGTCCTTGTGAGGACATCTTGTCAAATAAGATTTTGATTGTTTGAAGTAAAATCTTTAAATCTAATAGTAAGGAATACTTTTTGATATACAACAAATCAAAACGTAGTTTACTATTATAATCTGATACATATTTTCCGTATACTTGTGCATATCCGGTAATCCCTGCACGTACATTGTGTCTTAAATAATAATAAGGATTTTCTTCATTGAACTGATCAACGAAAAATGGTCTTTCTGGACGTGGTCCGACGATCGACATATCGCCTTTCAATACATTAAAGATTTGAGGTAATTCGTCAAAACGTACGGCACGGATAAATTTGCCTACTGGTGTCACACGTGCATCATTGCTCTTTGCCAAGACTGGGCCTGATTTTGCTTCAGCTGTTGCACTCATGGAACGAAATTTATAGATTGAAAATTCCTTTTGATTTTTCGTAATACGTACTTGTTTATAAATAATTGGTCCAGGTGAAGTTGTTTTTACCAAAATCGCTGTGATTAGCATAAAAGGTGAAGCGAGGATCAGTAAAATAAGCGAAACGATGATATCAAAGAGACGTTTGAATAATTCATATTCCGGCTGAATTTTGAAACCGGAAGCTTCAATGATACTTTCATCTTCAAAATTCATGATGTTCGGATTGATCATCGTTAAATTTTCAAAAGTTGTATTTAAAAACAGCTTCTTCTCTTTTTTTGTCACTAATTGATAAATATTGATTTTTTCATCTTCTGGGATTTTTGAAGCCAAGTAGACAATATCGATGTCATCAATCAATTTTTTTGTGTTTTCGTAATAATTGTCGATGACTACTGCTTCAACCTTATGTTTGTTGTTTTTCTTAGATTGAAAGTTTTGGATCGCTGGTGCGACATCTTTCTCCAAACCTACGATAAATACTTTCTTATCACGACTGACTCTTAAGTATAGTTTATAAACGACTATCCGATAAACGCTAAGTAATATCGTGCCAAGTATAAACGAGAGCACGATGACGCCACGCGGAAATGCAAACCAACGTCCAGCAAAAGTAACCACCATGATCCCCAATGCTATCAGCACCTGTCCAATAACAGTAATGAAGACGATATCACTGATCATTCGGTTATAGAATACATAAGCTCCTAACAAAATATTCAACGCAATAAAGATAATGGAAATAAAAACTGCTGAATGCTGAAAGGTCTCTAAGTTTCTTGCTGGGACTTCTCCTTGGAACTTCAGCAAAAAGCTAAGATAGATCGACACATTCAATACAAGTACATCCATGATGATAATGAATATCCTGCGTGCTGCATTCCACTCCCCATTTTTATTCATATATACACTCCTAACCATAAAATAATGCCTCTATCATCTTACCATAGCAAAGTTTAAAAACCTAGTGAATAACCAAATTGTAAAATAAATTAAAAGAAAAATTCTTGTCTTTTAATAAGAATTGTTGTAGATACCTATACAATATTGCATAAGTAAAAAACTATTTCACCATCTATTTAGATGACGAAACAGTTTTTTATTTTTAGTCAGGTCTCAACGAAAAATCGCCGATTCCTTCTTTAGTTAGATTATCGTTATAAAATGGGTCATGAGCAATATAAGAAGGCCACTTATCTTGCATTTTTTTGATTTCCCCAGCAAAACGTCTTTGTTTTTCTGGTGTATCTTCATAACCTCTTGATTTAGATTCGAAATGGTACAATTCCGCTTGATGTGCATAGACATTGTAACGACCCAGTTCATAAACTTTCAAGCACAAGTCAACATCGTTGAATGCTACTTCTAATGTTTCATCAAACCCGTTAACAGCATTGAAGTCAGCTGCCTTGACCATCATACAAGCTGCAGTGACTGCTAAGTAATTGACGTCAATGACCAATCGGCCGAAATAACCACAATGTGTTCGATCATAGTTATTCAATGCATGCCCTGCAACACCACCGATTCCTAATAATACTCCTGCATGTTGCGTCGTATCATCTGGATAAAACAATTTTGCTCCTACACAGCCGATTCGATCAAACTGTGCATAAGAAACCATCGCCGTCATCCAATCTGGCTCAATCACTTCTGTATCGTTATTCAAGAATAAAAAGTATTTGCCGTTTGCTTTTTCTGCTGCTAAATTGTTGATTCGAGAATAATTGAATGGAATGTCAATCAATTCTACGATAAAGCGGTCTTTCAGCTGATGCTTGTATTCTGCAAATAATTCTTGCATTTTTGGATCTGTACTTCCATTATCCGCAATAATGATTTCATAATTTGAATAAGACGTTTTTTCGATGATCGAATCTACACAAGTTTTTAGATCTTCATAGCCATTCTTCGTTGGAATGATCACACTGACCAAATCCTCTTGCAAGACGTCATAAGTAATCTCATAAAATCCAGAAATTCTGCCAGGACGTATGCTTCCTTTGATATTCCTTCTAGACAGGGCATCTGTCAATGCTTTCACTCCGGAATCATAGATATAACTTTTGGCTTCACCATTACTTGCAGTTGATCCTGGGATCGTCCGCCAATGATACAAGACTCGGTCAATGTGGTAAATATGATCTGCAGGGATTTGTTCTGTCACACGAAGGACCAAATCATAATCTTGAGAACCTTCATAGCCTTTACGGAAACCGCCAAGTTCTTTAACAATGCTTGTTCGATATACGCCTAAGTGAGAGATATAATTATTTCCCATCAATGTATCAGGCGACCAGTCTGCTTTGAAATGCGGATCAAAGCGATTGCCATCTGCATCGATTTTATCTTCGTCACTGTAGATCACATCCAGTTCTGGATGTACGTTTAGCACTTTTGCCACTTCATATAATGCAAATGGCGGTAATTCATCATCATTATCTAAGAGTGCTATAAATTCTCCTTCTGCTATTTCCAATGCAGAATTAGTTGCCAGACTGATGTGTCCATTTTCTTTTCGGAAAACGACTTTGATTCTATCATCTTTTGCTTGATAGGATTCCAGACACTTTCGGATAGCTGGATCAGTAGAAGCATCATCACTGATACATAGTTCCCAATGATCATACGTTTGATCCAGTACCGAATCAATGCATTTTTCGAGCCATTTGATTTCAACGTTATAGACAGGCATAAGTATGGAAATCAATGGACGGTACGCAAATCCTTGTGCTTCTTTCCTTTGCTCTTTCAAATCTGGTTTCTCATGACGACTGATCCACTCTACATAGTCGATCGATCCTGGCTTCAATTCCAATTTGACCCGACGGATCGCTTTTTTTACGCCATGAGTCCTTGCATAATTTATCCCTTTTTTCAGTAATCTTTTTTTTCTTTCCCATGAAGATTCAATGCCGTCATCATAAGGGTATTTACCGTTTAATTTCACAGCTATGCCATTTTGATGTCTCGCTGTTTGGAAGTCTAAGATGGCTTTTCCTCTCATTTTCCCTGATAAACGTACCTTAAAACCGCTTTGGGTCTTAACATCAAGATTATATAAATGATTGATATCCAATCTTACGACATGTGTTGCTTCAGCAATCACATTTTCTTTTTCTACCTTTATCGTAGGGATTTCTTTGGTCACTTCATCAATTGCCCAGCCCACAATAAGCAAATCGCCAGTGGCCCGTTCACGAGTGATTTGATCGATAAATACGGCAATTTCTTTTTTTTGCACGATTCGTTTACTCCTTATCTTTATAAGTTAATCATTATTTACATTTCAATGATCCATGATTGGCCATTTTGAGCTACTGCTTCCACTAAGAATGAACGTTCTTGCTCGCAAAGGATTCGTAACTCAAATCCCGCTTCTGTTCCTTTTGCGAGCTGTTCTGCTTGATTGACTTCTTCTCGTGAAACAGGAATTGCTTCGAAAAATGGCGATTGGTCAGCTGATAACTTATAGGACAAGGGCTGGCGATCCGAATTAGCGATTCCCCATCCGATGATTTTTAATATTTTTGTTTCTGCATCCCAGATTTTCTCGTCAATACATATAGAAAGTTCTTTTTCTTGGATTTTTTTCGAAGTTTCTTTCTTACGTCGTCCTAGTCTATGTTTTATTGTCCATTCATCACTTTCCAAAAATGTGCAATAGCGATTTGTGGTTGTTTTTAACGTATGGTCTAGTCTTGTATTTTCCTCAAGAAGATGATGATTTTCTCTTTCTAATTCGTCATTTTTCTCAGAAAGCTGCTTTGTGACTTCAGCCATGGGACGAATCGTTTCCAACAATTCTTTCATTGTTGGTGTCAATTCCCCGATAAAGCGATAGTGACAATGGATAGTCACTTCTTTCCCAGAAATATCCGTTAGAACGAACTCTGGTAATTCTTTCCCATCAAACAAATAACAATCATTTACTGTTTTGACTACAGCATTCGAATCGATAAATGTTAGTTTTTCTCCGGCAGCTTCTGCGCTGAATTCGATAAAGCTAGGTTGTTGCGCGAAGCGAAACACCATTCTTTCTGTTGTTTCTGATACGGGGAAACTTAGTGTCTCATTTTCCCCTGTGAAATTATTGAATGGTATTTGTTGGATTGTTTCATCTTGTTTCGTTTGCTGGGTTACTTCTAACACTTTTACATAATTAGAATTTTGTGGCTCTGCAATGGAACTTTGTGCTACTGGATGTTTCATCAATGAGAAAAAGTATTGGTAGACTTCACCAAATGGTCGCATTTTGAAATCATAGCGTACAGCTTCCGGCAATTCTTCATAAGTTGATTTTAATTCTGTATCACCTACAGCTAAGTACAAATAATCTTCAATATTAATGAATAATCCCGCTTTTTCAAAAACTTTTTGGAAGCCATCATGAGTATAAAAAGAATTATGGGTTTCATCTAGGAGACCATAAGAAGCCCACGGCAATTGGTTATTGAACAAATCGATCATGACAGAATTATGCGCCAAGTTAGGGAATGTAATCAGGATCTCTCCTTCTTCATTCAAAAATTCTCTGACTTTCTTCAATGTTTTTCCAGGATCTACCAAATGTTCTAAAACATCCGCAAACAAGACGTAATCAAATGTCTGTCCAGCATAATAGTTTGCCCACTCAAAACTTTCGATATCACCATAAAATCCATCTTGAGCAAATTCGCTGACAAAATCGAACAATTCCTTATCTAACTCAACAATGCTCACTTCACATTGTTTTGCTCCGATTAAATGTTTCGTTAATCGGCCGTTTCCGGGACCAAACTCTAAAACTTTACTTCCTGGTTTGATCTGTGCGGCAATTTTTCCCACACTGCTTTGTTCATCAAGGTCCATTTCAAAATCATATTTCATTGCTATGAGTTCCTTCTTCCCATTTATGGTCTAAGACCACGATGCCTTCTCCGATATAAGAACCGCTGACAAACAAGTTCATGTACTTTGTCTTATATACCAAAGGAACCGTTGCATTTTCTTCAAAGACCGCAACGTCAAAATAATATTCACCAGCTAACAAACCTAACTTTTCATACTCCAGATAAAAGATATTCTCTCCTTTTTTCCAAGGAATCTTGATACCATCTAGTAGAGTATTAAGTCCGCATACATAAAAATTGTCGACTGTTCGTAGCGCAATTCCTAAAACCGGATTTTTGATTGTATCATCTTTTACTTCATAAGTTACTTTAACGTATAGTTTTTCTCCTTGTTCCAGCATATCCACCGGATTTTTGTCTTTATCCAACAATTCCGCTTTCGTCACGTCGACGATATCTGGAGCGGCGAACCGTTCTACTTGGTTTTTATTCCGATCCACTGTTTTAACTGATTTTTTCTTTAAAAAGTTTTCATAATTCGTCGTTACTTCCATCGTATCGCCATATTCGACGACTTCTCCGTTTTTCAACCAATAGGAACGATCACAAAAACGACGAATCGAACTGATATCATGAGAAACGAATAAAATCGTCTTTCCCGAGTTCTTGATTTCTGTAAATTTTTCCATACATTTTAGTTGAAATTCAAGATCGCCTACTGCCAATGCTTCATCCACAATCAAAATATCGGGATTCACATTGATTGCTACAGCAAAAGCTAGACGAACGAACATCCCGCTTGAATAAGTTTTTACAGGTTGATAAATATGGTCTCCGATGTCAGCAAATTCAATGATATCATCGACCATTTCATCGACTTCTTCTCTTGAAAAGCCTAGTACCATTCCATTTAAATAGATATTTTCATAGCCAGAATACTCAGGATTGAATCCTGAACCTAGTTCTAGCAAAGCAGAGATTTTCCCTTCGATTTCCATCGTACCGGATGTTGGTGTCAGTACCCCTGTAATGATTTTCAACATCGTAGATTTTCCGGATCCGTTTTCTCCAACGAAACCGATCATCTCACCTTTTTTTATTTCTACATTCACGTTTTTCAACGCATAAAACACATCATGATAGGATTTCTTAAAAGGATTAAGAGCTTCACGAAATCGATCCGACGGTTTTGCGTACATATTATAAGATTTTGTGATATCTTTTAGTCTAATTGCATATTCTGTCATAGCTATTCTCCTTACAGCACATCTGAAAAATGTGGTTTCAATCTACGGAACACTGCAGAGCCGATTACGAACATTACTAACGTGAACACCCAGAAATACAAAGTATATGTTCCATGCTCCCAGAACCAAGCTTCACTTAAAAACGACTCACGATAGCCTTGAACAACATAGTACAGCGGATTTAATTTCAATATGCTTACAAGACCTGAGTCAAACTGGTTCGGGCTCCATAATATCGGCAATGTCCACATAATCAACTGCAGGACGATCGTAATCAATTGCATGATGTCTGGTAAAAATGGTTGGATGGATGCTGTCAGCCAAGTCAATCCTGTCAAGAAAGCACACATGCAAAATAGATAGTAAATCAGCTGTAAAGACATGGCTGAAGGATATATACCATTTATAAGCGCAACAGCTATGCCAATCAGAATGAAGAATAAATGGGTGTACAGATTAGATAGGATTTTCGTCGTGGGCAAGATACGAATATTGAATACGACTTTCTTTACTAAATAAGTATATTCCCGAAAAACAACCGTAGTTGATGCAAAGGCATCAGAGAAGAAGAACCAAGGAATCATCCCTGTAACTAAATATACGATAAATGGGTATTTTGCATCGATCATTTGTGCTTTCAATCCAACGCCAAATACCAGCCAATAAATCAATACAGTAAATAACGGATTGATAAACGCCCATAAGATTCCTAAAAACGATCCTGCATATCTTGATTTGAAGTCATTGATCGAAAACTGTAGCAGTAATTTTCTGTTCTGATAAATGTCCTTCATAAATAAATACAAATCTTTAAACATTTGTGTTCCTCCAAGCGATTTCAGTGAATTACAGTCAAGTGCCATTTTACCATATTTTTGGTACCGAGCTGCGTTCTTATTTATTTCTTAATTTTCTATGATACAAGATTTTCTCTAACGTTTCTATTTTACAGAAGATGCTAGACAATTGCAATAAACCAAAAAAGGCTGCGACGGTTGTCACAGCCTCTCTCGTATTTTGCGCCTATCAATGATAGCGTTGGATCCTGGAAGAATGAGCGCTATCTGGTTGTTCCTCATAACTTGGATCTCCAGCATTCATGTCGTCATATGGCTCTTCTATGTCATAGTATTCTTCCATAACTTTCGTTTCGTCATAGCGATGAACGGCCATAGCCAACAGGATATAAATAATCGGAACCCACGGGTATGAAGTCAATGTATCCTCCATAAATGACTGCATCATCACCGCAAAAAAGGCCCAGATAAAAGTCATCTGCCCGTTGGATAAATCTGCTTTCAACGTTAAGCGACCAATAAAAAGGATAAGCAGCAAAGCAGCAATTCCAAACCCTATTAACCCATAGATATTCAAAATAGAATTATAACTATTGTGGTTTCCTAAAAATTGGTTTCCTCGTTGGAAGATGAATGTTTTCATCCCAAGTAAAACTTGCTCAGATTTTTCTCCTAGCGTCTGATAGAATTTATGCCAAATATCTTCTCGACCGGTAAACAAATTGACTTTTTCGGAAACAGCGGCTAGATAAGAAATCGGTAAAGCTAAAAGAATCGTAGCCGTATAGGCAATAAACGGCGCACGAATGACACGCATCAATGATTTAGGGAAAAGATCCAATATCGCAAAAACAATCAATGCAACTAATGCGCCTCTTGATTGACAGACCCAAATGCCTAAAAAGGCTGCAACGACTGCTATCGCACCGATGATACGAACATACCACCGTTCAAAAGAACTGGCAAATCCGCTGATCAATAAAGCAAGAGTCATCAAAGAACTTCCGATTGTATTCGTATTGATCCAAATATCAGAAAGCGAATTGCCTGGAGTCCAGATGCTTTGTCCTTCTGGTACTTGGATCTCTGTAAATACACGATATAATGTGATTCCGAGGAAGACCGTAAAGACAAGCAGATAAATACCGCGATCCCATTTTGTCCACTCAATCCATTTAATTACTAAACAAAATAAAATAATCAAAGGAAACAGTAAATCTCCAAATAAAGACTCATTTCTTAATTCCCGAAAGTAAGAAAAGAAAATGAAAAGTGCAAGCGCAACACCTAGATAAAGAAAATCGACGCCTTTTGCTTTATAAACATTTAAAATGAGCAAAATAGCCACACTAAAAGTGATAAGTAGCGAACTGTTGTTATATATAAACAAAGTGGTTGGGAAGCTTAATCCTGCTGTCCAAACAGAAAAGACCAGCGTCAGCAACAAAAGCAAGAAACCAGCACTCATTTTGTTGACAAATTTTTGTACGATTGCTTGAATTATCTCCACTCTCCTTTCTAATAATACTTCAGGGTTATTCTCAGCTAGCCCATTACTGTAAGACTAGCTGATTTTCCTGAGTTTGTGTTTGTGGTACATCTGGATAATCCGGATATTCTACTTTAAAAATCATATAACCGTCTTTGTCCGGTCCATATAGTTGTGTGAATTGAGCTTCATATAACTGATTGTAATCAGTTAACGGTCGCTTACTGATTACATAGTTGATCCCTAGTTTTTCTGCGTCTTCAAAATTCAACGTGACCGAGAACATATCTGGACGATCTAAAATGAACTTTGTATCTTCCTTAGCGATAAAAGCTCTTGTGTGAGCATACCGATTATAATACTTCTCATGTTCTTCTTTTGGATCGATTTTCTTCCATGCAGCCATATCTGGATAAAAGCGGACTGTATTGAAAGATTTCACACCCAAAGTTGGGGTGAAATTATACAGTTCATCTTCAGTCAACCAGACTTTGCCAGGATCTTGTTGATCGATTTTTCGGATTTCTTTTGCCAGTGTTTTTTCAAAAATCGCTCCAGTACCTTCTACGACTGGATTGACAAAGAAACCAGATGCGATGATCACGGCGGTAAAAGCAAGATAAAACGAGCGTCTCCAGCCAAATAATGCAAAAGCTAGAATCACTGTTCCCAACACAGCAACTGCGATGGTTTCGAAATCTGAAAAATAATTATCCATCTTCGAATGAGTAATTGCATAGAAATAAGACCATGCGTTTACTGCCAGTAAAATGAATTTATACCAAATAGGAATAACATCTTCTCTCCAAATATAAGCGATGAACCAAATTGATAATAGGCAAGCCGCAAAACTAAAAGTAAGGATGGCTCTTAAAGGAGGAACATAAGACAGCAGAGTAATTTCTGCTAGCCATTTTGGCAATCCAACGGTAATCCAAAAGATAGAAAACAGACAAAAAATCATCAAAATACGTCCCAATAACTTTTGTTCACTATCTTTTTTGCCAAATAACACAAATGGACTGGCTAGGAATACAGTCGGAAAGAAGTGATAGAACAAAGCCACTTCAGAGTTATTCGAATAGTTGATGTCTTCAAAAGGGATTTTCCAGTTTGTCAGGAAAGAAAAAAATTCGCCAATCGTCCACTTTCCACCGGTGCTGACTCGTTTTCCTGGATATAAGGTATCCAAAGAAGCTAACAATGCGTCTTTTGACGTCAACCAGAAATGAACCATGACTCCGCCAATAAATAAAACTGCCCCTCCAATCAACACTACATCCAACAGATCCCAAGAAATTTTCTTGCTGTAGTAAATAAGCAGGCCAACAAAATAAAAAATCAGCAAGTACGCTAGCATCACTTGATGGGCTGGGTAAATCACTAAAATAAACCCAATACCGAAAATAACTACCAAAAGCATCATCAACGTTCGTAGCCATTTTTTATCATGATTGTAGAAATAATGATAAAAAGCAGTCATCAATCCCAAAGTAAAGAAAATCAAATCGCCCACATGCTGCATGAACCACCACTGGACTGCGGGAGAAAATGTCAGCGCAAATGCACCGATCAGCGATAGAGCTTTTTTTCTCTTCGTTAATATCATCAGTACTTCGAATCCAAGCAAGACCATGACGACTAATTTCATCGCCCAATAAAAGGAAAGGCCTCGATCTCTTCCGAGGAAAAAGAATCCCCAGTTGAATGGTTTTCCGATAACCGTAATATCCTTTACAGGAGAATTATACGCAATGATCATGTTTTGTCCGTTCAGTGAATAATCTTCGTTCACCAACGGAAAGTCCTCTTCAGCTTGTGAGAGGTAAAAAGGTGTCTGCACCAGCCATTCATCTGACCGTACTTCCCGATTCTGTCCAAAAATCACATCAGTTTTTTTCCCATCGTCTCTTTGCGACACATATTTATCCCAAACACCAAGTGAACTTCCGTTTAAATTAAAAGTAACAATGACCACGATGACTAAAACGCCAATAAGGTATCGGAGTTTTAGAAACAGGTCAAGCACCAAATTCGAATCTGCCTGATTCGCTTTTGGTTTTTCTTTTCGTCGTGCACTTCTTGTTTGTTTTTCCATATCATGCTCCAAATTCTATTTGATAAAAAGGAAATTACTTATTCATTTTTTTGGCAGCTTCCAGCATTTGCGCAAGTGCTTCTTGCCAAGTTGGTATGACAAATCCTAACGCTTCTGTCTTTTTCAGGCTCATGACTGAATACTGCGGACGCGTTGCTTTTTGTGGAAATTCTTCCGATGTAACAGGCGCTACTTCCACATCTGTATCTTTCAATATTTCTTTGGCAAATTCATACCAAGAACAGCTATTTTCGTTCGACAAATGATAAATACCGAATGGTGCTTTTTCTTCGATGACATATACCATAAATTCTGCCAAAGTACGTGTCCAAGTTGGCCGCCCGAACTGGTCATTTACTACAGTCAGTTTGTCGCGGATTTCCGCTAGGCGTTGCATCGTGAAGACGAAATTGTGTCCATAAATCCCGAAAACCCAAGAAGTTCGTATGATATAATAGTCTTCTAAAATCTCTTCTACTGCTTTTTCACCTAATAATTTCGTACGACCATATTCATTTAGTGGATTCGTTTGGTCATCTACTTCGTACTCTACATTTTTGTTTTTTCCATCGAAGACATAGTCTGTACTGATATAGACGAATTGAGCATTCACAGCTTTTGCTGCAAGTGCTACATTTCTTGTGCCATCGACATTGATTTTCTCATCTAATTCTTTTGCTTCATCTTCTGCTTTATCTACTGCTGTGTAAGCTGCGCAATGGAAAATAACATCCGGTTTTAATTCTGTAATATAAGCCATTGTTTTCTCGGCATCTGTGATATCCAAGTCTTTTGCATCTGTTGAAACATATGGCAGATTTTTTTCATCTAATAAATGACGCAATTCTGTACCTAATTGTCCATTTCCTCCAGTTAATAAAAACATATGGTTATCCGCTCCTTGATTTTTATTTTAAAAAAGAGACAGGCGAGCGCCTGCCTCACATGTGTTTTTCCATTAATACAGTGAAATTTCCTCTGTATTATTGTCCATTTTTGGCATATGCTGCTTCAACGGCCTCTTTTTCTTTTTTCCACCAGTCTTCATGTTCTTCGTACCATTTGATCGTGTCAGCCAACCCATCACGGAAGTTCGTAAACTCAGGCTGCCAACCTAGCTCTTCTCGCAATTTTGTCGAATCGATTGCATAACGCAAATCGTGCCCTGCACGGTCGTTTACATGGTCGTATGCGTCTTTTGGTTGACCCATCATTTCTAAGATCAATTCCATCACGGTCTTATTATCTTCTTCGCCGTCCGCACCGATCAGATAGGTTTCGCCAATTCTGCCTTTTGTCAAGATCAACCACACTGCTGAAGAATGATCATTTGTATGGATCCAGTCACGAACATTTTTCCCTTCACCGTATAGTTTTGGACGAATACCGCTTAAAATGTTCGTTACTTGGCGAGGTATAAATTTTTCAATATGCTGGTAAGGACCATAGTTGTTTGAACAATTTGAAATAGTTGCACGTAAGCCAAAAGAACGTACCCACGCTTTTACTAACAGATCTGAACCAGCTTTTGTAGAAGAATATGGGCTTGAAGGATTATATGGTGTTTCGGCAGTGAATTTTTCTCCTTCGCCTTCTCCATGTCCCGGTAGGTCTTCACGTAATGGAAGATCTCCGTAAACCTCGTCAGTAGATACGTGATGGTAGCGTACATCATACTTGCGGCAAGCTTCTAAAAGTGTATACGTACCAATGATATTCGTTTGTACAAATGGGAAAGGATCTTTTAATGAATTATCGTTATGGGATTCTGCCGCGTAATGAACAACTGCATCCGCTTCTTTTACTAGACGGTCCACTAATTCTGCATCTGCAACATCTCCTACGACTAATTCTACGCGATCGCTAGGAAGTCCAGCCAAGTTCTCTTTGTTTCCTGCATAAGTCAGTTTATCCAAAACAGTGACATGCACTTCTGGATGATTGTTTACCACGTAATGAACGAAATTAGAGCCGATGAATCCGGCACCTCCGGTAACAATGATGTTTTTCATAAGAAAATTTCTCCTTAATTCTTAGATTTCTCCGTAAACAAATGGATTTTCTGCTTCAAATTCTTTTAATGTCGGATGACGGTGATCTTTTTCCGACATAATCGCTCTTGATGGATCAATTGGCCAATCAATCGCTAAATCTGGATCATCAAATGCGATGCCTCCATCTGCTTCTGCATTATAGTAATTATCACACTTGTAAAGGAAGTTCACGTTTGGTGTCAAAGTAACGAATCCATGTGCATATCCTTTAGGTACAAGCAACTGACGATGATTATGTTCAGATAAGATAAATCCGTCCCATTGACCATAAGTCGGGCTGCCTTTGCGGATGTCCACTACTACGTCTAAAACTGCTCCAGTAACCACACGAATCAATTTTGTCTGTGCAGCTTCTCCTTTTTGGAAATGGAGCCCCCGAAGAACACCAGCTTCAGCAGATAACGAATGATTGTCTTGAACAAAGTCATAATCTAATCCATGTTCTGCAAATTTTGCTTTTGAATAGCTTTCTGTAAAAAAACCGCGATGGTCGCCAAAGACATCCATTTCCACGATTTTTACATCTGTTAATTTTGTATCTGTTACTTTCATCTGTAGGAACTCCTTATTCAGCGGCCAAATTCAATAAATATTGACCGTATTGATTTTTTTTCAAAGGCTGTGCAAGGGCTAGCAGTTGTTCTTTATCAATGTAGCCCATACGGTAAGCAATTTCTTCCAAACAAGCCACTTTTAAATTCTGACGTTTTTCAATCGTTTCGATAAAGGTAGATGCTTCAAGCAATGATTCATGTGTTCCTGTATCAAGCCAAGCAAATCCGCGTCCCATAAGTTCTACAGATAATTTTCCTTTATCCAAATATGCTTTATTGACATCTGTGATTTCTAATTCTCCACGTTCTGACGGTTTGATTCCTTTAGCAATAGAAATCACCTCATTGTCATAAAAATAAAGGCCAGTTACTGCGTAATTTGATTTTGGCTGAGCAGGCTTTTCTTCAATCGACAAAGCTTGCATATTCTCATCAAATTCTACTACACCAAAGCGTTCTGGATCATTGACATGATAGCCAAATACTGTCGCGCCTGCATCTTTTGAAGCTGCTCGTTGCAACATTTTAGACAGACCGCCACCGTAGTAAATATTGTCTCCTAATACCAAGCAGACACTATCATCTCCAATAAATTCTTCTCCAATGATAAATGCTTGTGCCAATCCATCTGGACTTTCTTGTACTGCATATTCGATCTGCAGTCCTAAATCATTTCCGTTTCCAAACAATTCCTTGAAACGTGGTGTATCTTGTGGCGTTGAAATAATCAGAATTTCTTTGATTCCCGCCAACATCAGAGTAGACATTGGATAATAAATCATTGGTTTGTCATAAATCGGCATCAATTGTTTCGATGTTGCCTTTGTTAAAGGGTACAGACGTGTTCCGCTGCCCCCAGCAAGAATGATTCCCTTCATGGATATATGCTCTCCTTTTTGATTTCAAATTTCACTTTGCTATTATCTCATCAATCGTTATATTTGTCATGGAAATATTAAGGATTTAAACATCTTTTATCAATGTTTAAACCATTTTCGTTTGATCAACGCCGTAATCAGATGAACACGCCAGGAAATTTTTTGGCGTAATTTAGAATGCGTTTCAATCTCACTCGCATTTAAATCATGTCTTCGATACAGTGTCAAAGGTTCTCTCAGAAACCCAGTCTTCCTTCCTCCCAACAAACCGATCCACATGTCATGCATAGGCACTTCTGAGGGAATCGGCAAAATATCGGATTTCAACGAAGAGCGAAAAGCCATACCTGCACCAATATAATGACTTCGTATCACATTATTGACCCATCCTTCTTTGGAATTTCGGAATGAAAAATAGGAAGCATGGATCTCTTGCAGCTTACTGTTCACAATGATCAAATCTGAAACGACTACTAACTGATCCGGATGCTGTTCAAAATAGTCAGTGATTTTTTTCACTTTTGTCTCTAACCAAACATCATCTTGATCTGCCAAAAAGATTAGCTCTCCTTTCGTCTGCTGAATCGCATAGCCAAAATTAGCGATTAACCCTTGACGAGGTCCTGAAAAAAGCTTTATCCGTCTATCTTTTTCTGCGTATTCAGTCAATATATCCCATGTATCATCTACTGATCCATCATCAGAAATAATCACTTCATCTTCTGCTGAAAGCTGAGATAAAATACTATCCAACTGCTCTCTTAAATATCTGCCCCCATTAAAGGTAGCTATACAAACCGAACGCACGAATTCACACCTTCCAATTCTTAACATATGAGCGCAAAGTCATCCGCCAGATATGCCGGTTTTTGACGGTCAAAAACTGTTTAACTGTTCTTAACAATAATTGTTGTCGGTGACTGGATAAATGTCTTTGATCATATTCATGATAAAATCGATTTTCTGCTTGTAAAATAGAACGGTATCTATTGCTTGAAACTTTTTCATAGTCTAATACCGAAAGATCATGTTCCAATCGTACTGGTAGTATCTCCACCATTTTTTCCAACTGATTCACTTTCCAAAACAGCCAATGGTCCAAAAAATCTAAAGAAAAAGCAGGATTAAACCCGCCAATCTTTTTTAGAA
Organism: Enterococcus sp. M-BR2; assembly: GCF_056612775.1. Classification (NCBI taxonomy): domain Bacteria; kingdom Bacillati; phylum Bacillota; class Bacilli; order Lactobacillales; family Enterococcaceae; genus Enterococcus; species Enterococcus sp. M-BR2. The sequence goes on from NZ_CM152743.1 coordinate 1,364,500, forward strand.
ATTTGACAGACCATGCCACACCTGAATTGATTGCCATGATTCTTTCAGCTGTCGTACCGTCTACTTCTACTGCTTGTGCTGTACGATTGATATAATGATTTGAATAGACGGGAGAAACTTGCCGTCCCCCAGAAAAAATCATCGGAACTGCAGCAACACATTCATCTGTAAAAGCTACCTTACGCAAGATTTCAAAATAGTCGTCGACTAGCCTCGTATCCTGATCCAATGTAACGATACAACGTGTTCTTTCATTTGCTTGAGACAACGCATAATTATAAGCCGCCGCTAATCCAGGGTTTTGCGGATCATGATAGTAAATGGTGTTTTCTTTTTCAAACAGCTCATTTTGCTGTCTTTGAGGACTATTATCGTAAATAACAAGCTGAATATGCTTTTCGCTAAGTGCTTTGCTTAATGGTTCATAAGTTGGAGATTGGCTGAATAGTTGCTGATATAGCACGACTACTACTACTATTTCTGGTTTCATCAGAAAAAACGCCACCCCCACTTATTGAAAAATTTCATCATAGAAGTCAAAAACACACGAAAAAGTTTTGCATTTCGATGTGCACCCTTTCCATAAAAATGGACGACTGCATAAAAGGGTGTGTACAATAATTTGTAACCTGCTTTTTCAAAACTCAAGCACAAGTCATTATCTTCAAAGTACATGAAGAAACGCTCATCAAATCCCCTTATCTCTTTAAATTTATCAATATCAGCTACCATAAAACTGCCCGAGATCATTCGCACATAACTATCAACATCAGTGGGCAAGCCACGGCATTCAAAGACAGCTAGCCGTTTATCAAACCTTTTTTTGACCCATTTGAAAGGCACAAAGCGCAAAACATAATCAAAAACAGCCAGCCGCTCACGGATGAGGTGCTGAGTGGTCCCATCTTCATTAAGAATCTTAGGTGCTAACATCGCGCATTCGGGATGTTCTTTCAGTAACAACACCAATGCTGTAACTGTTTCTTCATCCACTAAAATATCTGGATTACAAATAATGCCATAGTGGCAATCGCTCTTCAGCAGATTGTGATTATGTCCATAACCGAATCCGGAATTTTCATCATGAAAATAGATTTCGATATACGGATATGTCACATATTCTTTTAGTCTGCTTTTATATTCCGGAAGGGAGTTGTTGTCAAAAATCCGAATTTTTATCGCTGTTTCATCTTTTACAGTGGAAATAAAATTATCTAGTGTCCGAAAAATCTTATCACTGTTCGCCGTTACAATACTAATAAGAATTGGCTGGTTTAATTTGTTATTCATCTATATGACGGTTCCATTTCTTCAAATATTTCTGTTTTACTTGCGTACGATACTCTTTATTCCCTAAAAATCGCAATGTTTTTAAAATAAACTGATGTTTCTCGTTAATCAGACCAATCAATTCAAATAATAAAATTGCAGCAAATAGCATAGCAATAATCAATACAATCGTTCCGATTCTTCCAGTATAATTCATGACCATAGCTGTGAAAGAAAACATCAAAGCCATCGCATAAATCGTCAGGACGGCACCTTTATGAGTAAATCCTAAACTGATTAGTCGGTGATGAAGATGTTTTTTATCTGCTGTAGAAAAAGAAACACGGTTTGCTTTTCTTCTAATGATAGCAAAAAACGTATCTGTTACCGGAACGCCCATGACGATCAGTAGAGAAATTGACGAAACAAAAGTTACGTTCTTCAGCCCTTGTAGTGAAAGGACGGCCATCATGAACCCTAAGAATAACGCTCCTGTATCGCCTAAATAAATCTTTGCCGGATAAAAATTGTACGGGAAAAATCCGATAATACTTGCTACAAGACAGAAAATAACGACCGGGATGTACACTGTGGAAGCATGAAGGAAAAAATACCCAATGATGCCTATCGTGATTAAACCAATCAATGAAATCCCTGCCGCTAACCCGTCTAAACCGTCAATCAGATTGACTGCGTTCGTGATACCGAAGATCCAAAAAATCGTTACAGGGAAACTAAGCCATCCTAATTGAACATAGCCAATAAAAGGAAGCGTAAAGGAATCAATACGTATATCTGCTACAAAATAAATAATAAGAGAGGCAAGCAAGATCCCTACACTCTTTTGTTTAGGCGTCAACTCAAATTTATCATCGAGTACTCCTGTGACGATGATCACCAAAGAAGCGAGCAAGATCGGCACAATATACGATTGTGGAATGATTTTACGGAATAAGAATAAAGTCGATATAACAAATGAAATAAAAATGGGCAGTCCGCCTGCGGAAGGCATTGGAACTTTGTTTATCCTTCTTTCATTTGGTTTGTCGACCATACCCGTTTGTACTGAAATGATTTTAAATACAGGTGTTAATATCAGTGATAATAAAATTGTCAGAAAAAATCTTATAACCATACTAAAAGAAACAAGCATATGGGCACCTACTTTAATTAAGAGTCATAATTATTATAAATTACTGATATAAATTTACAATAAGAACTCTTGTTTCTACTTTTTTTTATGAGAAAATTTAGCTTTCAATTTATTGAACCATTTTCGGCTTGGATCTCGACGTTTTTTGATTTGATGTCCCGTCACGTATTCTTGAACAACTGCATTGATGATTCCGCCCAAAATGATGATCGTAGCAGCAAAATTAAGCCAAAGCATGAGGACAATAAAACTTCCTATGATCTGATAACCGCTGATCCTCGTTGCAAAATATCTGGCATAGATACTAAACACTTGTGATAACAGCATCCAGCCGACGGTAGCGAAGATCGTACCTGGAATAATCGTCTTCAACTTCAACTGAGCATTAGGGACAATTAAATAAATCAAGAACATGATGACAAATAAAGCCACCAATGTGATTGGCCATTTCAAGGTTTGGAACTGATCAATAAAGTTCACAGGTATTTGTACAATCGGTTGGATAGCATCTAAAATCAGCTGTCCTAAACCAAGAACGATAGTTACTCCACTAATGGCAATCATGAACAAGACGATTACGATCAGCGAGAAGAAGCGAACGATCAAAAAATTTTTTCTATTTTCTACGCCATACGCTTTATTCATCGCAATTTGTAAAGCGTTAATACTTTGACTGGCAGACCACAAGGCCGCTAAAGCAGAAACGGATAGCAAACCGCCTGAACTTTGTGTCAAAAGGTCCTTGATTGCAGGACCAATAAACTGGTAAACGGTCTCAGGAATCACTTCTCGTAAATAGGTCAGCACAGTCTCTTGATCGATATGGAGAAACGGCAAAATATTACCAAAAGCAATAATCAATGGAAATAAAGACAAGAGTAAATAATAAGCAACGACAACCGAGGTCGTACTCATTTCTGAATCAGTGATGCGCTTTTGAGTCGTCTCAATAAAGCGCATCAGATTTTCATTTTGTTTTATTTTGTTCCAAACTTTCATGTACCTCTCCCGTACCTATTAATTGGCTGAATCAATAGGTACCTTCTTCTCCTTGTGATGTCAAGATTCTAGGGCCATCTTTAGTAATAGCCAATGTATGTTCATATTGGCAAGATAGTCCGCCGTCTCTTGTATAAGCAGTCCAACCATTAGGATCCATTTTCATTTTCCAAGTTCCGGTATTGACCATAGGCTCGATCGTGATGACCATACCTTCTTTCAATCGCAAACCTTTTCCAGCTTCTCCGTAATGAGGAACGGCTGGTTCTTCATGGATCGTCGGACCAACGCCATGACCAATAAAATCACGGACGATCGCTAGATTTTCACCTTCTACATATGTCTGGATAGCATGACCGATGTCGCCGATCCGATTTCCTACTTGTGCTTGCTCAATACCGATGTACAATGCTTTCTTCGTTACTTCCATCAATCGGTCGATCTCAGGTGTAGATTCTCCTACTACATAAGCCCAACAAGAATCGGAAATGCCGCCTTTCAAATCGATACACATGTCGACTTTTACCAAATCGCCGCTTTTCAAAGGTTTTTTACGAGGAAATCCATGACAAATTTCATCATTGATACTGATACAAGTCGCATATTCATACCCTTCGAAGCCAATTTGCGCAGCGATTCCTCCATGACTCTCGATATAGTTTCTGACAAATACCTCAATATCCCAACTTGTTATGCCTGGTTTGATAAAATCACGCAGATTTTTATGTACATCTGCCAATAAAGCGCCAGATTCTGCCATCATTTCAATTTCACGTGCTGATTTTAAAGTAATCATATTTTCGTCTCCTTTTTACAAATCTCTCTCATTTTAACATAGCGGCATACATTTAGCCAAATGACATTTCCCGTGTGTCTCTAGGTTTTATTTTCTTTTCAACGATGTTTTGGTATAATTCATAATTGTTAAATAATTTTAAACAAGGAGGCACATCATGGCTTTAGCAAAAATCGTATATGCTAGCATGACAGGAAATACTGAAGAAATCGCCGATATTGTTGCAGAAGCATTTGAAAATATGGATATCGAAGTCGAAATCAACGAATGTACCCAAGTAGATGCAGATGAATTCGAGGAGGCAGATATTTGCGTCGTAGCTACTTATACATACGATGATGGCGATCTTCCTGATGAGATTGTAGATTTTTATGAAGACTTGCAAGAGTTGGATCTATCAGGGAAAATCTACGGCGTCTGCGGATCTGGAGATACTTTTTACGATGAATTCTGTAAATCAGTGGATGACTTCGATGCTGCTTTTGGAAAAACAGGCGCATCAAAAGGCGCAGAAAATGTAAAAGTAGACTTAAATGCTGAGGAAGAAGATATCGAAAATCTAGAAGCTTTCGCTAAAGAATTAGTCGCAAAACTTTAATATGCTTGAGATATAAAAGAGCCGTCCAGATTGAATCAATCTAGACGGCTCTTTTATTGTATTCATGGAAGAGTTCTTCGGGAGTTAAAAATGTATACGCTGTAAGAAAAACGAAATTTTCCTTATGTTGACACATCTCTTGTTATCTACTGATTGGCGAAACTCTTGAGTATATTCAATCGATTTCGATTGGTTCTTTGAGATTCAAGATTGCATCAATGCTGTCTTGGATCATTTTTTCAATCTGCTCATCAGTTGGATGGATAATGCTTGAAGACATCAAAGCTGCAATCCCGGTAGCTATGATCCATGTACCGTTATGCAAGGATTCGATCTGTTCTTCTGAAAGATCCGCGTAGGCTGGGTCCCGTTTCACTGTATTCACAAAGTAAGTATAAGAGAAATTTTGCGTCTCTTTTCCTCCACCATATTCTTCTAAGTACAGTGAACGATACAACTTCTTCTCTCTTCTTGCAAAATGGATATAATTAAAAGCAAGATCGATAATCGTATTCCCTGTATGCTCAACTGGAAACACTTCGTATTGCAAATAATCATAGATTTGCTCAAAAAGTGCTTGTCTCAAGTCATCCATATTTTTGAACTCAAGATAGATCGGCTGCGTGGAACAATTCATTTTGTTCGCAATGTTTCTCGCAGTAAATCGTGTAAATCCCTCGGTGGCAGCTACTTCATAAGCAGCTGCCAAAATCTGTTCTTTAGTAATCGTCTTTTTTCTTGCCATATTTTTTTAATCTCCTCAATTTTTTTATAACGCTTCCACCATTGATTAATTTCATTGTAACATGTTTTTTTTGATATGCAAAATTAGTTTTCGATTTTCTTCACAAGCTAAAATAGCAAGTCGTGTCATAGAACGTGAAACGCAACCAGAAAAAAATAACCTCCTTTTTTTATTTAAAGCTACATTGTTTGAATCATGATTAAATGGTATCATGCTAATAGTTACCAGAAAAAATGGTGAGGAGGAATTTTTATTATGTTATCGAATTTTAATGAACTTCTAAAAAAATATGCACGCTTAATTGCAGAAACTGGCGTGGCCACAGAAAAAGGTCACACAGTCGTTTTACAGATCAGTGTAGACCAAGCACCCCTTGCTCGCTTGATCACACAAGAAGCTTACAAATTAGGAGCTGCTGAAGTCATCGTTCAGTGGACAGATGATCAGATTCAAAGAGAATTTCTTTTACATGCAGCAACAGATCGTATTGAGGATGTACCACAATCTAAAATCGTTCAAGTGGATGAATGGCTTGAAAAAGGAGCAAGCAGGATTAGTGTCGTTTCTGCCGATCCTGATGCGTTTGCCGGTGTAGACAGCCACCGAGTAGCAACTTATCAAGCAGCTGCCGGTAAAGCACTAATGAATTTGCGCAAGGCAACTCAGGCAAATAAAGTCAGTTGGACTGTTGTAGCTGCTGCTGGTAAACAATGGGCAGCAAAAGTTTTTCCAGATCTGCCAGAAGAAGAACAAGTTGATGCATTATGGGATCAAATTTTTAAAACAACTCGTGTCTACGAAGAAGACCCTGTTTTAGCATGGAAAAAACACGATGAGAAATTAGCAAAAAAAGCAGAAGAATTGAATCAAGAACAATTTTCTGCCCTGCACTACACTGCTCCTGGTACGGATATCATCATTGGATTGCCTAAAAACCATCTTTGGGAAGGTGCTGGAAGCTACAATGCTCGAGGGGAAAAATTCATGGCAAATATGCCAACAGAAGAAGTGTTCACCGCTCCTGACAGTCATCGTGTAGATGGGTATATTTCAAGTACAAAACCACTGAGTTATGCTGGTACGATCATCTCTGGTATGAAATTTACTTTCAAAGATGGAAAAGTAGTTGACTTTTCTGCCGAACAAGGCGAAGATGTCTTAGAAAAATTGCTTGATACCGATGAAGGTGCGCGTCGTCTAGGAGAAGTGGCACTTGTTCCTGACCCTTCACCTATTTCTCAATCTGGTATCATTTTCTTCAATACACTATTTGATGAAAACGCATCGAACCATTTAGCCTTAGGGTCTGCTTATGCCTTCAGTGTGAAAGGCGGTACAGAAATGTCCGATGAAGAATTAGCAGAAGCTGGTTTGAATAGAAGTCAAACCCATGTAGATTTCATGGTAGGATCTGACAAGATGGATATCGATGGTATCCGCGAAGACGGTTCTACAGTACCGATTTTCCGTAATGGAGATTGGGCTTGAGCAAAATCTTATTAGCACAAATAAAATAACGAAAAATATATAAAAAAGAGAGTGGGACAATAGTCAGAAAAAAATCTGATTATTGCCCCACTCTCTAGATATAAGTCAAAAAGATTGAACGTATTAGTGTACTTCCATTTTTCTCTTTTAAACTTCTCCTTCAACTTGCACAATGAATCTTTGCTCATGATTCCAATTAAATGCAGAAGATATCAACGCCCGATCAGTATGACCTCCTCTGGTCCAACTCATATAGTTCCCGTTTGACATATTTTCTATAAAAATATATTTCCCAACGAATTCTGTCCGGCTGAATATAACTTCCACAGAGTCCCTACCCTCTCTTTGTTACTCGAGAAGTCCAAAATGCTTCCTCCACTATCCCAAATATATTGCGGTGTAAAATTCATACTTCCCGGAATCTGCTCCCGGATATAATAACCACCGGCATTTGCATTGTACTCCATTACCCAACGTTGGATTGAGTCAGATTGATTATAATTTTCCATTGAAATTTCAAAATATAGAATAGGATTATGAGGTATGCGTGACACAGTAAGCGTTGTATCACTAGCAGCTCGAAGCGAAACAACTTTATTATTATATTCACTGGCATCCACCGTCCCAGTCCCTAAAAAACCACTACATAAAGATGTCAAGACGATTGTACTAAGTATCAATTTTGCTTTTTTCATTTTCTACTTCCTCCTTTTTTATCAAAGATTGAGAAACCCTTTAATTTCTCTTTTAAATGTTTTTTATATTTTTTATTAAGTGCTAAATAAGAAGATTCTTTATGTACTTATTCAAACTAACTAGGTATTTCAAATCGAACAAAAAACTTCTGACTTTCCAATTATTCTAGCTGTGAAGTGCTGTTTGTATCAACTATACTTAGTACTAATCCCACTTTCGAGATTCTCTATGTAGTGCGCCTGTACATTATGTGCCCAGATTAGCATAAAAAGTTAAACATACTTATGCCCACTAGAAAGGCTCTAGCTCCATAGCATTGGAAAAGCTACACACCTACCAGTAAAACCACTTTGTTCTATTACCCTTGCATCTGCGAAAGCCCTAAGTAAAACAATCAATGTAGCGCTAAGAATCCATTTTTTTAATTTTTCTCCTTCTTTCATTTTTATTTTTATTTTTTGCTTTCCGTTTTAATGAAAATGTTTTTTTATCACCTTCTTTCAACAACAATTATACCCTTATATCAATAAAAAATGAAGTTTTTTTAATTATAAAACATTTAATTTTTGTTGTTTTAAAATAAAAAAACCTGTACCACAAAGGATACAGGGGTTATTTATACGTTCCTGACTGGAATCGAACCAGCGACCTATCGCTTAGGAGGCGATTGCTCTATCCTACTGAGCTACAGGAACAATTTCAATAAATCAATTGTAGCTTGTTTGTTTTTTACTTGCAAGCTTATCTGCTAAAAAAATCAGCTTGTAGGTTAGGCAAAACGTTTCCACTAGCTCTTAACAGATGATAAACTAGGAGTAGAATGAAATAATACAGGGAGGTTCTTTCCAATGAATGATAAACCAAAAGAAAAAGTATATGCCGAACGCTTAGATTCATCTAAAAAAAATCGGGAAAAGATCACGAAAGAAGCAATCCAAGACCACAAAAAAGAAAACCCTAAAACAAAAGAAAACAAAAAATTCAAATTTACGAAAAAAGAGGATTTACTTTAATATTTTCCTTCAAATGTCAAACGAAAAATAAACGGGTGGTGACAAAAATATTGTCATCACCCGTTTTTTATCAAAAATAGTCATTAAGGATTGGCTGTTGCTGTGGCAAGATCGAACTTAACATTTCTTCATATTCTTTTGCCACCTGTATCCTCTCTTGGAATACCAGCTCTTCAACTTTACGATATCCTAATAATAGCTGTGTGATATGTTGGATACTTCCGCGAACGATCGGTAACGCCGTTTGTTCTACTTTTGAGAGATGGTTTTTTCCATTTTTAATCGTTACTTCCACGATTCCTTCATTCCATTTTGCATACTGATCTTCTTCTATCTGAAGAGCAAAGGCAGCTTGTTTCTTTCTAAATGGATATTTTTCCAAAAACAAAGAAATATCCACGATCCTCGCCATCATATAAGGTGTGATCGTTACAGAAGCAAATGGATTTGCTAATAGATAATTTTGATCATTGCCACCGTAGCCACATGAATATTCAAATGTTTCAAAAGCACCGTTATGGGAACTTACAAAGCGGACAAGGCTGCAAAAGGCATCGTGATTCAAAAATCCCCATTCCACAATAATAAAGGAAGACGCTGCAAGCTGGTAAACGACATAGCCCATTGCTTCCCCAGTATCATCAAAATACAAAGCAAACTGGTAATTACCTTTTTGCTTGAATTTATACGTATACCACCAGTCTTCGCGCTTCAGACCAGCTCGTTGATTTTCAGGCATCTGTTCATAAATTCGTTTGATAGCAGCTTTTGCATCTTCGAAATTCATACGCTTCATCTTGCCAGATTTCTTTTTGGTAAAAGGCACGTCACGACTGTTTAGTTGATAACTGATTTTATCAAACGATTGTTCATAGCCATAGCGCCGATAGAAGGGATAGGAGAAGGGCGCCAGATAAGATAAGCTTACTTTACGATAACGGCAATCTTCAAGAATCTTTTCCATGATCTGATTGATTCCGCCTTGTCCCCTTGCTTCAGGATAAGAAGCAACATAGCCAATACCGGCCATTAAATACTCTTGTCCGTAAAAATTCACTGGGAAAGGAGTCGCCATGACTTGACTTGTTAGCCGATCCTCCTCATCAAAAAAACCGTAATTCCAGGAATTCTCCGCAAGTGTACGAAAACGTTCTCTCCTTTCAGGTGTATCTGCCCCATTAAATGCATATGTGGCTAAAGCAAACATTTCCTCAATCGAAGATCCCCCTAGCTCTCTTACTTGTTTTGTCATTTTGCTGCCCCTTCCTACAAAAAAGCTAGTGAGGAATCTCAGGAAAGACTTTGCTTCCTCTGAAAAATCTCTTCTAGCTTACTTCATTTTTCAATAACTAAATAGTACCATTTTTTCAATGGTTTAATACGTTGCTTCGATCATCTCTAGCATTTTTTTGAAACGTCTCCGCTTAAAGTACATCAAGATCGTTCCTAAAAGCATATCATTCAACTTTTGAAGCATGCCGTAAGACTCCATTTTTTCTGTGTAATGAATCTCACAGGTCGAATCGTCTACTGGTTTGATTTGATAATGAACAACGAATTCATTCTTCGTTGTCGATGTACGAAACTTATAAGACTGGTTTTCAATGACTTCTTCGATTTTTATACGAGCCCGGTTATTTTGCGAGAATTGTTTGACGTACTCCAAATTTTTCAGCTGTTTTCTGGTCACTGATTTGCCGGTCGCTTTACGTACATCGAAAAGAACAGAATCCATAACTTTATCGTAAAAAAACGACGCTGGAATATTTAATTTTTTTGTGATTTCCATTAGTTATTTTTCTCCTTTGCTTCTTCTCTTTTTTTCCCCTTCATGAAGAAGTAGATTCCTAATCCTGTTAGGAAAAGACCCGTGACCATACTATACAAATCATACCTTTGCGAATGTGGATTCAAACTATACAACACGATCAAAGAACCAATACTACATAAAAATAAACCGTTTTTTATCATATCAACCATCCTATCTTTTTGAACCATTTTCTTAAACAGCTGTTGACTGAAAATAAAGGACTGTTCCCCAAGGCTGTGCTTTGATTAGTTCCTTTGCTTTTTTAGCCGCAGCTTCCGGATCTTCTGCACTTGTCTCAAAGAACATTTTGATTCCTTGTTTTTCTTTAAACGTAAATGTCATTCCTTCTTCATTGTATCCTTCTAACAATTCTTTGATTGCATCTTGTTGCATTGCACTGGCAATTGAAATCATTTTTCAGTTCCTCCTCGAAAATTCATTATGAGGAACGAAACTTAAAGCGTCCCGCTCCTCAGATTCATCTTATTGTTGTTCGCCTGCGGCAGGGTCCATTTTGTTTGCAGAAATGACAAACGGTGCCCAAATCAAGAAAGTCACGACCATACATACCAATGTTACGATTGGTGCTCGCCAATCCGCTCCTGTTGCTAAGAATGACAATAAGAACGGCGGTACTACCCATGTAACTTGTTGCGATACTGGTGCTACAAGTCCAAAGTAAGTTGCTAACCAACCGATAGCTGTCGCAACTACTGGAGCAATCAAGAATGGGATGAACATGATGGCATTCAATACGATCGGCAGACCAAACATCACTGGCTCGTTGATATTGAAAATACCAGGTCCAATGGATAATTTAGCTACTGTTAAATAATCCGCTCGTTTAGAGAAAATCAAGATAGCTATCAGTAAGACGATCGTTCCACCTGATCCGCCAAACCATGCAAAAGCATCGAACGATCCACGGACCCACATATAAGCTTTTCCATCTTCGATTGCATCTAACACGGCTGGTGTACCAGTTTTTCCGTTATAACCTTTTTGGAAAATATCAATATTGATTAGTTGTGCTTGTCCCCAGATTCCCTCTAGCACTGGTGCCAATACATTTGGCCCATGAATACCAAAGAACCAGAATACTTGAACAAACACTGTGACGATCAATACTGCTCCCAACCCTTGAGATAATCCTAGGAATGGTTCTGCAATATATTTTTGCACCAAATCAATGATTAGTTGCCCATCAGCTACACGACCTACGATATAATTGATAATAGCAATGACATATAAAGCGATCGTAGCTGGTAAAATGGCTGCAAATGCTTTAGATACTGCTGGTGGTACTGAATCAGGCATTTTGATCGTAATGTTAGCAAGCATCAATTTACAAAAAATAATGACTGAAATTGCTCCCATGATCATAACTGTAAAATAAGCGTTTCCATTCAAATGATCTAGTTTTAGCCAACCCCATAATCCAACTGACAGTGTACCATCTGCAATCGTTGCACCAATCTCAGAACTATTGATTGCATCTGCGACATTTGAAGGGACATTCACATCTAATGCTGCTGATAATGCTGGACCAAAGGAAATACCTTGAATCAAGGTAGCTAGACCAACGATTCCCCCAGCTAGATCATTTACTCCATAAGCTCGGGCAAGATTATACCCCCAAGAAAAGGCAAAGATCAATCCGGCGATTGCTAGTGTACCGTTCCAGACAAAACCATTGATTCCGATGATGACATTCAATACGGCAAAGATTCCTTTGTCTGCTGCTAAACTGTCAGCGTAGGTACTGTTAAACTGTTGCGGTAAATCTCGAATAATTGCATTGATCATTACAGCGACTGATCCCGCCATTGTTGCGGGCAGTGTGCCGATAAAAGCATCACGCAAAGCAACTAAATGTTTTTGCGCTCCGATTTTTGCGGCAACTGGCAGGATGTATTTCTCCATCCAACTTGTTAGTCCGTTCATTTTTTACTTCCTCCTATAAGTTTTTTATATAAAGAGAGTTCTCTTTATAACAACGCCGATTGTAAAATTAAGCTAGACAACTAAAAAAGTCATTTGTGCTACACTCAAAATAGTTCCGACCAAAGAATTATAAGGAGTGAGTACAAATGACCTATACCCATCTTACAACGGATGAACTTGTAATAATAGAGTCTTATTTCAAAATTAATCAATCTGTTGCTAAAACTGCCCATTGCTTGAATCGTTCAAGACAAACGATCCATAAAGTATATCTGTTCTTCAAGCAAGGAAAATCAGCCTTAGAATATTATCAACAGTATAAGAAAAACAAATCAAACTGTGGTAGACGTCCGCTTGTTTTACCCGAGGAACAATCAGAATATATTCAAAGAAAGGTTGTTCAAGGATGGACACCCGATGTGATTGTTGGTCGTGCAGCGTTTCCTATTAGTTGTTCTGCTCGTACCATTTATCGTATGTTCAAAAAGGGGCTATTTGATTCTTCTGACTTACCGATGAAAGGCAAGCGTAAACCGAATGGACATCAAGAAAGACGTGGAAAACAAACTTTCCGCCGCTCTATTCATGAACGTGAAAAGGATTATAGCCAATTCTCAAATGAGTTTGGTCACCTTGAAGGTGACACTATCGTAGGTCTGAAACATAAAAGTGCTGTAATTACCTTAGTTGAACGATTATCAAAAGTTATCATCACATTGAAACCGTGTGGTAGACAAGCGATTGATATTGAAAAAAAATTAAATCAATGGTTTGAATCTGTACCGAAAAACCTATTCAAATCCATCACTTTTGATTGTGGAAAGGAATTTTCAAATTGGAAACAGATCAGTAATGTCAATGATATTGCCATTTATTTCGCTGATCCAGGAACGCCGTCTCAAAGAGGCCTAAACGAGAATTCTAACGGATTGTTACGTAGAGATGGTTTATTGAAATCTATGGATTTCAATTCAGTAGATGAATTTTTTATTCAATCTGTCGCATCTAAACGAAATAATATTCCTAGAAAATCACTGGATTATCGAACACCTTTGGAAGTATTTTTGAGTTACGTAAGTATTGATGATCTGTCTAACTTAATTTGACAATTAAGACAAAATAAAAAATCCGTTCAAAAATTTTTCTTCTTCCGTTCAAAAAAGAAGTTGTATTTATTCGCTGTATACGCGACGATAAAGTTCGATGATTTCTTTTGCTAAATCAGTAAACGCAATAGACGTCATTAAATGATCTTGACTATGAACAGTCAATAACGTCACTTGCATATGATTTCCTTGTGCTTCTTGTGTCAACATATCTGTTTGTGCATGATGTGCTTGTATAAGTGATTCTTCTGCATCAGCGATTTTTCTATCCGCTAACTCGAAATCACCGATTTTAGCAGCCGCAATCGCTTCCATTGCGTCGCTCTTTGCATTACCGCCAAACATGATTAGTCCCATGATGGCTTCTAGATTTTGCTGATCTTCCACGTTGTTATCCCCCAACTACATACTTGATTTATTTCATTAGATTTTCTGCCTGTGCAAGTACTTTTTCTCCATTCATCATGCCATAGTCTTGCATATTGATAACATCTAACGGAATACCTTTAGGCGCAAGTTTTTGTTCGAATTGAGCTTTCATGAAACGTACTTGAGGACCTAATAATAAAACATCGACATTCTTAGATTCTAAATTATTATCTGCATCTGAGGCAGAGACAGCAAAAATATCGGCTTCCATTCCTTTTTCTTCTGCTGCTTTTTGCATTTTTGTGACCAATAAACTCGTACTCATCCCTGCTGAACAAACTAACATAATTGTTTTTTTTGCCATTTTTAACACTCCTTTTATTTTTTTTTACACTTTTATATAATGCAAGAAGCATGCCAAGAAAAAAAGAGCTAAAATAGCGTTTTCATGCTTTTTAGCTCTTTTATATAGTGCGCACACTGATATTCAGTGTGTAAACAGTATGATTAGTGTGTTTATTTTTTTATTTTGTTTTCAAGAAACATTTGTGTAAGAAACGCGATATCATCTTCTGAAATTTTTACCTGATATTTTCGTTCCAGTGCCATCAAATTTGCTCGAACGATATCCATTTCCAAACGGTAAATTTTTGAGAAAATAGATAGTTTCTCAAATTGCCGATGCGATTCTTTTTTGATCAATCCGTCTAGCATGAAGGCTAAATGGATGACAATTCCAGTATCTACTCCTGGTTCTACGATAATCGACAAATCTGTCTGGATCTGCTGAACTGTTTTTTGCAATGAGCGGATCAATTCATCAATAGAAAAGACATCACTTAATGATCCTGAAAGCGAATCAACAATTTTAGCTGTTGGGACCTCATCATCAGCTATACGCTTCAAAACATTCAATTTTTCATCATCAAAAACGTCATAGGCAGAAAAAAATGGGATATTTTGATAATCAACGTCAACCGTTCCTGCAATTGCTTTGATTTCATATTCTTCCAATAAGGCATCAATGTGTTTTTTGAATGATTCGCGTTCTAAAAACTGCATCTGGATCAGTTCTACTTTGTTTTGATTAATCACCGGCATAATCCGTTGATACAATTTGGCAGCTACTCCCTCACCAGTAAAACATGTCACGATGACGGCTTTTTTACGCTGTAAAGTTTCAGCTTTTTCCGCTTTGAACTGATCACGTACGATTGATTCAAAGGAGAGCTGAATATTTTGATAAATGTCTTCTAAGCTTCTTCCAACACTTGCCATCCGTATCGCTTCTATCACAATCATCGTACTTGTCATTGTGATTGCTTTCGTCCGAATGCCAGTCTCTTCATAAATCAAATCACTGAAAGTGTTTAATGATCCCATATCTGTTAACAAAAGCAGTCCATTCGTCAAATGCCCCTGATAATTTTTGACATATTGTAGTACCTCTTCATACATTGTTTGAACTTCCATAACCAATGGCATATTAAAAGCTTTTCCTACTTTTGTTCCTAATAGTTCTTGCGCCATCTCCAACATACTTGAAGCGGTCTGTCTGCCGTGCATCAGTACGAGAACATCTACTTTGTTTTCTTTAACAGGCTCACTTTCTCCTAAGTTGATAGAAAGAAACATACTGATAAAGCCAATTTCATCAAAAGGAATCTCGACTTGTTCTTCTTCTTCAATGATTGTCGAAAGATCGATTGCTACCTGGAATTCCTTCTTAAAATTTTTTCGTACGTTATTCAAATCTGGATGGACAATCATATGTCCTTCTCTCACACGATCCAATGTACTTTGCAAATGCAAAGCAAAAGCAAAACGAGCTTTTTCATTATAAATACGGTCTAACCGTTTTTCAGCTACATCATACAATTGATTGGTTAGCCGCCAGATCTCATCTGGTAAAAGATCTTTTGGGATTGAACTTTTAGTCAATTCTTTGACATATGTCTGAAAATAAGCATCCACATCTTTTGAAATGAGCGTCTCCAAATCGATGTTCTCCACACCGGTTTCAGAAAGAGAAGTAACTTTTTCCTCAATATCGTTGTAGACTTGCATGTTTCTTTCTGGATCTTGTGACCAGACGACATCAGCAAATCCTGGTTCAAATGTCAAATACTGGCTCTTACTGTCCATGAATCGGTCGAGGCGTTCTGGTATTTCTTTGATTTTCAGTAGTCCTTTTTGTACTTGAAGGGAAAGTTCTTCTTTTCGAATGATCAGTTTTTTCTCATGATGCGTTCGGTAATGTAAAAAAGATTTTGCACAGACTAATTTCAAGTCTCGTTTCACTTGACCGATATTCCCTTCCGCATCATAAAGCATAAAGGCAAGAATCGCTTCTTTTTCGATATCGATACGTTGATTTAAACGGTTCGCTTCTTGTTTGATGAAAAGAGAGATGATCTCATAACGCTCATCCAGTGAACGCGAAGCAAGGTTTGGCAAGGTGATAGCCATAGGGATCCGTCGGTTGAAGGTAGTCAAGAAGCTTTCTGAAGATTCAGTCGTTGCCCCAATAATCTGAACTGATGCTTCATGTACTTGTGCACTTTCTCCAAGTGGACGATAGGTACCTTTATCGATGAAAGTAAACAGCATTTCCTGCCCTTCCGGTGGTAAACGGTGGATCTCATCTAAAAACAATATACCGCCGTCTGCTTTGGCGATTAGACCAGGACTATCTTGCGCTGCTCCTGTGTAAGCCCCTTTTTTGATCCCAAAGATGTGTCCAAAGAGCAGTTGGGGATTTTGAGCATAATCCGCACAATTGAAAGAAACAAATGGCGCATCGGCTGAAAGCATTTCAGATTCGATTGCAAAATGATACATACATTCCGCAAACATTGACTTCCCTGTACCAGTTTCTCCAAAAATAATGGTATGTAGCCCCCGCGGCGGATAAAGAATCGCTGCTTTTGCCTGCTGTATACTGACTTTTAAAGAATCATTTTCTCCAACGAGCGTTTCAAAAGTCACTTGCGTAGAAGAGTCGACATGTACTTCATCAGATTTTGATTTTTCCGTTGGCAAGGAGTAAACGACTGGTCGGCCAGCGGTTTTTACAATATGATGAGCCTTATACAGTTCGCTTAAATATCGGCTTGCATTGCTTCGATCAATATTCAAGCGCTCAGCTACATCACTTGCTGTCAATCCTTGTTGGTTTTCTGTCAATAGATGCAAAATCTCTTCTTGACGTTCTTTCACATAATCCCTCCTCTGGCAACCAATTTTGTTCCCGTTTTCATAATCATAGCATAAAAAGGCGCTTATTTGCGCCTTGCTCCTTTATTTCTCTCTTTTTTTGATTTATTTTTAACTTTTTTTCTTGATTTGTTTTTGTTATGCTCTGGATTTTGTTCTTTCCCATGAAAAGATTTCTTATACTTGTTATTCGCTGCGGTAGCTACATCTTCTTTGATTGGTTGATCCGTTTGTAACTTTCCTCCGTGCAGAAAAATCTCTTCAAGTGTTATGTTTGTCGGACGTAAAAGTCGTTTCAAATCTCTTAAATTGTTATCTTGTACGAGTGTGATCACTGTTCCTTCATTGCCCATTCGTCCAGTTCTTCCAGAACGATGCAAGTAAGCTTCTTCACTTAACGGCACTTCTGCATTCACGACATAAGGAAGTCCTGTAATATCTAAACCTCTAGCCGCCACATCTGTGGTCAAAAGTGCGCTGATCTTTTTCTTTTTGAATTGTTCCAACGCCGCTTTTCGGAGCAGCTTGTTTTGATCAGAGGCCAGGCTTCCTACAGGTACCCCTCTATACAGCAATTTTTCTTCCATCACACCTAATTCAGTCAGTTGATTAAAGAAAATCAGACCTTGAAAATCTTCTATGTGAGTGAGACGTCTTAGATATTCATCTTTCTTTCGTATTGGCACTCGTAAAAAGTAATGTCTCAAGCCTTTTCGAGAATCATCTTCTGCTGTCACGTCGATCGTCTCAAACGTTTTCCCAGTGATTTTTTCAATGCTTTCAAGGGAACGATCTGCTGTTGCTGAAAAAAAGGCTAGCTGATATTCTGTCGGAGCTTGATGAAGAATCTGATCAATGATTTGGCTGTTCCCCGCATCAAATAGCTGGTCTGCTTCATCAAATACCATTGTTTTCACTTGATGTGCTTTTATTTTTTTAGCTTTCATCAATTCCAATATTCTTCCTGGTGTACCAATCAAGATTTCTGGTTTTTTCTTCAAACCTTCAATTTGTCGTTTAACGTTTGCTCCGCCCACCAAAGATTGGACTTTCAATTCTTTGTCTTTTCCCCATTCACGTGCAACATCTGCTACTTGAATAGCTAGTTCTTGAGAAGATGCAAAGATAACCAACGCACTTGCTTCACCTGGTTCCACGTTTAGTAGTAACGGCCAAAGATAAGCCAGTGTTTTACCTGAACCTGTTGGAGAGATGGCTACTATGCTTTGTTTATTGCTTAATGGCTGAAAAACTGCCTGTTGAATAAGAGAAGGTGTAATAAATCCTTTATTCTCATAATTTTTCTGCCAATTTTCGGGAAATACTTGTACAAATTCGTTCATTAAAAATCTTCCTCATTATCTGCATCGAATTTGATGCCACCATTTTTTCTTAAATCATAAATCACTTGGTTCACATTTCTAGCCAGCTCGATCCACTCTTCATACAATAATCCCCAAGCTGCATCTTTCGGATGAGTTATGACATTGGCAAAATCCTCTGCTTCATCTTCCATTGGATTTTCTGCAGCTGTTACTGCTAAGTCAATGATTTCTTCGTGTACCCGATCATGAAACTCTGCTTGTTCGATTGCATTGACGCCATTCATCACTAGCGTTCCTGAGTCAAAATAGATCTCTGATGGCAGATAAGAATCACCGATTTTACCTGGTTGGATCGATACATCGAAAGTATCATAACGCAAGATTCCCCATCCAAGACCATCCACACCAGTAGAAATCTTTCTTGGGAAATAATGGACTTCTTTTGGCATTCCAAACCAAGCGACAGTTGCATACACAAGGTAAACACCTAAATCCATCAATGCACCACCTGAGAAATGAGTCGAGAAGATATTTGGTTCTTCTCCATCTAATACTTGGTCATAACGCGAAGAATATTTCATATAGCTGAAATTTGCACCGATTATCTCGTCTTTTAATGGTAAGTAATCGGCAATCTTTTTAAAACCTGATTCATGGATATTTCTTGCTGCTTCAAAAAAATACACATTGTGTTCATTTGCCAAATGGATGATTTCATCCATTTCTTTTGGCGTCGAAAAAGCTGGCTTTTCCACTATCACATTTTTACCTGCCAAAATTGCTTGCTTAGTCTGACTAAAATGAAGACTATTTGGAGAAGCTATATAAACAGTGTCCATATGAGCAATATTGAAAAAAGTCCTCAAATCTGTTGCAAATTCGATATCCCCTTCATAATGAGAACCAAATTCCTGTGCTTTTTCCAAATGTCTAGAATATACCGCTGTCAATTCATATTTTTTTGTGCTCAAAGCTGCTTGGACAAATTGATGAGTGATCCAATTTGTTCCAATAATACCTAAGTTGATCATTTTTTTACCTTCTTTCTATTGTATAGGATCTTCAAACGGGATAGCTACATCAAACGGGATAGCCTGCTTGACAGTTACCTCATCTGCCGTTACTTGACAATTATAGGCGAGGATTTGAACACCACTTTGCTGCGCATGTCGAACCATATCAGCTAGTGCTGGTTGCATTTCTTCATGGATCGTTGCGAAATGAAGATGTTCGAATTGAGCAATAAACAAGACATAAGCAGCATAACCATCTTGTGCGGCATACGCTAATTCTCCAACATGTTTCAATCCTCTGAGGGTAGGCGCATCAGGAAAAGCACCAATTGCTTTATTTTCAAGCGTCATACCTTTGACTTCAACAAATGCTTTTTGTCCGGCCGCCGTCTCCAAATAAATATCAAATTTGGAGTGAAGATAAGTTACTTCACGCTTGTATGTTGTAAATGGACCAATTAATCCTGGTAAAAGGATCGTACCGTCTAAAATACCGTCAGTTGCCAACTGATTAGGCAATTGACTATCGATATTGAACCAATCACCCTTCTTTTTTACAGCAATCAGATCATAGTCGGTTTTCCGTTTAGGTCCAGGAGCAAATACAATAGCCACTTCAGCGCCTGGTATCAGGACCTCTTTTCCCCTACCTGTATTTTTGACATGCGCGATAATTATTTCTCCGTCTTTTTTCATACAATGTGCAATAAACCGATTCGGACGGTCAATAAAAAAAGCTGTTTCAACTTGCTGATACTTCAAATTCTGTCACCTGTCTTCCTACTATGTATCCTATCATAATTTGTGGAAAAACAGTAAAAAAACCAGTCGAAAGTCTTAGAGAAATTTTAGTTTTTATTCGGTACAATGAAATAAAGAAGGAAGAATGTTTCTATACGATGATTTTCTCATAAAGGAGTGATTTGGTGATAAAAAAAATGATCTATTTTCTTGGTTCACTCGTTGCCGTTCTCTCAAGTTGGATTTACTTGAAAAAGAAAAAACAAGCGGAAAAATCTGAAAGACTCTCGAGGTATCAAGGTACATGGTTCTTCAGTGATAGCCAGCAAAAACAACAATTACAGATTACATCTGATTACACGTTTTTGATCAACGGTCAGTCACTTGGCACATCTGTAGTAGAAATAGATGAACAGCGTTTAGTCGTACGTGATCAATATGGTTTTTATCTTATCTTTTCTTATCCCGAACAAACTCTTTATGATGAATCTGCAGATGTCTCGTATAAGTTGACATCTGAAAAATAGACACCTCCCAATATATATCTATTTAAACGAAAGTATGAGTCTTCTTTCTCATCTTTCGTTTTTTGTTGTAAAAACGTCCAAAAATCCTTTGTTTTTTATTTAGAAAAATAGTCAATTAACGTTTTTTTTGTTACACTTACTAATGATGGTTTTTACCATGAAAGGATGATCGAATATGACACCAAATCGAGAAGATTATTTGAAAATCATTTTAGAACTAGGCGGAGATACAACGAAAGTCAACAATAAACAAATCGTATCTAGCCTAGATGTCTCGGCTGCATCTGTCAGTGAAATGATTTCTAAACTTGTGAAAGAAGAGCTTGTAGAACATTCCCCTTATCAAGGTGTACAATTGACTGCAAGCGGGCTGCAAAAAGCTAGCAGTTTAATTCGCAAACATCGTTTATGGGAAGTTTTTTTAGTTGAACATTTAGACTATAGCTGGAATGAAGTCCACGATGATGCTGAAGTATTGGAACATGTGACTTCGGAACATCTTGCAGATCATTTAGAAAACTATTTGAATCATCCTGAACATTGTCCTCATGGAGGATCGATTCCTAAAAAAGAGGAAGTCGTCCATGAAGAACGCCGGCAAACACTAGAATCCTATCCTGTCGGTACAAAAGTGCGTATTGCACGAGTGCTTGATGAAAAAGAATTGTTGGATTACTTAGTCACAATTGACCTGAATATCAACGAAGAGTATGAGATCGTTGACATCGCAGCTTATGAAGGACCAATCACTATCCAAAATGATAGAAAGAAAATACCCGTCAGCTTCAAGGCGGCCAGCACGATTTTTGTCGATAAAATATAAAGGAGTGTATCTACATGTCTAATGAAAAAAATGTATTGTTTACGATATTCGGCGGCACAGGTGACCTAGCCCAACGTAAATTGTACCCGTCTTTGTTCCGCCTTTACAGAAAAGGAAATTTAGGCGAGCATTTTGCCGTGATTGGGACCGCTCGCCGTCCTTGGAGCGATGAACACTATCGTGAAGTTGTCAAAGAAACGATTCGTGCATTGAATCCTTCTGATGAAGAAGCAACTACTTTTGCTAGTCATTTTTACTACCAATCCCATGATGTAAATGATTCAACACATTATCAAACATTAAAAGAATTGTCTGACCGATTAGATGGACACTATCAGTTAAACGGCAATCGCGTCTATTATTTGGCCATGGCACCTCAATTTTTCGGAACGATCGTTTCTCATTTAAAATCACAAAACATTATGACAAAAAATGGCTTCAATCGTTTGATTATAGAAAAACCGTTTGGATCGGATTACCAGTCTGCTTTCGAATTGAATCAGCAAATCAGAGAAGTATTCCCAGAGCAAGATATTTTCAGGATTGATCATTATTTAGGGAAAGAAATGATCCAAAACATTTCAGCTATCCGTTTTGCCAATAATATTTTTGAGGCTCAATGGAATAATCGTTATATCGATAATATCCAAATCACTTTTGGTGAAAACCTTGGCGTAGAAGATCGCGGGGGCTACTACGATCACAGTGGCGCACTGAAAGACATGGTGCAAAATCATATTCTGCAAGTTGTAGCATTACTTGCAATGGAACCACCAGTAGCATTTTCCGAAAAAGAAATCCGTACAGAAAAGATTAAAGCATTGAAAGCAATCCGCATCTATAACGAAGAAGAAGTGTTAGAAAACTTCGTTCGTGGACAATATGCTCAAGGTGAATTAGATGGCGTACAATTCAAAGGTTATCGAGAAGAAGACAAAGTGGATGCTCAATCAGAGACCGAAACCTTCGTCGCAGGAAAATTCACTATCGACAACTTCCGTTGGTCTGGTGTTCCCTTCTATGTGCGTACAGGCAAACGTTTGACTGAAAAAGGTACTCGGATCAATATCGTATTCAAACAGGTTCCTGTTAATGTATTCAAAACATCTGTCGATGAACCATGTGACGATACGACACTCCCACCGAATGTTCTAACGATCTATATCCAGCCAACTGAAGGATTTTCTTTATCCCTGAATGGAAAAGAAGTAGGTCAAGGGTTTGAAACGGAACCAATCAAATTAGAATTTCGAAATAGTGCAGAAATGGTTGAAAATAGCCCAGAAGCTTACGAAAAATTACTGCTAGATGCGTTGAATGGTGATGGAACGAATTTCTCTCATTGGGAAGAAGTCGCTCAATCTTGGCATATCGTGGATGTCATTCGTAAAGCTTGGGACCAAACACAACCGGACTTTCCAAACTACAAAGCCGGATCAATGGGGCCTAAAGCAGCTTTCGAACTACTTGAAAAAGACGGATTCGAATGGATCTGGCAACCAGATAACTGGTATCGCGAACGTGGGAAATTAATCGATTGATAACAAAAGGGGTTGTGACAAAAAACATGTCACAACCCCTTTTCCATTTTACTTTTCTTCGAATCCTTCAGCTACAGCTTCAGGATAGAATGCTTCAACGATTTTTGCACAACGTCCGCATAGATGAGGAAGTTTTTCATCTACTCCTACATCTTTACGAACTTGACGACAGCGATCGCACGTTTCTCCGTCTGCTTTTTCCACTGTAATAGCAACATCATCAAATACCACAGCATTATCTGGCACTTGCACATCTGCTTCCATTACTTCAAAGTAGTCTGGGGAAACGATCAGCAATTGTGCAATATCTGCATCCAAAGCTTTTAACATTTCACGAACTTGTTGTTTTGGATAAACAGTTAGTTTTGCTTCCAATGATTTACCAATCAATTTGCTATTTCTTGCTTCTTCCAATGCTTTTAAGACCTTGTCACGGAAATCCATGAAAGCAGCCCAAGTGTCCATCAATTCCTCTTGGTTCGCAAACTCTTCATAGCCAGGAAACTCACTTAACTGAACGTATGCTTCTTCTTCTTTTAGGAATGACCAGATTTCTTCCGCCGTATGTGGAATGATAGGCGTCAATAGTTTCGTCAAAGCTACAGCTGTTTGATAGAAAACAGTTTGCATGCAACGACGTTGATAATCATCTTCTGCTTCGATATAAACCACATCTTTAGCAAAATCTAGGTAGAAGGACGATAGATCAACAGTCAAGAAGTTCATAACTGTACGGTAAATATGCATGAAATTATATTTGTCATATCCTTCTTCTCTGATTTCTTTGATTACTTGGTTCAATCGTACGGTCATGTATTTGTCTACAGAGCGTAAATCATTGTACGAAACAGTATCTTTTTTAGGATCGAAATCTTCTGTATTCGCTAATAAGAAACGCATCGTATTTCTGATCTTACGATATACCTCTGCCACTTGACTTAAGATATCCATCGATACACGAACATCTGCTTCATAATCGACACTAGATACCCACAAGCGAAGGATATCTGCACCAAATTGTTTGATCACTTTTTCTGGTGCAATGATATTTCCTAAAGATTTACTCATCTTACGGCCTTCACCATCTAAAGCAAATCCTTGCGAAATAACTGATTTATATGGTGCTACGCCATTGATAGCCACACTTGTCGTGATACTTGAGTTGAACCAACCACGATATTGGTCTGATCCTTCTAAGTACATATCTGCTGGGAATGATAATTCTGGTCGTTGACGTAAAACAGCTTCATGAGAAGAACCAGAATCAAACCAGACATCCATGATATCTTTTTCTTTTGTAAATTCGCCATTAGGAGAACCTGGGTGAGTAAATCCTTCAGGAAGAAGTTCTTTTGCTTCTTTTTCAAACCAGATGATTGATCCATGTTCAGCGAATAATTTTGCTACATGTTCGATTGTTTCTGGCGTGATGATTGCTTCACCATTTTCAGCATAGAAAATTGGAAGCGGCACTCCCCATGCACGTTGACGAGAAATGACCCAGTCGCCGCGATCACGGATCATATTATATAAACGTGTTTTTCCCCATGGGATAACCCAATCTACTTTTTCTACTTCATCCAAAATATTCTGACGGAATTTATCGATAGATGCAAACCATTGCGGTGTTGCACGATAAATCACAGGTTTTTTCGTCCGCCAATCGTGAGGATAACTATGGGTAAAGAAATCTAGTTTCAGCAAAGCTCCTTTTTCCTTTAATAAATCAGTAATCATTGGATTTGCTTTATCATAAAAGATTCCTTCAAATCCAGGAGCTTCTTCTGTAAACAACCCTTTTGAGTCTACAGGTGACACTACAGATAGTTTATATTTGCTACCGGCGATATAGTCATCTTCCCCGTGTCCTGGAGCAGTATGGACTAATCCAGTACCAGCGTCTAAAGTAACATGGTCACCTAAAATTACGAGCGATTCACGGTCATAGAATGGATGACTTGCAGTCATATATTCCATTTCTTGGCCAGCAAATTCTTTTAGAACCGTTACATTTTCCCAACCGATTTCTGTTTGAACTGTTTCTAGCAAATCTTTTGCTACAACAAACTTACGGCCATCAGCTTCGACCAGTACATACGTAAATTTGGGATTTACAGCAATACCTTGGTTTGCTGGCAATGTCCATGGTGTTGTCGTCCAAATGACGAAAGCTGTATCTTCATCAAGGATGCCTTTGCCGTCTTTGACATTGAAAGCTACAAAAATAGATGGAGATTTTACATCTTTATATTCAATTTCAGCTTCCGCTAAAGAAGACTCACTTGACGGAGACCAGTAAATGGGTTTCAATCCTTTGTAAATATAGCCTTTTTCAGCCATTTTACCAAATACGCGTACTTGTGCAGCTTCATACGAAGGGTCTAATGTGACATAGGGATGTTCCCAATCTCCTGCAACCCCTAGGCGTTTGAAATCTTCTCGTTGTTTATCTACTTGGGAAAGTGCATATTCACGACATTTTTTCAAATATTCTGCCATGGACATTTCTTTACGTTTCACGCCTTTATTAGCCAATACTTGTTCGATTGGCAATCCATGTGTATCCCAGCCTGGAACATATGGTGCGCGATAGCCAGACATTGATTTTGAACGAATGATAATGTCTTTACTGATTTTATTCAATGAGTGCCCTAAATGGATATTCCCATTGGCATAAGGAGGTCCATCATGAAGAACAAAGCTAGGTTTTCCTTCGTTCAATTTTTGTCTTTTTTGGTAGATTTGATTTTCTTCCCATTCTTTTTGCCATTCGCCTTCTCGGTTTGGCAAATTACCACGCATAGGGAATTTTGTTTTTCCTAATTGCAAGGTTTCTTTCATTTTCATTCAACCATTCACTCCTTCGTTTATTTTCCGGACACAAAAAGGCATGTTCAGCCGCAAGGGACGAACATGCCGTGGTACCACCCAAATTTAGTTGCATCTATCTATCTAATGCAAACTCTCTGTGACCAATAACGAGGTCAGCCGCTGCTTCTTACTCTAGTTTCAGAAAAGCAGTCTCAAGTAGAGGATCTTTCACGATGCAGTGTCTTACCGATCTTCCACTCTCATCGGCTCGCTTTAAGAATAACAAAGTGCTTTTCTGTTCTACTCGTTTTCATGTTCACCAGGTACGATTGAAATATCGATAGCCTGTGTATCAAATGCCGTCATAGGCGCTTCTATGACTCCTGTGTCTGAGTTTACATCAGTATCATTTTCGTTGTCAAGCTGTTTTGCTAAAACTTCTTTGATCACTTCATGGCTGTCAGTCACATAGCTAGAGAATGGTTGTAAAATTTCGTCCCATTCTGGACTTTTCACTTGTTCCAATTGAGATTCAAGCATCAAGCTGATACGTTGATGGAATACTCGTGTCTTTTTCTTAAGATCTTCTGTTTCTGTCGCAAGCTGTCTTGCTTTTTCTGTTGCATCTGTCAAGATTTTTCTTGCTTTTTCTTCTGCATCAGTTGTTAATTGGTGTGCACGTTTTTCAGCATTCGCAACTAACTCATCTGCTTTGTTTTGTGCAGAAGTAACGATCACTTCAGATTCTTTGCTTGCACTTGTTTTTACTTTATCCGCTGTGTCTTGAGCTACGATGATCGATTGGTTCAATGCATCTTTCAATTCATTGAAATACTCAAGTTTTTCTTCTGAATGTTTGACTGCTTTTTCTAATTCACGATTTCTTTGAGTCAATTCTTCGTAGTCACGAACAACTAAATCTAAGAAATCATCTACTTCGTCTTGATTATATCCCCGCATTTTTGTTGGGAATGTCTTATTTTGGATATCTAATGGAGTTAAAGCCATGAGTAAACCACCTTTTTATTTTATTTACGTAATACACCAAACAACACCCTGTACTTTTCTTTTTTCGTCTTTCCCTCAAGTTCTTGGATCTGGACTCTGCCGTAACCCCTGACTGAAATAATATCTAATAGTTCAAGTACAAAATCAGGTCTTGTATTTTCTGTCCAATTCACTTTTACTTTACCAGCTTCAATCAGCTGCTTGGACCGCTGTCTGGAAATATTATAAATCTCAGAGATCACACTGTCCAGTCGCATAGAACTAACTGTTCCTCTTTCTTGTGTCCAGCTGTCTTTCGGCAAAATCATTTCTGTGTATTTGATTGGTTCCAAGCGTACAGCAACTTTTCCAATCTTTGTTACTTGTGCAGCAACAAAATGATCCACCTCATTTGCAATAAATACTTGCCAGCGATCGCCATCTGAGATGATATCGCCAAAGTAAGAACGTTTGATACCTGTTCCCACTAAAGTCCCGAGGATTTTCCCATGACTTAGACTGGCAAATTTGCTAGGATAATGGATTTCATACAATGCTGTTTCAAAATCTTCCTCTACAGGTTCGTAATAATCGGGGAAAATCAAACATCTTTTTCTTTCTGCCTGTTCATATCCACCATAAAACATGAAACGCAAATCACTGCTTTGCCGAATCAGTGTTTCTAAAATATAGGATTGTCTGGGGTCAAGAAATTCAGTCAGATATGGCGCATATTGTCCTTGAACTTGTTCAATCCAATCACCTACTGAGTCGATAAATGTACGTTCATCTGCCCGAAAGTGCTGGTATACATTTCCATCCAAAATTTTCCCCTCCTATCTATTCTGAGAATAAAGATTTTGTTGCTTGAATCAATAAACTAAATGGATAGTTATCCATATAACGATCTGTGCTAATCCTTGTACGGCTAAGTTCAAGATTAGAATGGCCCCTAAAATCGTGAAATCCAAAGGACCGATCCTTAAAGGCAGACGATCGAATAAACTGATATACGGTTCACAGATCTTAGCTAAAAACCGTCCTAATCCTGATTGATAACCGCCTGGAAACCAAGAGAGCAAAGCATATACCATCAAGATAATGCTATAGAAATAGGCTGCCCGTTCAATTAAATGAAGTAATAGCGCAATAATATAAATCGTAGTTCCTCCTCTTACAGATCAAACAAATTCGCATCTGCAAAAGATTGAGCGGTTGAACTGTCAATCTCCATCCCTGTCGGTGTACAAAGAAAAATCTCATCTCCAACGCGTTTGATATCTCCATCTAATGCATAAACTGTTCCTGTTAGAAAATCAACGATTCTTCTCGCTTGCTTTTCTTCCACTAAATGAAAATTCACTAAGGTTGCTTCACCAGCGATGATTCGTTTAGCAATCGCCATCGCTTCAGAATAAGCTCTTGGTTCCATCACAGTGATTTTTCCTGCAAGGTTTGCTTTAGGTTGTGTAGACGTTCTTGAAGCTGTTCTTTCTTTCGCTACAGTTTTTGTAGGTGATTGATGTAGTTCAATTACTTTTTTCTTTTCAGCCGGCTGAATACTTTCATGCGTTACAGGACGTGAAGTCGCCGTTTTTTGTTTCTCATGAGTATTCGCAGCAGATACAGAATGAGTTGGTTGATTCTGTGTTGTATTTTTTTTAGTTGGCTGTACAGCCTTTTTTGTTGTTTCAGGATAATCTTGGTATTCGTACTCTTCCTCATCAGCTAATCCGAAAAAATTAGCAATTGCTCCTCTGTTTAAAAGCGGCATTTTTGTTCCTCCTTTATTCGTCTTTGAATAGCGCTGTTCCTACACGGATAAATGTTGCACCTTCTTCAATCGCAATTTGAAAATCCTGACTCATCCCCATGCTTAATTCATTACATGGTGCATGGGCATAACCTTTTGCTTGAACAAGATCACGCAATTCTTTCAGCGTACCAAACACTTTATGGATTTGCTCATCAGAAGCTTCTTTAGGCGCCATAGTCATTAACCCAACAACCTTGATTTTTGTGCAGGCAGCTAAAGATTCCACAAACGGTAAAAGCTCATCTGGTGAAATTCCATGTTTTGATTCCTCACCAGAAACATTTACTTCAATAAAACAGGATAATTCTTTTTCTAACCGCTTCTGGATTTCTTCTGCTAATCTTAAACTGTCCAACGCATGAAAGTAATCAATTTCATTTACAATCAATTTTACCTTTCTGCGCTGTAAATTACCAATTAAATGCCACTTTATTTCGGGAAAATCAAATAAATCTTGTTTCTTTTGTAATAGTTTATCTACTCGGTTTTCTGCACAATTCATAACGCCAGCTCTGACCAATTCTTCAGCTTGAGCTGATTCAACAGATTTTGTTACAGCTACTAATGTAACTTCTTTCGGATCACGATGAACAAGAGCACACGAATCCTGAATTTCTTGCTTGATTTTCTGCAAGTTGTCAGCAATCATGTGCTCTTCCTCTCCTTTATTTTTTACGACGGAAAAACGGTGGCGTATTTAATTCATCATCGCCATGAGATTTTGTTTCTTCGCGGTTGAATGTATCAAATTCTTTTTTTTCGATATTGTCAAAATTGGAATCATCAACTCTAGGACGAACATTTTGTTCACGTCTGATATCCCAATCGCCAAAACTGTTTTCTTCTTCTGCAGAAGTTGGTTTTGCTTGATCCATATCTAATACAGTCTTTTGAGCAGGTGATTGCATTTGTGCTTGTCTAGCTGGACGGCTAGACTTGCGCTCCTTTTTTGATTCATCGATACCTGTTGCGATGACCGTCACGCGGATTTCATCGCCCATTTCTTCATTGATAGATGTACCTAGAATAATATTTACATCGCCAGTTGCTGCATTTGCTACGATATCTGAAGCATCTTGTGCTTCAAACAATGTCATATCCAAACCGCCTGTGATGTTAAGAAGTACTTGTTCCGCTCCATCAATAGATGTTTCAAGCAATGGAGAGGAGATTGCTTTTTTCGTTGCTTCTACTACGCGATCTTCTCCACTAGCTACACCGATTCCCATCAATGCTGTACCTTGGTTTTCCATCACTGTTTTCACGTCAGCAAAGTCAAGGTTAACGTAACCTGGTGCCGTAATCAAGTCAGAGATACCTTGTACACCTTGACGTAAAACGTTATCTGCTTCACGGAAAGCTTCAAGCATTGGTGTCTTTTTATCTACAACTTCTAGTAAACGGTTATTTGAGATAATCAATAATGTATCCACATTTTCTTTCAAACGAGCGATACCTTCTGCAGCAAAACGACCACGTTTAGGTCCTTCAAAAGTGAATGGACGTGTAACGACACCAACGGTCAATGCGCCCAGTTCTCTAGCAATCCCTGCAACGATTGGCGCAGCACCTGTACCAGTTCCTCCACCCATTCCTGCAGTGATGAAAATCATATCTGCACCGTCTAAAGCTTCGCGTAAGGATTGTTCACTTTCTTCTGCCGCTTTTTGTCCAACTTCTGGTTGAGAACCAGCACCTAAACCACGAGTATATTTTGGTCCTAATTGGATAACTGTTTCAGCTTTTGAATTTTTTAATGCTTGCACGTCTGTGTTGGCCGTAATGAATTCAACACCTTTGACGTTTTCTTCAATCATTCGGTTCACAGCATTTCCACCGCCACCGCCGACTCCAATGACTTTGATTACTGCGCCGTCATTGATATTATTATCAATTGAGAATTCCATATCTTATTCCTCCCAGGATGAATTAATCAAAAATATTTGTAAAGAAACCCTTGATTTTATTTTTTACATTTTCTCCGGATTCTTTTGGTTCCGGCTCATCGTAGACTGTTTCTTCAGGTGCTTCATAGCTTTCATATGTGTTTGTTGTTTCTTGTTCAACTACCATTTGACGAGCTGCTGAGGTTTCACCTGTAACAGCAATTTTTGCCAATTGATACACTTCGCTCAAGTTTGCTGAATAATCAACGATACTTATTACATTTGTAAATACCGGGTTTCTCAGTCCCATGTGATTTGGAACATACAGTTTCACATTTACGCCGAAGATTTCTTGCGCCAAGTCCACAACACCTGGAAGACTAGCAGCTCCGCCTGTCAATACGACGCCACCTGGCAACTCTAATGCTTCGATTTGGTCCAATGCATCTTTTGCTTTGTTGAAAATCTGTTCCATACGAGCTGAAATAATTTCTGACAAATAGCGTTCATCGACTTTCACTGGTTCTGACTGGCCAATTACATCTACTGGAAACTCTTCATCTGGTGATGTCCGTTCTGGATATGCATCCCCGTAATTTATTTTCAACGCTTCTGCATTGTTAAAAGACGTATTTAATACAATAGAGATATCTTTAGTGACAAATTCGCCACCTTCTTGGTCGAGACTGGTAAACTTCAATTGCTTATCATGCATAACAGCTGTTGTCGTTTGGCCACCACCCATATCAATAACAATCGTACCAAAATCTTTTTCTCCGTCAGAAAGAATTGATTCTGTCAGCGCTAAAGGAGTAATCACCATTTCATTGACGATTAATCCGGCATTTTCCACGCATTTACGTATGTTATGGATGATCGTTTTTGGTCCGGTAAACAACAGACCGTACATTTCTAATCTTACGCCGATCATTCCACGAGGGTCTTTGATCCCCTCGAATCCATCGACAGTAAAATCTTGTGGCAAAATTGACACGATTTGACGTTCAGGAGGTATTGAACGAACAAGGGCAGCAGAAGCCACATTTCTGACATCTTCATCGGTGATTTCCTTTGAATCTCCGTTAACTGCAATCATTCCCTGGCAATTTTCTACTTCAAGCATGTTTGCTGGCAAACCGACACTTACGCCTTTGATCTGGATACCTGCTTTTTCTTCTGCTTGTCGTACTGCTCGTTGTATCGCTTGGACCGTTTTATCGATATCAACGATAATGCCTCGGTTAATCCCTTCTGATTTTGCGTTTCCTACTCCAATAATATTCATTTGGCTGTCGATATATTCAGCCACGACAACTTTAACAGATGTCGTTCCAATATCAAGGCCTACATACATTCCTGTTTTTGCCATGAATGGGATTCCCTCCTACTTACTATTCCATATACAAGCGAACAACTAGCGTCCGTTTTAAAATATACTTATTAATAGATATATTCACTGCTTTCAATTCTACCATAAATTACTGGTTTTTAGAAAGTACATTCTTACTTTTTAAAGTTGTTTTATCAATTTTCATTTAAACTTGACGGAGTTGTACTTGGATTGTCTTCTATTTGACTTGTTTCACTTGAATTATTTGAATCAGATGAGCCGTTTGTATCAGACGATTCAGGTGTATCTGCTGCTTGCGTTTCTGACTCTTCACTTGACCCATTTATTTGATCCGCGTTTTCTTCACTTCCAGTTGTTTCTTCCGTTTGGTCCGATTCTGCCGTTTCTTGAGTACTGCTGTAAGGATATGAGTAGATGCCAACTTCCATGTCGATTACACCTTTTTCATCCATGTCTTTGGCTACTTGCGAATAATATTTCATTTGGTTCGCAAGATTATTGATATTTACAATGACTTGATTGCCATCATTCATGTTCAATTGGATCAGGTTTTTATTACTTGCTCTTGGTGTATACTTGATTTCAGAGATTGCTTTTTGCAATTCTGATGATAACTGATTGTATTGCTTTGTTAATTCTTTGATTTTTGCTGAATCTTTGAACTCTTCCAAGATAGGGAGATTTTTTGTAGGATTTG
The DNA here is from genome assembly GCF_056612775.1 of Enterococcus sp. M-BR2. Taxonomy (NCBI): domain Bacteria; kingdom Bacillati; phylum Bacillota; class Bacilli; order Lactobacillales; family Enterococcaceae; genus Enterococcus; species Enterococcus sp. M-BR2. Next base: position 1,397,220 of record NZ_CM152743.1, read on the forward strand.
CTACTTTTTCATCTAATACTGTTCCATTTTCAATTACTGGATAGTATTGGTTATCTTTTGCAATCAAAGCGATTTCTTTATATTCTGTCACATCCAAATCGAACTCATTTATCCCTTTGAAGTGTATAGTTGCTTTTTCGATTCTCGGCTGTGCTTTTTTTAGCCGTTCGATATAAGTGGATCGATCGAAATACTGCCCCCAGACATTTTCTCCCAATGACAATTTGGTATCAGAGATGATTTCCTGACTGTTGACTACCTTATTACCTGACACTGCAACTGCTTGTAGCTTGCTATAAGGAGAAACATAATAGATCAAAAAAATCAGCGGTATGCCCAATACAGTAATAATCAATGCTAACCGACGAAACAGTACTTTATGCCTTTGACTTTTTAAATTGGGGAGACGATTCAAAAAAGAACCGTTATACGGGCCACCGTTTTTCTTTTGCTTGATCTCTTCAAAAAATTCGATTTTTTTCTCGGACTGGCTTTCTGACTGGCTTATTTCTTGCTGTTCCTCTTGAACCGTTCTTTCTTCTTCAGAATCTGAAAGGGGTGTATCTAATGGTGTGTCTTCTTTTTTTGGCTCTTGGTTTTTCATCCCTTGTTCTGCCAGATATTTTCGGTTAGCCTTTTGCCAAGGAGTCAAATTGTTTTCATCAGAAGACGGATGAGACAATTTTTTAGGTTCTTTTTTCTTACTCACTAAGACCACCGCCTTTATTTTTTGATTATTTGATTCACTACGTCATAAAGACGTTTTGAAGCATCAGGGATGCCTTGTTCTTTAGAAGCTCGGCACATTTGCTTTTGCAATTCTTCATCATCCATGATTTCGTTAATTGTCTGACTTAGTGATTCACCCGTTAGCTCATTATCCGCAATCATTTTTGCTGCTCCTGCATGAACAAGACTCATTGCATTTTTAGTCTGATGATCATTCGTAACATATGGACTAGGAACCAGCACTGCCGGAAGCCCCAAAGCTGTAAATTCTGCGATCGAAGTTGCACCAGCACGTCCCACTAGCAGATCGCTCGAAGCCATGACTTCTGCCATATTTTTGATGTAAGGTTGGACACTAATGTTTTGTATTTCAGGATTTATTTTATTTAGGATTTCTTCATAATATCTTTCTCCTGAAGCATACAAGACTTGATAAGAGGAAGGAATATATTCACTTAAAAAAACCGATACCGCTTGATTGATTTTAAGTGCTCCTTGACTGCCGCCAAAAATCAAGACTGTTTTCTTTTCTGGATCCAACCCAAACGTTTTCAAAATATCTGATTTTTTAGTATCTGCTACTTCTTGTGCTCGAGGATTACCTACAAGGACTGATTTGTTTTCAGGAAAAAAAGGAGCCGCATCTTTGAATGAAAGAGCGATCCGATCCACATATCGGCTTAAAAATTTATTGGTAACACCTGGTACACTGTTTTGTTCATGGATAATAGTTGGAATTCCCATTTTTGATGCAGCATACACTACCGCTCCGGATACATATCCTCCAGTACCGATAACGATATCTGGTTGAAAATCACTGAGGATTTTTTTTGCTTGACGGATACTCTTAAGAAACAATCGGATTGTCTTGATATTATGCATGGAAATTTTTCGTTTAAAGCCTTGAATCTCCAAAGTATGGAAAGGCATTCCTGTATCAGGGACAATTTTATTTTCCAGACCACGTTTTGCCCCCACATACATGAATTCCGCATTCGGTACTTGTGTCTTCACATAATTGACAAAGGCAAGAGCTGGATAAATATGTCCTCCCGTTCCTCCGCCTGTAACCAAAATTTTCATTTTTTATCGCTCGCTTCTACTTTTTCTATTTTAATTGATTCACAGCTTCCATGAATCGGTTTCCTCTAGTTTCAAAATTAGGGTATTGATCCCAGCTGGCATTCGCTGGTGATAATAAAATCACATCACCATCTGTACTGTTTTCTAATGCTAAAGGAACTGCTTGTTCTACAGAATCGGCTGTTACTATCGTCTCGATGCCTGCTTTTTTTCCAGCATCGATCAATTTTTCTTTTGTTTGACCAAATACGATCATTGCTTTGATTCCTTTTAGTGAAGGAACCAATTCATCAAATGTATTTCCTCTATCTAATCCGCCTGCCAATAACACGACCTTAGCCGTTTCAAATCCGCTTAGAGCCATTTTAGTCGCTAAAATATTGGTTGCTTTTGAATCATTATAAAATTTTCTGCCTTGAATCTCTCCTACATATTGCGTACGATGCGGCACGCCATGGAATAAATGCAACGTTTGTCGTATAGCTTCATTTGATATACCATACAATTTTGCTACAGTAATAGCAGCTAGCGCATTTTCTACATTATGCGTACCAGGTACGCCAAGTTCAGAGATTTCCATTATTTTTTCTTTTCTATAATAAATTGCGTGATCGTCAGCATACGCACCGTCTTCCAACACTTCTTTTGTCGAAAAAGGTAGGACGCGTGCTTTTGTTCTTTGTGCTAATTCTTGTAGTTCTGACTGATTCCAGTTAAGAACCAGATAATCTTCAGCTGTCATATTTTTTTGAAGGTTCCATTTAGCTTTGACGTATTCTTTTCTTGTGCCATGATAATCAATATGTGCTTCATAAATATTGGTGATCACCGCTATATGAGGATGGAAATCTGTGATTCCCATGAGTTGAAAACTAGATAACTCCATCACGATTTTATCTTCTGGTTTCGCTTCTTGCGCGACACCACTTGCTGGATACCCAATATTTCCTGCTAAACGTGCAACTCCTTTGTCTACGCCTGCATTCAGTAGTAGTCCAGTCATTGTTGTTGTCGTGGTTTTTCCATTCGTTCCTGTAATCCCAATAATTGGGCATTCCGCTACTTCGTAAGCTAGCTCCACTTCCGTAATTACCGGAATACCCATTTCTTGGGCTTTTGCTACTAAAGGATGGCTGTAGGGAATCCCAGGATTTTTGACCATCAACGAAAATTCTTCATCTAGTAATTCGATTGGATGACTGCCTGTTATTACTTTTATCCCTAAAGAAAGCAATTCTTGTGCTTCCGGATTTTCATCAAAAGGTTTTCCGTCATTAACGGTGACAAGTGCGCCCAATTCATGTAATAATTTGGCCGCACTTACTCCGCTTTTTGCGAGTCCTAAGACAAGCACTTTTTTATTTTCATATGTTGATATTTTTTTCATTTCCTGTCATCTCCTACCAAACGATCCATAATGTGATCAATGAAGTCACAATGCTGATCAACCAAAAAACTGTATCAATCTTCCACTCCGACCATCCGCACATTTCAAAATGATGGTGGATTGGAGACATTTTAAAAATTCGTTTTCCCGTAAGTTTAAAGGATGTAACTTGAAGCATCACACTTGCAGTTTCCATAACATAAATCAAGCCAATCAAAAGCAATGTCCACTCTTGGTTCAGCATCATAGAAATTGCCGCTAAAAGTCCGCCCAAAGCTAATGAACCGACATCTCCCATAAAAATCTTGGCAGGTTTCCGGTTATAGACGAAGAATCCAAGTAAGCCACCTAAAACACTGAGACAAATGATTAATACATCATACTGATGCTGATGCCAAGCAATCAGACCGTAAGCTGCAAAAGAGATGCTGCCTAAGCCAGCAACTAATCCATCGATACCATCCGTCAGATTGACCGCATTTGAAAATCCAACAAGCCAGAAAATAGCGAAAATCCCATAAATGATTCCTAAAGGCAGATCCAGCCCAAAGAAATTCAATACACCTGGATAGCCTTCAGAACGGTAAACAAGATAAAAGATGATTCCCCCTAGAATCTGTCCAATCAGTTTCTGTTTCGAGTTCAGCCCCATGTTTCTTTTCTTGAAGATCTTTATAAAATCATCAAGAAACCCAATTACTCCATATAATGCTAATACAAAAAGCAAGATGAAAAGAGTAGGAGTCAGCTGTTTTTGCCAAGCTCCAACCCAAATCCCTGTCAAAATAGAGCCAATCAGAAACACTAAGCCGCCCATTGTAGGAGTTCCGGCTTTGATATTGTGCCACTTTGGTCCCTCCTCGCGAATCGCCTGACCTTGCTTTTTCATTTGAAAGTAACCAATAAATAGCGGCATTGCGGCAATCGTCATTGCACAACTGCTAACAATGGGAATCAATGCTTGTGTCCATTCCATGCTCTTTTCTCTCCTATTTCTCTTCTTATTCTTCTAAAGTAAAATTAAGTTTTTCTTTTGTGATTTTTTCATATGGAGCAAGTTCTTGTTTGACACAATAACCATCCCCATCAAAACTAACTTCGATACCAAGGATTTTCCCTAGCTTCATGATATCTGCTTTTGACCATCCCGTTACATCAGGCATCAGCTTGTCGCCACCAGTGTATAGAATCAGTTTTTCTCCAGAAATCAACTGATCACCGTTGGCAGTTGATTGTTTTTGTACTTTTTTCCCGTTACCGATAACGACAGGTTGCAGTCCGCTTTTTTGAGCATCCGCTGCTGCAACATCTGCTTCTAGATTACGATAATCGGCTACAGATATTTTTTCTGTTTTGGTTTCTGTATCCGCATCTTCTTCAGTTTCTTTAAAATCCATGGCCCGTTTCATCAATGGATTTGCGATTTTAGCCAGAGCCATTCGATCATATGTCTTAGGGTGTTTCATTGTTAGATACAAGACATAGTCTGGATCTTCAGAAGGAACCATCTCCACAATCGAATACAGGTAGGCTGTATCTCCTGTTTGGTATCCCCCTGTATCAGAAGCGATTTGGGCTGTTCCGGTTTTTGCCGATACATTGTATCCAGGTACACTATATACACCATAAGCACTACCGTAGTTTTCGCTTTCGACAACATCTCTCATATATTCACGGACTTTTTCTGTTGTTTCTTTTGAAAAAGGTTGACCTAGAACTTCTGTTTGAGTTGTTCGCTCTTCGCCAGTTTGAGGATCCACTACTTTGCTGATATACCGAGGTTGAATCATTGTACCGTTATTCGCAATAGAAGTGAAAGCTTTCATCATTTGGAAATTCGTCACACCTACCGCTTGTCCATAAGCACTCATTGCTCGGTCGACAATATTTGATGTAGGCAAAGCACCATTTACTTCGTCATCTAATCCAGAATGGGTACTTTGTCCAAATCCTAGTTTTTGTAAATAATTATACCATCGTCCGCCTAATCGCTGTTCCAGTATGACCATCCCGACATTACTTGACCATGAAAGAGCTTGACGCATGGTCAGCACACCTTTTTCACCAAAGTCATGGTCATTGATCGTCGCATCTTCTACTTGGATTTTTCCAGATTGGAAGGTTTCATTCTCGTTGAATTCTCCTTCTTCGATAGCGGCTGCAGTAGTGAAAACCTTCATGGTTGATCCTGGCTCATAACTATCTTGTACCAAGAAATTACGCCAGATAGCATCTTCTCCAGTCAAACCTTCCATTGTTTCGGGATTGAAAGTAGGACGCTGCCCCATCGCCAAAATCTCTCCAGTTTTTGCTTTCATCAAGACTGCTGTCAATTCTTCCGGTTGATATTCTTCATTTACTTGATCCATCAGTGTTTCCAAATAACTTTGTAGTCTACTGTCCAAAGTCGTGTAGATATCTTGTCCATCAACAGCTTTTTCTTCTTCTGCTACTGTACCTGGCAGAGGATTTTGAAAATTATCTTTTTGATAAATAATCTTACCATCTTTACCGCTCAAAATATCATTGTAAGCAGACTCCAAACCTAGTTTACCAACTAAGCCATTCTCATCTTTGTCTGGAACTGCATATCCGATAAAATGAGAAGAAAAGACGCCATTTGGATACATCCGAGCCTGATGGTCGACAAAGTAAAGACCAGCGACACCTTCTTTTTTCATATCTGCTTCGATGTTTTGCTTGGTTTCTTGGGAGATATTTTTCCCATAGCTACCAAATTCAACTTGATATAGCTCTTTTTTTGCGCCGTCTTCTAAAATATTCAGTGCATCTTTTTTGTCTATAGAAAGATTCTTATGCAGGATTTCTGCTATTTTATCAAAATTCTTTTCTTCGACATACAGTTTTTTATCCCCAGAAGTATATGTTTTTGAGAGTATCGCTTTAATTGAATAAGAGGAGGCATCTTCTGCGAGCGCCACACCGTTACGATCATAAATCGTTCCTCTTTTTGCTTTTACTACTTCACTTCCTTGGTACAACTGTTTTGTTTTTTCAGCTAATGAGGTACCAGCAACATGACCTCCAATAACGATATACGAGAAACGGACGGCAAATAAAAAGAACAATCCAATACTCGTAGCAAATAAAATGATACCTACTTTTTTGCGATTGTTCATCGGATTTAGATTTTTCTTTTCCATAAACCGCCGAATTTTATTTTTAAGACTCATTTACTTCACTTTCCTTAAATTGTCGTCATTAATAGACAATCCTTTTTCTTCTGCGATTTGTTTAATCCGTTCAGTACGAGAAAGTTCATTTTTTTCTTGTTCTAAACTCGTTTTTTCTTGCTTTTTATCATTGATTTCTGTTTGTATTGATGTGATTTCTTTTTCAGCTCCGCTGATATTTGTACGCAACATGACTGTTAAAACACATAAAGCAACAATAGCAATCGCCACGCTTGCCACAGCAATTTTTTCCAAAGCAGAAATCTGCTTCAATCGTTTTGCTGGTGATTGTGGAAGAATGATTTCTTGATTCGAAGAAGAATCTGGCATTTGTTGTTCTGGCTGATCCACCAATTCAGGTAAATCATATTCGTACTCTTGCATTTTCTTTAATTCTGCCATCATTCTACTCCTCTTTCATTCTTATTTTTTCTGCAATACGTAACTTTGCACTGCGTGCTCGATTGTTTTCTGCTAACTCTTCCTCTGAAGGAAGGATTGGTTTACGAGTAATAACTTTCAGTTCCGGTTGAAATTCGTCAGGTATGACAGGAAGTCCCGGTGGTAAATCTTGAACCGTACTATATTCTTTAAACATACTTTTGACAATTCTGTCTTCTAATGAGTGAAATGTGATCACACTGATTCTTCCATTGACTTTCAACAACCGGATTGCCTGTTCTAAAGAGGTCTCTTCGGCACCAAGTTCGTCATTTACTGCAATCCGCACAGCTTGAAAAATTCTTTTTGCAGGATGCCCGCCTTTTCTTCTTGCGGGAGCTGGGATGACTTGTTTAATGATTTCGACAAGCTCACCAGTTGTTTGGATTGGTTTTGTTTTTCGTACTCGTTCGATTTCACGAGCAATTTGTTTGGAAAATTTCTCCTCGCCATAGCGGAAGAAAATCTTTACTAATTCATGGTAGGAATATTCATTAATTACGTGATAAGCGGTTAAAGGAGCTGACTGATCCATACGCATATCCAAGGGTGCATCTTGATGATAACTAAATCCACGTTCTGCTTCATCTAGCTGAGGAGAGGAAACCCCTAAGTCATACAAAATACCATCTACCTTATCTACATGCTCACTCAAGCGTTCTTCTAATTCTCTGAAATTCGCTTTGATAAATGTGACCATCCCTTGTTCGACATAAGAAGCTAAACGCAGCTTGGCGTGATCGATTGCTTTTTGATCTTGGTCAAACGCATACAGGTGCCCTTTAGAACTTAGTTGGCTCAATAAATATTCACTATGTCCGGCACCGCCGAGTGTACAGTCTACATAAACGCCATCCGATTTGATGTTCAATCCATCTACCGTTTCTTTCAACATGACTGTATAGTGTTGAAATGTTTCAGTCATTAGTCAGCCTCTTCCTATTCTTATAGTCCGAAATCAATCATATTTTCAGCAATTTCGTCAAAATTCTCTTCTGCTTCTGCAGAAAAATCTTCCCATCGTGTCTCATCCCAAATTTCAATTCGGTTAGATACGCCGATGATTACGCACCCTTTTGTCAAAGCTGCATAATTTCTTAACGTGCTTGGTATATTGATCCGTCCTTGTTTATCAAGTTCGCATTCAGTGGCAGCCGAATAGAAGAATCGCACAAATGTACGTGCGTCTTTTTTAGCCAACGGCATTTCGTTCAGCTTAGCTTCCAGATTTTCCCATTCGCTCATCGGATAGCCGAAAAGACAACCATCCAATCCGCGTGTCAGAACAAACTTTTCGCCAAGTTCTTCACGAAGTTTTGAGGGAACGATTAAACGTCCTTTTGCATCAATATTATGTTGGAATTCACCCATCAACATTGAAAGCCCCCCATTCCTCCACTAACTAAAATTAGTCTACCACAATCCCCCACTTTCTACCACCTTTTCTAGGAAATCCGGGAACAACTTTTTTTATTCATAAACATTTTTTTAAGAATCAAGCTGCAAAAAGCCTTTTAAAAGACTTTTTGCAGCTTTTCTGCTTTTTTCATAGGTAAGAAAGTATATTCACAATGATCAAGACCGCGTACAAGACGATTGTCAGCAGAAAAACCAAACGCCAAGTCATCTTGAAATAACGCGAATAAATGATTTCTTCATAATAATATGCTTGAAAAATAGCAATACAGATGCCCAGTAGTAAAACAGAAATAAAGAAAAACGGCAGGATAGAAATTGTCGCTGTGTTTCTAGACAACGCATGCATACCGCCCCACAAAAAAGGAATCGCCAAATCAGGGGCTTTTATTTTAAAACGACGATTTAACGAAAATAATTTTACAAGAAATTGGCAACCAAACAAAACGATTACCGGGTAAATATACCAAAACAAGATAAGTGGTGTGAATGTGCCCATGAACGTAAACTCCTTTTTTATCGTTGCTTCAAGTATACTGTATATACTTTACACAACTGTTTCATTTTATTTAAATTTATGCAGTTATATTCTATATCTTACAAACACATTCCATGTATTCCAATTCCCTATCCGTTATAATAAAAGAAACAGGCAACAGGAGGAAAATCATGATCAAATATTTTACATTAGATAATGAAAAACTGCGTAATACCGGAAAGGAAACTGATCAAACAATCTGGTATTGTGTAGAACGTCCCAATCAAGAAGAGATTCATCAGCTGACACATCAATTTGAAATTCCGTCAGATTACATCACTTCCATATTGGACGATGCAGAAAATTCCCGTACAGAAGAATTCAATCAATCAAAGTTGACAAAACCAGCGTTATTATTGTTACAATATCCGTTTGCTAAAACAAGTCCTAGCGGTTATTTTCAAGTGGATACATACCCGCTCTCTATCATTTTGACGCCCAAAAAGAAGCTTATCACAATTACGAATCATGAACCACTATTTTTAAAGAAAGTCTTTAGTCAAACCTTTCCAAAAAGCGATGTTTCACCCAATCTCAATATCTTCTTTCAATTCATCTGGCAGGTTACCCTGTCTTATAACAGTTATTTAGCTACGCTTCAATCTCAATGCGATACTTTGGAAGCCAAACTTCAAGTATCAACTGAAAACAAACAACTTTATCAAATCATGGATATCCAAAAAAGCCTTGTTTATTTCAGAGAAGCGACTTCTGCTAATTTAGATGCATTGAAAGAATTAGCGCAAAATAAACTTTTCCAAGAAAATCATGCGTTGAAAAACCATCTACGTGATGTATTGATAGAAACAGAGCAAGCAATGACTACTTCTCGCATTCAGTTAAAACTAGTAGAACAAATGAATCAGACTTTTTCAGCAATTGTATCGAATAATTTGAATAATATTATGAAAATTTTAACTTCTTTAACGATTATATTAACTATACCAACAATCATCGGAAGTATCTATGGGATGAACATCAAGCTACCCATTGCTGAAAGAGATGATGCGTTTATCTGGCTAGTTCTATTAACATTATTTATTTGTATCGTAACTACCTATTATTTAAAAAAAGGGAAGTTTTTATAAAAAAGACCTCTTGTAGAAAAGACAAAAAGATTGTACACTTGGATTAACTAATTAATTACGAGGTTGAAAACAATGCGTGAAAAAAAACAAACAAGTACTTTTGCTAAAGTAACAAAATTTGTCATTTGGACGATGCTGATTTTAACGATTGGGTCTGTTGTATTGACTGCTGTCATGAGTGTCATGTAAAAAATAAAATATAGCTATCAGTTGCTAAAAAGGACCTGAACCACTACAGTGGATCAGGTCCTTTTTGCGAGTTGCAATAGTTCTTTTGCATGTTCGAGTGTCAGTTTTGTAATCTCACTTCCAGCTAGCATACGTGCAATTTCTTCTTCTCTTTCTTTTGTTTTCAATTCTGAAACAGAAGTTTGCGTACGACCATCAATCACTGCTTTCACGATATAATATTGATAGTCAGCGACTGCGGCGACTTGCGGCAGATGAGTAATGCACAAAACTTGAGAATGTTTCGATATTTGAGAAATTTTATCCGCGATGGCTTGTGCAACTCTTCCACTTACACCTGTATCCACTTCATCAAAGATAATACTTGTCACACCTTGCTCAGAAGAAAAAATAGTTTTCAAAGCCAGTAACATACGAGATAATTCGCCACCAGAAGCGACTTTCACTAAAGGCTTCAGCGGCTCTCCTGGATTGGTCGTAATGTAGAATTCGATTTGGTCAAACCCATCATGATTCAATTGTCTGTTTTCTTCTTTTAAGAAACGTACTTCAAACTCAGTGTTTTCCATATACAGACTTTTTAATTCATGCAGAATGGATTTTTCCAATTCTTTTGCGATTTTTTTACGCGCTTCATGAAGATCTGCGGCTTGTTGCTGAAGTAGAAGCTCTTTTTGCTCTAGTTCCTCTTTCATTTTGTCCAATTGACCTTCTGAAAAATCAGAAGAAGCTAGCTCTTCGGTGATTTCGTCATAGTAAGCCAATATCGACTCAATGGATTCGCCATATTTGCGTTTCAACTGTCGGATTAATTCTAAACGTTGAGTCACTTCTTCTAAACGACTCTCATCTAACTCCAACAAATCGATTTGACGACTCATGTCTCCGATTGCATCTTGTAGCAAATAGTAAGCACTTTGGATATTTTCATAAATTGCTTCATACTCCACATCTAGATGTGCGATCCCTTGTAATTCTGCAACGGCCAAGCCAACACCATCTACACTGTTTTGCTCATTATTCGTCAGTGCTCCGTAGCCTGCAGCTAATCCATCAGCAATTTTTTGATAATTGCTAAGTTTTTCTCTTTCTTCTTTTAATTTCTCTTCTTCTCCGACTTGCAAATCAGCAGCAGCTATTTCTTCTTGCTGAAAGTGAAGCATATCTATTCTCTGAACATAGGATTTTTCATTTTGCTGCACTTTTCGTACCCTTTTTTCCAGCTCACGATAAGAGGTATATTCTTGCTGATAACTCTTTTTCTTCTGTTGGAAAGCTGCATCTCCAAAACGATCCAATAAAGCAAGATGTGATTCAGGCTGGAGCAGTTCCTGATGTTCGTTTTGCCCTTGGATATCCACTAAATAACTTCCGATTTTCCTTAGATTAGCTAGCGTGATGATGTGACCATTCACTCGGCAAACATTTTTTCCAGTCAACGACATATCCCGTCGAACGATCAGATTGTCTTCATCCGTTTCGATACCTAATTCAACCATCAATTCAGAGAATCCTTCTTGTTTCGGAAGTTCAAACAATCCTTCAAGAATGCATTTTTCTGCGCCTTGACGTATATAATCGCTTGAACCTCTTCCTCCTGCTAACAAACCTAAGGCATCGATAATGATGGATTTACCCGCACCAGTCTCTCCGGTCAGCGCGGTCATTCCTTCGTGAAAAGAAAGCCGCAATTCCGGAATAATCGCAAAGTTAGTAATACTGATTTCTTGTAGCATCACATTCGCTCCTCAACTTAAAGGTAATGCAGGAAGTCTTTCTTTAGTAAAACTGCCTGGTCTTCAGTTCGTGTAATCATCAAAACATTATCGTCATCATTGATAATAGAAAATAATTCTTTCTTGTAGCGCTTATCGATCAAATTCGCTGCTGCCGAAGCATTCCCCGGCAAAGTTTTCAAAATAACAAATTTTTCCATTTGGTCAACTGCTACGAAAGCGTCTTTTAACAGTTTTTCCAATTTAGTATTTACATCTTCATTTGTTTCAGCTGGTATACTATAACGGTAGCCGCCATCTGAGGCTGGTACCTTAATCAGTTTCAGTTCCTTTATATCTCTGGAAATCGTAGCTTGAGTAACAGATATTCCTTTGCTTTTCAGGATTTCAACAAATTCTTCCTGCTTTCGGATATCTTGCTCACTCAACAATCGAGTAATCAAACGATGCCGATCTTTTTTTCTCATTACGTCTTCGCTCCTTAGCTTATTCTTCTTATCCAATGATAGCTTATTTCCTTGGTATAATAAAGAAGAATCCGCATACTTCTCACTTGATTTTCACAGTTACAATTTATTTATGGTCAAATTGTTCATGTGCGTTTGAAACCACTTCTGCCATATTAATAGCTGGATTGATCGTGCCGCTTTCAGGTACTTTCTTCAAGTGAGCCAAGAACTCGATATTTCCTTCTCCCCCCGTGATCGGAGAATAACTTACTTCCAGCACATCATATCCACCTTGTGCCGCAAATGACAAAATGTCTTCTAAAACTTTTTGATGGGTCTGTGCGTCACGAACAATTCCGTTTTTCCCTACAGCTTCTCTACCTGCTTCGAATTGAGGTTTGATTAAGGCAATCACTTCTCCCTCTTCTTTTAAAATAGCATGTAATGGAGGTAGCATCAGTTTTAGTGAAATAAAAGAAACATCGATAACAGCAACTTCTGGAATTCCTAAGGTAAAGTCTTCGGGTTTTGCATAACGAAAATTCACTCTTTCCATTACGACAACTCTAGGATCTTGTCTGATTTTCCAAGCTAGCTGATTGTAACCGACATCTAAAGCATAACTCATTTTTGCACCATTTTGCAAAGCTGCATCAGTAAATCCGCCAGTGGAAGCACCGATATCTAACAATGTTTTTCCTTCAACAGATAGATCAAATGCTTTGAGCGCTTTTTCTAATTTTAATCCACCCCGAGAAACATAAGGAAGTTTTTTACCTTTGACTCTTAATTCACTACTTACTGGAATTTTTTCTCCCGGTTTATCAAACCGCTCGTTTTTTTCGTTGTAAATCAAACCAGCCATAACTGAACGTTTGGCCTGTTCTCTTGTTTCAAATAATCCTTGTTTGACCGCTAATACATCTACGCGTTCTTTTTCCATTCTTTCCCTCATTTCTCCACATCAAATTGCTTGATCATCTGGCGCATCAGCCCGCCATCAAAAGAAAAAACATCCTCTTCTAATTTGTCTATGATCTTATTAGCGGATAACAACTCAATCTCCAACGCCTCACGTGTCTTTTCCAGGCCTAATAAACGCGGGTAAGTGTTTTTTTCCATACGTTCATCTTTACCAGCTGTTTTCCCTAATGTTTTCGTTGTACCAATCACATCAAGTAGATCATCTCTTATCTGGAAAGCCAAACCTAAATGTTCGGCTAATCGTTGAAGTAGCAATAAGATTTCTTCAGGTTGCTTCGCTAATATACCTCCAGCTAGCAAGGCATAACGAATCAAACGCCCTGTCTTTCTTTCATGAATAAATGCTAATTCCTCTAATGAAAGCTTTTTCGATTCGCCTTCGATATCTGCAGCTTGTCCAGCCACCATACCTTGTGACCCCGCACAAACAGCTAATTGCTGAAGCAACAGAAGCTTAGGAGAATGACCCAAGTGTGCCATACTGATCAGCTGGAATGCGCCTGTCAGTAAACCATCTCCGGCCAATATTGCTAACGCTTCGCCGAATACTTTGTGATTGGTAGGTTTTCCCCTTCGAAGATCATCATTGTCCATCGCAGGCAAATCATCGTGGATCAAGGAATACGTATGAACCATTTCTAAAGCAGCTGCTACTTGATAGACGGGAACATCGATAGGTTCATCAAAGGAAGCAACAGCCGTTAAAAGTAATAAGGGACGGATTCTTTTTCCACCTGCTTTCACTGAATAAGTCATCGCATCACAGAGTGCTCTATCCGTCGTATGTTCATCTAAAAAAGACAAGATTTCTTTTTCTACAGCTGGTAGATGAATAGCTGAAAAGTCAGTTAATCTCATTTCAGCTTTCCTCGTTTCCGTCAAAATCAACTTCTTCATTTGATTCTGTCATCATTTTCGTCAAGGTTTCTTCTGCTTTAGCTAAGGTATCTTGGCAATGTTTGCTTAATTCCATTCCTCGTTTAAACGAATCTAGAGCTGATTCTAATGGAACGTCTCCTTGTTCTAGCTGCATGACGATTTTTTCTAATTCTTGCAGTGACTCTTCAAAAGTTGGATTTTCCATATTTTTATTCTCCTTTGTCTATCTCTTGTACTTGTCCTTTAACGATTCCATCTTGATAATGGATCGTCAGCAAATCCCCTTGATGGATCTCGGAGACACTTTTTACTACTTGATCATTTAACGTCGTATAGCTGTAGCCTCTTCCCATGATTTTCAATGGACTCAACAAATCAAGAGATTGAACAGCTTGAGCAAAACGCTGCTGCTGTTGTTTCATATATTGTTGGATTTTCTCTTCTAAACGTTTTTCTAGATAAGCAGTTTCTTGGCGGGCTGCTTTGACTCGATAAATCGGAGCCACTTGTTCCAATTGGTGGCTTAACGCGATCGTTTGCTTTTCTTTTGCATGATAAATCTGCTGTGTAGCTTGATATAATCGCTGTTTCAATTGATCTAATTTGATGGTCTGACCTTCATACAATCTTTCAGGCTGCCGAAAGACATAGGAACGTCGAGCACGCTCGAACCGTTCTTGTTTCCGCTGGATCTGGTGTACAAACGCCTGCTGCAATCTAGCTTGCCGTTCTTGAATGCGCATCAACTCTTCTGACAAAACAGGAACAGCTAATTCTGCAGCTGCTGTTGGAGTAGCAGCCCGAACATCTGCTACTAAATCAGCGATCGTGGTATCTGTTTCATGTCCCACAGATGAGATTACCGGCGTATTGGCTTGATAAATCGCTCGGGCAACCCGTTCTTCATTAAACGGCCACAAATCCTCAATTGATCCGCCCCCACGACCAATGATCATTGTATCGAAATCGCCCATCTCTTCTACTCGTCGGATATTTTTGACAACATTGTCCGCTGCTTGATTCCCTTGTACAACGGTTGGGAACAAAACCAATTGGACAATTGGATACCTTCTTTTTACCGTCGTGATGATATCGCGGATAACCGCTCCGCTTGGACTGGTAAGGATTGCGATTCGCTTTGGAAAACGCGGCAACATTTTTTTAGGACCTTGAAAAAGGCCTTCCTTCATGAGCTTTTCTTTTCGTTCTTCCAATTCTTGATATAAAGCACCTATTCCATCAGGCTCCATGTGCTCTACATAGATTTGATACGAACCTCCCGCTTCATAGAGTGAAATACGCCCAACAACAAGGACTTTCATTCCTTCTTTTGGCTGGAATCGTAATTTTTGGAATGCACCTTTGAACATGATAGCAGATATTTTTGCATGATCATCTTTTAAGCTGAAATATTGATGGGCATTGGCGCGTAAACGGAAATTCGATATTTCGCCTGTTAAATATACTCGTTCTAAATAAGGATCGGCATCAAATTTACGTTTCAAATACCTCGTTAATGTAGTGACAGTTAAATATTCTTGTGCCATTTATTCACCTGCTCCAAAAGCTTCGGCAGATTTTACGGTTTGATACATCAGCATCGTGATAGTCATTGGCCCTACACCCTTTGGCACAGGAGTGATCCAGCCTGCAACAGGCTCCACTTCATCAAATTTCACATCACCGATCAGCTTACCGTTAGCATCACGGTTCATCCCTACATCGATCACTACAGCACCTGGTTTTACGAATTCTTTTGTGACAAAATGTCCACGTCCTATTGCTACGACTAAAATATCTGCTTCTTGTGCCAGTTCAGCCAGATTTTCGGTTTTAGAATGAGCAACAGTAACAGTTGCATCTGCCATCAAGAGCAGCTGAGCCATCGGTTTACCGACGATATTGCTTCGTCCGATAACTACTGCTCGTTTACCCGTCGGATCGATAGAATAAGCTTCAAACATTTTCATGATGCCGTATGGAGTACAAGGAATCTTGTCCGGTTTACCCGCAAGGAGTCTGCCTAAATTCATTGGATGAAAGCCATCTACATCTTTTTCAGGACGGATAGCTAACAGGATCTTTTCTTCATCTATATGCTTTGGCAATGGTAATTGGACCAATATACCATGAAATCTAGGATCTTGATTGTATTTTTCGATTTCTGCAAGTAGTTCGTCTTCAGAAATTGTCTCAGGATAACGCTCTACTGATGAATGGATTCCGATTTCTTTTGCTACGCGTTCTTTATTTCTTACATAGATTTGACTGGCTGGATTTTCCCCTACCAATAAAACAACTAATCCGGGATGGATACCATTATCTTTCAATTTTTGGATTTTTTCAGCAATCTCTGCCTGCATTTTTTCAGCTAATTCTTTTCCGTTAATCAATTCTGCCATCTAACCACTCCCAGATATTTTTTGTGTTTTCATTCTACCATAGAATTTTCCCGATTTATAACAGGTTTATGATGATTCACAGAAAAAAGCTAGGACTTACGCCCCAGCTTCTAATTCTTTTAATACATTGGATAAGACACCGTTGACGAATTTACGCGAACGGTCATCACTAAATGTTTTTGCCAACTCAATTGCTTCATTTAAAGCAACAGCCGCTGGTACATCTGTCACATAAGTCATTTCAAAAATTGCGATACGCAAGATCACCAAATCCATTTTTGAGATCCGATTGATATGCCAATTATTTTTCAAATGTTTTTCGATCACTTTATCCAATTCATCTTTTTTTGCACAGACACCGCCAACTAGCGTATCAAGATAAACAGGAACAAACTCTGATTCATCTTCATTGATCATGTCGCGGTGGTCTAATTCGATTGCGTTGAAAATCGCATCTTCTTTTGTTAGGTCTGCATTGAAGTCTAACGGAAATAAAGCCTGCAATGCCATCTCCCGAATCTCGTGTCTTGATAATTCTTTATTCATTCTCTTCCTCTTCGTCTTCAAAAAGTTCTTCGATTGTTGGTTGTTCTAATTTTTCAGGAACAACAGCTACTACATGGATATTGACTTCAGCTAGATCGATATCTGTCATGAAAAGGACTTGCTGGCTAACCCGTTCTTGCATTTCCATTGCAACTTTAGGAACTGAAACACCATATTCCAGGTAGCAGTAAAGATCTACTTTCAAGCCATCTTCCTCATTTGCCAAGTAAACACCTTTTCCGTGAGCTGCTCGTCCTAATAATTCAGTGACATTGCTGGCAAAAGTTCCGCGCATTCCGTATACGCCTTCTACTTTAGAAGCAGCAATCCCGATGATTACTTCGATGACTTCAGGAGCAATCACAATCTCTCCCAAATCTTGGTTTGCGTTTAAAATCAAATTTTTTTCATCTGCCATTTATTTATTCCTCCCTTTGCCTAAGCACGAGATACATCCGAATTCTCTATGATGCGGCTATAATGATCATTTGGTAAAAAACTGCCGCCGATCAGCTGCAAATTGCTATGAATTGGAGAAAATATCCAACTTTATTATCTCTTACAGCTTAAAAGTTCTTCTATAGTGTATCATTAAATCAAGCGATTTTCTATAACAAAGTCTGTGAACACTGATTTTTACGCTTACTTCTTTTATGGACGAGACTATAAGATGATCAATTCTTTTGGTGAACGAGTCAATACACGATTGCCATCTTCTGTGATCAGCAAATCGTCCTCAATACGTACCCCACCGATTCCTGGTAAGTAGATCCCTGGCTCGTCAGTAATTACATTTCCTGGTACAAATTGCTTTTCCGCACGAGAAGAAACATTTGGTCCTTCGTGAATCTCAAGACCAATCCCATGTCCTGTAGAATGTCCAAACGCTTCACCATAACCATGTTTTGAAATATAATCTCTAGCAACTGCGTCTAATTGTACACCAGTCACTCCTGGTTTCGCAGCATCAATAACCGCTAATTGCGCGTCTAGAACTACTTGATAAATTTCTTTTAATTTTTCTCCAGGATCACCAATAGCGAATGTACGTGTCATATCAGAAACATACCCTTCGTAATAGCAGCCAAAATCCAACGTGATCAAGTCACCTTGTTCGATGAGTTTCTTGCTTGCTACACCATGCGGCATAGCCGAACGCAATCCGCTAGCAACGATCGTATCAAAAGAAACACCTGAAGCGCCAAGAGAACGCATATAAAAGTCTAGTTGATTTGCGACTTCAATCTCAGTCATGCCCGGTTGGATCATTTTCAGGATGTGATCATAAGCCATATCCGCAATATTACATGCTTTTTCGATAATGGCGATTTCTTCTTCATCTTTCACTTCTCTGAGTTCTTCAATCATCTGTGAAACAGGTACTAATTCCGCATCGATGATTTCTTCTAAAACAGAATATTCTAAAAATGAGACTGTTGTTTCCTCAAAAGCTAATGAGTGCAGTTCTTCTTTGCGTACTAAGTTTGCTACCTCATCAAAAATAGGTCCGACATTTTTAATAATTTCAAACCCTTGAGCCTGCGCTGCCGCTTGCTCGGTATAACGAAAATCAGTAATAAAAAATGCTTTTTCCAAAGTAATAACAGCTAATCCTGTCGTACCTGTAAAGTTCGTTAAGTAACGAAGATTGTACGGACTGGTAACCAAAAATGAATCCAAATTTTCTTCTTGCATTTTTTTGCGCAATTTTTCTACACGTAGCATCATAATGAAACTCCCTCTTTCTTTGCACGCTTTTTTCTATTATAGCAAACTTTTCTTCGTACACGACAGTTAAATAAAAATTTCCGGAAAACTTCTTTTTCTTTTAAAGAAAGAAAGCCAAAAAGGAGTCACAGTCTCGCTGCAACTCCTTTTAGTTTACTATTTTGTAAAAAACTTATGACCGTTTTCCAAAGAAAAACGAGACAACTGCTACCAAAATTACTGCACCTAAAATAGATGGAATAAGTGCCATACCTGCAGCTTCTGGTCCCCATTCGCCGAAAATCGCTTGTCCAATACTTGAACCAACTAATCCAGCAATGATATTCGTGATACAGCCCATCGAATTTCCTTTGCTGGTGATTGCACCTGCAATCGCTCCGATCACAGCTCCAACAATCAATGTCCATAACCAACTCATAATATAACCTCCTTCTTTGCTAATCAATTTTAGCATAAGGGATTTAAAGGGGACAAATAATTGGTACTGCTATTTCATATTTTCTTCTGCAAAGTAAAAAATAAAGAAAACCTCCCCTTAGAAGTTTTCTTTATTTTTTATTTGCGTTTAAACATGCTACGGATACCACGTTTCACTACATCAAAGAAACTCAATGATTGTACCATTCTATCTTCATCTACATATTCTCTGATCGCACGAAGTACTTTTTTAGGTTCTTTGGAAGAAAATGTGTATGTACCATTTTTTTTCGTTTGAATGGCATATCGAGGAATCCATTTTCCTTTTAGCATGACCGATGCTAGTACATAATCCACTTCTTCCCATGGAATTTGGATATATTTGCGTTTATCTCGCGCATGGTAAAATTCAAAGCCATTATCGCCTATCATGATTTGTCCGTAATCTGTCAGCCCCGTAAATGAAGTAGCGTCAATTACTAAGTCTACTTTTGTATTGATTGATTGAACCATTGTCTCCCTCCAAATATCTGTTTATTCACAGTATACTATATAAAAAAAGCTCGGGACAACGCCCGAGCTATATTTTTATGGATTATAAAAGTCCGATGACGTGTCCTACAACACCGACTACGAATAAACCAAGGATAATAACGATTGGAGAAACTTTTTTCTTAAGCAACCACATACAGAACAATGTTAATCCTAATGCAGCTAAACCAGGAATCAATTGGTCTAAGTTGTCTTGTAACGTTGTTACCTTTTCAGGAGAAAGGGCTAAGCCATTATTAACTTGTTCAAATGCGCTCTTGATTCCTTCACCACCTGAAGGTAATTTATCCCATTCGATGTAAGCACCTTTATCTAATTTTACAGTTGATACAACTGGTAAGAATTTGATTGATACCCATCTTTGTACCAAGGCAGCTAATACGAACATCCCTAAAATAGAAGCACCTTTTGTTACGTCTTGTAATAATCCGCCAGAAAGGTCATCCGTAATTTTAGAACCAGCTCTGTAGCCGAATTCTTGTGTATACCACATGAATGCCCAACGAATAATGTTCCAACCTAAGAAGAAGATGATTGGTCCAAGGATATTTCCTCCCATAGCTAATGAAGCACCTAGTGCACCTAGCATTGGACGTACTGTAAACCAGAACACTGGGTCACCAACACCAGCTAAAGGACCCATCATACCTACTTTAACCCCTTGAATCGCTACATCATCAACAGGTGCGCCATTCGCACGTTCTTCTTCCAGTGCCAATGTAACCCCTAAAATTGGAGAAGCAATGTATGGGTGTGTATTAAAGAATTCCAAGTGACGTTTCAATGCTGCAGAACGTTCTTCTTTTGTTTTGTATAATTTTTTGATTGCTGGAATCATAGAAAATGCCCAGCCACCGTTTTGCATACGTTCGTAGTTCCATGAACCTTGAATGAAGGTAGAGCGCCATGCAACAGCTAAACGATCTTTTTTTGATAATTTGATTTTTTCTTCTGCCATTTTATTTTCCTCCTTCAAGATTAATAGTCATTCAAAATGTCGCCTAAAGGGTCACCAGAGTTGCTTCCGCCTCCATTATTTGATGAACCACCCATTTTAGAAAGGTTCAAGTAAATAAGAGCTAATGCAACACCTAAAGCACCTAGAGCAATCAATGTTAATTGAGAAATTGCAGCTACAACAAAACCGATAATGAAGAATGGCCATACTTCTTTTGTAGCCATCATGTTGATTACCAAAGCGTAACCTACAGCTACGACCATTCCCCCACCGATTGCCATACCATCTGTTAACCATGCTGGCATTGATTCAAGGAATGATTGCACAGTTTGTGCTGGGATAAATAGCAATGCTGCTGCTGGGACCGCGATACGAACCCCTTGTAAACATACAGCAATGATGTGCCACATTTCAACCGTACGGATGTTTCCTTCTTCAGCAGCCGCATCCATCAAATGAACGATTGGAACAGCGATTGTACGTACGATCATTGTTAAGAACAACCCTGCAACAGCCAAAGGAACGGCAATCGCGATCGCAGAAGGAACACCTTTAACACCTTGTCCACCTAGAACTAAAATAATTGCTGATGCTACTGATGCTAATGCAGCATCTGGTGCTACAGCGGCACCGATATTTGCCCAACCTAAAGCGATCATTTGAAGTGTACCGCCAAGTACGATACCAGCTTCGAGGTTACCGGTAACTAAACCGATCAATGTACATGCCACTAGTGGTTGATGAAATTGAAATTCATCAAGAATACCTTCCATACCAGCTAGAAAGGCAACTAATACGACTAAAATTATTGAAATAATAGACATGATAAGCCTCCTATAAACTTTAATATTATTTATTACGCTTTTGCTAATTCAGCTTTTGCTTTTTTCAAAATGTCATCCATGTTATCGCGTGAATCATTAGGTACTTTACGTACATCGAATTTCACACCTTTTTGTTCAAGCTTCTCAAACGCTTCAACATCTTCTTGTCCCATAGACAATACTTTACTTACAACGACTTTACCAACTGAATGCGCCATTGATCCAACATTTAATTCTTTGATGTCCACGCCACCTTCAACAGCTGTCAATACGTCTTCAGGATTTTCAAATAAAAGCAATGCTTTGGTATTTCCAAAACGAGGGTCTTTTGCGACTTCGATCATTTTGCTAATAGGAATAACATTTGCTTTTACACCTGGAGGAGCAGCTTGTTCGATTAGTCTCTTACGCAGATCATCCTTTGATACTGCATCTGAAACAACGATAATACGGTTTGGTTGCACTGCTTTTGTCCAAGCTGTCGCAACTTGTCCATGTAACAGACGTGAGTCAACACGAGCTAATACATATTTGATTTTCCCGTCTCCGACCACAGTTCCTTCTGGAAGTGCTCCTTTAGGTTGTGCGTCTTCAACTGCTGCTTTCGGTGCTTCTGCCGGTTCTAATTCTTCCGGTTTCACTTTTACACCATCTTTTGCTGTTTCAATGATATGCGCTGCAATTTCATGAGCAGATTCCATTGAAAAGCGTGATGCATAGGCTTCAATCAACATTGGCAAATTCAAACCGCTGACGATTGCCCATTTATCTTTGTGCTCTTCGAATAATGTGTTTGATTGATTGAACGGTGTTCCGCCCCATAAATCAACTAAGAATAACACTTCGTCTTGATTATCAAAAGAAGCAACCGCTTCTTCCAATTTGGCTCTCAAGTCATCTGGACCTTCACTTGGTTTCAAAATCACGGCTTTGACGTTTTCTTGTTCGCCAAAGATCATTGAACCGGATTGTAAGATTCCTTCAGCAAATTGTCCATGACTTGCTAGGATAATCCCTACCATATTTATACCTCCTATTTACTTTTGTTGTAACAAATTCAAAAATATTAATAATTGCTAACCATTACAACAGAATTATTTGACCTTTTCCAACAACCATTTTTGTTACACCTTTTTGATTTTCGCTAGTAGTTCCATCAAAAGGATTTTCCTGTCAGCAGGTACTTTTCGAATCTCTAACTCCACTTCTTGACTGTTCAAGTAACGAAAGGAATCAATATCTTGTTGATTTACTGAAACAAAATTGGTAATCATTGATTTGCCTTCAGTAAAACTCATACCGCCGATATTCAACGACTTCAACTGTACACCGCAGCGGACAACCGCTTCAACATCTTGAGGATTGGTGAATAAAAGCATCACTTTTGCTCGTGATAATAGTCCACTATGATAGATTTGAATCATTTTCTGCACGGTTATTACATTTGCTGTGATTCCCGGCGGTGCAGCTTCTTTTAATAGAAACTTTCTCAATTTATCTTGAGCAACTACATCGCTGATCACAATGATACGTTCAACACCTGTTTGCTTCGACCAAACTGTTGCGACCTGCCCGTGGATTAAACGATCATCTATACGTGCCAATCGAATATCCATCTGCAAAACTCCTTCTTCCTCACTACTTCACAGAAACCCCTATCATTTCTGTGTGAACAACCACCTCCTAGCACACACTACTATAAGCAAAAAGCGTGCCATTTTTTTGTGATACACTAATTGAATTTAAAGGATTCTTAACCAATACACAAAAACGATACACTATAAAAGTGTATCGTTTTTGTGTATTTAAGGCATAGTGTATTCTTTTTTATCTAGCTGATTATGCACTAGACGTAGCAGATAATACATTTCTTCTATTGGCACTTTTACTTTTATCTTATCTTCTAGCAGGACAACCGAGGCTGTTAATTGATTATAAAGAGGATCACTCGTTATATTCGTCAATTCGTTTTGTTCCACCATCAACGTTTCATTTCGAATAATCCGTTCGATCATTCCTGCTGTGTGCATCACTAAGTTGATCTTAAAGCCATATTCTTCATTGCCAATTCCCATCGTCTGAGAGATTTGTGTAGAAAATTGCCACATTGGATCAATTAGTTTACTACCATTGATAAAGATGAAGTTCTCAGAGATAAATTCAACACATGTTTTTTTAGCTGTCTCTTCATCTAGCGAGATGAACTCAGTTTCTTCCATTTCTGATTCCATAAGCAACTGATCCAAAATGACTTCGATATTTTGATCAATGAAGCGCTCTAAAGGAATAAATGGTGCTTGGATATTCAAATCAGTAATTCCAGTAGTTGCTATGATCTGATATTCTTTTTGGATAACTGGCAATTCTTCTTTCACTTCCACAATCGACAAAGCTAGAACTTCTAATTCTGTTTCTTGACGCTTATTTACCGCTCGTTCGATCAATTCTTTGATTCTTTGCGCTGTACCTTCGCCAGATGCACAAATGGCCAAAACAGCTTTTTTCTTATGGATAGGTTTTGTTTCCCGGACAGGTTCTACAGAAGATATTTCTGCGTAACCTCGAAAATTCTTCAATGATTCATGCAACATATCTAAATCTGTCCCTAATACAGAGACCTTTCGTACAGTTTCCAAAACTAGAGAAGTTGTTACCATGTCAACGGTACGTACAGGTATCCCGGTGTCTCGCTGAATTTGCGAATTAAATGAGGCGAGGGACCCCATATCCACTAATAGTATGACCCCGCTTCCTTCATCTACTTCTTGTACATTGCGTTCAATGCGGTCTAAAGCTGTTTTCGGATCCATATCCAACGGCATGTCTACTGCTCGTACGTTCTCTGCATCTAACAACTGTTGGACAACCTGAACCATACTGCTCGCTGTACTGTTTCCGTGAGCTGCAACGACTACACCGATTCTGCCGCTTGCTTGGTTCGCCCGTAACGAGACGAGTAGAACAGTCAAGTAGTAGTCTTCACTTTCTGGAATATCCACTTGAAAATACGTTTCTATATAACTACGCACTTCTTTCGCAACAGCATATTCATCTGGAAAATCAAATGCCATCTCACGGATATTATCATTCGTATGCCGTTCTTCTCCTAAATTGATCTTTTTCAAAAACGAACTGATATGCAAGCTCATAGCATAAATAAAGTTTTGCTGAAAGTCATATGGTAAAGATCTTTTGACCATTACATAAATCTGATTGGTCACTTCTATGATTTTTGGATCTACAAATTCTGCTAATTTGCTATCTGCATTAAAAGAAAACCCATGGTCTTTATAAAAAGACTTCAGATGGATGTTGATATCTGTAGAAATAAAGTGATTGATTGCTTCTTGGTCCAACCCATCCGACTTCAGCAAAGCTGCTTTATCTCCGATGATATCATATAGATTATAAGGTAATTCATAGGAGTCTGATTGGATTTTCATGATTGTATCGTTTGGTGCTACAGTTATCTTTGGCTCCAATATTTTAGAAAGCTCTGCCATTGCACTGCGGTTGCTTGCTAATTGAATCAATCCGCTACGAATCCCTTCTGTCAAATCATCAATCGTAATCGATATTTCGGGAGATTGCATATGATTTAGAAATCCTCGTGCGCATACTAACTGGATATTCGACTTCAATTGACCTATATTCCCATAAGTCACACTGCCAATCAGTGCTTTTGCTACATCTTCTGTCAAAGAGATCTTTCGTTGCGTGCGGTTCGCTTCGTGGGCAATCATAATTTTTACTAAATCGACTTTCTCATTTGCAGGGCGTTTTTCAAAAGCCGGAAGTTTGATATTAATTGGGATACGCCGAACAAAAGTTTCCAATAGCGAAGAGCCTGGATCTTCTGTGGTCGCACCTACGATTCGTACATTTGCTTCATGAGATTTCGTTGTTTCTCCAAGTCGACTGTAAGTCCCGTGATCCATAAAGTAAAAGATCATTTCTTGACCTTCTGGAGGCAATCGGTGAATTTCATCCAGAAATAACATACCACCATCCGCTTGATCGATAATTCCCATTTTTTCTTCATCTGCACCTGTAAAGGCTCCTTTTGCATACCCAAATAAATGGCTCATCAAAAGCTCAGGGTTATTCGCGTAATCAGCACAATTGAAAACAATCAGTTCCGTTTCCTCATCTATTACATGATGTGCTTTGGCAAAATGATACATCGCGTGCGCAAAATAAGTCTTTCCTGATCCGGTAGGTCCTGTAATCAAGCAATTTAATCCTCTTGGCGGATACAAGATCGCAGCTTTTGCCTGTTCCACTGAGTTTTTCATGCTACCATTAGCTCCAATGATTTTTGCAAAGATATCCTTAGTATCTATCTGGAGCGTATTTTTTTCTTCAGAGACCGGCGTTTCTTTGTAACTGACCACATGTTTTGCAGCTGGCTTTACGTGCGTAGCGAGTGTTTGATATATGTAACGTACTGGTCGTCCATCTGTCTTTATCAGTTTTCCTTCGCGCACTAGCTGATTCAGATCTTTACTGCTATTCGTTCTTTGGATTCCTAACACTTCAGCAATTTCTTGTGTCGTTACTCCTTGGTCATATTCTGCCTTTGTTAAATGAGCGGTTTTTTCTTTGACATACATATAAATTCGGTCCATGCGTTTTGCCAATGGTATCGCTCCTTTTCTATAGACTGTTGTTCTTAGGCTTCAAAACATAATACTATGTATTTATTTCCGTTTCGTCAACTATTTACCTGATTTTGTTTCGTTGACAACAAGCGAAGGGACAAGCGTAATGAAGATAAAAGAACACAAAATATCAACTCCATTTTTATATCGGAAACAAGAAAAAGAACACTATTTATCCTACAATGATGCTGCTGATAGCAAACGATATCGCTTTCATCAATAAAAACAATAGTTATCAAAACATTCTGATTACAAAATGGCAAAAAAATCTTAAGCGTAAAAAGACATGGCAACCTTCGCATCCTTCATTCCAACTTTTTTTATAAACAAAAAAGAGGTTGTGACAAAAGTCTTGTCACAACCTCTTTAATCGCAAGCTTCAATTAAGCTTCTTGAGCTACTGGATAAACAGACACTTGTTTTTTGTTACGGCCTTTACGTTCGAAACGTACTACGCCATCAACTTTTGCAAATAAAGTGTCGTCTCCACCGATACCCACGTTTACACCTGGATAGATTTTTGTACCGCGTTGACGATAAAGAATTGATCCACCTGTAACTGTTTGTCCATCAGCGCGTTTAGCACCTAGACGTTTTGATTCTGAGTCACGGCCGTTAGATGTAGAACCGCCACCTTTTTTGTGGGCAAATAATTGTAGATTCATAGATAACAACATGGTCTGCACCTCCTATTTATCATTGATTGTTTTAATTTGGATATATTCTGAGTTTTCAGCTTCTATTGATTGTAAACCTAATAAAAGATTTTCTAATAGAATCTCAGCAATATTGTTTTGTTCTTGTGTCATTCCTGAAGTGACTTCGGTATAAAGATAACCGCCTTCTTCTTCATTCATTTCAACAATCGGTTCAAAACCGGCTAATGAGGCAATCCCGTTGACAGTGCTGATCGCTAACGCAGAAACACCTGCACAAACGATATCACTTCCATAAGGACCAGCATCAGCATGCCCGGTCAAAGTGAATGAAACGATCTGACCTGCGTCATTTCGCTTAAATGTTCCTTTGATCATATATAGGCCTTCTTTCTCAAACGCTGATTAAGCGTTGATCGCGTCGATAACCACTTTTGTATATGGTTGACGATGACCTTGTTTGCGGTGTGAATGTTTTTTAGGTTTGTATTTGAAAGTAACGACTTTCTTTTGTTTGCCGTGTTTTTCAACAGTACCTTCAACAGTTGCACCTGCAACAGTTGGAGCGCCTACTTTTGTAGATTCGCCACCTACTAAGATAACTTCGTCAAAAACAACTTTTTCTCCTGCTTCAATGTCAAGTTTTTCAACATAGATTGCTTGTCCAACTTCAACTTTTACTTGTTTACCACCAGTTTTAATAATTGCGTACATGCTATAAAGCACCTCCTTCTGATATACTTAGACTCGCCATCCGAAGTGACAGCATCTGCTGTGCTTATTACTTGTTCTGAGCGGTTGTAGCTGTGGAGTCCACAATTACAACAGTACTAGCTTACCAGAACAGCCGCTGTTCGTCAACTAAATTTAAAGTCAAAAAATGAAATAAAGATTTAAACAATCGTGCTCCTGCTTTTCTTTCCTCTTCGTTTCTGCTAAATAAAATAGTCGCATTGTGTTTCTTTTCTTCTTATAATAAAAGAAAAAGGAGGAGCACGAATGGAATACCCAACAGAATTGATACTAGAGGCTTCTTTAAGGATGAACGGCCGTCCTGTAGAAGGATTTGTCGCTGGGCAAGGACCTCTTCATCCTAAATTAATGCTTGTAGGAGAAGCCCCAGGAAAAACAGAGATTGATACACACATCCCTTTTAGCGGACAAGCTGGAAAAGAATTGATGCAGGCACTTTCTTCCACTGGTTTAACACGAGAAGATGTCTATATCACCAGTGCTGTACGGAGTCGCCCGTATCGCGTGACCCATCGGATCAATAAACGGACACAACAGACAGAAACTGTTTATCCAAATCGTACACCTACGCGATCCGAAGTATTTGCACACGCACCGATACTGGATTACGAACTGATGGAAGTCCAGCCAAAATTAATTGCGACACTTGGAAATATCGGCCTGCAACGATTACTTGGTAAAGAATATACTGTTACCAAAAACCATGGTCAACTCTATACAGGTCCCGTCTTACAGCTAACAAAACAAAAAGATGCCTACGAATGGTCAGAAAAAAACTACCGTATCCTTCCACTTTTTCATCCAGCAGCTATTTTCTATAATCGTTCCCTTGTACCTGTTATCCATCAAGATTGGCAAGTACTAGCTTCACTTTTACAACAAGATTAAAAAGAACAGACAAGACGGTGAAATTGTTAGTTTACAGTCTTGTCTGTTCTTTTTCATTGTTTTAATGGCTCATTGCAGTATATTTCGCATGCAATGCTGTCAACGCATGGGCAACTGTTTGATGTTGATGTGTGGATGTATATTCCCATAAGTGAGAAAGTTGTTTTTCTACTTCCGGCTGCAAGGAAGTATAGATAATCGTTTGTCCTCTCTGTTCTGCTTTTTCTTGAAATTCATCAAAAATTGCGCGTGCCGTCAAATCAATACTTGGTACGCCACGCATGGAGAAGATGACACCGTCGTGATGGTTTAGTTCTTCCAATTTATTTTTTAGTTTCTCTGAAGACATGAAAAACAGCGGACCGCTAATGTACACTACTGTCCAATTATTCAGCTTTTCCGTTTCTGGCAGCCCTATTCTTTGCCAATCGATTGTTTCTAATGAAATCGTGATAGCCGCACTTTTTACAACAAAAAATACACAACCGCCGATAATCCCAATTACAATAGCAATACTTAAATCAAAGATCACTGTACAAATCATTGTAAGAACAAACAATAGAATAGCTGACCAATATTTATGAACAAATAGCTCCTTAATCGTTCTCCATTCATTCATACGCCAAGCCGTCACGATCAAAACACCTGCAAGTGCCGGCATCGGAATCTGTGACATCACTGGCGCAAAAACAAGCATGGAAAGCAACAAGACAACTGCATGGATCATGCCAGCTAATCTGGTTTGTGCGCCAGATTTGATGGCCACACTTGTACGAGCAATGGCTGCAGTAGCAGGAATCCCGCCAAAAAAAGGAAGCAATAGATTTCCCACCCCTTGTGCCACTAATTCTTGGTTACTGTCTAATGATTTATTTGCCATTCGACCAGCAGAAGCACCACATAATAAGCTCTCAATCATCCCTAACAGAGCAATGCTAATAGCCGGAACTTCTACTTGTTGCAAGGCAGAAAAGCTAAAATCTCCCAAGCCCAAGCGATTACTGCTGATCAATGTTTGTGGGATGTTACCAACAGTGTCTACTGGTAAATGACACAGTAGCGTAACTACTGTTGCTAAAATGATGGCTAACAGCGAACTAGGCATTCGTTTCGACCATTTTTTCGGATAGATGAACATCCCTAAAATGACTAGTCCTCCCATAATCAAAGATGCTATGTTTATTGGAAAACCTAGTGTTTGATAACTACTTAGCTTTTCAATAACATTTGTACCTTCCGAATGAACACCAAATAAATTATCGATCTGACCTAATGCAATAATAATAGCAATACCTGAAGTAAATCCTGTGATTACGGGTGCTGGGATAAAAGAAGTTAGTGTTCCTAATCGGAAAAGCCCTGCTACAAGTAAAAATAGACCAGCCAAAAAAGTAGCAAGCAACACACCTTGCATTCCCTTTGTTGCCGCAATAGACATTAGAATAGCTGCCATTGCGCCTGTCGGACCTGATATTTGATAAAAACCGCCTGATAAACCGCCAATAACGAGACCGGCAATGATAGCCGTAATCAAACCTGCGGACGCATCGGCTCCGCTTGATACCCCAAAAGCCAAGGCTAAAGGCAATGCTACAGCAGCTACTGTGATTCCAGCCAAAAGATCTTTCTGAAATCTTGAAAGATCATAACCTGAAAATTCTTTTTTTAGTGATAAAACATAATTTTTGAACACCTATCTAACTCCTTTTCATGAAATTTTCTAAAATACCATTCATTAGAATAGCATATTTCATGAGATAAAGTAATATTTTTCACAAAGTTTCTTGTCCAATAAATCCTTGTTTTTCTACATTTAGAAGAAAATAGAAAGCAAGGCCAGCAGAGCTAACCCACCTTGTTTTAGTAAAATCCAACGATCGCTAGTCAGACTTCCATACAATGCAACAATAAAAATTGATAGCAACAGCATACTTGTAATTTCTTTAGGTGCGGAAGAAAGGTAAGCTCCGTAAAGTAGTCCAACTCCTAATAGTCCATTGTATACTCCTTGATTCTTAAATAATGTTTGAACAGATTTTCTGCTTAATTCTTCTTTATTCATTTTAAAAACTCTGCTTGTCGTATCGGAATCAGTTCTTACTGTTTCGATGTACATGATATAAAAAAATTCGATGGCCACTAGAGTGACTAAAAATTTTGATAACATTGACATATTTGCTTCCTCTTTCTGATGGATTTTATTTTTACTTCCTATAATTGTACTAGATAAAGATGTTTTTTTTATTTTATTTGCCTTTGAAAACAAACAATATTGGCACAAAAAACAAAGAAAAACCGGTAGAAACTGAGGTTTCTACCGGTTTTTTAGCGTCACAGGAGGGATTCGAACCCCCGACCGTCCGCTTAGAAGGCGGATGCTCTATCCAGCTGAGCTACTATGACAGGAATCAGCGGAACATCAATAATTATAGATAATTAAATTGCTTCTGTCAATACGAAATAGTTATTTAATTAGCAAATAGCCAATTATTTTAATTCAACTACCAAATCAATCCTTTGAAAAGACACATTCGATTCCATCTATTCTAAGGTTATCAGTCGAAAACAGGAGTTGCACTGTCTTCATGCTTACTCCTGTTTATTTCAATCTATTCACTATTTCCTTCAGTTGTTTTACAAATACAGTTTCTTTCACATCAAATTTAGATGGATTCCTTGATATAATCAATCACTTACTGATTGTCATAATCATGTATCACAAATCGATTTCTTCTGATTCTTTTGTCATTAAGATTACACCATCGCCTAATGGTAAGATGGTCGATGTCAAATCAGGATGGTTCATCACGACACGAAGGAATTCATTTAATTTACGATGGATAGCTCGTTTGCCACGAGGAATCTCTTCATCAGGGAGCAAGATCGTCCCTCCTTGGAAAATATCATCTACCATCAAAACGCCACCTTTTCGTAACAAACGCAAACATTCAGGTAAAAATTCAATATATTTTGATTTTGCACTATCCATAAAAATAAAGTCATATGGACCAGACAACTCAGGCAAAATATCTGCGGCTTGCCCTTCAAGCAAGGTTACTTTATCTGTCAATCCTAGACGTTCATAGTTTTTTTTCGCTTTCTCGATCATGACATCGAAACGATCAATGGTCGTAACATGAGCGTTTTCTCCGATTGTTGTCGCCATGACACTTGATGAAAAACCGATAGCTGCACCGATCTCTAAGATTCGTTCAGGCTGAATTTGTCCAAGTAAAAATTTCAAAAATACAACTGTTTCGTGGGGAATAACCGGTACTTCTGCTACATGAGCTTCTTCTTCCAATTTGCCTAACTCACCCGGTAATTTTTTTTGCTGGGTACGCATAAAGTCCAATAGTTCTTCTTTGACTACAGGACGATGCATCATTTCATTGCGCATACTACTCCTCCTCTTTACACATTATACGAACAACTAGCTAAATCTACAAGCTGTATTAGTGTTTTCCGTATCACTCGTTCAGAAGAGTAGTGGTATCTCTTGAATATATTTGTCTTTTTCAACATTCTCACAAAAATTTCTGTGTTCGTCTCCGCTTCTTCTTCAACTCTACAAAAGTATTCCAAGCTGTGATTCCTGTTAAGCAAAAAGCAATCGTAAAGAATAACCCCTGGATCCATGCAAATGCTGTTTTTGAAAGGACCAGACCAATATATGGAATCTGGAAGATTGGACTACCGATAATATTTCTCTTTTTTACTACTCCAGGCTCGATATAAGTCCGTGTGTCAGCTTTTGTATAAAAGTCGTTGTAGTTGTTTTCAATGGCTATTACGCGACGTGTCGAGATTTTTTTACCTGAATTTTCATAATATGTAATAATATCTCCGACTAAAATCTCATCTGTATTTTTTGGTCGTACATATATCAGATTTCCTTGTGCATAATATGGGTTCATTTCTCTATCCTCAATAATGTAAGGAGTCAATCCAAAAATTCGAGGAACCAAGACGACGAGAAGAATAAGTATTAAAAATATAATCAGTGTTACAGAACTAACAAAAGTTATTTTTTTATAATCAGGCATCGTTTTCAGCTCCTTTCTTTCTTCAATCCTTCTTAATCATATAATAACGATAAATTTTTTTCAAATTATAACTGTAAAAACACATTTTTATGACAACGACGTTTTTTGATTCTATTTCCTCATCTTTATCTCATTTTTTATTATAAATAATTGACGATAGTTAAAAAAACGTTTACCCTAAAATTACAAGTTTTAGAAAGGAATACCTTTATGGCTTTTTTTAATAACATATATAATAAAAAAGAATCTTTCTATATGCGCATAAAATGGAGCATAATAATTATATTATCAGTGTTATTTTTAGCAGGGATTGCTTATTTCTTCTATTTTATCTTCTCTCCTGCTAATAGTAATCAAATGAAAGAAATAAAAGATTCATGGGTTTTCTATTCAAAAGATGATCCTGATTTTAAGTTTGACAGCAAGTACACTCGTACGATTCCTACCGTAGACAAAGACGAAACATTTATTATGGAAACGACACTTGAGAAACCGTTGAACGAAGCAAATTTACTAATCAAAGGAAATCATCAATGGATTACTGTGTATCTAAACGGAAACATTTTATACCAACGGGAAGATTACGACGCAGAAAGCAACCCTGGACTATCACTGGCTGTGATAGATTTACCATCAGATTACATCGGAAAAAAATTGATGATCTCTGTCTCATCTCCTTATCAGAACTACGCTGGGTTACCGCCGAAAGTCTATCTGGGTACAACTGGTCCGTTAATCGGTTTTATCTATTCTCAATCAGTACCACAAGTATTAACGATGATCATTGCAGTTTTCATTGCTATTGGGACGTTTATCTATACTATCTACTTGATGTACAAACAAAAACGGCTTGAATACTCGCTGATTATCTTAAGCTGCTTTGCTTTGGCATTAGGATTTGAAGCTGTTTCAGAAGATATTTTAAGTGGCATCCTTTTTGAACCATTCGTTCACTCTTTTTTATCTCATTTATTTATTATCCTAACCTCGTCTTTCATTATCTGCTATTATTGGAGCCGGATGATTTATTATAAAAAATGGTATGGGATTTTTTGTATAATCCAACTTTCGATCTTTTCTGGTGTTCTGCTTTATGCAGCTTTTACTTCTGCTGAACTTCCTGAATTGATGCCAATTGCTAATATAGCTAGTGTTATCAGTACTCTAGTCACTTCGCTTACCTGCATTGGTGAAGCATATAAGAACAATCGTTTTTATGTAGTTTGTACACCTTGGATCGTCTTGGTTGCCATTATCCACTGCTTGATTTATATCCAAACAGCACTAGGTATTTATCAAACGACGATCAATTGGTCTACGATTTTATTCATTATTATTTTGATTGTTATTATCAGTTACAATCTGATTGACCACATTCTGAACACAGATAAAGACCGAAGACAAGTAGATTTCTTAAAAATCAAAAACGATTTGCTGGAACAGCATTATGAGCAACTGCGACAGCATATCCAAGAAGTAAATACGCTTCGTTTAGAATTTGTTCAGGAAATGGAAAATCTGCAAGACTTAATGCATACGGATCAAGTAAAAGCAAAAAAATATGTGGAAACAATCTTGGAAGAAGCAAAAAATTTTGAAATGCTGTGTTCTTTTTGCAATCATCAGATGACAAATCTGATTTTCGCGCGCTATCAACAGTTAGCTGATAAACGGAATATCCAGATCATCTTCGAAGCAGAACTTCCGGAGGAGCTTCCTATCAAAGATGATGATCTAGCCCAGCTTTTGATTCATGCCCTAGAGCATTCCTTTAGAGAAACTCATGCCATCGAAAATCCGCTGTATCGAAAAATTCATTTGTCGATATATGAGCAAGAGAATCATTTCGTCATTTGTTGCGAACATAGTGCACATTATGATACGAATATATTTAGTCGAGGTATCACAGAAGAATTAGATGATCAGGAACGCTTTGATTTGATGATGATGAAAGATGTGGCAGATCGTTACACTGGAACACTAACGCAGGAAAAAGATACATTGATTGATCGGGTCACTGTTCAGCTTTCCCGAAATTACTCGAATTCTATATAAAAAAGCAGTGGAATCCAATACATAAGGATTCCGCTGCTTTTTGTTTTTAATAAAGTAAGGTAAGTAATTCTTCTGATTCTATCGCACCAAAATATTTTTTCACATCAATTTGGTCAACTATTTTTGATAGAGATTCTTTATCATATTTCTGTCCCACCAATTTTTTTTCGACATCAGAGATATCTCCTAGTCCGAAGAAATCACCAAAGATTTTTGCTTCTTTAATCATTCCTTCTGATACATTCAAGTGGACTTCGATCGAACCGATAGAGAAACGTTTTTGACGAGAGAAATTGAAATCTGGGGACTTTCCGTAATTCCAATCCCAATTTCGGTAATATTCTTCAGAGATTCGATTGATTTTTTTCCAATCTTCGTCGGTCAATTCGTATGTTTTTACTTCCTCTACTGATTCTACACCAAAAATTTTCAACAAGATTTCTTGACGAAATTCTTCCGTTGTCATTTTTTGTTTTTCTTCGGGAAGAAACGGTTTGATATTCGTCACACGAGAACGGATCGATTTGATTCCTTTTGATTCGATTTTGTCTTTTTTTACTTTTAATGCATTGACTACTTCATTGATATCAGAGTCGAACATGATCGTTCCATGAGCAAACATCCGGCCGTTGGTAGCATACATCGCATTACCGGAAAATTTCATACCATCAATGACTAAATCATTTCGGCCTTTCAACTCAGCCCCGGCAACACCCAATTCATGAAGTGCTTGGATGATTGGTTGTGTTACTTTCGCAAAATCACGGAAGGAATCACCATCATCAGGCATAATAAAACTAAAGTTCAAGTTCCCAAAATCATGGTAGACAGCTCCGCCTCCACTTAGACGGCGGACCACATGAATACCATGTTCTTCCACATAATCTCGATTGATTTCTTCAATCGTGTTCTGATTCCTACCGATGATGATTGAAGGTTCATTGATATAAAAGAGCAAAATGGGTTCATATAATGGCATTTCTTGCAACAAGTATTGTTCAATTGCTAAATTGATTCTTGGGTCGTGGTTTTCATTTGGTACAAAAATCATGTTCTTCCTCCTAAATGTCAAACACTTTGTCAACTGCAGCAAGTTCTACATCTATCCCTTTACCTGCTGCTTTTTGCGCTTCATTTTTCAATTGTTCTAAGTCGCCAAACTGAGGTAGATGGGTAAGTACAAGTTTCTTTACGTTAGCTGATTTCGCCAGTTCTCCAGCTTCTTTTGAAGTGAAATGTGCATGATGATGTTCATTTCCTTCAAATAGATAGGTATCTGCTAGAAACAAATCAGCCTCTTTCGCAAAATCAGCGAAACTTTCCAAATAACCTGAATCTCCTGTAAATACGAATACTTTCCCCGTTGCTTCTTCTACGATTCGCATGGCGTAACATACTACTGGATGGATTGTTTCCATAAAAGTAATCAGAAAAGGACCAATTTTTAATTCTTCGGCTTCAAAATAAGGATGTCCTTTTGAGACATTCGCCATCGTCAATTCTTCAAAGTGGACAGAATCTTTTGTGTGCCCGTAAATTGAAAGCAATGTCTCCGGATCTCTCTTGGGATGAAGTTGCCAGTAATACTGTAATACACCAAGGTCAGCAATATGATCATGATGATAATGGCTAAGGATCACAGCATCCAAATCAAGTGGATCAAGATGTTCTTGTAATTTGATGAGCGTAGCACTACCTGCATCAATCAACAAGTTGAAACCGTCAGATTGAAGTAAATAACCTGTTGTCCCTTGATTTTTATAAGGATACGCCCCTAAGCAGCCTAAAACAGTTAATTTCATCATATATTCCCCCTCAAAGATTTATCCTACCACAAAAGTTATTTTTCTAATGAATAAACTGCTTACAGATTAAGCAAAATAGGCTTCTGGACCACCTTTTTCAATCCGTGCTTGTTCATAAAATTCTGCAACTGATACATTCACATAAACGATGACCCACAAAAGACCGATGAATAAAGCGATTGCCCCTAACAAATACCAGCCGATAAAAGATAGTTGCAACAAAATATACGTACCGATTCTATCTTTCAATAAGAACCAGCCATATTTTAAGCATTGTACGACCGACAAATCAGGATAGTCGAACTTCGTCCATGCAGCAAATTGGAACAATCCGCCAACGATGCTCATGATAAGTGCTGAAACAAAAATCATCCCTACCGTTGATAAAACAAAGCTGATATCAAGAAAATCTCCTGGCATGACATCCGTAGGTACCGTACTTGAATTGAAAAGCAACTGCGTATAAGCACTCACTCCGCTGATTAAAAACATGGGCAGAAAGATCAAACTGTTGAGCAACCAGTTGATGATTGAATTAATCAAATTGATGACAAGTATCGAACCAAAATATTTTTTTTGGAAAACTGAAAATAGAAGATTGCTTTTTGGTCTGCCACCTCGTACAACTACTAACGCAATATAAAACAATGCATAGTTGAATGCGAATAACAGCAAATTATCGATTAGAAAACTCAATAGGTTTTGCTGCATGCTTTCTTCCGTAAAAGGACTGAAACCGTCAAAAAAATTCTGTATGACGCTCGTGAACAATATGGATAAGAAAACAAGCCAAGCATTGATTCCCCATTGATTCTCCAAAGAAGCTCGCGCTTTTTTTCGATATTCAGAAATAGGTATTTTATTATTCATTATTCATAACTCCGGATTTTTTCAACTGTTTCACTATCAAGTCGTTTCACTAACTCAGTAACTAGCTTCACTGTATTCAAATAATCATCTTCATGGATCACTGATGTGTGGGAATGCAAATAACGAACAGGAACAGTAATGGCTACAGAAGGAACGCCGTCTCTTGTCAAATGCATTTGTCCTGCATCCGTTCCACCGCCAGAGATCACTGTATATTGGAATGGGATAGCCATTTCCTCTGCTACATCGATAACGAAATTCAATAATTTTTTGTGCGGAATCATCGATGCATCAAAAATCAAAATCTGTGGACCTTTTCCTAAAACCGAATCTGCTTCTTTTGGTGTCATTCCTGGAGTATCACCTGCTGTACCAGTATCTAAAGCAAAAGCAATATCCGGATTTACAAGGTGCGTGCTTGTTCGAGCGCCTCGCAAGCCCACTTCTTCTTGCACATCGCTTCCTGCAAATAAAACATTTGGATGTGCTTCTTTAGATAGATTCTCCAATACTCGCAAAGAAACAGCTGTCCCTATCCGATTATCCCATGCTTTTGCCAGTAAATACTTACTGCCGTTCATTCGTTTATATTCAATATATGGGGTGACCATATCTCCCGGACGTATGCCCCACTCTTTGGCTTCTTCTTGGTTTGATGCACCGATATCAATAAACATATCTTTGATTTCATATGGTTTATTTCTTACTTGAGGTGTTAAAACATGCGGTGGTTTTGAACCAATTACCCCGTGAATGATTTTTCCTTCTCGTGTTTTGATTTCAACTTGCTGAGCAAGCATCACTTGTCCCCACCAGCCTCCAAGTGTTTGGAATTCCAAGAAGCCTTTTTCGGTTATTTTTGTTACCATAAAACCAACTTCGTCCATATGACCAGAAATAAAGACTTTTGGTCCTCCGCCAGCGCCATGCTTTGCAATCACACTGCCTAATCCGTCATAAAAAATATCATCAGCGAATGGTTTAGCATATTCTCTGAATACTTCTCTTACCTCTTCTTCATTCCCAGGTACTCCTTTT
The DNA here is from genome assembly GCF_056612775.1 of Enterococcus sp. M-BR2. Lineage (NCBI taxonomy): Bacteria > Bacillati > Bacillota > Bacilli > Lactobacillales > Enterococcaceae > Enterococcus > Enterococcus sp. M-BR2. The sequence goes on from NZ_CM152743.1 coordinate 1,435,532, forward strand.
GCAGAAGTCAAATCAATTAGTAGCTGTTCTTCTTTTGTATCCAAATGTTTTCCCCCATTTCTATATTCATATTGTGATTATACCATTGCTTTTGTTTTTTGTTCAGGCTAACTTGGTATTTTTACTGTTTATTTCAGAATATTCTAAAATAAATAAAACAGGCAGATATCCTCCACCTGTTTTATTTATTTTAATCGTAGTTTATCTGGTACTTGTTGTTGCCAAGCTTTGCTGAAAAAAGCATCATCGAGATGGTACCTACTAGGAAGCTGGTTTTCTTCTAAGAACGGTCTAATCTGTTGATCTGCGGCTAGCCAGCCTTTCCACCCTAAATGGATCGTATCTTCCATAAAATAATTGGTACCAGCTTGATTGACAAAATCAGCTATTCGATTGAATCCTTGGCTATTTAATTGAAATTTGATTTTTTTGGCAAATCCTTGTAGCATTTCTTGAGATAGTCCGGTATAATCGCTCCATTTCTCGTTAACCGGTGGAATGATAAACAACACTTCATTATGATTTTTTGCTAATTGATCCAAGATTAGCTGAAAATCAGAAAATTCTGGTGAAAAACGATAATCCCAATCTTTTTGTGACTGTTTGAGTTCTGGCTCGTGGGATCGGATACGATGTGTGTAAAAATCGTTTTTCAAACCAAATGGATTATTTGTCGTTTCTTGTTTTCCAATCTTATCTGCCAAAATGGATAATTCTGTTTCTTGATAGTGATCTGGTAATCGTTTTGATTCATGATCGATTTTTTGCTGACGATCTTTCAAACCGATATCACTGAATATCTCATCCTCACGCTTCAACATGTTCCATTGGCTGTGCAACTGATCCAAAGATTCAGGTAAAGGTAACTTTCCTTCTTTAATCGTTTGTAGAATTCCTGTCAGCGTATCGTTCTCTTTTACTTTTGAAAAAGTTAATAGTCTTCTAGCTAAATAGCGATCAGCTGATGTGACTTTTTTCAATGAGAACAACCAATCATAGGTCTGAAGTTCAGAATAGTAAGTGTTGAAATAATCTGTTTTTACACCATCTTTTACAAACCATTGAGGCGAGATAATAAACACCACTTTTTTGTTTTTCAAATCATCCCCTGCAGATCGCATCATCATATATTGACTTAATGATTGTGTTCCCGGCGCTCCTAGCAAGAAAGGACGATAACCTCTATCATATTTTTCAGCCAAAACAGACGGATGGAATGGACTGATCCTGCTTAATTCACTCGACCCAAAAAAGGGGATATATTGTTTTTCAGACAAAGCTTTGTTTTTTATTGCATCGCCCTTTAGTACATTTGCTGACATAGATGAAGACGCTCGCTTGATTACTTCCGGGTTATCAATATTTACTCGATAGGAAGAAGTGAAAAATAGGGCAAGCAGACCAAAAGCGAGAACAACAGGTCCAAAAATAGCAAAGAGTTTCTTTTTCATACTCAACCCTTCAATGCAGTTGCTTGTTGAATGATTTTATTCGGTGTGCACCAATCCTCCCGCTCGAATTCAGAGACTGGGACTTGGATATCCAACTCTCCGTCTAGCTCGACTAATAATTGCACAGATGCTAAAGAATCAAGCAAACCTTCATCAAATAGATCAATATCACGATTTTTTCTTACTTCATCTGTTCCTGTTATTTCTTCTAAGATTGATAAAATTTGTTCTTCCATTTTCCTTTTCTCCTTTGTTATATAAATTAATATGTCACTATTCGTTAGCTAAAAAAAAGTTTATCTAAAAATCCTGAAAAAATCAGGAAGCTGAAACATACCGCTTGAAATGTCAAAAATACGGCTACGCCATGCGTAAATTTGTTAGAAGGTAACTGATCTTTATGCTTCTTCTTAAATCGGATCCATGCATCTGTTAGACAGATCAGACAAGCATGATACAGACCGTATACGATGTAGTACCACGTCAATCCATGCCAGACACCCATTAGAAGAAACAAAGCGAAATATCCAATATTTGACATTACGATCTTGCTTTTAAAGATTTTTTTCTTCATCATGAAGAACATCAACCGCATATACACGTAATCGCGGAACCAAAAAGACAAGGTCATATGCCATCGGTTCCAGAACTCTTTGATATTCCATGATAAAAATGGTTTATTGAAATTGATTGGCGTCTGATACCCCATCATGTAGCTTGTACCGACTGCAAACAAACTGTAACCTGCAAAATCAAAAAATAAATACATGCTATACACGTACATGTAACCCACTAACGCCCATGAAATCCCACCATGCTGTAATGCGATGCGCCCTACTACAGGGAGCAGTACTTGACCAAAATAATAACCGATAATGAACTTATATAAAAAACCGACAAAAATATTTTGGACGCCTTTTCCCAAGAGATCAACATATTTATCACGAACAGGTGGATGGAGCTGATCCTTTTCAAATCTCCTATAACGATCGATGGGTCCAGAAGATATTGTCGGGAAAAACAGCAGAAACTGGATATAACGAAATGGGTTATATACTTTGATCATGCCATCTCTTATTTCCATGATCATTTGCACAGACTTAAAGGTTAAATAAGAGATTCCTAAAAAACCAAGCAGCGATGCTTTTCCATGTTCAAAAAAAGGAGTCACTTTCGTTAAAAACAGTGGAATTATTGCTAAAATAACGGCGGCGTAAAACCATCCTGTTTGATTTTTCCTTTGCCGGTGAACAAAATAGCCCCATACAAGGATTGTCTGCCAAAAAACATACCCTATCAGCGCCGCTCCCTGCTCCCAATAAGTACCTCCAAAGCTGACAAATAAAAAGAAAAGTGTCACCACTGATTGATAAATTGGTAATCTTTTTTTCCATATCAATAAAGATAGAACGATTGGTATAAGCGCAATGGCTAAAAGAAAAAAATAAAACGGCTCTGCGTAAGGGATCATATGAGGAAACATCATTCAGGATTCACCTCAGCTGTTAATTTTTTTCGATCAATTTTTCCATTTACTGTCTGAGGCAGCAGATTGACATAATGGAACTTCTGAGGAATCATATACTCCATCACAACTTGCAGTAATTGTTCTTTGATCGATTTGGTCAGTTGAAAATCCGGTTGTTTCGTTGTGTTTTCTAATACGATGAAAGCAACAAGCTGCTGCACTTTTGTTCCTTGATATTTTGGTACGACAACGGCTTGTTTGATCCGGGAGTCTTGCAACAGATAATGTTCGATATCCCCTAACTCGATCCGGTAACCATGCAATTTGACTTGCTGATCCATACGGCCTTCATAAAATAAAAGCCCATCTTCATCCAACCTTCCTGCATCCCCTGTATGGTAACTTGCTAAGTCATTTTGACAAAAGAACGCAGCTGCTGTTTTTTCTGGATTGTTCAGGTAACCTTTTGATACGCTTGGTCCTGCAATAATGATTTCGCCAGTTTCTCCTTTTGAAACATGTTTGTCTTCTTGGACAATAGAAACTTTGGTGTCTTTTTTTACATAGCCGATTGGTAGTCGGTCGTATTTATCTAGTATGTGCTGATCAATCTGGATACTTGAAATAGCCACAGTTGCTTCTGTTGGGCCGTAAGTATTATATATCCGTGCATTTGGGAATCGATCAAGTAGTGTTTCTGCAGTTTTTTTTGTCAATTCTTCTCCGCAAAATAAAAACATGTTCAATTCTGGTACATTTTCTCCATTGAAGGTAGGCTCCATCAAGCAAATATCCATAAAAGATGGAGTAGAAACCCAAATATTCAACTTCAAGTTAGGCAATGTCGCGAATAATTGACGAAAATCTTGAATAACTGCTTTATTTAACGGCTTCAGCATTCCACCAGAAACTAATGCAGGATAAATAGAAAATACCGATAAATCAAAAGAAAATGGCGCTTGAGCTAAGAAATGCATCCCAGGCTTGATCCCAAAGTCTTCCATCGTCCATTGAACAAAGCTGACTAGATTATCATGACTGATTTGTACGCCTTTTGGTTCTCCAGTAGTACCAGAGGTAAAAATAATATAAAAATTTTCTGTGCCTTTTACGCTATTTTTGGGATAAAATTCTACTGGTATCTTCTCGATTTCTTGAAATTCTTCTTTTGTTACGACAGGAACAGAAGGAATATCTTCTATCCAATTCCCAATACTGATGACCATAGATGGTTTAGCCACCCGAAAGATCGACAGGATACGTTCTTTGGGTGTATGTTCTTCAATTGGCAAATAAGCATGACCAGATTTGACAATTCCTAGAAATGCGACAATCATCTCAAATTCTAAATTACCAAAAACGACGATTGGTCCATCCCCTTCTACCTTTTCTTCTAAATAATAAGCAAGTGCGTCTGATGCTTGTTTCAATTCTCCAAAAGTATGCATCTCATCCGCCTGATAAGCAATTCGATCAGGTTCGCTTATTCCCCAATCATCGATTGCTTCAATAATCGTTTTGATTTCCATACTCTTCCTCCTAAAATTCGTTATAGATAAATGTTCCTCCTTGAATATTTTTATAGTGATACAGGTAGATTAGGAACAGCAGTACCGCACTATAAAAAATTGTTCGAATGATGAATTTTCCCCAATAATTCAATTTTGGATTAGACCACCATTTGTTCATTGAATTCCCTCCTCATATAACCTCACACAAAGTGTAACGAATTTTGACAAAAAGAAACATGTGTCTAGCTTACAGAAACCGTTTTTTTACTAACAGTTTTGTCACATAGCTTTTATAAAAATAGCACATCAAATCACTGCTTTTTTCTTTATAATTTCTAGTAATTTTAAAAAATATAAAAAACATACTAAGATTAGAGGAGAACATCATTGACGAATGATGTTCTCCTCTATTTTCTATTTTTAGATTATAGTGAAGAGTGAAAGAAAGTTCGAACAAAGCCTTGAGGACTACGAGTCCCTATCAAAAACCGAACTTCTTTACTGTCATTTTAGAATCAGATTTACGTATGTTGGGGCCATGAGCCCGTGTATAGGAAATTGGAATCGAAATGAAGCAGTAAAGTTCTTTCAACACTTAAAAAGGAGGAATACAAATGCCTTACATTCTTGCATTAGATGTTTCAATGGGACACAGCTACAGTGTCCTATACAAAGACGACACCTGCTTATTTGAAGACGAGATCGAACACACTCAAAGAGGATTTCATACATTACTCGAAGAGATCCAGCACTTGCCTGAACGTCCATTGATTGTTTTTGAAGCAACGGGGATTTATTCCAGACCAGTCGAAAAGTTCTTTCAAGATCATCACTTTTCTTACTGTTTGTTAAACCCGTTAGAAGCGAAAAAGCAGATGGAAGAAAACACCTTACGCAGTTGGAAAACAGATAAATCGGATGCCCATCGGCTCGCACAGACTCATCTTAAAAATCAACGTCAGCCAAAAGAAGTACAAAGCAATTTTTACTTAGAGATGCGCGATTTAGCCCGTTTTTATCAAGAAATTGAGAAGAAAATCACTCGTCTGCGCATGGATTTACACAACTGCCTTCAGTTGACTTTTCCAGAGCTTGAACAGTTCTTTTCAAACAGGCTGACCCCTTACGCATTGACATTGATCCGTCTTTTTCCCCATCCAGATTTTGTATTGGCATCTACTCGGACAAAAATAAAAAATAAACTGATCAACGAAACACGGAAAAAAATCTCCGCGAATCGTGCCGAGCAAAAGGCAGATCAAATCATCCACTATGCACAGTGTGCCTATCCAGCTGTTGAAAAAGACAGTATCCACTGTCAAAAAACGATCTATTACGCCGAACTTCTCCAAGATTTACTCGAACAAAAAGAAGCACTAGCGACACAAATGATCAAAAAAGCCGAAGGCTCTCCTTGCTTTTTGTTGTACCAAACGTTCCCTGGGATTGGCGCACTCACAGCCGCTTTATTGCTCGGTGAATTAGGAGATATCACACGATTTAAAACCCATAAACAATTGAATGCCTTTGTCGGAATCGACATCCGACGGTATCAATCAGGTAAGTATACTGGCCAAGACCGCATCAATAAGCGTGGTAATCCCAAAGCACGGAAAATTATTTTCTTCACCATTCGAAATATGATTCGCCAGCAACGCGCAGCTCCTAATCATATTGTCGATTATTACTACAAATTAAAAAAGCAACCTATCCCTAAGAAAGAGAAGGTTGCCACAGTTGCTTGTATGAACAAGCTTCTGAAATGTATGCACGCTATGGTTAGGGCACATACAGAGTACGACTATGCGTACGCGGTCTCAGTGGACCATTAACTAAACCACTTACAGTATACCACTTCTTTGCCCAGATCGAAAATTTTTTTTACGAACGGGGCTTTATTTGGTGTGCCTTGATTTTTTCGCTTTTGTTTACGAGCTATTTTTATTACATCTTTTACTTGACTAATCGTAGGAAAGAGGTTGTGACAAAAACGTGTCACAACCTCTTATTCCAAATAAATGGTGTTTAAAATTTAGTACTTTTTATTATCTTGTCTTATTCCGCCTGTCATTCCTCGATAATCCGACAATATAACTGACTCGTAATGACATAAAGCAAAAGATAGATAAGGATCAATAAGCCACTGACAAGATAAGCCAGCCAATAATCGGCAGTTTTGATATACTGAGTGAAAACATTGATTGCAAATACTGCATGAGTGATTCCTAATATCATGGGTGGAAAAAAGGTAAGTGCGTTTTGCTCGAAAATCATCCTTCTAATTCTTCTTTGTGGTATCCCCAGTTTAGTTAATAGGTGATAATTTTCTTTTTCTTCCTCTGCTTCTGCTAATTGTCGAACGGTCAGAATACTGCCAGTAGCAATAATGACGATCATTCCGACAAACAGTGTGACAAAAATATTGATACCAATCCGCCGGTTGACTGCACGCAATTTTGAATAGCTGGAAGAGAAGTTCAACCGAGAACCTTCTTGACTAAACTGCGCTTCCTTCATTTTGTCATCTGGCAGTTTCTTTGTACTAATGTCTCCTTGCAGACGCCCATTTACGATATCATAAGAATAATAAATAGCATTGAGCCACTTTATCGACATTTCACTGCTCAATCGTTCATCTATCTTTTCATTATTTCCACCTGATATATCCACATTGACTACTTGATAATCTACACCTTTTGCTTTTTCAAAAACGTTATCATCCACGACTAGTACAGGACTTAGATATACTATCGTTTCGTCACCTAATACACTTGGAAGCATTTGCTGAATCTTCAACTCTTGATTATCTGGCAATCCAATACTAGAACCATATAATGAAATATTCCGAAAAAGAGTTTGCATTTGATCAAGCAAAACAGTATGGTTAGGAGATTTCAAAGAAACGTTCGGCAAATCCGGATTAACTTTTCTGAAGGCTTGATATTCTGTTTCTGAGATCAGATTAGCAGTTTGAAACATAGGTTCTTCGAGATCTGGTCTGTAGATACTACCTATGACTTTATAATGCAAGGTGATTTCTTTAGTTATCTTCTGTCCTTCCTCTGCCAGAATAGGCTTGATTTTTTTTTCTGTCTCGACATCAAACTGATAATCCATCGGGGAGGATACTTTCTCCTGATACGATAAAATAGTAGAAATACTAGCCGTACCGCCAATCGTCATTAAAGAAATTCCAAGAATGACTGTAATTAGAGAATTCGTACGCCAGCTTTTGAGCAGGTGCACTTGTGTATTACCTATTATTAAAAAATTGATCCCATAGTAATAGAGCTTCCATTTACTCAATATGATCAAAAAGAGCCGAAATGTATAGCAGAAAAACAAATAAGTACCAATCACACAAATGAAAAAGATCAGAAAAGGCAAAAAGAGAATTAATGTCTCAAGGTCATGATGACTGACCATCCATGAAGTGATTTCTCTAAAATGACTAGCCCCAAAATATCCGCTTGTTAAAAGCAATAACCCAATGACAGCGAGTAATCGATGCCTTGTTCTGAAACGCATCGTTGAACTATCTGCTTGTTCTTTTTCTCCAAAACTTCGAATCATCGGGTAGCGCCAGATTTTCCATATCGAATACACAGATACTGCTAAAAGGATGATGAAAAAAGCAAATAAAGTATCTGCGACTGATGGAATGGAGATAAAAAACGGACTATTAAGATCCATATCCATCATTCGAACCAAAATCATGGAAAAGAGTTTGGAGAAAATAATACCGAGCAATATCCCAAAAATACAGGCAAATAACCCGATTATCATGATTTCCAACACATATATGCCTGAAATTTGTAGTTTGTTCATACCAAAAAGTTGATAGATACCTATTTCTTTTTGTCTTCTATTCAAAAAAAATCGGTTGGCACTGAATACGAAAAAAAGTAAAACGACAGTAATGATCAGTCCGCCAAAACTCAATCCGCCATCTATCGAAGTATCTGGACTTGCTCTTCTAACTAAAGATTGATCATAGGTCATTGCGCTGAATGAATAATAAATCATCACGGATAAAGTCAAACTGAAAAAATAAACAAGATACCCTCGGGACTGCCGAAAAAAACTTTTGACGGCTAGTTTATACAGCATTCATTTTTCCTCCTCCACCAATCGTCGCCTGCATGTCGATTACTTTTTCAAAGAATTCCCTTCTTGTCCCTCTTCTCACAACTTCTGAAAAAATCACGCCGTCTTTAATAAATAAAATTCTGTCACAGTAGCTCGCTGTATATGGGTCATGGGTGACTAACAAAATTGTCGCTTTTTCTTTTTGATTCATAGTCTGTAAATAATTCAACAATTCTGTGGCCGACTTCGAATCTAGAGATCCAGTTGGTTCATCTGCAAAGATTACTTGTGGCTGAACAACAAGGGCTCTAGCGGCTGCAATTCGTTGTCGCTGACCGACAGAAAGCTCATCTGGATATCGTTTTAGCAGTTCTTCTATATTCAACAATTGAGCTACGTGTCTTACTCTCTTTTCCATCTCTTCCTTAGTCATCCGTTCAACTGCTAGGGGTAATAGGATATTGTCTTTGGCATTTAAAGTATCAATCAAATTGAATTCTTGAAAAATGAATCCTAGTTTTTTTCGACGAAAGTCACTCAGCTCACTATTTTTCATTTTTGTTATTTCTTTTCCTTGGATCAAGACACTACCCATCGTAGGCAAATTGATCGTGGATAAAATATTCATCAACGTCGTTTTACCTGCACCACTTGGACCCATGATTCCAACAAATTCGCCTTCTTCGACTGTGAATGAGATATTATCTAAAGCTTTGACGGGAGAAAGTTTGCTACCGTAGCTTTTACTGAGATGTTTCACTTCGATCATCTTTTCCAATTCTTCTTCTCCTCTTTCATTTCTGTTTATTTGCATAGTAGCATATCTACGAACAATTTGCTCTTATGTTTTTGTCACTTTTTCTTAGCCCAAATAAAAAAATTTTATTCAATTATTTTATTCAGCTAAATTAAATATGCAAAAAATAAATCCATCAACTACAAGTTTTCACTTTTTTTCACAATAAAATATACACTACATATAGTATAGAAATCCAATTATACAGCAGATTGAATACTATATATAGCTGATAATTAGTTGCTCCTTCCTAAATTTTGTTTTATGATAGACAAGAACAATTTAGCAGGAGTTGAAGATAATGAAAGTAAATTATGAAGAGAAAACAGTCGTTACTCAGCAACCAGAGGCACACCAGATGAAAGTTATCAAACGAGATGGTCGCCATGTTGATTTCGATGAACAAAAGATCAACGAAGCACTAATCAAAGCTGAAAAGAAAATTCACGGCTCATTATCCCCACTTACTTACGAAAAAATCCAAATGATTGCAGACTTGGTTGTCCAAGAAATCAAAAGCCGGTTTGCTGAAAATGTCAAAATCTATGAGATTCAAAACATCGTGGAACATATCTTATTAGAAAAAAACGAATATGAATTAGCAGAAGAGTATATCAATTACCGTACAAAACGGGATTTTGCTCGTAGTAAAGCGACAGATATCAACTTTTCGATTGAAAAACTAATCAACAAAGACCAGACTGTCGTGAATGAAAATGCAAATAAAGACAGTAATGTTTTCAATACACAGCGTGATCTAACAGCCGGCATCGTCGGAAAATCAATCGGACTGAAAATGTTGCCGCCACATATAGCAAATGCGCATCAAAAAGGTGATATCCATTACCATGATTTGGATTATCATCCTTACACACCGATGACAAATTGCTGCTTGATTGATTTCAAAGGTATGCTGAACAACGGTTTCAAAATTGGAAATGCGGAAGTGGAATCACCTAAATCTATCCAGACAGCGACAGCACAAATCTCACAGATTATTGCTAATGTTGCGTCAAGTCAATATGGTGGCTGTTCTGCCGACCGAACAGATGAATTGCTGGCTCCTTTTGCAGAATTGAACTATAAAAAACATCTAAAAGACGCGGAAGAATGGATCGATTCGCCAGAACGCCAAAAAGAATATGCAAAAGCAAAAACCAAAAAAGATATCTTCGATGCTATGCAAAGTTTGGAATATGAAATCAATACCTTATTTACTTCAAATGGGCAAACCCCTTTCACTTCATTAGGGTTTGGTTTGGGGGAAAACTGGTTTGAAAGAGAAATCCAAAAAGCGATTTTACAGATCCGAATCAATGGATTAGGGAGTGAAAAGCGCACAGCTATCTTCCCTAAACTGATCTTCACTTTGAAAAAAGGTGTAAACTTAAACCCTGAAGATCCTAATTACGACATCAAACAACTAGCATTGGAATGTGCAACGAAACGAATGTATCCTGATATTCTGAATTACGACAAAATCGTCGAATTAACTGGAAGTTTCAAAGTACCTATGGGCTGTCGTTCATTCTTGCAAGGATGGAAAGACGAAAATGGTCAAGAAGTAAATGTTGGACGAATGAATTTAGGTGTGGTTACATTGAATTTACCAAGAATCGCGATCGAATCAAAAGGAGATCAGAACAAATTCTGGCAGCTATTGTCTGACCGTTTGGAAATCATGAAAGATGCGCTTCTCTATCGTGTAGAACGTTGTAAAGAAGCCATTCCAGCAAATGCGCCAATCTTATATATGTATGGTGCTTTCGGAAAACGTCTTTCACGTACCGATTCTGTCAATGAATTATTCAAAAACCGTCGAGCTACTGTATCATTAGGCTACATTGGATTATATGAAGTTGCTTCAGCTTTCTTCGGTGGCGAATGGGAAACAAACCCAGAGGCAAAAGCTTTCACACTTGACATCGTCAAAGAATTAAAAGCCAATGCGGATGCATGGGGTGATGAATACGGTTATCATTTCAGCGTCTATTCAACACCAAGTGAAAGTCTGACTGATCGTTTCTGTCGTTTAGATACAGAAAAATTTGGTATCATCGAAAACATCACAGATAAAGAATATTATACAAACAGTTTCCACTATGATGTGCGTAAAAACCCAACGCCATTTGAAAAATTGGAATTTGAGAAGGATTATCCAAAATATTGTTCAGGTGGATTCATCCACTACTGTGAATACCCTATGCTCCAACAAAACCCGAAAGCCTTAGAAGCTGTATGGGATTTTGCATATGATAAAATCGGGTATCTTGGTACGAATACGCCAATTGACCATTGCTACCAATGTGGTTTTGAAGGTGATTTCAAACCAACAGAACGAGGATTCGAATGTCCAGAATGTGGAAATCATGACCCAAAAACATGTGATGTAGTCAAACGTACTTGTGGCTATTTAGGAAATCCACAAGCTCGTCCGATGGTACATGGTCGCCACAAAGAAATTTCCTCACGTGTGAAACACATGAAATGAGGTTGTGAAAAAGCTGTCCTGCATCAAGTAATAAGAACAGCTAAACAAAAATAGCTCCTCATATTTTTCGTTTAGTTGGGCTTATTACCACAGATGCAAGCTTTTGAAGACCGTTTATCAGAGGTTGTGAAAAAGCCGCTTAGTTTCGAGTATTAAGAAAAATTTTGTGAAAATGGCTTTCCACATTTTTGCATAAATTGAACTTAATACCGAGAAACTGGCTTTTGAACACCGTTTATTGAGAGGTTGTGAAAAGCCGCTTAGTTTTGAGTATTAAGAAAAATTTTGTGAAAATGGCTTTCCACATTTTTGCATAAATTGAACTTAATACCGAGAAACTGGCTTTTGAACACCGTTTATTCAGAATAAGAGGCTGTGACAAGTCTTTTTTCACCACCCTCTTTCGATGGCTTTGTATCTTTGAACGCCCTCTATCAAAATAAGAACAAGCTTTCTTGAACAATGGATTTAGGTCAGTTTGTTCTTATTTATATGGTCGAGTGGATTTTATCTTCAATAGCTATATCTTTGAACCTTAAATGAAAGAAGTTTTTTTATGAGAAATCCAAAACCAAAAGAATGGTTAGCAAAAGACTACAGTCAAAACTATATTGCTGACTACAAACCGTTTAATTTTGTCGATGGTGAAGGTGTCCGTAACAGTCTTTACGTTAGTGGCTGCTTATTCGCCTGCGAAGGTTGCTTCAACAAAGCGGCACAAAATTTTCGATATGGCAAACCATTCACACCTGAATTAGAAGAACAAATCATCGCTGACTTGCGCAACGATTACGTACAAGGACTGACTTTATTGGGCGGCGAGCCTTTTTTGAATACAGATGTTTGCTTGCAAGTAGTACGACGTATCCGAAAAGAGTTCGGTACGACAAAAGATATCTGGTCATGGACAGGCTATACCTTTGATGAATTGCTACAAGATTCAGAAGATAAATTAGAACTCCTTTCGCAAATCGATATCCTTGTTGACGGACGCTTTGAATTGAGCAAACGTGACCTAAAACTACAATTTCGAGGAAGCAGCAACCAGCGAATCATTGATGTCCAAAAATCTTTAGAATCCAACCAAGTTATGATTTGGGAAAAATGTACGGATGCAACAGAAACCTATGAACAAATCAAAAAACAAGACTTGATATAAAAACAGCTTTGAGAGAGAAAACGGATTTCCATTTTCAACTCTCAAAGCTGTTTTTATATTTCTTGATTTCCCCATAACGGAAGAACGATATTTTCATAGGTCATCGGGTCAAGATTCGTCAAGGTGATTCCTAACAATCGGATCCCTTTTTCTACTCCCAAGATTTCCTCCCATATAAGACTTGCTTGATAAAAGAGCGCTTCTTTTTTATAGATGTATTCTGGCAATGTCACTCTTTTGGTCACAGTAGAATAATCGGTGTACCTGACCTTCAAAACCACTGTTTTCCCATGTTTTTGGACTCTTCTCAGTGCTTCTTCTACTTTTTCGGCTAGTTGGCGCAACTGAGCCAGCACGGCTTCCTCCGTTTGCAATGGCTGTCCATACGTATGCTCTTTTCCCACAGATTTTCGCTCTCTTGTAACATTTACTGGAGAATCATGGATTCCTCTCACTTTACGATAAAGAGAATAGCCCATTTTTCCAAAATTTCGAATCAACGTCATTTCTGTGCATTCATATAGGTCTTTTCCTGTATAAATTCCTAACTCATGCATTCTAGGTACAGTTTTCTTCCCTACTCCATGAAATTTTTCAATTGGCAAAGTTTTTAAAAATGGCACAGCATCTTGAGGTGCAACTACTGTGATTCCTCTAGGTTTTTGATAGTCTGATGCTAATTTGGCCAAAAACTTATTGTAACTTACTCCCGCAGAACATGTTAGCTGGACTCTTTCCCAAATATCTGCCTGGATCATTCGAGCAATTTTGATGGCTGACTTGCAATTGATTTTGTTTTCGGTCACATCAAGATACGCTTCATCGATACTAACTGGTTCCACAATGTCTGTATAATGATAGAATACTTCCCGTACTTGTTTGGAAATCTCGCTGTATTTATGATGGTCGCCAGGCTTAAAGATGGCTTGCGGGCAAAGCTCATACGCTTTTTGTGCACTCATTGCTGAATGAATTCCGAATTTTCTTGCTTCATAATTTGCCGTAGTCACTACTCCACGCCCACCAGTGTCACTGGGATGTCTAGCAATTACTAATGGGTGCCCACGAAACTCAGGATGATCTCGTTCTTCAACAGAAGCGAAAAAAGCATCCATATCGATATGAATGATTTTTCTTGATGTATCATTATGTAAAGGAAATTGCAGCTCCATCATCCTCACCTCTTAGCTATTATACAGGAACGTTCGTTCGCGTTCAAGAGATTTGAGAAGTTAGTAGCTGTTTTCCACATTGTCGCTTCATTGTATACTACTTATACTATTTCAGCCTAATTCGTGATATTGACGGTAAACTTCTTGTTTTTTCAGTCCATTTTTAAGCGCTACTGCTTTGATAGCAGCATTTGGCTTTTCGCCTGATGCAATCTTTGCTTCTACCTGTTCTTTTAAGGTTCCCTGCTCTTCATCCACTTCTGTCCCTGCCGTTTCAAACAAATTTCCTTCTACAAGCAGACAACATTCCCCCTTTACTGGATGTTCTTCGATATATGCAAGTAGTTCTTCTGTACTTCCTCTAAGGTATTCTTCATGGATCTTTGTCAATTCTCGACACAAAACGACTTGGCGATTACCAAAAATGTCTAAGAAATTCGTCAACGTAGCTGTGATTCGATAAGGTGACTCATAGAAAATCAGCGTAGCTGTTTGTTCTTTTAGTTTTTCCAATGTTTCTTTCTGTTCTTTTTTCTTGCGTGGAAGGAAGCCATAAAATAAAAATGGTTGAGGCACTAACCCTGAAGCAATCAAAGCCGTCATCCCAGCTGTAGGTCCTGGGATAGAGATCACAGAAATCCCTTCTTTTATACAAGCTAAAACTAGCTCATGTCCAGGATCGCTGATGGAAGGCATTCCTGCATCACTGACTTGAGCAATCGTTTTTCCTTCTTTTAACAAAGCAATCAATTGAGGGACACGTTCTTTATAATTATGTTCATGTAAACTTTTTTGGGGCGTATGAATCTCGAAATAATTCAATAATTTTTGTGTATTACGCGTATCTTCGCTTGCGATAAGGTCTGCTTCTTGTAGCATACGAATACTTCTGTAGCTCATATCTTCTAGATTTCCGATTGGCGTTGGTACAAGATATAAATTCCCGTATACTGGATTTCCTTTGAAACTTTTTTGATTATACATCTGTCACAATCTCCTTAATAAAAAAACTGGAGCAGTCTTTCTCCGCTCCAGTCTCCTCTTGTTATTGATCATCGACCGCTTTCGCGATAGATCACTTCTAGACAAAACGCACAAGGCTCGTCATTGTCCCGTCTTGATCCATATAAATCGTAGCAGACATGGAAGCCTTCTTCATAAATTTTTTCAAGATTCATACGAGACTTGGAAAGTTCTTGCTTCACATTTTCAGCTGGAGCTTGTGCAACTTGATTCAATTCCCGAAGATGTTCTCGCAAGCGTTGATTTTCCATCTCCAAAGTCGTATTTTTTTCTACGATCTCATGCAAAGCATGCTTCATTTCAACAAGTTCTGTTAATGTATTTCTCAACTCTGATTCTAACTGATTCAATCCGTCGTATAATGATCTCTTATCCATTTATCTCACCTACTTGGATAAATTCTTTCAATTCATCCCATTCATATTCGACAGGATTTTCCCGTCCAGTCAGCCGAATACTAACGATACGGCTAAGCAGATTCAACCCTACGACTTTCCCTTTACCATCAGGTGTAACAATTACTTTTCCAAAGTCAGGGAGTTCTTTTTTTGCTGTCTCGTATTCTTCGCTCTCATATTGTAGACAGCACATCAAGCGTCCGCATAAACCGGAAATTTTTGTTGGGTTCAAAGATAAACTTTGGTCTTTTGCCATTTTGATCGATACGGGCACGAAATCGCCTAAAAAAGAAGAACAGCATAATGGACGCCCACATGGACCAATTCCGCCTATTATCTTCGCTTCATCGCGTACACCAATTTGTCGAAGCTCAATACGAGTACGAAATACAGCGGCTAGATCCTTTACCAATTCTCTAAAGTCGATTCGCCCGTCCGCCGTAAAAGAAAAAATCAGTTTGTTTCGATCAAATGTATATTCAGCTTTGACTATTTTCATTTCCAGCTCACGCAACTGCACTTTTTCTTTTGCGATTTGCAATGCATCACACGCATCTTCTTTATTTTTTTTGTCTTTTTCTAGTTCAGCTTTTGACGCTTTATGCAAGATTGGACGAATAGCTTCAGGAAGGTCATTTGGATCAATCTCTTTTTTAGGAAGGACAACAGTAGCAATATGTAAGGATTGCTGAGATTCGACTAATACCTTGTCATTATAACTATATTCAGAGTCTCCTGGTGCAAAATAATAGATATGACCTGCATCTCTATATCGGACACCTACTACTTCTACCATTTCCATCCTCCTTGATTATCGTCCTCTGCGGCAAGCTAAAAAATCGTCTGCAAAACGAACTGTTCCGCAACAGCTTGAAAACCGACATTGCTACGTAGTTTCTGCTCTGCAATCAATATTCGTTCAATTATCTGGTTTATCTGTTTTACTTTGCCATATTCGCCTTTCGCTACTGCTTGACGTTGTGCTTCCTGATAATAAAACATCAGGACAGATAATCCTGTAAACTGCTGTGTTTTTTCTTTAAATGATTTCACTAATTTTTTTTGGACATAGATAAAGGCTTGAGTGTCTTGCTTTTGCAAGTAAACGAACCATTGATAAATCAAGTCCTTAGCATCATTAAACCATTCATCTTGAGAGATTTCAACTGCTTTTCCTAAACTGTTTGTTAAGAAAGCCAAAAGTTTTGATTTTTCTAATGGAATCTGCTCTTCTTGCAATCGATGGATCAATGCTTCTTTCGAAAGTTCTTGAAAATGCAGCACTTGACAACGGGATTGAATAGTAGGGAGAATCCTTCCTACTGCATCTGTCTCTAATACCGCTAAAAAGTCTCCCGGTGGTTCTTCCAAAAATTTCAACAGACTGTTTGCCGCACTGCTATTCATTTTTTCAGCTTCTTTAATCAAAAAAACCTTTTTTCTTGATTCATATCCGCTGCGACTGAATTCCGTTTGCAAACGTCTGATCTGATCAACTTTGATTGTTTGTCCGTCCGGTTCGATAACCAGAACATCCGGATGTTCTTTCTTTTCGATTCGCTGACAATTGTTGCATTTTCCGCAAGGCTGATTGTCTTCCATTTGGGTACAGAACAGATGCTGTGCGAGCCACACACCTACTTCATGTTTTCCTGTTCCTTTTTCTCCTTCAAAAAGATAAGCATGAGCGAGACGCCCATGCTCAAAGCTCCGTTGAAGCTGCTGATACACGATCGGTTGCATTTGAGCCAAGTTTATTTCTTGATTCATAGCTCAGCTCCTCCTAAAATTGATGGAATCCTTCAACAGGTAAGACGAAGACTGTTGCGCCGCCTACTTCTACTTCTACTGGATAAGGAACGCCCCCATCCATCGAAATATCCAATGTCACAGGTGTAGATACAAATTGTTTTCTTGATTCACATGTTTTTTTGATGATTTCCAATGCTTCTTCTACTCGATCATCTTCAATACCCACGATAAACGTGCTGTTTCCAGCCTTAAGGAAGCCGCCTGTCGATGATAATTTTGTGGCACGGATATTTGCATCAATCAATTCATTTGATAAACGGTTGCTGTCTTTGTCTTGGATAATCGCTAAAATAATTTTCATAAACGTTCACCTTCCTAGTTTCCAAAAAATTGCGGATATTGTTCAATAATTGTATGATAACTTGTTTGCAGCACTTCTTCAAAGCTTTTTCTTGCATCAACTTTGTGGATTCTTTCCGGATTCTCTTCTGCCAGCTTTAAGTAAGCATGTCGTACACGCTGGTGGAATTCCAAACCTTCCGAATCTAAACGGTCGATTTGGTTTTGTCTGTTTTTCTTGATTCTTCTTAATCCGGTGTCTGAATCTACGTCAAGATAAAGGGTAAAATCTGGCGTAGTACCTTCTGTAGCAAACTCATTCAACCGAGCAATCTCGGTAACGCCGATGCGTCGGCCTGCACCTTGATAAGCAAGAGAACTGTCGACAAATCTATCGCATAAAACGATTTTCCCTTTTGCCAGAGCAGGTAAGACCTTTTCGACTAGATGCTGTCTTCTTGCCGCCGCATAAAGTAGTGCTTCCGTGCGTTCATCCATCCGATCATTTTTTGGATCCAGGATTACCGCTCGAATCTCTTCAGCAATCGGGATGCCTCCCGGTTCTCTTGTTTGAATGATTTCTGTTTTTGCTACTTCTTTCAAAAGAGGGAAAAGTTCATTCAAGATGCTGGTTTTTCCTGCACCATCAGGCCCCTCAATTGTAATAAATAGTCCGTTCACATTGTTGCCCCCATCTCTTATGCTGCTTCTATATTGTATCTGAAAAAACTTTTAATTAGAAATTTATAACTCGCGTCTTCCTTCGACAGCTTTCAATAACGTGACTTCATCTGCGTACTCGATATCAGAGCCTACAGACAACCCATGTGCTAAACGTGTTACTTTGATACCGGCTGGTTTAATTAGACGTGAGAGATACATTGCTGTTGCTTCTCCTTCTGTTGTCGCATTTGTTGCGATGATCACTTCTTTTACATCTGCATCATGCAGCCGCTGCAGCAGCGAAGAAATATTGATATCTTCTGGACCTGTCCCTTCCATCGGTGATAACACACCATGGAGTACATGATAAAGTCCGTGATATTCCCGCATTTTTTCCATCGCCATTACATCTTTCGGCTCTTCGACCACTAGGATAATGCTGCGATCACGTGAAGGATTTCTACATATTTCGCAAGGATCTTCTTCTGTGATATTTCCGCAGATACTGCAAAAGTGTAAATCTCGTTTTACACTTAACAAAGATTTAGCAAATTCATTCACTACTTCATCTTTCATATCGATTGTATAAAACGCGAGTCTTGTCGCTGTTTTCTGACCGATTCCTGGAAGTTTCATATAGCTGTCGATCAGTTTCGCAATTGGTTCTGGATATTGCATATTCATTACTCCTTCAGTTTAAAACTAAAATCCTGGTAAACCTTTTGCGTATTTCCCTAATTTTTTCTCAGTTTCCACATCAATTTGTGCGATTGCGTCATTGACTGCCATTACGACAAGATCTTGAAGCATCTCAATATCATCAGGATCAACGACTTCTTCATTGATTTGGATGTCCTTCATACGGCGATCACCTGTAAATACGGCTTTGACCAATTCATTAGTGGCTTTACCTGTAAATTCTGTTTTATTTAGCAGCTCTTGTGCTTCCGCCATTTCTTTTTGCATTTTTTGTACTTGTTTCATCATGCCTTGCATATTGCCCATTCCACGCATCATAATTATCTACTCCTTTTTTCTTAATCATCTACTACTGTAACAGCCTCGGAACCAAAAAATTCCTCTGCTTTTACTACAAGTGTTTCTTCTGGTACTTCCTGTTCTTGAGGGAGTAATTCGATTTCTCCTTCTGACTCTTCAGAAGCAAAAGAATTTTCTGCTCCCTCTTCTTGTGCTTGCGTCAAATAATTTTTTCGAAGTTCCGGCCAACTTTCTCTTGTGATATAAACCGGATCAGGCGCATAGTCTTTGATCATTCGGCTTAAATTATTGTGTACCGAAAGCTGCAGTTCTTCGTCGTTTGCTGCTCTTTGACAAACAATCTCATAATCAAATGCAATCACTAATCCTGTAGGGCCAGCTGCAACTGGTTCACTTGCTTTAAGCATTGCCCGCTGAGTGACAGAGAGGCTCATCAGCAAATCTTCCCATACTTCTTTTACTTGGTTCAGATGCTGTCTTGTCGCTTCCCGCAGAACTTTATATACCCGTTCCGTCGGTACCCGATACGTACTTGTTTGTTTTTTGTGATTCGTCTGCTGTACTGGCTGTACTTTTGTATTCACAGTTCCTGTGTTACTGCGAAGTTCTTTGATTTCGTTTCTCAGTTCCTTGATCTCTTGTTGCAGCTGTTTTACTATCTGATCATCTGCTAATGCCATTTTTGCTGAAGGAACAGAAGCAGAGGGTAGCTGTGCGAGTTTGACTGTAGCGACTTCCAAATAAATAGCGGCACTATTAGTAAATCGGATTTCATTTTGTGTATCGCTCAAAATCTTTATCATTGAAAATAGCTGATCCGCTGAAACAGTTTGTGCCAATTCCGTAAATGTACTTCTGATCGTACTTGATTGTTCTTCAACTAGATTGGGCGCTTGCTGATACATCAGCAGATCACGGCAGTATTGTAACATATCCTCTAGAAAGCGACGTGATTCTTTGCCGGCTGCGAGAATTTGATTCAACGCTTCCAATGCTTCTGGTACTTCTTTTTTCACGCAAGCACTCAAGTAGCTGTCCATCATTTCGTCTGTCAAGCTGCCTGTTACTTGCATGGCATCATCTAAAGTAATCGTTCCTTCACTAAATGAGATTGCCTGATCAAGAATACTCAATGCATCCCGCATCCCGCCTTCTGCGGAACGGGCAATCACATTCAATGCAGCTGGTTCATAGTTGATAGTCGATTCTTTTAAGATAAATTCAAGATGTTCGACAATATCTGCCGTATTGATCCGTTTAAAATCAAATCGTTGGGTTCGTGAAATGATCGTAGCTGGTATTTTGTGAGGTTCGGTCGTTGCTAAGATGAATATGACACTTTCTTTTGGCTCTTCCAATGTTTTCAACAAGGCATTGAAAGCTCCTGTTGAAAGCATATGTACCTCATCAATAATGTACACTTTGTACGCTGCCTTTGTAGGCGCATAGTTTGCCCGATCACGGATAAATCGGATTTCTTCGACTCCGTTATTGCTGGCAGCATCGATTTCGATCACATCTTCTTGCGTACCAGCAGTGATTGATCGACACATTTCGCATTCGTTGCATGGTTCACCGTCTTTACTGTTCGGACAGTTGATTGCTTTTGCGAAAATCTTTGCTGCACTTGTCTTTCCGGTTCCTCTGGGTCCTGTAAACAAATAGGCATGTGAGGTCTTGTGGGAAACAATAGCATTTTTTAGTGTCTGTGTCACAGCTTTTTGTCCAACGATGTCTTCGAAACGCTGCGAACGCCAGACTCGATAAAGTGCTTGATATGCCATAAGGATCCCCCTTTTTTAAAAAATTCACTATCTCTTATTATACGTGATATTGGGTAAAAAAACTACTATCCTTCTCGGCTTTTTCAGGTATTTAATCAATACGCAAGTTTCCATTTCAATTCCGTCTCTAGTCCGAGAAGTTTCACTTCTTCCTATGGTATAATAAATAAACAATAATTGTTTGGCATTAGCTGAATCAGAGGAGGAATTTTTTATGGGTCTTATCAAAGCAGCAACAAGTATGGTCGGCGGCGGTCTGGCAGATCAATGGCTAGAAGTCATCGAACCAGACAATATGAGTGATACAACGGTTATGACGAAAGGTGTCAAAGTTCGTAAAGATGACAAACGTGGCTCCAATCGTAAAGGAACAGAAGATGTTTTGACAGACGGAACAGTCGTCCATGTCTATCCAAACATGATGATGCTTTTGGTCGATGGTGGAAAAATCATCGATTATACCGCTGAGGAAGGTTATTACACCATTAAAAATGACGCAGCTCCTTCCATGTTCAACGGAACACTGAAAGAAGCAATTGCTGAAACATTTGACCGATTTAAATTTGGTGGCGTTACACCGCAGAAACAACAAGTTTTTTATATCAATCTCCAAGAAATAAAGGGAATCAAATTCGGTACGAGTGCGCCATTGAACTACTTTGATAATTTCTATAACGCAGAATTATTCTTACGGGCACATGGCACTTATTCTATTCATGTCGTTGACCCGATTTTATTTTATACAAACGCAATTCCTAAAAACAAAACACAAGTAGAAATCAATGATATCAATGAGCAATACTTAGCTGAATTCCTAACAGCATTGCAATCAGCAATCAATCAGATGTCTGCGGATGGACAACGGATTTCTTATGTCCCATCTAAGAGTTTGGAGTTAAGCAAATACATGGATACTGCATTGGATGATTCTTGGCGCGAGTTGCGAGGGATGGAGATCGTCTCTGTCGCTGTGGCCAGCATTTCTTACACAGATGATTCTGTGAAACTAATCAATATGCGTAACGAAGGGGCGATGCTAGGTGATCCTAGCGTACGTGAAGGATACGTGCAAGGTTCCATTGCCCGTGGAATGGAAGCAGCTGGAAAAAATGAAGCAGGAGCAATGACTGGCTTTATGGGCGTAGGTATGGGAATGAATGCAAATGGCTCTTACCTTTCCCAAGCGGCTCAAAACAACCAAGAACAAATCAAGCAACAAGCTGAAAAACAAAATCAACAAGCCGCACAAGGGAATGTAGATACTTGGACGTGTCCAGTCTGTGGGACAGAAAATTCCGGAAAATTCTGTTCCAACTGTGGCGCTGCCAAACCAGTAGAAAACGCTCAGCCTAAGCTACAGATGCGTTGCAGCGAATGCAACGAGATTGTGGATCTTTCCAACGGCATCCCTAAATTCTGTCCAAACTGCGGCAAACCGTTTAAAGGAATCCCCGTTGATTAATTTATTGAGAAAGGTGTGCAGCTGATGGATGTTCTTACACATAAATGTCCTAATTGCGGCGGTCCGTTGACTTTTGATCCTAAAGACCAAAAATTTCATTGCGAATACTGCCTGAATATTTATACCGAAGAAGAAGTCAGCCAATATGAGCAGAAGCAAAAAGAAGCGCGTATGGCTGGCGAAGAGAGCAAAGAAGAACCTTCGTCTACAGAAGATTTTACTTTTACAGCCCAAGAACAGCTTACCAACATGAGTGAAGCCGAGCGCAAAGCGTTTGACGAGGCAGGCGGTTTTTCAGATACAGCGGACGAAGCTGCAGGTAATACTGTATCGATGGATCTTTTCCTTTGTCCCAACTGTGGTGCAGAGATTGTGACCGATGCGACCACTGCTGCGACTTATTGTTACTACTGCCATAATCCCGTTGTACTATCGGGACGTTTAAGCGGAGAATTCTTGCCAAATAAAGTACTTCCTTTTGCTGTCGAGAAAGAAGAAGCAATCAATAGATTTCTCGCTTGGACCAAGAAAAAATGGTTTGTTCCAAAAGCTTTTTTCAATAAGGATCAAATCGATAAGTTGACGGGTGTATATTTCCCTTATTGGGCTACAGATGCTGAAGTAGATGGCACAATGCAGGCAAACGGCACCGTTATCCGCATTTGGCGAATAGGTGACATCGAATACACAGAAACGAAGCAATTTGCTGTTTCAAGAGCAGGCAAGCTTTCTTTTAAAGAACTAGTAAAAAATGCCTTATCAAAAAATACGCAACAAAAGATGGTCGAAGGCGTGCAACCTTTCCCGTTAGATAAAGCAATTGATTTTAAAAGCCAGTATTTAGCCGGGTTCCAAGCAGAAAAAAGAGATATCGAATACGAGGCAATCAAATCGCAAATTCAGTCTGAATTAAAAGACTATTCAGAGAAGCTGTTAAAAGATACTGCCAATGGGTATACAACATTGACAGGTGTCCGAACCTCTGCTTCAATCACAAATGAAGTAAATAATTACGTATTGTTGCCGGTATGGCTCGTTACTTATCGAAGCAATGACTCAAGTAAAAAAGTCTACTATTATGCAATGAATGGACAAACAGGAAAAGTCAGCGGTGTCCTGCCGATTAGCCAGAAAAAATTAGGACTGACTGCTCTTGGGATTTTCGCTGGACTAGCGATCCTCTTTCTGATCGGAGGTTACTTGATATGATGAAAAAATTCTTTTTGTTCTTTCTTTTGCTAGTAAGTGTTAGTTGGCCGGTGGCTACTCATGCGGATACAGCAACGGTAAATGACGAGGCTGGGTTGTTCACTACAGATCAAATCCACTCTTTGGAACAACAGGCAGAAAAACTGAATGAAAAAATCAAGGGACGTGTCTTAATCGTCACAACTACTTCTAATTCAGAAGAACCAAGAGACTTTGCCGATAATTACTTAAGAAAGGCAGTCGGAAATGATCAAAATGGCTCAGTTTTGCTATTGGATATGGGGCAGCGTGAAATCTACATTTCGACTTCTGGTAATATGATCGATTATTTGACTGACAGTAGAATCGATTCGATCTTAGATGATGTTTATGATCAGATGACGAATGCTGCCTACTACGATGCTGCAAAAGCGTACTTGTCTAAATCAGCCACATATGTGGAAGACGGAGTTCCAGGAGGTCATTATCGTGTAGATGAAGAAACTGGCAAAATCACACGCTATAAAGTTTTGACGACAGTGGAAATCATCATTGCTGTTGTTTTGGCTCTTATCCTTAGTCTTGTCTTTTATTTTGTGACTGTTTCGCGTTATCAATTGAAATCAGGCATCTACAAATATCCGTTCCGAGAAAAATCCAGTATCAAATTAACTGAAAAAACCGATCGTCTGACAAATTCTTTTGTCACGACAAGAAGAATCCCCAAAAGCCCACCTCCTGGAAGCGGCGGTGGCGGAAGTACTACCCACTCTAGCGGTGGCGGGACTTTTGGCGGTGGCGGAAGAAGTTTCTAAAAATAGCTAAATGAAAGTTCGCAAAAAGAGGCTGTGACAAAAATCGTGTCACAGCCCTTTTGTTGCGAATAAACGGTGTTCAAAAGCTTACATCTGCGGTAATAAGTCCAGCCAAGTTAAAAACATTAGGAGCTGTTTTTACTTGGCTGTTCTTATTACTTGATGCAGAACAGCTTTTTTACAACCTCTTGGTAAACGGTGTTCAATCAGCTGACCCTCGGTATTAGCTCAAAACGATGATTTCACAACCTCTTATTCACGGTGTTCCAGAAGTAGCTTCTTCGAAAATAAGCCGAAATTTGTCAAAAAATTTGAGTAACAATTTTCGGAAATTCCTTCTTATTTCTTGAAGCTGCCCACTTCTGTCACAACCTCTTTGTTCATCAAAAGATAATATTGTCTTCTAACAAGTCCATATTCAAAATAACGATACGATGATCTTTCACTGTGATAATACCATCTTTTTTCAACTGCTTTAAAATTCTGTTCACACTGCTAGCAGTTGAAATACCACAAAATTTGGCAATTTCTTCATTTGTGATCGAAAAATCGATCAGCATCCCCTCTTCTGTTCGCACGCCGAATAAATCATATAATTCGTAAAGTTGCGTACAAACAGCTCCCAGTTTTCCATTTAACAGCATTTGTTGCATTTTTTTCATCGAATAAAGCAAGCGATAGCGGTAATACTCTTTTACATAGTGTTGTAGCTTTGGATCTTGGTTGATATTTTGCCAAAATCTCACACGATTGATTCGATAAAACTCTGCATATTCTGATTCAACTCGAATATTATACGGCGAATCGATGAATTGTGAATATTCGTCTTTTAAAAGAGAGACGATTTCAAGATCTTTGATATAGCGAAGGTTAAATTCTCTCCCATCATTTGAAATAACACTTGCTTTTACCGTTCCCTCTTTCAAGATATACGTATGGGAATCTTCCATCCCTTCGAATGTCAAATATTTATGATATCCTTTGCGTATAATCGGAAAATCATTTTTATCCAAATATTCCTTTAAGACTCTACTATCCAATGATGCTCCCCCATCCAAACTTTCATCTAAAAAGATCATACAGTACTTTAAAACTTTTTAAAGTCCAAAGGTATTTTACTAATGATATTAACATTTGTTAAGTACCTTTTTCCATCACTTATGCGATTTTTTTCCTTTTTTTTATTCGTTATACTGCAGAAGTAAAATTTTTTAAGAATAGAGGGAAAAAACATGAATTACTGGATGAACACAATCATTAATCGATTAGAAACAGCATATCAAACAAGATTTGACATGAAAGCTTCTTTAGTCTTTTTAAATGATGCGTATCAAAACTCGATCGAATTGATCAAAGCAGTGGATGAGAATCCAACAAACGAATGCGAAGAATTTTTAAACCTGTTTATGTCTACACGGGATTTATTTATTCGCCAACTTGTTGATCGCTATCCATCCAATTATCACGATGTAGAAGTTCAAATACAAAAATTAAAAGCATATTCAGCTTAAGGGGAATGTATAACATACATGGAAAAGAAATTATTTAATAAATATTTTATCGGAATCACATTGATCAATTTTATTGTCTACCTGATTTATTATCTGTTGATGGTCATCATGGCAGTCATTGCGCAAGACACATTACACGCCAGCTTGAGCCAAGCAGGTTTTGCTTCTGGAATATATATCATCGGAACATTGCTGGCACGCTTATTCATGGGGAAACAGTTAGAACTATTTGGTCGGAAGTTTACCTTAAGAGGCGGCGCGATTTTCTATCTTCTGACAACATTAGCTTATCTTTATACACCAACTATCGGGGCATTGTATTTAGTTCGATTCTTGAATGGATTTGGTTACGGTACAGTTTCTACAGCTACAAATGCTATTGTTACTGCATATATCCCTGCATCTAAAAAAGGGGAAGGCATCAATTATTACGGATTAAGTACTAGTTTAGCTGCCGCTGTTGGACCATTTTTAGGAATGATTTTGCTGAATATGACTGACTTTCGTTTCATTATTTGGTTTTCAATTGTACTGGTCTTCTTTGTTACAATTGCCTGCCTTGTCTTTCCTGTAAAAAATATTCCATTATCTGAAGAACAAAAAACATCTCTTCGTTCATGGAATATCAATAGTTTTATTGAAAAGAAAGCACTTTTCATTACAGGAATCGCCTTTTTGATGGGTCTTTCTTATTCAAGTGTTTTATCATTTTTATCTTCTTATACAAAAGTAATCCACTTAGTTGCTGCTGGGTCATTTTTCTTCGTCGTATATGCTTTGGTCATCACATTTACACGTCCATTGACTGGAAGGATTTTCGATGTCAAAGGAGAACAATACGTGATGTATCCTAGCTATTTATTCTTAACAGCAGGATTATTTTTACTGAGTGTAACGACGAATAGTGTGACATTGCTTATTTCTGGAGCATTAGTCGGTTTAGGTTACGGTACGTTCATGTCAAATGGACAAGCTGTCTGTTTGAAGATCGTAAAAGAACACCGCATCAGTATTGCTTTGTCTACCTACTTTATTGGTTTAGACCTAGGCTTAGGCGTTGGTCCTTATTTGATGGGGATGCTAAAATCTCTTACTTCATTTAGAGGATTGTATGTGATTGCCGGAGTCATTCCATTGGTATGTACAGCACTCTATCTTGTTAATGGCCGAAAACATAGTCATGAAGCAGAGGGCGAATTGATTGAATCATTGAAAAATGAAATTTGATCTTGATGAATAGATAAAAAAACCGTTCAGATCTGAAAATGATCTGAGCGGTTTTTTGAGTAAAAATAGTTTATGATTATTCTTAATTAAACATCTATTTATTTTTAAAGCTTTCATTTATCGATAAGAATAGTTTAACTGTTGATTTATTCCATTTTCCGTTCATCTGGTACGATTCCTTGACTTAGCAACCACTTGTGGAAGAACCATTCTGCCACACCAATCAATAGAGCAGGAATCAAGACTTTCATCCAAATATCGACTGTATCATTCATAAAGTATAGATAGAGCCACAAGATAACTGCAGCTGAACCAGCATCTGCGATCGTTGCTGCGATGTTTCCTACTTTACGTAAGATCAACAGATCCCCTAGCACATAGATCATCACTACGATAATTACCCCAACAATCGTTGAATCCATAAAGCTAACACCGTATAAACCGGTCAGCACGACCCAAAGAATTGCCCAGATCATGATTGCCTTCACTACCAACGCCTTCACATGTTTCATTTTCTGCACTCCTTTCTTCTGGATAAAAAAGTAAGGTTATCTAACAAGATAACCTTTTCGTTATTATACCATCGGCTAAGAGAAGCGAGCAAAGATAAGGTCCTATCTAAGAAAATGAAAAAATGGGAAAACACCTTAGAATATTCACGCAATAATTCATCCATACAGACATTCGATATGGTGTTCCTTTACTTTCTCATACTGTTCTTTTGCCAGTTCGTTACTTGTCACCAGATAATCGATTTCATGAAAAGCAATGGCTTGATGCATGAATTTATGTGCGATTTTTTGCTGTGTAACTAAAACGGCAAGCCGGTCTGCTTGTTTTCTATTTTTAGGTAAATGGTTTTTTACTTCGAAATAACCCCTCTTCATTTTGTTAATATAAGGTGTTTTTATCACTTGTCTTATAGCAAACTCTTGAATTTGCTCTCATTTATAATTATTCTAATTTCTTTACTTTTTTATTAACTCTATTCCCATCGCATTTGAAGTCGTTCCAGAATCTAGCTTACTGCGTATAACGAATATACGCTCATCATCTCTCTTATCCAATGTGTAGGCCCATTGATTATCTTCACAATATATCGTCAACCCATCATTTACTTTTATGCCTGTGAAAGCACCATTAAACTGGTGTTTATCATACGAAATGTCTATTGAATGTTTATCAATGTTGATTGTCCACATTGATTCATCTCCCGTATATACCCATTCTCCACAAAAAAAAGTTAGCTGCTCCCATTCTTCCTTTGATAATTCTAGTTCTTTTTTCTTCGGTTGACTAGCGGGAGAAGAACAAGCCGTACATAATAATATTGTTACTAGAATAAGAGAAGAAATTTTTTTATACTTCACTCCTAACACCCCTAATGCTATTTATAGATAATGCCAAGAAAATAATCCTGAATCTTGTTTTAATACCACCCCATGAGTACTAATCAAATGACTGGAAGGGTCCAGTAGATCATATCCATAGCTTGAATTACTCCATGGATTCCATACGGAAATCGTTTTATAAAAATCAAAGTTAGCGTACCCTCTAACAACAAACGCATGCCTATCCTTCCCTCTAGTTTGTTTTAGCGCAGATACCCAATATGGCCGATTCGCATTAATTTCAAGCATCGTTCCTTCTGCTGTAGCTGTCCCCCATCTATTTGAAATACTATGAAATCCATAAGAATTAGCGTAGCTAATACATTGGATATTTGAGGCAGATTCATCTGCTAAATTGGATGAACTTGGATACAAAGTTGTCATCATCTGTCGTGCAGTAGGAAAACTTTTCCTAGTTTGATAACGGATAATAGCTGTAGTAGCGTATGCTGCACACCATGAAGTTTTCCCTTGATTTTCAAGAAAATCCAAGTTTAGATACTTTTGTCCATATGCTTTGGATAACCTATCAATAGTTTGACTATCCGTAGATAAGCTAAAAATAAATTTGTTCTCGCACTCATTTGTCAATGTACGAAAATTGAAATTACTTAATTTTAATTCGCTAGGACTGACAAAGTATCCATAGGCAAACGAAACCGCTAACAAAAGCACTTGCTTAGAATAATTCTCTAAGTAACGTAAATCCACCATTTTAATTATTTTCCCTAATTTTTTCCAAGATCAACTCAATATCTTTTCTTAATTGTGCTATTTGTCGTCGCGTATCATCATTATTTTTTTGAAGTATTTTCAGAGCGTAAAGACAAAATACTAAAAATAAGCCTAGAAGTATCATGCTATATATAGGGATAAACAACTATGCATCCTCCTCAAAAATAGTTTTATTATTTTCTAAAAATTCAGAAATAGCTTTTTCAGTGTAAACACCATCTAATCTATCAACTAAAACACCTTTAGAAATCATTAATAATGAGGGTACTACAGTTAAATCAAGCTTTTTAGCTACTTCCTCTAAGCTCTTTTCATCTTCGTTTCGAGCTATATCAGTTCTATAGTAGCTGGCTTTTACTCCTACACTTTTTAATATGTTTCGAAGGGTAGGTTCAATTTCTTGGCATTGAATGCAAGTCGGTCTACCTACATATAATAAGAAAGTATCAGAACCTTCAAGCTTTGATTTTAACACTTCTGTCTTTATCTCAGGTAGAATATTATTCATACCAAATCTGCCCGTTTGAAAAAAAATCAACGAGAATGCTACTACAAAGAGACATAGAAACGATATAATTATTCTGCTAGTTTTAATCGACTTTTTCACATCTCATCAATCCAATCAAAGTTTAAAACAAGCCACTACAGAACTCATCGTCCCAGTGCCTAAAGCTACGAAACCTCCAATACAAGCAGCACAAATAACTGGTATAGCTGGGCACGAACCAACACAAGCTCCTGCAATGATAGTCGCAACGTATTTACTAATACCAAGAACAACAACAATACAAGCAATTTTAGCAGCAACACCTCTACTCTGAGGTAACAAAGCTCCTTGTTTTTGTACATTTTGCATGTCCTTCTTAATTTGCTCGTTAGATAAAAACTCTTCATTAAGTAAATCAGATTTCATCAATTTACCGTTTACATAAGATTCAATTTGAATTTTATTGTTCAACCCTCGACTAATAATAGTTTCTTGATATCCTTCATTTTCTCCATTCTGACTATAAGTAACCGTCAAATTACTAAATAAATTATAGTCATCGCCTACTATGGGCACTGTGATCGTATAAAAATCCTTTGAATTTTCTGTAACTTGTAGAACTTTTGCGTTTGTTAAATCCAATGAGCTTTTTGGTACATGAATAATCATATTTCTATTGCGTAATTCATTTGAAATCTTGACTTCATATCATTAGTTACTATTGTACTTACTAACTTTGTAGTTTCCGTAATATCAAACAACTTCGTGAATATATCTAATTTTTCATCCGTAAAATCTGAAATCATTTTTTCATTTGTTGTCTTAGAATTAACTACTTTGCTTGCAGAAACATTTAGAACTGGGATAAATAATCGATCGACAATCTATCCACCACCCAAATAACAACCTATCCCCGATTTTCAATATTAAATACACACCTCCCGTGTTTTTATTTTATCTACTATGTTATTATGATTAAAAATACGTATTATTTTCATTTTGTGATTAATTTGCGCATAACAATTATAAAAGAACGGAGCGGTGATATGGATAGTGGGGAATTGCTTAAGAAATTGCGTGTAGAAAGAGGTATCTCTCAAAAAAATTAGCTCACAATATAACAACAAGAAATACATTATCTAGATATGAAACTGGAAAAAATAGCATACCTTTTGTTATTTTATTGGAATTTCTTGATAAATTGAATATAACCATGGATGAATTTGTCTTATATCTAGAATTTGATAGCATACGAAAGAAAAATAAAAAGATAAAAGATTTTATTAAAGCTACTAGAGAGAATAGAGGATCACGGAAGTATACTTTAGAAATCATTCGAAAAAAAGCAAATACTACACGAGACATTGTTGATATTCGCAACTATTTAGTCATAAAAACTTTTGATTGGTATACTCTGCCCATAGAAAAACGTAAGCTGAATAAAAATGATAAAGAACACTTGGATCACTTTGCCAATTATTTAGAAAAAGTAAATGAGTGGGGAAGATTTGAAATGATCAGTTTTAGCTCATTACTATTTCTTTTTGATACAAACTATATTTCCCAAAGGCTTACAGAAATCGAACGCAAAATTGAAAAATACAACGATTTTGAAATATTTCATCCGATATTATCCAGTCTTTATAATAATGCTTTTCTTTTAATGTTAGAACGCAAAAATATTCACTTTTCTAAACAATACTTACAAAAATTTGAAGCTACTCATCATAGATTATTGTTTGCAAAAGATACTCAGATATCCATTCAATTTTATAAGGCATTAATCTGTCATATAGAAGGAGATAGCATCAAAGGACGAAAACGAATAATGAAAATTTTACAAGGACTAGAATTATTAGAGATGGATAGTTTAATCAATGAATTTAAATTTGATTTAATAAAATTCGAAAAAATTTACTGTATCCCACCCATTTTTGAGTAACGATATCCATCTATTCATTATGGTCAAAAACGAAAAAAACAGACTATCCCTATCGGATAGTCTGCTAAACGTTGAGTTATCAGCGTTTTTATTATTCCGCAGCGTTTGCGTCTTTGAGACCGTATTTTTTGTTGAAACGGTCCACACGTCCGTCTGCTTGTGTGAATTTTTGACGTCCAGTGTAGAATGGATGTGAGTCAGAAGTTACTTCGACACGGATGACTGGGTATGTATTACCGTCTTCCCATTCAACTGTTTCTTGTGAAGTTTTTGTTGAACCTGACAAGAATTTGAAACCAGTTGTTGAATCCATGAATACTACTGGGTGGTAATCTGGATGGATGTTTTCTTTCATGATTTTTTCGCTCCTTTGCCCTGCTCCATTTGCTGAACCAGAGTTGATTTGTCGATTTACAACATTAACATCTTAACATGTTTCAGTCAAGGTTGCAATTATCTTTTCAGATTTCTGGTCGGATTTTTTTTACCAAAGGAGACATCTTGAAATTCTTTGAAAAATTGCTGATTGTTTTTTGTTTTACGCAAAAAGCGGATCAGTTGTTCCGTATATTCTAATGAATCTCCAGTCATATTTTTTCGAAGTTTCCAAATTTCTTCTAGTTCTTCACTTGGCATCAATAATTCTTCTTTTCGGGTACCTGATTTTTTGATATCGATGGCTGGGAAGATCCGACGTTCGGATAACTCGCGTGAAAGTTGTAATTCTAGATTTCCAGTTCCTTTGAATTCTTCATAGATCACGTCATCCATGCGGCTTCCTGTATCGACTAAAGCGGTCGCTAAAATCGTCAAACTGCCACCTTCTTCGATGTTTCTTGCCGCCCCGAAAAATTTCTTAGGTTTATACAATGCGGCTGGGTCAATCCCGCCACTCAATGTACGTCCGCTTGGTGGAACGACTAAGTTATAGGCCCGAGCAAGTCTAGTAATACTATCCATCAAGATAACGACATCTCGTTTATCTTCGACTAAACGCATTGCACGTTCCAATACTAATTCAGAAACTCGAGTATGGTTTTGCGGCTGCAGATCAAATGTAGAAGATACCACGTCGCCTTTCACGCTTCGTTCTAAATCCGTTACTTCTTCCGGACGTTCATCAATCAGCAGAACGATCAATTCTACTTCCGGATAGTTTTCGGTGATACCATTTGCGATTTCTTTTAATACAGAAGTTTTCCCTGCTTTTGGTGGTGCGACGATCAATCCACGCTGACCAAAACCGATTGGAGAGAAGATATCGATCATTCGGGTAGATAGTCTTTGCGGTGTTGTTTCCAGTTGAAGCTGTCTTTGCGGATAAAGAGGTGTTAAGGCTGGAAAATGCGGACGTTCTTTTGCTTCTTCCGGATCTTTTCCATTAACGCTTTCCACGTGCATCAAACCATAATAACGTTCCGATTCTTTAGGCGGACGGGCTTTTCCTGCCACTTTGTCCCCATTTCTCAAACTGAATCGTCTGATTTGTGAGGCAGAAATATAGATATCTTCTGCACTTGGTCCATAATTGATTGGCCGTAAAAAACCGTAACCATCTTGACCAACGATATCTAATATCCCTTCCATATAATAAAATCCTTGTTTCTCAGCTTGTGCACGAATCACAGCTAGAGATAATTCCTTTTTGTTCATCTTACTGTAATAAGGAATTTTAAATTCTTTGGCATAACTATAAACTTCTTTTAACGTTTTGTTCTCTAGTTCTGCCATTGTCAAATAATCGCTCATTCAGCTCCCACTTCCTCTATCATTTCGATTGATGCCCCTAAGGCTGTTAGTTTCTCGATAATATGATCATAACCGCGTAAGATATAATCTACGTTATAAATCGTCGTTGTTCCTTCTGCTAATAGTCCGGCAATCACTAAACAAGCACCTGCCCGAAGATCGGAAGCCACGACTTCTGTTCCGTGAAGTTTATTTGGACCATTCACGATGATCATATTTCCTTCCACGGTAATATCAGCGCCCATTCGAGCTAATTCAGGCACGTGATTCACCCGTTTCGCATAGATCGTATCGATGATTTCTGAAGTGCCTGCGGTCATCAATAGCAACGCAGTGAGTGGTTGCTGCAGATCTGTGGCAAATCCTGGATAAGGATAGGTCATGATATTTGCGGCTTTTAATTCTTTTGAGGGGTAAACTTCGATTTCATCTTCGCTGATTTTCATATGGACGCCAATTTCCTGCAATTTTGCTATAAAACTTTCCAAATGTTCAAAAATCACATTTTTCACTTTGATACCTTTTCCTGCTGCAGCTGCTAATGCCAGATAGGTTCCTGCTTCGATACGGTCAGGAATCATGAAATGACGACAGCCATGTAATGCTTCGACTCCTTCGATACGGATCACATCTGTACCCGCTCCTCGAACTTTTGCCCCCATATTATTCAGTAAAGTTGCCACATCGATGATTTCCGGTTCTCGTGCAGCGTTTTCAATTACTGTCTGTCCCTTTGCTTTTACAGCAGCTAACATCACATTGATTGTAGCTCCGACTGAAACCACGTCCATAAAAATCCGATTGCCATGCAACCCTTCATTTTCTGTCCGTAAATACATGGCACCATGTTCATTTGTCACTTCAGCACCTAGAGCTTCAAATCCTTTGACGTGTAGATCAATCGGTCTAGGACCTAAATAACAGCCTCCTGGCAGGCCTACCACCGCTTCCCCAAATTTACCAAGCAGTGTTCCCATAAAATAATAAGACGCACGCAAACTATTGATTTTTCCGTGCGGCATCGGAACCGATACGATTTCTCGAGGGTCAATTTCTAGTATGTTGTTGGAAAAATGGACCGTTGCGCCCATAATCTCTAAAATTTCAATTAATGAATGAACATCTTGTATGTCCGGCACACCTTCCAAGATCACTGGGGAATCAGCTAAGATTGCAGCTGGAATCAATGCGACTGCACTATTTTTTGCACCGCTGATCGTTACTTCGCCAGCTAAAGGTCGGTTTCCTTTGATTACGATTTTTTTCATCTGTTTCCACCTTGTTTATTAATCTTTTTTCATGGATATGCTTGTATTTTATCATAGATAAAAAAAAGAAACGAGCATGGTCTGCCGTTTTAAGTAAAAAAGAATGGAGAACGACTTCAAAAGTCGTTCTCCATTCCTATACATCGTATCTGTTATGTGGATGCTTACGCTTTGTTAGCTGAACCAAACCAGTCGATATGAGCTTTCGCATCTTCAACGATTGCTGCTTTACCTGGAGCTAATAATTTACGAGGGTCGAATCCTTTACCTTCTTTATCTTTACCAGCTTCGATATATTTACGAGTAGCTGCAGCAAATGATAATTGGAATTCAGTGTTAACATTTACTTTTGAGATACCCATTGAGATAGCTTTTTCGATTTGATCTTGAGGAATACCTGATCCGCCATGTAATACTAAAGGCATGTCTGGACCTACAGCATCAGCAATTGCTTGTAAGTGGTCAAATGCTAATCCTTTCCAGTTTTCTGGATATTGACCGTGGATGTTACCGATACCGCAAGCTAAGTAGTCGATACCTGTAGCAACCATTTGTTTGCATTCTTCGATGTCAGCTAATTCACCGTTACCGATGATTCCGTCTTCTTCTCCGCCGATTGAACCAACTTCACATTCAACTGAGATACCTTTTGCGTGTGCTTTTTCAACAACGTCTTTAGCTAATTTCAAGTTTTCTTCGAATGGTAGATGTGAACCATCGAACATTACTGAAGTGTAGCCTAGTTCGATACATTCCAAAGCAGCTTCGTAGTCACCATGGTCTAAGTGGATAGCAACTGGAACAGTGATGTTCATTGATTCAACTAAATCAGTGATCAAATCTTTACAGATTTTGTAACCACCCATGTATTTAGCTGCACCCATTGATGTTTGGATAAGTACTGGTGCTTGTTTTGCTTCAGCCGCTTCAAGAATTGCTTGAGTCCATTCCAAGTTGTTTGTGTTGAACCCGCCGACAGCGTAACCGCCTTTACGAGCAGCTTTTAAAAATTCAGCTCCTGATACTACTGGCATAATAAAATTCCTCCTAAGTTTTGTAAAACTAAATTTGTTAAGACAATTCTTAACCAACGACCCTATTTTACCAAACATTTCGGTAGTTTTCTACTAAAATCAATGAAAATGAAAATTTTCAAGAAGTTTTTTGCAAAAAATAAAATGCTTAATCGCTCTTTACTCAAAAAAAGTCTTTTACTTCCTATCTTTTTTCCTATAAATAATAACAAATCAGAAAAAGAGAAAAGTAACAAGAAAATTGCTTATCCCCTTCTCTTGCTACTTTTCTCTTTCTATCAAGCTAAAAAATTATTTTGTTTCATGATCTGCTAATGATGCTCCGACAAATGCTTTGATTAATTTTTGCGGACGATTTGGACGAGAAATCAATTCTGGGTGGAATTGGCATCCCACAAAGAATTTCTTCTCTGGCAGTTCTACGATTTCTACTAAACGGTTGTCTGGTGAGACACCTGAAAAGACTAGTCCTTGTTCTTCAAACATTTGACGATATTTGTTGTTGAACTCATAGCGGTGACGGTGACGTTCTTGCACAACATCAGCTCCATCATATGCTTCAGCCGTCTTCGTTCCTTTTTTGATTTTACATGGGTATAATCCAAGGCGTAAAGTTCCACCCAAATTCTCGATGTTTTCCTGATCAGCCATTAAATCAATAATGTTGTTTGCTGTATCTGGATTCGTTTCAGCTGATGCCGCATCTTCCAACCCAACGACGTTACGTGCAAATTCGACACAAGCCATCTGCATACCAAGACAAATCCCTAAAAATGGAACGTCATTTTCGCGAGCATAACGAATTGCTTCGATTTTCCCTTCTACTCCGCGATCGCCGAAACCGCCAGGAACTAAGATTCCATCTGCATCTTTCAAACGTTCTTCTACATTTTCTCTCGTTAATTCTTGTGCTTTGATCCAATCGATCTCGATATCTGAATTATAGGCGAATCCAGAATGTTTCAATGCTTCAACTACTGAGATATATGCATCTGGTAACTCGACGTATTTACCGACAAGTGCGATCCGTACTTTTTTCTTCAAGTTCAAGACACGTTCTTCTAATTCTTTCCATTCTGTCATGTCTGCTTCTGGTGTATCTAATTTCAAATGGTCGCAAACGATTTGATCCATTCCTTGTGCTTGTAAAACTAACGGGATGGAGTAAAGTGTATCTACATCTGGCGACTCGATGACTGCTTCTGGCTCGACATCACAAAATTGTGCCAATTTGTTTTTCACGCTTTGAGAAACAGGTTGCTCTGTACGTACCACCAAAATATTCGGTTGGATACCTAAACCGCGTAGCTCTTTTACACTGTGCTGCGTTGGTTTAGTTTTCATTTCTCCAGCAGCTTTCAAGTAAGGGATCAATGTTGTATGGATATACATAACATTATCTGTACCGACATCTGCCTTCATTTGACGAAGTGCTTCAAGGAATGGCAAAGATTCTATATCCCCTACTGTTCCTCCTACTTCTGTAATGATCACATCTGAATCAGTCATTTTAGCTGCTCGCATGATTTTTTCTTTGATCTCATTTGTAATATGAGGAATAACTTGAACTGTTGCTCCCAAGTATTCGCCCTTACGTTCTTTACGCAAAACTTCAGAATAGATTTTTCCTGTCGTCACGTTGGAGTATTTGTTCAAATTGATGTCAATAAAACGTTCGTAGTGGCCCAGATCCAAATCTGTTTCAGCACCATCATCTGTTACGAATACTTCTCCGTGCTGATATGGGCTCATCGTCCCTGGATCCACATTGATGTATGGATCAAATTTTTGGATAGTTACTTTTAAGCCGCGGTTTTTCAATAAGCGTCCTAAAGAAGCTGCAACAATCCCTTTTCCGATTGATGAAACGACACCGCCGGTCACAAAAATATATTTTGTCATAAGTTCAAAAACTCCTTTTTAATTTATGTGCAGGAAAAGTCTCAGAAAATAAACAAAGCTCCCTATTCTTTAATAAGAATAGGGAGCCGAAATTTCTGTAAACTTCTGACCCTTTAAAAGGGTGCCCAAGGTGTATAATACAAGCTGACTGAGGGAAAGTCAAGTACTCAAATGAAGACTATCCGCTTACAATTTTTTCTTTTTCGATATCCTTTGAGAAATTATTTCTTAAGTCCTTTATGAGTGCAAAAAAATTTAACCCACATAATAGGCTTTAGATAAACATAGCTAACGTTAAACTTAAGCAAATCAGGAAATCTTTACTGAAAAATTTTAAGTGAAATAATAGACGCGAATTGTAAAATTAAGTTAGAAAAATAAAAAGGCATTTATGGTACACTCAAATTGTATTTCCGACGAAAGAAAACAAAGGAGTGTAACCATAAATGACCTACAAACATCTTACCATAGACGAACTGACAATGATAGAATCATATTATCTTCAACATAATAAGCCGGTTGAAATCGCTAACCGAATGGGACGTGCTATACAAACTATTTATAATGTAGTCAATAAGTTCAAGCAAGGTAAGACTGCTCTTGATTATTGGCACCAGTATAAAGAAAATAAGAAAAAATGTGGTAGAAAAGTCATTCAATTACCTGCTCATGAAGTAGATTACATTAAAGAGAAAGTCACTCTTGGTTGGACGCCTGACGTCATTATCGGGCGAAAAGAAAGGCCTGTTTCATGCGGTATGAGAACACTTTATCGTTTATTTTCTAAAGGAATATTTGATATTGACACACTACCGATGAAAGGTAAAAGAAAACCCAATGGCCATCAGGAAAAACGGGGAAAACAACAGTATCAGCGCTCAATCCATGATCGACCTGATAATTATCCTGATTTCAATTCTGAGTTTGGTCACCTTGAAGGTGATACGATCGTTGGCATTCATCATAAAAGTGCCGTCATTACTTTAGTTGAAAGATTATCTAAAGTCATTATCACGATTAAACCCAACGGCCGTAAGGCATTAGATATTGAAACCGCCCTTAATCAATGGTTTTCTCGCTTCCCTAAAAACTTCTTTAAATCTATTACGTTTGACTGTGGAAAAGAATTTTCTAACTGGAAAGCCATTAGTAACCAACATGATATTGATATATATTTTGCGGACCCTGGAACACCTTCTCAACGCCCATTAAACGAAAATTCTAACGGGATTCTGCGTCGTAATGGACTGCCGAAATCAATGGATTTTAGAGAAGTGAATCAGACATTTATTTCCAGTGTCAGCAATCAACGTAATCATATTCCAAGAAAATCATTGAATTACAGAACACCAATCGAAATATTTTTGATCTATGTACAAGAAGCATTTTATTCTAGCTTAATTTGACAAATCATAAGATAAAAAAAGAAGGAGGTGCGACAAACGTCGTGCCCCCTTTATTTCTAAATAAACGGTGTTCAAAAGCCAGTTTCTCGGTATTAAGCCAAATTTATGCAAAAATTTGAGGAACCATTTTCACAAAATTTTTCTTAATACTCGAAACTAAACGTCTTTTTCACAACCTCTTGATAAACGGTGTTCAATCAGCTGACCCTCGGTATTAGCTCAAAAAACGGCAAAATATGAGGAACTATTTTGCCGTTTGTTTCTCTAATACTCAGGTCAAACCGCTGATTTCACAACCTCTAATTCACGGCATTCCTGTTTTAATAAAGTTCTAGATATTGTTCTCTTTCCCACTCGGAAACAGTTTGTCTGAATGCCGCCCATTCGAGACGTTTTGCTTCAACAAAATTTGAGAAGATATGTTGTCCTAATGCATCAATCATTACATTATCCTTACGTAATTCCTTGATAGCATTATGGATAGTTGAAGGTAAGTCTTGGATATGTGCAGCTTCTCTTTCTTCCTCATCCATGACATAAATGTTACGGTCAACAGCGGCTGGCGGTGTGATCTGATTACGGATACCATCTAGTCCTGCTTGCAATAATACTGCCATTGCCAAGTATGGGTTTGCAGATGGATCAACTGAACGCAATTCCAGACGTGTGGACAAACCGCGAGATTCTGGTACACGTACTAATGGCGAACGATTACGACCGCTCCATGCGACATAAACAGGCGCTTCATAACCTGGAACGAGACGTTTATAAGAATTGACTGTTGGATTGCAAACGGCTGTATAGGCACGAGCATGTTTCAGCAAACCGCCTAAAAAATGATACGCTGTTTCACTTAGTTCCAATTCACCGTCTTTATCATAGAAGACATTTCCTTCATCATTGAATAAAGACATATTGCAATGCATACCAGAACCATTGATTCCAAATAACGGTTTCGGCATGAAAGTTGCGTGAAGTCCGTGCTTGCGTGCAATCGTTTTGACAACGAGCTTGAAGGTTTGGATATTATCACAAGCATCTACTACATCCGCATATTTAAAGTCAATTTCATGCTGTCCTGGCGCTACTTCATGATGTGAAGCTTCTACTTCAAAGCCTAAGCTTTCTAATTCCAACACGATGTCACGGCGGCAATTTTCACCTAAATCTGTTGGTGCAAAATCAAAATAACCACCTTTATCATTCAAGGTCGTTGTGATCCCACCGTCTTCGTCTAATTTAAATAAGAAAAATTCTGGTTCAGGTCCTAAATTGAAAGAGGTAAAACCAAGGTCGCGCATGTCTTTCAATGCTCGTTTCAAATTCCCACGAGGATCACCGGCAAATGGTGTCCCATCTGGATTATAGATATCACAAATTAAACGAGCAACTTTTCCATGAGCACTTTCCCATGGGAAGATCATCCAAGTGGAGAGATCTGGATACAAATACATATCGCTTTCTTCAATTCGAACAAATCCTTCAATCGAAGAACCGTCAAACATCATTTTGTTTTCTAACACTTTGTCGATCTGGCTCACTGGAACTTCTACATTTTTAATCGTACCTAAGATGTCTGTGAACATCAATCGTAAAAATCGTACATTTTCTTCCTCAATGATTCGTTTGATCTCTTCACCTGTTATCTGTTTCTTTACCATGGTATCCCTCTTCCTTTTTTAATTTATTCAGTCAAAGAATTGTCTTTGCAATCCTTGCGACTGATAATGACCTGTTTTGCTTAACCCACCTTGCGCCAAAATCTCATCACGAAAAATTTGTCGAACGTCATGATCTGTCAACGGCTTCTTGCTTTTTGCTTCTTGTTTTTTCGCCTGTGCCATTTCGTATACACGTTTGATCCCAGCCATGTTTAACCCGTCTGAAAGATAATCTTTGATCTCAAGCAGCATATCGATATCATTCAACGAATACATGCGGCGATTTCCTTCACTTCGTTCCGGATGAACTAAATCTTGTTCTTCATAGTAGCGAATTTGCCGAGCAGATAAATCAGTCAGCTTCATAACTGTACCAATTGGAAATACGGACATAGATCGGCGCAATTCCTTTTCTCCCATCAGACGTCCCCTTTCGTTTTATAAGTTGGCTAAAGTGTACCAATTAAAAAAAATATTGTCAACTGCATATGTTAGGTTTTCTAACATGAGACCTCTATTTTTTTATAAAATAACAAAAAACATGAACGCAAAAAAAGGTATCTAGTTGATTTTCGTACCAGATACCTTTTACTTTTATTGTACTATGCTATTCTTTCTCAGTGATTTTTATTGTAAAAAAACAAAATTTTATTTGCTTTTTCTCAACCATTTTGAATCATTTTTTGCAAAGCCTCTCACTTCATACTCGTTTGATTCTTCCATGTAGGCTTCGTCCAAAACCATCGTTTGTCTTCTCAACTCACTTAATTTCTGTCCTTCATTGCTTGGCACAGACAGTGTATAAGGTGTCATCAGTTCCATCAGTTGACGCTTGATTGCTTCGATCAATGCCGTCTTCCCTTCTTTCGTTTGAGCAGAAATCAAGACATTAGGGAATAATGTGGGCGTAAACATCGCTGGATCAATCTGGTCTGCCTTATTGTAAACAGTCAGTATCGGCATTTCTTTCATATTCAATTCATCCATCAATTTTAGTACAGTCTGCTCCTGTAAAATGCGATCTGGAGAACTGGCATCGACTACATGCAACAAAAGATCCATATTCTGACTTTCTTCTAGCGTAGAATGGAAAGCATCGATCAGTTGCGTAGGCAGATCTTGGATGAACCCGACGGTATCTGTTACTGTAATCTCAAATCCTTCAGCAAAACGCCATCTTTTAGTCAATGGATCTAACGTTGCAAACAACTGATCTTTTGAATAAGTATCCGCTTGTGTCAATAAATTCAAGATGGTTGATTTTCCAGCATTCGTGTAGCCTATAAGACCAATCTGAAAAATCTCACTGTTTTTTCTTTTTTGACGATTGCGCTCTCGATGGGCTTCTACTTCTTTCAATTCTTTCTTAACAGCAAAAATTTTATTCCGTATATGTCGGCGGTCTGTTTCTAACTTTGTTTCACCTGGTCCTCTTGTTCCAATCCCACCACCAAGACGAGACAATGTTTTCCCTTGCCCCACTAAACGAGGCAGAAGATATTCTAACTGAGCAAGTTCAACTTGCAGCTTTCCTTCTTTCGAACGAGCACGCATCGCAAAAATATCTAGGATCAGCTGTACTCGATCAATCACCGGAAGGCCAACAGCATCCGTAATCAGTTGACTCTGTCTCGGAGTCAGTTCATGATTAAAGATGATCAAATCTGCTTCATGCGCATCTGCTTTTTGAACTAATTCTTGTAATTTCCCTTTCCCGATAATCGTTTGCCGATCTACTTGTGGTCTCTTCTGTGTAATTGTGAATACGACTTCTCCTGATGCGGTGTTCGTCAGCTGAACTAGCTCTTCCATTGACTCTGAAAAGTAACGCTGGTTTGCTTCGGTTTCTACCCCTACGATGATTACTTTTTCTTCCATTTTATTCCGCCTCCAGCCATTTTTTGATTGTTTGCTCAATCTGACTTTTTTGATTTGGCTCACTTATAAGATCAAACCACTGTGCATCCAAACGGTTCCGAAACCACGTTAACTGACGTTTCGCGTATCTTCTCGAATGTAATTTGACTTGTTCTGTTGCTTCTTCCAATGTTTCTTTCCCTTCAAAATAAGGGAAAAATTCTTTATATCCAATCCCTTGACTGGCTTGGACTTCTCCAAGCTCATATACCTTACGTGCTTCTGCTACCAAGCCTTCTGCTAGCATCAAATCGACTCTATGATTGATTCGATCATACAGGACATCACGCTTCGTATCTAACCCAATC
This sequence comes from Enterococcus sp. M-BR2, assembly GCF_056612775.1. NCBI lineage: Bacteria > Bacillati > Bacillota > Bacilli > Lactobacillales > Enterococcaceae > Enterococcus > Enterococcus sp. M-BR2. Next base: position 1,478,630 of record NZ_CM152743.1, read on the forward strand.
ATGAGGTAATCATATAAACGCTTTGGCTCTTCTTTAGGTGCCGTGATACTATGCCCTGTCGTCTCCAAAACTTCCAGAGCTCTTATCACTTTGCGCTGATTGTTCCAGTGGATTTTCTCAGCAGCTGCCGGGTCTTTTTCTTTCAACTGATTCCATAACGCTTTGGAACCAATTGTCTCGGCTAACGTTTCATACTTTTTTCTAATCTCAGGATTCGCTTCTTCTGTCGCCCCTAACTGGTAATCGTATAGAAGAGATTGGATATACAGACCCGTGCCACCAGCTATGATAGGTAGATGCTCTCGGTTCGCAATCTCAGTAATCAATTGTCGACCTGAACGCTGAAAATCAGCGGCTGAGTAATGTTGAGTAGGTTCGATCACATCAATCAAATGATGCGGAACATCATTCATCTCTTCTTCTTTGATTTTTGCTGTACCGATATCCAGATTTTTATAGATTTGCAATGAATCACCGCTGATGATCTCTCCTCTAAATAGTTGTGCGAGTTCCACACTTAGCGCTGTTTTACCGACTGCTGTCGGACCGACGATCACTAATACTTTTTCCATATTTTACCTACTTTTCGTTGATTGTTTCCACCGAAGAGCTTTCTCCGGAAAATCAGTTATTATTCCATCTATTTTGAGTTCTTGACATTTGGCCATTTCTTCTTCATCATTGATCGTCCATGCACGAATTGCTTTTGGAAAATCAGCTGCCTGGACAGGATGTTCGAACAACCAAGTATTTTTTGGATGTACTCCTTCTATATAAGGGGTTTCTGCTGCTAGTTGGATCTTTTTATCAGAAGTACTCATCAATAAGTCCAGCTGTATCTCTGGTTCCAATAACGCGATTTTTTCCAAAGAAGCCAAATGAAAGCTGCAATATGCATGTTGAAAAGGCCAATCTCTGCTTTTTAATGTTTCGGCTAATTTTTCTTCGATACCGGGATATTCATACTGATCAGTTTTAATTTCAATCATTAGCATCCCTCGGTAATTTTTTTGGAGAAGCAGTCCTAAAACTTCTTTCAATTCAGGGACTTTAGCTGCTGGAAATTCTTTGCTGAATTTGCCTCCTGCATTCAATTTTTTGAGTTCTTCCAATGTTTTTTCTCGAATCAGCCCTTTACCGTTAGTCGTCCGATCCACTTCTTCATCATGCATAACGATCAAATAACCATCTTTGCTTAGATGAACATCTAGTTCGATACCATCTGCACCCACTCGTACAGCTTCTGCAAATGCAGGAAGCGTATTTTCTGGGTGGGTACCGCTGCTTCCGCGATGAGCATAGATTTGTAACATCTTTCTTCACTCCGTTCAATTCTATTGTATCATTAAGAAAAAAAGAAAGCATTGCCACGCTCTCATGTGCAACGGCAATACTTCAAAATATCAGCTCCAAACATCATCTTTCGAGAAGAAACCAATCGGCTGGCGCGTCATAGTCTTCAACTGTGCTTTTTTTTCATTGATCATTTCAGTCAAACTATCCGTAAAATTCTCTAAAATCACGCGTCCGCCTTTATAAGCATATCCACCAATCTTCATTGTTTCATCTGGAGATAAAATCACTTTTCGATGGGAGATGTTCTTAAACAGCTCGTCTAAAATATAATTTGGCAGATAAAAACTATTCTGCGCTGAAAATGATTGGAGATATGCAAAATCGTCAATCGTGATATAACAATCATCGAATGCATCAAAGCTGACATATTCTTCCATCAGCGTCGTCCGTTTTTGCAAGATCTCGTTGATCTTTTTATTTAATTGGTTCAGCGTCTCGATTTCTTTGACTTTCAATTCCAATTCACGTCTACGCTGTTCTTTATTTTCCAAGTGACGCATTTGCAGTATCATGCCGATATAGACAACTACAGCACCCGTCAACACGCCGATAAGACCGGTAATACCAACTATCAATCTGTTGTTCCTCCTTGTTTTGCTTCTCTGCTTATCATACCATAAAGCAGGTTTATGCGACTAATTTGCCTAAGTTTTTTATTTGACCTTTTTTGACCAAAAATGTATACTACTTTTTAGGTATTAGAAACTAAATTATGGTACACTATTTCTAAACGAAAACAAGGAGGAACTCTATTATGAATTTAATTCCTACAGTCATTGAACAATCATCACGAGGCGAAAGAGCTTATGATATCTACTCACGTTTATTGAAAGACCGTATCATCATGTTAAGCGGCCAAGTAACTGATGATCTTGCTAATTCGATCATCGCCCAATTGCTTTTCTTAGATGCTCAAGATTCTGAAAAAGATATCTATCTTTATATCAATTCTCCTGGTGGTTCAGTTACAGCAGGTATGGCTATCTACGACACAATGAACTTTGTCAAAGCTGATGTCCAAACAATCGTTATGGGTATGGCTGCTTCAATGGGAAGCTTCTTGCTGACAGCTGGTACAAAAGGGAAACGATTTGCTTTACCAAATGCTGAGATTATGATCCATCAACCTCTTGGCGGCGCTCAAGGTCAAGCAACCGAAATCGAAATTGCGGCACGTCATATTTTACAAACACGCGAACGCTTAAACAAAATTTTAGCTGAACGCACTGGCCAACCGCTTGAAGTGATTGAAAAAGATACAGACCGTGACAACTATATGACAGCTGAACAAGCAAAAGCATATGGATTGATTGATGAAGTCATGGAAAACAGTTCTTCATTAAATTAATCTGTTTCAAAGGAAGCTTTTTAAGCTCTCTTATCTAAACCAAAAAAAGGATGGCCAGCTCAAACTGACCATCCTTTTTTTATTTTTATGGATGCTACTGCCTATCTTTGCTCCTTGAATTTTCCTTGCGCATGCATCCGACCTATTTCGACATAATGCTGGATGTTTTCTTTGTTTTTTTGGATTTCTTCTTTTGTTAAAGGTCGGATCACTTTAGCTGGGCGACCAAACGCCAAGACATTAGGAGGAATAACTTTTCCTTCTGTTACTAATGATCCAGCACCAATCAAACTATTCTCACCAATAACCGCATGATTCAATATCGTGGTTCCCATCCCGATCAGCGCCCCTTTTTCGATTGTACAGCCATGTAGCATGCACTGATGTCCTACCGTCACATTCTCCGCAATATCCACAGGTGCATCATGATCGACATGGACGATTGTACCATCTTGTATATTCGTTCTTTGTCCTACTTTTATCCAATTACTGTCCCCGCGTAAAACTGCTTGATACCAGATCGTCACATCTTCTGACAATGTCACGTCACCAATCACTGTAGCATTTGATGCTATAAACCGTTCCATCTCTATTTTCTCCTTTCGTTTTTTGTAGAAACTAATCCTATTGAATAAATGTATCATAGCATATATTTATTTTATAAGAAAAAAACAGGTAAAACCTGCTCAGTCCAGATGCCTATTTGCGCTATCTGGTAAACTGACGTTTTACCTGTTTATTGTACCTCTATATTTTCTTCTATTACTTTCTTCAAAACTAATTCGTACACTTCGATTTGTGCTGCCAAGCGTTCGATTTGAAACTCATTTTCAAAAAAATCAGCTGAATCAAGTGGTTTTGTCTGACAGACGTGCGTTAAACGATCAATTTCTCTTTTGGCTTCAGTGATTTTTTCATTTAAAAACTGTTCCATCTCCGTGCCCTCACTTTTTTTGATAACCTTACTTTACCATTATCAAGAAAGGAGAACAAAAAATAAGTTTCAAACTGTTTTATCCTTCTATGATTTATCCTGCTTCCTCAGCAAATTGGCTGTTATACAGTTTTTCATAAAATCCGCCTTGTGCCAATAAACTCTCATGTGTTCCTTTTTCAATGATCTGACCTTGATCCATCACTAGAATCAGATCTGCATCGCGTATCGTCGATAAACGGTGAGCAATGACAAAACTTGTCCGCCCCTCCATCACGCGATCCATCGCTTTTTGAATCAACGCTTCTAAACGAGTGTCTACTGAACTTGTCGCTTCATCCAAAATCAAAATTTTAGGATCTGAAACCACTGCTCGGGCAATCGTGAGTAACTGTTTTTGTCCTAAAGACACATTGTCTCCCTCAGCATTTATGGGCATCTCATATCCATCTGGCATTGTCCGGATAAAATGGTCTACGTTTGCTGTTTTTGCAGCATCTACTACTTCATAATCTGTCGCATCAAGCTTTCCGAAACGGATATTATCGGCAATCGTTCCTTGATAGAGCCATGCATCTTGTAAGACCATACCAAATAGCGAACGGACGTCACTGCGGCTCATTGATTTGGTATCAATCCCGTCGATCCTGATAGCTCCTTTGTCTACGTCGTAAAAACGCATCAATAGATTGATCAAGGTCGTCTTGCCGGCACCGGTCGGACCGACGACAGCCACGGTTTGACCTGCTTTCACTTCAAAGTTCAAATCTTGAATCAATGGTTTCTTCGGATCATACGCAAAATCGACATGATCGAATGTCACATCTCCTAAAATCGTTTCTGGCAGTGAAACATCTACTTTGTTTTCTTTTTCTTCTGGCTCATCTAAAATCTCGAATACACGTTTTGTTGCCGCTGATGCACTTTGCAAAACAGAAGACAATTGGGTCACGTTCCCCATCGGCTGGCTGATTTGCCAAATATATTGGATGAATGCCTGAAGTTGACCAACAACGATCGCCCCAGTAATAACATAGAAACTTCCTAGAACAGCCATACCAATATAAGTAGCATAGGCAGTTAGTTGAACTAATGGCATCATCAACCCAGAAATGAACGCTGCGCGGAACCCAAAGTATTTCAAGCTGTGATTTACTTTTTTGAATCCTTCCAATGTTTCTTTTTCGCGTCCGTATACTTTCAATACACTGAAACCTGTCATATTTTCTTGAACGTAGCCGTTTAGCTCACCAAGCGAATTCTGCATGCTTTGAAAATATTTCTGCGAAGCATTGATTACTCGTTTGGAGATCCAGATCGATGTTGGAATCATGATCATAGAGATCAGCGCCATCATCGGCTGGATATAAAACATCATTGCTGCAGCCAACGTAATTCCCAATATCGCATTTACGATTCCAATAAAAGCTTGTTGTAAAGCACCGCTGACTGCATCTACATCATTCGTCACACGAGACAAAATATTTCCTTGTTGGTTTTTATCGAAATAAGAAACCGGAAGGCGATTGATTTTTTCTTCTATGTCTCTTCGCAAATCATGCATGGCACTTTGAACGACATTTGTCATCAAAACCCCAGAAAGCAATTGCGAAATACAATACCCTATTCCGACCACTGTGATCCAAATAAGACATTTGAATATATAAGAAAAATTGATTGATTCGCCATTGGCAATATTACGACTGATTTCTGTAGTAGGAAGTCCTGTAACATATGGCAAAGCCACGTTGAAAGCCACTGTCAGAACTGTAAATAGGATCACTAGAAGAAATGTCCCACGATACGGTCTGATATATCGAGCTAAACGTTTTAAGGAAGAAAAGGTTTTTTTCATGCTAGTTCCTCCTTTGATAATTGAGAAGCGGCAATATCATAATAAATCGGGCATTTTTCCAACAACTCCCGATGTGTCCCCATACCGACGACTTCTCCTTCATTTAATACGATGATCTTATCTGCATGCATGATCGTTCCCACACGTTGTGCTACGATCAACACAGTAGACTCTGTTGTTTCTTTTTTCAGACGAGCACGTAACTTCGCATCCGTTTGATAATCTAATGCAGAAAAGCTGTCATCAAAAATATAGATTTCCGGACGGCGTATGATGGCTCTGGCTATTGCCAATCGTTGTTTTTGTCCACCTGAAAAATTGGAACCACCTTCTGATAAATGTTCGTCAAATCCATCTGGTTTTCGAGAAATGAATTCTGAAGCTTGAGCAATCTCAGCTGCACGTTCCATTTCTTCTTGTGTGGCATCTTCTTTCCCGTATCGCAAATTATCGGCAATCGTTCCAGTAAATAGCAGCGCTTTTTGCGGAATAAACCCAATCTTATCTCGCAACTTGCTTAACCGATAATCTCTCACGTCTACTCCATCGACCAAGATCTTTCCTTCACTCACATCATAAAAGCGAGGAATCAATTGAATCAACGTAGATTTTCCGCTACCGGTACTTCCAATAAAAGCAACGGTTTCTCCTGGAGAGGCTGTAAAACTGACATTTCGAATCACTGGCTCTTGCGAATGGCCTGGATAAGCAAATGTTACATTTTGAAATTCGATATACCCTTTAGTCTTCGTATCCGATATACCATTTGGATCTTCTACAATCGAAGGTTTGGCATCTAGTGCCTCTTGGATACGTCCAGCTGAAACGGCTGCTCTTGGATACATCATGAACACACTGGCAAATAACATGAATGAGAATAAGGCATGGAATATATACTCGATAAATGCAATCAAATCTCCTACCCGAAGTTCGCCAGCATCGATTTGCACTGCCCCGCTCCAAATGATCAATACCATCACGATATTAAATAAGAAATAAAAACCTGGTTGTGCAACAGCCATCAAACGGAACAAGCTTTTCGAACTAGCAGCATAATTCTCGTTGACTACAGCAAAGCGTTTTTCTTCAAACTTTTCATTGACGAATGCACGAATCACACGCAATCCTGAAAGGTTTTCCCGCAAGATACTATTGATTTTATCTAAGTTTTTTTGTTGTTTTTTAGATAACGGCTCAGACACCTTAGCAATCGCTACGACCGCCAATAATAGCAAAGGCAATGCGCCTACTACATACAAGCTGAGTGTCACACTTGTACGCATGACCATGTACAAACTGACAACGAACATCATCGGCGCCATGAAACCGATACGCAAAATATTTTGCAGGAACAACATGATCTGATAAGCATCATTTGTTGTACGAGTAATCAAGGAAGATACGCCTAAATTTTCGTACTCCTGATGCGAATAGCTTTGGATCTTTTCGAACAAATCATCTCGAATATCTGCTACGATATTGGTCGTGATCCTCGAACCAAAATAACCTAACAAGATATTCAAAATAATACCGATTACGGTAATAACGATCATAAATATCCCTTGCTGTTTCACATAATCAAAATCATCATTGCGGATTCCTACATCAATCATACGTGCTAAAATCGTAGGAAGTCCTAATTCAATCAAAATAAAACCGAATACGCATATGAAATTGAAAAACAAGAATTTCTTATAACGCATGGTATAATGCCACATTAGTTTCACTTTCTCATCTCCTTTTAATCTTTTGTTACATTTTCATTACTAAAAATGATAGCACAACGAACCTATTAATAGAACACTTCTCTCATAAAAAAGTCATTATAATTATAGTAAAATGATAAACGTTGATTTTTTCTTTCAATCTAGTTGATTTCTATACTTATTTGCTGTTTTATGCTAGAATAACAATTAATTGTTGTATATTTTTTATACAGAAGGTACGGTTGAAAAAATATCCGAACAGATGAGCAAAAACGAGGCTTGTCTCTTTGACTCGAATCCAGTATTCTAGTCAAAGCATATGAAAAACTAGGTGGCTTGTCCCCTCGTTTTGTGTTGTCTAAAAAAATCAACTAGCTAAATCACTGCTTTACGCAGATAAAGGAGACAAAACAATGATCTATAAAGTTTATTATCAAGAAACAAAAGTACGTAACCCTAAACGGGAAGAAACAAAATCTCTTTACATTGAGGCAAAAAGCGATGTAGACGCTCGCCAACGTGTGGAAGAAAATACCCCATACAATATTGAATTCGTTCAACTTCTAGAAGGAAGTCATCTAGAATACGAAAAAGAAAATGCTGATTTCTCATTAGTGGAGTTTTAATATGAAACTTTCCATCAAAAATAATGAGACAGGCGTCTTTGCTATTGGTGGATTAGGTGAAATCGGGAAAAATACGTATGGGGTACAATTCCAAGATGAAATCATTTTGATTGATGCCGGGATCAAGTTCCCGGAAGACGATCTACTTGGAATTGACTATGTCATTCCCGACTACAGCTACATCATACAAAACTTGCACAAAGTAAAAGCCCTAGTGATTACTCACGGGCACGAAGACCACATCGGCGGAATACCCTACTTGCTAAAACAAGCAAATATTCCTATCTATGCTGGTCCTCTCGCATTAGCGTTGATCACGAACAAATTAGATGAGCATGGCTTGCTTCGAGAGGCAGAGCTTCATGAAATCAATGAAGATACGATCATTCGTTTTAGAAAAACTTCTGTCAGCTTTTTCAGAACAACTCATAGTATCCCAGACGCATTAGGAATCGTGGTGAAAACACCTTCTGGTAATATCGTAGCGACTGGAGACTTCAAGTTTGATTTCACTCCCGTTGGCGAACCAGCAAACTTGCATAAAATGGCTCGTATCGGGGAAGAAGGTGTCTTGTGCCTTTTATCTGATAGTACAAATGCTGAGATTCCAACATTTACTAAATCAGAAAAAACGATTGGTCATTCTATCTTGAAGATCTTTTCAAAAATCGAAGGTCGTATTATTTTTGCCAGCTTTGCTTCTAATATCTTCCGTTTGCAGCAAGCAGCAGATGCCGCTGTGGCGACTGGTCGTAAAATCGCTGTTTTCGGACGTAGCATGGAAAATGCCATTGTCAATGGCCAACGTTTAGGATATATCAAAGTTCCAGACGGCACATTTGTAGATGCACATGAAATCAATCGCTTGCCTGCTAACGAAACGATGATCCTATGTACAGGTTCTCAAGGGGAAGCGATGGCCGCTTTGAGCCGTATTGCAAATGGTACCCACCGTCAAATCCAAATCCAGCCAGACGATACAGTGATCTTTTCAAGTTCACCTATCCCTGGTAATACGACAAGTGTCAATCATTTGATCAACTTGCTGTCTGAAGCTGGCGCAGAAGTAATCCATGGAAAAATCAATAACATCCATACTTCTGGTCACGGTGGACAAGAAGAACAAAAATTGATGCTTCGCTTGATGAAACCAAAATATTTTATCCCTGTCCATGGGGAATTCCGCATGCTGAAAGTCCATGCTTCTCTAGCACAAGATGTAGGTGTTCCTGCAGAAAACTGCTTCATCATGGAAAATGGCGATGTTTTAGCGTTAACTAGCGATTCTGCACGTCCTGCTGGGCATTTTGTGGCTGGGGATGTGTATATCGATGGTAGCGGAATCGGTGATATCGGTAATGTCGTTTTACGTGACCGTCACTTGCTTTCAGAAGAAGGTCTTGTATTAGCTGTTGCAACAGTAGATATCAAGAAAAAGAAATCTTAGCTGGTCCAGATATTCTCTCTCGTGGATTTGTTTACATGCGAGAATCAGGAGAAATGATCAATGAAGCTCAGCGAATCTTATTCCATGCTTTAAGAGAATGTTTAAATGGACCTGACTGTTCAGAATATAAATTGAAAGAAGCGATGACTGGCGCGCTTCAGCCATTCTTATTCGAACGTACAGAAAGGCATCCAATGATTTTACCGATGGTCATGACACCAGATGAAGAATAAGTAAGAGGTTGTGAAATTAGTGCTCTGATCTGAGTATAAGAGAAACCAAACGGAAAACAGGACAAGTTGTTTTTATTTGGCTGTTCTTATTACTTGATACAGGGCAGCTTTTTCACAACCTCTTAAAATTTATTTACTTTTTCATACAAAAATACCTGCCACAAGAGAAATTTCCTCTTGTGGCAGGTATTTTTGTTACTCGCTTTGTTCTCTCGTAAAAATTGATGCCTACCATCAATTTAATTTACAGATAAAATTAAGCTTTTACAACGTTTGCAGCTTGTGGGCCACGGTCTGATTCTTCAACGTCGAAAGTCACTGCTTGACCTTCTTCTAATGTTTTGAATCCGTCACCTTGGATAGCAGAGAAGTGAACGAATACGTCGCTTCCATCTTCACGTGAGATAAATCCAAATCCTTTTTCAGCGTTGAACCATTTTACTGTTCCGTTTTCCATAATAATATCCTCCTCGTGCCAAAAGCACTTATTTAAATTGTAACATTGCTCGTGTACGATAGAGGTGCAACAGATGTTTCAACTTCTATTCCCAAACAAAATTACAATATAATTGTACACTTGCTTCATTTTTTTTGCAAGAAAGCAACTTACTTCTCTTCCATTAATCCTTCTTCTCTCAAACTAAAATATCGTTTACGTCCGATGATCAAATGATCCAGTACAGTGATACCCATCATTTCTCCACACTTTTGTATCCTTTTAGTAAAATTCATATCCTGTTGTGATGGAATAACATTACCAGACGGATGATTATGTGCTAAAACGATTCTTGCCGCGCAATAACGTACAGCATAATGAAATATTTCTCTAGGATGAGCGACTGACTGATTCAGCGAACCGATGAACACTGTCTTTTTTAAGATCACTTGATTCTTCGTGTCCAAATAAATACAAATCAAATGTTCCTGTTTGTAATCTTTCATTTCCAGAATCAATTGTTGTGCCAGTTCATGGCTAGTACGAATGGCCGGAGCTGCTCTTTCTTGGTCCGTCTGAATGCGGCGGCCTAACTCGATCAAGGCTTTGATTTCGATTGCTTTCACACGTCCTATCCCTCGAATCTCTTCTAACTCATGCAAAGTCGCCTGTCGTAAAGAAGCCAATCCACCAAACGTTTTTAACAGATTGCCAGCAATCGACATCACACTATGAGGGTGTTGACCAGTACGCAGTAAAATGGCTAAAAGCTCCTGATCCGATAAAGCTTCAGCTCCATAAATTTCCATACGTTCTCTTGGTAAAGAGCTAGTTGGTACTTCTTTCATCAATCGTTTTTCCAAAAAAACATCTCCTTTCTATCTTTTCTAAAATAAGATACGAAAAGAGATGGATTTTTATTTTATCAATGCAGGGATTTCATGCAAAGAAGAAACGACCCCAGCCGTTTTTTTGATCAATTTTTGGGAAGGCGGAAGCAAATCTGGCACCATGACTACAGGGATCTCAGCCGCAGAAGCTGCTAAAATACCATTTTGTGAATCTTCTAAAATCAATGTTTCTTTCTTAGCTGTACCTAATTTATGATTGGCTAATAAAAAAATTTCCGGATCTGGTTTTGCTCGTTGGACATTCTCTGCGGAAATAATCGTCTCAAATCGTTCAAACAGATTGTTCTTCTTCAATAAAAGTTCAATGACAGCTCGTTGGTTACTGGAAGCGACAACTTTGGGAATCTGATGTTCTTCTAAAAAAGAGAGGAGTTCCAACACCCCTGGCTTCATTTGTACAGCTCCTTGTGAAAAGCGCTCAAGCGTTTCCTGGTATGAATCATCTATAAATCTTTGTACGCTTGTTTTGCCGAATTCCGCAAAAATCATATGATAATTCGCCCACACTTCTTCATCGGAAACACCTAAGAATTTTAAATACAGGTCTTTATCATATGGAAAACCCATCCTATCTGCTACTACTTGTGAAGCCTCGTAATATACTAACTCTGTGTCAAACAATAAACCATCCATATCAAAAATCACTGCATTATACTTCATGGTCTCCTCCTAATTGTATTAATAAATGACGAACTTCTGAAATGAAATAAAGCGAACCGGTCACAACTAATACATCTTCATTTGTCATCTTTTCCAATATATCTGCTAATCCGAATTGCCACAATGAAACAATTGATACTCTTTCACTTGCTAAATCTGATACTTCACTTAATTCGATGGCTTTTGGATGTTCAAAGGTCGTCAAATAAATATGGACATTTGGTACTTGCTGCAATCGTTCTAGCATTTCTCTAACATTTTTAGTCCGTAAGGCGGAAAACAAAATGTTGATTTGATATCCTTTGAATTCTTTTTTCAAATTCTCAACAAGCCGGTTCATTGCATGCGTATTATGGGCACCATCTAAAACAACTAATGGCTCGTTACTCAAACGCTCCATTCTTCCTGGCCATCGAGATTTCTTCAACCCCTTCAAAACATCTTTTTCTCGGAAAGGCAGCTTTTCCAATTGACAGTAAACAAAATACAATTCGATGGCTACTCCTGCATTTTCAGCTTGATGTTGCCCTAAAAGCGGCGTGGTTAGTTGAGGGATTTTCCCTGCTTCATTAAAGAATTCAAATACTTCTCCCCAAGTCTCATCAGGATGCAGATAGTTTATTTTATAATTTTCCCCGTATACATAAAGCATCGCATTTTTTTCTTTAGCTGTTTGTTTGATGACATTAAAAGCTTCTGGGCCGATGTTTCCTGTGACAACTGGAACGCCTTGTTTGATGATTCCTGCTTTTTGCGCAGCGATTTCTCCAATCGTCTCTCCAAGTATCTCGGTATGATCAAGCCCAATCGTTGTTATTCCAGTTAGCATCGGTACAGCTACATTGGTAGAATCCAATAAGCCACCTAAGCCCACTTCAATAATCGCTACGTCTACTTTCTTCATAAAAAAATAATCAAATGCCATTGCTGTTAATGTCTCAAATTCAGTGATACCAGCTACTGCTTCAAATTGATCAAGTTGTTTGATCAGCGGCTGATATTTTTTTACAAGCTGGATCAAGTCATTGTCTGGGATACTTTTGCCATTGATTGCAATCCGTTCATTGAACGTTTCGATATAAGGTGAAGTAAACGTTCCAACTATCAGACCAGCTTCTTCTAATAGGCTTCTCAAATAGGCTACAGTAGACCCTTTTCCGTTTGTTCCAGCGATATGGATCGTTTTTACTTTCCTCTCCGGATGACCTACCACTTCTAATAAAGCTTCGACTCGGTCAAGACCAGGACGTGAACCAAATGGTAATCGACTATGGATCCATTCTATTGCTTCTTCAATCGTCATCAACAATTCCCCCATTTCTCTTTTATTATAACAAATAGAAGACATAAGAAAAATAAAAGGACGATAGAGAAAAAAATCTGCTCCGGATACATGATAAATCGCTCTTTTTTCTAAGTAATCAGAGTAGACTAAAAAAGAGGATGCGACAATAATTATGTCACATCCCCTTATTCGGAATAAGTGGTATTCCCCGCTTTTATTGAATAGTACGCAAACTTTCGATTCGTTCTTTGACAGCCGTTTGCTTCTCTAAATAATCTTTTTCTTTTGCACGTTCTGCCTCTACTACTTCTTCCGGCGCATTAGAAACAAACCGTTCATTAGAAAGTTTTCCTTGGACACGTTTCACTTCGCTTGTCCATTTTTCCAGTTCTTTTTCTAATCGTTTGATTTCCTCTTCGATATTGATTAATCCTGCTAACGGCAAGAAGATTTCTGCACCTGTCAGAACAGCTGACATCGCTAGATCTGGTGCAGTGATCTCACTTGATATCGTCAACTCTTCTGGGTTGCAGAAGCGTTCGATGTAGCTTGTATTTTCAACTAAAAATTGATCGATTTTAGCATCGTTTGTTTTGATTAATAGCGTAATTGGTTTAGACAATGGTGTATTCACTTCTGAACGAATATTTCGAACGGCTCGAATCAATTCCTTCAATACTTCCATTCCTTTAGAAGCAGTTTCATCGTCAAACTCTGGACGTACCACAGGATATTCTGCTACTACTAGAGAATTTCCTTGATGAGGAATATGTTCCCATATTTCTTCTGTGACAAATGGCATGATTGGATGCAACAAACGCAAAATCTGATCCAAGGTATGGACTAGGATACTACGTGTTGTTTGTTTTGAAACAGCATCATCTCCATAAAGTACTTCTTTGCTCATTTCGATATACCAGTCACAAAAATCATCCCAGATAAAGTTATACAGTTGTCTACCGGCTTCACCAAATTCAAAACGATCAAATAATTCAGTTACACGTGCGACTGTTTCGTTCAAACGAGTAAGAATCCAACGGTCAGCCACTGATTTTTCTCCAGATAAATCGATCTCTTCTACGGTCATTCCTTCGATATTCATGATAACGAAACGTGAAGCATTCCAGATTTTATTGATAAAGTTCCATGAAGCATCCATTTTTTCATAGCTGAAGCGAACATCTTGTCCTGGTGCAGAACCATTCGATAAGAACCAACGAAGAGCATCTGCTCCATACTTTTCGATTACTTCCATCGGATCGATCCCATTACCTAATGATTTACTCATCTTCCGCCCTTGTTCGTCACGAATCAATCCATGGATCAAGACATTCTCAAATGGTCGTTCGCCAGTAAATTCCAAACTTTGGAAGATCATTCGGCTTACCCAGAAGAAAATGATGTCATAACCAGTTACTAAGGTGCTAGTAGGGAAGTACCGCTTATAATCTTCGCTTTCCGTGTCTGGCCAGCCCATCGTTGAAAAAGGCCACAATGCTGAACTAAACCAAGTGTCTAAAACATCCGGATCTTGGACCCAGTTTTCACTATCAGCTGGTGCTTCCATTCCTACATACATTTCGCCTGTTTCTTTGTGATACCATGCAGGGATTTGATGTCCCCACCATAATTGTCGTGAAATTACCCAGTCATGGACATTTTCCATCCAACGTAAAAATGTTTGATTGAATCTTGGAGGGAAGAATTCCACTGCTTGATCTGTTTCTTGGTTATCAATGGCTTTTTTTGCTAACGGCGCCATTTTTACAAACCATTGAGTAGACAATCGAGGTTCGACAACGACACCTGTCCGCTCGGAATGTCCCACACTATGGACCATCGTATCGATTTTGATCAATCGGCCGATTTCTTTTAGATCTTGCACGATTGCTTTACGAGCAGCAAAACGATCCATTCCAGCATATTTTCCTGCTAGTTCATTCATCGTGCCATCATCATCCATCACATTCACTCGTGGGAGATCATGACGATTACCTACCTCAAAGTCGTTTGGATCATGTGCTGGAGTGATTTTTACTACACCTGTCCCAAACTCCATATCTACATATTCATCTGCAATGATTGGGATTTCTTTATTGACTAAAGGTAGAATCACTTTTTTGCCGATCAGCGCTTGATAACGCTCGTCTTCTGGGTGAACAGCAATCGCCGTATCTCCCAACATCGTTTCTGGCCGGGTCGTCGCAATTTCTACTACGCCTGATCCATCTGCCAGTTCATAGCTCATATGGTAAAAGGCGCCTTCAATGTCTTTATGAATAACTTCGATATCAGATAGAGCTGTTCGTGCTTGAGGGTCCCAATTGATGATGTATTCACCGCGATAGATCAACCCTTTTTCATATAAGGTAACAAAAACTTTACGTACTGCTTCAGATAATCCGTCATCTAATGTAAAACGTTCTCTGCTGTAATCTAAAGATAATCCCATTTTAGCCCACTGTTCACGGATATGACTTGCATACTCTTCTTTCCATTCCCACACTTGATCGATGAACTTTTCACGACCTAGATCATAGCGAGAAATTCCTTGCTCTCTAAGCTTTGCTTCTACCTTTGCTTGTGTCGCGATTCCTGCATGGTCCATACCAGGCAACCATAAAGTATCATATCCTTGCATTCTCTTTTGACGAATCAGCATATCTTGCAAGGTCGTATCCCAAGCATGCCCTAAATGAAGTTTTCCGGTAACATTTGGGGGTGGGATCACGATTGAATAAGGTTTTGCTTTTTTATCTCCACTCGGTTTAAACAAATCTTGTTCTAACCAATGCTGATAACGTCCAGCTTCAACTTCTTGCGGGTTATATTTTGTTGATAGATTATTTTCTTCCGTCATGCTGTTTTCCTCCTTTAAACTAAAAAACGTCCTAAAATACTTTCGTATTTTAGGACGTATGATTTACGCGGTACCACCTAAATTGCAATAATCAATCATTATTGCCTCTCAAGTGAGTTAACGATCACGACTCGTCTATCTCTACTCCATTCAAGACAGAAACTCCCAAGCTACCTTCACTGGTTGTCATTGAGAACCTTTCAGCAGATAGTTCTCTCTCTAAGAATGAATGTGCCAGTTACTCCTCTTGTTCAGCGTTATGCTTCATTCTACAATGTTTTTTTTTTTAGTCAACAAGTGGTCGTGAAAAAACCACTTCATTTAGTATTAAAAAATTTTTGAAAGAATTACGACGGATCCTTGCAAGATCAATAAGCCTACTCAAATTTTCCTAAGAAAAAACTTCTGAGTAATTCTCATCAAAGTAAATAAGCGTCTGTAACTCGGTTGTCAAATCAATGTATTGAACATTGACATAAGCTGGGACAGTTACTCGGTCAGGTGCAAAGTTAAGGATAGCGGTTACATCCCCTTTGACAATTTCATCAATAGCAGATTGTGAATATTTACTTGGTACCGTAGAGATTGCTACTGTCACATTTTTTGCTTTGGCTATCTCTGCGAAACGATCAATCGGATAGATCATTTCTCCATCAATGACTCGATTGATCAGTGCTGGATCATTATCAAAGACGCACACGATATTTAGATTTTCATTTCTTCTAAAATTGTTGTGTTTCAATGCTTTGCCAAGATTTCCGTATCCAACTAATGCGATTCGTTTTTCTTCTTTAGTATTAAGGATATTATTGAATACATCGATAAGGAAAGGGACATCATAGCCATATCCGCTTCTGCCTAGCTCGCCTAATTGCGAGAAGTCTCTGCGGATCGTTGCAGAAGGAATTTGGGTGATTTCGCTGAACTCATTTGATTTGATTCTACTTATGCCTGAGTCATCCAGCATCTTTAAGTAGCGTAAATATAAAGGTAACCTTTTCGCAGTTGCTTTTGGCAGTGTATCTGTTTTTTCTCGCATAACGACGCTCCTTGTTAATAATTTCACATATTTAGTGTAACATGTTTCTAACACGGGAGCAAGGTTACAGGTAGGAAGGAAAAGGGTGTGAGACAAATAAAACGACCCAAAAATTAACTATTTGGGTCGCTATTTCATGGGAAATTTTTTTATCATTTATCAGCTAATCTTCGACATTAGTTCAAAACACTAATTTCACAACCACTTATAGCAATTCTGAAAATTCTTCAGTTTTTTCATTAGAAGATTCTGCTTGTATCTCTTCCATCTTCAAACCAGCTAATGCACGTTGGATCATTTCATCTATTGCTAAACGCTCTTCATATTGATGGACCTTTTCCAGTTGAGGGCGTGTTTTTGGCTGTGGAGGCGCAAAAATCGTACAGCAGTCTTCAAAAGGTTGGATAGAAAGATTAAATGTATCGATCTGTTCCGCTACTTCAATGATTTCAAGTTTATCCATTGTCGCTACAGGCCGAATGATTGGCGTATTCGTTACTTCATTGATAGCCACCATACTTTGCAAGGTTTGCGAAGCCACTTGACCTAATGATTCGCCATTCAAAATAACTAGACCATGACGAATACGGCGAATTTCATCGGTCAACCGCAACATCATTCGACGAGTGATCGTCATCCAATATCCTTGTGGCACTGATTTTTTGATTTCTTCTTGAATCTCGGTAAATGGCACTTCAATAAAATGGATTGTTCCTACATAAGGCGCTAGTTTCGCTGTTAAGTCTTTTGCTTTTTGCAGTGCTTGTTCACTTGTATACGGCGGACTAGCAAAATGAACAGCTTCGATTTCCACTCCCCGCTTCATTGCAAAATATCCTGCAACAGGAGAATCAATCCCGCCAGAAAGCATGAGCATTCCTTTTCCGCTTGTTCCTACAGGCAACCCGCCAGCTCCTTTGATCGTTTCATACGACAGATAAGCGCCGTCACGACGAATCTCTACACGTAATGGAATATCGGGCTGACGCATTTGAACTTGGATATGAGGGAAAATATCAAAAACAGCATTGCCTAATGTTTGATTCAATTCATTACTTGTCAATTCAAATTGGTGATCGCTTCTTTTAGCGATAATTTTAAATGTTTCTTTCCCTGTATAAATTTCTTTCATGATGTCTTGAACAGCTTGTTTCAAAACTTCAACATCTTTTTCTACCCGAATACTCGGAGAAAAATTTTGGATCCCAAATATTTTTGCTAGTTTTGGAATAACTAGCTGACTGTCTGCACCATTCAACAAAAGATGCATCCGGTCGCGATCAGCATGGATTTTGATTTCTGGAAATTCTTTCAAAGCTTGTCTGACATTTTGTGCTAGTTGCATGATAAAGCTTTTTCGATTCTTTCCTTTTGTCGAAAGCTCTCCATAACGGACCATAATTTCACTGTATTTCACAAGAACACTCCTCTTTTAATTGATTACAGAAAATTTCTTATAAAGCTGCTTGAAAATAATCATAAATTGCTCCACTTCTGCTAATGAATTATTTTCATCTAGGCTGATTCGAATAGCAGATGTAGCCAAATCATTTGGTACATGCATCGCGTGCAATGTACTGCTTGCCATATGTTTACGTGAGGAGCAGGCACTAGTAGTAGAAACAAATATTTGTTTTTCCTCTAAAGCATGGACAAGAACTTCACCACGAATTCCTTTTAGAGCAAAACATAAAATGTGCGGCGCATAGTCGGTTCCTTCTGAAAAGATCGTCACTTTATCATACGACTTCAACGCATTGATTAAAGCTTCTTTTAAGCGTTGTGTCTGCTCAGGTTTTTGTTCCTTTATCTCTAATGATAAACGTAAAGCTTTAGCCATAGCCACAATACCTGGAACATTTTCTGTCCCACTTCGTTGATTTCTTTCCTGACCTCCACCTGTCAGTAATGGTGCTAAACGACGACCCTTTTTCCAATAAATGAAACCAGTTCCCCGTGGGCCATGGAATTTATGGGCTGAAAATGTTGCAAAATCCACTCTCCCTGTCAACCATTGCGAGAATGGTACTTTTCCGATTGCCTGAACAGCATCTACATGGAAATGAATTTTAGGGAAATCATCCAAAAGATCACTGATTTCCTGGATGGGCTGAATCGATCCTACTTCATTATTCACAGCCATAACAGAGACCAAAACTGTCTCTTTTCTTATTAATTTTTTCAATTCCTCAACACGTACAAATCCGCGTTTATCTACTGGGGCGATACTTACTTCGATTCCTAATTCTTTTAATTGTTCGGCCGTCTCACTGACTGCCGGATGTTCGATTCCTGAAATGATCATATGATTCCCATACTCTCTTTTTTCAATCATCGTTCCTTTTAATACCCAGTTATCTCCTTCTGTTCCTCCTGAAGTAAAAAAGATTTCTTCTGGCTCTGCATGGATCAAATCAGCGATCTGCTTTCTTGCTTGCTGCAACAACCGATTAGCTTGATTGCCCAAATCATGAAGACTTGATGGATTCCCAATAATCCGCTGACTGGTTTTTACATATGCATCTAAGCTTTGCGGAAAGATTGGGGTCGTTGCACTGTTATCAAAATATATCATAAGAAACCCCTCTTTTTTGAAATTCTTTTCTATTATAACGGTTGTCCAAGGTGCTTTCAAGAGCAGGTGGAATTTTCACTTGTTTCCTCTTTCAGATAGACATAAAAAAAAGACAAGAACAAGACGGATGGTTGTCTTGTTCTTGCATGATTGCTGCTTTTTTGCTTTATACTAAGTCTGGATGATTAAAATAAAAATCTTCGATGCGTTTGAAAGCACCTGGTTCTACTCGCTCTAATGCTGTACCAATTTCGTCTAATGCTTCTTGATAATGATATTCTTTATTGAATAAATAGTAACTTTTATCAATCGCTTCTCGAACTTCTTCGTGTGTATGACGATAACGGTTTGCATATTGGAGCATTTGCTCCGTTAGTGCTGCTGCATCTACTAGATCATGTGTCTTCTTATCTAATAATTCTAGATCTTCTTCGCATAGAGCAACTAAACGATTGACTTCCTCCATGTTTACTCGAATTTTATTCAAGACAACACTTAGTTCTTCAATACGATCAGTAGCAACAAAAAAGAATTCTAGGTAATCATTCGGCAAGCCAGGCAAACGTTGTTTCTCTACAAAACGTTTCAAACTACGCAATTTAAATTCGAATGTATCGATCTTTTCTTGCGCTTCTTTTTCGCCTTTTCTCAATTCATGTAATGAGTCGTCGATCTCTACTTGTTGCGTTTCGATATCTTCTAAGACCTTGAAGACTGTTTTATAGAACGTACGCACTTCTGAATAAGGGATTTCGTGTTGGCGGATCTGTGGAATCATCTGTTCATTTTGACGTTCCATTTCTTCCACTTCAGTTTGGAAACCTCGTACACGACCAATTTCATTGTGATTCAATGTATAGCTTTGAGCGGTGTGATCCAACTCAATCAATAATTGACGGTTATTCTTCGTTGTATGTTTGATATACTCTGCAATCGTTGATTGGTTAGTTTTTACATATCTTTGAGCTTCCATTTCTCGTTCTAAGATGTCATATAGCGAATCAATCAAATCAGCTGTTTCTCGGTTTTCGAATTCGACCGTTTCAACTTCTGTTTTTTCAAGATTGGCTAATGAATTTTCAATTCTTCGACTTACTTTTGCGATATCTTCAGCAAGATCTTCTTCAGGGAATACATATTGTTCTTCCATTAATTTCTCATAAGTATCACTGATTTCTTCAAGTTGTTCAGGGAAAGTCGTATGGAGATCTTCATACAGTGGTGGAATTTTTTTCATCAGAGCTTCCACTTCATACGTATGTTTTTCTGCTTTATCTAAAACCTCGCGGGCCTCTACAGGATCGCCGGAAGTATTTAAAGTCACGAATTGCGTAAATTCTTTTTCGATCATCTTGATCTGTTTTTGCAATTCAAAAAGAGCTGGTCCATATTCATGCTCGTCTTCTCTGACTTTTTCTTTCAGTTCTTCATAGACATCAAGCGCCTGCTGGACAGCTAATGAGTTGCGTTCTTCCGTTTCTCGCAATTCCTTCAGACCTTCACGGATTTCCGTTACTTGTTTCTCCATTTGGTCCATTGTTGCTTCTGCTTCAACAACTGCTTTTTTTCCTTTTAAGAACCGAAAACTTTCATTGAGGTTTTCCACTTCAAAAATTTGACTTTCTAATTCAGCGAATGAGGAAGTAGATATGTCATTCCACTTTTGACTCCATTCACGAAAGGTATTTTGGCTTTGCCCAACCAGATGCATTTTTTTAACATCATCGACTTCTTCAATCACTGGCAAGTCAAATAATTCTTCCTTGCGTTTTTCTAAGGCATCCAATCGATCTTGGTTTTTTTTCTTCATCAAGTAACTAACCAAAAAGACGACAATGGCGACTATAATGATTGCAATGACGATTCCGATGATAACATTATTTCCCATTTATGGTTCCTCCGTTTTCAGTATGCATCTTTTTATGCAACAGATGGCGTTCTGCTTGGCATAAATCCAAATAATACGTCTCTCGTGCAAAAGACATCTATTCTAGATTATAGCATACTATTTTCATGCATTCACTAACTTAAACGAAAATCTTTTGTTTTTCATCGTATAAAGATAACAAAAATAGTGACGTACTGATCACTCTGTTTCGTTTGTGCATGCACTCCTATCAGCAGAGCTTTTCCTAGCAAGAGTTTCTTGAATCTGTCGTTGGATTTCTGCCGCGATTTTAGGCTCTGGCGCGTACTCCATCTGCCAGTTCTCAGGTTTCAATACTTTATTTGTTACAGGATCATAATGAGGTTTTCCATCTGGAAACAATTTTCCCATATTTGCCTGATGGACGATATCAAATATTCGATCAGGCGCTATTCCCAATAATGAAAAAGAACCGTAAGTAAAGTAAAGGATATCTGTCAGTGCATCTACTTGTTCAATCAGTGGGTCACTTCCCCACTCTGTTTTATCAAGTATTTTTTCTTCTGCTTTATCTAATGCTTCGTGTAGCAGAGTAACAGCTTCATGTAGTTGTTCTTTACTTGGTGAGGTAGCTGCAACAAATTCAACAAGTTCTTCTATTTTGAATGCAGCACGTGTATGAGCCTCCATCGCAGTAAAAGCTGTGGGGATTTCTGGTCTTCTTGGATCAAAAATTTTGTGAAATGCTTCTACTTTTTGAAAAGGTGTCTCTGATTCCATACTAATGTTTTCCTTCTTTCATTGACTAATAAATCAGACCAAAGTGTTTCAGTCCTTCGTATATGCCATCTTCTTCATTTGATTGGGTCACAAAATCTGCGGCATGTTTTACTTCAATCTGAGCATTTCCCATAGCCACTCCAATTCCTACACCTTTCAGCATCTCGATATCATTGTAATGGTCGCCGAATGCCATGATTTCTTCCATCTCAATTCCGACAGCATTTGCGAAAGCTTGGATGCCTAGCAATTTTGAACCACCTTTTGGGATGATATCTACAGTATACGTATTTGAACGTTGGAAGGTACACTCGGGAAATAGATGTTCTAACTTTTTCTGTTCTGACTCCGGACTAAGCAGTATACATTGGTAAATTGGTTCTTTTAATATCTCTAATGTTTCATAACGGTCCTTTTGCCGATGAGGGCTAAAAAGCTGGAGGACTTTTTTCATCAGACGTACCGGGAATTTACGCGGTAAAAAGCTGACTAGCCGCTTGATAAAAATCGATTGTCCTAATAGCATCGTTGTTGATCCATCTAGCCGATTTCTCGCACCAAAAACGATTTGTCGATGGTTAGCATCTGCAAATTCAACAATATGTTCCAATACTTTTTGTTCAAAAGGGTGGTCGATAATCGTTCGATCTGCAGTAAAAACCAGTTGACCATTATACACGACATACATATCTAATTCCAAATCATCAATGATTTCTTTGATCTTTATTGGGCTGCGCCCCGTTGCTACACCGCATAAAATGCCGTTTTTCCGAGCATAGTTAATTGCTTGTTTTGTTGATTCCAATGCTTTTGAACGATTGGTGACCAATGTTCCGTCAATATCAAAAAAAATAGCTTTGATCATAGACTTCGCCCCTTTCATGAATAAAATAAGCCCTTAAAACAGATCCATTTGAGTTGGATTAAGTCCATCCGGCTGGATATTTAATATTTTTTGCAGTGCTAATGCATTTTCAGCCGCATCCCCGCCAGAATTGTTATTAAAAATCACACCTATCTCTTTTGTCTTAGAATCAACTGCTTTGACTTCACATGCTAGTTCTTGTAGTTCTTTTTCTGAATAACGATACAATGTTCTTTTTTTGCGCCAATCTTTATCATTTGCTTGCCATCCCTGAGCATTCCTGCCATGAAATCGAAAAAGAGCAAAGTTCGGATTGGTTACAAATGGATCAAAAGGGATCGTTGTATTCAGCAGCTGCGGCTCATCAATGATGGCTAAAGAAAAAGCGGCTCGAGACATAAAGTTTCTCGTACGTTCAAGAAATTCATCGCTATACCAAGAATAGTCCCGCAATTCTACAGCAACAGGATAACCCTCAAACCACTTTCTAAGTTTGCGCAAGTATTGGACATTTTCTTTTGTACACTTGAATGAAGAGGGGAATTGAATTAAAAAGCAAAAAAGCTTTCCAGCTTCTACCATTGGCGACATGACATCTAAAAAATGCGTAATCATCTCTTCTTCTGTCTGATAATAAGGCTTCCAATCTCCTTGACCGCTGATCCCTTGATAGACTTTGACTACAAAGCGAAAAGATTCAGGTACTTCGTTTATCCAATTCTCAACAGAGGACTTTCGAGGAATCCCATAATAAGCAGTATCTAATTCCACTAAGGGTAGAAATCCGGCATATTCATACAGAGTGTTATTCTTTTTGCCAGTTAATTTGTCATGTTCTTTAAACGATGTTAATCCGATTCTGATCATTTTCGACCACCTTCGTAATTGTTTTCTCTTGACTACTTTTTTGTAAAAGAAACTCAACCAAATACTCCGTGCATTAAGAGGTCAAGGTCGAGTCTTCTTCGTTTAAGTAAGAGTAGCTTTTTTATAATAAGTCTGGCTATTGTTATTCTTCACTGATAGCAAAACTCTTTTATATAGTATACAATAAGATTTAACGGCTATGCAAAATTATTCGTAAGGAAGTCTGTAAAATGAAAAAAATACTTGTACTGCACACCGGCGGAACGATCGCCATGAAAGAAAACATGCTCACTGGCGGTGTTAGTCCTGATGTGGCAAACCCGTTATTAGATGCAGAAATCACGATACCTGAGCATGTGGAACTCTTAGTTGAAGATATCTTCAATCTTCCCTCACCACACATCATGCCTTCTCACATGTTGGTATTAAAAGAACGTATCTTGTCCGCTTATGAATCAGGTATAATCGGAGTGGTGATTACACACGGTACGGATACATTAGAAGAAACTGCCTTTTTTCTTGATACAACGATTGGTGACAAATTACCAATTGTTTTGACTGGGGCAATGCGTTCAAGTAACGAACTTGGAAGTGACGGCCTCTATAATTTTGAAAGTGCTATTCGCGTCGCAAGCTGTGAAGAAGCGGTAGATAAGGGTGTATTAGTGGTCATGAACGATGAGATTCATTCTGCACGCTACGTGACAAAGACCCACACCACAAATGTTGCTACTTTCCGAACGCCTACATTGGGACCAATCGGTTTAGTAACTAAGAATCGAATCTTATTCTTACAAGAACTTTTAGAAACAAAGCGGCTGGATATTTCCGCTGTAAATGGGACTATCCCAATTGTTAAAGCATATGCTGGGATGCAAGGAGACTTATTGGAAGCAATCGCCCATACGAAAGTAGACGGTCTAGTCATTGAAGCTTTAGGTGCCGGAAATCTCCCTCCTCAAGCCTTAGCAGCTTTAGAAAAGCTTCTTGTCCAAAAAATTCCTGTAGTACTTGTTTCTCGTTGTTTCAATGGAATCGCAGAGCCTGTTTATGATTATGAAGGCGGAGGAAAAGAACTAGAAGAAATGGGGATTATTTTCTGCAACAGCATCAATAGTCAAAAAGCACGTTTAAAACTATTGATTGCCGTAAACTATGGTTTGACGGGCGAAGAATTGATTTCGTTTATCCAAAACTAACCATCAATATCTGATAGCTAAACTTAAAAAGAGAGGCTGTGACAAAAGTAGCTTCTTCGAAAACTAAGCCGAAATTTCACAAAAATTTGAGAAACAATTTCCGTAAATTTCTTCTTATTTCTTGAAGCTGACCACTTCTGTCACAACCTCTTTTTTATTTATTTTTCCATAGAATATTGGCTTCACAATACAGCTGTTCTTGCATTCGGATTTCATGTTTTGTTTTGATACCATTTTCGGTTGGGACTTGTTCAAAATGGCTTTCGATCTCATTCCCGTACTCTACTTCTTTATCAAATCGAATAATTACTTTTTCTGGAACATGCGTAGTCAAAAAGTCATATCCCAATACATCAATGATCCAATTAAAATACATCGCATTATTAACATGCTGATTACTATCGATATCATAAAAACGAACACGATATGGCAACATGAAGCCCGAATCAATCTTTTCAATTTTTTCCTGACGCTTGATTTTTTTGATCTTCTCACTCTCAAAAGGAGCAATGATTTCTTCATTAACACTGCTCATTTTTCGATTCACAAAATCCATCAATACAAAAACAGATTCTATTTTGACTAATTCTTCCCCATCTTCATCATGGATCCAGAAGTTCCGATAACAGAAAAACTTATTGTACTCCATGGCTTGAGTCGTTACTGAAATTACTTCACCGACTCTAGGCAGACGATTAATCTCCATAGAATAATTCGTGATGACCCAAGTCAGTCCAAAGCTATTGACGAATTCACTGCCTCTTCCCAACTGGTCGCTTTGATCTTCAGATGTTTTGATAACTACTCCTAACATCGAAGGAAATGTCATCGTTTGATTGATGTCACACTCATAATATGAAACTTCATGCTTTTTGGTATATTTCTTTGCCAAAAACACGCCCTCCTCTTAAAAACTTTCTAGTAATTGATCTACTTGGGAACCGTAACTTTCTCCAAACATATTCAAATGTGCCAAAAGATAATATAACTGGTAAATCGGTAGTCGATCTTCCCATCCCTCTTCTAATGGAAATATAGTTTGATAGGCATCTAAAAATTCCGGTCGGAAACCGCCGAATAACTGACTCATTGCAATGTCTTGTTCCCGATTCCCATAAGAAACAGCCGGATCGACAAAAATTGGATGTCCTTGCTGGTCAAAGAACACATTACCACTCCACAGGTCTCCATGCAAGAGGCGTGGAGTGATCTTTTTGGGTTCAACCGATTTCAATACTCGTTCTTTAAATTGCAGATACTTTTCTTGCCGCTGTACATTCCAACGATTCGTTTCTTCCGCTAAAGAAATCTGGGCTTCAAGCCGATTTTTAAAGAAAAAAATCCACCAATCTTCTTCAAAAGAATTTTTCTGAATAAGTGTACCTAGATAGTTATCTTTTCGAAAACCAAATTGTGGCGCTGTTTGCTGATGGAGTTTAGCTAAAGCTACAGCAAGATCTCGTTGATCTCCTTTTCCCGGCTCGATCCATTCCATTAACAAATAAGCGCCTTCACTTGTTTCACCCAGCATGTAGGTATCTGGTACACGTACGAATGTAGCTAGCTCTTTTAACCCATCTACTTCTGCTTCAAAAAAATCTTTTTTTACATTCGGATGGATTTTCAAAAAATAAGCACGTTGATCTGTTTTTATACGATAAGTTTGATTCACATCGCCGCCAACAACTGGAATCACTTTCCCATTTAGTTTCAGATCAGATAAAACAGTTTGGATATCCATGACTTTTCCCCCTACTCCCAATTTTATTCTATTTTGTCATCCTACTTGTTTCATGATAAAAGGATTATTTCCAATCCTTATCCCTTTATTTAGAATTATAGCACAGGGATCATAAAAATCAGGAGATGGACTTTATAGATAAAAAAGAGCTGACTTAAGCCAGCTCTTTTTATCTATAGCATACTCTTTATTGAACTATTTGCCTATGCTAAAGCACCCATTGGATCCCATGGAGCTAGCATAATTGGTTCTTCATTGAACGCATTTAGTTGCTCTTTCGTCAACAAATCTTTTCTGACAACGATTTGGTACGTATATTCGTCCATCCAAGCATCACTCATAACGAAGAAACCGTTCTTTCCAACTTTTTCGCCCCAGCTGTTTTCGACTTTCCATTTTGTTGATTGTCCGTCCACTAAATCAACGCCAGTCAATACCATCGCATGGGTCATCAAACTTTCACCAAAATCCAAACGTTCAGCTTTAGTCATTGTGAAATCCGTATCGAATAGATCATCCATCGAATAAGCATCTAAGGCCATGATGCCACTGGTTCTAGTAGAAGATTGTCCTACATCACAACCAAACCATACAGATTCTCCTTGTTCAAGCTGAGCAATCGCTAATTTTTTGAAAGTTTCCATATCAACATTCAGGTATTTAACTTCTTTCCCGTCAACGACATTCCCTAGCATCTCTACTGTATAAGAACGATTGAATGGTTT
Source organism: Enterococcus sp. M-BR2 (assembly GCF_056612775.1). Taxonomy (NCBI): domain Bacteria; kingdom Bacillati; phylum Bacillota; class Bacilli; order Lactobacillales; family Enterococcaceae; genus Enterococcus; species Enterococcus sp. M-BR2. Next base: position 1,505,945 of record NZ_CM152743.1, read on the forward strand.
GTCTTTTGTTGGTGCATTGATCACACTAATATAATCATCTAATTTTACACCGATGTATTTATCATAAAAAATTTGTGGCGTCAGTCCTCGGTCAAGATGATAGTTTTGTTCTTCATCGCGGTACTCAAAATCGAATTCTTTTGGAGGTGTTCCTAATGAGATGGCTAAGAAGTTATAAATACTTTCTAGCATTTCTTCTTTTTTTTCTTCAATAGCGTCTAATGTTTCTCCTTGAGCAACCATTTCGCGTAACACAACTGCATCTTTACGCAGTAGTTTGTTCAAGTAGTTATTCAAATCTCGAGAATTTGAACTATTCGCACTTTCCGGCATTACCGATTTAGGCACAACACCGTATTTTTGGAATAATGAAACGATCATATCCCATTGACCGCCATCTTGTTGAGGAGTAGTTAGCAAGAAAGCCACTTTTCGGCTATCAATAGCCTCTTTTCCAGTTGCAATAATGTTTTCATAGAAGTAATTTGCCTTTTCATATTTATCCCAGAAAAAAGTGTAATTTTGTGATAATTCAAACTCTTTTAAATGGAATTGATTCAGCATTTTATGACGGAACGTATTCAATGCAGCAAACATCCAACAACGACCCGATTGCATCTGATTAGCCACTTTGCCTGTAGCTAAATCAATAGAAAATACTGGTGTATTCGCCACATGTGCTGAAATATTTTCAGCAGAAGCAGTAATCCCGTTCTTCACGACAGCCCGCTGCAACGCCTGCTGTTTGTTATTTGCTTGAAACTGTTTGTCAAATTTTGTTGTCATATCCGGTGTAATAGCTTTCATCCAATCATCCTTCCAAATCCAAGTTACACTTCGTATTTTACTCTTAAGAATTTAGAAATACAATCTCTTCTATGATGAAATTTTCATTTGAATGAGAATATACTTACAACTTCATGAAGAAAAATGTCATACGGTATACAATAATTTTCAAATAAAAAAGAATATTCCTATGAGATAACGAAAATGGACTGTATAATAAAGAAAAGGTCTAGAAGAACATCATACAATAAGATAGCTTTCAAAATACTCATTGAAAGAAGGAAATACTATAACGTAAGAAAGGAGAATGAATAAAATGAAAAACCTGATTGCTGGCGGCTTTTTGTTTGTGGGTGGTGGCATACTTATGAATACAGATAACTTTGGGAATGTCATTCCTTTTCTTGGTGCAGTTTGTGCTTTGATTGGTGTAGGAATGCTGATTTATTTTGTATTTAGCGATGATGGGAAGTATGGTTGATTATGAGTAGCCAACTCTACTCTTTCGTAAAGATTACAACATACGTGACAAAAACAGAAAGATTGATTCATCATAATAATAAAAGAAAAAGAAACCCAAGTGATTGGATTTCTTTTTCTTTGCATAAGCTTTATTTACTCCGGCAGTAGGACTCGAACCTACGACATCATGATTAACAGTCATGCGCTACTACCAACTGAGCTATGCCGGAATCAAGTACATGAATATAATATCAATTTCTTTCAAATAACGCAATACTTTTTTTAAAATTTTTTACTATATTCTCGAAGAAACCGTTAGCATTTTTTGTTATTTTTACTTTTTTCTAAGAATTGTTTCATTAGTACAAAAACACATTTTTTTGATAAAAAATATATTGACAAATACATTAATATTCGTTATCCTATTATTTGTATTAATGATAATGCCGCTTTAGCTCAGCTGGTAGAGCGCTTCCATGGTAAGGAAGAGGTCGCCGGTTCAAGCCCGGCAAGTGGCTTCCTTAAACAGTGCAACATGTTGGTTTAACCATGTGTCTGCGCTGTTTTTTATTTTATGCCACGAAAATCCCACAAAACTGTTTTTATTTTAAACAAAAAAAGAATTTTTCAGTTAGTCTGCGAATAAAAAAATTCATCCAATCGATTGCTCGACTCTTATTGTCGCGTAATATTTAACGGCTCTGCAACATCTTCTTGAAAAACCCCTCTCTTCTTTCTATGAATCCTTTAATTTCACTGCTAATTCCATAATCATTACCTCTTGTTTAGTTTACAACTAGTTGACCATTAGAAATCATCCGTTTATTATTATGGGTTAAAGTTCTAGAAATAATATTCCCTCTAGGTACTGAAATACTTAAATCCGAGGTAGATATAATATGCTGTCTGCCATTTACACGAACGTCATAGGAAACGGGCCAATTTCCAGAAGAAGCTTTAGAGAAACGATAAGTTCTAGCACCAACTCTACCCAGACGCTCAATTTCTTCAACTATTAAATGTATTTCCTCTCCTCCTCATTAATATAGGTCAGCTCCTTCATGTCCATACTATCTGATAATACGAGCTCAAGTACAGTTGAGCTTATTTTTTCCTGAGCTTTTACTTCTTCTTTGGATCCAATTCCTTCTAAATATTTTTGTTAATAAAAGTCATGTACTCCCAAAATCAACTGCTAGTTACCTTAACGAAGCCAATGATTTACATTGATGTAACCTGGTGAGTTCTTATCAAGAAAGGCATGTTCTGAGATAATTACGTTAGTAACAATATAAATTTTTTATAGGAGGGAACATAATGATTAAAAAATTAGTTCTATGTACAATTGTATTGGGAAGCTTTGGGTTAAGTATCACGGCAAATGCGACTACTGAATATGGTGGTACTGATCAAGCAACTCTGAGATTGATCGAAAAAGCTGAAAGATTAAGTCAAAGTTCGGATGAAGATATCTTGATAGTTGGCAATTATGAAGTGTCATTAGGAGGAATACGTCCTTGTTGCCTTATTAGGAAACAAGCAAATTGAACTAAATGGTCTTTCTAACTTCCCTATTCGGTTATCGAAAGATTCTAAAACCAATAAAATTACTCCACAAAATGGAAAGATTTCTTTCAAAGCGCCAAGTGATCCGGGAAGTTATGAGTTTGTTGTGTATCAATTTGGTTTGGAAAAGGAAATGTTAGGTCTTCCGATGGTTGATAATTCTTTCAGGATGACCATCGTAGTAGAGTGAAAGTCCATTTATTCTCCAAATTAATGGAATCACATTAAAGTAAGTGTCCCTGTTGACAACCGATAGCGGAGCTACTTGCTTTATGGATGTTTCAGTGCCCCCGAGTACTCTATTGATTTAACTGATCCACAATTTGAATTTCCTGATCGCTTATTGCTTATTTTCCAGAATGTTTATTTTTACTGCGTACCTTTTAAAATGTTTAAAAAATTAGGTTTGTCTAAAAAGCAAAGCCTTACCCTACTTCGTTTACTTAAAACATTAGATTGCAAAAAACAGCTTCATACATCACGACTTCCTAAATTGATTTTATGCGGTACAAAAGATTATGCAAATAAGCCTGGAGCAAAACGGTTATATAAAGTTTCAACTAATAGCCGTCTCCTGTTTATCGAAAACGGAAAACATGAATTGAATAGAGAAAAGCCAGAAATAATAGCACAAGCTATGTGATCATTTATCGAAAATAGCTAATCAATAAAAAAGACGACAAAATGTGTCGTCTTTTTTATTTACCAAGTTAAGAATGTTGTCATGTTTTTCAATGTAGCTCGATTGAGACTAGTTTTATGGATCATAGATCAATGAAGAGAAAATTATTGTTTCATGCCAGAGAATTTTTCTGGTCGTAAATCGACTAATTGTACATGGCTGTCTAAAGAACCACTTGGACTTTCAAGAGTAAATACACCTAGACGTGGATCTAAAGAAAGGGTCATGTGTTCATCCATGTACATTTTTGAATAATCTTTGATATAAACTTCCCCAATATCACTATCTAATTGTAGTTTATAATCATTTTTTCCTTGTTCTTTATCAAGAAGAAGTAAACGGAAACTAGTATCTAAAGAGCACACACCCATTTTAGAATATTCGCCCACGCCATCATCTAAATCTAAAATAACTGTCGCGCCTTCATCAATATATTTTTGTAATCTTTCTTGTGCTTGATCTGTAATTTTAAGATACATATTCAAACGCCCTCTTTCTTTTATTTACAAAAGCATGCTAGCATATATTAATAAAATTATCTAAAGTCCTGCTCAAAACAA